>NZ_JHZK01000017.1 GCF_000688515.1 Afifella pfennigii DSM 17143 | reverse complement strand
GCCCCGGTGATGTCGTGGTCATGGACAATCTGCCGGTCCACAAGATCAGCGGCGTGCGCGAGGCGATCGAGAAGGCCGGTGCGCGGCTTCTGTTCCTCCCGCCATACTCGCCCGACTTCAACCCCATCGAGATGGTCTTCTCCAAGCTCAAGGCCCTGCTCAGAAAGGCCGCCGCCAGAACCGTCGACGAACTCTGGTCCGTCGTTGCCGATTGCCTGCCAGCCTTCACCGCCGAGGAATGCCGCCACTATTTCAAGGCCGCCGGGTATGACCCGGATTAAGTCGAAGCTGCTCTAGCAAGCGCGGACAGGGCGAGGGTCGCAAGCCGGCCGACCATACCGCGGCGACCCGCCTTGCCGTGCCGGAGGCACGCATGGGCGCAGAGCTTACCGGAAAGCGGGAGCCGCATCAGGCATCGGAAACGGCAAAGGCACTCAAGCGCGCCGCAGAGACCGAGCGGCGCAGCTAGAGTCTCTCGTGATCAACGGCAACGCCGCTGCCTGCACACGCTGCTTTCACACATAGCCAGCTTCGCCAGCGCCATGGTCCCGCGCAGGGCGGGCCGTGACGCATCCGCAGGCAGAGCGAAAGCGGCGGAGAGGCTCTAAGCCTCTTCGTCGAGAAGCTGCAGGTTGACCGCCTGCGGGCCACGCCCGCGACGATCCTGCTGCGTCTCGAAGGAGAGGCGCGTGCCTTCGGCCAGCTGCGGCAGTCCGGAACGCTCGATGGCGGAGATATGGACGAAGACGTCCTTGCTGCCATCCTCCGGCGAGATGAAGCCGAAGCCGCGATCGGAATTGAAGAACTTCAGCGTGCCGTTCTGGCGAGGCCCAAGCTCCGCCGGGGCGCGATCCTGGAAAGGCCGGCCGCCGCCGCCACCGCCCCCGCCACGAAAGCCGCCGCCACCGCCGCCGCGATAGCCACCACCGCCGCCGCCGTAGCCGCCACCTTCGCGGTCGCCACCGCCGCGATAACCGCCGCCACCGCCGCCACCGCCGCGATAACCGCCGCCGCCGCCATAGCCACCGCCGGCTCGATCGCCACCGCCACGATAACCGCCGCCGCCGCCATAGCCGCCGCCACCATAGCCGCCGCCGCGGTAGCCGCCTTCATCGCGGCGAAAATCGCTTTCGCCCCGATCTCCATATCCCGGAGGGCTCGGCTCGACGCCGTATTCGCCTCCCACTTCCCGCGCACCGCCGCGACGCGGCCGGCGCGAGCGATCCTTATCCCGACGTTCACCGAAGTCGTCGTCGTGACCGTCGCGACCGCCATTTTCCATCATTTCATCTGGTCCCTTAAAACACCAAAACCGTCGGCTGCCAGCAAGCAGCCGACGCGGGCAAGCGCGCGGTCTTTACTTTGGAATACATAGAAAGCCGGGATCGGTCCGCTGGCCCTCAACCATACCGGGGAGACGCCTCATGCAGACCCCCTCAAGACGATTTATGACGGCAACGGCCGAAATCTGCAAGTGCGGAATGAAGCGAGACGTCCCGAACGGTCTTCAGAGGCGATTACTTGACGACCTCGAGTTGAACCCGCGCCGTGCCGCGACTGACGAAGCCGAGCTTGTGCGCGGCGGCGCGCGTGACGTCAATAATGCGGCCTTTGATGAAGGGGCCGCGATCGTTGATCCGGACAATGGTGGCGCGTCCGTTGGTCAGATTGGTGACCTTCACCTTGGTCCCGAAAGGCAAGGTGCGATGGGCCGCGGTCATGGCGTTCGGATTGGCGCGCTCGCCCGAAGCGGTCCGCGAGGTCATGGCATACCAGGAGGCATGGCCGTTCTGGGCCAGTGCGAGGCCGGGCTGGATGAGATTGACCGCGAGCGCCGTCAGCGCCGCAGCGGCGAGTAGCTTCGCGCGATGCTGCATGTCCAAATTCCCCTTTGCCACAAGCGGCCCGGCGCCCTTTACCGGCAAAGGAGGCGATGACTTGGCGAGAAAGCGGGAATTTGAGGGCAATTGGGCGCCTTCGCCGGCGACATGTCGACGCCCAGCCAGCCATCAGCGGCGCGGGCCGGGCGGCGGCCGCCGGAAAGGGCGGCCGCTTGCGGCCGGCGTTCGGGCCCCTAACGGCAGAGGCGGCGCGGCCCCTCATAGGGCTGGAAGGTACCGCTGCGCTCGTCGAAGGAACGGTACTTGGACTTGCAGTAGACATACCATTCCGGCGTCCACGGCTCCGGGGCGTAGCCGCGGCCGGCCGTATCCTCGTAGACGACGAGCGGGTTGCCGGAGCGACGCAGGGGCGCACGGTAGACCGGGGCGGGCGCCTCGTAGACGGGCGGCGGGGCAACATAGACGGGGCGCGGCGCCACGTAGACGGGGCGCGGTGGCGGCGGTGCCGCATAGACGGGAGCCGGCGCCAGGGCCGAGCCGATGATGGCTCCGGCGGCAAGCCCGATCACACCGGCGGCGAGCGCTGCGCCGGCATCGTCGCGACGGCGCTCATAATAGCCGCCGTGATGCGGCCGGTCCCAGCCGCGCTTGTGCCAGCGATCGGCCGAGGCGGTGCTCGGCAGGGACGTCGCGACGAGGGCGAGAGCGAGCGTCGCGGCCATCGCCTTGGGCGCAGCTGAGAGGAGGGACATGGCATTCTTCCTTGGCTATGGCCGAAAACGCTTCGGCGTTGTCGCGAACCGATTTAGCGATCTGAGGCTGAATGGCGGCTGAACGATGGCCCCGCCGACGGCCTGGCGCCGATGCGCGCTCGGCGCGGCTTGACGCCGGTCGCGGCAAATGCTTCGCCAGCTTACCGAATGACGCCGCGCAGCAGGATTCGCGGCCGGGACGCCACAGCAACAAGGCACAGAGATGGTCCGCCGCATCCTCCTTCCGATCGATCTCGACCATGTGGCGAGCTGGGAGAAATCGGTCGAGACGGCGGTCGACCTCGCCCGCCATTACCAGGCCGAGCTGGTCGTGCTCAGCGTCTTCCCGGAAATGGAAGCCGATTTTACCCAATTTCCGCAGCATCACATTCCTGCCGTGGAGGCTTTCAGGCGCCGACACATCCCTCCCGACGTGAAAAGCCGCGCCGTGCACCGGCTCGGCACGGTGGCGCGCGGCATCCGCACCGCCATCGCCCAGGAGGATATCGACCTCGTGATCATGGCCTCGCACAATCCCAATCTCGGCGATTACGTCATGGGCTCCAACGCCGCCAATGTGGTGCTGCACAGCCCCTGTTCGGTCCTGGTGGTGCGCTAAGACGGCTCAGCGCCGCCGGGAGAGCTTGCCCCCTTGCCCGCCCGCACGATGCCGAGGCGGGCGCGCAGCGCCGGCGGCACGTCGTATTCGCGCATGAGGCGCTCCGTGCCGGGCAGGCCGAGAGCGTCGCGCTGCACCATCAGCGCCCACAGCGCCTCCGCCGCCGCATCGAAGGCCTGCGCGCGAGCCGTGGCGGCCGCCGGCCCGCCCTCCTCGGCCCTCTCCAGCGCCCGCCAGGCCTCCAGGGCGCGCTCGAAGCGCCAGACCATACGCGACAGGGCGCCGGCCTTTTCCGCCAGCATCTCCTGGTGAAGGGCGTCGAGCGGCGAAGGTTGCGCTTTGGGCGCGAGAATGCGGGGCGGGCGGACGCTCATGGCGCCAGAGCTAGGACGGCTTGCGGCAAGCGGCAAGCGGCGATCAACTGCCCGTCAAGGTCTCTTCCAGTCCAGGAGAGGGCTTCTACTTACTCCCGGACAGGTCCGAACGCGCCGGAGGAAGCCATGTCGAAGCGTCCGCCGATCACCCAGGAGATGATCCGCCTCTACGACGAATACACCCATATCACCTATGACCGACGCGCCTTCATGGCGCGGCTGACGGCGCTCGCGGGCTCCGCCTCGGCGGCCGCAGCGATCGCGCCGCTTCTGGCCGCCGATAAGGCCCGCGCGGCCATGGTGGCGGAAGACGATGCGCGGCTCAGCGCCGAGCGCGTCTCCTTTGCGGGCGCAGACGGCGCGGAGATGTCGGGTTATCTCGCCAAGCCGGCGGAAAGCGATGGCCCCCTGCCCGCCATCGTGGTGATCCACGAAAATCGCGGCCTCAACGCCCATATTCAGGACGTCGCCCGGCGCGCGGCGGTGGAGGGCTTCATAGCGCTCGCCCCGGACTTTCTCTCTCCCGCCGGCGGCACGCCGCAGGACGAGGACGAAGCGCGGCAGATGATCGGCGCGCTCGACCAGGCGGCCACCCTCGCCAACGCCGTCGCCGCCTTGGACTATCTCATCAGCCGCGAGGATACGAGCGGGAAGGTCGGCGCGGTCGGCTTCTGCTGGGGCGGCGCGCTCGTCAACCAGCTGGCCATCCATGCCGGCGACGATCTTGCCGCCGGCGTCGCCTTCTACGGGCGCACGCCCGATCCTTCCCAGGTCGGCCAAATCGAAGCGGTGATGCTGCTCCACTATGCAGGGCTCGACGAGCGCATCAATGCCGGCATCGCCGAATACGAGGAGGCGCTGAAAGCGGAGGGCGTGGCGCATCGGATCCACATCTACGACGGCGTCAACCACGCCTTCCACAACGACACCTCGGCGGCGCGCTACGATGCGGAGGCGGCCAAGCTCGCCTGGGAGCGCACGATCGCCTTCTTCAAGGAACAGCTCTCCGGCTGAGTGAGCCGGCGGGTCAAGAGCGCGGAGGCAGCTCGATCTCGTCAGCATCGAGCTTGGGCATCTGCGGCCGCAAACCCGGCGGGGCCGGCGGCGGCGGCTCTCCGGGCCCTCCGGCGGTCGGCGGCGGCTCCTGATCGGCCGCTGGGATCGCCTGGCAATCGGGCCCGTGGAAATGCCACAGCGCCTCGCCACCCTCCTCCATCTCGCCATACTGGATGGAGCGGTGGCAGTCATGGGCGAGGAGAAACGGTCGCTCCGCCGGCGCGGGGCGCGGCGGGGCGGAGAAAGTCGCCGCCGTCGCCGCCGGCGCCAGCAGCATGAGCGTGGCGAAGATACCCACCTGCAAACCTGGAGCGCTTGCCTTCACCGACGCCTCCCGCCGCGTTTCATCACGGCAGCCGAACTAACAGGAAAACGGCTTTAAGAGGGGCGACGCGGGGGCGCGGGGACGCTCGGTCGCATCGACCGAGAAGACGGCGCGGAAGGATCCGGGAGGCGCCCGCTTCGTCAGCGCCGCCGCTTGAGGTCGTTGGGCAGGAACTGTCCGTGCTCGCGCTCGCGCCTGTCGTGCTCGCGCATGGCGTCCTCGTAGGCGCTGCGCTCCTCCGCCGAGAGCTGAACGCGCTTGACGGGGGTCTTCTTCCGCCGGTCCTTCGCCTTCTTGTAGGTTTGCGGGCTACCGGTCATGCTTGTCTCCGCCTGATGATGCCGCCGGACCATAAAGGAGGCCGGGGCACCTGGCGACTGCGTTCTCGCCGCGCGGCCGATCGCCCGCGAGACCTCAATCCTGCAACCGCGCCATCAGCGCCTTCGCCGCGGCGGGATTGCGCAGCTTCGCCCCGGCGATGAAAAAGACGAAGACATCGCGCCCCGCATCCTGCGCACGCGCCGGCCCCGCTGCTTCGACAAGGCCGGGCATATCCGGCGTCGGGCGGCCCGCCGCCCAGCACCGTGCCCGCGCCGCCCAGACGTCGAGATCGGCCGGCTTGTAGCCGCTCTCCTCCTCCTCTTGCGTGCGCATCAGCCGCCAATAGGCGAAATCGGCGGTATCGGCGGCAAGAGCCGGATAGTCCGGCGAATCGGCAAGCACCACGGCCGCCCCGTGCCGGCGCGCCAGATCGAGGAACGCCTCGCACAGAAAGCTCTGATGACGCACCTCCAGGGCGTGGCGCAGCGGCAGGCCTTCCACCTCGCGCGGCAGGAGCTTCAGGAAGGCGGCGATGTCGTCCGCGTCGAAGGCGCGGCTCGGCGCGAACTGCCAGAGGATGGGGCCGAGCTTGGGCCCGAGCTCGGCAAGGCCGCTATCGAGGAACCAGGCAAGGCTCTCGCCGGTCTCGGCGAGCTTTCTCTTCATGGCGATGGCGCGGTGACCCTTGAGCGCGAAGACGAAGCCCTCGGGGGTCTCCTCGCGCCATTTGGCGAAGCTCTTGCGAGACTGCGCCCGGTAGAAAGTGCCGTTGATCTCGATCGCGGTGAGGCGCGAGGCGGCATAAGAGAGCTCGCGCGTCTTCGGCAGCTTGTCGGGATAGAAGGTGCCGCGCCAGGGCTCGAAGGTCCAGCCGCCGATGCCGACGCGGATGGAGCCCGCGGGGTCCCGCTGGGTGTCGGCGTCTTCGTCCTTGGGGGCTTTTTCGGGGGCGTTTGCGGCGCGGCTTTCGGCTGGCATGGGGCTTCCTCGCTGAGAGAGCGGCGAGCCTCAAGCGCCCGCGGGCGCAAGGCAACCCGAAAAGCGCCCGGCGGCCTATTGCTGCGTGCGCGTGCGCGCCTTGGCGCGGCAGCGGGCGCGCTCGGTGGCGGTCAGATCGCCGACGCAGCCGGGCGGCAGGACGAGCCGCTCGTTCTTCAGCCGCTGCTGGCGGGTGCTGTCGTAGCGGTTGTTGAAGGGGTCGGGCTCGGGAAGGTTCGGCGTCTGGACGCGCGGCAGGGTCGGCCCCGTCGGCTTGCCGAAGGTCTGCGCGGCGGCGGGAAGCGGCAGAAGCAGCAATCCGACAAGGCCGGCCGCATGCATGGCGCGTCGGGGGAAAGAGATGGTCATGGGTTCTCCCCGTATGTGGTGCCGGAACGCCAACTGGGCAAGCGAGAGCCTGCCTCTTTGGGGGCCGGCGCCGGCCCCTCCGAGCCTATCGGCGCCGCTTCACCGCCCCCTTGCCGCCCATCGGCGTCTCGGTGCGTCCGACCGTCATCTCGTCGAGCGCGTTTTTTCGCACGCGCGAGGAGGCGCCCGCGCCCGCGCCAGCGCCCGCGCCGGCCTTGGTCTTTTTCGCCGCGTCCTTGCGGCTCTGACGCGTGTTCTCGATACCGGCGTTGCGGGCGAGCGGATCGTCGAGGACGGCAAGCTCCGTCTCCTCCAACCGCTTGATCTCGTCGCGCAGGCGCGCCGCCTCCTCGAACTCCAGATCGGCGGCGGCCTGAAGCATGCGCTTCGACAGGGCGTCGATATGGGCGCGGAGGTTGTGACCGACCAGCGCCCCCTCGTCCTCGGCGAAGCCACCGCCCCTGCCCTCGCCGATGCCGACCCGCACATGGTCGCGCTCGTAAACGCTGTCGAGGATGTCGGCGATTTTCGCCTTCACCGTCTCCGGGGTGATGCCGTGCTCTTCGTTGTAGGCGAGCTGCTTCTCCCGGCGCCTGTCGGTCTCGGCGATGGCGCGCTGCATGGAACCGGTCATCCCGTCGGCGTAGAGCACCACCTTGCCGTCGACGTTGCGGGCGGCGCGGCCGATGGTCTGGACGAGCGAGGTCTCGGAGCGCAGAAAGCCCTCCTTGTCGGCATCGAGGATGGCGACGAGGGCGCATTCGGGAATGTCCAGCCCCTCGCGCAGAAGATTGATGCCGACGAGGACGTCGAAGGCGCCGAGCCGCAAATCGCGGATGATCTCGATGCGCTCCAGCGTGTCGATGTCGGAATGCATGTAGCGCACCCTGACACCGTGCTCGTGCAGATATTCGGTGAGGTCCTCCGCCATGCGCTTGGTCAGCACCGTCACCAGCGAGCGATAGCCGCGGGCGGCCACCTCCTTCACCTCGCCGAGAAGGTCGTCGACCTGGCTGGAGGCCGGGCGGATCTCCACCGGCGGATCGATGAGGCCGGTCGGACGGATGACCTGCTCGGTGAAGACGCCGCCGGTCTCGTTCAGCTCCCAGCCGCCGGGGGTGGCGGAGACGCAGACCGTCGGCGGGCGCATGGCGTCCCATTCCTCAAAGCGCAACGGCCGGTTGTCCATGCAGGACGGCAGGCGGAAGCCGTATTCGGCGAGCGTCGCCTTGCGGCGGAAGTCGCCACGATACATGGCGCCGATCTGCGGGACCGTGACATGGCTTTCGTCGACGAAGACGAGGGCGTTGTCGGGCAGATACTCAAAGAGCGTCGGCGGCGGCTCGCCCGGCTTGCGGCCGGTCAGATAGCGCGAATAGTTCTCGATGCCGGCGCAGGAGCCGGTCGCCTCGATCATCTCCAGATCGAAGCGGGTGCGCTGCTCCAGGCGCTGCGCCTCCAGCAGCCGGCCGGCCTTTTCCAACTCCTCCAGGCGCCATCTCAGCTCGGCGCGGATGCCCTTCACGGCCTGCTGAAGAGTCGGTTTAGGAGTCACATAATGCGAGTTGGCGTAGACCTTTACGGCGCGCAGCTCACCCGTTTTCTTGCCCGTCAGCGGGTCGAATTCAGAAATCGATTCAACTTCGTCGCCGAAGAGCGAGACGCGCCAGCCCCTGTCCTCCAAATGGGCGGGGAAGATCTCCACCGTGTCGCCGCGCACGCGGAAGGTGCCGCGGACGAAATTGGCGTCGGAGCGTTTGTATTGCAGAGCGACGAGGTCGGCGAGGAGCTGGCGCTGGTCGAGGCGCTCGCCCACCTCCATGGCGAAGGTCATCGCCGTATAGGTCTCCACCGAGCCGATACCGTAGATGCAGGAGACGGAGGCGACGATGACGACATCGTCGCGCTCCAGGAGCGCGCGGGTCGCCGCATGGCGCATGCGGTCGATCTGCTCGTTGATGGAGGATTCCTTCTCGATATAGGTGTCGGTGCGCGGGACGTAGGCCTCCGGCTGGTAATAGTCGTAATAGGAGACGAAATACTCCACCGCGTTGTCGGGGAAGAAGGATTTGAACTCGCCGTAGAGCTGGGCGGCCAGCGTCTTGTTGGGGGCGAGGATGAGCGCCGGGCGCTGCGTCGCCTCGATCACCTTGGCCATGGTGAAGGTCTTGCCGGAGCCGGTGACGCCGAGAAGCACCTGCGTCGCCTCGCCGGCCTCGCTGATGCCGGCGACCAGCTCCTCGATCGCCTGCGGCTGATCGCCTTTGGCCTCGAAGTCGGAGACGATCGTCAAGGCAACGCCGCCTTCCGATTTCTCTGGTCGCGGCGGGCGATGCGGCACCCAGGTGCCGTCGCGGAATTCCGGCCTGCCCTTCTCGATCAGCGCCGAGAGCGCCTCCACCGTGGCCGTGACGCCGGAGCCGGGCAGGCTCGCCGCCTCCTCCAAGGAGACATTGAGCCCGGCCACCGGATTGAGGCCGGCGCCGGCGCGCTCCTTGGCCGTGCCCTTGCCGCCCATGGAGGTGCCCCTTGCTGTCTTCAGGGGGGCCGTCTTCAGGGAGGCCGGCTTCAGGGAGGCCGTCTTCGACGGCTTTTCGGCCTTGTCGGCCTTGCTGGATTTGTCGGATTTGGCGCCCTTCCTGGGCGCGCGGGCCGAGGCGTCCTGGCTCTCGCCGCTCTTCGGCGCCGGGCGTGCCTCTTCTTCCCGGTCCCAGCGGAGCGGCACCGACTGGTCGGTCTCCCAGCCGGAATTCTTGCCGGGGCCGAGCCGCGACTTCTCTGGCGCCGGCAGCGAGCGATCATAGGCAAGGCCGCCGCGCTCGCCCGCCTTGCGGCCGCTGATGCGCGATCGGTTCTCCTCTTGCCGGTCTTGCGCCTCCGCCTCGCGGCCTAGCGCCTTTGCCCAGGCGGAGACGGAGCCGGAGAAGGCATCGCCCACGGGCACGCCTTTCAGTTCGGGCTGCGGCGCCTCGCCGAAGCCGGGTGCCTCATCCTGATGGGACGCGGCCGCCCCCTCCGACCCACGACGCTGGGAGGACGATTTTCGCTTGCTGGATGCCATGGCGGCAATATGGGCCGGACGAGGTAAACGGGAAAGAGCCGCCCGGCGTTTTGAAGCGCGAATGGATGCTCGGTGCTGGCGCCAAGCCCGCGATCAGAGATCGAGCGTATCGAGGCCGGCTTCGATATGGTCGGCGAGAAGCGGCATGCCCAGGAGATAGGCAGAGGTCTTGCCGGCGGCGCGGGAGCGGGCCTCCGAGCGCGCCTCATCCCAATCCTCGGCGCCGTAATCGCCGCGACCGATCCAGACGATAGCCACCAGATCGGCCGCCTCGTCGACATTGAGATCGTCGATCAGCTCGCGCAGCTCTTCCTCGGTCTGGTCCTCGGTCTCTTCCTCGGCAAGGGCGTCGTGATGATGCGAGTCGTGCATGCCCTCGGCGTCGAGCTCAACGTCATGCTCGTTGCCATCCTCGTAGTCGCCAGGCAGGTCGGCGCTGATGGTACGCGCTTTCTCGGCGAAGAGCCGCAAGGTCGCAGGATCGAGATTGAGATCGACAGGCATGTTCTTAAGCATCGTTTTCCGCCTCCCAGTAAGCCGGGATAGCATTGTGTTTCTACCCCGTACCGGCGCGCATTGTCACGCGAGAAACCACATGGCCGCACAGGGCAGGAGCGGGCGTAAAAAAAACGATTCCCGGAGGTTATCCAGGACTCGTTGGGAGAGTTGGAGCCGGTCGAAGACCGGCCGTCCAAGAGGGGAACAGCTGTCTCTCTAAGGTCACCGGGAAAGCGACCCAAGAGCTCGTCAGCGAGACCTATATCGCCATGCCGGCTCGGCGGAGCAATCGACGACTCTGCATGTCAGGTATGCAGTTGCCCTCCTCATAGGCAGGCCTGCCCATCGCTTCGGCACAGCCTGCCGGCAAGGCCCCGGCTCCGAGCGGCCGAAGGTCGCCGCCGAAGCACTTTGCGCGCCTGGCACGACATGCTACCGGGACGAAGCCCTGCAAAGGCCGCTATTCGTTCCCACCGATGCACGATGCCCCTTCATTCCACCCCAGCTGCTGGGTCTTGACGACCGGCGAAGCGGGCATGCGCAGCCAGGCGGTCGGGCTGGCGGAGCGGCTCGGCCTGGATTTTCAGGAGAAGCGGGTCGGCCTCAGGCGTCCGTGGTCGATGCTGCCGGGCCATCTGTGCCCCGCCCCGCTGTCGGGGCTCGATCCGGCGGGCGATTCGCTCGCGCCCCCCTGGCCGGACCTGTTGATCTCGTGCGGCCGGCGCTCCACGGCGGTTTCCATCGCCATCCGGCGGGCTTCCGACGGCGCCACCCGGACGGTGCACATCCAGAACCCGCAAACGCCCCTGCGGCATTTCGATCTCGTCGTCTCCATGCGCCATGACGGGCTCGAAGGCGACAACGTCGTCACCGTCGACACGGCACTTCACCGGGTGACGCCGGAGAAACTCGCCAGCGCCGCCGAAACCTGGCGGGAGACGCTGCGCGGCGGTGCGGAAAGCGTCGTCGGCTTCGTTCTCGGCGGCCCCACCCGGCATTACTGGATGAGCGAGGCCTTCCTCAATCGGCTGAAAGCGATGGTCGCCGGGGTGCACGAGAAGACCGGAGCGCGCATCCTCGTCACGCCCTCACGGCGGACCGAGGAGCGGGTGGCGGATTCGCTGCGCGCCGCTTTCGGCGAGAAAGACTGGTACTGGCAGTGGGACGGGAGGGGCGACAATCCTTATTTCGGCATGCTCGCCCTTGCAGACCGCCTGGTGGTGACGGCCGATTCGGTATCGATGGTGTCGGAAGCTCTGGCGACCGGACGACCGGTCAACCTCCTGCCACTGAACGGCAAGTCGAAGCGTCACGACGCCTTCATCGCCAATCTCGGCCAGCGCGGCCTCGTCGCCGTCACCGGACCGGAAGGACTCGACCTCTTCTTCAAGGGGGGCGAGGCGGTGGACGCCACGCCCGAAGTCGCGGCGATCGTGCGCGAGCGGCTGCTCGGCGCTATGGCGAACGGAGAAACGGGCTAACCCGCCTCCCCCTGCAAGACAGGCTGCCGCGGAAAGGCGAGCTGCTCGCGGGCTCGCCATTCGTCGGTGACGTAGTTGACGATGAGCGAGCGGCGCACGCCATTGATCGGCCGCTTCTCGAAGCCGTGCCAGGTACGATCGGAAGGCACGAAGAGAAGGGCCGCGTTGGGCCGGAAGGGCGAGCGGCCGATATGCGTCTCCTTGTCGACATAGATATCGGTGCCGAGATCGGCGTGGCTCGGATCGTCCGACAGATAGATAAGCAGGGTGAAGCGCTTCACGCCGATATCGGTATGCGGCACCAGCCAGAAGCCGTCGACGTCCTGCGCGTATTCCATCCTGAGATAGGTGCCGGCGAGATCGGCGCCGAAACGGTTCTGCAAGAAGCCGACGATCTCAGGATCCTGGAAAGCCTCGGCAACGGCGCGGCAGCCAGGGCTGCTTTCAAGGTTCTCGCCGGCCAAGTAGCTGCGCTCGCTGTTATGCGCTTCGCGGGTGCCGGAGAGGCCGCCAATCTCCACCACCGGCAGATCAAGCGCCTTCAGTTCCCGATAGACCGCCTCCGGCAGCACCGACTGAAGGAGCGCATGCGGGTAAGGCTCGGCGCGCAACTCGGCAGAATCCACCGCGGCACGGACGGAGCGTTTCGTAGCTTCCTTGGCATCAAGCATGGCCCATCTTCCGTTCCAACAGGCCTGTTCAACTCGCACAAGAACACCGCTCGGTTGAGCGGGCGCCCTTCTTCGCACGAGGCCTGCATGGGCGCAATCGACAGGCAGCAAAACGCAGCTTATCGCCACGCTAGTGTAGCATCTGCGACACGCCGACGCAGCTTCCATGCAGGTTTGGGGCGGCCAAAGATGGTGATCGATCCGGCGGTTTGCTTGCCCTTCCATGCCTAGCCGCCTATCTCAAAGGCTGGTTATGCAAAGGGGCTAGAATGTCAGAGGCCAAGCACGCACGGCTCGTTATCATCGGCTCGGGCCCGGCCGGCTATACCGCCGCCATCTACGCGGCGCGCGCCATGCTGGAGCCGGTGCTGATCGCCGGCCTGGAGCCGGGCGGCCAGCTGACCATCACCACCGACGTGGAGAACTATCCGGGCTTCGCCGAGGCGATCCAGGGGCCTTGGCTGATGGAGCAGATGCGCGGCCAGGCAGAGAATGTCGGCACGAAGATCGTCAACGACACCGTGGTGGAGGCCGACCTGAAAGTGCGCCCCTTCCGGCTGAAGCTCGACGGCGGCGATAGCTGGACGGCCGATGCGGTGGTGATCGCCACCGGAGCCAAGGCGCGCTGGCTGGGTCTGCCCTCCGAAGAGCGCTTCAAGGGCTTCGGTGTCTCCGCCTGCGCCACCTGCGACGGCTTCTTCTACAAGGGCAAGGACGTTCTCGTCATCGGCGGCGGCAACACGGCCGTGGAAGAAGCGCTGTATCTGTCGCATCTCGCCCGCAAGGTCACGCTCGTCCATCGCCGCGACGAGCTGCGTTCCGAACGCATCCTGCAGGAGCGCCTCTTCGCCGCACCGAACGTGACCATCCTCTGGGACAGCGTCCTGGACGAGGTTCTCGGCCAAGGCGGGTTTCCGCCGGCCGTCACCGGCGCGCGGATCAAGAACGTCAAGACCGGCGAGACGAGCGAGATCGCCGTGGACGGCATCTTCGTGGCCATCGGCCACGCACCCGCCGTGGAGCTCTTCAAGGATCAATTGAAGATGAAGCCGAACGGCTATCTGTGGACCGCGCCCGACTGCACGGCGACCGACATTCCCGGCGTCTTCGCCGCCGGAGACGTGACCGACGACATCTATCGCCAGGCCGTGACGGCCGCCGGCCAGGGCTGCATGGCAGCGCTGGAAGCGGAAAAGTTCCTGTTCGGGATTGAAGCGACAAGACAAGCAGCGGAATAAGGCGAGCGCTGCATTTTTCAGAATCGGTCTAGACTGATTGGGTGGGCTTCCGGATCGTGCCGATCCTGAAGGGGACAAGAATGGATTGGGATAAGCTGCGGATCTTTCACGCGGCGGCCGATGCCGGCTCGTTCACGCATGCAGGTGATGTGCTGAATATGAGCCAGTCGGCCGTGAGCCGTCAGGTCAGCGCCTTGGAGGCGGAACTCGGCGTGCCGCTCTTCCACCGCCATGCGCGCGGCCTCATTCTCACCGAGCAGGGCGAGCTGTTGATGCGCACCGCCCGCGAGGTGTTCCTGAAGCTTGAGCATACCCGCACCGAGCTGGCCGATTCCAAGGGTCAGCCCAGCGGTCCGTTGCGGGTCACGACCACGGTCGGGCTCGGCTCCACCTGGCTCGCCACGCGCGTGCACGAATTCATCGACCTTTATCCGCAGATCAATCTGCAGGTGGTGCTCGACGACGACGAGCTCGACCTCGCCATGCGCGAGGCCGATGTGGCGATCCGCCTGCGGGCGCCGACGCAGCCGGATCTCATCCAGCGCAAGCTGTTCACCGTGCATTTCCACGTCTACGCCGCACCGGAATATCTGAAGCGCTTCGGCCAGCCGAAAAGCACCAGCGATCTCGATAACCACCGAATCATCATCTACGGCGACAACGCCCCCGGCTATCTGCGGGACATGAACCTCCTGGTGACCAGCGGACGCGAGCCCGGCGAGACGGCGCGCACGCCGATCCTGACCGTCAACAACGTCGTGGCCATCCGCAAGGCGGTGGAGCGCGGCGTCGGCATCGCCATGCTGCCGGACTATCTGGTCAATCCCGCGCTCGGCCTGGTCACCGTCCTGCCGGAAGCCGAGGTGCCGGCCTTCGACACCTATTTCGTCTACCCGGAGGAGTTGCGCAATTCCGCCCGGGTGACGGTGTTCCGCGACTTCCTCATCGCCAACGCCAGGCGCTGGCAATTCTAAGAGTTTTTCGCCGCTAGCCGCGGGGCGGCCTTCCCTCCCCGCTCGCAAAGAGGAAGGAAGTCCGCCCCACCCCCGCGCGGCGGCCGCTCTTCAGGCCGCTTCCTGCCGGGCGCCTTTCAGGATGTCTTCGGCCAGCCTTCCATGCACCTCGGCCAGATGGTCGAAGGTGAAGGTGAAGGAGCCGACACCCTGGGTGGCTGAGCGCAGCTCGATGATGAGGTCGGCGATCTCCGCCTCCGGCAGCATCGCCTCCACCACGTCCCAGCCCTCCCAGCCGGGGCGCGCATCGAAGCCCATGAGCTGGCCGCGACGGCCGGAGACGATGGCGTTGGCCTTGGGCGTGGCCTCGCTCGGCACGGCGATCTCCACCTTCATTACCGGCTCCAGGAGGACCGGATCGCATTGCGGCAGGCCCTCACGCATCGCCAGGATCGCCGCCATCTTGAAGGCCTGCTCGGAGGAATCGACGCTATGGTACGAGCCGTCCGTCAGCGTGACGCCGACATCGACCACCGGAAAGCCGCCGAGCGGACCGTTCTGCAGCGCTTCCCTGGCGCCGGCCTCGACGGCGGAGAAATACTGCTTCGGCACCACGCCGCCGGAGATGGTGTCGGCGAAGGCGAAGCCCTCTCCGCGGCCGAGCGGGCGAATCTCCAGGACCACGTCACCGAACTGGCCGTGGCCGCCCGACTGCTTCTTGTGGCGCCCGCGCTGGGTGACGGAGCCGCGGATGGTCTCGCAATAGGGAACGGTGGCCGCGGCGGTCTCGATCGCCAGGCCGTTCTTGCCGGCAAGGCGCTCCAGGGCCACGCGCAGATGCATCTCGCCCTGGCCGCCGACCAGCGTCTCGCCGGTATCCTGACGATGCACGACGACAAGCGAGGGATCCTCCTCCACCAGCTTGGTGAGCGCGGCGGAGAGCTTCACCTCGTCCTTGCGCTCGCTCGGCTGAACCACCTTCTGCAGCACCGCCTGCGGCGGTTTCGGCGTTACAATCCTTGGCGCTTCGGTACCCTTGACGAGCAGGGTGTCGCCCGTCTGGGCGCTCTCCAGCTTGCCGAGGGCGACGGTCTCGCCGGCGTTCGCCGCGCCGCGCTTGGTCGCCTTCTGGCCCATCAGCTTGAAGATGCCGGAGACCTTGGCCGCACCATGCGGGCCTTCCAGCTCGGTCGCATCCTCCATCTTGCCGGCGAGGACACGGGCAAGAGAGAGCTTGCCGCCATGGGTGGTGTGGACGGTCTTCATCACCTGGGCGAGCGTGCCGGAGGCCGCATCGATGCCGAGGCGCGCCTGCGTGTCGGATATGTCGGGCGCCTCGTGGCGCAGCGCCTTCAACAGGCGCATGATGCCGTTGCCATTGGCGGCCGAGCCGAGGAAGACCGGGACGATCTCGCCGGCGCGCATCTCCGTGACGAGATCGGCAAAGACCGCGTCACGCGGCGGCTCGATATCCTCCAGCAACTGTTCCATCAGGGCGTCGTCGTGGTCGGCGAGCGATTCCAGCATGGAAAAGCGCGCCTCCTCGTAGCGCAGCCGGTCCATCTCGGCCATGTCCACGACCTCGCTCGGCGCGTGCTCGCGGTAAAGGAAGGCACGGTCGAGAGCGAGATCGACGAAGCCGACGGCGATGCCGTCCTGCCAGATCGGCATCTGCCGCAAGACCAGCGGCACCTCGGAGACCGGCTGCAGCATTTCCAGCGCGTCGCGCACGCTGCCGGAGGCCTTGTCGATCTTGTTGAAGAAGAGGAGACGGGGAATATTGCGCTCCTCCAGATGCTTCATCACCACCTGCAGGGCCGGGATCTTCTTCTCGTCAGGCTCGGCGACGACGATCGCCGCATCGACGCAGGCGAGCACCGGATCGGCCTCGTAGCCGAATTCCACCGAGCCGGGACAATCGAGGAAGCAATAGGGCTCGCCCATGAACTCGGTGGTGGCGCAATTCAGTTCCACGCTCATGGCATGGTCGCGCGCTTCCGGCGAAGCGTCGCCGACCGTATTGTGCGCCGTCACGGAGCCCGGCTTGTCGGTGGCGCCGGTGCGGAAGAGGATCTCCTCCAACAGGCTGGTCTTGCCGCTCGCGAAAGGGCCGACGATGGCGATGCATCGCGGCCCTGTGCGCCTTTCGTGCCCAGCATTGCCACTCATCCTGCCGCCTCCTTCCATGTCACGCGAGCCCCGCTGTCACATGAACGTTCTATCCCGCTCACCCGACCAAACGGATTGCCGCAGATCGTCTCAGCCGGCGAGAAGTTTGGCAAGTCTGCAACAGGTGGAAGCGGTTATGCGCCAGGCGCTTGATTTGGCCGTTGCCTGCGCGCATGGTTCCTCCTCACGATCGCGGCAGACGGGGTGTTTCGGATATGCGGGCAAGCTTCATTCTCGGCCTTCTCGGCGGCATCATCGGCCTGTCGCCGGTGACGGCGCCGGCAAGCGCAGCCGACCTGCAGCGCAGCTACGATGCGAGCATCTACGGGGTGAGCGCCCCAGCCGATCCGAGCATCTGCGAGGAGCCCTGGGTGCTGAACTACATCGCCAAGCGTTTCGCCTGGGCGGAGCAGAACACCTGGCAGCGTGGCTTCGTCATCAACACGCTCCTCAATCCCCGCCTCAGCTACGTTAGCGGCACCGCTCCGGCGCGCATTCTCGCCGAGCATTGCACGGCCGACGCGGTGATGACGGACGGAACCACGCGCGATGTCTATTATATCGTCGAGAAGGGCATGGGCCTTGCCTCCATCGGCGATGGCGTCACCTTCTGCGTCCTCGGCCTCGACCCGTGGCGCGTCTACGACGCCGATTGCCGGACCGTGCGCTAGAGGCTCCAGGGTCGTGAGACCCGCCAGTCACCGGCGCGCGCGCGGCCTTTCCGGCGGCTGCGCGCTGCTGGCGCTGTCGCTTCTGGCCGCCCCCGCTACGGCGCAGGAAACGGCGACCTTCAAGGACTGGTCGGCGCGCTGCGCGGCGGATGATGGCTGCCGCGCCGAGACGAAGGGAACTTCGACCGGGCTCGGCATCGACCGCGCCGCCGACGAAGACGGCTATTTCATCCGCTTCGATTTTTCCGATCCCCTGCCCGACCCGCAGCGACCGCTGACGCTTCTCGTCGACGGCGAGAAAATCGTGCTTGCCGCCAATCGCGGCTGGGTGCTGACGGGCGAGGCGGGACGCAGCTTCGTGACCGGCGATGCCGGGCTGCGCCAGAAGGCGCTTCAGGCCATGCTGCAGGGAGATCAGCTCATCGTCGAATATATCGACGTGACCGGCGAGCCGCGGCGTCAGCTGTTTTCGCTGTCGGGCCTGTCGGCTTCGCTCTTGTGGATCGAGGACAGGATGGGTCTTGTCGGCAGGGAGCGCGTCGCCATCGCGCCGCAAGGCCTGCCGGAGAGCGGCGCCGGCGCGGCCGAAACGATCAAGCAGGCCTCCATCGAAGCCTCCGGGCTGCCGGAGGCGATCCTTCACCGGCACATGACGGGCAGCGATTGCGAGGCGCCCGACACCGAGCTGATGCGCGAGATACCGATCGAAGTGGCACAGGTGAGCGAGACGGCCATCGTCTACGCCATTCCCTGCACGGTCGGCGCCTACAATGTCAGCTACCGGCTCTATCTGCGCGAGACCGGCGAGATCGGCGGCGCGCGCACCCTCTACTTCCCGGAATGGTCGCGGACGTTCGGCTGGAGCGGCACCGACCTGCTCTTCAATATCAGCCTTGAGGGGCCGCGGCTTTCCGCCTTCGCCAAGGGGCGCGGGCTGGGCGATTGCGGCACGCAGGCCGACTTCACCTTCATCGACTATCACTACCGGCTCGATCGCTACGCCGCGGAGGAGGCATGCGAGGGCCGCCAGCCGCAGGACTGGCCGGTGATCTTCCGCTACGCAGATTAGGGCGTGTTGTCAGCCGGTCTCTGCCAGGCCAGGCGGACGCACCGGCGGAGGCGCGGCGAAACAGACAAAAGCCGCAACGAAAAAGCCCGGCCAGAGGCCGGGCTTCGACGCTTGCGATAGCGCGATTGGGTCAGAACTTGTAGCCGACGCGCGCGCGGATCGAATGCGAATCGAGGTCAGCCCCGGTCGGCGCAGCAAGGCTGAAGGTCTTATCCTCGTAATCGGTGTAGCGATATTCCACGCCCGCCGTGATGTTCTCGGTCACCAGCGCCTCGGCGCCAAGACCGGCGGTCCAACCCCAATGGGTATTGCTATCGCTGACGCCGCCGGCGCTCGCTTCCACCTCGCTCAGCGCCACACCACCGGTGGTGTAGAGCAGGAAGGTATCGAGCGCGATACCGGCACGGGCGCGCACGGAGCCGGCCCAGTTCTGATCGACCGACAGGCCGGCCGTAGAGCCGCTGACACCGGAAAGGAGCGCATCGCCTTCCAGGCCAACGACGAAATTGTTGAATTGGCGCTGCACGCCAACATAGATGCCGCCATCCACGCCATCCACATCGGGATCGGGACCGGGAACCTCGCTTTCACCAGTCGAATAGCCGAGCATGGCGCCGAGATAGAAACCGGACCAATCGGTGATGGGACCGGCGGTCGTGACGACCGGTGCCGGAACCGGCTCAGGGGTCGCCAGATCGGCGGCCAACGCAGGGCCGGCGAGGAAACTCAACGCAGCGGCAAGAACCAGGGGTTTTTGCACAGATACCTCCACTTCTCCGAATGCCTAAACGCGCAAGGCGCGCCTTGGTTCCAGAATTTCCTATTCAGAGATTGTGATCGCGCGTCGCAGAAAAAAGGGTGAAAACGAGACGATTCCGTGATGAAGCGTTAACGTGGCGTAGACGACACAACCTCTTCTCCCACCAGCTGTTAAGCGCCTGTCTGCGCCCCGGCTGTGCGATTTCTCACACGCCATTCGACCGGCTATATGTCCCGACCGTGACCGTACCGATCTCCATCTTCATCATCACCCGCAACGAGGCCGACCGCATCGGCGCGACCCTGGCGGCGGTGCGAGGGCTGTCCGACGATATCGTCGTCGTCGATTCCGGCTCCACCGACGGCACACAGGCGCTGGCGGAGCGGCTCGGGGCGCGCCTGGTGCATCATGATTGGATCGGCTTCGGACCGCAGAAGCGATTCGCCGAGGAAGCCTGCCGGCACGATTGGGTGCTCAACCTCGATGCCGACGAAGTGCCGCAACCTGAGCTCGTCGGCGCCATCAGCGCCCTCTTCGAGGAGGGCGAGCCACCGCTCAGCTTCTATCGGCTGAACATCGTCACGGTCTATCCAGGCCAGAGCCAGCCGCGATTCTGGGCCGATTTCGTCACACCGGTACGCCTCTACGACAAGCGCGTCGGACGCTATTCCTCCAGCCTGACCGATGACCGCGTTGTCGATGGCGGGGCACCGAGCGCCCTGCTCGAGGGGGCCGTCTGGCATTTTTCCTTCCGCTCCTTCGACCATATCGGCCGCAAACTCGCCGGCTATTCGCAGCTCCAGACGGTCGAAAAGGCCGGGCGGCGCTCGCCCCTCCTTCTGCGCCTCAGGCTCGGCGTGGAATATCCGCTGCAATTCGCCAAATTCTTCATCGGCCGCCGCCACTGGACCGGCGGGCTGGTCGGACTGCGCTACGCCCATGAAGTCGCGCGCGCCAAACGCCAGCGGATCGGGACGATGATGCAGGCACGGCTCGGCAAGCCGGCTCAAACGGTCGAAGATCGATGAGGCCGGGGCTGTTGACGGGGCGCGCGCAGCCTATATCCACGACGTGCCGCCGCTAACCGGTTACCCTCGCCGATGCTAAGTCTCTTCGTTCTCGTCTCCGGTCTCGTGCTATTGATGGTCGCCGCCGACATTCTGGTGCGCGGCTGCGTGGCGCTGGCGGAGCGTCTACACGTTCCACCCCTGGTCATCGGCCTCACCGTCGTCGCCTTCGGCACCTCCGCGCCGGAGCTCGTCGTCTCCCTGCAGGCGGGCTTCGCCGGCTCCAGCGGCATCGCCATCGGCAACGTCGTCGGCTCCAACATCGCCAACATCCTGCTCGTCCTCGGCCTGCCCTCGCTCATCCGCACCACGATGGTGGACGCGACGGGCCTGAAGCGTAACTTCGCGCTGATGCTGGCCGTCACCTGCCTTTTGATCGCCATGTGCTGGGACGGCTCGCTCAGTCATTTCGACGGCCTCTTGCTGCTTTTCTTGTTCATGCTCTTCTTCCTGATGCAGTTCGCGGCGGCGCAGAAGGCACGGCGCGGCCGCGACCTGCTCGATATTCCCGATGTCAGCCTGTCGGTCCCGGTCGCGGTGGTCTTCGCCATCGGCGGGCTTATCGCCCTGCCCTTCGCCGCCGACCTCGTCGTGGACAGCGCCATCGCCCTCGCCCAGCAGCTCGGCCTTTCGGAGACGATCATCGGCATCACCATCGTCGCGGTCGGCACCTCCCTGCCGGAGCTCGCCGCCGGGCTGATGTCCGCCTGGCGCGGCCACAGCGACATGACGCTCGGCAACGCCATCGGCTCCAACATCTTCAACATCCTCTTCATTCTGGGCGTCACGGCGACGATCGTGCCGCTCTCCGTGCCGTCGGACTTCATGCATTACGAGGTGTGGGCAATGCTTGCCGCCTCACTGGTGCTCATCCCCTTTCTCGGCCTGCGCCTGCCGATCGGAAGGCTGGCGGGCGTCTTCATGGTCCTCCTCTATGGCGGGCTCATCTGGGGCGCCATCGCCATGCCCTGGGCTTGAGACGTGGTGATGACGGAAAAAGACGCGCCCGTGGCGCTGGTGACGGGCGGGGCGAAACGGATCGGCCGCGCCATCTGCCAGGACCTCGCCGCGCATGGCTGGCGTGTCGCCATCCATTGCCGCGCCTCGCGCGATGAGGCGGAGGAACTCGCCGGGGAAATTGTCAGAAACGGCGGCGAGGCGGCGGTGGTCGCAGGCGACCTTTCCGATATGGCGTCGGTCGAAAGCCTGCTGCCGCAGGCGCGCCAGGCGCTCGGGCCGGTCAGCCTCCTCGTCAACAACGCCGCGCTCTTCCTTCCCGACACGCCCTCGACGCTGGAAGCGGAGGTCTGGGATCGGCAATTCGCCGTCAATCTGCGCGCGCCCCTTTTTCTGGCGCGCGCTTTCGCCGCCGAGCGCGGCGAGGATGACGAAGGGCTCATCGTCAACATGATCGACCAGCGCGTCCTGCGCCCAACCGGCGACATGGCCTCCTATACGCTCGCCAAATCAGCCCTGTGGACGGCGACGCAGACGCTCGCCCAGGCGCTGGCGCCGAACATCCGCGTCAATGCCATCGGCCCGGGCCCGACGCTGCCCAATCCGCATGACGGCGAGGAGGGCTTTGAGCGCGAAGTGCAGGCGACGCTTTTGAAGCGTTCGGTCTTCCTGGCCGATTTCGGCCGCACGATCCGCTATCTTTGGGAGACGCGCTCCGTCACCGGCCAGCTCATCGCCCTCGATAGCGGCCAGCATCTGGTGCGTGGCTAGCTCACCGTTCGACAAGGAGAGCCGCATGGACGTCGCGATGATCGGCCTCGGCAGGATGGGATCGGGGCTTGCGCGCCGGCTGATGGCGGCGGGCCACAGCCTGCATGTCTTCAATCGCAGCCGCGACAAGGTGGACGAACTGGCGCGCGAGGGCGCGCGGCCGCTCTCGGCGCTGGAGGACGTCGTCACCCTGCCAGCGCCGCGCACCGTCTGGGTGATGCTGCCGCATGGGGCGCCGACAAGCGCCACCATCGCCGCGCTCGCCGACATTCTGGAAGCGGGCGATTGCGTCATCGACGGCGGCAATTCCTATTACAAGGAAGACATCGCCCGCACGGCGGCGCTCGCCGGGCGGGGCATCCAGTTTCTCGATATCGGCGTTTCGGGCGGCATCGGGGGCGAGAGCGAAGGCTATTGCCTGATGATCGGCGGGCCGCGGGAGGAGGTGGAGCGGCTCGATCCCATCTTCGCGGCGCTGGCGCCCGGCACCGGCGAGACGCCGGAATCGGAGGGACGCGAGGGCCGCGATCCGCGTCCGGCGCGCGGCTACATGCATTGCGGGCCCTCCGGCGCCGGACATTTCGTCAAGATGATCCACAACGGCATCGAATACGGGCTGATGCAGGCCTATGCGGAGGGCTTTGAGATCCTGCGCAACGCCGACGCGGCGAGCCGGCCGGAGGCGGCGCGCTACGAGCTCGATTGCGCCGATATCGCCGAGGTCTGGCGGCGCGGCTCCGTCGTCCGCTCCTGGCTTTTAGACCTCGCGGCCCTGGCGCTGGCCAAGGATCCCGGGCTGGAAGCCTTTCGCGGCCATGTCGCCGATTCCGGCGAGGCGCGCTGGACGCTGGAAGCGGCCATCGAGGAAGAGGTCTCGGCGGCGACGATCGCCGCGGCGCTCTTCGCCCGCTACCGCTCGCGGCGCGACAGCACTTTCGGCGAAAAGCTCTTATCGGCGCTGAGGGCCGAGTTCGGCGGGCATATCGAGGGCGGCGGCAAGCAAAGCTGAGCCAAGCCGAGAAGGGTGCGAAGGACGCGCCGAGCGCCTATCTTCAACAAGATCATGGACGACGTCATCCGCGACCAGGCGACCCCCCAAGAGCCCGACCAGAAAGAGGCGGAAGCGGCCGAGGCGCGGCCGGCCGCCGAGCCCGTCTCCGGCATCGCCTTCGAGGAACTGCCCACCGCCGAGCCCGGCGCGGCGGTGATCGCGGCCGCCGCGCGCACGCTGCCCAACGCGCCCGGCGTCTACCGGATGATCAACGCGCAGGGCCAGGTGCTCTATGTCGGCAAGGCGCGCAGCCTGAAGAAGCGTGTCGTCTCCTATACCAGGCTCGGCGGGCAGAACAACCGCATCGCCCGGATGATCGGCGCGACGGCGGCGATGGACTTCGTGCGCACCCGCACGGAGACCGAGGCGCTGCTTCTGGAAGCCAACCTCATCAAGCGCCTGCGCCCGCGCTTCAACGTGCTTCTGCGGGACGACAAATCGTTCCCGTATATCCTGATCACGCGCGACCACGAGGCGCCGATGATCCTCAAGCATCGCGGCGCGCGCAAACGCAAGGGCGAGTATTTCGGCCCCTTCGCCTCGGCCGGCGCGGTGGGGCGGACCATCAACGCCCTGCAGAAGGCCTTCCTCATCCGCTCGTGCACCGATGCGGTCTATGAGAGCCGCACCCGCCCTTGCCTGCTCTACCAGATCAAGCGCTGCGCGGCGCCCTGCACCGGCGAGATCGACCTTGAAGCCTATGGCAAGCTGGTGGAGGAGGCGGAAGCGTTTCTCTCCGGCAAGAGCCGGGCGGTGCGCGCGGAGCTGGCAGAGGAGATGGAGAAGGCCTCCGCGGGGCTCGATTTCGAGCGCGCCGCGCTTTATCGCGACCGGCTCGCCGCCCTCTCCCACATCCAGGCGCATCAGGGCGTCAATCCGCAATCGGTGGAGGAGGCGGACGTCTTCGCCATCCATCAGGAAGGCGGCATGGCCTGCGTGCAAGTCTTCTTCTTCCGCACCGGCCAGAACTGGGGCAACCGCGCCTATTTCCCCAAGGCCGACAAGAGCCTTGAGCCGGCGGCGATCCTCCAGGCCTTCCTCGCCCAGTTCTACGACGACAAGCCGGTGCCGAAGCTCGTCCTCGTCTCGCACGAGTTGGAGGAGCGCGAGCTTCTCGCCGAGGCGCTGTCGGAGCGGGCCGGAAGGCGGGTCGCCGTCAACCTGCCGCGGCGGGGCGAGAAGCGCGAGCTTGTGGAGCACGCCCTCACCAATGCCCGCGAGGCGCTGGGGCGCAAGCTGGCGGAAACCTCCAGCCAGGCGCGGCTCCTGAAGGCGCTCGGCGAAACCTTCGGGCTGGAGCGAACGCCGGAGCGCATCGAGGTTTACGACAACAGCCACATCATGGGCGCCAACGCCGTCGGCGGGATGATCGTGGCGGGCCCCGAAGGCTTCTCCAAGCCGCATTACCGCAAGTTCAACATCCGCTCGGAGGAGCTGACGCCCGGCGACGATTTCGGCATGATGCGCGAGGTCTTGAGGCGTCGTTTCTCGCGCCTTCTGAAGGAAGCGGGACCGCGCCCTCAGGAAGGCCTTGAGGGCAACGGAGACGCCCTGCCCGCCTGGCCGGACCTCGTCCTCATCGACGGCGGCAAGGGCCAGCTCTCCGCCGCCAAGGCGGTTCTGGAAGAGCTCGGCATTAAGGGCCTGCCGCTCGTCTCCATCGCCAAGGGCCGCGACCGCGACGCCGGTCGCGAGACCTTCCACATTCACGGCCGACAGCCCTTCATGCTGCCGCGCCGCGATCCGGTGCTGTATTTCGTGGAGCGGCTGCGCGACGAGGCGCATCGTTTCGCCATCGGCTCGCATCGGGCGCGGCGCAAGAAGGCGATGGCCGCCAATCCGCTCGACGAGATCGCCGGCATCGGCCCGACGCGCAAGCGTGCCCTCCTACGCCATTTCGGCACGGCAAAAGCCGTCAGCCGTGCCGGCATGGAGGATCTGATGGAGGTCGACGGCATCTCCGAGCAGATGGCGGAGGCGATCTACGACCATTTCCACGAGCAATCCGGATGAGACGATACGTCGCTCGTCGCCAAGGCGCGGCGCCGCACCGCCAACCACCGAAGCGTCACAGGGCTTTGATAGCGACGCAGTTGACTTATCTTGCCCAGGAGAGAACAAGCTGAGGCCATGAGCATGGAAGCGCACGAGGCGGCGCGGAGCCCTCAGATTCAGGCGCTGACGATACCGAATATCCTGACCTACGGGCGGATCGCGGCGGCGCCGCTCGTCGGCGCGACCTTCTTCATCCCAGGCGATGCGGGCCCGTGGATCGCCTTCGTCATCTTCGTCGTCGCTTCCGTGACCGATTATTTCGACGGCTATCTCGCCCGCATCTGGGAGCAGCAATCGGCACTCGGGCGCATGCTCGATCCCATCGCCGACAAGCTCCTGGTGGCCGTTTCCATCCTCGTCCTCGTCGCCGACGGCATGCTCGCCGGATGGTCTATCTGGGCCGGCATCATCATCCTGATGCGCGAGATCCTGGTCTCCGGCCTGCGCGAGTTTCTGGCGGAGCTGCGCGTCAGCGTGCCGGTCACCAAGCTCGCCAAGTGGAAGACGACGCTGCAGCTCGTCGCCATCGCCGCGCTGCTCATCGCGCCCGCGCTGCAGGGCGCCAAGAGCGGCTTCATCATCAATACCGGGCTTGCCTTCTTCTGGGTCGCCGCGCTCGTCACCCTCTATACCGGCTACGATTATTTCCGCGCCGGGCTGAAGCATCTCGTCAAGGAATGAGCCAACGCGAATGAGCCTCGACCTTCGTTATTTCGCCTGGGTGCGCGAGCGCATCGGCCATGCCGAGGAGACCGTCGAGCCGCCGGCCGAGATCGCCACGGTCGGCGAGCTGATCGCCTGGCTGTCGGCCCGCGACGAAGGCTATGCCGCAGCCTTCGCCGTGCCGGAAGTCATCCGCGCCGCGCGCGATCAGGAGCATGTGGAACACGACGCGCCGATCGAAGGGGCGCGGGAAATCGCGTTCTTTCCCCCTATGACCGGCGGCTGAGCCGCTTGCGGCCCCCATGACCGGCGGCTGAGCCGCCTGCGGCCCCCCATGACCGGCGGCTGAGCCGCCGACTTCTCGAATAGGAGTCGGCCGGGTGTTTGCGCTACCATGGCGTCAGCTGCGTCGGAGCGCTAAGAAACCGATTCATGTCGTGCACAATCCGAATCCGCATCCAGCGCGAAGCCTTTGATACCGAATCGGAAACCGCCTTTCTGACCGGGGGGCGCAAGGATGTCGGCGCCACCGTCGCCTTTACCGGCCTGTGCCGCGACGAAGGCGGCACGCTGAAGGCGCTTCACCTGGAACATTATCCCGGCATGGCGGAGGCGGAGATCGGCCGCATCGCCGAGCAAGCGGCCGAGCGCTGGCAGCTCGCCGGCCTAACGGCCGTGCATCGCTACGGCCGGCTTGCGCCGGGCGAGCCCATCGTCCTCGTCGTCGCCGCCGCCACCCACCGAAAGGCCGCCTTTGAGGCCGCGTCCTTCCTCATGGACTACCTGAAGACCCGCGCGCCCTTCTGGAAGAAGGAAGAGCGCAGCGACGGATCTAAAGGCGAATGGGTGGAGGCAAAGGAAGCGGACGACGAGGCGGCGGCGAGGTGGAGGTCGACAAACGGCAAATGAAAAGGGCGCCGCGGCGCCCTTCCCTGTTGTCTCATCGAAAGCCGCGCCTCAGCCGGCGGCGACCAGCTTTTCAGGCACCTCGCTCGCCGGCATGACGGCAACGAGGTAATCCTTTAACATCGTCTCGCAGATCTCGCCCGGCGTGAAACGATAGGGGCCAATCTCGGAGACAGGCGTCACCTCGGCCGCCGTGCCGGTGATGAAGCATTCCGAAAAGCCTTCCAGCTCGTCCGGCATGATGCGCCGCTCCACCACTTCCCAGCCGCGGGCACGGGCCAATTCGATCGCCGTGCGCCGGGTGATGCCGTCCAGGAAACAATCGGCGATCGGCGTGTGGATGACGCCGTCCTTGACGAAGAAGATATTGGCGCCCGTGCATTCGGCCACCCGGCCCTGCCAGTCCAGCATCATCGCATCGGCATAGCCCTTGGCCTCGGCGGCGTGCTTGGAGATGGTGCAGATCATGTAAAGGCCGGCCGCCTTGGACTTCACCGGCGCCGTCGCCGGGTCCGGCCGGCGGTAGGCGGCGATGTCGAGGCGAATGCCCTTCAGCCGCTCCTCAGGATCGAAATAGGAGGGCCATTGCCAGGCGGCGACGGCGACGTTGATCTTGTTCTTCTGCGCCGAGACGCCCATCATCTCGCTGCCGCGCCAGGCGACCGGGCGGAGATAGGCGTCGGTGAAGCCGTTGATCTGAAGCACCTGGCGCTTGGCCTCCTCGATCTCGTCGACCGAATAGGGCAGCTTGAAATCCAGCACCCTGGCGGATTCGTGCAGGCGCTCGGTATGTTCGCGGCTTTTGAAGATGACGCCGCCATAGGCGCGCTCGCCCTCGAAGACCGAGCTGCCATAATGCAGGCCATGGGTCAGTACGTGCACCTTCGCATCGGCCCAGTCGACGAACTCGCCGTTGAACCAGATCTTGCCGGTCATCTGATCGAAGGGAACGCCTGCCATCTTATTCTCCTGCCCGTCGCGCTCCGATTGCTTTCGGCAGCGCATATTGTAAGGTCTGGCGGCAACGGAAAGCTCGTCGGAAGAGCTCTTGGCCGTGTGCATCGACCATACCCGAACTGAGCATCCTGCGTAACTACCGGCGAAAAATATGTCAATATGGCTGACATAATCTCCCATCCGCGCAGCCGCATTGCCGCAGGGCGAGAGCCCGCCGACGGGCCCGACCTGTCCCATGGCGCGGGGGACGATATCATCGAGCTTCTCTTCTTCGCCTATCGCGACTTCATCTCCGACCCGGATCAGATTCTGGCCGATTTCGGCTTCGGGCGCGCCCATCACCGCGTCTTGCATTTCGTCGACCGCCATCCGGGCATGCGCGTCGCCGATCTCCTCGACATCCTGAAGATCACCAAGCAAAGCCTTGGGCGCGTCTTGAAGCAGCTCATCGATGGCGGCTTCATCGTCCAGAAGCCCGGCGCCATGGATCGGCGCGAGCGGCTGCTGTTCGCCACCTGCAAAGGCGCCGAGCTGGCGGCGCGCCTGCGCGAGCCACAATCTCGCCGAATCCGCGCAGCATTGGCCGGTCTCAGCCCCGAGGCGCACCGGCAGGTGGCCGATTTCCTGCTCGCCATGGTCAACGAGAGCGAGCGCCAGGACGTCGCCGATCGGGTCTACGAGAATGAAAGGCCGAGGCCATGAACCTTGCCGCTGAGGTGGAGCCGACGGAATTGCCCGACGATGCCGCCCACCTCCTGGTCATCGACGACGACAGCCGCATCCGCTCGCTGCTTTCGCGCTTTCTGCAGAACGGCGGCTACCGGGTCACCGTCGCCGCCTCCGCGGAGGAAGCGCGCCGGCATCTGGCGGGCATGTCCTTCGACCTTCTCATCGTCGATGTGATGATGCCGGGCGAGAACGGCATGGATCTCGTCGCCAGCCTGCGCAAGAGCGACGACGTGCCCATCCTGATGCTGACGGCGCGTTCGGAAGCGGAAAGCCGCGTGCGCGGCCTGGAGCTCGGCGCCGACGATTATCTCGCCAAGCCGTTCGAGCCGCGCGAGCTCCTGCTTCGCATCAGCAACATCCTGAAGCGCGGCGTCTCTGCCACGGTGCGCGAGGTGGAATTCGTCCGCTTCGGCCCGTTCACCTTCCACTTTCACCGCAAGGAGCTGCGGCGCGGCAACGAGCCGGTACGCCTGACCGACCGCGAGCGCGAGATGCTCCTTGCCTTCGCCCAACGCCCCGGCGAGACGGTGCCGCGACACGAGCTTCTTTCGACTTCCGATGCCAGTGGCGAGCGCACCGTCGATGTGCAGGTCAACCGGCTGAGACGCAAGATCGAAGCCGACCCTTCCAATCCGATCCATCTGCAGACGGTGAGAGGCATCGGCTATCGACTTCTGGTCGACTGACCGCAACGCCATGGCGGAGCCGAAGCGTCATCACCGGCTGGCCGCCGTTTTCGCGCCCGTGCGGGACTGGGCCGCCAGACTTGGCGCCTATGCCTCGCATCCGGCGGTGCGGCGGGCGCGCCGCCGCTTGAAGCGCATCCGCCCGTTTTTCGGGCTCAGCGAGCGGCTGATGCGCAGCCTGCCCAAGGGGCTTTACGCCCGCTCCATCCTCATTGTCGTCACCCCCATCGTCATCCTGCAGGCGATCGTCGCCTATGTCTTCATGGAACGGCACTGGGCGCTGGTGACGGAGCGGCTCTCGGCGGCGCTGGCGGCTGATATCGCCGCGCTCGTCGCCATTATCGAGCGCTACCCGCACGAGGAGAATTACGCCGACGTCACGCGGCTCGCCGCCGACACCTTCGGTCTCACGGTCTCCATCCTGCCGGCCGGGCCCCTGCCCCCGCCAGCGCCCAAGCCGTTCTTCTCGCTGCTCGACCGCACCCTGTCGGAGAAGATCACCGGCTATATCCGCCGCCCGTTCTGGATCGATACGGTGGGCAATTCCGATCTCGTGGAAATCCGCATCAAACTGGACGAGGTCACCTTGCGCGCCTTCGCCCCGCGCCGGCGCGCCTACGCTTCCAATTCGCACATCTTCCTCGTCTGGATGGTGGGCAGCGCCCTCATCCTTCTGGCGATCGCGCTGCTCTTCCTGCGCAACCAGATCCGCCCCATCGTGGCCCTCGCTCATGCCGCCGACAGTCTAGGCAAGGGACGGCCGGTGGAGGACTTCAAGCCGCGCGGGGCCCGAGAGGTGCGCCAGGCGAGCCAGGCCTTCCTGGACATGCGCGAGCGCATCGAGCGGCAGATCCAGCAGCGCACGACCATGCTGTCGGGCGTCAGCCACGACCTTCGGACCATTCTCACCCGCTTCCGTCTGGAACTGGCGCTGCTGCCGGAAAGCGACGAGACGCGCGCCATGCAGGCCGATATCGCCGAAATGAGCTCCATGCTGGAGGATTATCTCGCCTTCGCCCGCGGCGACAGCAGTGAGGAGACGGAGGCCGTGGAACTGCCGGAGCTGCTGGATTCGCTCGCCGACAAGACGCGCCGCAACGGCGACAAGGTGGCCGTGCGCTTTCTCGGCGAGCCGGAAATCCACGTGCGCCCGATGGCGTTTGCCCGCTGCCTGTCCAACCTTCTCACCAACGCCGCCAAATACGCCGACTATGTGGAGCTTTCCGCCCGCCACTATGACGGCATCCTGGAGGTGACCATCGACGACGACGGGCCGGGCATCCGCGACGAGGACAAGGAGGCCGTGTTTCGGCCCTTCTTCCGCCTGGACCATGCGCGCAACGTCGATGTCGCCGGCACGGGGCTCGGTCTGGCGATCGCCCGCGACATCGCCCGCGGCCATGGCGGCGATATCGAGCTGGCCGACAGCCCGCTCGGCGGCCTCAGGGCCATCGTGACGATCCCGGCGTAAGCCGCATCAGGGCCTCAGAAGAGCCGGCCTCCCAGCGGCACATCGAGATCGGGCTTCAGCATGACGACCTCGTTTTCGCCGTCGGGCACGCCGAGGGTCAGGACCTCCGACATCATCGGGCCGATCTGGCGGGGCGGGAAATTCACGACGGCAAGGACCTGCCGGCCGATCAGCGCCTGCGGCTCGTAATGCTTGGTAATCTGCGCCGACGACTTCTTGCGGCCGATCTCCTCGCCGAAATCGATGACCAGCCGCAGGGCCGGCTTGCGCGCCTCGGGAAAGGGCGCAGCCTCGACGATGCGGCCGACGCGGATATCGACCTTCAGGAAATCGTCAAAGGAGATGATCGGTGCCGGCCCCTCAGTCATTGGGGCCATAAACCCCGGCCGGGCGCGGCCCGCCTTCGGGCCGAGGCGGAGAGTTCGCCCCGCGCCCGCCGCGGCCGCTATGGCGGCTCGGTCCCCAGCCCGGCAGAAGGCTCGCCAGCCGGTCGATGCGCATCACCGTCCTCTCGCCGGCGCGCAGCTCCTTGTCGAGCGCGGCCATAGTGCGGGCATGGCCCGGATCGTCGTCCTTCAGCCAGGTACGCAGCACCCGCGCGAAGATGAAGGCAAGGCCCTGCGCCCGCACCAAACCGGCCGGACCGGAGGCGTTGATGCCGGCGGCGTTGAGCATCCAGGCCATGGAGGTGACGAGAAGGCGATTGAGCTCGGCGGCAAAGAGCGGATCGCGGCGCGCCGCGCGGCCGAGACCGGCGATCGCGCCCTTGTGCGGCTCAAGTGCCTCCAGGCGCGCGAAGAGGATATCGAAAAGGCGCTCGCGCAGGCTTTCCTCCGCCATCTCCGGATCGATACCGGACAGCACGGTGCGATCGGTGCGGCGCATGAAATCGGCAAGAATGTCGATGCGGCCGTCATAGGCCTCGCGCAGCTGGGTCAGCGTGACGCCAGCCTGCTCGGCGATGTCGGAGAGGGAGACGCGCTCCCAGTCGCGCTCGGCGGCAAGCGTCAGAGCGGCGTTGACAATCTTTTCGCGGGTCTTGGCTGTGGCCATGTCGAAGCTCCTTCCCGCAACTTAGATAGGAAGCGCCAGCCGGCGACAAGACGTGCGAAAATGCCGCATTGCGCGGTCTTGCGCTCAGCCGAGCTCCTCGGAGCGGCGCTTTGCGGCGGCAACCGCCCGGCGCATGAGATCGCCAAGGCCGTCCTCGGCCATCAAGACCTTGAGAGCCGCCTCGGTCGTGCCACCCGGCGAGGTGACGTTCTCGCGCAGCTTGCCGGCGGCGAGCGACGAGCCGGCGAGCAGCGCCCCGCCGCCAATCACCGTCTGGCGGGCGAGGCGCATCGCCATTTCGGCCGGCAGCCCGGCGGCCTCGCCGGCATCGGCCATCGCCTCGACGAGGTGAAACACATAGGCCGGGCCGGAGCCAGAAACCGCGGTGACGGCATCCATCAGCCCCTCATCCTCCGCCCAGGCGATCTCGCCAGTGGGTAACAGCAATTGATCGACGAGATCGCGATCCTCCGCCGTGGCGCGCCGATTGGGCACCGCCACGGCCATGCCGGCACCCACCTGGCTCGGCGTGTTGGGCATGACGCGCACGATGCGGGACGCCTCGCCGAGGCCATTTTCAAGTCGGTCCAGCCGGATGCCGGCGGCCACCGAGACGAAGAGACAGGCCGGCGCAAAGGCGGCCAGCTCCGGCAGGACGATATCCATCTGCTGCGGCTTGACGGCGAGGACCGCAACGCGCGGCACCCCGTGAGAATCGGATGCCTTGTCGATGAAGCGCGCGCCCTGCGCGGCCAGCTCGGCGCGGCGCGCCTCCGGCAAACCGGGATCGAGAATGACGGCGCTCTCGCCCGCAAGACCGGCGGCGAGCCAGGCATCCAGCATGGCGCCGCCCATCCGCCCCGCCCCGACCAGGAGAAGAGGGCCGAGACCGCCCAGGCTCACGTCACGCCTCGCCGAGCGTCTCAAACAGGACCTGGCCGAGCGCTTCCTCCGGCGACTTGCCGGCCCAGATGACGAATTGGAAGGCTTGGTAGTAACGCTCGCAGGCCTCCAGAGCGGCCACGAGCAGGCCTTCGAGCTGCGCCGTGTTGACCTCCGCTCCCTCCGAGAGGAGCAGGGCGCTGCGATACATGATCACCCCTTCGGCCTGCCAAAGGTCGAAATGGCCGATCCAGAGCTGCTCGTTGACGAGAGCCAGGAGACGCATGATCTCCGGCTTGCGCCGCTCCGTGACGCGGAAATCGAAGGCCGCCGCCAGATGCAAGGCTTCCAGCTCCTCCATCCAGGAAATGGAGATATTGTAGTCGCAGAAGCTACCGACGATGGAGACGGTGATCTCGTCCTCACCGGAGCGATCGAAGCTCCAGTCATGGCTGCTGGCAATCTGTTCTACCAGATCGACGAGATCTGCCGCCGCTGCGGTCTGAAAGTCGAGTAGGCTCATGAAGGGCCCTCGCGTCTTGTGGGGTGGCAAGGCGGTTGCGGCGATAAAGAACTTACAAGAATCGGCAGCTCCTTTACGAGGTTAGCCTTGAGAACACGCGTGTCGATTTAATGACGAAGCGAATCTCTTTCGATTCCAAATATATAATAGGAGCGTCGCGGCAAAAGGCCGAGAAAGGGCCGAGCCGGGTTTTCCACGGCTCTCGCCCGGCGGCGCGGGACGCTCGGCACGCCGCCAGCATGCGCGGCCGACAATAACCTAAGGCGCAGGCTGCCGCGGGATGCGCCTTTTCGCGCCAGTTCAGCGATGGCGGCCGGCTTCAGTCGGCAACGACGGGCCGATCCTCGTCCGCCGACACGCGCGCTTCCAGAGCCGCAACGCGCCGCTCCAGAGCCTCGTTCTCGGCGCGCGCCTTCAGCGCCATGTCGCGGACGATCTCGAACTCTTCGCGCTGCACCATGTCGAGCTCCGACATGAAGCGCTCAAGCTGCGAGCGCATCGCCGTCTCCACCTCGCGGCGCATGCCCTGCGCGACGCCCGCAGCATCCGTCATCAGCTTGGCAAACTCGTCCATCAGGCGATTGTTGGTCTGCGTCATGGTGGTTCCTTCCGGTAGGACCGGCAGCATCGGCGAGGCCGTCCGGCTTGGCGTTCCAGGCCGTGGGGCAAACTCGCTCCGCATCCACGTCCTCGCCCAACTGATATATGCGTCGACCGCCGGCTCGCAAGCGCAGCCTCCGTCGCGGCCTTAAAGGCGACACGGTTGACCCACCTTCTCTTTCAGAGCAAGGCTCCGCGCGCCCCACTTGCCCAACGATCGGCCGGTATCCTGCATGAATCTACTCGTCCTGCCCTTCCCGCAGATCGATCCGGTCGCCCTCGCCGTCGGACCGGTGGAGATTCGCTGGTATGGGCTCGCCTATTTCGTCGGCATCCTGATCGGCTGGTGGTATGCGCGCCGCCTGCTCGACAATCGGCGCCTGTGGGCGGGCGAAAAGCCGGCGCTGACGCGAAACGACCTCGACGATTTCATCCTTTGGGGCACGCTCGGCATCATCCTCGGCGGGCGACTCGGCTATGCCATCTTCTACGAGCCGGACCATTATCTCAGCGACCCGATGGCGTTCCTGCGGCTGTGGGAAGGCGGCATGGCCTTCCATGGCGGCCTTCTCGGCATCGTCGTGGCGATGATCCTCTTCGCCTGGCGGCGCGGCTTCAGCGTCCTGTCGCTCTTCGACGTCATCGCCGCGGCCGTGCCTTTCGGCCTTTTCTTCGGCCGTCTCGCCAACTTCATCAACGGCGAGCTTTATGGGCGCGTCTCCGACGTGCCCTGGGCGATGGTGTTCCCGCATGGCGGCGAGCTACCGCGCCATCCGAGCCAGCTCTACGAGGCGGCGCTGGAGGGGCTTTTCATGTTTCTCATCCTAAGGCTGATGACGCATGCCTTGCGCAGCCTGCGCTTTCCCGGGCTCACCGGCGGCACTTTTCTGGCGCTCTACGGAGCCTTCCGCATATTCGTCGAATTCTTCCGCCAGCCAGACCCGCAGCTCGGCTTCATCGCCTCCTTCCTGACGATGGGTATGATTCTGTCCATTCCTATGATTCTCATCGGCCTTGGCGCCGTCTTCTACGCTCTCTCCCGCCGGTCCCAACAAGCGGAGCCGCGGACGTGACGGTGGCAGAGACGAGCCGCCTGGAGGCCAGGCTGAAACAACTCATCGGCGCCAACGGCCCGATGAGCATCGCCGCCTGGATGGCGCATTGCCTGGCCGACGAGGCGGCGGGCTATTATCGCAGCGGCGCACCGATCGGCGCCGGCGGAGACTTCATCACCGCCCCGGAGGTGAGCCAGATGTTCGGCGAGATCATCGGCGCCTGGCTGATCGAACGGTGGCGCGCGGAAGGCGCGGCGGAGGCCGTCAACCTGGTGGAGCTCGGCCCGGGCCGCGGCACGCTGATGGCCGACATTCTGCGCGTGGCGAGGCTCGATCCGCACTTCGCCGCCGCCATCTCGGTGCATCTGGTGGAAAGCAGCCAGACGCTGCGCAAGGCACAGAGGGCGGCGCTCGCCGATTTCGCCGGACCGAAGGACTGGCACGAGAACATTGACACCGTTCCCGGCGGGCCGACCTTCCTGGTGGCGAACGAGTTTTTCGACGCCCTGCCAATGCGCCAGTTCGTCTTCTGCGACGGCGACTGGGCGGAACGGGTGATCGGCATCAACGCAAAGGGCGAATTCGCCTTCGGCCTCGGCCCCGGCCGGCCGGAGCGCGCGCCGCAGGGCGCCGCGCATGGCGACGTCTTCGAGGAGCGACCGGCGGCGGCCGCGATCGCCGGCGAGATCGCAGCGCGCATCGCCGAAGCCGGCGGGGCGGCACTTTTCGTCGATTACGGCCATGCCGAGCCCGGCTTCGGCGACACGCTGCAGGCCGTCCGTCGGCATCAATTCGCCGACCCGCTGCAAGCGCCGGGCGAGATGGATCTGACCGCGCATGTCGATTTCGCCGCCCTCGCCGAGGCCGCCGAGGCCGCCGGGGCCGCCGCGCACGGGCCGATGTTCCAGGGTGAGTTCCTGCTTCGCCTCGGCCTTGCCGAGCGCGCCGGACAGCTCGGCGCCGGGCGCAACCAAGCCGATCAGGAGAGCCTGCGCGCCGACGTGGTTCGCCTCGCCGCGCCGGAGGAGATGGGCACGCTCTTCAAGGTGCTGGCTTTGACGCGCCCCGGCGCGGCGCCACCGCCCTTCGATGACGTCTGAGCCGGCAGGCCGCGCCAGGAGGACTTGACGCCATGCATCTTGCGCCCTCTACAAGCTCTCATGGCCGTTGATCCGCTCCAGGCCGAGGCGCTTCATCTCGGCCCCGTTCGCCACGCCTTCTTCACCCGCGAAGGCGGCGTCTCGGGCGGCATCTACGGCAGCCTCAACACCGGGCTCGGCTCAGCCGATGCGCGCGATGCGGTGCTGGAGAACCGCGCCCGCGCCTGCCGGCATCTGGGCGCCGCCGCCGAGGCCCTCGCCACGCCGCATCAGGTGCACAGCGCCGACGCCTTTGCCGTCCGCGACGTGTGGGCGCCAGGCAAAGGCCCGCGCGGCGACGCCCTCGTCACCGACCGGCCGGGCATCGTCATCGGTGTCGGCACGGCCGATTGCGGGCCGGTGCTTTTCGCCGATCCGCAAGCCGGAGTGATCGGCGCCGCCCATGCCGGCTGGAAGGGTGCGCTCACCGGCGTTCTGGAGGCAACGCTTTCGGCCATGGAGGCTTTGGGGGCACGGCGCGAGCGGATCATCGCCGTCCTCGGCCCGACGATTTCGGCGGCAAGCTACGAGGTCGGCGCGGAATTCGCGGCGCGGTTTTGCGATCAGGCGCCGGAGAATCAACGCTTCTTCCAGCCTGCGACGCGCCAGGGCCATGCGATGTTCGACCTTCCCGCTTACATCCGCCAGCGCCTTGTGGCGGCCGGCACGGGCACGGTCGCCGATCTTGGCATCTGCACCTATCGCGAGGAGGCGAAGTTCTTCTCCTACCGCCGCGCCACGCATCGCGGCGAGACCGATTACGGCAGGCTGCTTTCCGCCATCACGCTGGTCTGAGCCGAGCGGGCAGCAGGGGCCGTCTCAGCGCATGGATGGCACGGTGGATTTCGTCGGCCCCTACCGGTAAGAGGCGTTTCTCCACAAAGCCCCAGCCCGCCATGCGTTTCCCTCCCTCCAAAGCCGCCGCGTTCCTAGCCCTGGCGCTCGCAGCCTGCGCGCCCACCATGCAATCCGGCACCGGCGGCAGCTCTGGCGGGCCTGGCGAGCCGGCCAGCGTCGTCCCGGGCGATACGCGCATCGCCTTCGCCCCGCTCAGCGGCCCGCCCCAGAAGGTGGCCGACGAATTGGCGCTCGTCGTCGCCAGCGACGCCACTTCCCGCAATATCCGCCTGACGCCCTTCAAGGAGGGTGGCGCGAGCTACACGCTGAAAGGCTATCTCTCCGCCGTGGAGGACGGGGACGGCACGCTTCTGGTCTATGTCTGGGACGTCCTGTCGCCGGATCTGCAACGCGTGCATCGCATTTCCGGCAAGGTGGAGATCGACCGCCGCGCGGAGGATTCCTGGCAGGTGGTGGACAGGGCGGCGCTCGCCGGGCTTTCCGCCCATACGCTCGACAAGCTCACCGCATGGCTTTCTTCAGGTTGATCGGCGCACAGAGTTCGCTATACGCCAAGCCTGTCCACGGCCGCCCGTAGGCGCGGCGCCGCAACCTGGCTTGCCCAGGTCAAGTCAGCCTGATCGTGAAGGGGCTTCGAGCCGATGAAAATCGTCGCCGGCAATTCCAACCGAAGCCTCGCGCAGCAGATCGGTTCCTATCTCGATATCGAGCTGGCCAAATGCGCCGTGCGGCGCTTCGCCGACCAGGAGATCTTCGTCGAGATCCAGGAGAACGTCCGCGGCGAGGACGTCTTCGCCGTCCAGTCGACGAGCTTTCCGGCGAACGACAATCTGATGGAGCTGTTGATCATCATCGACGCGCTGCGACGCGCCTCGGCGCGGCGCATCACGGCGGTGCTCCCCTATTTCGGCTATGCGCGGCAGGACCGCAAACCGGCCGCGCGCACGCCGATCTCCGCCAAGCTCGTCGCCAATCTCATCACCGAGGCCGGCGCCGACCGCGTTCTGACGCTCGACCTGCATGCCGGGCAGATCCAGGGCTTCTTCGATATCCCGACCGACAATCTCTACTCCGCGCCGGTCTTCACCCGTGACATCAAGGAGCATTACGAGCTCGACAATGTCATGGTCGTCTCGCCCGATGTTGGCGGCGTGGTGCGGGCGCGCGCCATCGCCAAGCGCATCGACGCGCCGCTGGCCATCGTCGACAAGCGCCGCGAGCGGCCGGGCGAATCGGAGGTGATGAACATCATCGGCGACGTCAAAGGCCGCGACTGCCTGCTCGTCGACGATATCGTCGATTCCGGCGGCACGCTCTGCAACGCCGCCGACGCGCTCTTGGCCAAGGGCGCCACCTCAGCGACGGCCTACATCACCCACGGCGTCCTCTCCGGCGGGGCGGTGGCGCGCATCACCGCCTCGCAGCTGAAGGAGCTCGTCATCACCGATTCCATCGAGCCGACCTCGGCGGTCACCAACGCCCACAACATCCGGGTCGTCTCCATCGCCTCGCTGCTCGGCGAGGCGATCAATCGCACGGCCTTGGAAAAATCCGTCTCCAGCCTGTTCGACTGACGGATTGGCCCCGCTGCCCAGCCTATTTGACGAGAATCGTTCCGACCATGCCGGCCTCGCGGTGGCCGGGGATGCTGCAGCTGTATTCGTAGGTACCCGCCTCGGTGAACTGCCATTGCAGGGAAGCGGAGGCGCCCGTCGGCACGCGCTTGGCGTTCGCGCTCTCGTGCACCATGTCAGGATCGTCCATCATCTCCATGGCATGGGCGGTGTTGGATTCGGCGGTGCCGATGACGAATTCGTGGTCGAGCACACCCTCGTTGCGCAGGACGAAGCGTATCGCCTCGCCCGCCTCCACGTCCACTTGCCCCGGCTTGAAGATCATGCCCTGATCGCTCTCGGTCAAAATGACGTCGATCTGCCGATCCGGCGCGGAACTCCACGGCTGGCCGATCGACGACTTGATGGCGTGCTCGTCCGCCTCCATGCCATGCTCGTCGCCTGCTTCCATCGTCTTCATCGGACTGGCGAGGGCAGGCAGCGAAAGCAGCGTCGCTGCGGTAAGGGTCGCGATCATGGACTTCATAGGGTCGTTCCTCTCTGTTCTGTCTTGGCGAAGAATGACGCCGGCGTCCCGACAGAAACACCAGCCTTCCATCCCATCATTCTTCGCCCGCCCACTATTCACCACGTTCCCGCGACCGAAAGTTCAAGTCCTTACGTGGACTTCAACTGACATCATAAGACTTTGAAAATTCTGTCATATCTCCGAGATAGGCCTATAGGCTCGTGAAAAGTTTTCCCGGAAAACCATGGTAAGCGACGCGAGGCCGAAGATGCCGGATGCCGACGAAACGCAACGCGGAAGCGCTTTCGAGGTATTTAGAATTTTTCTAATACGCGGCCTCATTTCCTTCGGTGGGCCGGTCGCGCATCTGGGATATTTTCGCGAGACCTTCGTGGAGCGGCGGCGTTGGCTGAGCGATGCTGCCTATGCCGATCTCATCGCGCTCTGCCAGTTCCTGCCCGGCCCCGCCTCCAGCCAGGTCGGCCTGGCGATCGGCCTGATGCGCGCCGGCTATCTCGGCATGCTCGCGGCCTTCCTCGCCTTCACCCTGCCTTCGGCGGTCCTTCTCTTCGCCTTCGCCGGCGCCTACGAGTTTCTCTCTCCGGCGATCGGCTCAGGCTGGATCGCCGGCCTCAAGGCGGCGGCCGTCGCCGTCGTTGCCAACGCGCTTCTGGGCATGGCCAAGAGCCTGACGCCGGACCGCAACCGCGCCAGCATCGCGGCAGCGGCAATGATTGTCGCCCTCGCCCTGCCGACCGCCTTCACCCAGATCGGCATCATCCTGTTGGGCGCCCTGGCCGGCCTTTTCTTGGTGCCGCCCGAGGCGGTCCGGCCAGCGCAGAAAGAGGCGCGCCTTACCATGCCGCTCGGCAAGCGCGGCGCGCTCGTCTTTCTCGCCCTCTTCGCCCTTCTCCTGGTAGCAGCGATATTCCTGCGCCAGGGCGAGGACGCTGTCTCGCTCGCCGCCCGCTTCTATCAGGCCGGCGCGCTCGTCTTCGGCGGCGGCCATGTCGTCTTGCCGCTCCTGGAGGCGGAGACGGTGGCGACGGGCCTTGTGGAGCGCGATGCCTTTCTCGCCGGCTACGGCGCCGCCCAGGCAGTTCCAGGCCCCCTGTTCAGCTTTGCCGCCTATCTCGGGGCGCTGGCGGCGACGCCGGTCGCCGGCCTTGCCGGCGCCGTCATCGCGCTCGTCGCGATCTTTCTGCCCGGCGCGCTCCTGGTGCTCGCCGCCCTGCCCTTCTGGCACGATTTGCAGCACCTTGCGTCAGCCCGAAAGGCGCTCGCCGGCGTCAATGCCGCGGTGGTCGGCATCCTTGCCGCGGCACTCTACGATCCGGTCTTCACCGCCGGCATCACCTCGCGCGAGGCGCTGATCGTCGCGGTGGCCGCCTTCATCGCGCTGTTCTCCTGGCGCGTCCCGGCCTGGGCCGTGGTCGTGGCCGCAGCGCTGGCCGGCCTTGGCATTCTGTAGCGGCGGCGCCGATTGCCTTTTCTTTGCGCCTCGCCTATAAGGCGCGGCACGCGCTGACACCCTTGGAGGCGGCGCGATTTTGGGCCGCAGCTTGCGGCTCTTTCTCTTTGGACAAACAGGAGTGCACCGATGAGCGAGACCTACGAGCTCAAGGCCGAGGTGCGCGAGCGGAGCGGCAAGGGGGCCGCACGCGCCGTGCGCCGCGAGGGCAAAGTCCCGGCCGTTATCTATGGCGATAAGAAGCCGGCGATGCCGATCGCGCTGAACTACAAGGACGTCAATCTGAAGCTGCATGCCGGCGGCTTCCTGACCACCGTCGCGACCATCGACGTGGCCGGCAAGAAGGTCCGGGTGATCCCCAAGGACTTTCAGCTCGACCCGGTGCGCGACTTCCTCCTTCACGTCGACTTCCTGCGCATCTCCAAGGGCGCCACGCTGACCCTGGAACTGCCGGTGCACTTCACCAACGAAGAGGAATCGGCGGGCCTGACGCGCGGCGGTGTCCTCAACATCGTGCGCCATACGGTGGAAGTGCAGGTGCCCGCGGACGCCATCCCCGAATCGCTGGTGGCCAATCTCGCCGGCCTCGACATCGGCGACAGCATCCACATCTCCAATATCGACCTGCCGGAAGGCGTGACGCCCACGATCACCGATCGCGACTTCACCATCGCCACCATCGCCGCTCCGGCGGCCCTCGTCAGCGAAGAGGAAGAGGCCGAGGAGGCCGAAGCTGAAGAAGAGGAAGCTGAGGAGACGGAAGGCGAAGAGGGCGAGGAGAGCAAGGAGTAAGCTCCGCGCTCGGGCTGCGGGCGTAGCAAGGGAGTGGCCCAATGCTACTCATCGTCGGTCTCGGCAATCCCGGCCGTCGCTACGCTCAGCATCGGCACAATATCGGCTTCATGGCGGCGGATGCGATCCACCGCCGCCATCGCTTCTCCAATTGGCGCGCCCGCTTCCAGGGCGAGACAGCCGAAGGCCAAATCGACGGCGAGAAAGCCATTATCCTGAAGCCCGCCACCTTCATGAACCGGTCGGGCCAGTCCGTCGGCGAGGCGATGCGCTTCTACAAGCTGAAGCCGGCGGAGGTGATGGTCATCCATGACGACCTCGATCTGGCACCCGGCAAGCTGCGCCTGAAGACGGGCGGCGGCCATGGCGGTCACAACGGCCTGAAATCGCTGGATGCCCATATCGGCAAGACCTACCGGCGCCTGCGCCTCGGCATCGGCCATCCCGGCAGCCGCGAATTGGTCAATTCCTGGGTGCTGCACGATTTCTCGCAGGAGGAACGGGCATGGCGCGACCCGCTGATCGACGCCGTCGCGGAGAATTTCGGGCTTCTTGCCAGCGGCGACGAGGCCAATTTCATGAACCGGGTACACCTTGCCTGTAGCCGCTCAGAAGCGCCGCCGGCACCGATGAAGGCGCCCGCCGCCAAGCCGCCGGAGGGCGAGCGCCATCGCGGCGCGCTCGCCGACGGCCTCAAGCGGCTCTTCGGCCGCGGCTCCTAACCCTTTCAACCGCGATTCATTTTCCTTCCTGAACGAGCATATCCATGGGCTTCAAATGCGGCATCGTCGGCCTGCCCAATGTCGGCAAATCGACGCTTTTCAACGCTCTCACCAAGACCGCCGCGGCGCAGGCGGCGAACTATCCCTTCTGCACCATCGAGCCCAATACCGGCGAGGTCGCCGTGCCCGATCCGCGCCTGCAACGGATCGCGGAGATCGCCAAATCGGCGCAGATCGTGCCGACCCGCCTTTCCTTCGTCGACATCGCCGGCCTGGTGCGCGGCGCCTCCAAGGGCGAGGGCCTGGGCAACCAGTTCCTCGGCAATATCCGCGAGGTCGATGCCATCGTGCATGTGCTGCGCTGCTTCGAAGAGGAGGACGTCACGCATGTGGAAGGGCGCATCGACCCCCTCGCCGACGCCGAGACGGTGGAGACGGAGCTGATGCTCGCCGACCTCGATAGCCTGGAGCGCCGCGTCGTCGCCATGCGCAAGAAGGCCACTGTGAAGGACAAGGAGGCACTTGCCGTCCTGCCGGTGATGGAAAAGGCCCTCACCGTCCTCCAAGAGGGACGCCCGGTGCGCGTCCTCCGCGCCGAGCTGTCGGCGGAAGAGCGGGCCGTCCTGGGCGCGCTCGGCCTTCTCACCTCCAAGCCCGTCCTCTACGTCTGCAACGTGGCGGAGGATGAGGCGGCCACGGGCAACGCGCATTCCGCAAGGATCGAGGAAAAGGCAAAGGCCGAGGGCGCCGCCTGCGTCGTCATCTCGGCCGCCATCGAGGCGGAGGTGGCGCAGCTCGACGCGGAGGAGCAGCGGGAGTATCTCGCCGCGCTCGGGCTGAAGGAGCCTGGCCTCGACCGGCTGATCCGCGCCGGCTACGAGCTTCTCGACCTCATCACCTTCTTCACCGTCGGCCCGAAGGAGGCGCGCGCCTGGACGGTGCGCCGCGGCGCCCGCGCGCCGGAAGCGGCCGGCACCATCCATTCCGACTTCGAGCGCGGCTTCATTCGCGCCCAGACCATCAAGTACGACGATTTCGTCGCTCTCGGCGGCGAGACGGCCGCCAAGGAGGCCGGCAAGGCCCGCGACGAGGGCAAGGAATATGTGGTGGAGGACGGCGACATCCTGCTCTTCAAGTTCAACGCCTGAGCTTTCTCGACATGGCGCGTGGCGCGCCGTAAGAATCGCGGCATGAGGCATTTCGAGGACTTCGAGCCCGGTCAGACCTTGCCGCTGGCGCGCCACGAGGTGACGCGCGAAGCCATCCTCGCCTTCGCCGCGGAGTTCGATCCCCAGCCCTTCCATCTCGACGAGGTGGCCGCCTCGCGCTCCCTGCTCGGCGGGCTCGCCGCATCCGGCTGGCACACCACCTCCATCTTCATGCGCATGATGTATGATGGCTGGCTCAGCGAGGCGGCCTCGATGGGCTCGTCCGGCATCGAGGAGACCCGTTGGCTGAAACCGGTCCGGCCAGGGGACATTCTCAGCGGCCAGTCGATCGTGATCGAGACGCGGGCCTCGCGGCGGCGCCCGCAGATCGGCGTCGTGCGCTTCCGCCACGAGGTCGCCAACCAGCGCGGGCAGACCGTCCTGTCGATGGTGAACCCGATCGCCTTCCGGCGCCGCGAGGCGGCCGCGTGAGAGCCTTCGAGGATATCCAGATCGGGAATCGGACCATCCTGGGCGCGCATCATTTCAGCGCCGAGGAAATCATCCGCTTCGCCAGGGCCTTCGATCCGCAACCCTTCCATGTCAGCGAGGAAGGCGCCGCCGCCGGACCCTTCGGCAGGCTGGCCGCTTCCGGCTGGCACACGGCGGCGATTTTCATGAAGCTCCTCGTCGCTCACGACAAGGAGGAGCGCCGCCGGGCCGAAACGGAAGGCCTTGAGGCCGATTTCGGCGGTCCCTCCCCCGGCTTTGAGCAGCTTCGGTGGATCAAGCCGGTCTTCGCCGGCGACACCATCACCTATGCCAGCGAAGTGACGGAGAAGAAGGAGCTTTCCTCGCGGCCGCAATGGGGTCTCGTGGTCATCCACAACGAGGGCCACAACCAGCACGACGAGCTGGTCTACAGCTTCCTGGGCAAGGTGCTCGTGCGGCGCCGCGGCGCCTGAGAGAACCGATGGCGAGCCGCGCAGAAGACCCGACACGCCCCCTTTATCTCTTCTGCCACGTGCCGAAATGCGCCGGCAGCACCGTGGAAGGACATTTCGACAGGCACCTGCCCGGCCGCCTCCTCTTCCCGCCCCGGCGCCGCGGCTTCCTGCGCGATCTCGGCGGCGGCTATACCGATACGCGGCGCCTACCGGAGGGGCTCGACACACTCGATTTCGTCGGCGGCCATTCCCTGTCGCGCCGCATCGCCTCGCATTTTCCCGGCCGCGAGCTGCGCGAATGCGTGCTCATCCGCGAGCCGGTCTCGCTCACCGTCTCCTACTACAATTTCCGCAACAAGCTCGCCGCGCAACGCGGTAAGGGGCCGGCGCCGTTCGAGCCGTTCTGCCGCTCGCTGCCGCGCGACGTCGTCTGCCGCTTCATCCTGACCCGCTATCTCGGCATCGGCTATCCGCAGCTGATGCGCTGGGATACGGCCAGGCGCTTCGCGGAGACGGAGAAGGCGCTCAGCCGCTTCTGGTTCGTCGGCGACGTGCGCCACACCGAGGCGATGGTGCAGGAGATCTCGCGCGAGCTCGGCATCGGCGAGCCTCCCATCATCCGCGAAAACGTCTCCAACCGGGACGGGGACCTCAAGGTCGCGGACCTGGCGGAGGAGGCCCGCCAGGAGATCCTCGCCCGCAACCCGCTCGACGTTCTGCTGCATGGGCGCTGGGCCGAGGTCAAATGGGGACCGCCGCCGGAGCCTCTCGCCAAGACGCCGCCGCGTGGCGACCAATTCGCGCATCTCGCCTTCGAAATCCGCCGCCTGATCGCCGGCAAGGAGGTCGAGCGCATCCGTCGAGCCGCGGCGTCCGGCAGCGCGGACCGAGCGACGACGGGGGTGGAAAGAGGCTGAGCCGGCGGGCGAGAGCCTCCCACGCGGGGAAGCTCAGTCGCCGGCGAAGCTGACGAGCGTGCGCACCGGAACGCCGAGCGCCTCCAGCTTGGGCGCCCCGCCGAGGTCGGGAAGGTCGATGACAAAGACGGCCGCGACAACCTCCGCCCCGATCTGCTGGATGAGCTTGACCGCAGCCTCGGCCGTGCCGCCGGTGGCGATGAGATCGTCGACGAGGATGACCCGCTCGTCGGCGTGGATGGCATCGCGGTGCATCTCGATCTCGTCGAGGCCGTACTCCAGACTGTAGGCGATGCGCACCGTCTCGTGCGGCAGCTTGCCTTTCTTGCGGATCGGCACGAAGCCCGCCGAAAGCTGATGCGCCACGGCCCCGCCGAGGATGAAGCCACGCGCCTCAATCCCTGCCACCTTGTCGATCTTGGACCCCGCCCAGGGCTGCACGAGTTCGTCCACCGCCCGGCGGAAGGCCCGCGCATTGCCAAGGAGCGTGGTGATGTCGCGGAACTCGATGCCGGGCTTGGGATAATCCGGGATGGTGCGAATGACGCTTTCCAGCTTTTCGGTCAGGCTTGCCATCGTCTTCTGCCCTGCTGTGCTCCGATGCCCGGCCATGGCGCCCTGCGCGCCCTCAGGCGCGATCAAGCCATCCGTATCAGCTGCGATGCCAGACATGCCCCACCCCCTTTAGAGCGACAAACTCGCCTCAATCCCGCGCGCCGCGCAACGTTATAGCGGGAGCGGGCGGCAGCGGCGAGAGCGACATGATAGCACCAACAGCGAACAGAGCCGATTTAGCCGCCGTTCCCCCCCAGGCCGGCCCGTGCGCGAAGGGGACGCCCCTCCCCCCGAAGACGAAAAGGCCGCGGACACGCCGCGGCCTTCTTGAAGCTCTCTTGCGAGCGCCGTCGGCTCAGTGCTCGACGTTCGCCCAGACCTTGCGCTTGGTGTAGTAGGTCAGCCCCGTCAGGATGATCAGGAAGGCCAACACGGAAAAGCCCATCGATTTGCGCGTCTCCATATGCGGCTCGGCGGCCCACATCAGGAATGCCGACACGTCGCGCGAATACTGATCGACGGTCTGCGGCACGTCGTTGTCCGGATTGTCGTCCTCGTTCTGCGCGTAGGTGATCATGTCGTCGAACAAGGGCGGCGGCATCGCCAGGGTCGCGGCGTACAGATAGTACGGGTTGTAGTACTGGCCGGGCCGCACCTCCATGTCCTCGGGCGGGTCCTCGTAGCCGGTCAGAAGGGCGTGGACATAGTCCGGACCGTTCTCCTGATAGGCGGTGAAGAGGTCGAAGACGAAGGTCGGAAAGCCGCGCGTGACACCGCGCGCCTTGGCCATGACCGAAAGATCCGGAGGCGCGACACCGTTATTGGCGAAAGCGGCCGCCTTATCGTTCGGAAAGGGCGAGGGGAAATAGTCGTAAGGCTGACCGGCGCGCTCGAACATGTCGCCGAATTCGTCCGGCCCGTCGGTGATCATGTATTCGGAGGCGAGCTGCTTGACCGCTTCCTCGGAGAAGTTCGGGCCGCCTTCCCAGCCGAGAGCGCGGAACGGCACCAGATCGAGCGAGTGGCAGGCGGCGCAGACTTCCCGATAGATCTGGAAGCCACGCTGCAGTTGCTGCTGATCATACGTGCCGAAAGGTCCGGCGAAGCTCCATTCGACCTCCTCCGGCTTCTTGATCGGGAAGCCCTCGGCGGCCCGCGCGGAGACGGTCGTCATGCCCAGTCCGGCGATAACGAAGGCGGCGGCGGCCGAAAGCCGCGTGATGAGCTTGAACATAGTCATGGTCTCGTTCGCATTCCGGTCCAGCATTAGCCGCGTCTCTCAGGCATGGCCGCCGCAGCCGCGGGCGTTCCCGAATCGCCCGGCTCGTCGGAACCCAACACCGCCTCGGTGATGGAGGCCGGTCGCGGCTTGGGTTTCTCGATGAAGCCGAGCAGCGGCAGGATCACCAGGAAGTGGATGAAGTAGTAGGCCGTCAGGAGCTGACCGGCGATGACGTAGCCACCCTCCGGCGGCATGGCGCCGATATAGCCAAGCCCGATGCACACCGCCACGAAGACCCAGAAGAAGATGCGGTAGAGCGGCCGGTAGGCTGCTGACAGCACCTTGGAAGTGTCGAGCCACGGCACCAGGAAGAGCACGAAGATGGAGCCGGCAAGCGCGATGACACCGCCAAGCTTCGAGGGGATGGCCCGCAGGATCGCGTAGAAGGGCAGGAAGTACCATTCCGGCACGATATGCGGCGGCGTCACCAGCGGGTTCGCCTCAACGTAGTTGTCCGGGTGGCCGAGATAGTTCGGCATATAGAAGACGAACCAGGCGAAGAGAATGAAGAAGACGACCAGAGCCAGCGCGTCCTTCACCGTCGCATGCGGCGTGAAGGGAACCACGTCGCGGCGCGACTTCGGCTCCACGCCGGTCGGGTTGGTCTGTCCCGTCACATGGAAGGCCCAGACATGCAGGATGACCACGCCGACGATCATGAATGGCAGAAGATAGTGCAGCGAATAGAAGCGGTTCAGCGTCGGATCGCCGACCGCAAAGCCGCCCCACAGCCAAAGGGTGATCTCGTCACCGACCCACGGCAGAGCCGAGAACAGGTTGGTGATGACGGTGGCCGCCCAGAAGCTCATCTGCCCCCAGGGAAGCACGTAGCCCATGAAGGCCGCGGCGATCATCAGCACGAGCAGGATGACGCCCAGAAGCCACGACACCTCGCGCGGCGCCTTGTAGGAGCCGTAATAGAGGCCTCGGAACATGTGCACGTAGACGGCAAGGAAGAACAAGGAGGCGCCGTTGAAGTGCAGGTAGCGCAGCAGCCAGCCGTAATTCACATCGCGCATGATGTGCTCGATGGAACCGAAGGCCAGATCCGCATCCGCGGTGTAGTGCATGGCCAGCACGACCCCGGTCAGGATCTGCAGCACCAGCATGACGCTCAGGATGCCGCCAAAGGCGTAGGCATAGTTGAGGTTGCGCGGGATCGGATAGGCGACGAAGGAATCGTACATCAGCCGCGGCAGCGGCATCCGCTTGTCGATCCAGCGCTCGATGCCGGTCCGCGGCGTGTATTCGGAAGTGCCTTGCATTCTCTCGCTCCGGCCGTCAGCCGATCGTGATGGTGGTGTCGTCGACAAAAGTCAGCGGTGGGATGGGCAGGTTTTCCGGCGCCGGCCCCGAGCGGATACGTCCCGCCGTGTCGTAGACGGAGCCGTGGCAGGGGCAGAACCAGCCATTGTACTCGCCCGCCTCGCCGAGCGGCACGCAACCCAGATGCGTGCAGATGCCGATCATGGCGATGAGCGATTCTTGACCGGCCAGGGCGCGGTTCTCGTCGGTCGCCGGCGCAGCGCCTTCCAGGTTCTCGTTGCGCGCAACCGGGTCCTTGAGATCAGAAAGCGGCGTCTCGCGGGCCGCGGCCACCTCCTCTTCCGTGCGATAGCGGATGAAGACCGGCTTGCCGCGCCACATCACGGTGATCGACTGGCCCGGCTCCAAGGCCGAGATATCGACGTCGATGGAGGCAAGCGCCAGCGCCGAGGCGTCTGGGTTCATCTGATCGATGAACGGCCAGACCGCAAGCACGCCGCCGATGGCGGCGAAAGCGCCGGTGGCGATGATGAAGAAATCGCGCCGCGACGGCTCGCCATGCGGATCGGTCGGCTGCGGATTGCTGGCGGAATCGGGAGCAGTGGTCGGATATGTGTAAGACACAGAATCTATCCTCAACGATCGGACGGCCAAAGGCGGCAGGAAGGAGGCACGGTGGAAATCGGGGCCACCGGCCCCGCTTGATTCCACACCGTCCGGCGCGTGCAAGCGTGGCCTTCTATCGCCCCCGCGCGCCTTTTGTCATCCTCGTTAAACGCTGTCTAGTGGAGCATCGTCCGCAACGGCAGAATGTCGCGCGCCAAGATGGCGATTCGCTCAGGCGAGCGCGGCCGGTTCCTGCGATAGGACCGAATCCGGCAAGAAGCCGCCTGATTGCCTCCGCCACAGCCTCGCATAGACGCCCCCACGGGCCACCAGGCTGTCATGCGTCCCTATCTCCACGATGCGACCACGGTCCAGAACGATGAGCCGATCCATCGCCGCGATGGTGGACAGGCGATGGGCGATGGCGATCACCGTCTTGCCTTCCATCAGCTGCTCCAGATTTTCCTGGATGGCCGCCTCCACCTCCGAATCGAGCGAGGAGGTCGCCTCGTCGAGCACCAGAATCGGCGCGTCCTTCAACAGCACGCGGGCGATGGCGATGCGCTGTCGCTGCCCCCCGGAGAGCTTCACGCCGCGCTCGCCGACATGCGCGGCGTAGCCGAGCCGGCCCCGGCTATCGGCCAGGTCGGCGATGAAGCGCTCCGCCTCGGCGGCACGGGCAGCGGCCCGGTATTCCTCCTCGTCCGCCTGTGGGCGTCCATAGACGATGTTGTCGCGTACCGAGCGGTGCAGCAGGGAGGTGTCCTGGGTGACGACGCCGATGGCGTTCCTGAGGGAGGACTGCGTCACCTCCGAGATGTCCTGCCCGTCGATGAGGATGCGCCCGCCTTCCACGTCGTAGAAGCGCAGGAGGAGGCTGACCAGCGTCGACTTGCCGGCGCCGGAGACGCCGACAAGGCCGATGCGCTCGCCCGGCCGCACCGTCAGCGACAGATCCTCGATGACGCCGGAAGGCCGGCCGTAATGGAAGCGCACATTCTCAAAGCGAATCTCCCCACCCCGCACCATGAGATCGGGCGCCCCGGGCATGTCGGTCACGTCGTAGGAGCGGGCGATAGTCTCCATGCCGTCCTGGACGATGCCAATATTGCGAAACAGCGAGGAGAGCTGGAACATCACCCAGCCGGACATGGTCGACAGGCGCATGGCCAGCGCCAGGCCGGTAGCGATGGCGCCGACCGTGATGGCCCCGTCCTGCCACAGCAGCAGCGCCACGCCGGTGATGGCGACGACCAGCCCCGCATTGAGCAGCGACAGCACCATGCGAATGGTGGTGATACGCCGCGTCAGGAGGGAGAGCCGCTCCACAAAGGAGGCCACGGCCGAGCCGACGAAGCGCTCCTCTCCCTCGTCTTCGGCGAAAAGCTTCACCGTCTGAATGTTGGTGTAGCTGTCGACGATACGGCCATTGACGATCGAGCGCTGGTCGGAGACGCGCTTGGAGGCCGCGCGGATGCGCGGCACCATCCACACGGCGAGGAGAACATAGCCGGCAAGCCATAGAGCAGCCGGCAGCATCAGGCGCACATCCGCCTCGCCCAGCAAGATAAGGGCCGAGACGGCGAAGACGGCGACGAACCAGAAGGTCTCCACCAGACCGGTGACGAAATCCGCCAGCGAGACCCCGGTCTGCATCACCTTGTTGGCAATTCTTCCGGCGAAGTCATTGGAAAAGAAAGAAAAGCTTTGCCGCAGCACATAACGGTAGCTCTGCCAGCGAACCAGGTTGGCGAAGTTCGGCGCCACCGTCTGCTCGCTGAGGAGACTGTTGAGGATCATGAAGGCGGGGCGCAGCACGAGAACGACGAAACCCATCGCCGCGACGCTCATGCCGTGATCGCTCCAGAAGGTCGCCGGATCGGCACTGGAGAGGATGTCGACCAGCCTGCCGATAAAGGCGAAGACCAGCGCATCGGTGACGGCGACGCCGAGACCGGTGACGAGCAGCGCGGCGAGCGGCCAGCCGAGCTGACGCACATAGTGCCAGATGAAGGCGAAGGTGCTCTGCGGCGGGGCGCCCGGATCGTCCCGGAAGGTGTCTACAAGTTTCTCAAAGAAAGCGAACATGGCGCCCTATATGGCGCTGCGAGAAGGCGCGGAGAAGACACGCCTCGAGATCGCGGAATGGAAGCCTCATGATCGACCTTGCCCTTTACCAGCCGGACATCGCGCAGAACGCCGGGGCCATCCTGAGGCTCGGCGCCTGCTTTGGCACGCCGGTGCATGTCATCCATCCGGCCGGCTTTGCCCTTTCGGACCGACATCTGAAGCGGGCGGGCATGGATTACCTGCAAATCGCCGCGCTCACCGAGCACGACGATTTCTCCGCCTTCGAGGCCTGGCGGGTCTCCTCGGGAAAGCGGCTGGTGGCGCTTTCCTCCAAGGGCATCGCCACCCTGCCCGGCTTCGCCTTTCGGCCAGGAGACGTGCTTCTGTTCGGGCGCGAATCCTCCGGCCTGCCGGATTGGGTGCGCGAGGGGGCGGACGCGCTCCTGCGCCTGCCAATGCGGCGCGAGACGCGTTCGCTCAACGTCGCCAGCGCCGCCTCCATCGCGGCTTTCGAGGCGCTGCGGCAGGTGGGCGCCCTGCCCGGTCAGGCCGCCCCCGGCAATTGACTGCATGCCCTAATCGGCGCTCGGCAGGCGGCGCATGGTGAATTCGATGTCGCCGTTGTCGAGCTCGCGCCAGCTCTCCACCTCGCTCTGATAGGCGGCTTTGGGGAAGCGCTTCAGGAATTCGCGCGCCCGCTCGCGCGCCTTCGGCCGCGGCAGCACTAAGGTCTCGCGCCGCCACAGATCGAGATCGGCCGGCTCGCGCCTGCCACCTTTGCTGCGAAACTCTCCAGCCATGGCCTGCACCCTCGCGCCAAGCCTCGCCGGCATTATAGCGCGGAGCGGCGAGGCCGGGGAGTCAGGCGGGTTCAGCCTCCGATGCCCCGCCGCGGCGCAACGCCAAGCCCATGGCGATCCACGCCGTACCGATGACAACAAGGTCGACGGCCAGGAAGACGCCGAGGGCCCACAAGCTGGAAGCGGGCCAGCCAACCAGAATGATGACGCCGATGAGCAGCGTCAGCAGCGCGGAAACAAGTACCCAGCCCCACTGCGACTGCGAGCGCATGGAGAAAGCAAGGATGATGCGCGCAATGCCCGCCACGACCAGGATGACGCCCAGAACCCAGGTCAGCACCACCGCGGCAAAGAGCGGCGTGATGAAGATGGCAGCTGCGGCGACGATGTAGAGGACGCCGAGCAGCACCCACAGGAAGAAGCGCGACCAGCGACGCGAGCGAAAGCCATTAACGATCTCCGCTATACCGGAGATGAACATCATCACGCCGACCAGATAGACGCTGGCGACCGTCGCGCTGACGATGGCGATGAGGGCGAGAAAGCCGCCGAGGAGCGCCACGGCACCGAAGGCCACCAGCCAGCCCCAGTTCTCGGCGAGCGTCGCTCGCAGCTCGGGATCTTCCGGATTGCCCGGAAGGGGCGCGCCGCCCGCGGCGGCATTGGGTTCGGTATTGCTCATCGGTTGGCTCCTCGGGTGCCAGGATTGTCGCCAAGCGCAGGCGCAGCGGCGCCTTACTTGCCAGGAAACTCGTACCCTGCGCTTTCGGTTGCCGATCATGTTGCCGGAAAGCTGCCCATCCGTTAAGCGCGGGCCATGAGCCGCAACATGCATCTTTATCGGCCCGCGCTCGAGGCCATGTCCGTGCCCGCCGATGTGGAGGGTAAGAAAGCCAGGGCGCAGGCCTGGTTCGAGGCCCTGCAGGGCGAGATCTGCGCCGCTTTCGAGGTGCTGGAGGACCTTCTGCCCGACGATGCGGCGCATGGCGGCGAGGTGCCCGGCCGGTTCCAGCGCACACCTTGGGAGCGTATCGACCATTCCGGCGCGCCGGGCGGCGGCGGCGTCATGGCGATGATCGAGGGACGCGTCTTCGAAAAAGCCGGGGTGCATACCTCCACGGTCTTCGGCGAATTCGCGCCGGAGTTCCGCCAGCAGATACCGGGCGCGGCCGAGGATCCGCGCTTCTGGGCTTCCGGCATCTCGCTGATTGCCCATCCGAGGAACCCGAACGTGCCGGCCGTGCACATGAACACCCGCATGGTGGTGACGAGCCGGCAATGGTTCGGGGGCGGCGCCGACCTTACGCCCGTGCTCGACCGCCGGCGCGTGCAGGAGGATGCCGACAGCCAGGAATTCCACGCCGCCATGCGCACCGCATGCGAGACGCACAAGGCCGTCGATTACGGGCGGTTGAAGGCCTGGTGCGACGACTATTTCTTCCTGCCGCATCGCGACGAGCCGCGCGGTATCGGTGGCATCTTCTTCGACTATCTCAATTCCGGCGACGGCGGCGAGGAAGGCTTCGCCGCCGATTTCGCCTTCGTGCAGGAGGTCGGAAAGCACTTCCTCGATGTCTATCCGAAGCTGGTCGCCCGCAATTTCGCCGCCCCCTATGGCGAAGAGGAGCGCGAGGCGCAGCTTATTCGCCGCGGCCGCTATGTGGAGTTCAACCTCCTTTACGACCGCGGCACCATCTTCGGGCTGAAGACGGGCGGCAACGTCGCCTCCATCCTTTCCTCCATGCCGCCGGTGGTGAGGTGGCCGTAGAGCGCAAGGATCGACTGAGGCGCGGGCGGGGGGGGACCGCCCGCGCCTGGACCCGGCTCACATGGAGCCGGATCTGGCCGCCGCGATCATCTTCTCCAAGGCCATACGGACCGTCGGCGGCAGTTCCTGTTCCTTAAGATTGAGGAAGCCCTGCACGATGAGATCGCGCGCCGCATCCTCGTCCATGCCCGTCGACATGAGATAGGCCATCTTCTCCTCGCTGATCATGCCGACCGACGCCTCATGGGACAGCTGCGCATCGGCCGTCTTGGCGAGTACGCCGGGCATGGAGAGAATCTCCCCCTCATCGGTGAGCTTGAGCCCGTCGCATCCCAGATATCCCTTCGTGCCGGGGGCCTCGCCCACGATGAGGGCGCGGTTCACCACATTGCCGCCGGCCGTCACCATGCGCGTGAGGCTTTCAGAGCGCGCGCCCTTGCCCTTAAGGAGGGTCTCGCTCTCCATGGTCCGATTGGAGCCGGCCGGCGCGAAGATGACGGTGCGGTCGTTGCACACGGCGTCCTCGGCAAGCGTGGCTCGGCTCTGGGAAAAGTGATGCTTCAGCGGTGTCATCAGGATCTGGTTGGAGATGGAGTGGGCGCCGCGGGCCAGATCCGTCCGGGCGTAGCTGTGAACCTGCATGTCGGCACCCCATTCCTCGATGGAGACGGAGCGACAGACGGCCCCCTCGCGCAGATAGCATTCCTCGATCGAGATATGGTGGCCGGAGTGGACGCCGGACGGCACGGCCGCGCCTGAGATCAGGTCCACCTCGGCATCTTCCTCAATGACCGTGATGTTGTGCAGAAACTGCCGGCCCTGCGGCGTCTCGATAAGGGAGAAGGTCTGAACCGGCAGTCGTACCTTCGCACCGGCCTTGACGCGCACGAAATGCCCGACCGGGTCGTGGACGTCCTCGGCGGCCTGCTTGATGTGGTCGCTCTCGCCCGGATCGACGAGGCCGAACATCAGGTCTTGCACCCAGTCGTACTGAATCAGCGCCTCGCGCAGGGGCATGATCTCCACCCCTGGATCGCCGACGCTGGCGCAGCGCACGCTCTGGTCCACGAGCACGCAGGTGCCGGCACGCGATTCCTCGCCCTGGTAGCCCACTCGGGCAAGCAGGCTCTTTTCTTCCTCGCTCAGCTCGGCCGTGTTCTTCAGCTGTTTCAACATGCATCGACCCCCTTGCTTGGGCAGCACCGGCCGCCCTTCCAGATCGCTCTCATCCCACGGGCAGTTTGTATCCCCGCCGCTGAACATGGGCGAAGAGCTCACCGGCCTTGCCGGAATGGACAACGCGGCCGTCGATCATCATGTGACCCGCATCGGCGTCGACGTAATCGAGGATGAGACCGGTATGCGTGATGATGAGCGCCGAACGCCGCGCCCCCTCGCTGTCGAGCGAATGCGCCATGCGGTTGATGGCACCGCCGATACCCGCGATGTGCTCCAGATCGACGCCGCTTTCCGGTTCGTCAAACAGGAGGAATCGCGGCGTCTGCAGGAAAAGCTTGAAGACCTCCCAGCGCTTGATCTCCCCGCCTGAGAAGCCGACATTGACTTCGCGGTCATCGAAGGAGTTGAGGTCAAGCGCCTCCGCCTCGGCCATATGCGAGGAACTCGCACCGAGCACCTCGCGAAACCGGCGCACCGTCACACCCTCCAGGCTGGGCGGGCGCTGAAAAGCCATGCCAATTCCGAGGCGCGCGCGGGCGTCCGTCGGCAAGCCGTCGATGCGCTCGCCGCGGAAGAGTATCTCGCCGCAGGTCACACGAAAGGGCGGCAAGCCCATTATTCCCGCCAGCAGCGACGACTTGCCGGAACCGTTCGGGCCAAGAAGGAGATGCAACTCCCCCTCGCCCACTTCGAGATTGATGGCATTCAGCACCGGCTGCGTGCCGGCCGAGATACTTACATCGCGCAGTTGCAGTGTGCCCTGCATGGCAATCTGGCCTCTCCCCTACGGCCACGGCGCACCGCAGCCCCCTTTCGAGCCACATTACTTAATATGAATTTGACTTTCAACATTTAAGTCTGCGTCAGCGCGCCACGGAGGCGAAATCCGACCACAGCCGGCCTCACGCGCCTTCGGGCAATTGAGAGCGCGGCGCGATGGCGCAGATTGGGAAACCGGACGGCGTCAGGCGCGTTTCCCGAAATGACGGAAGGAGGAAGCCATGAAGACGATTACCTGCGGCGAGCTGGTGCCGGGCTGCGATTACAAGGCCCGCGCCGACACGGAGGCCGACGTTCTCTCCAAGGTCTCCGAGCATGTGCGCACGGCGCATCCGGAGATCGAGATGACGCCGAAGATGGTGGAGAAGGTCAAATCCAAGATCCACGAAGAGCCGCATTCATCCGCCGGTCAGTGAAGCCGGCGGGCGGCCGGCTCAGCCCTTGGCCGGGGCGGCGAGCTCCAGAAGCTCCTCGCGCCTGAGGGTGAAGCCGGATTCCAGCCAGCGCGCCTCAAGCTCGGCAAGAAGCTTGCCGAGCGCCGGGCCCTGGCTGTGCCCGGCCGCGATGAGGTCGCTGCCGGTCAAGGGAAAGGCCGGGCGCTCAAAGCTTCGCGCAAAGCTGAGCTGGCCTGAAAGCGTGGCCGCGGCTTGCTCGTTGCCCGCCTCGCGCTCGCGCGCCAGAGCCAGAACCAGCCGATCGCGGACCGGGCCGGCACCGTGCCGGTAAAGCCGGCGGGCAAGTTCATCCTCGCCCATCGCCGGATCGGCCTCCGGCGCCTTCGCCCACACCTCCAGGCGTTCCGCCTCCTTGCGCGACAAGCGCAGGCGGGTCGCCAGCTGGTCGATGCGGGCGTGATGGGGCGGAATGATCGCCATCAGTCGCAAGAGGGGATCGGGCGGAAGGCCTTCCGCCTTCTCCGTCTCCACCAGCCGATGGATGGCGTCGATACCCCAGCATTCCGGCAGCGCCTTGGCGAGAATGCCGGTGGTGCGCATCCAAAGCAGCGCCCGCGAGGGGTCGGGTGCGGCAAGCAATCGCTTCAATTCGGACCAGAGGCGCTCGGCGGAAAGCGTGGCAATGCCCGCCTTCAGCCGCGCGGAGGCTTTAAGACCCTCCGCATCCGGCCTGCCGGCTCCGTACCAGGCGAAGAAACGGAAGAAGCGCAGGATGCGCAGGTAATCCTCGCGGATGCGCTCCTCGGCATCGCCGACGAAGCGGATGCGCCGCTCGGCGAAGTCCGCATAGCCGCCGAGCGGATCGAAGACATGGCCCGCCGCGTCGCAATACAGCGCGTTGATGGTGAAGTCGCGCCGGCCCGCATCCTCCGCCCAATCCTGCGTGTAGCGCACCACGGCATGGCGCCCGTCGGTCTCCACATCGGCGCGCAGGGTGGTGACCTCGAAGGGCCGGCCGTCGGCGACGAGGGTGACGGTGCCGTGCTCGATGCCCGTCGGCACGGCCTTCAGCCCCGCCGTCCCGGCCGCCGCCATCACCGCCTCGGGCCGGTGCACGGTGGCAAGGTCGATATCGCTCACCGGATCGCCGAGAAGGGCGTTGCGCACCGCCCCGCCGACGATGCGCGTCTCGGCCCCGCCGGACGGGCCGGCGCCGCCGAGCGCCGCCAGCACCGATTGCAGCGCGGGATCGGCCAGGAAGGGATGGCCGGCAAGGCTCGGCAGGCTCACTTCGCGTCTCCATAAAGCTCGTCGGCGAGCATCTTCACGATGCCGGCCGTCACGCCCCAGATGTAACGATCCTGCCAGGGCATTTCGAAGAAGTAGCGTCGCCGGCCTTCCCAGACGCGGCTGTTCTGGCGGTGGTTGGCCCGGTCCATCAGGAAACCGAGCGGCGTCTCGAACGCATCGGCCACCTCGTGCGGGTTGAGCCGCAAAGTGAAGCCCGGCTCCACCACCGCCAGGATCGGGGCGATGCGGAAGCCGGAGCCGGTGAGATAGTCCGGGGCGCGCAGCACCACCTCCACGGCGGCGCGCGGCAGGCCGATCTCCTCCTCCGCCTCGCGCAACGCCGCCTCCTCGGCGCTCTCGCCAGGATCGACCTTGCCGCCGGGAAAGGCCACCTGGCCGGCATGGCTGGAAAGGCGCTCGGTGCGCTGGGTGAGGATGACGGTGGCGCCGCCACGATGGTCGACGACGGGCACCAGCACGGCCGCGTCGCGGCGCTTGATGCGAGCAAAGCGCTCCGCCAGTTCCGGGTTGAAGCTGTGGTCGCCAAAATCGCGCGGCGCATGCGCCTCGGCCTCGAACGCCCTCTCGGCCCGGCGGCGGAAATCGGCGGCCGTATAGCGGTCGGCCCTCATGCGCCGGGAAACTCCTCCTGTGGCAGCGGCAGCGGAAAGAAGGCGCCGCCGGAGAAGACGCCGAGCCGGCCGTCCCGCTCCTCGGCCAATTCCAGCAGCTCGTGCGCCAGGGCCCGGGTCAAAAGCGCCTCAAGACGGCCGCGCACGCCCAGATACGGCTTCACGCCGAGCGTCTCGGCCTCCACGGCAAAGCGCAACGGATGTGCCTCGTCGGCGGTGACGAGATCGTCGACATTGGTGCGGAAGGTGATTCGGCGCGCCTCGCCCCTTCCCTCAGCGGCCATCTCGACGGCGAGGAAGGGCGCGTCGTCCACGCTGATCCCGATCTTTTCCACCGGCGTGACGAGGACGTATTCGCCGTCCGCCTCGCGCCGCAGCACCGAGGCGAACAGCTTGACGAGAGCCGGCCTGCCGATCGGGCTGCCCATATAGAACCAGGTGCCGTCAGCGGCGATGCGCATGTCGATCCGCCCGCAATGCGGCGGATCCCATTTGTCCACCGGACGCGCCGGCGCGCCCTCCCCGGCCCGGCGCATCAGCGCCGCCAGGCTCGCCGGCAGCTTCCGATTCGTGCCTTCCTCCCTTTCCATCGCCGCTCCGAGGACCATCTCTTTCATAAGAAAGTGAACGCTTTCGCGCCCCCGGCATGACACAATCGGCAGTGAAAACGAAGCCGGCAGTGAAAACGTAGCCGGCAGTGAAAACGAAGCGGGCGGCAGTGAAAACGTAGCGTGGGCGCCGCAGGTATCGAAGACAGGTCGCATATGGCCACGTGCAAGGGCAAAGCGGAATGAGCGCAATCGTGCAGCCGGAGACCAATCCGGAGGAGATCGTCCACGAGGCGGAAGAGACGGTAGAACTTCTGGGGCGGGTGCGCGAAGCGGTCGGCCGGGTGATCTACGGCCAGGACGTGGTGGTGGAGCGAGCGCTGACGACGCTCCTGTCCGGCGGACACGGCCTCGTCGTCGGCGTGCCCGGCCTGGCCAAGACCAAGCTGGTGGACACGCTCGGCACCGTGCTCGGCCTGGAGGCGCGGCGCATCCAGTTCACGCCGGACCTCATGCCCTCCGACATTCTCGGCGCGGAGGTGCTGGAGGAAAGCGGCGAAGGCAAGCGCGCCTTCCGCTTCATCCAAGGGCCGATCTTCGCCCAGCTTCTCATGGCCGACGAGATCAACCGCGCCAGCCCGCGCACCCAATCGGCGCTCCTGCAGGCGATGCAGGAGCAGCACGTGACCATCGCCGGCCAGCGCCACGACCTGCCGCAGCCCTTCCATGTCCTCGCCACGCAAAACCCGCTTGAGCAGGAAGGCACCTATCCCCTGCCGGAAGCGCAGCTGGACCGGTTTTTGATGCAGATCGACATCGCCTATCCGGGGCTGGAGGCGGAACGGCGCATGCTGATGGAAACGACGGGGGCGCGCGAGGCGAAGACCGAGGCGGTGGTGAATGCCGAGCAGTTGATCAAGATTCAGGCGCTGGTGCGCCGCATGCCCGTCGGCGAGGGCGTCGTAGAGGCAATCCTGAAGCTGGTGCGCTCGGTCCGCCCCGGCGAGAGCGCCAGCGCGCTCGCCGACCGCCTTTCCTGGGGACCGGGGCCGCGCGCCAGCCAGGCGCTGATGCTGACGGTGCGCGCCAGGGCGCTGCTCGACGGGCGGCTCGCCCCCTCTCTGGACGATGTGGAGGCGCTGGCGATGCCGATCCTGCAACACCGCATGGCGGTGACCTTCGCCGCCAGAGCCGAAGGCATCACCGTTCAGGACGTCATCCGAGGCGCCATGGGCGAGGCGCTCTGAGGCAGATGGCTGCCGGCGCTTTTCCGATCCGACACGATGAAATCGCCGAGGCGCGGCGGCTCGCCTCGCGTCTGCCCGACCTGCTCGTGGCCGCGCACCGTGTCGCCGCCAACGCCATGTTCGGCTTCCACGGCCGGCGGCGCCCCGGCGCAGGCGAGACCTTCTGGCAGTTCCGCTCCTACCAGATGGGCGAGCCGGCCAAGCGCATCGACTGGCGCCGCTCGGCCCGCGACCACCATCTTTTCGTGCGCGAGCGCGAATGGGAGGCGCTGCAAACGGTCTGGCTGTGGCCGGACCTGTCGCCCTCCATGCACTTTCGCTCGCGGCTGGCCGAGCATGAGAAGAGCGAGCGGGCGCTCGTCCTCGTCCTGGCGCTGGCGGAGCTTCTCGGACGCGGCGGCGAGAGGGTCGGCGTGCCCGGCCTGATGCCGGCGCGCACCGGACGCGACCTGCCGGAGCGCCTCGCCGCGGCCCTGATGCACGCCGCCGAGGCGCGCGAATGGCCGGACCTCACCGGGATCAAGCGCTTTTCGGAGATCGTCATCGTCAGCGACTTCCTCTCCGAGACGGACACCATCCACGATCGGCTGGCAAGAGCGGCGGAGCGCTCGCTGCGCCTGCATCTTCTCCAGGTGCTCGATCCGGCGGAGGAGAGCTTCCCCTATGGCGGAAGGCTGGAGTTCCAGGACCCGGAGACCGGCGTCACCTGGCTGGCGGAACGCGCCGACCTTCTGAAAGAGCGCTATCACGAGCGGCTTCTGGCCCACCGCCAGGCGATCACGCAGATGACGCAGCGCGCCGGCTACTCCTTCGCCGTCCATCACACCGATCGGCCGGCCTCGGAGGGGCTGTTGGTGCTGCAATCGAGCCTGACGGCGCCCGTGGAGCCCAGGCTGACGGGATGATTTCCAACCTCGCCTTCCTCTCGCCCTGGATGCTGGCCGGCCTCGCCGTCCTGCCGCTGCTATGGCTGATCCTGAGGCTGACGCCGCCGCGGCCGGCGCGCGAGGTGTTTCCGCCAACGCGCATCCTGATGGGACTGCAGGCGGAGAACACCACCCCACGGCGCACGCCCTGGTGGCTGACGGCGCTGCGGCTCCTGCTGGCCAGCCTCATCATCCTCGCCCTCGCCGAGCCCGTTCTGCGGCCGCAGGCCAAGCTCGCCGCCGAGCGACAGGGGCCGCTGCTCATCGTCCTGGACAATGGCTGGGACGCCGCGCCCGGCTTTCAGACCCGCCGCGACGTCGCCGCGCGGCTGATCGAGGAGGCCGGCCGGAGCGAGCGACCGGTGGCGCTGGCGGCGACGGCGGGCGAGACGAATGCCGATATCGCCGCCGGCACGGCGACGGATGCGGCGCGCCGGCTCGCCGCGATCGAGCCGCAGCCCTACCGCGCCGAGCGCGGGGCTCTCAGAGCGCGCCTCGCCGAGCTCTTCCCGCCCGGCTCGGCGGAGGTTGCGTGGATCGGCGGGCAGCTCGACGGCGGCGATGCCGCCGCCTTCGCCGAGGCGCTCGCCGCCATCGACGACGACCCGCTTCTCATCACCGCTCCCCCTGCCCTTTCGGCGCTGCGCCCGCCACGCAACGCCGCCGACAATGCCGAGATCACCGTCAGCCGCATCGGCCCGGCCGAGGCGGTGAGCCTTGCCGGCTTCGATGCGGAGGGACGGCGCATGGTGGAGACCAGCGCGCGGCTGGCGGCCAACGGGGACACCACGCTGACCATCGGCCTGCCGACGGAGATGCGCAACGAGATCGCCCGCTTCAGCATCGAGGGCGAGCGCAGCGCCGGCGCCGTGCAGCTCCTGGACGGGCGTTGGCAACGCAAATCCGTCGGCCTCATCGCCGGCGAGGGCGGCGGGGCGGCGCAGCCGCTCTTGGCTCCGCTCACCTATGTGGAGCGGGCGCTCTCTCCCTATACCGACATTCGACAAGTGAGCCGCGATACCGTGCCGGAGGCGATCGAGGAGCTCGTGACCGCCGGCGTCTCCGTCCTCGTTCTGACGCAGACCGGCAACCTGCCGCCGGAGACGGTGGAGCGGCTCAGCCAGTGGGTCGCCTCGGGCGGCACGCTGTTGCGCTTTGCCAGCTCCAACATCGCGGCGAGCGATACAGAGCTGTTGCCGGTGGCGCTGCGCCAGGGCGAGCGCGCCCTCGGCGGCTCACTCTCCTGGGAGGAGCCGCAGCCGATCGGCCGGTTCTCCGCGCAAAGCCCCTTCCGTAACGTCGCCATTCCGCAGGATGTGCGCATCCAGAGGCAGATCCTGGCCGAGCCGGGATCGCTCGCCGAAGCTGAGACATGGGCGGAGCTGCGCGACGGTACGCCCTTGATCACCGCCGCCGGCCAGGGCGCGGGCCGCATCATTCTCTTCCACATCACCGCCGATCCGCGCTGGTCGAACCTGCCGATCACCGGCGCCTTCGTCGACATGCTGCGCGCGGTGATCGACACGGCGCAGGGGGCGGTGCGGCTGGAAGCAGAAGGCGGCGGCGTGACAAGCGGTGCAACGGCGCGCCGCAGCGCAAACAACGCGCCATGGCGGCCCGCTTCCGTTCTCGACGGCTATGGAAGCCTGCGCCCACCCGGGCCGGAAGCCGCGCTCGTCGCCGACATCGAGACCGCCGCACCCGGCGCGGAGACGCCGCCCGGCCTTTACGAGCGTAACGGCGACACGCGGGCGCTCAACGCCGTCGACGCGCAGACCGACCTGTCGCCCCTAAGACCTCAATCGCTGGGCTGGCCGGGCCGCGTCGCCTCGCTTGAGCCGCAGCGCGCCGAGCCGCTCTGGCCCTGGCTTCTGGCCGCCGCGGCCGTGCTTGCCGCGCTCGACGCCATCGCCGCGCTCGCCCTTTCCGGCCGCCTCGTGCCGCGCCGGGCGGTCGCCACGGGGCTCGGCCTTGCCGCCATTCTCCTCGCGGCCCAGCCGCAGGGCGCGCAGGCCCAGGAGGTCGCCGCCGAGGAGGCGCTGCAAGGCACGCTGTCGACCCGGCTCGCCTATGTCGTCACCGGCGATGCCGTCATCGACGAGACCAGCCGGGCGGGCCTGCGCGGGCTGTCGGAATATCTTTCCACGCGCACGGCGCTGGAGCCGGGCGCGCCGGTCGGGCTCGATCTTGAAAGCGACGAGCTCGCCTTCTACGCCCTCATCTACTGGCCGGTCAGCTCCGACCAGCAGCCACCCCAGCCGCAGGTGATGGCCAAGGTCGACGCGTTCATGAAGAACGGCGGCACCATCCTCTTCGACACCCGCGATGCCGGCAATCCGATGCCGCGCTCGGCGGTGACGGCGACGCCGGAAACGCAGAGCTTGCGCGAGATTCTCGGCCAAGTCGACGTGCCGCCGCTGGAGCCGGTGCCGCCGGACCACGTCTTGACCAAGGCCTTTTATCTGCTCAGCGAGTTTCCCGGACGCTGGAACGATTCGGAGCTCTGGGTGGAGGCGCTCGCCGAGCAGCCCACAGAGACCGGGCGCCCGGCGCGCGGCGGCGACGGCGTCTCGCCGATCATGATCACCGGCAACGATCTGGCCGCCGCCTGGGCCGTCTCGCCCGACAACCAGTTCCTCTATCCGACCGTGCCGTCCGATCCGCGCCAGCGCGAGATGGCCTTCCGCGCCGGGGTGAACATCGTCATGTACACCTTGACCGGCAACTACAAGGCCGACCAGGTGCATATTCCCGCGCTCCTGGAGCGGCTCGGCCAGTGACCCGCCCATGACCCGCCCATGACACGCTTCGTCGTCGATTTCGAGCCGCTCCTGTCCTGGTCGATCATCGCCGGGCTCGGCGGGCTTCTGGCGCTTCTCGGCCTCTACGCGCTGATCCGCCGCCTGCCGGGCGCCTGGCTGAGGCTTCTGGCCGCCGCTCTTCTCGTCGCCGCGCTCGTCAATCCGGTGCTGCAGCGCGAGGAGCGCGAACCCCTGCCGGCGGTCGTCGCCCTTATCGTCGACGAGAGCGGCAGCCAGGGGATCGGCGAGCGCAGCCAGCAGACGGAGGCGGCGGTCGCCGCCCTCAAGGATCGCATCGCCGCTTTGTCGGGCTTTGAGACGCGCGAGGTGCGCGTCGGCGATGCCGCCAATGACGGCGGCACGGCGCTTTTCGGCGCGCTCGCGGAGGCGCTCGACGACGTGCCGCCGGACCGGCTCGGCGGGGCCGTGATGGTGACCGACGGCATCGTCCACGATACGCCGGCGGAACCGGAGAGCCTGCAGCTCGGCGCCCCGCTGCACGCCCTCATCACCGGCGAGGAAGAGGAATACGACCGCCGCATCGTCCTGGAAAAAGCGCCGCGCTTCGCCATTCTGGGCGAGGAACAGGGCGTTACCTACCGGGTCGTCGACGACAGGCTGGGGCCGGGACGCAGCCTCGCCGTGACGCTGCGCATCGACGGCAAGGAGGTCGCCACCGACATCGCCATCGTCGGCGAGGCGGAGACGATCGAGCTGCCCATCGACCATGCCGGGCGCGCCATCGTGGAATTGGAGGTGGAGGCGGCGGAAGGCGAGATCACCACCGACAACAACGTCGCCGTCGCCGAGATCGACGTGGTGCGCGAGCATCTGCGCGTGCTGCTCGTCTCCGGCGAGCCGCATGCCGGCGAGCGCACCTGGCGCAACGTGCTGAAATCGGACGCGGCGGTCGATCTGGTGCATTTCACCATCCTGCGTCCGCCGGAGAAGCAGGACGGCACGCCGATCCACGAGCTCTCGCTCATCGCCTTTCCGACGCGCGAATTGTTCTCCGAGAAGATCGACGAATTCGATCTCATCATCTTCGACCGCTATCAGCGGCGCGGGGTGTTGCCGATCCTCTACTTCGACAACATCGCCCGCTATGTGCGCGACGGCGGGGCGGTGCTGATCGCCGCCGGACCCGACTACGCCTCGCCCGCCAGCCTCTACCGCACGCCGCTCGGCACCGTGTTGCCGGCCGAGCCCTCCGGCGAGGTGCGCGAAGAACCTTACCGGCCGGCGGTCACCGAGCTCGGCGCCAAGCATCCGGTCACCCGCGACCTGCCTGGCGCGCAAAGCCAGCCGCCGGACTGGAGCCGCTGGTTCCGCCTCGTCGACGCCGATGCGCTGCGCGGCGACGTGCCGCTGGAAGGTCCCGGCGGGCGGCCGCTGCTGGTGCTGTCGCACGAGGACCGGGGGCGCATCGCCATGCTGCTTTCCGACCATGCCTGGCTGTGGGCACGCGGCTTTGAGGGCGGCGGCCCGCATGGCGCGCTTCTGCGCCGCATCGTCCACTGGCTGATGGGCGAGCCGGAGCTGGAGGAGGAGGCGCTGACCGTCGAGGCGGAGGGCAACAGCCTTGCCGTGGAGCGCCAGACGCTCGGCGAGAGCGCGCCGACGATTACCGCCACCGGCCCGAACGGCGAGGCGCAAGAGGTGCCGATGCGCGAGGCCCGGCCGGGCCTGTGGCGCGGACGCCTGGAGAATGCCGATCTCGGTCTTTACAAGGTCAGCGACGGGCGGATGACGACGCTCGCCCATATCGGCACCGCCGACCCGCTGGAGTTTCGCGAGGTGACGAGCACGCGCGACCGGCTCGCGCCCGTGGCGGAGGCGAGCGGCGGCGCCGCCATCCGCCTTGCATCCGATGGCGCCGCCATCCCGCGCGTGGCGGCGGTATCGCGCCGGGCCGCGGCCGCCGGCTCCGGCTGGATCGGCCTGAAGCGCAGCGAGGCGACGATCCTCAAAGGCGTCGACCGTCTGCCGCTCTTCGGCGGACTTCTCGGCCTTGCCCTCCTGGTGGGCGCTTTCGCAGCCTTGTGGTGGCGCGAGGGACGCTAGCGCGTTTCGCACGCCGCCTTTTATCAAGGCGCCGGCAGGTAAGACCGAGGAAAGCAAGCATCGGGTGATATCGTCATGGCCGGCCCTGACCCGGCCATGCATTTCTCAGGCTCTGCCGTTGGCGAAGCGGCGGCGGCATGGATGCCCGGATCACGTGCGGGCATGGCGACAAGCGAACGATGCCCGTCAAGCGCACCGCCAAAGCCAGCGCCCGAGACGAAGGAGATCGCCGCGCGGAACCTGCCTCACTCCGTCGCGGTTCTTGCCGCAAGCGTTGGAACGCCCCCGCGACGATCTACATGCATGCTGTCATTCGCCGCATCAGCGGCCCCCACCCGACGATTGAGGAAAGGATATTGCCATGAAAGGCCCCGATATTTCGCTGAAGCACCTGCAACGCGCGCTCACCATGGAGCTGAGCACGGTCAACACCTACCTTTTGCAGGAGCGCAAGCTCGACGATTGGGGAATCGACCGGCTTGCCAAGCGCATGCGCGAGGAGATCGACGAGGAGCGCGAGCACGCCAACCTCTTCCTCACCCGCCTCCTCTTCCTGGAAGGCGAGCCGGACGTGCACACGCTCGACAAGATCGAGCAGCCGAAATCCATCAGGCACATCTTCGAAACGCAGCACGAGATGGAGAAAGAGGCGCTGGAATATTACACCAAGGCGGCGCGCGAGTGCCAGGAAGCCGGCGATATCGGCACCTTCCGGCTGTTCATGACCATCCTCGCCGACGAGGAGGGACATATCGACTTCGTGGAGGAGCAGTTCGATCTGATGGAGATGATGGGCGAGCAGCTCTACATCGCCCGACAGGTCTCCTCCGCCGCCGACAAGGAGGAAGAGGAAGAATAAGCCTCAAGGCTTCAGAAGAACCTAGAGCACGTCACCTTCAGGTTTTGTTTCGGCGGGCGCCTTCGGGCGCCCGTTTGCTTTCCCGCCTCGTCGTCAGGCGGCCGCCTTGCCGGCAATGATGCCCGCGAGCCGGTCGCCGACGCCCGCCTCCAGCTCCGCCACCAAGAGCCGGCGCGGATCGCAGGGGCCGGGCATGGCGACCCGCCCGGGCGGCAGCCGGACGAAGCCGAGCGGCCCATAATATGGCTCGTCGCCGACCAGGATGACGAAGCGCACGCCCCTCTCGCTCGCCGCCGCCAACGCATGACGCACCAGCGCCTTGCCGTAGCCGCGGCTTTTCAAGGGCGGGTCGACGACGAGCGGTCCGAGCAGAAAGCCCATATCCTCTCCGCCGACGGTGATCGGCGTCAGGCGCACCGAGGCGGCGATCCGTTCCTCAAGCACCGCCACGAAGGAAAACTCCGGGGCATGCGGCGCCTGTTCGCGCACGCGGAAGGCCGCGCGCGCATAGGCGCCCGGACCGAAGGCCGTGGCGATCAGGCCGGAGATGGCGGGATCGTCGTCCGGCGCCTCTGGCCGGATGAGGATGTGGGGCATGGGAAGAACACTCGGCTGAGAAAGAAAGGGCCCCGCCGGATGCGGGACAGCGCGACGCGCCGCTTCAAGAAGCGGCGGCTAGCCTCGTCGCAGGCGAAGATTGTCAGCCGAAAAATCCATGGGTCGCGCCTCTATCACAGCCCTTGGGGGGCCGCAACGCTCTTGGCAAGGCGCGTCTGACGCAAACAGTGCTTTCACCGCCCGCGCCGCAAGCGCATGCTTGTGCAGCCGTGCCCGCAACCTACCTCACGCCGGAAACTTCCCCCGTGGAGGGTTTGACATGATCGATATCCGTTCCTTCGACAGCCTCGGCGGCGCCGACCACGGCTGGCTGCGGACCAAACACCACTTCTCCTTCGCCGATTATCACGATCCTGAGCGGGTGCATTGGGGCGCGCTCAGGGTGTGGAACGACGACACGATCGCCCCCCAGGAAGGCTTTCCCCGCCATCCCCATCGCGACATGGAGATCGTCACCTATGTGCGCCAAGGCGCCATCACCCATCGCGACCATCTCGGCAATGAGGGCCGCACCGTCGCCGGCGACGTGCAGGTGATGAGCGCCGGCTCCGGCATCGCCCACGAGGAATGGAACCTTGAGGACGGCGAAACGCAGATCTTCCAGATCTGGATCCTGCCGGCAGAAAAGGGCGGCGAGCCACGCTGGGCGAGCGCCAGCTTTCCGAAGGCGGAACGCGCCGGCCAGCTGGTGCCGCTCGCGTCCGGCAAGGGCGAGAACGACACGCTTCTCATCCGCCAGGACGCCACGCTCTACGGGGCGACGCTGACCCCGGGCCAGGAACTGCGCCACGGCCTCGTGCCCGGACGCTACGTCTATCTGGTGCCCGCCAGCGGCAGCGTGACGGTCAACGGCAAGAGGCTTGAAACAGGCGACGGCGCGGCCATCCGCGACGAGGCGGAGATCGTCATCGCCCATGCCGGCGGCAAAGAAAGTGCGGAGATCGTTCTGGCAGACGTGCCCCGGCTTCGTTAAGACGCAGGAGGGCCCCCGCGGCGGGGGGCGGGGGAGAGAAGCTGATGGGTTTGTTGGTCGACGGCGTCTGGCAGGACAAGTGGTACGACACCGAGAAGACCGGCGGGAGATTTGAGCGGGAGGAATCCACCTTCCGCAACTGGGTGACGGCGGACGGCGCGCCCGGCCCTTCCGGCGAGGAGGGCTTCAAGGCCGAACCGGGGCGTTATCATCTTTACGTCTCGCTCGCCTGTCCCTGGGCGCACCGCACGCTCGTCTTTCGCAAGCTGAAGGGCCTTTCGGAGATGATCGGCGTTTCCGTCGTCAGCCCGCTGATGCTGTCGGAAGGCTGGATCTTCGACGACGAGCACCCCGACCATCTCTACGGCCTGCGGCGGCTCTACGAGCTCTATCTGAAGGCCCGCCCCGGCCATACCGGCCGGGTCACCGTGCCGGTTCTGTGGGACAAGCAGCGCGAGACCATCGTCTCCAACGAATCGGCCGAGATCATCCGCATGTTCAACACCGCCTTCGACGGCATCGGCGGGCGCTCGGAGCTCGACTTCTATCCGCGCGGCGAGCGCGAGGCGATCGACGATGTCAACGCCCTCATCTACGAGAACGTCAACAACGGCGTCTACAAAGCCGGCTTCGCCACCAAGCAGGCCGTCTACGAGGAGAACTACAAGACGCTGTTCAACACGCTGGACGATATCGACCAGCGGCTCGACGACCAGCGCTTCCTCGTCGGAGACCGGCTGACGGAGGCCGATTGGCGGCTGTTCACCACGCTGGTGCGCTTCGACGCCGTCTATTACGGCCATTTCAAGTGCAACAAGCGCCGTATCTCAGACTACACGAACCTGTCGGGCTATCTGCGCGATCTCTACCAGATCCACGGCGTCAAGGAGACGGTCAACTTCCCGCACATCAAGCGGCACTATTACTACAGCCACGCCCAGATCAATCCGACGCGGATCGTGCCGCTCGGCCCTCTTCTGGTGCTGGATGCCCCGCATAACCGCGACCGTCTGCCGGGCGAAGGCATTCCGCGGGACTGAGTGCAAGCTACCAGTTCTCCGTCTTCGCCTGCCGGCCCTCTATCTCGGCAAGACGCGCAAGGGTGGAGGGCGTCGCGTCCCGGGGCAAGGCGGAAAGCGGAAAGCGCCCGACCTCGGCGATCTCCAGGCCGGTCGGATCGACACCCAGAAGGTCGAAAGCGCGACAGACGAACAAGACGACATGATCGTTCGGGTGGGCCCTGGGGTTGCGGTAAATGCCGAAGAGCTCCGGCTCGCCGGCAAGCGCCGCGGCGGTCTCCTCGCGCACCTCGCGGCGGATCGCCTCCAGCGCCGATTCGCCTGCCTCCACGCCGCCGCCGGGAAGATACCATCCCGGCAGATAGGTATGACGCACCAGGAGGATGTGGCCGTCGGCGATCAAGGCCGCGCGCACGCCGAGCGTGATGCCCCGGGTGAGACGGCCGGCCGCGAGCAGCGCCTGCTGCATGAGACGTTGCAGCGGGTTGAGGCCAGTCAAAGCGGCTGCCATGACAAACTCCTGTCGTCGCCCCACCTTAGGGCCTGTCGATGGTCTCCGACAGGCCCTGTGCGGAGGGCGTTGTTGCAGCGAAGAAAGGATCGGCGCGGCTGATGTTTCGTCTTGCACATATCTCCGACGTGCATCTGCCGGCGGTGCCGCAGCCGCGCCTGCGCGAGCTCGCCTCCAAGCGCATCATCGGCTACGCCAACTGGCATCAGAACCGGCGCGGGCGGATGACGGTCGACACGCTGGAGCTGTTGACGGCGGATCTGAAGGAGAGCGCGCCGGACCATATCGCCGTGACCGGCGATCTCACCAATCTGGCCCTGCGGGAGGAATTCGAGAATGCCCGGCTGTGGCTGGAGGCGCTCGGGCCGCCGACGATGGTGACGGCGATTCCGGGCAACCACGACGCCTATGTGCCGCGCGCGCATCACCGCTATCGGCGGCTGTGGGCGCCATGGATGTCGGCGGAGGGCGACGCGGAATTCGTCGGGCCGGCGATCTTTCCCTTCATGCGCCGCAAGGACGGCATCGCCATTATCGGCCTTTCCTCCGCCGTCGCCTCGGGCCCCTTCATGGCGACCGGCCGCCTCGGCCGCCGACAGACGGCGCGGCTGGAGACGCTTTTGGCCGAAGCCGAGGAGGAAGGGCTGTTTCGGGTCATTCTCGTGCACCACCCTCCCAAGCTCATCGACCCCTCGCGGACGCTGAGGCGGCTCACCGACGCGCATCGCCTGCGCCGCGCCGTGCGGCGCCAGGGCGCCGAGCTCATCCTGCACGGCCACGACCATATCCGCTCCGTCACGGCGATCCGCGGCCCGGTCGGGGCCGTTCCGGTGATCGGCGTTCCGGCCGGATCGGGCGGGGCCTCCGACGGACCGAAGGCCGCCGGCTACGCGCTACACGATATCAGCGAGGGCAACGGCTCCTGGCGGCTGACGGTCCGCCATCGCTGTCTCGACGCCAAAGAGGGCGTGCACGAGGCGCTCAGCCTCAACTTCGATGTCAAGCGACCGCAAACCAGGCATAAGTGAGGAGCGCGGCGGCGCCGCAGATGAGGCCGAAAATGAAGGCCATCAGCACCCAGAAGCCTGAAAGGCTGGAACGGGCATGCTCCTGTGTGGCGCGGGCATCGGCGAGACGGTTCTGGCGCGCGGTCTCCATGGCGTCGGCGGCGAGCGCGCGCTCGCGCTCCACGATCCGATCGGCGATCAAGCTCGTCACCCGGTCGGCGATGGTGGAAGCGTCTGTGGCCTCGGCGAGAACGATGCGCCCGTCCAGCGTGTCCTGCAGAAAACGATAGGTGCGCTTGTCGCGCGCCATCATCACGAAGCTCGTCGCATCGACCCAGTAGCGCGGCGGATCGCCGGGCAGGATGGCGAGAAGGAAGCGATCGCGGTCGCGCTGCGGCAGTTCCTCAGCCACGCCCCGCATTTCCTCCACCAGGAGTTCCAGGCGGGTGCGCTCGGTTTCGCGCAGCTCCACGATGCCGTCCATGCGGTCCGATTCGCGAATGCGCGCTTCGCGGACACGTTCCTGAAGGTTGCGCACGGTCGCCCCGGCTCCCGCCACGGTGTTCATGCTCTATCCCCTTTCGCCCGCTGCCCTCGGAAGCTACCAGAAAAAGCCGGCAGCGACAGGCGCGCGGTCTGCGGCGTCCACGGCTATCTATGGTTAATCAAATAGAAAGGAAATGGAAATGCCGCCACGCCCCAGAAGCACCGAGCGCGTCGAAGAAGCCGCCAGAAAGGCCGGCATCGACATTGAGATCCGCCGCATGCCGGATACGACGCGAACCGCCGAGGACGCGGCCAGGGCCTGCGGCACTTCCGTGGCGCAAATCGTCAAATCGCTGGTCTTCAAGAAGGCACAAAGCGGCGAGCCGGTGCTGCTGCTCGTCTCCGGCAAGAACCGCGTCGACGAGAAGAAGATCGCCGCCCATCTCGGCGAGGCGCTGAAGCGCGTCGACGCCAGCGAGGTGCGCGAGCTCACCGGCTTTGCCATCGGCGGCGTCGCCCCGCTCGGCGCCACGCGCCCGCTCGCCACCTATATCGACGAAGACCTGCTCGCCTTCGCCGAGGTCTGGGCCGCCGCCGGGGCTCCGGACGCGGTGTTCCGGGTCGAGCCGCACAAGCTGATGCAGGCGGCGGAGGCGAAGCCGGTCGCCGTTACCTAAGGCCGGGCCGGAGCAGATGGCGGCCAGCCCCGGCAGGCGGAGATGGCAAGCTGGCGGGGTCGCGCACCCGTCCTGCCAAAAACACAACTCACGTTCTCGCGAGCTTTCAAAAGCTTCGGAACACGCCGATGCGCCTCGCGTTGCCCGTCCAGACAGACGATTCGATTGCCACGGCCGAAAGAAAACCATGTATTTGTGGCCTTAACGCCACACAATTTCTTTCGCCGCGGATATCGACGTCAATCACGGAGCAAACAAGAGAGGAACTTCATGAGCGATTTTGCGATTATCTGGGCGCTTTCCCTGGTCACCCTGCTTCTCGTCCTCGGCTATGCCATCTGGCAGCGCATCAGCGCCGCCAAAGCGAGCCGGCACCGGGAGAGTTCGGCGTTGTCGGAGCGAAGCGAAGAGATTGCCGAAAAGCGCGCGAAGAAGGGGATCGAGCGACCGGAGGACCTGCAGGAGGCGCGCTCCTGAGCGACTGCCGGCTCTGCGAAGGGCGCGCGGCTTTTCAGCCGCGCGCATTCTCCACGATGAGGGCCGCCGCCTCCGCCGGGATTTCGTGCGGCAGCATGTGGCCGACATCCTCGAAGACATGCACGGCGATGCGGCCGGGCAGCTTGTGAGCCTGGCGTGTCGGCAGGACGCGGTCCTGCGTGCCCCAGACGACCTTGATCGGACAGGCAAGGCCGGCGATGGCGTCGATGGGCAGCATCTTCTGGCGCCCGTCTTCCGACAGCGTGGCACCGATCTCCTTCAGCGCCCGGCTTGCGCCCGGCGCCTTCCTTTCCGCCACAAGCTCTTCGATGACGGCCTCCGGCACCGGATTGCGCCAGCCGTAAAACTGCTCCAGGAGCAGGCGCAGCTCGTCCGCCTCGGTGGCGGCGGCGTAGCGGGTCAGAAGGCGGTGATTGATCTCCGGGCCGAAGCCGCCCGGCGACAAGAGGGTCAAGGAGCACGTGGCCTGCGGCGCCTTCAAGGCGATGAGAGCGGCCGCGGCGCCGCCCATGGAATGGCCGACGAGGTGAAAGCCGTCCGGCGCGCGCTCGGCAAGGTCGGCGCCGACGGCCCGCGCCGCGGTGACGGCATGGCCGGTGCCTGGATGGGCGAGCGAGCCGGCATGGCCCGGCAGATCGTACAGAAGCAGCGGCAGGCGCTCGCCAAGCTCTGCCACGACCATGTCCCAGGCGCGGTGCGAGGCGCCGAAACCGTGCAGAAGAACCACGGGCGGGCGGCCTTCATCGAGATTTCCCGCCCGCGTGACGAATAGCGACGACATCGGCTCCGGCGCTCCCCCTTGCGGCCTTGCGCCAAAGCGGCGGAGCCCTCAGCCCCGCTCCCCTCAACGCGTGATGATGATGCGGGTATTGCCCGGACCGGTCTGCTTGACAAGGTTGTAGAGCGTGCGGGCGTTGGAGGGATGCAGGCGCACGCAGCCATGCGAGGCGGGCCTGCCGAGGCTACGCACGGCGTTGGTGCCGTGGATGGCGTAGCCGCCGCGGAAGAAGATGGAATGCGGCATCGGCGACATGTCGTATTTGCGCGAATACCACATCTTGTGCATGCGCTGCGGACGGTAGGTGCCGGTCGGGGTGCGATAGCCGCGCCTGGCCGTGGAGACCTTCCAGGTATAGGCGAGCTTGCCGTTGGCATAGACACGCATCTGCTGCTGGGAGAGGTCGATGCGAGCGGTAACGCCGGCTTCGGCGATGCCGCCGAAGACCAGAGCGGCCAGCGCGGCGAGGAGACAAAGTGCCGAGATACGCATGGTTTTCCTCATTGATCCCCGGTCATCCACAAGCGCGCCGCATTCGCCCTAACTTAGCCACATTTCACCCACGGGCGGAATAGGGAGGATGTTCAACCTTCAGAGAGGGTTAAGCCGCCGAAAGATGGAAGCTTGCCAAGATAGCCGGGATACGGCCGTTTGAGACGATCGCGGTGAAACGGCAGGCCTTGTCCAGGCATCGCCTGCTTTTTGTGCGTGACCTGGCCGCGAGCGCTGGCTAGCCTGCGCCAAGAGATGGAACAACCGCTCCGCGAACGCGCCCTGCCGCGCGACACCGTCTTCAACGAGATGCTGGGGCCAGACGGGACCCCGCGCCCACATTACGCCACGCTGTGCGCCTGGCTGGACGAGCAGCCCGCGCGCATCCTGAAGCGCAAGCGCGCCGAGGCGGAATCGATCTTCCGCCGGCTCGGCATCACCTTCTCCGTCTATACCGGCAGCGAGGCGCGGACCGCCGACACGCTGGAGCGCCTCATCCCCTTCGATCTCATCCCGCGCATCCTCTCGGCGCGCGAATGGCGGCTCTTGGAGCGCGGCATCGAGCAGCGCGTGCGCGCCCTCAACTCCTTCCTCCTCGACATCTACCACCGCCAGGAGATCATCCGCGCCGGGCGCATCCCGGCCGAGGTCATCTTGATGAACGAGGCCTATTGCGTGGAGATGATCGGCCATCGCCCGCCGCTCGGCGTCTTCAGCCACATCATCGGCACCGATATCGTGCGCACCGGCGAGGACGATTTCTTCGTCCTGGAGGACAATATGCGCACGCCCTCGGGCGTCTCCTACATGCTGGAGAACCGCGAGGCGATGCTGCATCTCTTCCCCGAGCTCTTCGCCGCGCATCAGGTGGCGCCGGTGCAGCATTATCCGGAGCTGCTGCGCCAGACGCTGGAGGCGGTCTCGCCGGTGGCGCCGGAGGAGACGACGCTCGCCGTCCTCACCCCCGGCATCCACAACTCGGCTTATTTCGAGCATTCCTTCCTCGCCGACCAGATGGGGGCGGAGCTGGTGGAGGGCCACGACCTCTTCGTCGACGAGGCCGCGCTCTACATGCGCACGACGCGCGGCCCGCAGCGCGTGCATGTGCTTTATCGGCGCATCGACGACGACTTCCTCGACCCCCTCACCTTCCGCCCCGATTCGGCGCTCGGCGTTCCGGGGCTGATGGACCTTTACCGGGCCGGGCGCGTCACCATCGTCAATGCCCCTGGCGCCGGGATCGCCGACGACAAGGCGATCTATTCCTGGGTGCCGGAGATCGTGGAGTTCTACACCGGCGAGAAGCCGATCCTGAAGAACGTGCCCACCTGGCGCTGCGCCGAGCCGGAAGCGCTCGCCTATGTGCTCGACCATCTGCCGGAACTGGTGGTGAAGGAGGTGCACGGCTCCGGCGGCTACGGCATGCTCGTCGGCCCGACCGCCTCCAAGAAGCAGATCGCCCAGTTCCGCAAGGTGCTGAAGGCGCGCCCGAAGAACTACATCGCCCAGCCGACACTGGCGCTTTCGGCCTGCCCGGCCTTCACACAGGCGGGGGTGGCGCCGCGCCATGTGGATCTGCGTCCCTTCAGCCTCGTCTCCGACCGGGTGCGGCTGGTGGCCGGCGGGCTCACCCGCGTGGCGCTGAAGAAGGGCTCGCTCGTCGTCAATTCCTCGCAAGGGGGAGGCACCAAGGATACGTGGGTGCTGAGCGAGTAGGCCAATGCTGGGACGGGTTGCGGCAAGCCTTTTCTGGATGTCCCGCTACATGGAGCGGGCGGAGAACATCGCGCGGCTGTGCGAGGCGGGATTTCGCATCTCGCTGACGCCGAAGGTCGGCGGCGGCTACAAGGAGGAATGGCTTTCCACGCTGAGAAGCGCGGGCGTCTTCGACGCCTATCAGGCCGCCCATGAGGAGGTGAGCGGCGAGAACGCCATCAACTTCCTGCTCTTCGACGAGCGCAACCCTTCCTCGGTGCGCTCCTCGCTGACGGCGGCGCGCACCAATGCGCGCATCGTGCGCACCAAGCTGACGCGCGATATGTGGGAATCGCTCAACGACACCTGGATCGCCCTGCAGGCGGTCTCGCCGCAATCGATGAGCAATGCGCGCCTGCCCGATTTCCTCGACTGGGTGCGCCACCGCACCGCCCAGTTCCGCGGCGCGCTCTTGGGCACCGTCCTGCGCGACGAGGGCTACTATTTCAGCCAGTTCGGCGCCTTCATGGAGCGGGCCGACAACACGGCGCGCATCCTCGACGTGAAATACTATCTGCTCTTGCCCGACCATCAATCGGTCGGCGGCGCCATCGACACTTATCAGTGGGAGACGATCTTAAGAGCCGTCTCCGCCCATCGCTCCTACCGGCATGTCTTCCACGAGGATTACCGGCCCTGGCGGATCGCGGAGTTTCTCATCCTGCGCCCGGAAATGCCGCGCTCGCTGCGCTATTGCTACGACTGGCTCGCCGTCACCGCGGAGGGCCTGTCGGAGCGCTACGGTGAGGAGCGACCGACGGCCGAGCTGGTGCGCTCCACCCACCAGCTTCTCAAGCAAAGCGAGATGGGCGCCATTTTCCAGGACGGCCTGCACGAATTCCTGACCGACTTCATCGACCGCAACAACCGGCTCACGGTGAGCCTCGCCGCCGACTATTATTTCGATCCGACGGCGTGAGGAACCAGAACGATGCGCCTCAAGGTCCGCCATACGACGCATTACCGCTATTCCAGCCCCGGCCGCTACGCCATCCAGCGTCTGCGCCTCACCGCCCGCGACAACGCCGCCCAGAGGGTGCATGGCTGGTCGATCGAGGCGCCGGGCATGGAGGAAGCGGCGAGCTACACCGACGGCTTCGGCAACATCACCCATCTCGTCACCCAGACGCAGCCAAGCGAGACGCTGACGATCGTCGCGGAAGGCCATGTGGAGACAAGCGATACCGGCGGCATCGTCGGCCGGCCGGAAGAGATGGCCAATCCGGCGGTGTTCCTGCGCACAACGCCGGTGACGGAGCCTTCGCCGGGCATCCGCAAGCTCGCCCGCTCCATCGAAGGCGAAGAGCGGCTTGCCGTCCTGCATGAGGTGATGGCGGCGATCCACGAGCACATGAGCTTCGACACCGACGCCACCCATGCCGGCACCAACGCCGCGGAGGCTTTCGCAACCGGCTACGGCGTCTGCCAGGATTACAGCCATATCTTCTGCGCCGCCGCGCGGGTGATCGGCATTCCCGCCCGCTACGTCACCGGCTACCTGCATCTCGACGACGAGGCGCCGGCCGTCGCCCACCACGCCTGGGCGGAGGCCTTCTTGCCCGATCTCGGCTGGGTCGGCTTCGACGTCGCCAACGGCATCTGCCCGACGGAGCGCTATGTGCGCCTCGCCTGCGGCCTCGATGCGGCCGCCGCCGCGCCCATCGTCGGCCTGCATCGGCTCGCCGGCGAGGAAACTTTGTGCGTTGACGTCGTCGTCGAACAGCAGCAGCAATAGGGGCGGCGCGCCCCTCGGCGGCCGGGGAAGATCGTCATGACCTATTGCGTGGGCCTCAGGCTCGACCGCGGCATCGTGTTTGCGTCCGACACCCGCACCAATGCCGGCGTCGACAACGTGTCGCTGTTCAACAAGATGCATGTCTGGGAACGGCGCGGCGACCGGGTGCTGGTGCTCCTGACCGCCGGCAACCTGTCCATCACCCAGGCCGTCGTCTCGCTCCTCAACGAGCGGCTGCACGCCGTCGACGATCCCGACAGGCCGTCGCTGATGAGCGTCGCCACCATGTTCCAGGCCGCGCGCCTCATCGGCGACACGGTGCGCGAAGTGCTGCACGACGAGGAAGAAGCGGTGAAGGCGCATCCGGGCCTCTTCACCGCTTCCTTCATCTTCGGCGGCCAGATCGCCGGCGATGTCCACCGCCTTTTCCTCATCTACCAGGAAGGCAATTTCATCGAGGCGACCAAGGACACGCCATATTTCCAGATCGGCGAGCACAAATACGGCAAGCCGATCCTGGACCGGGTGACGGTGGCGCCGATGCGCATGGGCGAGGCGGCCAAGCTCGTCCTCATCTCCTTCGATTCCACCGTGCGCTCCAACCTCTCCGTCGGCCTGCCCATCGACCTTCTCATCTATCGCAAGGACACGCTGGAAATCGGCGAGCAGCGGCGCATCGAGGCGGACGATCCCTATTTCCGCAAGCTCTCCAACGCCTGGTCGGAGGCGCTGCGCGATGCTTTCGCCAGGCTGGAGGAATACGAGGAGGCGTGCGAGCCGCAGACCGAGTTTCAGCTGGCGACGCCTCGCCCGGCGCGGAAGGAAGAGGTGTAGCCGGAAGAAGCGCGACCGCGAGCGGCCAACAGCGTGCGCGGAGCCTGAAAACTGTCGTCGTGAGCCTTCCATTCCGCCCACGCCGAGCACAGCCTCAGAGGTAGCGCGCAAAGGGCGCAGCCGGGGAATGGATGGCCGGGTCGGGCCCACGGCTGTCCGGTTTAATTTTGTGGACTGAGCGCACGGTGTTGATTCTACTCGTGTTCAGACGTTTGGCGTGTCTTCCGGACACGAGGGAGCAACACCGTGCGGCACCACAATAGCGTTTTCCACGACGTCTTGAAGCATGTTCCCTGGGGCGTGTTCGAACGGCTTGTGGACAAGCACCATGCGGACAAGCATGTGCGTCGGCTGTCGACCAAGAGCCAGTTCGTGGCCTTGCTCTATGGGCAATTGTCGGGGGCTCAGAGCCTGCGCGAGATCGTCGGCGGCCTTGAGAGCCATGCGGCCCGGCTCT
>NZ_JHZK01000016.1 GCF_000688515.1 Afifella pfennigii DSM 17143 | reverse complement strand
AGAGCCGGGCCGCATGGCTCTCAAGGCCGCCGACGATCTCGCGCAGGCTCTGAGCCCCCGACAATTGCCCATAGAGCAAGGCCACGAACTGGCTCTTGGTCGACAGCCGACGCACATGCTTGTCCGCATGGTGCTTGTCCACAAGCCGTTCGAACACGCCCCAGGGAACATGCTTCAAGACGTCGTGGAAAACGCTATTGTGGTGCCGCACGGTGTTGCTCCCTCGTGTCCGGAAGACGCGCCAAACGTCTGAACACGAGTAGAATCAACACCGTGCGCTCAGTCCACAAAATTAAACCGGACAGCCGTGGGCTTGACCTTGGCATCCACGCCGTTCCGCCGTCGACAGGCTCTGCCTTCGCGGTGTTCTAGGATTCCTTCACGGTCGTCCTTGGATGCGACTTGCCGTATGTCGCCGTCACGAACTTCCCCGAGACGGCGCTCCGATAGCTTCCGGTCGAGCCTCCGCCTCTGGTTTCTTGGACGGTCGTCTTGGGGCTGGCTTGACCGTGCTTTGCGGTGACGTAACGACCGCTGATCGCGCTACGGTAGCTCCCGCCTGAGTCCTTTCCCTTCGCCATCGCTGACCTCAAGATATAGATACGTCATTCACGACGCATACCACATCTTGAGGTCGAGAAAAAGCCTCAACTACACCCGCTCGTCGACCCGCAGGTGTCGCATTTCAGGCAGGTGCCGTTGCGCACCATGGTGAAGTTGCCGCATTCGGTGCAGGCCTCGCCCTCATAGCCCTGCATGCGGGCGATCGCCGCCTGGGCTGCCTTGTCGGTGGTCTTGTTGGCGCCCTGCGGTCCGGCGGCAGGGGCCGGCGCCTCTTCCGCTTCCGGCGCCGCCTCCGGTGCCGGGGCGTTGGCGGCATAGCCGGCCGGCTCCGCCTCCGGGCTGACCTCGCGCTTGAAGGCGATGGCCGCGCCCGCCTTGCCGCCGGCCTGGCCGATCGCCGTCACTTTGGCGCTGCCGGGCGCTCCGCCGGCCTTGCCCGGCCCGGCCTCCGCGGCGCCCTTGGGCTCGCCCTTGTCGGCGCCGCCGAGGACGCGGAAGCGGCCTGTCTGGCCGCGAACGAGGCCGTGCGAGACGGGCGTTTGCGGCGCCGGCCGGTCGGCGGCGACGCCGCGCCCGAGCGTCGTTGCGCCCATCTCCTCCGGCGGCACATGCGCAAGGTCGTGGCGGCCGAGATAGGAGACGGCGAGTTCGCGGAAGGTGTAGTCCAGGATGGAGGTGGCGTTCTTGATCGCCTCGTTGCCGGTCACCATCCCCGCCGGCTCGAAGCGGGTGAAGGTGAAGGCGTCGACATATTCCTCCAGGGGCACGCCGTATTGCAGGCCGAGCGAGATGGCGATGGCGAAGTTGTTCATCATGGCGCGGAAGGCGGCGCCTTCCTTGTGCATGTCGATGAAGATCTCGCCGAGTCGCCCGTCGTCGAACTCGCCGGTCCTGAGATAGACCTTGTGCCCGCCCACGATGGCCTTCTGGGTATAGCCCTTGCGCCGGTTGGGCAGCTTCTCGCGCTCGCGCACCTTGATCTCGCGCTCCACGATGCGTTCCACGATCTTCTCCGCCGCGATCGCCGCCTTCTGCGGCGTGCCGGCGGCGACGATCTCCTCCACGATGTCGTCTTCCTCCTCCTCCTCGTCGTCGGCCAGGAGCTGGGCATTGAGGGGCTGCGACAGCTTGGAGCCGTCGCGGTAGAGCGCGTTGGCCTTCAGCGCCAGCTTCCAGGAGAGCATGTAGGCGCTTTTGCAGTCTTCGACGCTCGCCTCGTTCGGCATGTTGATGGTCTTGGAGATGGCCCCGGAGATGAAGGGCTGGGCCGCCGCCATCATGCGGATATGGCTTTCCACCGACAGATAGCGCTTGCCGATCCGCCCGCAGGGATTGGCGCAGTCGAAGACCGGCAGATGCTCTGCCTTCAGATGCGGCGCGCCTTCCAGCGTCATCGCCCCGCAGACATAAAGGTTCGCCGCCTCGATCTCCTTACGGGTGAAGCCGAGATGGACGAGAAGATCGAAGGCCGGGTCCGAAAGGCTCTCCTGGGGCACCATCAACTCGGCCATCTGTTCGTCGCCCACCGTCCAGCGGTTGAAGACGAACTTGATGTCGAAGGCGCTCTTCAAGGCCTCGTCGATCTTGGCGATGGTCGCCGGCGCAAAGCCCTTTTCGGCGAGCGTCTCGGGATTGATGGCGGGCGCGCCGGCAAGCGTGCCGTGGCCGACCGCATAGGCTTCGATCTCGGCGATCTCGTCCTTGGAATAGCCGAGCTTCCTCAGCGCCTCCGGCACGGCCCGGTTGATGATCTTGAAATAGCCGCCGCCGGCGAGCTTCTTGAACTTCACCAGGGCGAAGTCCGGCTCGATCCCGGTCGTGTCGCAATCCATGACGAGGCCGATCGTGCCGGTCGGCGCGATGACGGTCGCCTGGGCGTTGCGGTAGCCATGCGCCTCGCCGAGCTTCAGCGCCCTGTCCCAGGCCGCCTTGGCGTGCTGTGAAAGCGCCGCCCCGCCGATGTCGAGCCGCAAGCAGGTGTCGTGGTCGATCGGCACCGGCGCGGTGTTGAGCTCTTCGTAGCCGCCGGCGCTGCCGGCCTCGCCATGGGCGGCGCGGCGATGGTTGCGCATCACGCGCAGCATGTGCTCGCGGTTGGACGCAAAGCCGGCGAAGGGGCCGAGCTCCTTCGCCATCTCCGCGGAGGTGGCGTAGGCGGTGCCGGTCATGATCGCGCTGACGGCGGCGCAGATGGCGCGGCCTTCCTCGCTGTCATAGGCGATGCCGGAGCTCATCAACAGCCCGCCGATATTGGCGAAGCCGAGGCCGAGCGTGCGGTAGCGATAGGAGAGCTGGGCGATCTCCTTGGAGGGGAACTGCGCCATCAGCACGGAGATTTCCAGAACCACCGTCCACAGCCGCACGGCGTGCTCGAAGGCCTCCACATCGAAGACGCGCTCGCCCTTCTCGTCGGCCGGGGCGAGGAACTGCAACAGGTTCAGGGAAGCCAGGTTGCAGGCCGTGTCGTCGAGGAACATGTACTCCGAGCACGGATTGGAGGCGCGGATCGGCCCCGAAGCCGGGCAGGTGTGCCAGTCGTTCATGGTGGAGTTGAAGTGCAGGCCCGGATCGGCCGAGGCCCAGGCGGCGTAGCCGATCTTGTCCCACAATTCGCGGGCGCGCACGCGCCTGGCCACCTTGCCGTCGATGCGCTTGATGAGGTCCCAGGTGCCGTCGGCCTCCACGGCGCGCAGGAAGTCGTCCTTCACCGAGATCGAATTGTTGGAATTCTGGCCGGAGACGGTGAGATAGGCCTCCGAATCCCAGTCCGTGTCGTAGACCGGAAAGTCGATATCGGTATAGCCCTGGCGGGCGAACTGGATGACGCGGCGCACATAGGCCTCCGGCACCTGCGCCTTCTTGGCGGCGCGCACCTCGCGCTTGAGGGCCGGGTTCTTGGCCGGGTCGAAGCAGTCGCCCTCCGGCCCCTCGCAATTGACGCAGGCGCGCATCACCGCCTTCAGATGCTGCGAGACGATCTTGGAGCCGGTGACGAGGGCGGCGACCTTCTCCTCCTCGCGCACCTTCCAGTTGATGAACTGCTCGATATCGGGATGGTCGATATCGACGATCACCATCTTGGCGGCGCGCCGCGTCGTGCCGCCGGACTTGATCGCCCCGGCCGCCCGGTCGCCGATCTTTAAGAAGCTCATCAGCCCGGACGACTTGCCGCCGCCCGACAGCCTCTCGCCCTCGCCGCGCAGCTTGGAGAAGTTGGAGCCGGTGCCGGAGCCGTATTTGAACAGCCGCGCCTCGCGCACCCACAGATCCATGATGCCGCCGTCGTTGACGAGATCGTCGCCGACCGACTGGATGAAGCAGGCATGCGGCTGCGGATGCTCGTAAGCCGTCTTCGACTTCGTAAGCTTGCCGGTCTCAAAGTCGACGTAGAAATGCCCCTGGCTCGGCCCGTCGATGCCATAGGCCCAGAAGAGGCCGGTGTTGAACCATTGCGGCGAGTTGGGCGCCGCCTTCTGGGTGGCGAGCATGTAGCGCAGCTCGTCGAAGAAGGCCGAGGCGTCCTCCTCGCTGTCGAAATAGCCGCCCTTCCAGCCCCAATAGGTCCAGGCGCCGGCGAGACGGTCGAAGACCTGGCGGGCATCCTTCTCCGAGCCGGAGCGCGCGTCTTGCGGCAGCTCGGCGAGCGCCTCCGTATCGGCGGCGGAGCGCCACAGGAAGGAGGGAACGGCGTTCTCCTCCACGCGCGTCAGCCGCGCCGGCACGCCGGCCTTGCGGAAATATTTCTGCGCCAGGATGTCGGCCGCCACCTGGCTGAACTGCGCCGGCACCTGAAAATTCTCCAGCCGGAAGACGATAGAGCCGTCCGGATTGCGAATCTCGCTGGTCGCCGTGCGAAAGGCGATCGAGGCGTAGGGGGATTGTCCGGCCTTGGTGTAGTGGCGCGCGATCCGCATCGTTTTCCTCATCCTCATGCCGGCCCGCTCGCCTGTGGGGCCCGGCGTTGCGGCCTTGCGAAAGGCCTTGTGGTTCCTGGTTCAGGAGGGCAGGGCCGGGCCATGCCCGCGATCCCCTGTCATCCTCCATATATAGCGTAAAGAAACCCTTAAATCCACTACATCTTGTGATTTAACGGAGGCCTTGGAGCCTTATGAGGGCACAGGAATCCGGCACGGCGAAGGCGATCCGCCGCGGCGAAAATCCATGCTCTTACGCTGACTTGAAACGGCTGGCGCCTGGGGGGCGCCGACGGTGGCGAACGCTACGTGCTTCGCAGGGCAGGCGTCAATACCTGGTGTCGGTCCTCGTCATCAAATCGATATCTTGTGGGGTAAGGGGGATTTCGGGGTCGAAAACCGTTACCGGGAAAGGGCTTGGCGGCTGCCTCGCAAGCGATGCTCCAGCTCGCCGCTTCGGCCGGGGGGGACATCGCCTTAGCTCAATCGCAGGGGGCGGCGGTACCGGATGCGAGGAAGCGGCGGCTCAAATCCACAAGCGGCATCGCTCCGCCGAACAGGAAGCCCTGGGCCTCGCCGCAGCCGCGGCGCTTCAACCATTCCTCCTGCTCGGGCGTTTCCACGCCTTCGGCGGTGACGGCGAGATCGAAGGTGCGTCCCAGCGACAGAATCGCGTCGACGATGGCCTCGTCCGCGGCGTTGTCGCAGAGCTGGGCGATGAAGCTGCGGTCGATCTTGAGCCGCGTCAGCGGGAATCGCTTCAGCATGGAGAGCGAGGCGTAGCCGGTGCCGTAATCGTCGAAAGCCAGAGAGCAGCCGAGGGCGCGAATCGCCGACAGGCTGCCGAGCGTGCGCTCGTCGCTGGAAAGGATCACGTGCTCGGTGATTTCGATCTCGAACAGATGCCCGGGCAGTCCGTGTGTGGCGAGCCGGTCGCGCACGATGTGTTCCAGGTCGTTGCTGCGAAACTGGGCGGCGAAGAGATTGACGGCTATCCTGAGCGGATGGCCCTCGGCCGCGAGCGTCGCGGCATCCTGCGCCGCCTTGCCGATCACCCAGTCGCCGACGCTGCGGGCCCACTTGCTCTTGCCGAGGACGGTGAGGAAGTCGCGCGGCATCATCAGCCCGTGAACAGGGTGACGCCAGCGTAAAAGCGCCTCCGCGGCGACGACCGCCCGGTCGCCGAGGCGCACCTGCGGCTGATAGTAGAGCTCGAACTGATTCTCCGCCACGGCGGCCTGCAGGTCGTCGATGAGTTGCTGGCGTTCCGACAGCTCGTCCTTGAGCCGCCGCGTGAAAAAATGCGTGCTGGCCGGCCCCGTCGCCTTGGCGGCCCTCAGCGCCAGATCCGCCTCCACCATCAGCGCCTCGACCTCGCGCGCCGCTGGCGAGGCGATGGCGACGCCGATCGAGATGCTGACATCGCTCATCCGTTCGCCCACGCAAAGCGGCTCCGCGAAGGCGCCTTGCAGCCGCTCCGCCGCCTGGGCTGCGGTCGCCTTGTCGGCCGTCGCCGGAAGCACCGCCGCGAATTCGTCGCTGCCGACGCGGGCGAGGATGGCCTCGCTCGGCAGGCATTGCCTCAGTTGGCGAGCCACGGTTTGCAGCAGTTCGTCGCCGAAATCGTGCCCGAGGCGGTCGTTGATGTCGCGAAAGCCGTCGAGATTGATCAGAAGCAGGGCGGCGCCGCGGCCATCGGCCAGAAACTCGGCCGCCTTCTGCGCCAGCCGCCGCCGATTCGGCAGGCCCGTCAGATGGTCGTAATGGGCGAGCCGGAAGAGCGTTTCCTGGCGCTTGCGCTCCTCGGTGATGTCGCCGACCGTGCCCAAGAGGCGAACCGGCTTGCCGGCGCCGTCGAAGTCGTAGCGGGCCGAGCAGGAAACCCAGACCATCTCGGAATTGTCGGCCCGCAAGATGCGAAACCGCGTTTCGAAGCAGGCGCGCGAGCGAGCCTCGACCGTTTTCTGACGAAGCGTCACGATCGTCTCAACGTCCTCCGGGTGGACGAACGTCCAGCCTTCCTCGATGCTGATCGTCTGCCTCGGGGCGCATCCCATGATCCGTGCCGCCGTCTGCGACAGCCAGATGCAGCCGGTCCGCAGGTCGCAATCCCAGATGCCGAGGCCGGTGCTTTCCAGCGCCAGACGCAGCCGGTCGCTGCTCAGCGCCGCGAGATTTTCCGCCTCGATCCGGTCGTGGATGTCGACGGTGGTGCCGATCCATTCGCGCACCGTCCCGTCCTCGTTCCACAAGGGGGTGCCGCGGCCGCGCGCCCAGCGATAGCTGCCGTCCTTCTGGCGCAAACGGTACTTCGCCTCGAACGGCGCCGCTTCCTCGACCGACCGGCGCCACCGCAGGCTGACGCATGCGCGGTCTTCCGGATGCAGTCTGCCGAGCCACGCTTCCGACAGCGGCTCGCACGCCTGCCCGCGGGTGCTGCGGGAGGATGCCCAAGTTTCGATGGGGGTGCCGTCGGGGGCCATGCGCCAGACGATCAGCGAACTGACCCTGGCGATGGCATGCACGCGCTCATCCACCTGAGGGCCGGTGGTTCCGGCCGAGTGCTCGTGAAACAATTCAATCCGTCCCGAATCGCATCCTACACGGATTGAACGGGAAAGCACGATCCCGGCGCCCCTTGGGGACGGGTGAAATCCATTTCGCGATGGCCGTGCGTCGCCTGGTGGCGGCCGGCGATGGGCGCTTCGATCCGCCTCGTCGCCTCGATGGCGGTGCGGCGATGGACGTTCCTGGTCGGCGCAAGCGGCGCGTCGCGGCTTTGGGCGAAGCTCTGCTCCGGGACGATCGTGCGATGGGCCTTGTTGAACTGCGGGGCCCCGCGGGCACCGCAAAAGGGACGCCCGTCCGGCGGGCGTCCCTCCCGTGTCGTCAGGCTCAGTTCGTCAGCGCCGGGAACGGCCCGATATAGCCGATATAGGCGCGCGCATCGGCCGGATCGGTGAGCTTGTCCTCGTCCGATTCGCCGTAAGGGTGCTGGATCACCGCCGTCAGATAGCCGTGGCCGCCGATATCGGGATAGAAATAGGGCGAGGTGGTCTCCGAGCCGTAGGGCGTGGAGAAGATGCGCGTCAGCTCGCCGCTCTTCGTGTTGTAGGCCCAGATGACGTCGTTCTGGTGCCCGGAGCCGGTATCCTCGCCGATGATCAGCGTGTCGAAGCCGTCCATGAAGGCGAGGTTGTCGGGATTGGCGATGCCGTCGATATCGCAGCTGTTGCCGGCGAAGGGGCTGTCCTCGCCGTATTGGCTCGGCGTTCCGGCGACCAGCGTCTGCATGGATTTGGCGACCCAGTCGGAGCCGATCGTCTCGTCGGCGCCGAGCGGCAGGGAGTAGACGGCGCCGCACCTGTTGGCGGCAAGGCGGATATGGTTGCCGCCGCCCTTTTCGTATCTGTCGGTCGGCTCGCCGCCCTTGGCCGCGTCCTCCATGCCGTAGCCGATCTCCGACATGGCGACGAACAGGGTCTTGGAGGCCGGATCGAGCGCGATGCCCTCTTCCTTGCGGAACTCCGTCGTGGCGCCCTTCATGGAGGCGTAGCGGCGGGTCTCCAGCCGCGAGGCGAGCATCTCCATGCCCTCCTTGACCTTCAGGCATTCAGAGCGGCCTTCCGCGTTGGAGGGCGAGAAGCCGTCCGGGCAGGTGCCGTCATCGGCGATATCGGCCGTCTCGAACATGTCGGAGAAGGCAATGCCCTCTTCGAGCGCCTTGGCGACGGTGTCGTTGTCGCCATGGCCGAGATCGATCCATGCAAGCTCGGCCGCCCCGGCGCCCTCGCCCGAAGTCTGGTTCCATTTGGCGGCGTAGAGCCTGCCGGCGGAGAGGTCGCCCGCCGCGTCCGCGACGAAGAGGAAGAGGCCGACATTGGTGCCGTCGTCGGAGATATAGGCGGTCTTCTCGTCCGGCATCACCTTGGCGAGCTCCACCGCCGTGCGGCCCATGGCGTAGTGCTTGGCGACCTCGTAGGCGCCGTCCTCCTCCACTTTCACCTCGACCGGATAGCCGTAATGGTAGGGCTTGAAGGCGCCGCGGAAGGCCTCCAGCGTGACGCTGGCCGGATCGAGGCCGCCATAGCGCACCATCGGCACGTAGTAATCGTCGATGTCTTCCATGGATGCCGCCTCTTCGACCGCGCGCGCGTCGGGCGGATATTCCTCCGAGCCGAGATGCGTGTTCCACGGCGTGACGGAGCCGGCGCAGGGCACCCACAGCCCGCCGAGCGCGGAGAAATCGAGCGGCTTCGTGGAGATCGGCGTCAGCCTGCCGTCCGCCTCCTGGCGCAGCTGCGACAGATACATCGCCCCCGGGCGCGATTCGAAATGGGTGATGTTGAAGAGCTTGTCGCCGACCGGCAGCAGCGAGGAGAAATCGGCGTCGACGGAGACATGCACCGAGCCGTCGGCGCTCTTCACCGGCTCGCCCTTCTCGTCGAGGATCGTGCCGAAGGTGCTGTCGCCGATCCGATCGCCGCTGCGGGCCAGCACGTGGAAGCCGATCTCGTGCCTCTGCCCGTTGATCGTCACGCTTGGCGAGGCGAGAGCCTGCCGCTTTTCGGCATCGCTCTGGGCCGGCTGAATGCCGGTGAAGACAAGCTCGCCCGCAACGGCGCCGGATGCGATCAGCGCCAAGGCGGTGCCGGCGAGAAGCGAACTTGAAAACGTTGCTTTCATGGCGGCCTCCAAAGCTTCGCCCTCCGCGGCGAAGCGCAGATTTTATGTGAAGAAACCAAGCATCGCGCTCGGCCTTTTCTATATTCGCTGCTGTGCTTGAAGCTTTTTTGACAGATGGCGTCCTTCTTGCGCGACGATGGGCTCCGCCTTCGCCCGCGTCTCGATGAAGGCGAGGATATCGTCAAGCGTCGGCGCGCGCCGGCGCAGCGGCACGAGCAGCGTGCCCAGAAGCGCCGCATGGCCGAGGCCGGGATAGAGCTTCAGCTCCGCCTGGCCGCCTTGGCGCGCGATGCGGGCGGCAAGACGCTTGGAATTGCCGGGATCGACCGTGCGGTCGGCCGTGCCGGCCATCAGCAGCACCGGCGGCTCTCCGCCCCGCACGAAGGCGATGGGCTGGCTCTCAGCCCGGCTTTCCTCCGGGAAGACGCGCTTGTAGCGCTCCTGGCGGAGCGGCAGGAAGTCGTAGGGCCCGGCAAGGCCGATCGCCGCCAGCACCTTCTCCTGCGCAACAACGCCGGCGCCGCCCAGATAGCGCCGGTCGAAGGCGAGCAGCATGGCGATCTGGGCGCCGGCCGAATGGCCCATCAGGATGATCGGGCGCCCGGCGCCGTGGCCATGGCTTTGCGCCAGGAAGCCGACGGCGGCCGCCGCGTCCTCCATGAAGGCGGGAAAGCGCACCTGCGGGTAGAGCCGGTAGTCGGGGATGGCGGTGTCGTAGCCCGAAGCGGCGAGGGCCTGGCCGACGAAGCGGTAGCTCGCCTTCTCGCCAGAGTGCCAGCCGCCGCCGTAGAAGAAGACGAGAAGCGGTGCGCCGGGCCGCGATTTCGCCGCTCTGTAGAAGTCGAGGCGCTGGCGGTGCAGCGCGCCGTAGGCGAGGTCCCGTTCCAGGTGATAGCCGTTTTGCGGCGTCACCAGATCGGCGAGATGCAGCGCCGAGTGCCGCCAAAGCGCCCGGGGCGAGGAGAGGGCGGCGAGGCGCCGCCTAAGATCGGAGGAGAGGGGTATCGGGCGGTTGCTCATGGCTCTTCATACGGCAGGCGCGGCGAAATGGTTGCCCTAGGGGCAACTCGCGCCCTTTGACCGGGCCACGAAAACGTCTAAAACACGCCGCACTGCCCACCTCCGCAATGGCTAGATGGCGCCTCTTCTCCACGTCCTCAACGGTCCCAACCTCAACCGCCTCGGTGTGCGCGAGCCGCGCATCTACGGCGGCGCGAGCCTTGCCGATATCGAGGCGATGCTCGCGGCAAGGCTCAAGGAGCGAGGCTTCGGCCTTGTCTTCCGCCAGACCAACCATGAGGGCGAGCTGGTGAGCTTCATCCACGAAGCCGACGGCGCGGCGGGCATGGCGCTCAATGCCGGCGCTTTCACGCATACCTCCATAGCCGTTGCCGATGCGGTGCGCTCGGTCGCCACGCCGGTGGTCGAATTGCATCTTTCCAACGTTTTTGCGCGTGAGTCCTTCAGGCATCATTCCTATATCGCGCCGGTGGCGCGCGGCGTCATCTGTGGCTTCGGCGCGCATTCCTATTGGCTCGCCGCCGAGGCGCTCATCCACTTCTACGAAGCCGAGGAGGCTTAAGACTTCAGCATGGGCGATAAGAAACATGCGATCGACAAGGAGCTGGTGCGCGAACTCGCCGAGCTTCTGAAACAGACGGAGCTTTCCGAGATCGAGATCGAGAACGAGGATCTGCGCATCCGCGTGGCGCGCCATCTGGCGGCGCCGGCGCGCGCCCTTTCCGTCTCCGTTCCTGAGGAAGCCCCGCGCCCGGCCAAGGCCGAGCAGGCGCGCGACGAGGCCGACGATTACGGCGATCCCGCGCGCCATCCCGGCTGCCTGCCCTCGCCGATGGTCGGCACCGCCTACCGCGCCCCCTCGCCGGGCGCCCGGCCCTTCGTGGAGGTCGGCGAGACGGTGCGCGAGGGCCAGACGGTGCTCATCGTGGAGGCGATGAAGCACATGAACGAAGTCGCCGCGCCGCGCTCCGGCCGCGTCACCACCATCCTGGTGGAGGACGGTCAGCCGGTGGAGTATGGCGAGCCCCTGATGATTATCGAATAAGCCCGGCTGGCGATGTTCTCCAAGGTCCTCATTGCCAATCGCGGCGAGATAGCCCTGCGCATTCTGCGCGCCTGCAAGGAGCTCGGCGTGCAGACCGTCGCCGTGCATTCCACGGCCGATGCCGATGCCATGCATGTGCGCCTTGCCGATGAAAGCGTGTGCATCGGCCCGCCCTCCGCCTCCGCGAGCTATCTCAACATCCCCTCCATCGTCTCCGCCTGCGAGATCACCGGCGCCGATGCGGTGCATCCCGGCTATGGCTTCTTGTCGGAGAATGCGCGCTTCGCCGATATCCTCGACGCGCATGGCATCAACTTCATCGGGCCGACCGCCGAGCATATCCGCCTGATGGGCGACAAGGTGCAGGCCAAGGAGACGGCCATGTCGCTCGGCATCCCGATCGTGCCGGGCTCCAAGGGTGCCGTCGCCGACGCCGCCGAGGCGGGGCGCATCGCCGCGGAGGTCGGCTATCCGGTGCTCATCAAGGCCGCCGCCGGCGGCGGCGGGCGCGGCATGAAGGTGGCCGAAAGCGCCGAGGAGCTGGAGCGCGCCTTCGACACGGCGAGGGCCGAGGCCAAGGCGGCCTTCGGCGACGACGCCATGTATGTGGAGAAGTATCTCGCCCATCCGCGCCATATCGAGGTGCAGGTGCTGGGCGACGGGGCGGGGACGGCGGTGCATCTGGGTGAGCGCGACTGCTCCCTGCAGCGCCGGCACCAGAAGATCTGGGAAGAGGCGCCCTCGCCGGCGCTGAACGCCGCCGAGCGCCAACGCATCGGCGAGACCGTGGCCACGGCCATGGCCGATCTCGGCTACCGCGGCGCCGGCACGGTGGAGTTCCTCTACGAGGATGGCGAGTTCTACTTCATCGAGATGAACACCCGCCTGCAGGTGGAGCATCCCGTCACCGAGGCCATCACCGGCATCGATCTCGTCGCCGAGCAGCTGCGCGTGGCCGCCGGCTCGCCGCTCTCCATCACCCAGGAGGAGGTGACCTTCACCGGCCACGCCATCGAATGCCGCATCAATGCGGAAAACCCTGAGACCTTCGCGCCCTCGCCGGGCCGCATCAGCTACTACCATCCGCCGGGCGGCCTCGGCCTCAGGGTGGATTCGGCCGTCTATCAGGGCTATCGCGTGCCGCCGCATTATGACAGTCTCATCGGCAAGCTGATCGTGCATGGTCGCAGCCGGGTGGAATGCATGATGCGCCTGCGCCGCGCGCTTGATGAATTCGTCGTCGACGGGATCGAGACGACGCTGCCTCTGTTCCGCGATCTCGTCGCCAATCCCGACATCGCCAACGGCATGTACGATATTCGCTGGCTGGAGAATTTCCTGGCACAGGCGCGTTCGCCCGAAAGAGCGATCGCGTAGGGCCCGATGCGGGGCGAGGGCGAATTCGCCATCACGCCGGACATCCTGCTGAAGGCCTATGCCTGCGGCATCTTCCCGATGGCCGATTCGGCCGACGATCCCGGCCTCTTCTGGGTGGAGCCGCAGGAGCGCGGCATCATCCCGCTGCACCGCTTCCACGTTCCCCGCCGCCTGCGGCGCACCATGCGTTCGGGCGTCTTTGAGGTGCGCGTCGACAGCGATTTCGACGCCGTGATCGAGGGCTGCGCCCGTCGCCGCCCGGGCCGCCGCTCCACCTGGATCAACGCCGAGATCCGCCGCCTCTTCGGCGCGCTCTATCGGCGCGGCTTCGTCCATACGGTGGAGAGCTGGAAGGAAGGCGAGCTCGTTGGCGGGCTCTACGGGCTGGCGCTCGGCGGCGCCTTCTTCGGCGAGAGCATGTTTTCCGACGAGCGCGACGCTTCCAAGGTGGCGCTGGTGGCGCTGGTGGAGCGGCTGAAGGCCGGCGGCTTCACCCTTCTCGACACCCAGTTCGTCACCGAGCATCTTTCCACCTTCGGCGCCGTGGCGGTGCCGCGCCAGCGCTATCAGGAGCTTCTTGAGGCGGCGCTGAGGACCCGTGCCGATTTCCACCGCCTCGACCGGCCGGGCGCCGGCGGGGCCGGCGATCAGTCTTCCGGCGGCTGATCCTCTTCCGGGGCTTCCTCCGCGCCGAGCTCGGGCAGGGGCTCCGGCCCGCGCGGCTCCGTGCTCATCTCTTCAAGGCTCGCCTTGCAGTTGATGAGCCACACGTCATAGACCGAATGCTCCACCGCGTGCAGGCCCGGGCTGGAGGCGAACATCCAGCCGGTGAACAGGCGCTGCACCTTGTTGGCGAGCGTGATCTCGTCGACCTCCACGAAGGCGGTCGTCTGTTCCGGCTCGGTCGGCGGGCGGGTGTTGCACACGCGCGGCGTCACCTGCAGGGCGCCGAACTGCACCGTCTCGTCGATGGCCACGTCGAAGGTGATGATCCGGCCGGTGATTTTGTCGAGCCCGCGGAAGACGGCCACGGGATTGTGGATCGGCGCGGCGAGCGTGGCCGAGGACGTCAGGACAACAATGAGGCTGGCAAGGACGATGCGCATCGTTCAAAGCTCGTCGGCTGATGCCTCGTCGTGCACGGCCATGATGGCCGCAACGGGGCGCTTTGCCGCCGTCCCGGAGCCTGAGCCTCCGGACGGCGGGCCGTTCAAGGCGTCCAGGGCTCGTAATCGCCCGTCACATGCGGCCGCTTCTGCGGCGTGACGATGGAGCCGGGCGGGCGATAGGCGGCCGGCGTGCCGGTGAGGTTCGGCAGATGCGGCTTCTCCCATTCATACGGCTGATAGCTCTCGTCGGTGGGCGGGACGTCCGTGCGGTAATGCATCCAGCCATACCATCCCGGCGGGATGCGCGAGGCTTCCGGGTCGCCGTTGAAGATCACCCAGCGGCGATGGTTCTTGCGATGCTTGTAATAGCGGTTGCCCTGCTCGTCCTCGCCGACCAGGACGCCCTTGCGCCAGGTGTAGAAGAGCGTGTTGAGGGTGGCGTCGTGCCACCAGGTGAAGAGTTGCAACAGCCGCTTCATGAGCCTGCTATTCCTTTGCGCCCTGTGCTTTTCGCCATCCGTCGCGCTGGGCGAGGGGCGCTCAGCACGTCAGGCTTTCGCCGCCGCATTTGCGCGCGGCAATGATCATCTGCTGCAATTGATCGAAGCCGACCGCGCCCGGCACCGCCTGGTCGCCGATCACATAGGACGGCGTGCCGGAGATATCGAGCGCACCGGCGATCGCCTGCACTTCCGAAAGATGCTGATCGACCGCGTCCGCAGCGGCCTCTCTTTCCACGGCCGCGGCGTCGAGATCAAGGTCTTGCACCACCTGCATGGCCTTCGCCCGGTCGGCCTGGCCGTTGCGGGTCATCATCTCTTTGTGGAAATCGACGTAGCGTTCCGGCGCCACGGTATGGACGGCGACCGCGATCCGCGCCGCCTCCAGGGAGCCTTCCGACAGGATCGGGAATTCCTTCATCACCATCCTCAGGTCGGGATTGCTCTCAATCAGAGCCACCATGTCGGGGAAGGCCCGCTTGCAGTAGCCGCAATTGTAGTCGAAGAATTCCACCAGCGTGATCTCGCCCTCCGGATTGCCGAGCACCATCTGGTTCGGCGAGTTGAAGATCTGATCCTGCATCTGGGTGATGATGTGGCTGCGCTCGGCCTTGGCCTGCTCGGCGCGCTTGGCCTGCAGCGCCATCAGCGCCGTCTCGATGATCTCCGGGTTTTCCAGAAGGTAGTTGCGCACCGCCTCGCCGGTCGCCTCGCCGGTCGCCTCGTCGGTGCCCTCAACGGTGGTGGCCGCTGCCGGCTTTGCGGCGGGGGCGGTCGCGGCGGTCTGCGAGCGGGTGGCTTCCACCACGAAATAGGCGGAGGTGCCGATGACGAGCGCCAGGATCAGGATCGAGGCGATGAGAATTCGTGTCGCGTTCATCTTTGAGTGAACCTTGCAGTTGTTGCCGGGCGGCCTGCCTCAGCTATCGGTGTCGGGTGCTTGATAGGAAATAATATCGTCGGCCTGCACCCATTCGGGCGAGCCGCGTTTCACTTTGCCTTGAACCCTGCGGGCATAGCTCTTGGCGGCTTCCACCTGGCCTTCGATGAGCAGGCCGCGGGCGGTCGCCAGTTCCGCCTCGCCGATGCGGCCCTGGCGGGCATAGGCATTGGCCAGATGCCGGTAGCCGAGCGAGGCCAGCGGCTCGCTGGTAAGCCCGGCGCGCAGATTTCCGATCGCCTCGTCGAGGAGGTCGTTGCGGCCGGTCTCCAAGAGCGCATGGCCGAGAAGGATGCGGATGAGGCCGGCATTGGGCGCCAGCGACTGGGCCTGGCGCAGCGGGCCGATCGCCTCCGCCGCCTTGCCCGATTCCAGCAGCGCCTGGCCCTTCAGCTCGTGGAAATAGGGGTTTCTCGGATCGGAGCGGATGAGCCCGTCGATCTGGCCGATGGCCGAGCGCAGCCCGCCGGTGCGGTAGGCGAGGATGGCGTTGGCATAGGCGGTCGGCAGCGTCTTCTGCGAGGACGGAAAGCGCCGGGCCACCCGCCCGGGCGATTCGGTGAAGGCGGAGATCTTGGCGCGCATCATGTCGTGCCTGAGCTGCAGCGAGGCCGGGTCGGTGGCCTCCCAATGCGAGCTCTTGGCGGCCGCCGCCTCCAGCTGGGCGAGGCGCTCGCGCGGCATCGGATGCGATTGCACGTAAGGGTCGACGTATTGGCTGGCGAACAATGCCTGATCGGCGAATTTGCGGAAGGTGGTGATCATCCCCTTCGCCGACTGGCCGGTGGCGTTGAGATAGGTGAGGGCGGCCCGGTCGGCGGCGATCTCTTGCGCCCTGCGATAGCTGAGCAGGGAGCGCATCGCCACGGAGGGGCCGAGCGTCATCGCCGCCGCGCCGCCGCGGCCGAGATCGGCGGTTCCCGTCGCCGCCCCCGCCACCACCGCGCCTGCGGAGAGGATGGAGGCGATGGCGCCGATCGCCTGGGCGCGCGCCATCTCGTTCCTGAGATTTTGCAGATGCCCGCCCGCCAGATGCCCGGTCTCGTGGGCGATGACGCCGATGATCTCGTTCGGCGTCTGCGCCTCCAGGAGCGCGCCGGTATTGATGAACATCCGGTTGCCGCTGGCCACGAAGGCGTTGAAGGAATTGTCCTGGATGATGATGATCTCCGCGCCCGAGGAGCCGATGCCGGCGGCGCGGAAGAGAGGCTGGGCATAATCCATCAACAGCCGCTCGATCTCCGCGTCGCGGATGATCTTCATCGGGCGCTGTTGCGCTTCGGCCGGCGCGGCGGCGAAGGCGAGCGCCCCGGCCATGGCGAGGGCGGAAAGACGCTGCGCCAGGCGGGCAACGGGACGAAGGCGCGGATGTCGTGGACCAAGCGGCATTTCGATGCGGCTGCTGTTCACCGGTGGAGCTTCACGCTAGGAACTTCAACGCGGCGGCTCCGTCAAGCCGCGGCGGCCATCTATCGTGAGACAAAGGACAAACAATGTGGCGTGCACATGACGCAAGGCGGAAGCCGGCGAGCTCTGCCGCCGCTTCCGGCGGGGCCTCGCGGCGCAGCGCGGTGGAGCCCTTTCTCGCCATGGACGTTCTGGCCGCGGCGGCGAAGCTGGAGGCGGCGGGCCGCTCCATCGTGCATATGGAGGTCGGCCAGCCCGGCGCGCCGGCGCCCAAGGCGGTGCTGGAGGCGGCGCGCGCCGGCCTTCATGACGGCCGGCTCGGCTATACGGAGGCGCTCGGCATCGGCGCCCTGCGCCAGCGCATCGCCCGCCATTACGGCGAGGCCTATGGCGTCGATGTCGCACCGGAGCGCGTGGTGGTGACGACCGGCTCCTCCGCCGGCTTCAGCCTCGCCTTCCTCGGAGCCTTCGATGCCGGCGCGCGCATCGCCATGGCCGCGCCCGCCTATCCGGCCTATCGCAACATCCTCGCCGTCCTCGGTCTTGAGGCGGTGGAGATCCCGGTCGGGCCGGAGACGCGCTGGGTGCTGACGGCCGAGCATCTGCGCGCCGCGCACGCGCGCAGGCCGCTTGACGGCGTTCTCATCGCCAGCCCGGCCAATCCCACCGGCACGCTGACCCGGCCGGAAGATCTGCAGGCGCTGATCGAGACCGCGGCCGAGCTCGGCATCCGCTTCATCTCCGACGAGATCTATCACGGCCTCGTCTTCGAAGGCCGGGCGGAGACGGCGCTCGCCTTCTCCCAAGAGGCCTTTGTCATAAACTCCTTCTCCAAATATTACTGCATGACCGGCTGGCGCGTCGGCTGGATGGTGGTGCCGGAGGCGATGGTGCGTCCGCTGGAGCGCATCGCCCAGTCGCTCTATATCTCGGTGCCGGAACTTTCCCAGCGCGCCGCCCTCGCCGCCTTCGATTGCGGCGAGGAGCTGGAGGCGGTGAAGGAGGGCTATCGGCGCAACCGGGAGCTGATGCTTCAGCGCATGCCGGCAATGGGGCTTGAGGAGATTCCCCCCGTCGACGGGGCCTTCTACCTCTATGCCTCCGTGGCGCGCTTCACCAACGATTCCACCGCCTTCGCGGGGCGCATGCTGGAAGAGGCGGGCATCGCCGCGACGCCCGGCGCCGATTTCGACCGCGAGCGCGGGCACACGACGATGCGCTTCTCCTTCGCCGGGGCGCAGGAGGCGATTACCGAAGGTCTGGACAGGCTGCAGCGCTGGCTCGCTTAGAGCGCGTCACGCCTTGATGACACGCTTCTAAGGGCGGCCGGCGTCGCGCTCAGGTCTTCTTGCTGGGGCGGGCCGCCTTCAGGGCCGCGGCGGCCTTGACCGCCGGAATGCCGATCTGCTCGTAACGCTCACGCAGGCGCTCGCCGACGAGGCGGTCGTGGTGCTGCGATTGAAAGGGCGATTCTTTACGCTCGTGCGCCATGGTTCCATCCCGCGTAGTGCGGCTTCTTCCAACTCTGGAGAACTTTATTTAATAACCGCTTAACGGCTGCTTCAGGGCATGTCCCGCGGCCTAGTTACGCAGGCTTTCTGTCCTGGCCGGCATTGTCGTCGCCGGCATTGTCGTCCTCGCCCCGGTCCTCTTCGCCCGGCGCCAGGATTTCCTCATCGGCCTGCATCATCTCCAGAACGTCGATGGAGGCGCGGGCGAAGGCTTTCAGCTCCTCGCCGATGGCATCCTCGCCCTCGTAGGAAAAGCTGTTCGCCTCGCGGCCGACGAAGATGAGCAGGTCGCGATCCTCGTCCTTAAGGCGCACCATCGCCTTTTCGCGCACCTCGCCGTCGGCGCCGAAGCTTGGCAGGACGAAGAGCAGATCCCCGCCCGCCAGTTCGGCCGCCTGGCGGACGAGGTCGATCCACGTCGCCTCGTCGCCATCGGCCATGTCGAGCGCCATCTCAAACTCCAATTGCGGAAGCGAGAAACGCTCGGCGCGCTCGTCGCTGCCGCGACCAGCCTCGTTACCGGATGTCCGTTGCTCAGCCATGACGTTCCCCTAACGCTGAGATTGGGAAAGAGTTCGGCCGGATTGCGGCTTTTTCCGTCCTTATGGACAATTGGCGCCATGCTAGAAAGCGAATGTTGCCGACATGATGAAGGCGATCAACGCTCGGAAGGCGCCCGGAAGGCGCCCCGGCCGGCGCAAGGAGGAACGAATGCATGGCCTGATGCAGGATTGGCCCCTGAACTGTCACCGTATTCTTGACCACGCGGCGACCTATCACGGCGAGCGCGAGGTCGTCTCGCGCCTGGTGGAGGGCGGCATCGACCGCACCACCTATCGCGCCCTGCGCGAGCGCGCGCTGAAGGTCTCACAGCGTCTGCAGGGGGAAGGCATCCGCCGCGGCGACCGCGTGGCGACCCTGGCCTGGAACACGGCGCGCCATCTGGAGGTCTGGTACGGCATCCTCGGCATCGGCGCCGTCTGCCACACCGTCAATCCGCGCCTCTTCGCCGAGCAGCTCGTCTATATCGTCAACCACGCCGAGGATCGCATCCTCTTCACCGATATCAGCTTCGTGCCGCTGGTGGAGAAGCTGAAGGATTCCATGCCGAGCCTGAAGAAGGTGATCGTTTTGACCGATGCGGCGCATCTGCCGGAAGCCGAGATCGAGCTCATCGCCTACGAGGACTGGCTGGCTGAGGCCGATGGCGACTTCGCCTGGGAGAGCTTCGACGAGAACTGCGCCGCCGGCATGTGCTACACCTCCGGCACCACCGGGGTGCCGAAGGGCGTCGTCTATTCGCACCGCTCCAACGTCCTGCACGCCCTCGTCGCCAACCAGCCGGACATGCTGGGGCTCTCCAGCCGCGATCGGGTGATGCCGGTCGTGCCGATGTTCCACGCCAATTGCTGGTCGATTTGCTATGGCGCGCCGATGGCGGGCGCGGCGATGGTGATGCCCGGCCCGAAGATGGACGGCGCCTCCATCTACGAGCTTCTCGATTCTGAGAGGGTGACGGTGACGGCGGCGGTGCCGACGGTGTGGATGATGCTGCTGGCCTATCTTGAGGAGACCGGCGCCAGGCTGCCGCATCTTCAGCGCGTCGTCATCGGCGGTTCGGCCTGTCCGCGCGCCATGATCGAGACGTTCCAGCGGGAATACGAGGTGGAGGTCATCCATGCCTGGGGGATGACGGAGACGAGCCCCCTCGGCACGCTGTGCACGCTGAAGCCGGAATATGCCGGCCTCACCGGCGAGGAGCGGCTTAACATCCAGGAAAAGCAGGGCCATCCCCCCTTCACCGTGGAGATGAAGATCGCCGACGACATGGATGCCCCGCTTCCCTGGGACGGCAAGACCTTCGGGCGCCTCAAGGTGCGCGGGCCGGCCGTCGCGCGCGCCTATTTCAAGGGCGAGGGGGGCGCACTTCTCGACGAGGAAGGCTTCTTCGATACCGGCGACGTCGCCCATATCGACCGTTACGGCTATATGCAGATCACCGACCGCTCCAAGGACGTCATCAAGTCGGGCGGGGAATGGATTTCCTCCATCGAATTGGAGAACGTCGCCGTCGGCCATCCCGCCGTCGCCGAGGCGGCGGTGATCGGCGTCGCCGACGAGAAATGGGGCGAGCGGCCTCTCCTCGTCGTCGTCGCCAAGGCCGGCGCCGCGCTGACGAAGGAGGAGCTGCTTGACTTCATGGCCGGCAAGGTGGCCAAGTGGGCCGTTCCCGACGACGTGGCCTTCGTTGACGAAATTCCGCACACCGCCACCGGCAAGATCCAGAAGACGGCGCTGCGCGAGCGCTTTCGCGATCGCTCTGCGGCGAATGCCTGAGCTTGGGCCCTAGCCGATGGCGGCGCGCATTCCCCAGCACCGGTCGCGCTCGGCGCGTTGGGCGCGGCGCTTCGGCGTCGTGTCGCTGCCGGTGCTGGTGCTCGCCGGCCTCGGCCATCGCTTCGCCCTGGTGCCGGCCGAGGCGGTGGTGCCGGCCGTGGCGCTCGGCTACGCGCTGGCGCTGATTGCCCTGGCGCTGGCGGCCTTCGCGCTTTTGCGCATCTGGTCGACCGGCGATGAGGGCGCCGGCCAGGCTTTCGCCGGCTTCCTCTTCGCCGCCCCGGCGCTGGTCCTCTTCGCTATGGCGATGGTCGCCCTCTTCGCCTATCCGCAGCTCAACGACATCAGCACCGATCTGGAAGACCCGCCGCGCTTTTATACCTTCACCCATGCGCAGATGACGCCGGAAGAGATGCAGCTTCAGCTTGCCGGCTATCCCGGGTTGGCGGCGCGCTTTTATCCCCTGCCGACCGAGCGGGTCTTCTCCGCTGCCGAGCTGCTGGTGAAGGATCGCGGCTGGCGTATCGAGGAAAGCCTGACGCCGACAGCCGGCGAGGGGATCGGCTCCATCGAGGCGGTCGCCAAGACGCTGCTCTTCGCCTTTGCCGACGATGTGGTGATCCGCGTTGCCCCCACCATCGACGGCGCCATCGTCGACATGCGCTCCGCCTCGCGCATCGGCCGCCACGATTTCGGCCAGAACGCCCGCCGCATCAGGGAGTTTCTGCGCGATCTCGACGGCGTGTTGCAGGGCACCATCGAGCTGGAGGAACCCGCGTCGGAGGAAGAGGAGCCGGACACGTTCGGCCCCATCCCGCGTCCCGAGCCGCCGAGCAGCTGAGCGGCCTCGCCTGACGCGCTCTAAACCGGGCTGCCCGGCTCCGGCGCCCGCACGGCCGCGTCCGGCGCTTGTGGCGTCGTGCCGGCTCGCTCGCCGGAAAGCGCCGCGCCGGGCGGCGGCGGTTCGGCCGCATAATCGATCCAGCCCTCCTCGATGCCGTGGCAGGCGACGAGGGTCTGGCCGTGCAGCGTCAGCTCCGGGCGGATATCGCTGCATTTGTCGCGCGCATAGCGGCAGCGCGGATGGAAGGGGCAGCCCGAAGGCGGGTTGATCGGCGAGGGCAGCTCGCCTTCCAGCTTGATGTTCTGGCGCTTGCGGCGCGGATCGGCGACCGGCGTCGCCGACAAGAGCGCCACCGTATAGGGATGCTGCGGGCTCTCAAAGACCGCCTCCACCGGGGCGAACTCCACCGGCCGGCCGAGATACATCACCATCACCTCGTCGGCGACGAAGCGCACCACCGAAAGGTCGTGCGAGATGAAGATGTAGGTGAGGCCGAGCTCCTCCTGCAAATCGGCGAGGATGTTGAGGATTTGCGCCTGGATGGAGACGTCGAGCGCGGAGACCGGTTCGTCGAGGATGAGGATTTTGGGGTCCAGCATCAGCGCCCGGGCAATGGCGATGCGCTGGCGCTGGCCGCCGGAGAACATATGCGGATAGCGGCCGTAATGCTCCGGCCTGAGGCCGACCTTGATGAGCATGTCGAAGGCCTTCTCGCGCCGCTCGCGCGAGGGCATGTCGGTATTGATCTTCAGCGGCTCTTCCAGGATGGCGCCGATCTTCTGGCGCGGATTGAGCGAACCGTAAGGGTCCTGGAAGACGATCTGCACCGTCTTGCGCAATGCCTTCAAATCGGCATGTCCGGTCGCGCCCAGCTTCTTGCCGTCGATGACGAGCTCGCCCCCTGAGGGCGGCTCGATCATGGTGAGAAGCCGGGCGAGCGTGGACTTGCCGCAGCCCGATTCCCCGACGACGGCGAGCGTCGTGCCTTGCGTGACGCGGAAGCTCGCCTCCGACAGGGCGCGCACCGTCGCCGGCTCGGCGAAGAGGCCGCGGCGCACCTCGTAGAAGCGCGACAGGTTCCTGGCTTCGATGATGGTGCTCATGCCGCCTTCTCCTCGCGGTGCAGGGGATAGTGGCAGAGCGCCTCGCCGAGCTCTGGCGGCTGGCGTGGCGGCACCACCTTGCGGCAGGTCTCGTCGGCGAAGCGGCAGCGCGGATTGAAGAGGCATCCCTGCGGCCGGTCGCCCTGGCCCGGCACGACGCCGCTGATCGCCGGCAGCCGGTTGCCGCTCGCCCGGTCCGGCAGGGCGTCGAGAAGGGCGGCGGTATAGGGATGGTGCGGCGCCTCGAAGAGGCCGAAGACGTCCTGGCGCTCCACCTGCTGGCCGGCATATTGCACGACGACGCGCTGCGCCGTCTCCGCCACCACGCCCATATCGTGGGTGATCAGGATGAGCGCCATGTCGTGATCCTTCTGCAATTCAACCAGAAGGTCGAGGATCTGCGCCTGGATGGTCACGTCGAGCGCCGTCGTCGGCTCGTCGGCGATGAGGAGCTTCGGCCGGCAGGCGGTCGCCATGGCGATCATCACCCGCTGGCTCATGCCGCCCGAAAGCTGGTGGGGAAAGGCGGTGAGGCGGCGTTCCGGCTCCGGGATGCCGACCTGGCGCATCAGCTCCACGGCGCGCTCTTGCCGCCCCTTGCGGTCCAGATCGGTATGGGCGGCGAGCGCCTCCTTGATCTGGAAGCCGACGGTGAAGCAGGGATTGAGGCTCGACATCGGCTCCTGGAAGATCATCGCGACGTCGCCGCCGATGACCTCGCGCCGGGCGCGTGGCGACAGGCCGCGCAGATCCCTGCCGGCGAATTCCAGCCTATCGGCCGTCACCGTGGCGGTCGGCGGCAGGAGCCCCATCACGGCGAGCATCGCCACCGACTTGCCGGAGCCCGATTCCCCGACGATGGCGAGCCTTTCGCCGGCATCGACGTCGAAATCGACGCTGTCGACGGCAAGGAAGGCACCCGAAGCGGTCTCGAAGGAGACGGAGAGGTTTTCGATGTGCAGAAGGGGCATCAAGAGGCCAAGCGTTGAAAACGGAAGGGCTGCGAATTATTTTCCGCATATGGGGCAGGAACAGGACAAGCCCAGGCCGGCATTGCCGGAGACCGACGGTCCGAAGCCCGGCTACTAGGCATCGGCGAAGCACCTGCGGATTGGTCGGAAAGCGCGCAGTTTTCGACGATCGGCCTGTTCCAAACAAGATCGTGATAGTAGGATTGATTCATGTCCGGGCATCTTTCTCCTCGACCGAAGCCGCCGCCTCCTCCGAAGCCGATTTCGGGTCCGACGGGGCCGGCACCGAGCTACTAGAAGGCGGCACGCCGAGAGCCGCGAGCAACGCCCGTTCGGCGTCTTCTGCGAGCTGGACGGAATATTTCCTGAGTAAGATATAGTCTCGGTACATCGCCTCGCGGCGGGGTGCGTCGAGCGACCAGTAACGATCGCTGCGGAGGTCTTCTATCAAGGCGCTGATCGTTTCGATCTGACTGAAGAAAAGCACTACCGGATCGATAACGCCGATCGGCAGGATGTGGACATCTCGTGCCACGGAGGCCCAGACAAGGCTTCGGTTCTCCCGCGGCACGAACGGCGTGAACGGTTGCTCCTGGGTTGCCGCCTGCATCTGCCCAACGACTTTCGCGAGATGTGCGTCGAGGTCCGTGTCGAAATACCGGTGACGATAGCTGCGGATGTCCGCGAGGAGCGCCGACTGTACATCACGGACGCGTTCTGCCCTGCGCTCGGCTTCAAGTCGTCTTTCACGCCTGTTGCTGACGATCCAACTGACTATTGTGACAAGCGCCGAGATGAATGCTGCAACGATGGCGGGACCGATCAGGAGTTCGACTTCCATCGCTCTCCTGTTCCCTCAGCACTGGTGCGAATAGGTGAAGACCAGCCGGTCGGAGGCCATGCTGCCCGTCGGCTGGCACCTTTCATGCACCTCGTAGCTGCCGAAGAGCGTCACCTGCAGCTGGTCGGAGCGCACCGGGCCTTCGACCCAATAGACGAGCGGCTCGCCCGGACAGAAGCGCGAGAAGCGGCGGATGTTGCCCTCGTAGCGGTTGCCGACCTTGCGCCCGTCGAAGAGAAGCGTGCCGGGGCCAACGCCCGCCTGGCGCAGCGTGGCGCGCGGCCGCTCGTAGTAGAGCCAGCGCTGGTTGCCGCTGGCTTTCAGGCGCAGCAGCGAGCCGTTGTGGTCCCAGCAGCTGTCGGCAAGGCTCGGAGCCGTGCCGGCGGCCATCATCGCCGACGCTAGTATTGCCTTTAGAAAATACTTTATCATTGGCGCCTCTCCTTCTGTCCCCGAGAGAAGGTTAACGTAACGCCGTCGTGTAGCGAAGCGGCGGCGGCGCCGTTTCTTTTGTGTCGGCTGAAAAGACGTGGGCCATTACTGTCCTCCCTCAGCTCCGCTTCAGCTTCGGATCGAGCGCGTCGCGCAGCCCGTCGCCGACGAGGTTGATGGCGAGCACCGTGACGAGGATGGCAAGGCCGGGGAAGGTGACGACCCACCAGGCCCGCAAGATGAACTCGCGCGCCTCCGCCAGCATGGTGCCCCATTCCGGCGTCGGCGGCTGCGCCCCCATCCCCAGGAAGCCGAGCGCGGCCGCGTCGAGGATGGCGGTGGAGAAGGAGAGCGTCGCCTGCACGATGAGCGGGGCGAGGCAGTTGGGCAGGATGGTCTTGACCATCAGACGCACGGGCCCGGCCCCGGCGACGCGCGCGGAGACCACATAGTCTTTGGATTTCTCGCTGAGCACGGAGGCCCGTGTCAGGCGCACGAAATGCGGCTGCAGGACGAGGGCAATCGCGATCATCGCATTGACGAGGCCGGGGCCGAGGATGGCGACGAGGACGAGGGCGAGTAGCAGCGAGGGAAAGGCGAGGATGACGTCCATCACCCGCATGATGACGATATCGACCCAGCCGCGGAAGAAGCCGGCGATGAGGCCGATGAGGATGCCGCCGGTCAGCGCCACGGAGACGACGATGACGCCGATGAACAGCGAAAAGCGCGAGCCGTAGATGAGGCGCGAGAGCATGTCCCGGCCGACCGCGTCGGTGCCGAGGATATAGGCCGCATTGCCGCCCTCCTGCCAGAAGGGCGGCAGAAGCAGCGCGTCGCGGTTCTGGATGGTGGGGCTGTGCGGGGCCAAGAGCGGCGCGAAGAGGGCGACGAGGACGAGCGCGACGAAGACGACGAGGCCGATGACGGCGCCCTTGTTCTCGGAGAAATAGAACCAGAATTCCGCCAGCATGGCGCGTCTGGCGCTCCAGCCGGATTTGAGCGCCCGCTTCTTGGCCGCTTCCGCGTCGTCGATGACGTTGAGTTCTTCGGTATGGACCATCGTCGCCTCAATTGTGCCGGATGCGCGGATTGATGAGGCCGTAGAGGAGGTCGACGATGAGGTTGACCACCATGACGAGCCCGGCAATCAAGAGCAGGCCTCCCTGCACGACCGGGTAATCGCGCTTGAAGACCGAATCCACCATCCACTTGCCGACCCCCGGCCAGGAGAAGATCGTCTCCGTCAGGATGGCGCCGGCCAGAAGCACGCCCACCTGCAGGCCGATGACGGTGATGACCGGGATGAGCGCGTTTCTGAGCGCGTGCAGGCCGACGACGCGCAGGGGCGGCAGGCCCTTGGCGCGGGCGGTGCGCACGTAATCCTCGCCGAGCACCTCCAGCATCGCCGAACGCGTCTGGCGGGCGATGACGGCGAGCGGGATGGTGCCGAGCACGATCGCTGGCAGGATGAGATGGCTGACCGCCGACTTGAAGGCGCCCTCCTGCCCGGAAAGCAGGGAATCGATGAGCATGAAGCCGGTCGGCTGCGGGAAATAGTAGAGCAGCGAGATGCGCCCTGAGACCGGTGTCCAGCCTAAAATGCCGGAGAACAGGATGATGAGCAGCAGGCCCCACCAGAAGATCGGCATGGAATAGCCCACCAGCGCCGTGCCCATGATCGTCTGGTCGAACCAGGAGCCCCGCTTGACCGCCGCGAAGACGCCGGCCGGGATGCCGAGCGCGGCGGCAAAGACGATGGCGCAGAAGGAGAGTTCCAGCGTCGCCGGGAACAGCGTCATGAACTCCGACAGCACCGGCCGCTTGGTGACGATGGAGGTGCCGAGGTCGCCCTGCAGGATGCCCCACAGATAATCGCCATACTGCACCAGGAGCGGCCGGTCGTAGCCGTAGACCTGTTGCAATTCGGCGTAGCGCTCGGCGGTCATGCCGCGTTCGCCTGCCAGAAGCAGGATCGGATCGCCTGGCAGAAGCCGGATGAAGGCGAAGGCCACGATGGAGACCCCGATGAAGGTCGGGATCAAGAGGCTGATGCGCTGCAGGACGAAGCGGAACATCGTCAGCCCCGCCGTGTCTTGTGCGGCCGTGCCTTCGATGCCGGCCGGCGGAGGTCAGGAATGCTGTGTGTCATGTGCTTGCCGTGGCAGGGCTGACGTGGCGGGGCGCAAAGGGTGCGGCCCGCAAATGCACGGAGGGCGGCACTAGGCCGCCCTCCGCTCGCTTTCTACGCTTACTCTTCGATATCGACGCCGTCAAACCAATGGCCGCCGAGCGGGTCCATGACATAGCCGGTCACGTTCTGGCGCATCGGCATGAAGACGACCGAATGGGCGATCGTCGCCCAGGGCGCCTGCTCCTTGAAGACGGCCTGCGCCTCCTCGTAGAGCGGGGCGCGCTCTTCCTGGCTGCCCTTGGTCTTGGCTTCCTGGATCAGCTCCTCGAACGGCTCGTGGCACCATTGCGCGCGGTTGGAGCCGCCGACGCCGTCGCAGCCCAAAAGCACGGCGAGGAAGTTGTCCGGATCGCCATTATCGCCCGTCCAGCCGAGCAGGACGGCGCCGTCGCGGTCCTCCGCCTTGGAGCGCTCCAGATACTCGCCCCATTCGTAGGAGACGATCTCGGCAGTAACGCCGACCTTCTCGAAGTCCGACTGGATGAGCTCGGCCATGCGGCGCGCATTCGGGTTGTAGGGCCGCTGCACGGGCATCGCCCAGATCTTCATGGAAAGGTCGGTGACGCCTTCCTCCTCCAGCATCGCCTTGGCCGCGTCCGGATCGTAGGGGTCGTCCTCGATGGCCTCGTTATAGGACCACATGGTCGGCGGGATCGGGTTCTTCGCCGCCTGGCCGGCCCCCTGGAAGACGGCGTCCAGGATGGCCTGCTTGTTGATGGCCATGTTGAGCGCCTTGCGGACCTTGGCGTTGTCGAAGGGCGCCACCTTGGTGTTGTAGGCGAGGTAGCCCACGTTGAGGCCTTCCTGCTCCATCACGTTGATGTCGGGATTTTCCTTCAGGCTCTCAACGTCCGCCGGGTTGGGATAGGGCATCACCTGGCATTCGTTGGCCAGGAGCTTCTGCTGGCGCACCGCGTTGTCGGTGGTGATGGCGAAGACCAGATCGTCGATTGGCTGCTTGCCGTTCCAGTAATCGGCGAAGGCCCGGTAGCGGATCACCGCGTCGGGCTGATAGGCGACGAACTGGAACGGGCCGGTGCCGATCGGCTGCTGGTTGAGCTGCGCCTGCTGGCCGGCATCTTGCAGCTGGTCGGCGTATTCCTTGGAGAAGATGGAGGCGAAATCCATCGCCAGATTGGCGATGAAGGGGGCTTCCGGCCGGGTCAGCGTGAACTTCACCGTCAAATCGTCGACCTTCTCGATGGATTCGACGAGGTCCGGCATCGACATGCCGTTGAAATACTCCCAGCTCGCCCCCTCCACGTAGGAATGGTAGGGATTGTCCTCCCTCAGCTGGCGCTCGAACGAGAAGATCACGTCGTCGGCGTTGAATTCGCGGCTCGGCGTGAAGAAGTCGGTGGTGTGGAATTTCACCCCCGGACGCAGATTGAAGGTGTATTCCAGCCCGTCATCGGAGACCTCCCAGCTTTCGGCCAGCCCCGGAATGACATCCGTGGTGCCGCGCTTGAACTCCACCAGCCGGTTGTAGACCGGCTTCGACGAGGCGTCGAAGGTCGTGCCGGCCGTGTAGAGCGCCGGGTCGAAGCCTTCCGGCGAGCCTTCCGAGCAATAGACCAGCGTCTTGGCCGAAGCCGCGCCGGCCATCATCGCGGCCATGCTGACGCCAAGCGCCAGCGTCCGGATTGTGGTTTTGCAGATCATGCGTGCTCCTTACGAGGGAACTTGAGCGACCGGGCACCGTGCCCCGTCTGCTGGCGTGTAGGTAACGACGGAATGAAAGGGGAAATCAACTGCGACGTCGCGTAAGCTTTGGAGCTACTGACGAGGAGACATGGCTGGAGCTGCCGCGCCATGGCGCCTAGGTAGAGGGCATGACTTTGTCCGAACGCATTTCCTCTCTCACCGCGTCCACGGCGGCGCAGCTGCGCGAGCGCTGGGCCGGGCGCGAGCTTGCCATCCTGGTGCTGACGGCGCTGAGCGCCGGCGGCGTCTGGCTGTTCATCGCGTTGGCCGACGAGGTTCTGGAAGGCGATACGCGCGCCTTCGACCGCTTCCTGCTTCTGGCCATGCGCAATCCCGCCGACATGGCCGATCCGATAGGTCCGCTCTGGTTCGAGGCGATGGTGCGCGACGTCACCAGCCTCGGCTCCACCTTCGCCCTGACCCTCATCACCCTCATCGTCGCCGGCTGGCTCTTGCTCACCCGCCGGCCGCATGCCGCGCTTCTCCTGGCCGTTTCGGTCGGAGGCGGCACGGCGCTGGTCAACGGGCTGAAATTCCTCTTCGCCCGTCCGCGGCCGGATCTGGTGGCCCATGGCGCCGATGTCTTCACCCTCAGCTTCCCCAGCGGCCATGCCAGCCTCTCGGCCGTCGTCTATCTGACCCTCGGCGCCCTGGTGATGCGCTTCAACACCGGCCGGGCGCTGAAGATCTACGCCATGTCGGTCGCTATCCTCCTGGCCGTGATGATTGGCCTGTCGCGCATCTATCTCGGCTTGCACTGGCCGACGGACGTTCTCGCCGGCTGGGCGATCGGCGCCTCCTGGGCGGCGTTTATCTGGACGGTGGCGCTGCTCTTGCAGCGCAGCGGCAGGGTGGAGGAGCGGCTGCCTTGAGGAAGGAGCCTCAGATGCCGCCCGGCAAGAGATAGCTGGCGCTGAAGCCGAGGGCGAGGCCGGCGAGGCCGACCGCCGCGACCATCAGCGCGCCGTCGCGCACCATCACCGCCACGCCGATCGCCGCGATCGCCAGCATCGGCGCGCTGCTGGCGAAGGGGATGAGCTCCAGCGGCGGCACGGTCGCCGCCAGAAGGATGCACACCGCCGCGGCAAGGCGCACGAAGGGCGCGGAGGTGAGCGCCGTCAGCCTGCCGTGGAACCAGCGATCGAAGCGCCTTGCCGGCTTTTCCATCCTATCGAGGATGCCGGTCACCCGCTCCCCGCCGATACGTCGGCGGGAAACGAAGGTGGGGAGCCAAAGATGCTTGCGCCCGACGAGCATCTGCGCCGCGAAGACGACGATGAAGGCCGCGAGCGCCGTCGGCACGCCGGGAATGGCGCCGATGGGGGTGAGCTCGACGAGCGACGGGATGATGAGGAAGGGCCCGTAACTGCGTGCCCCGACCGCATCGGCGAGATCGCCGAGCGTCACGCAGCCCCGGTTCTGCGCCCGCTGATGCAGCCGCTGAAGGATATCGGAGACGCTGTGCGGATCGTCGGGCATGCGCGCGCCCTGAACGGGTTGAGGATGCCGGTCCCTGAGGACCGGAACGAGGCTGCGCCGCGGCGCCGGCCCGTGCCGCGGGAGCGGGCGCGAGCCGGCCTTGCAGGTCGGTTCGCCCGCAAAGCCCTGGCGGATCGGCGCGAGACCGTATCGCTCATATAGGTGCCGGCAACCGGCGCGAAAGGCCATGCGGAGGGCGAGGGGGCGGATCGGGCAACGGCCGGCGGGCTTGGGCCGTGCGGCCGGCAGCGGGGCCGGCATCGGGGCCGACTTCCGATCCTCTTCGCGCTCCAGGCGGCAAGGCTCGCTCGCAAGTCGGGTCTCCGCACCGGCTTGACAATCGATATCATCGCGATCACACAATGTGATCACATTTTATCGTCTTTCGGCGTGTCGTCTCGCGGCGTTGCGCCAGCCAGGAGGAGCGTTCCGTGCCTGCCATTGCCCGCGTCGAGACCTTGATTGTACAGATACCCACCCGCCGCGAGCATAAGTGGACCGGCCTGACGGAGCCCATCGGCCGTTACGTCATGGTCAAGATGACCGACGACGAGGGCCGCGTCGGCTGGGGCGAGGCGCCGGCGCTGAAGGATTGGGGCGGCGAGTTCGGCCGTTACTTCGGCGAATCCGCGCTGATTGCCCGCGCCGTCATTGAGAATTATCTCGCCCCGGTGATCGCCGGCCTGGAGCTCGGCAACGCCGCCGGTCTGCATCAGCGCATGGACGCCATCGTCAAGGGCTATCCCTACGCCAAGGCGGCGGTGGAATTCGCCTATTACGATCTGACCGGCCGCTGGCTCGACGTCCCCGTCCACACTCTGCTTGGCGGGCGCGTGCGCGAGCGGGTCCCCGTCACCCATTCCATCGGCCTCGTCTCGGTGGAGGATGCCGAGCGCGAGGCGGCGAAGGTCGCCTCGGAGGGCATCAGGACGATCAAGATCAAGGTCGGCGTCGATCCGGCCCGCGACGTGGAGGTGGTCTCGCGCGTGCGCGCCGCCGTCGGCGAGGATGTGGAGCTGTGCGTCGACGCCAATGAGGGCTATGCCTCGCCGGGCGAGGCGATCCAGACGTATCGCAAGATCGAGCGCTTCGGCATCAAGTACTTCGAGCAGCCCTGCATGGGCATTGAGCGCATCGCCGCCGTCGCGCGCGCCATCGACGCGCCGGTCATGGCCGACGAATCCGCCTGGAACGCCCATGACGTGGTGCAGATTATCGAGCAGAAGGCGGCGCAGATCGTCTCCATCTACACCACCAAGCCGGGCGGCCTTTACAAGGCGATGGAGAAGGCGGCCGTCTGCCGTGCCGCCGGCATTTTGTGCAACGTCAACGGCTCGGTGGAGCTGGGCGTCGGCAATCTGGCGAATATCCAGCTCGCCGCTGCCGCGCCGCCCGTCACGCTCTCCTGCGTCGTGCCCGTCTCCACGCCCGCCGAGGCTCTGAACGGCCAGATCGGCGGCATCTACTACAAGGACGACCTCCTCGCCGAGCCGATGCGGCTCGTCGACGGCGCCATTCTCGTGCCGGACGGTCCCGGCATGGGCATCGAGGTCGATGAGGCCAAGATCGAAGCTTATCGGGTCAAGGACTGAACGATGCCGCTGCGGCCGGCAGGTGAAAGGAAATAGGGATGCGCCAGGCGATCGTTGAGCGGCAGGCCAAGGCGATGAAGGAGCATGGCCTTGACGCCATCGTCTCCTCCTCGCCGGAGAATTTCGCCTATCTGACGGGCTTCGTCGTGCCCTCCCAATCGCTCATCCGCCATCGCCACGCCATGGCGATCCTGACGGCGGATGGGAAGCTGGCGCTGTTCGGCGTCGATATGGAGGCGAGCACCATCCGCCGCGCGGCGGGCGAGGAGGTTCCCTTCCGCATCTGGCGCGAGTTCAGCGACGATCCGATGGCGATCCTCGCCGACCAGCTGCGCGAGCTGGGGCTTGAGCGGGCGCGTCTCGGCATGGAGATGGACTATCTGCCTGCCGGCGATTTCGCCCGCCTCCAGAAAGCCCTGCCGCAGGCGGATTTCGCCCCGGCCGAGCAGATCCTCAATCGCCTGCGTCAGATCAAGATACCGCAGGAGCAGGACCTGCTTCGCAACCTGTCGCGCATCGCCGACGAAGCCATCGCCAAGGCCTATGCCGCGGTCAAGGCGGGCGACAGCGAGATGGATATCGCCGGGCATCTGACACGCGGCGTCTACGAGCTTGGCGCCGAGCATTTCAAGCTTCTCATCGTGGCGACCGGCGAGCGCAGCCAATTGCCCAATGTCGGGCCCTCGGCCCGCCGCCTTGCCGCCGGCGATGTCTGCCGCGTGGAGATTTTCGCCGTTGCTGGCGGCTACCAGGCCGGTGTGTGCCGCACCGCCGTGGTGGAGCGCGCGCCTGAGATGGCGGAGGAGATCTGGCAGCATCTCGTCGATTGCAAGTACCGGATCATGGAGATGGTGAAGCCGGGGGCGAGCTGCCGCGCCATCTACGACGCCTTCATCGCCAAGCTTAAGGAGAAGGGGCTGCCGGCCATCTCCTTCGTCGGCCACGGCATCGGCCTGCATCTGCACGAGGACCCCTATCTGGGCGAGACGCCGATCCTCGGCCGCCCAGGCGAGGACGCGATGATCGAGGAGGGCATGGTGCTCGGCTTTGAGCCGCTCTGCTACCAGACCGGCTACGGCTACGGCATGCAGAACAAGGACATGCTTCTGGTCACCGCCGATGGCTGCGAGCTTCTGTCCGACCACACCGATACCGACAAGCTCGTCCTGGTGAGCTGAGGAGCCTTCATGCGTACGCTGATCGAAAATCTCGACGTCGCCTTCCTGGTCAACGCCAGGGACGACATCCTGCGCGGCGCCAGCATCGTCCTGGAGGACGACCGCATCGCCGATATCGGCCCCGCCGCCGATATCGCCGCCCGCTACGAGGGCGCCGATTTCGACCTCGTCATGGACGGCACCGCGCGCGGCATCTGTCCGGGCTTCGTCGACAGCCATGTGCACCTGTCGGAAACCCTGTCGCGCGCCGTCTTTCCCGATAACCTCAACACCCGCGCCTGGGTGTTTCACTGGGCCAAGCCCTTCTACGCCTTCATCACCGAGGAGGACGAATATTGGGGCGCGCTTTTGGGCATCACCGAGATGCTGCGCGCCGGCACGACCTGCTTCCTCGACATGGGCTCGCAATACGATCCGGGCATCACCATCCGTGCCATGCAAGAGACCGGCATGCGCGGCATCACCGGCCGCCACGCCGCCGACAACCCGCCGGCCGAGCTGCCGCGCGGCTGGACGGATGAGATGGTGCGGCACCATTTCTTCCCCGACGCCAAGGCCGCGCTGAAGGAGCTTCAGGCCTGCGTGGAGAAATACCACGGCGCGCTCGACGGCCGCGCCCGCTGCTGGGTCAATATCGAGGGCAAGGAGCCGTGCACGCTGGAGCTGCATGTCGGCGCGCGCGCCCTGGCCGAAAAGCTCGGCGTCGGCACCACCTACCATCTGGCCACCTCCATCGAGGAGGCCAAGGTCTGCGAGGAAAAGCACGGCTGCTGGCCGATCACCCGCATCGCCCGCTCCGGCGGTCTCGGCGAGAACCTCGTCATCGCCCATGGCGCGGCGGTCAAGGACGAGGAGATCGACCTGATGGCCGAGCACCGCACCAAGGTCGCCTTCTGCCCCTCCTCCTCCTACAAGCTCGGCAAGGGCGCCACCGCCATCGGCAAGTATCCGGAGATGGTGAAGGCCGGCGTCACCGTCGGCCTCGGCACCGACGGGGTGTCGGCCGCCGGCAATCTCAACTTGATGCGGCAGATGTTCCTGGTCGCCGGCATGTTCAAGGATGCGCGCCTTCAGCCGAGTATCTTCGGCGCCCGCGAGGCGCTGCGTGCCGCCACCATCGACGGCGCCAAGGCGCTGATGTGGGACGACGAGATCGGCTCGCTGGAGGTCGGCAAGAAGGCCGACTTCATTCTCTTCGACCTCGACCACATCGAATGGACGCCCTTCCACGATCCCTTGCAGGCGCTGGTCTATTCCGCCTCCAGCGCCACCATCGCCGAGACCTGGGTGAACGGCGTGCCGCTCTATGCCGGCGGCAAGGTGCAGAGCCTTGACGAGCGCCAGCTCCGCTTCAAGGCGCGCCAGCTCGCCGCCGCCGCGGTGGTGCGCGCCGGCCTGCACCAGGAGGACGTGCCGACGACGACGACGCTCTACGACAGCGGCAACTGAGGGGTCGGCGACTGAGGGGTCGGCAACTGGGGGGCGGCGACGCAGAAACCGGCGGGCGGGCGGCCCGCCGCCTCACGCCACCTCCACCTTCAAAAAGTCCTCAAGCGATCGCGCGACGGCGCTGTGCGGAATGCCGCGGGTGATGAAGACGAGCTGCGAGGCGGCGCCCGGCGGCCATGCGGCGAGCGCTTCCAACGGATAGACGACATGCTGCACGCCCTGCACCACCAGCGGGCGCGGCTCGTCCTTCACGGCCAGAAGCCCCTTGACGCGCAAGATGTCGTCGCCGCGCGCCGCCAGGAGCAGCTCCAGCCATTCCACGAAATCGGCCCGGGCGACGGGCGCCTTGAAGGCGACGGGAAAGCTGCTCGCGCCGCCATGGCCGTGCCGCGCCCCGGCGGCATCTGCGCCTGCCGCGGCCGCAGCGCTGCGGCCCGCGCTCGCCTTCGCCGGCGGCTTCAGCAGCGATGCCGGCGAGGGCGGTTCCTCGCGGCTGGAAAGAAGCCTCTCTGCGTCCGGATTGATCTCAGAAAGCCGCCGCTTGAGGAGGGCGAGCCCGTCTTCCTCGGCGAGATCCGCCTTGGTGACGACGAGCGTGTCGGCGAGCGCGGCCTGCTGCACGGCCGTGTCGTGGCGCTGCAGCGTGGCAAGCCCGCAGGTGGCGTCGATGGCGGTAACGATGCGCCCCAGCCGGTAGGCGGCGCTGAGGCGCCGATCGCTGAGAATGGCCGCCGCCACCGGGGCCGGATCGGCAAGGCCCGTCGTCTCGATGACGGCGCGCGAAAAGCGCGGCGCCTCGCCGGCCTCCGCCAGCGCCTGCATGCGCGCCAGCGTGGAGACGAGATCGTCGCGCACCGTGCAGCACAGGCAGCCCGATTGCAAAAGCACCGCGTCCTCGGCGACCTCGCGCACCAGGAAATGGTCGAGCCCCACCTCGCCGAATTCGTTGATGACGACGGCCGTATCGGCAAGCTCCGGGCGGGCGAGGAGATGGCGCAGCAGCGTCGTCTTGCCGCTGCCCAGAAAGCCGGTGAGGATATGCGCCTCGATCATCTTTGCGGCCTCGCCCGCCCCGCCGTTCAGGCCCCGTCCACCACCTCGAAGATGGCGTCCACCTCCACCGCCACGTTGCGCGGCAGCGTGGCGCAGCCGACGGCGGCGCGGGCATGCCGCCCGGCCTCGCCGAACACCTCCACGATGAGGTCGGAGGCGCCGTTGATGACCTTCGGCGGATCGGGGAAATCGGGCGTGGCGTTGACGAAGCCGCCGAGGCGCACGCAGCGCGCCACCTTGCCCAGATCGCCGTCAAGCGCGGCGCTGAGATGCGCGATGATGTTGATGGCGCAAAGCCGCGCCGCCGCCTGTCCGTCCTCCACCGAGACGTCCGCCCCGAGCTTGCCGGTATATTTGACCGTGCCGTTCTCCACCGGCACCTGGCCGGAAACGTAGAGAAGGTTGCCGGTGCGCGCGACGGGGATGTAGTTCGCCGAGGGCGTCGACAGGGCGGGAAGGGTGATGCCGAGCGATGCCAGGCGGTCGTTGATGGCGCTCATTCATTCTCTTTCTGGTTGCTGAAGGTCTTGGCTAGCCGATCGAGGTTCCGGCTAGCTGATGAAGGTCGGGCCGATGGCCGGCGGAAGCTCGATATGCAGCTCCCCCTGGTGGAGGGAAGGGCCCTCGCTGCCGTTGCCCTTGTGCAGTTTCAACACGTTGCGTGCGGTGGTGCGGATGTCCTTGGTCATGGCGCGCTGGGCCATGGCGGCGTCGTTGAGATGCAGCGCCTCAAGAAGCTCCGCATGCGCCGAGGCGTCCCAGGGCATGCCCGGCGCCAAGAGCGAGAAATACATCGTCGGCCCGCATTGCAGCCACAGATCCTCAATCAGCGGCAGCAGCACCTGCGACTGCGCGGCCGCGTAGAGCGTGAAATGGAATTTTTGATTGAATTGCAGGCAGCCGAGGATGTCGCGCTTGGCGATGGCGCGCAGAAGGTCGCAATTGATGGCGCTCAGCTCCTCGATGAGCTTGGGCGTGGCATGGGCGCAGGCGGCCTTGGTGGCCATGCCCTCGCACAGGACGCGGACTTCGGTGATTTCCTTCAGCCATTCGGCATTGCGCCGCGGCACGCGCACCGATTTGTTCGGCGGCGCCTCCAGAACGTTGGCGGCAACCAGATGCGATAGCGCATCGCGCACCGGCATCGGGCTGGTGCCGAGCTGCGCGGCGAGCTTGCGCAGGCTCATCACCTGGCCCGGCACGAAGGCGCCGACCATCAGCCCGTGCCGCAAGGTCTTCAGCACCTGGCTGTGAACCTCGCCGCGATTGCGCCTGGCTTCGCTCTTGTCTGCGCCCTTGGCGCCTCCCTTCTGCGGTGTGGCGGCATCGCGCGGCGCGTCTTCTTTCGCCCTCTCGCTCACGCTGAAGTCTCTCCCCGCTTCGTTTCTTCGCTGCATACTCTAGCTGTATCTGCTCCGGATACACGTCCGACGTGCCGATGATGTCGCCGCACAACCGCCCCGGTCAACATGCGGCCGCTTTGCGGGCTGGCAGATGTGACGAAATTATCTTTCCGTTCCCTGCCGAGAAAGCTTGACAATCACGATAGTGAGATCACACTCTGTGATCAAGAATAAAGATTGCGGACCACCCGCCGGGTGCAACGCCGCAGCGTGGCCTCTGGCCTGCCGATACGCGCCGGAGCCGCCATCACCGCTTCGCCCGCGTCTTGCGGCGGCCGAAGCCAGTCACAGGAGGGAAGCTGGATGTTATCTGGGAAAAGTGTGGGATTTGGGAGGCGCACCTTCGCTGCCGCCTTCGCCGCGGCCATGGCCTTCGGCGCGGGCTCCGCGTTCGCGGCCGAGGATGTCGATGTCCGCTTCAGCTGGAAGCTCAAGGGCGAATACGCGCCGTTCTTCCTGGCCAAGTCGAGCGGCGCCTTCGAGGAGGCGGGGCTGAACGTCACGCTTGGCGAGGGTGCCGGCTCGCAGGCCGCGCTCGGCGCGCTCCTGCAGGGCCAGGAGGATATCGTCGTCATGCCCGGCATGTTCGCCATCTCTGCCATCCAGAAGGGCATGCCGGTCAAGCTGGTGGCGCTTTATCATCCGCGCACGCCGGTGGTGATGATCTCCCATCCCGACAACCCGGTTACCGAGCCGAAGGATCTGGAAGGCAAGACGCTCGCCACCTCCGTCGGCGAGACGGGCACCTCGTTTCTGGAGCCTTTCTGCGTCATCAACGATGTCGACTGCTCCAAGATCAACACGGTGATGATGGATTCGCAGTCGCGCGTGCCGCAATTCCTGCAAGGGCAGGTCGATGTCGTCAGCGCCTATCTGTCCAACGATCTGCCGATCCTGGAGAAGCAGACGGGCGAGGATTATCCGATCCTCGATCTCGGCAAGCACGGCCTCGCCGCGCCCGGCATGGCCGTCGTCACCAGCGACAAGCTGCTTGAGGAGCGGCCGCAGGTGCTTTCCAGCTTCCTTGCTGCCGTCGGCGAGGCCGTCAAACAGGCCAAGGCCGATCCGGCGAAGGCCGCCGAGGTGATGAAGGAAGCCTGGCCGGGCGGGCCCGATCTCGACATCATCGAAAAGCAGGTCAAGGCGACCGTCGATGCGGTTCCCAGCTACGATGCCAAGCCGGTCGGCTGGATCGAGGAAAGCGAGATCAGGGCCGCCCTCGATCTCCTGGAATCGCAGGAGGGTTTCGGCGAGGCCAAGTCCGTCGATGCCTTCTACAGCAACAGCCTTCTGCAGCAGTAGCCGATAGGAGGGGAGGCGGTGAGCCAGATGAGTCAGGAAGCAACCGTGGCGGTCTCGCCTGGAACCGAGAAAAAGCGACAGGTCAAGAAGCCGAGGGGTGAACCGCTCCTGGAGCGCTTCTCGGCGCTGATCCTCGCGGCCTTCATCCTGCTTGTCTGGCAGGTCTCCGTCCCCCTTTCCGGCATTTCGGAGTTCGTGCTGCCGACGCCCTGGGCGATCGCCTCGCGCATCGTTACCGACTTCCCGCTCTTGATCTCCAATGCCTATGTGACACTGTTTGAGGTTCTGGCGGGCTTCGGCTCCGCCGCCGTCATCGGCGTGCCCACGGCGCTCGCCATCTTCTACTGGCGGCCGGTGGAACGGGCCGTCTATCCGCTGCTCATCGCCCTGCAGACCATCCCCAAGGTGGCGCTGGCGCCGATCCTCGTCCTTTATCTCGGCTATGGCTGGGCGCCGAAGATCACGCTCGCCTTCCTCATCGCCTTCTTCCCCATCGTGGTGGCGACGGTGGTCGGCCTGCAATCTCTGGACAAGGGCCTCGTCAACCTGGTCCGCTCCATGGGCGCCAGCGAATGGCAGACCTTCACCAAGATCCGTCTGCCGGCGGCGCTGCCCAACATCTTCGGCGGCTTCAAGGTGGCGATCTCGCTTTCCGTCATCGGCGCCGTCATCGGCGAATACGTCGCCGCCGAACAGGGGCTTGGCTACCTGCAGCTTCTCGCCAATTCGCAGTTCGATACGACGCTCAATTTCGCCACGGTGGTGATGATCTCCGGCCTCGGCGTCATGCTCTACTTCATCCTCACCTTCGTGGAGAAGAAGGTGACCTTCCATCGGGAAAGCGCCAAATGAGCACGGGTACGATGAGCGTTCCGGCCGCCGGAACCTGGATGAGCGACGGCGTTCAGACGGCGGAGATTGCCGCTTCCTCCGCCGACCCCAAGGGCGCCGCCGTGCGTCTGCAGGATGTCTCCAAGATCTATCAGTCGCGCCAGGGCGAGGATATCGTCGCCCTGGAGCGCATCTCGCTCGATATCGCGCCCGGCAGCTTCGTGTGCTGCGTCGGGCCGAGCGGCTGCGGCAAGAGCACGCTTTTGTCGCTGCTTGCCGGCCTCATTGCGCCGACCACGGGCCGCACGGTGATCGATGGCGCGGAGGTGAAGTCCGCCCATCCCAAGGTCGGTGTCGTCTTCCAGTCCGACCTCTTGCTCTATTGGCGCACCGTCCTCGACAACATCCTCTTGCCGGTCGAGATCAAGAAGCTGCGCCGCGCCGATTACGAAAAGCACGCTCTGGAGCTTCTGGAGCAGGTGGGGCTTGCCGGCTTTGAGGAGAAGTATCCGAGCGAGCTCTCCGGCGGCATGCGCCAGCGCGTGGCGATCTGCCGGGCGCTCATCCAGGAGCCGGGCCTGCTTCTCATGGACGAGCCCTTCGGCGCCCTCGACGCGCTGACGCGCGAGCAGATGATCCATGACGTGCAGCGCATGTGGATGCGGGTCGGCAACACCGTCCTGTTCATCACCCACGACATCGACGAGGCGGTCTTTCTCGCCGATCGGCTTCTGGTCATGTCGCCGCGACCCGGTCGGATCGATCTCGACCTGACCATCGATATGCCGCGCCCGCGTCAGCAATCCGATATCCACGAGAACCCGAATTTTGCGCGCTACGTCCGCCAGGTCCGCGAAATCTTCGAGGCCAAGGGCATCCTCAAGGCGTGAGCGCGGAGCCAAGATGAAAGTCACCGTCATTGGAGGCGGCGCCGGCGGCGCCGCGGCCGTCGCCGAGCTGACGGCGGCCGGCCATAGCCTCGCCCTGTGGAGCCGCTCGCCCGAAACCATCGCGCCGATCCTGGAGCGCGGCGGCATCGGTTACGAGGGCGTCCTCGGCGAGGGCCTCGCCAGGCCGTCGCGGGTCACCAGCGATATGGGCGAGGCGATCGCCGGCGCCGAAGTGGCCGTCGTCATGCTTCCCACCCATTCGCACGGCGCCGTCGCCGCGCATCTGGCCAAGGCCGGCTGGCCCGCCGAAGCGCCGGTCGTCCTCAATCCCGGCCATACCGGTGGCGCCCTGGAATTCGCCTCCGCCTGGCGCGGCGTCAGGGCCGATCTGCCGCCGATAGCCGAATTCTCCACCCTCACCTATGTCGCCCGCAAATACGCGCCGGACGTTGTCACGGTGACCGGCCGGGCGAAATCGGTGCGCGCCGCCTGCCTGCCCGGCGGCGAGAGCGCCCTTGAGGCCGGCTGCGCCCTTTTTCCGGGCGCCAGCCCCGTCGCCGACGTGCTCGCCTCCAGCCTTTGCAACGCCAATCTCGTCCTGCATCCCCCCGGCGCCGTCCTCGCCGCGGCCTGGGTGGAGGCGACCGGCGGCGACTTCACCTTCTATGGCGAGGCGATGACGCCGGGCGTTGGCCGCGTGCTTTCCCGTCTCGACGAGGAGCGCCGCGGCGTTGCCCGCGCCTTCGGTCACGAGCTTCCCGGCATCGTGGAGGAGATGCGCCGCATCGGCACGGTGGAGGCGGATGCCGACCCGGGCGATGTCGTCGCCGCCATCTCCGGGGGCGAGGCCAACCGCAAGATCAAGGCGCCGGACACGCTTCAGCATCGCTACTACCGAGAGGATTTCGGCCACGGCCTTCTGCCTTTTCTGGAGCTCGCCGGCATTGCCGGCGTTGCGGTGCCGATGGCGCGGGCGCTCTTTGATCTCGGCGAGGCGGCCGTCGGCGCGAATTACCGCGAGGGCGGGCGCACCGCCGCCGCCATGGGGATTGAAGGACTGAGCCGGGAGGAGCTGATGGAGCGCGTGAGGGGATTATGAACTGGAAGGAACGGGTGATCGCCGTCGTCGCCGGCGACAGGCGCGAGCAGGAGATTGCGCGCTGCGCCGCCGCGACCGGGGCCGAGGTGCGCGCCTACGGTTTCGAATGGCCTGAGGGCGGCATTGAGGGCGTTGCGCGCGCCGCCTCGTTTGAGGAGGCGGTGGACGGCGCCGATGTGGCGCTCTTTCCCATCCCCGGCATCGCCCCGGACGGGGCGCTCTTTGCGCCGGCCTTTGAGGAGCGCATCGTCCCGACCCGCGAGGGCCTGGCGAGGATGCGCAGGCCCGGCCACATCATCCTCGGCTGGGCCGACGCCAATCTGAAGGGCCATTGCGAGGCGCTCGGCATTTCCATCCACGAATACGAATGGGACGACGCGCTGATGCTTCTGCGCGGCCCGGCCATCGTGGAGGGCATGCTCAAGGTCATCATCGAGAATACCGACATCACCATCCACAAGGCGCGCATCTGCTGCGTCGGCCAGGGGGTGATCGGTACCCTGGTGACGCGCGCTTTGATTGCGCTCGGCGCGCATGTGCATGTCGCCGCCCGCAATCCCGTGCAGCGCGCCGCCGCCTATGCCGCCGGCGCCGAGCCGCACGAGCTTGCCGGCCTCGCCGAGGTGGCCGGCGCGATGGACATGCTGATTTCCAGCGTCCCGGCGCAGATTGTCACCCGCGACGTGCTTCAGCGCATGCAAAAGGGCGCCCTTCTCGTCGATCTCGCCGCCCCTCCCGGCGGCATCGACCGCGAGGCGGCCGCCGAGCTCGGCCATAAATTCGTCTGGGCGCGCGGCCTCGGCAGCCGCGCCCCGGTGACGGTCGGGCGCAGCCAGTGGGGCGGCATTGCCGAACGGATTGAAGCGGCTTTCGGAGAGAGAAGTTGAAGGCAGATCTGGTTATCCGCAACGCCCGCGTCGTCGACCATGACGGCGAGTTCCATGGCGGCGTTGCCGTACGTGGCGGCGTCATCGTCACCATCGGCAGCGACGAGGCCCTGCCTGAGGCGACGCGCGAGATCGACGCTGAGGGCCGCGTTCTGATGCCCGGCATCATCGACCCGCACTGCCATCTGGGCGTGAAGTACCCCTATCCGGAGGATATGCAGACGGAGACCGCCGCGGCCGCCTCCGGCGGCGTCACCACCGTCCTTCTCTACATCCGCAACCTGAAGGAATCCTACCTGCCCTTCTACGCCGAGCGCAAAGGCCTCGGCGAGGAGAACGCCGTCATCGATTTCGGCTTCCATTTCGGCATCCAGCGCGAGGAGCACATCGCCGAGATCCCTGAGATCGTGGCCAAGACCGGCGTCAAATCCTTCAAGTGCTATTTCGGCTACGAGCCCGACAATCCCATCGGCATCGTCCCGGCGACCGACGGCTGGGTCTACGCCGCCATGCGCATCATCGCCGGCATCCCCGGCGGCGTCATCAACGTGCATTGCGAGAACACCCAGATCGCCAGCTGGATCAAGAACGAGATGAAGCGCACCGGCCGCCAGGATCTCGGCGCCTACACCGAATCGCGCCCCGCCTTCTGCGAGGTGGAGACCATCCGCCGGATGATCTTCCTCGCCGAGAAGACCGGCTGCCCGCTGCATCTGGTCCACACCTCCGTCGGCATGGGCCCGGTGCTGGCCGCCGAGGCGCGCTCGCACGGCATGGACGTCACCGTGGAGACCTGCCCGCATTACCTGACGCGCACCTGCTACGACGAGGATCTCGACATGCGCGCCAAGATCTCCCCGCCCTTGCGCGATCGCAGCGAATTGGAGGGGCTGTGGCGCGGCATCAAGAACGGCACCGTCTATAGCCTCGGCACCGACCATGTGCCCTTCTTCCCCAAGAAGGGCGAGGATCTGTGGAACGAATTGCCGGGCGTCGTCTCCTTCCCCTGGGAGCTGCCGCTGATGCTGCATTTCGGCGTCCATCAGCGCGGCATCTCCCTGTCGCGCCTGGTTCAGCTCAATTCCTATCATCCGGCCCGCCGCTTCGGCCTGTGGCCGAAAAAGGGCGCCATGCAGGCCGGCTCCGACGCCGACCTCGTCCTCGTCGACCTTAACGAGGAGCGCACCGTGGAGCACACGGGCAAGGGCACCTGCATCTACGAGGGCTGGAAGCTGAAGGGCTGGCCGGTGCTGACCGTGGCGCGCGGCGAAATCGTCTACGAGAACGGCGCCGTCAGCGAGGATTACGGCCGCGGCCGCTGCGTCACGCTGCCGGCATGAAGCTCCCCCGCGAAGACGACCCATGCTGATGAAGGCGCCCAAACCCTCCTTCGACATGCTCGCCCGCGAGGCGGGACGCATGGTGAGGAAGATGTTCGCCAGCCATCCGGGCCTGCGGGCGGAGCGTCTTTGCGGCGTCCATAACCCCTGGGGCTTCGCCACCGACCTCCTCGATGCCTGGCATCTTCTGGAGCTCTGCGAGGCGGAGGCGCTGGTGGAGCGCGTCGTCGCCGTGATCGGGCCTGATGTCATCCTCTGGGACAGCCAGGTCTACCGCGGCGCGGAGGATTACCGCGCCTTCCTCGCCGAAGGTCGCGAGGGACGCTATTGGCCCGCCGACCCGCTGCAAGGCGCGGTGGCGGTGCTGCGCCTGGGCGAGCCCGGCGCGCCGCCGCATGTCTTCGCGGTGCCCGTGGATGAGGCCGCGAAGGCGAAGCTCGCCGGCGCCGCCGGCCCTCTCTACGTCATCCGCTACATGGCCGCGACCTCGCGCTTTCGCCGCGAGCCGGGCTTCGCGCCCAACCGCCTCGGCATGCAGGAGCAGCTTCTTATCGACTACACCGCCCGCCCGCTCTGGCTCGTCAGCGGCGAGGACAAAGCGGGCAACGATTTCGTCACCGGCTTTGCGCCCAGCGCCGCGCGCTGGGCCGGGCCAAGAGGGAGGACAGAGTAATGCCGTTCGTCGTCGTCGAGATGTGGGAAGGCCGCACCACCGACCAGAAGCGCAACCTGGTGCGCGCCATCACCGACGCCATGGTCACCCATTGCGACTGCAAGCCCGACCATCTCCACGTCGTCATCCACGACGTGCCCAAGGATAGCTGGGGGCGCGCCGGCGTGCTCGGCTCCGACCAGAAAGACTGAACCGATATGTCGCTTGACCCCATCGACCCGCGCAGCGCCGCGCTTCTCGTCATCGACCTGCAGAACGCCTTCATCCACGAGCAGGGCACGCTCGGCGTCTCCGGCGTCGACACCGACCGGCTCGCCTCCATCGTGCCGCCGCTGAAGACGCTTATCCCGCGCTTCCAGGAGGCCGGGCTTCCGGTCATCTGGACCAAACAGGTGCATCTTGAGGTCGATGCCAGCCGGGCGAAGAAGAAGCTCGCCTCCCATACCCAGAAGCGCAAGCGCATCTCCGCCATCGAGGGAAGCTGGGACGCGGAGATCGTCGACGAATTGAAACCCTTCGCGGAGAAGAACCCGACCTGGGTCGTCACCAAGCACCGCTTCGGCGCCTTTCACGAGACGCGCCTTGAGATGCTTCTGAAGATGCTCGGCACCCGCACCCTCTTCGTCACCGGCGCGACGACGAATGCCTGCGTGGAGACCTCCATCCGCGAGGCCTATCTGCGCGATTTCGACGTCGTGGCCCTCTCCGACTGCATCTCCGGCGTCAACGCCGATTGGGAGGCGACGGCGCAGCGGGTGTGGACGCAGTATTTCGGCACCCTCGCCGATTCCGCCGAGGCGCTCGCCTGGCTGGAGGAGAAGAGCCGGCCGCGCACGCTCCGATACGGCCATATGCTCCTGCTGGTGGAGGACATGGAGCGCTCGGTGCGCTTTTACGTCGACAAGCTCGGCTTCGATATCCGCCCGGCCAAGCCGCTGGCCGACGGACGCGCCTTCACCGCCTTCCATCAGGGCATCGCCCTCGTCGACGGGCGCGAGGCCGGTCACCGCCAGGTCGATCATATCGCCTTTGAGGTCAACGACGTGCGCGGCCTGCGCGAGCGGCTGAAGGCGGAGGGCGTCGATTTCTTCCAGGACCTGCATGACGGGCCCTACGGCCTTACCGTCTATATCGCCGACCCGGACGGCACCAAGGTGGAGCTCTACGAGGTCGGCGCCAGCGCCTGAGATGAGGGCGGGCCCAGAGAAAAGGGCAGTCCCTGAGAGGAGCGGAGCCGACGTGAGCGCTTTTGCCGGTCCCTGGCCCGAGAAGGGCTCCCTCGTCCTTCGCCGGGCGCGCATCCCGCGCCTTTTCCTGGAGCGCGCCTTGGGCGCCGATGACGGCGCCTGCCTCCTTGCCGATATCTTCATCGAGGACGGGCGCGTGGCGCGCCTGCTTCCGGCCGGGCAGGCGCCGGACGAGGCCGGGTTGGCGGTCGTTGACTGCGCCGGCCGGCAGGTCTGGCCGACGCTCGTCGACATGCACACCCATCTCGACCGCGCCCACAGCCTCTCCCTGGCGCCCAATCCGGACGGAACTTTTGCGGGCGCGCGCGCCGCCATGGCGCGGCTGCGCGGCCTCTTCACGCCCGAGGATACCGCCGCGCGCATGGATTTTGCGCTCCGCGCCGCCCATGCGCGGGGCGTCTCGGCCATCCGCACCCATGTCGATTCACGTGCCGAGATCGCCGAGGCGAACTGGGCGCTCTTCGCCGACATGCGCGCACGCTGGGCGGGTCGCGTGGAGCTTCAGGGCGTCGCTCTTCTGCCGGTGGAGACCTACGCCACGCCCGAAGGCGAGGAGCTTGCCGAGCGTGTCGCCGATCTCGGCGGCTGCCTTGGCGGCGTCGCCGAATTTCCCGTAGAGGGATCGCCGGACGAGCTTGCCCGCCTGCGCAAGGCGCTCGCCGCGCTGATGCGGCTGGCGCGCCGGCACGATCTTGATGTCGATCTGCATGTCGACGAGACGGCCGATCCGCGCGCCCGCGCCCTTGAGCTGGTGGCCAAGGCGGCGATCGAGGCGGGCCATGTCGGGCGCGTCGTCTGCGGCCATTGCTCCAGCCTGGCGCTGCAGGAGGAGGCGGTGGTGAAGAGCGTTCTTGAACTCGCGCGCCGGGCGGGGCTGCGCTTCGTCACCCTGCCGACCGCCAATCTGATGCTCCAGGAGCGCCTTCCCGGCCGCACGCCGCGCTGGCGCGGCGTCACCCTTCTCCACGAGATCGAAGCCGCCGGTCTTCCCATCGCCATTGCCGGCGACAATTGCCGCGACGCCTTCTACCCCTATGGCGACGGCGACATTCTCGACACCTTCCGCCATGCCGTGCCGGCCCTTCACCTTTACCCTGAGGAGGATGCTTCGCTGGCGATGATCGGCCCCGTGCCGGCGTCGATCTGCGGCTTCGCCGGCCATGGCTTGATCGGTGAGGCAAGAGCCGCCGATCTCATCCTTTTCCAGGCGAGCACCGTCAACGAGGTGCTGAGCCGCCCCGACCTTGCCCGCAAGGTCGTTCGCGCCGGCATCGCGCTCACCGAGCCGCCGCCCGCCTATCCGTTGCCGGGCGAGGCTTGAGCGGTCCGGCCCGGCGCCGATCCCCCCTCAGGCTAGCGGCGCGACGTATTTCGCCATCTGCCGGCGCACGCCGGCGGGAAGCCGCTCGAAACCCTGTTTCAGGCCCGGCTTGATGCGTCCGAGATAGAGCGAGGCGAGCGTGCCGGAGGAGGAGACGGGAAGGATGTAGTCGTGCACATCGGTGGTTGCGCTCGCCCATTCCAGCTTGTGCTCGTAGGCCGGCGGCAGGAAGTCGAGGATGTCGATACCGAGCTCCGCGCCATGTTCCACGAGGTGCCAGAAGATGAGCCGTCCGGGTCCGTTGCGGGCGAAGTCCGGCGCGTAGCTTTGCAGGAAGGAATAATAGCGGCCGGCCGCTAGAAGGCCGATTTCCAGCGCGGCGAGGCGCTCGCCGACCGAAAGGCGCAGGATGAAGAGCTTGCCGCGCTCGGCGAGGTTCAACAGGCAGGCACGCGCCGCCGGATGGGTGAGGCCGACGCTGGCAAGGCCGCGCTCCGCCACCCAGTCGAGCTTCAAGCCCAGCGCATCGCGGACGGCCTGGACCTGCGCCTCGGCGGTTTGAAGACGCTCAAAGCGCACCGGCCCTGATTTCTCCAGCTGCTTCACCCGTCGCTTCAGGCTGTTGCGCGTGCGCCCGCTGCGCTGCGCCTCCGGCGCGCCGATCCTCACGAAGGGAGCGCCGTCGGCGCGCGATCCTGAGCCGGCGTCGAGCCCCGGCAGTTGCAGGAGCGGCGAATCCGCCCGCACCCGCCTCAATTCCAGCGCGGCGACGTCGCCCCAGGTCAGGATTTCCTGCCGCACGGCCGCAAGCGCCTGCGCGACCGGTTCGTCCCGGTCGATGAGGATGCCGCTATACTGCGTCAGCGGCTCGCCGAGACTGTGCGCCAGGCGCATCGGCCCGAGCCGGCGCACCGCCAGCGGCCAGAGCGCCACCAGTCGTTCCGCTCGGTGCACGGCGAGGATGCGCACATCCTCCCTGGCGCCGGCCGCTTCCATGGCCTCAAGCCAGGCGAGGCACCAATCGGGACCCTGGAAGGCAAGACCGTCGCAATCCCTCGCCAGCGCCTTCCATGTCGGCGCCATGGCGCGCGCTCCCGCGACATCGGTGACGAGCGAGACCGAGGGATTGGCCGCGAGGGAAGGGGAGGAGATGGAGGGTATCGGCACGTCAGGCGCCCTTTGCGAGGGGGTTGCGGCGGTCACTTGCTGCGCCGGCGAAGGCTGTCAAGGAGGCGAGGACATCCGCCCGCAATCCGCTACGGCGATGGAGGGCGAGCGCCAGCGCGCCGGTCCATACCAGGAAGGCGACGACGACGGCTAAGGCCGCGCCGGTGGTGCCGAAGGTCGGAGCGAGCGCGGCATTGCCGATAATGAGCGTGAGGATCAGCAACAGGGCGATGCGCAGCACCCGGCCCTGGCCGCCGATCAGCGTCATCAGGGGAACGGCGGGCCCGGCGGCGGCGCGCAGCACCTGCGCGCCCACCAGGAGGACGAGGGCCGGATAGCCGGCCACGAAAGCCTCTCCGAAAAGCTGAAGGACCTGCGCCCCGCCTGCCAGCGTGGCGAGGAAGATGGCGGCGGCCGCGCCGGTTGCCAGGAGGTTGCAGCGCCTGAGCGCGCGCGCCGTCGCCCCGCTGTCGCGGCTGGCATGCGCGTCGGCGAGATCCGGGCTGGCGACCTGATGGACGGCCTGCACCACGAAGCCGACGAGGAAGGAGAGCTTCAGGCAGATGCCGAAGACGGCCAGTTCCTCCGCCGGCAGGAAGGGGCCGAGAAGCACCAGATCGAGATCGGCGAAGAGGGAGGTGACGAGGGCGACGATGGAAAGCGGCCAGGCGAGGCGGCGCCAACTGCGTGTCAGGCGGCGGCGCGGGCGGGCGAGACGTTGGTGTGGCAGGAGCGGTTGCAGCTTCAGCGCCTGGCCGGCCGCAAGAAGCACGATGACGAGGCTGAGAAGCGCCGTCGCCACTGCGGCCGAAAGCGGCAGGCCGAGACCCGCCGCGCCGGCGATGAGGAGAACGAACAAGGCCGGCCGGATGAGAAGCTCCGGCAGGAAGGCGAGGCCGAAGCGCCTTGCGCCATTGGCGAGCCCCCCGTTGACGCGGCTGATGGCGATGGCCGGGATGGACAGGGCGGCGAGGGATGCCGCCCAGCGCGTCTCGCCGGAAAGTCCCGGTAGCGCCCAGGCGCCCCCAAGGACGAGGAGCGCGACCAGAGCCGATATTTGCCCGGCGTCGCGCCTTGCCTGGCGCACGAAGCTGCCGGCAAGGTCGGTGGCGCCGCGCACCCGGTAGCGCGAGACGAAGCGCACCGCGATCGAGGGATAGCCGAAGGCGGCGACCATGCCGAGAACGGCCGCAAGGCTGGTGGCGAAGAAGAAGATGCCGAGCGCTTCGGGCGCCAAGAGGCGCGCGAGCAGAAGCTGGGTGAAGAGCCCGATGGCGGCGCCTGCAAGGCGCGCGCCCACCAGGCCGGCCGAGGCGAAGAGGCCGCGCGGGGCGGCGTTTTTCGCCGTCGCCTTCATACGTTGGCCTTGCCGCCGAGCCGGATACGGCGGCGCATCTCGCGAAACCGGAAGACGAGATCGGAGGCGATGCGCCCGCCCAGCCTCGTCCAGCGATCGTGCTCGGCGATGGCGACGATGGCGCCGCCCTTGCCCACCATGCCCTTCTTGAACTGCTTCAGCCCCGGATCGGAAGCCTCGCCGCCGAGGTCGTACCATGTGACGCCCTGTTCGCGCAGCCAGCCGGCGATCCACCAATGCAGCGCATAGCCCGCCTTCAAGGCGAGGGCCTCTTCGCTGCTGGCGCCGAAGACGTAATAGGCGGTGTCGCCGAGGACCGCGATGACGGCGCCGGCGACCGGGCGGCCCTCGTGCCATGTCAGCACGGTGTGGGGCGCCAGCGCCTCCGGCATCTCGGCCATGAGGCGCGGAACGAGATGCAGCGCGTCGCGGTCGTCGTGGCGCTTGCGCGCCACCATCTCCTGGTGCAGCCGCCGGAAGGTTGCCCGGCCCTCCTCATCGTCGCAAAGGTGGGTCTGAAGATTGGCGGCGGCTTTCTTCAGGTTGTAGCGCCATTTCTGGGCAAGGCTCTGGCGCAGTTCGTCTTCGCCGAGGGAGACGTCGACGAGATAGCGGTTCGGGTCGACCATCTTCCGGCGTACCGCAAAGCCCGCCTCCGCCAGCATCCGCGTCTCCGCTTCGGTGTATTGGGCGTGCGGGCGCGGCAGCACGGTGAGGAGATGGCCCTGGCGGTCGCAATATTCCGCCACCAGCGCCGCCAGCATCCGGCGGTAGATGGCGGGCTCCGCAGGCTCGTCGCGCCTGCGCCACATCGGCCCGAACTTCACATAGGCGAGCCCCCGCCCCCCCACCCTGAGGATGACGACTTGCGCGGCGGCGAGCGTCATGCCCTGCCGTCTCAGCACGAGATGGCTGAGGCGCCGACTTCCCCAGGAGTCTTCACCACAGGAAGCGCTTTGCTCGTAGCTGGCATCCTCGTAGTCGGCGATAAGCCGGTTCCATGTCTGTGGCGATGGGCGCGGCAAGATAGCGGCCTCGATTGGGGCCCCCAGTGGCTCGGTCGCGGCGGGCATTTCGCATCGGTCGAAGAGGGCGAAGCTCATCCGGCGGTTCCTCGCTGGGTGGCCATCGCCGTGCTGGCGGCGCCGCCACTTCCCTTCCATCCGAGCTGGCGGGCGAAAAGGCAGAGGGTCGGCATCGGATCGCGCCAGGACCAGGTCATGTGCACATCGGCGGTGACTGCCAGGAATGCCAAGCGGGCGGCCCAGCGCATAGCAGCTCCGGCAGAAATATCGCCCTGTGCGAGCGCCGCCTTAAGGCCTCTGATGTCACCATAAGTCCAGGCATAGAGGAGGCCGGCCTGGCCGGAGCGGGGTGCGATCTCTCCGGTAGCCGGATCGGCTAGGCGTATCGCCAGCTCGCCAAGCTGAAGCCCGGCGGCCTCGGCGATGGCGTGATTGCCGGCGACGCGCGGATTGATTTCCAGGAAATGGACTTCGCCATGCTTGCGATCGACGAGAAACTGGGCGCAGCCGATGCCGGTGTAGGACAGGAGCCCGAGAAGGCGCTTCGTATGGGTAAGCAGCCGCGCATCCGGCTCAACACTCCGGCCCTCGACCGCAAGGCCGGTGCCGTCGGGATGGTCGGTGCGCTCGATCAACGTCTCCAGATGACGCACCAGTCTTCCCTTCTGCGCCGCGAAGTAAACATTGTGCCGAAGACCGCGGACCTGGCGCTGCAGGATGAGGCCGCGATGCCCGGCAGGCCAGGCCGGCAGGGCGCGGGTGAGGCCATCTTCGCTGTCCACGGTCAGGGCTTTCTTCTGTCCGAGCCGCTGCGCGGAGACGAGCGACCGGATGACGAGCGGAAAGCCGATACGGTCGGCTTCGCTGGTAAGCTCTTCGTAGCTGTCGACCTGCGCGAAGGGGGCCACGGGGATTCCTGCCTCTTCGGCAAGGGCGTAGGCGCCGAACTTGTCGAGCAAGAGCTTGACATGCCGTGCGGTCGGCGTGGCGTAGAGACGGTCGTCCGGTAGGCGATCGGCGATGTCGGCCAGAAGCCGCACGAATCCTTCCGCCACCGGCAGGACCACCTTGATGTCGGGGCGTTCCGCCAGAAGCCCGAGGAGGGCGTCGATGAAGGTCTCCTGCTCTTCCAGCGGCGGGTGGTCCCACGCCTCGTCGGCAAAGCGCGATCGTTCCGCCTCGCCTTCGCCGCCGCCAAGGCCGACCATTGTGAGGTAGCCGAGCTGCTTCAACGTTCGCACGAGCGTTATGGTCGGACGATAGTTGCCGAGAAGCAGCACTGCATCCTGCGACTGTGCTTCACGCGGCGATACCGCGTTGCAATCCATGGCTGAACCCCACCGGCAAGAAAGCGACCGGATATTCGAAATTTACCGGCGCAGGCTAATGACCGCCCCTTTCGATTCCGTTGCTGCAGAGTCACTTTCGGGCGATGGCTGAGCCCATCCGACTAACCTTATCGTTCCGTCGCGACAGGTGCCTACGAACGGTCGCGGCGTAGCGTCCGCGCGATGGCGTTGCGCGTTCGCGCCGGCAGGACCCGCCAGGCGAAAGGCAGAAGGGTAAGCGCGCCGAGCGTCAGCACGGTCAGAGCAGCACGCCGCAAATCGCCGGAGGCGAACTCGTCTCCGAAATGGGCGAGCAGGAAGCTCGCCGGCAAAATGCCAAGCAGCGTGGCGGCGGCGAACCGCCAGAGCTTGATTGGTGTAGCGCCGGCCGCGTAGCTGATGACGTCGAAGGACAGAAACGGCATCAGGCGGCTGATGACGATTGCCGCCATGAGCGCGTTCTGAGAATGTAGGAACCGGCGCAGGAAGCTCGTAGAGGCCTGCCTTGCAAGCCAGTCCTGCAGTGCCGGGCCGCCGATGAAGCGGGCGATTCCGAACGCTACAAGGGCCCCGAACTCTGCCCCGATGAGGACGTAGAGCGTTCCCCAGAAATGGCCGTAAGCAGCCCCGGCAGCGAGTGCGATTGGTGCGCTCGGAATTGGGCTCATCACGATCGCCAGCGCCATCAGGACGACGATCAGCATGGGTCCGGCGACGCCGAGATGGGTAAGGAGCCCCTTGAGTGTTTCCGTATCCGTCACGTGGCGCACGGCGCTGAGACGGTGCAGGAGCAGGTAGGTGATCGCAAAGGCCGCCAAAAGAGCGATGCCGGCCAGGATGCGCTTCCACGGCCATTGTCGGGTTGTATCGGGAATCCAGTCTAGCATTGCGCGACGTTTTGCTCGCAAAGTGGTGCATGGGGCGCTTGTCGATAGCCGATGATCGATGGCATCAGTTCCAATGTGCAAGATGGTGGCTTGGACTGGCCTGGGATGCGTTGCGATCGGGGGGTGATGCTGCAAGTCGTTGCCGGACCGAGAGCGATTTCGATGATTTGCCCGTGCCTCGATCGCAGGCGTCTGCAGTTTCGACCGGATCTGGCACCTAGGTACGGCCAGGCGCTTCTCTTCGCCCGCGCTTGTGCCGCGTGCGTGACCGGCAAGGTGCTATCGTGAACGCCGACGCACCGGGAATCCTGGGGGCGTTGGAGCGCGCCATCGCCGCTGCCGGCGACGAGGTGAGGGCAAGCGCCCCAGGGCAAGTCGTCAGCCTCAGCGTTGAGCTTGCGCCCGGTTCGCTGGCGCAAAGCGGCCCGCTCGGAGGTGATTGCCGTTGGATGACACCCTCACGTGACAAGGTCTTCTATGCCGAAGGCTCCGCCTTTGCGGGCGGACGGGCGGAACTGGTCCACTTGTGCGGTGAAAGCTCGCCCTGGCGTATCCTCGGCTCGCCGGCTTCCAAGCCGCTTGCCTTCTTCGCTCTGCCGCCCGCTCAGGAAGTGCCGGTTATGTCCTTCCATGTGCCGCGTGTATTGCTGCGGCACGAGGCTGGCCGGGAAAGCGCCGTCCTCACGGCACATCTGGACGGGCGCAATCCGGCAGCGATCGCCCGCGATTGGCTGGAGGCAGCGGCCTCCATGCTCTCCTGCCGTCCGCACAAAGACGCGGTTATTCTGGATGCCAGCACGGTCGAGCCCGATAAGGCGTTGTGGTGCGAGCGGGTGCACCGAACGACTTGCGCCATCACTGAGGGCCGCTTCCAGAAAGCGGTTCTCGCCCGCCGGGTTGAGTTGGGCTTCTCCGCGCCTCTTCACGCACTCGATCTTGCCGATAGGCTGGCCGCAGCGGGCGCCGGCTCCAACGTTTTCGCCCTGCCGCACGGGCCCGGTCATGTCGTCGCTGCGAGCCCCGAGCGGCTTCTCGTCAAGCAGGGCGAGGACGTCTTGAGCGACGCACTGGCCGGCACGGCCCGCCGTTCTGGTGCGAAAGACGAGGACGAGCGAGCCGAGGCGGCGCTGCTCGCCTCGCCGAAGGAGCAGCGCGAACATCAGGTGGTAGTCGATGCCATCGCAACAGCGCTTGCCGAGATTTGCGAGAGGCTGGAACGACCTGCGAAGCCGGAACTTTTGCGGCTTTGCCACGTCACGCATCTCTGGACCCCGCTCACTGGCAAGCTGCGCCAGGGCGTCAGCCTCATCGATGCGGTGGAGAGCCTGCATCCGACGCCCGCCGTTTCAGGCTTTCCGCGCTTGGCGGCGCTCAACTGGCTGAAAGAGATTGGCGAGCGGCGCAATGGGCTCTATTCCGGTATCGCCGGCTGGATTGACCGCGACGGTGACGGCGAGGCGGCCGTCATCTTGCGCAGCGCCTATGTGGAGGGGGCGCGTGCCACACTCTGGGCCGGCGCCGGCATCATGGCCGAATCGCAGCCCGAAGCTGAATGGGCCGAGACTGAAATGAAGCTCGCCACCATGCTCGGCCTGTTCGAGGCGCAATGAGGAGTTCGGCGGAAGAGACCTTTCGCTGGGCGGCTGCGCTGTTCGCCGGTCTGGCGGCAGCGGGTGTGCGCGATGTCGTCGTCTCGCCGGGGTCGCGTTCCACGCCTCTGACGCTCGCCGCCCTGCGCCAGGAGGGCCTCGTCGTTCGCGTGGTCGTGGACGAGCGCTCCGCCGGTTTCTTCGCCCTTGGCATCGCCAAGTCGACCGGCCATCCAGTAGCCCTCGTCGCCACCTCCGGTTCGGCCGTCGCCAATTGGATGCCGGCCGTCGTGGAGGCCAACATGGGGGAGATGCCGCTCATCCTCCTTTCTGCCGACCGCCCGCCGGAACTGCAGGATTGCGGCGCCAATCAGACCATGAACCAGATTGGGTTGTTTGGCGCTCATGTGCGCAAATTCGTGCAGCTTCCGCCACCCGAGGCGGATTCCGCCTGGATTGCCGGCCTCGCCGCCGAGGCGGTGGCGACGAGCCGCGCGCCGCTCGCCGGCCCCGTCCATATCAACCTGCCGCTGCGCGAGCCGCTGGTGCCTGCAGATGCCGTGGAGCCGGCGGCCGTCCGTGCACCGGTCCGGCTTGTCGGATCGTGCGCGCCGAACGAGGAGACGTTGGCAAGCCTGGCCGGCATTCTCGCCGCCGGCAGTAGGGGCGCCATCGTCTGCGGCAGCCGGCCGCTGTCGCCACCCGCAAGCCAGGCGGTCCTCGAACTCGCCCGCCGCCTGAATGTCCCGGTTTTCGCCGATATCCTCTCCGGCCTGCGATTTGGCTCCGACGAGGCGCGCCTTCTCCGGCATCCCGATCAGGTGGCGCGCGCCGCACCGGTGCCGGACTGGATCCTGCGCTTTGGCGGTGCGCCGGTCTCCAAGGCAGTGCAGACTTGGCTGGAGAATGCGCGCGGATGCACGCAGATCGTCGTTAGCGCCTCGCCGCGCCTTGCCGATCCGGGTCGCAACGCGAGCCATCTTGTGACGGCGGACGAGGCGCATTTCTGTCGGGCGCTGCGCGCCGCGCCGGCGCCCGCCGGCTGGCTGAAGGAGTTGCGAGCCCTCGACAGGGCGGCTGGGGAGGCAGCTGAGGCCGCCTGTGCCGGACCACAAGCCTTCGAGGGCGCCGTCCTTCGCCGCCTGTTTCAAGCGCTGCCGGAGGAGACGCCCGTCTTTCTCGGTAACTCACTTGTCATTCGCGCCGCCGACTGGCTCGCCGGCACGGGGCCGACGCCGCTTCGCCTTCTCGGCAATCGCGGCCTCAGCGGCATCGACGGCAACCTCTCCACCGCCTTCGGCATCGCCGCCGCTTCCGGCCCGAGCCTTGCAATCGTCGGCGATCTCGCCTTCCTGCACGATCTCGGAGCTCTGGCGCTGGGGCGCGACCTGCCGCTCGCCATCCTGCTTCTCGACAATGGCGGCGGCGCCATCTTCGACCACCTGCCGCAGGCGGGTCTGCCGGAATTTGACGCCGGCTGGCTGACGCCGCGCCCCTTCGATCAGCTTGCCGTCGCCCGCGGCTTCGGGCTTGCGGTGGAGGATGCCGCGGACAACGAGGCGGCCGTCGCCGCGCTCATCGCCGCTCTGTCGCAGCCATCCGCGAGCCTTGTCCGCCTCGCCATCGATCGCGGCCGGAGCCTCGCCCGCTTCCGCGCCTTCTTTGACGCCGCCAGAAAGGAAAGCCAAACATGACAGACCATGCGGTCGCCTGGCAGAAAGTGCCGGGCGAGGACTTCGCCGACATTCTCTTCCACAAGGCGGAGGGCATCGCCCGCATCACCATCAACCGCCCGCATGTGCGCAACGCCTTCCGCCCTGAGACGCTGGAGGAGATCATGCACGCCATGCAGCTGGCGCGGCTGGACCCCGAAATCGGCGTCGTCATCCTTTGCGGGGCGGGCGACAAGGCCTTTTGCTCCGGCGGCGACCAGAAGGTGCGCGGCGAGGATGGCGGCTACCGTGACGAGAAGGGCGTCAACCATCTGAACGCCCTCGATCTACAGCGGATGATCCGCACCCTGCCGATGCCGGTGGTGGCCATGGTCGCCGGCTATGCCATCGGCGGTGGCAACGTCCTGCAGCTCGTTTGCGACATCACGATTGCCGCGGACAACGCTCGCTTCGGCCAGACCGGGCCGCGCGTCGGCTCCTTCGATGCCGGCCTCGGCGCCGGCCTGATGGCCCGCACCGTCGGCCTGAAGAAGGCGAAGGAAATCTGGTTCCTGTGCCGTCAATACGATGCGCAGGAGGCGCTGAATATGGGCATGGTGAACACGGTCGTGCCGCTGGAACGGCTGGAAGCGGAGACGGTGGCCTGGTGCCGGCAGATGCTGCGCCTGTCGCCGACGGCGCTGCGCGTCCTCAAAGCCGGCTTCAACGCCGAGACCGACGGGCTTTCCGGCATCCAGGAGCTTGCCGGCAACGCCACGGCTCTCTTCTATATGACCGAGGAGGGGCAGGAGGGCCGCAACGCCTTCAACCAGAAGCGACCGCCTGACTTCTCGCGCTTTCCACGCCGGCCTTAGAGCTTTTTATGCGTATCGCGGCGGCAAAGCTGCGCCCTTACGTCCTGCCGCTCGTGCGGCCCTGGGTGGCGGCACGGGCGACGCTCGCCGAGCGGCGCGGCATGCTTCTGATCCTCCGCGCGGAGGACATGACCGGCTACGGCGATTGCGCGCCGCTGCCGAGCTCCAGCACCGCCGGCCATGAGGCCGCGTTCGCAGCTCTGGCCTCGGCGGCCCGCGCTTTGCCGGGCCGCGAGACGGACGTGATCCTGGCGGAAGGGCTGGAGACAATCGCCGTGCCGGAAGCGCGCTGGGCCCTGGAGACGGCGCTCCTCGACCTTGTCGCCAAGGCGCGTGGCCTGCCTCTGTCGCGCCATCTTTCCGCCGACGCCGCCCCGTCCGTGAAGGTGAATGCCGCCCTCGGCCGCCTCGATGCCGGGGCGCCTGAACGGGCGGCGCGGGCCGCTGCGGGCGGCTTTGCGGTGGCCAAGATCAAGGTCGGCGTCGCGCCCGTCGCCGAGGAGTTGGAAGCGCTGCGCGATGTCGCGGCGCGAGCCGGCGCGGCGCTCGCCTTCCGCTTCGACGCCAACCGCGCCTGGTGCGAGGTGGAGGCGCGGCGCTTCCTGGAGGCGCTCGCCGATATGGAAGGCCTTTCCGTCGACGGCGTGGAGGAGCCGCTTGCCGATCCGACGCCGGAGGGTCTCGCCCGCCTGCAGGCAAAGACCCCGTTTCCCATTGCCGCCGATGAATCCCTTCCAATCCTCGGCGCCTCGGCCTTGCTAGAGGCGCGTGCCGTGAAGCGTCTTGTCGCCAAGCCGGCGCGGCTCGGCGGCATCGCCGCCACGCTGCGCCTGGCGCAGATGGCCAAGGCGGCGGGGGTGGAGACGGTGCTAACTTCCGTCGTCGATTCCGCTCTCGGCGTCACAGCCGCCGCGCATCTCGCTGCCGCCCTGCCGGGCCGGCCCTGCGCCACGCACGGCCTGGCGACCTCTGCCTGGCTCGCCGAGGACGTGGCGCAGCCGCCGCCGATCAGGAAGGGGTGCCTATCTTTGCCGGCCGCCGCCGGCATCGGCGTCGTCCCGCACCACATCCTTCCCGGCGGCGAGGCGTTTGATGGCTGAGCGGTCCGGCTTACCGCTGGCAAGAACCGGCAGGGCCGGAACGCACAAGGCCGCGCGTGGGCGCATCGCGCCCGAAACGTTCTGACGGCACCAGGATAGAACCGCGCGCTCCTCCAGCGTGCCGGCATAGACCGCCGTCACCACCTCGCCCCAAATCGGATCGGGTCGGCCGGCAACTCCGGCCGCGGCGATCCCCGAAAGGGTGGCGAGCAGCGCTTCCACAGGCTGCGGCATCACCTTCTTGCCGCCCGTGACGATCGCCTCGTCGGCCCGGCCGAGGACGGTGATGGCGCCGCAATCGTCGATCTCGGCAAGGTCGGAAGTGGTGAACCAGCCATCCTCTAGCCCATCCCCGGGCGCGAGCGCCGGATTGGCGTAGCCGGCCATCACCGTCGCGCCGCGCACTTTCAGCCGCCCCGCGCCGTCGAGCGCCACTTCGGCGCCGGTGAGCGGCGGGCCGACGAAGCCGGCCTGCCAGCCAGGGGGAAGGGCGGCAAGGGTGGCAAGCTGCGAGGCGGTCTCGCTCATCCCGTAGCTCGGTTGCACCGGCCAGCCGCGCGCCGCGGCGCGCCTGGCAAGCTCTGGGGCGAGCGCCGCCCCTCCGAGGATAAGATGACGCAGGCTTTCCGGCGCCGGGCTCTCCTCGGTGGCCAGCAGCTTGGCGAGCATCGCCGGCACCAGCGATAGATGCGTGACTTGGCGCTCGCGCAGCGCGGCCAGCACCGCCCCGGCCTCGAACCTCTCCGCCACCAGCGCCTCGGCGCCGGCGAGTACCGTGCGCACCAGGATGGAGAAGCCGCCGATATGAAAGAGCGGCAGGCAGGCGAACCAGATATCGCCAGCCCGAAGCGGTGCCGCGGCGGCACTGGCGCGCGCGGCGGCGTGAAGATTGGCACCGGAAAGCATCACCGCCTTCGGCCGTCCGGAGCTGCCGCTGGTAGCGAGGATGAGCGCGATTTCCGCGCTGTCGGGCCAGAGAGGTCCCGCCGCGCCATGAGACGTCCGCGCCGCCAGTACCTCCTCGCTCGCAAGGAAGCGGGCGCCGGCGAGCGGGCGTTCGCCGACGAGAAAATCGGTCCCGGCCTGCGCCAGCAAATCCTCAATGGCAGCTTCCGGCAGGGCCGGGTCGATGGGAAAGACGGGCGCCGGCAGGCGCGGCGCCGCCAGGGCGACGAGCGTCAGCGCCCTGGCCGAGCGCGTCACCACCGCCACCGGCCGCCCGGCCGCAGCGCCTTCCCGGGCGAGAAGTCCGGCGACGGTTTCGGCGCAAGGCCGGATATCGCTGACGTGGAACAACCGCGCCTCTCCCGTTTTTGTGTCTTGCAGGGCGATAACGAAGCTGGCGACGCAAGGAAAGCGGGGCGGCTTTCGCGCTCGCCGGCTGCAAAGCACGGCTGTTTCCAGAAGTATGAGGGCTCGGTTCCTCAACTCACAGTAAACTGGCCCATCATGCCGCTATCTTCATGTTCCAGGATGTGGCAGTGGAGCATGAAGGGCGATTCCTTCGGCGCCGGCTGCTTGAAGCGCACCAGAAGCTCGGCGCGCTGGCGCACCAGCACCGTATCCTTCCAGCCGGCGTTTTGCGGGCGCGGCCTGCCGCCATCCTCGCTCACCACCTGGAACGAGGCGCCATGGACATGGAAGGGATGCTGCAACATGGTGCTTTCCACCACCCAGCGCTCGGTGGTGCCGAGCTTCACGGCGGCATCGATGCGCCGCATGTCGAAGGCGCGGCCATTGATGGCGAACGGGTCGCCGTTGTCGTTCATCATGCCCATCATCGCCTGCGGGCCCATATCGAGCGAGAAACGGCGGGTCGCGAGGTTGTCGGAGGCAAGCTCCGGTAAGGATCCGTCAAGGGCCTCCGGGAGGGCGGTGATGCGCGCCGGCAGCGTCTCGTCAACAGCGACGGACAGGACCGGGAAGGAGCGGTCGATGACACGGTTCAGCACCCGCTGCATCCGCCCGAACATGCCGTTCGGCCCCTGATTGGTATCCGGCCCGCTCATCAGCTGAACGTTCCGTCCGTCGGTGAGATCGATGAGAACTTCGGCTCGCTCTCCCGGGGAAAGAACGAGCTCTGACAGGGATGTTGGCGCTGGCAGAAAGCCGCCCTCGCTCGCCACCAGATGCAGGGGCCGCCCGTCATCGACGAAAAGCGAGTAGATGCGGGCGTTGGAGCCGTTGACCAGGCGCAGCCGCGCGATGGCCTTCGGCACGGCGGCGACGGCGCCGATCTGGCCGTTGACGAGGATATCCTCGCCGGTCGCGCCGTGCATCAGCGTCATCATCGAGGTGTCGTAGGTCATGCGGCCTGAGGCATCGAGACTGCGGTCCTGCAGGACGAGTGTGAGATCGTCGATGCCATAGCGGCTCGGCAGGCCGCGCGCATCGTCGCGTCCGTCGCTGACATGGATGACGCCGGCGAGCCCCCAATGCACCTGCAGGGCGGTGCGGCGGTGGATGTGCGGATGATACCAGGCGGTGCAGGGCGGCTGGTCGATGACGAGCTCCGGCGCCCATGCATCGCCCGGCGCGATCACCTGATGCGGTCCGCCATCACTCTCCCCTGGCACGAGCAGGCCGTGCCAGTGCGTCGTCGTCGGTTCGGGAAGAGCGTTGTGAAGGCGCATGGCCGTGCTGCCGGGCGAAAGGCGCAGCGTCGGGCCGAGGAAGGATTGGTTATAGCCGGCCGTGGGCGTCGGCTGGCCGCCGCGCAAGGCGGTCATGCCCGTTTGCGCGGTGAGGCTGCAACGTCCCGTCTCGGTCGCATCGATGAGCGGCGGCATGAGAAGCCGCCGGCGGCCTTGCAGCGCCGGGGGCTGGGCCGCGCCGCCGGCGTAGAAGAGGCTGGCGGCGGACAGCGCCGCCGCCCCCGCCGTGCCGAGGAGAAGCTCTTGCCGGTTCATCGCCCGCCCCCCGCGCGCCGGTTCATCTCGTCGTGGCGGCGCCGCACCTCCGGCGGCCATTGCGCCTTGATGTAGGATAGCGCGGCGACGATTTCCTCGTCGCTGAGGCGGGCCTCATAGGCCGGCATGTTGGTCTTGTAGCCTTCAAGTCCCGCGACCTCGGCGACGCCCTCCTTGGTCAGCCGGAAGAGAAGCTCGTCCGGATGGTGCCAGGTATGGCCTGTCTCGTCATGCGGCGGCGCCGGCAAGAGGCCGTCGGGCCCTCGGCTCTGCCAGTTCGGCTCGCCTTGCAGGTTGGCGCCATGGCAGCTGGCGCATTCCCTGGCGTAGATCGCCGCGCCCGCCGCCACGGTTTGCGGATCGTTCGGGCGCAGGACGACGGCCTGGCTGTCGGTTCCCGTCAGCCACCAGATTGCAGCACCGGCGACCGCCGCTGAAACAGCGGCCACGCCGAGCGTCTTGGTGAGAGCGCTCATCAGATTGTCTCGTTCCGTTCCGTTGATGGATGTGTGCCGGGCGGTGCTTCGCCGGGCTTGATCGCAACTGCCCGCGTCAGGCACCGCAAGAGCGCGTTCACGCCATCGGGGGGCGGAACGGACTGGATGAGCCCAGCGCTTCGGCGTCGTCTTTCCGCGGCGTTGGGGGTGGCCCCGCAGGCTGCGGCAGGGCAAAGGCGAGAGCAGCGAGCGGCGGAGCGCAGTGGACGCTGCAATGACCGTCCTCGGAAAGATCGCCGAGCGACCCGCAGCAGCTAGAGCCATGGAGGGCATTCCCGCTTTCCTCCATGTGCCGGTCGGCGATGTCGAGGCTGGCGAGAGCCTCTACGCCGGTGGGAGCGCCATGCGCTGCCGCGTTCCAGGCAAGGCTTGCTGGAACGGCAAGCGCAACGATCACGACGATGGCCAGAAGCCGCTGCATGACGCCGAGATAGTGCTTGCGATGGGTGCTGCAAGCTGCGGCAGGATGGCAGGGCTCGCTTGCACAAGCCCTCGTCGCCACCTAGGTTCATATTCGATGCAGGCGATGCGTAGCAATGTGGGGAATGTCCCACGCAGTCCTACTAGGAGGAGCTTCCTGGCGGTCTGGCTGGGACGGCGCGGTCTCCTCGCCTTGCTTGGTTTTGTTTTTCTTCTTGGTACTGGTCTGGGACATCTCGGGCTCGCCGCGACGTCCCTTGTGCAGCCTTGCGCACAGATGCAGGACGCGGCGGCGCCAGATACCGTGCAGGCGCCTGGCCCTTCACCGGATTGCGATATCGCCGACATGCAGCTTGGTTGCCTGCATGTAAGCCACGCCGGCTGCCTGCTTTTCCTGGCGCCCGCCGGACCGCTGCTTTTCCTCGCCCATGACGGCGCCTCCTGGCGACGCGACCGCTCCGATCCCCGGCACGATCTACCCGCCTCTCCCGAGGCCCCGCCTCCACGCTCCTGGCAGGTTTGATCCGGCCGCCTCACCGGCGCGGCGCCTTCCGCGCGCCAGACGGTGGGACGCGGCATCCCCCACAGATTCAATGAGCCGGGACGACGATCGGCACCGATCCGATGGGTCCTGGCCGACAGGAGATACAAAATGATCAAGACATCCGCGCTTTCGCTGTCCGCCATCCTTCTCGCCGTCGGCATCGCCGCGGCGCAGGCCCAGCAGGGCGGTGGCAACATGATGGGTCAACCCGGATCTGGCATGATGCAGGGCCAGGCCGCGCCATCCGGCAATCAGGGGACGGCGCCTTGCGGCATGCCCTGGGGCACCCGGGCAGGCTGGGGCCCTGGCATGATGATGGGCGGCGCCGGTTGGGGCCCCGGAATGATGGGGCCTGGAATGATGGGGCCCGGCATGATGATGGGTGGCGGCATGATGGGCGGCATGATGGGTCCGCGCATGATGCTCGTCATGCTGGACACCGATGGCGACGGCAAGCTCTCGCTGGAGGAGTTCCAGGCCATGCATGCCAGGATGTTCGGCCACCTGGACCAGAACGGTGACGGCGAAATCACCGCGGACGAGATGGGACCGCGCTGGGGCGACAGCGACGGCTGACCCCTCGGGGAGGAGACAGGCGGGCGGGCGTCGCGGCCCGCTCGCCGAGAGTTGACCTTTACCGCCGCGACCTAAATGCGAATCTGCCATATTGGCGATTCAATCATCGGTAAGATGTCGGCATGACCGATCGAACGAGCCACATATCTACAGCGAGGGGCGCTGCCTGGTTTTGGCGCGGCGCCGCTTTCGTCTGTCTCCTGGCGTTCGTCCTTTCGCTCTTCGGTCATATCGATCGCGGCTCGGCGCTGGCCGCCCCTGGCGATGAAGCCGCGCTTGGGCTCGTTCATCAGACGAGCGGTGCGCCGAGCGATCTGCGTGACATCGGGCAATGTCATTCCAGTGCGCATTGCAGCTTGCAGGCGGTGTTGCCGGAAGCTGCCTGGCAAGCGGCGCTACCGGCCTTCCAACTGAGGCCGCTCGCATCCGATTGGCTCCGCGGCTTGCTACTTTCTCCCCCCACCGCTCCCCCAAAAGCGTGACGTCCCGTGGGCGGGCGCGCGTTTAAGCGCCCGGCCGCTCTGGCTGATCCGCCTTCTCGCGCGCGTGCGCGGCGGAGCATCGGCCGCATTCCACTCCTTCGGACCTGAACGGGCCGCCGGGCCTAGCTGGGCACACCGATCACCGGGAGTGGTCAGGAACGTCACCAAAACCGTCGCGCTGACGGTCGGCAGAGGAGGAACCTGCCGTGGATATGTTGCTGTATATCGCCCTATGGGGAGGGTTGATCTTTCTGATGTTGCGCTTCTGTGGCGCCCACCTCATCGGCCGCAGAGAACGCGGCGAGTCGACAGACGAAGCCGAAATCGGCGCGAGCCCGGTTCCCACACATTGGAGCCCAGCGGGATACGAGCGCGATCCGGTCTGCGGCAGAAGCTTTCGTAAAAGGACCGCCAAGACCTCCGTCTTTGACGGGCGGGTCTACCATTTTTGCTCGCGCGATTGCCGCGAGGTGTTCGAGGCGGCGCCCGATCTCTACCCCGACGATGAGCCGCGCGCTCCGGTGCCGGAGACGGAACTGCCCATGCCGGGTGCGCCCGCCGCCCGTCACGTTCTCGCACGGACCGTCACCTCCTCGAAGGAAGGGGTGAGCCGATGAGTGCGCGCATACCCGACCTTGACGACATTGGAGCCGGTGCCGGACCGGACACGATGGGCGATATGACCATCGAAGTCACCGATCCCGTCTGCGGCGTGGTGCTCGACCTCGCCGATGCCGAGGTTCAAATGGAGTATGATGGCTGGGCGTATTTCTTCTGCTCGCAGGAATGCCGCAGGCGCTTCGCCGCCCATTCGCAAAGACATGCGTTGTCGGCCTCCGGCCGCGCAGGACCGGCCGGCTCCTCATCCTCCGCCGGGCGGGTGCGGTCATGACGCGCACGCATTCTGCCGCTCATGCGTCTGATGCCCCTGCGGCAAGGCCGCAAGAGGCGCCGCCGCCCACGGTGAAGGACGCAGCCCGACATGGCCATGGAGGACATGGCCATGCCGGGCACGATCAGGGTGCCATGGTCGCCGATTTCCGGCGAAGGTTCTGGGTGTCGCTCGCTCTGACCGTGCCGGTCCTGGCCCTGTCGCAGATGATCCAGGCATTCCTCGGCCTTGATACGGCGCTTGCCTTTCCTGGCGACCGGCTGGTGCTCTTCGCCCTGGCGTCGATCGTCTTCTTCTACGGCGGCTGGCCCTTCCTCAAGGGATTATTCCGCGAGCTCGGCGATCGCCGGCCGGGGATGATGACGCTGATCGCCATCGCCATCTCCGTTGCCTTCTTCTATTCCACCGCCGTCGTTTTTGGGCTCTCCGGCAAGGTCTTCTTCTGGGAGCTCGTTACCCTTATCGACATCATGCTTCTCGGCCATTGGATCGAGATGCGCTCGGTGATGGGCGCATCGGGCGCGCTCGACGCGCTGGTGCGGCTTCTGCCCGCCACGGCCCATCGCCTCGCTGCGGATGATGAGATGGAGGATATTCCCGTCAGCGAACTAGCTCCAGGCGACCGCGTTCTGGTCCGGCCCGGAGAGAAGGTTCCCATCGACGGCATCATCCTCACGGGCCGTTCCAGCTTCAACGAATCCATGCTGACCGGCGAATCCCGCCCGGTGGAGAAGCGCAAGGGCGAGGAAGCCGTCGGCGGCTCGGTCAACGGCGAGGGGGCCGTCACCCTGGAGGTCAGAAAGACCGGGGACCAAACCTATCTCAGTCAGGTCGTCGATATGGTGCGCCAGGCGCAGGAAAGTCGCTCGCGCACCCAGGATCTGGCCAACCGGGCGGCGCTCTGGCTGACCTATATCGCCATCACCGCCGGCACCGCCACGCTCGCCTATTGGCTTGCGGTCGGCCAGGAATTCGAGTTCGCCCTGGAGCGCATGGTGACGGTAATGGTAATCACCTGTCCGCACGCGCTCGGCCTTGCCGTGCCGTTGGTCGTCGCCGTCAGCACGCGACTGACCGCCCAGAACGGCCTTCTCATTCGCGACCGTGCCGCCTTTGAGCGAGCTCGCAACCTCAACGCGGTTCTCTTCGACAAGACCGGAACGCTGACGGAGGGCCGGTTCGGCGTTGCGGCCGTCGTGCCGCTCGCCGACATGCCGGAGGAAGATATCCTGGCCTATGCGGCAGGGCTGGAGAGCCAGTCGCAGCACCCCATCGCCGAAGGCATCGTGCGCGGCGCGCAGGAGCGAGGCGTTCAGGCCAAGAAGGTCTCGCAGTTTCGCAGCCTGACCGGCCAGGGCGCGGAGGCGCGCGTCGAGGGCCACGCGTTGCGCGTCGTCAGCCCTGGCTACCTCAAAGAGCGGGGCCTCGCGGTGGACAATGCTGCTATGCACAAACTGGCCGAGGCTGGTCACACTGTCGTCTTCGTTCTTCCCGACGAGGCGCCGATAGGTGCGGTCGCTCTGGCCGACGTCGTTCGCCCGCAATCGCTTGAAGCGGTCTCGCGGCTGAAGGATCTGGGCATTCGCACCATGATGGTGACAGGTGACGCGGCACCGGTGGCGAAGTCCGTCGCCGGCCAACTCGGCCTCGACGATTACTTCGCCGAGGTCTTGCCGCATGAGAAGGTGGAGAAGGTGCGTGAGGTCAAGGCACGTGGCATGCATGTCGCGATGATCGGCGATGGCGTCAACGACGCGCCGGCCCTGGTGGAATCCGACCTCGGCATCGCCATCGGCGCAGGCACGGATGTGGCGATCGAATCCGCCGATATCGTTCTGGTGCGCAGCGATCCGCGCGACGTCTTCGCCATCCTGGCATTGTCGCGGATCACCTATGCGAAAATGATTCAGAACCTCGTCTGGGCGACCGGCTACAACGCCTTCGCCATCCCGCTTGCGGCAGGCGTCGCCTATGGCTGGGGCATCCTTCTGACGCCGGCCCTAGGCGCGGCCTTGATGTCTATCAGCACCATCATCGTGGCCATCAACGCCAAGCTCCTGGAGCGGGCGCGCCGGCTGGTCGCCGCGTAGCGGCGCGGGCTCTGCGGTCGGTCACAAGCGAGCAGGGAGATAAGAGATGTACAACGACATGATGGGCTATGGCGGCGGATGGATGTGGGGAATGGGCCTTGGCTGGCTCCTCTTCCTCGTCCTCATCGTTCTGGCGATCGCCGCCCTCATCAAATATCTGAGGTCTTGAAGGATCATGACAGTCATGGCGCCGCGAAGGGGTGGCCGCCTGCACCGAAGCATGCCCGTGCCGTCCGCGCGCTCCACGAGATGGTCGTTGCCCGTCGGCTGGTCGTTTCGGTCGGGCAAAGGGGACGGATCGACGGGCAAGCCGCCTCGCCTTGCCGCCCTTCGCCTTATGTTCGCCCTCGTCGCGCTCGCCCTGCTGCAGCTTTCGACCTCCGCTGCGGCCGCTCTGCAGGCCGAAGAGGCATCGTCCCTGGCGATGCTCTCTGAGAGCGGCGAGCCGGAGCTTAGGGCCGAGAAGCGCGATTGCACGACGCCGAGCCCGTGTTGGGGTCTCGCCGGCGAGCACGCGCTGAGCGCGCCAGGCCGCTCCGGCCGCCGGCCCGTTCCCACGGCGCTGCATAGCCGAGCCGAATACAGCCCTTCGCCGCCGCTGACGCCGCCCCGGATGGCTCACCGATCCCGATCTTCCACCTTCACACGATTGATACGAGCTTAGGGAGCCATCATGGCCAACCGAACCAACCCACTTTCCGGCGGCATCACCCGCCATCTCATTGACCGCCGCGTCTTCCTCCTTGGCGCGGCTTCCCTCCTCGGCGGCTGCGCCACCCAGGCGGACGGGCCGCGCGTTGAGCCGCTCGCCTACGCGCCGACCGTAGATCCGTTTTACCAGCAGATGTACGGCGCGATTCCGGACGAGAAATTCCCCATCCCCGCGGCCGATATCAGCCGCATCGATCCGCAGTATCTGCGCCAGGAGGTCGCCTATTCCGGGCCGGAGCAACCGGGAACGGTGGTCGTCGATCCCAATGCCAGGTTCCTCTATCTGGTGCGCGAGGGCGGCCGTGCCATGCGCTACGGCGTTGGCGTAGGTCGCGAGGGCTTCGGCTGGAGCGGCGGCGCCACCATCGCGCGTAAGGCCAAGTGGCCGACCTGGACGCCACCGCGCGAAATGATCGAGCGCGAGCCGGAGCTGGTGAAATATGCCAACGGCATGAAGCCCGGTCTCGACAATCCGCTCGGCGCGCGCGCGCTTTACCTCTTTCAGGGCGGCCGCGACACGCTCTACCGAGTGCACGGCACGCAGGAGGAATGGAGCATCGGCCGCGCCGTCTCCAGCGGCTGTATCCGCCTTCTGAACCAGGACGTGATCGACCTTTATTCCCGCGTCCCGACCGGCTCGCGCATCGTCGTGCGCGCGAGCAAGCCGCCCTCCAATATCGAGCAGGTCTGATGCCGCGGCGAGCGGGCTGTGAGGGCCCGCCTGGACGGGCGGCGAGGAAATCCGCCGGCATCGGAGGAGCGTTTCAGCTCCCACAGCGAAGGAGGAAGCCATGCATGCGGGCGGAACGGCGAAGGTCGCCATCAACGGTTATGGCGTCATCGGCAAGCGCGTCGCCGATGCCATTGTCAGCCAGGAGGACATGGAGCTTGTCGGCGTTGCCGATATCGGCACCGACTGGCGCGCGCGCATGGCGAACAGAAAGGGCTACCGCCTCTTCGGCGCCGAGGCGGAGAACGTTCAGGCCATGCGCGATGCTGACCTCGATGTGGCCGGCACGCTCGCCGACCTGCTCGATGGCGCCGATATCGTCGTCGACTGCACGCCCAAGCGGGTCGCCGCGCGCAATGTCGAAACCTACCGTCAGCGTGGCCGAAGGTTCATTCTCCAGGGCGGCGAGAAGCACGCAGCCACCGGCCATTCCTTCGTCGCTGAGACGAGCTATGGCAGTGCCCTTGGCCGGTTGGCGACGCGGGTCGTTTCCTGCAACACCACCTCCATCGTGCGCACCTTGGGGGCGCTGAAGCGGGCCGGTCTCTTGCGCCGCGCCCGCGGCACGCTGTTGCGCCGCGCCACCGATCCCTGGGAGAGCCATCTCGGCGGCATCATGAACACGCTCGTGCCGGAGCCGGGTATCCCGAGCCATCAGGGGCCGGACGCCCAGGCCGTCGATCCTGAGCTTGATGTCATCACCATGGCCGTGAAGGTGCCGCAGACCCTGGCGCATCTGCATTATTGGGCGGTCGATCTCACCCGTCCGGCAAACAAGGAGGAAGTCCTTGAGGCCTTCCGTGCCTCCAGCCGCATCGCCCTCATTCGCATGCGTGACGGCCTCAACGCCCTCAACGCCGTCAAGGAGATGATGGCCGACCTCGGGCGGCCGCACGACAACCTCTACGAGGTGGCGCTGTGGGCGGACATGCTGAAGGTGGAGGGCGAGGAGCTCTTCTACGCCTACATGGTCGACAATCAGGCGATCGTCATTCCCGAGACCGTGGATGCGATCCGCGCCCTGTTGCAAATGGAAAGGGTGCCGGCACGCTCCATCGCCATGACGGACGCAGCTCTCGGCATCGGCATGCCGGCGCGAGCCATGCCCGCGGCGGCGTGATCTGGCACGCCGCGCCGGACGCGGCAAAAAAGGGGCGCAAACACGCCGGGCGGCGGTTCGCCGCCACCCGCACGAAGGCATGCTGACGCAACGCCTGCCGGCAGAGCCGGCTCGCCAAGCCTGCCTGGCCGTATCCGGCCGCCTCCAGATGATGTAGATTGCTTTCCCGCTTGCCGCGAGTGGCCGCGGAGTACGCCCGCCTGCGTTGCGCTGGGGCCATCGCGCCGGCTACGCGGGCGATATGCAGCGCCAGGACGCGAGGCCGAACCGCAGGATAGACAGCCCCGTGCGCGCCGAGAGCGGCGCACGAGATGGCGGCTGCGAGGAAAGCGGGGCCGAAAGGAGGGGTGTCGGCGAGACGGTAGCGGGCCTAGCTTCGAGCACTTTACTCGGTTGGCGCCCACAAGCGGGCAATGACAGCAGGGAACGGAAGGGTGAGCATGAACACACCATTCACGCAGCCATTCTTGAACCGGTCCCCATTGGAGGATGGGCGCCTGCTTTCCGGCGATTACTGGGACGAGCTGCGGGTCTTTCTCGCCGTCGCCAAGGCAGGCTCCTACAGCCGCGCCAGCGAGTTCCTGTCGATCAGCCAGCCCACCGTCAGCCGGCGCGTCAAGCGCTTGCAGGACGTCATGCATGCGCAGCTCGTCGTCTCCTCGCCCAGCGGCGTGCGCCTGACGCCGAAGGGCGCGCTGCTTGCCGAGCGCCTTGCCACCCTCGACCAGACGCTTTTCTCGCTGTCGAGCGATCTCAGCTCTGAGGCGCGCAAACTGCAGGGGCTTGTGCGCGTCAGCATCACGGAGGGACTTGGCATCTTCTTTCTCGTGCCGCTGCTGCGCCAGCTCCTGGCCGAGCATCCCCTCATCCAGGTCGATGTGCAGTCGCCGCTCAACGTCAACGATCTGCGCCAGAATCAGACCGACATGATGGTCAGCTTCGCGCCGGTCTTCACCGAGGAGGTGACCTGCAGAGAGCTCGGCGTTCTGCATCTGCTGCCTGTCGTCTCGCGCGACTATGTCGCCCGCATGGGCCTGCCGACGCGCAAGAACCTGGCCGAGCATCTGTTCATCCAGTCGCGCCTCTACCAGGCCGATGCGCCGACCTGGAAGGAATGGAACGCCGTGGTCGCCCGCGGCCGGATCGCCCATCTATGCGACAATTCCTTCATGTACGGGATGATGGTGAAGGCCGGGCTCGGCATCGGCCTGCTGGGCAACTACACCATGCTGGAGCCGACCGCCCTGCCGCTGGATCTCGGCGTGCATGTGCCCATCCGCACCTATGCCTGCGCCATGACGGAGAGGCTGGAATCGAAGCCGGCACGACTGGTCTTCGAGCGCGTTTGCGAGGCGCTCGGCAAGTCCAACCCCTGGTTCACCGAAGAGATGAGCGTCACGCCGCTTCCCAGCATCGCCGATGATGGCGTGCGCATCATGTTCAATCTTCCCGCGGTGGCAGCTGGCCTCCCCGATGCTGGCGGCTGACGAGGTCGGCCAGTTTCAGGAAGGCGCTTGCGGCATCCTCGAAGGCCTCCGCCAGGGCGAGGGGCAACTCGCGAGGCTCGCTGAGAAGCCTTTGCAGCAATTCGTGCTGAATGGCTTCGATCTGCTTCATGTCCCGGCGCACGAATTCGGTGAGCTCATCGCCCTTGCACGTCTTGCTGCGTTCAAGCCTGGCGATGGCCGAAGCGGGAAAGCTTGCCTTGCGGCCTGTCCGCCGGGGCGTTTCGGTGGTGCCGGTCATGGCCTGTCCTCATGGGCGCCTGGCTCGTCCCAGGCCCCTTCGATGCGAAAGAGGGTGTTGGCGTCGCTGGCGAGGCCGAGCGCGTTGGCCGGCCGCTCCAAGAGCTTCTCCAGCTCCACATAAGGTTCCGGATGGCCTTCCAGGAGGAGGGGGCCCTTGCCTTCCACGGGCGTGAAGCCGAGAAGCATGCGCCACAGACGTGCATAGAGCGGGCCGGCATGGGTGATGACGCGCTCGAAGCCCTTGCGCGCCACGTGATCGAAGGCGAATTGCGCGCATGCCTTGATGACATGCGGGTTGCGCCATTCCTTGCGGAAGGCCGTTCGCTCGAACTGGGCGAAGTCCCGGAACCAACGGATGCGTACCGTGCCCACCGGCTCCTCGCCGTCGTAGACAACGATATGGGTGGCCTGCCAATCGTTGCCGTCGAAGATCAGTGAGGCCCGCATGCCGTGCTCTTCCAGGAAGCAGATGCTCCGCACGGCTTGGGCATGGAGCAGTTGTTCGTAGTTACTAACCACAACACATCGTATGCTGTTGTGCCCTGGGTCTGTTGGCCTATTGAAGGTCCGCACGCTCATGCCCCTATTTCAAGCGCGCGGCTCCGCCTGCCGGAAGTGATGCAGGTGTAGGGCGGCTATTCACGGATGAAGAGCGGAGGCGGGCTTGTCAGACATTCCGCAGGACGATCTTCGGCTTTTCGCCGAGCTTTGCCACGATGCCGTCAGCCGCCATGGCGCCGACCTTTCCCGCATTCAATCCGACGTGGCGGAGGCTATCGCCCGCCTGCCGTGGGAGCGGCGGCGTTCGCTTGAACGCACCTTATCGGCCTTCCTGAAGCGTCAGGCGGAGAGTGCCGGCGAGGCGTCAACCTCTTTTCACTGAGGGTGCGCAAAGCACGTCTTTGCCAGATAGCCTTTGGCTGGGGCGCTGCAGCGCCCCAGCGCCAAGCCGCCGCGAACGCTTCGCGGCGTCGGCATCGTCTAGAAAGGCGCTTAGAGGGAAATGGTCGGAGTGGCAGGATTCGAACCTGCGACCCCCTCGTCCCGAACGAGGTGCGCTACCAGGCTGCGCTACACTCCGACAAAGCGGGGCGGGTTATAGCCTTGCCGCCCGGCCGCATCAAGGCATCTTGCGCATAGCTGACAATGCGGACGAAGCGCCGCGTCCTATATGGGTTTGTCGCGCGACGCGCGCCAGCCATGTTGCCCGCGGCGGGCAAAGTCCGTATAGCGCGGAGCGACCCCGGTTGCGGGGCGCAAATTGGGGCGTAGCCAAGTGGTAAGGCAGCGGGTTTTGGTCCCGCGATCCCAGGTTCGAATCCTGGCGCCCCAGCCAGTTGCCTCAAGGTTCGGGATGTCGCCATTGCGATCCTGAGCGGCCGAGACACGTTGCAGCCGCGCGCCGAAGACGGCGGATGGTAAGGCGAGCTTGGGCATTGGCCTTGTGCAGCAACAGGGACGATCCGCGTCGACATCCTGATGGCGATCCTGCTGGGTTTCATCCTGCTTGTGCTCGCGGCGGTGCTCGTCGCGCAGCTTTTCTATCGCCTCGACAAGCGCGAGGCTCGCCGCGCCTGGAGGACGCTGGCGGCACAAAGCGAACCGGCCGGGACTTTCGATCCCGCCATGATCGCCGATCTGCCCGAGCCCGCAAGGCGGTATCTCAGCTATGCCATCGCCCCCGGAACGCCGCTGCTGACCACGGTGGAGCTGCGCATGGTGGGCACCTTCGTCCTCGGCGAGCCGGCGCGCCATCGGATCCTGGCGATGGAGGCCCGACAGGTTCTCTCGCCGCCGCATGGCTTCGTGTGGATGCCCGACATAGGCTCCAAGATCATCCGCATCTGGGGCTCCGACGGCTATACGGCCGGCCGGGCGTGGACCCGGTTCTGGCTCTGGGGAGTGATCCCGGTCGCACGGCTCGCGGGCAGGGGAGACCTTGCGCTTTCGGCGGCGGGCCGCGCCGTCATGGAGGCGATCTGGGCTCCGGCGAGCCTCCTGCCTCAGAACGGCGCGTGCTGGCAGCGAGCCGGCGAGGATGCGGCACGGGTAAGCTTCAAGGTCGCGGGGCGCGAGCTTGTCGCAACGCTCACGCTCTCTGGGGAGGGGCGGCCTGTGGGCATCAGTGCGATGCGCTGGAGCAATGCCAATCCGCAAGGCGCCTTTCGCTGGCAGCCCTTCGGCGGGAGCATCGAAGAGACCGGCACCTTCGATGGCTACACCATTCCGACGCGAATCGAAGTCGGCAACCATTACGGCACCAAGAGCTATTTCCCCTTCTTCCGCGCCGCCATCGTCGAGGCACGCTATCGTCGCTGAGCGGCGCCGTACGCCATGCCGCGCCCGGCATCGTCTTCTCAGAGCCGATCCGCCCGTCGCCTCAGATCGGGCACGTCGTCGGCCGCGGTCACGACGATAGGCCGCCTTCGCTCATGCACCGATATCGGCGAGGGCGGCCTCCAGCGCCTCGCCGAGCCGTTCGACGACGATATCGATCTCTTCGGCCGAGATGATGTAGGGCGGGGCGAGGAGGACGTGGTCCCCGAACCGCCCGTCGATGGTGCCCCCCATCGGATAGCAGGCGAGGCCGCGTGCCATCGCGGCGGCCTTGATGCGCCCGGCAAGGCCGAGGGCGGGATCGAAAGGCGCTTTGGTTTCCGGGTTCGCGACAAGCTCCAGGCCGCGGAACAGGCCCCGCCCGCGGATGTCGCCGACGAAGGCATTATCGGCGAAGCGCCGGCGCAAACCTTGCTGCAGCCGTTCGCCCGTCTCGCGCACATTGGCCAAGAGGTCGTGCCGGTCGATTTCCTCCAGCACCGCAAGCGCGGTGGCGCAGGCCGTGGGATGGCCCATATAGGTATGCCCGTGCTGGAAGAAGCCACTGCCCGAAGCGATGGCCTCGTAGATGCTGGAGGAGCAGATCGTTGCGCCGATCGGCTGGATGCCGGCGCCGAGCCCCTTGGCGATGCAGACGATATCGGGGGTAACGTCTTCCTGCTCGAAAGCGTAGAAGCTGCCGGTGCGGCCCGACCCGCACATCACCTCATCGAGGATGAGCAGCACCCCGTAGCGGTCACAGATCTCACGGATGCGACGGAAATAGCCCGGAACGGCCGGCACCGCCCCCATGGTGGCGCCGACGACCGGCTCGGCCACGAACGCCGCGACGCGGCCGGGACCGAGCTGGAGAATGCGCGCCTCCAGCTCTTGCGCGAGGCGCTCGCCATAGGCTTCGGCGCTTTCGCCCGCTTCGCCCCAGCGCCAGTAATGGCAGGGCGAGATATGGTGCATGGCCTCCGCAAGAAGCGGCTCGAACTGCACACGGCGCCAGCGGTTGCCGCCGGTCGCCAGCGCGCCGAGCGTGTTGCCGTGATAACTCTGCCAGCGCGAGATGATCTCGGTTCGCTCCGACTGACCGATCTCCAGAAAGCATTGGCGGGCAAGCTTGATCGCCGCCTCGATCGCTTCGGAGCCTCCGGAAACGAAATAGACGCGCTGAAGCGCGGAGGGCGCGCGGGCGATCAGCGCTTCGGCAAGAGATTCGGCCGGCTCGGAGGTGAAGAAGCCGGTATGGGCGTAGGCGATGGTGTCGAGCTGGGCCTTGGCCGCCTCCAGCACCGGGCGGCAGGAATGTCCGAGACAGGAGACCGCAGCGCCGCCGCTGGCATCGAGGTAGCGTTTGCCCTGCGCGTCGACGAGCCAGCACCCATCGCCGCCGGCGACAACGGGAAGCGTTTTGCGGGTGTCGCGCGAAAAGACGTGCGATGGAGCCATCTGCGTTCGTGCCTCAGCAACGATGGACATGGACGGATTGCCTCGCATGCCGGACGACGCGGGCGGCGTTGGGCCCCAGCAGATAGTCCCTGAGAGCGGGGCGGTGCGATTCCATGATGATGAGGTCGGCGTCGATATCGTTGGCGGTCCTCAGGATCTCCTCGTAGATCAAGCCATGCGCGATATGGCCTTGCACCGCTTCGGGATTGTCGGCGGCGCTGCGGATCACCTTTTCCAGCTCGCCGCGCGCCGCCTCAAGGGCCTTGCGCTCGAAATCGGCGGGAAAGAAGGAGCCCACGATCGGCATGGAATAGGTCGGGACGACCGAGACCACATGCAGCTCCGCGCCCGCATTGCTGGCGAGCTTCTGGGCGACGGGAAAGATGCGCTCGACCGAATCGGGGTCTCCGAGATCAAGAGCGAGCAGGTATTTCTCGGTCATGCGGCTTTCCCCAAAAGGCGGGCACGGTCTGCCTGCGGCGTTGCGCGAGCCAGACGAGCCCGAAAAGAACAAGGGCGGGAATGTAGAAGATTTCCTTGGGCATGCGCTCCGCGGGAAGCTTGACCGTCTCGATCAGCACCGGCTCGTCGGCGTAGAAATCGAAGGTCTGGAACTGGGTGAAGAAGCGTGTGCCCGGCAGCGGCTCCTCAAGGACGGCCATGCCGTCCGTCTCCATCACCGTCAGTCCCCCGGCCTGGAGCCTGTCGACGCCGCTTTCGCCCGCCGGCCCGAGCGGTACGTGAATGCTGAGCTGGGTGATCTCGCCGATATTGTCGAAGTCGGGCCCGCGCACGACGAGACGCAAGGTATCGTCCGGCGGGGCGGCGGCGGCGATCTCGCCGACCTGAACGCCGGGATACTCCTCAAACGGCGGCTGGATCTGGTCGAGCCAGAAGCCCGGTCGCAGCAGGGTAAGGGCAACGAGGAGAAGGGCCAGCGTCTCCCACCATCGGTTACGGGCGAGGAAGTAGCCCTGCGTTGCCGCGGCGAAGACCAGCATCGCCAACGTCGCCACGACGAAGACGAAGATGGCGCGGACGGGGCCGACATCGATGAGCAGGAGTTCGGTGTTGAAGATGAAGATGAACGGTAGGAGCGCGGTGCGGATGTCGTAGGTGAAGCCCTGCACGCCGGTGCGGATCGGATCGCCTCCGGAAATGGCGGCCGCGGCGAAGGCGGCAAGGCCGACGGGCGGCGTGTCGTCCGCCAGGATGCCGAAATAGAACACGAACAGATGCACCGCCACGAGCGGCACCAGAAGCCCGCTCTCCGCGCCCACGGAGACGATGACGGGAGCCATCAGCGAGGAGACGACGATGTAGTTGGCGGTCGTCGGCAGGCCCATGCCGAGGATGAGGCTCATCACGGCGACGAAGAACAGCATCAGAAGAAGATTGCCGCCGGAGAGGAACTCCACGAATTCGCCGACGACCTGATGCGCGCCGGTGAGCGAGACGGTGCCGACGATGATGCCGGCGGCGGCGGTGGCCACGCCGATGCCGATCATGTTGCGGGCACCGTTGATCATGCCGACGGCGAAATCGATGATGCCGAGCCGGATGGCGGCGCCGTACCCGCTAGTGCCGCGCATGAACGCCTTCAGCGGGCGCTGGGTCAGGACGATGGCGATCATGCAGATGGTCGCCCAATAGGCGGCCAGCTGGGGCGACATGCGCTCCAGCATGATGCACCAGATGAGGACGATGATGGGCAGGATGAAATAGAGCCCGGTGACGGCGACGTCGCGCGGGCGCGGTAGCTCCACGGGGTTGTTCGGATCGTCCTCGGGCAGGTCGGGGTGGCGCGCCGCCACCCATAGCAGGGCGAGATAGGCGGCAAGGAAGAGGAGCGTTGCCGACAACAGGGTGAACTGGGGCAGGGCACGCTTCACCCAGCCAAGGCCGAAATAGACGATGGCCGCCAGCGCTGCCATGGCGATGAAGCCGAAAAGCACGCCGGCAAGGCGCTGCGCGACGGACCCCAGCGGGGTGGGGCGCTTCAGCCCCTTCAGGTCGAGTTTCAGCGCCTCCAGATGCACGATGTAGACAAGCGCGATGTAGGAGACCAGCGCCGGCAACAGGGCGTGCAGGATGAGGTCCGGATAGGCGACGCCGGTGAACTCGGCGATGAGAAAGGCGGCCGCGCCCATCACCGGCGGGGTGAGCTGACCGTTGGTGGAGGAGGCGACCTCGATGGCGCCGGCCTTTTCCGGCTTGAAGCCGGTGCGCTTCATCAGCGGGATGGTGAAGGTGCCGGTGGTGACGACATTGGCGATGGAGGAGCCGGAATAGAGCCCCGACAGGGCCGAGGCGACGACGGCGGCCTTGGCCGGCCCGCCGCGCAGATGCCCCAGCAGCGCGAAGGCGAGCTTGATGAAGTAGTTGCCTGCCCCGGCGCGTTCCAGAAGGGCGCCGAACAAGACGAACAGGAAGATGAGCGAGGCGGAGACGCCGAGGGCGACGCCGAAAACGCCCTCCGTCTGCATCCAGTAATGCCACATCGCCTTGTTGAAGCTGGCGCCGGCCCATTGGATGGCGTCGGGCAGCCAGCTGGCATTGCCGAAGAAGACGTAGAGCATGAAGACCGACGCGACGACCACTAGCGGCAGGCCGAGCGCGCGATAGACAGCGATGCCGACCGAGGCGATGCCGATCGTGGCGATGACCAGATCGGCGGTGGTCGGCAGGCCGGCGCGCTCGCCGATCTCCCTGTTGAACCAGAACAGATACATGGTGGAGATGGCGCCCAGCAGCGCCAGCCCCCAATCGTACCAGGGCACGCGCTCGCGCGGGCTGGAGCGGAACAGCGGATAGGCGAGCATTGCCAGCACCAGCGCGAAGGCCAGATGCACGCGCCGCGTCTGCAGATTGTTGAGGACGAGGTTGAGCCCGGTGACCTCCGCCATGAGGTAGGGCAGGCCCGACGCGCTATAGAGCTGAAAGGCAGACCAGGCGAAGGCGATGATGACGATGATGCGGCCGGCCATGCCCTTGGCCTGACGTGCGCCGCCTTCGCTTGCGGCGACGAGCACATCCACATCGACTGCGGGCTTGCCGCCCTTTCCATCCCCCGACATCGGCATGCCCTCTTATCGGTGCGGAATCCGCCCGGCGGTGTGTTGGATGTCCCGTGTCAGAAGCATGGGGCGTGCCGGGCGTCGGCCGCCCGGCACCTCTTCGCGCATGGCTGGATTACATCCAGCCGCGCTCTTCGTAATAGCGCTTGGCGCCGTCATGGAGCGGCGCGGACAGCCCGTCGGAGATCATCTCCTCCTCCTTCAGGCCGGCGAAGGCCGGGTGCAGGCCCTTGAAGTCCTCGAAATTGTCGAAGACGGCCTTGACCACGGCGTAGACCGCATCCTCGGGCACGGAGGCTGAGGTCACCAAGGTTGCGCCGACGCCCCAGGTGGTGACGTCCCCGTCCTGGCCCTCATAGGTGCCGGCGGGGATGGTTGCGACGCGGTAGTAGGGATTTGCCTCCACCAGCCGGTCGACGACCTCGTGTTCGACATCGATGAGTTGGGCGCCGCAAGTCGTCACCGCTTCGGTGATGTTGGCGCTCGGATGCCCGACGACGTAGACATAGGCGTCGATTTGGCCGTCGCAGAGCGCGGCCGGCATCTGGGCGGCGGCGAGCTCGGCGGCGACGGTGAAGTCGTCCAGGGTCCAGCCCAGTTCGCCCATCAGCAGTTCCATGGTGCCGCGCTGGCCGGAACCGGGATTGCCGACATTGACGCGCTTACCCTTCAAATCCTCCAGGGACTGAATGCCGCTGTCGGGGTGGACCACCAGGGTGAAAGGCTCCGGATGGATCGAGAACACCGCCCTCAAATCCTCGTTGGGGCCGGCGCTTTCGAAATTGTCGGAGCTGCCCTGGTAGGCATGGTACTGCCAGTCCGACTGCACCACACCGAAATCGAGCTCACCGGCGCGGATCGTATTGAGGTTGTAGACCGATCCGCCGGTCGATTCCGCCGAGCAGCGATAGCCGTGCTCGGCCCGGTCGCGATTGACCAGGCGGCAGACTGCGCCGCCGGTCGGATAATAGACGCCCGTCACGCCGCCGGTGCCGATGGTGATGAATTGCTGTTGCGCAGAGGCGCCGAACGACATGCTGCCCGCCACGAGGGCGGCGGCGGCTCCGACTGCGACTTTTCTCATGATTGTCCTCCCGTGCATTCTTGCGTTTGCCACTGCACCGCGATCAACGCACACGCGCTACAACCCGTCAACCGACGGGACGAAAGGTCTCAAAGGACCCCAAAAGCTTCTTTCTGGGCCTGCGCCGGCGTGATGGCTCTGCGCCGATCGGAGAGGCCGCCGAACCGTACCTGCTGCGGTTTCAGGCGCGACATCGCCGGTCTCGCGCGACCTTAAAGGGCGGTTGATGTCGGAGCCGAAGAAAGGCCCCCGCACCCGCCGTAAGGTCGCGGACGGAGCCCGCCCTGCCGCCATGCGGGCGTTGCGGTGGGCTTAGGAGGATGTCGCCGCGTCGAGAAAGACCGCGCGTCCGGCACGCACATGCGAGCGCATGACGGAGGCTGCCCAGGCTCCATCTTTGGCCTGCAGCGCCTCCACGATTTCCCGGTGGTGATTCATGCTGCGCATCAGGTCGCGCCGCTCGTAGCGGGCAAAGGTGCGCAGCACCAGGGGCATCTCAACCACCTGTTTGAGAAGTTGTCGCAGGCGCCCGTTGCCGGAGGCCTCGTAGAGGATGCCGTGGAAGCGGTCATTGTATACAGACATCCTCTGATGGTCGATCCGCTGGCCCTCCACGATGAGGCCTTCCATTTTCTCGCAAAGGCGCTTCAGCTCGGCGATCTCATCTTCGCCGATACGTGAGGCTGCAAGCTCGACCGCATAGCTCTCCAGGAGCGCCCGCAGGCCGAAAATCTCGTCGAGATCGTGCGCTTTCCAATCGTTGACGCGGGCGCCGAGATTGGGAACCAGCGTTACCAAACCCTCCGCGTTGAGCCGGCGCAGGGCTTCGCGCACCGGCGTGCGGCTGACGCCGATGGCCGAGGCGAGCTCCTGCTCGCGCAGATGGCTGCCGCCCTTCCAGCGGCTGTTGAGGATGCCTGTCCGAATGGCGGAATAGGCAACCTCGGCGGCGCGCTGCCCGCCTGTCTCCGCCGTCTTCTTTTTCAGCCCCTGCATTCTGCGTCACCTGATCGTTTCATGCTTGCTTTGTATACAACGAACTTATAGCATCAACGGAAAATCGCGGTTTGGCGCGTAAGTTCGGCCATTCTGCCCGAAGGGAGTATACAACGTGCCGGAGCCCGCTGCACGTTTGCGCCAGTCGCCTCGTCTTTCCAGATACCGGCCTCGTCGGCTTTGCGGCAGTTGGCTCGCCAGCTTGCGGCCGGAGCGGCCGGGCACCTTCGCGGCATGACCCTCGCCCCTCACGAGCTCGTCCCTCGCAAAGGGGACTGCCCCATGTGCGCGCCGGTCGCACGCTCGGCGCGCATGCCCGTTCATCGACGTGCTGTCCATCGCATCGCAGCGACGGCGAAACCCGAAAAACCGGGATCGTCCACCACAAGGAGGAAACGAATGATGCATTTGTCTGCTGCCAAGGCCCTGAAGGGAGTGGCCCGCACGGCCTGTGCCGCCCTGGCGCTCGCCATAGGTCTTGCCACGGCCGTGCCGCAGCTTTCCGAAAGGGCCGAGGCGGCCGAGATCACCGTGACGCATTGGGGCGTTTTGATGTACGGCGCGCCTTATGCGGTCGCCATGGAGAAGGGCTACTACCGCGATGCCGGCGTCGACGTCACCGGCGTCATCACCTCCAAGGGCGGCGGCACCACCATGCGCAACGTCATGGCGGCGGGGCTGCCCTATGGCGAGGTGGCGCTTTCCGCCGTCGTCGCGGCGATCAATCAGGGCGTCGACCTCAAGATCGTCCATACCGGCGTCAAGACCACCGGCGAGATCCTCTGGGTGACGCTGCCGGATTCCCCCATCCAGTCGGTCGCCGACCTTTCTGGCCAGAAAGTCGCCTTCACCAACCCCAAATCCGTCACCGATATGCTGATCACCATGATGGCCGACAAGCACGGCCTGGAGATGGATCTGGTCGCTGCGGGCGGCCTCGGAGCGGGTCTCACCATGCTCAACGAAGGCGCCGTCGTCGCAGCCCCGATCATGGATCCGGTCTGGGCGAGGCTTCAGGATCGCTACCGGCCGGTCTTCCAGATCAAGGACGAACTGCCGCGCATGACCCAGACCGTCGGCGTCACCACCTCGCAGTTCCTTGAGGAGGAAGCCGATACCGTCAAGGCCCTGGTGGAGGCGCGCCGCAAGGGCGTGGAGTTCGTCTACGCCAATCCGGAGGAGACGGCGCAGATCGTCGCCAAGCATTACGAGATGGATCCCGATCTGGCGCTGCGCGCCATCCGCAACCTGATCGAGCTCAACTATTGGGGCACCGGCGAGTTCGACATCGAGGCGATGGACAATCTCATCGACGGTTTGCGCATCATCGATGAGGTGGATGGCGACGTGGACTGGGACAAGTACGTCCACGACGCCTTCGTGCAGTAATCGGTGAGCGGGAGGCCGCCATGGCTGCGTCCGTCGTCAAGATGAGCGCCGACCGTTCCGTGTCGACGCCGATGCTCCACGCCGAGATGACGGGGGTGACCCGCATCTACGCCGCCAAGGGCAAGACGCCCGGGGTCCACGCCTTGGGGCCCGTCGATCTTGCGCTGCGCCAGGGCGAGTTCTTCTCCGTGGTGGGGCCGTCGGGATGCGGAAAATCGACCCTTCTCGATGTCCTGGCAGGCCTCTCCTCTCCGACGGAGGGCAAGGTTGTGTTCGAGGGGGCGCCGGTGACGGGATCGGTGCCTCCCGGCATCGGCGTCGTCTTTCAGGAGAACGCCGCCTTCCCCTGGTTGAGCGTGAAGGACAACATCGCCTTCGGGCTCCGCCGCGAAGGGACCGACCCGGCCGAGGTGGAGCGGCGCGTCGGCTACGCCCTCGGCTTCATGGGGCTTGAGGATTTCGCCGCCGCCTATCCCTCGCAGCTTTCCGGCGGCATGCGCCAGCGCGTCTGCATCGCCCGCACCCTGGTCATGCAGCCGCGGCTCATCCTCCTGGACGAGCCTTTCGGCGCGCTCGACGCCCAGACACGCCTCTTGATGGGCGACGAGCTTTTGAAGCTGTGGCGCGAGACGGGGGCGACGGTGATGCTCATCACCCATGCCCTCGACGAGGCTGCGATGCTGTCGGATCGCATCGCCGTGATGTCGGCGAGGCCGGGCCGCATCATGGAGGAGCTGGAGACCGGCTGGCCGAAGGAGCGCGATTCCCGCATCGCCTCAGAAGACCATTTCGGCCAGATCACCAGCCGCCTGTGGAAGCGCCTGCGCGAGGAATCCATCAAGGCGACCGCGAGGGGGGGCGCATGAGCCGCGCCGGCACCATTCGTCTCCTCTTCGTCGTTCTGTGCGTCGGGGCGCTGGAGGCGGCCTGTCGCGGCGGTCTCATCTCGCCGCAATTCGTCATTCCGCCGAGCGTCATGGCGGCGCATTTGTGGCAGCTCTTGATCGACGGCACGATCACGGCCGACATCGTGGAGACGCTGTCCAACGTTCTCATGGCCGTGATCTTGGCGGTCAGCGTCGGTTTCGTCTGCGGTGCCGTCCTGCATTCCTTGCCGCGTCTGCGCCGCGCCGTGGATCCGTTTCTGGCCACCTATTACGCCGTCCCCTTCTTCGCCTTCTATCCGCTTCTCATCGTCATCTTCGGTCTCAACGCCCTGCCCATCGTCACCATCGGCTTCCTCTTCGGCGTCGTGGCGATGATCATCAGCACCATCAACGGTCTCGACCGCATTCCGCCGGTGCTCCTGAAGACCGCCTCCGTGCTCGGCATGGGCCCGGTCCGCACGGCGCTGATGATCAAGCTGCCCAGCGCCGCGCCGCATCTTTTCACCGGCACCAAGCTGGCCATCGCCTATTCCTTCATCGGCGTCATCGCAGCCGAGTTCATCATGTCTTCCTCCGGGCTCGGCTATTCCATCGCCTATGCCTTCAACTCCTTCGACAACCGCACGATGTACGCCCTGATGCTGTTCATCATCCTCTTGGTGACGCTCATCAACGCCGTTCTCTACATGTGGGAGCAGGCGATCATGCAGCGGCGGGGGAGCTGAGCCATGCGGCAGATCCTCGATTCGCTCCTCCTGGTTCTCGCCCTCGCGCTCGTCTGGCAGGGGCTCTATTGGCTGGCTGGCGACCTGGCGCTTGCCTCGCCGGCGCAGACGTTCGCCCGCGCCGCCGAGCTGCTTGCAACCCCCTCCTTCTGGCGCCATGCGTCTGAGACCTTTCTCGCTCTCGGATATGCGCTCCTCATAGCCGTCACGGCGGGCATGGGCATCGGCCTTGCCCTCGGCATGCATCGCCTGTCCGGCGAGGTCGCAGAGCCGGTGCTGGTCTCGCTCTACTCGCTGCCGAAAATCACGCTCTATCCGGTGATCCTGCTTCTTTTCGGGCTCGGCATCTCCGCCAAGATCGCGCTCGGCGTCATCCACGGCATCATCCCGATCATCATCTTCTCCATGGGGGCGGTGCGTGCCATTGCGCCGGTCTATTTCAAGACCGCGCGGGTGCTGCGGCTGAGCCGCGGCCAGCTCGTCAGGACCGTCATCGTTCCAGCCGCCATCCCCGAGCTCGTCTCCGGCTTGCGGGTCGGCTTCTCCCTCACGCTTCTCGGCGTGCTGATCGGCGAGATGTTCGCCTCCCAGCGCGGCCTCGGCTACCTCGTCATGAAGTCCATCGGCACGCTGGACGTGCCGACCATGATGGCGGTCATCGTGATGTTGGCCCTTGTCGCGGTGCTGATCAGCTCGCTCCTGCTCTACCTCGATCATCGCTTGCACCGCCGCGCCCTCTAGGGCGCGCGGAGCGCGGCCGAGCACACCTTCCCTGAAAACAGCAGAATGTTTCTCCCATGACGTCTCTGAAGCAGCGCCTCTCCCAGCCGCGATTGCTCTCCGCCCCCGGCGTGTTCGACATGATCTCCGCCAAGATCGCCGACGAGACAGGGTTCGAGGCGCTCTATATGACCGGCTTTGGCACTGTCGCTTCTCATCTCGGCCTGCCCGATGCGGGCCTTGCCACCTTCACCGACATGGTGGGAAGGGTCGCGGCCATCGCCGGTGGCTGCCGCACGCCGCTCATCGCCGACGGCGACACCGGCTATGGTGGCTTGCTCAATGTCGACTTCACCGTGCGCGGCTATGAGCGCGCCGGCGCGGCGGCGATCCAGATCGAGGACCAGGAATTTCCGAAAAAATGCGGCCATACCCCCGGCCGGCGCGTCGTCGCGCTGGAGGAGATGGTGCGCAAGATCAAGGTCGCCGTGGCGGCGCGCGATTCCTCCGACTTCCTCGTCATCGCGCGCACCGATGCGCGCACCGCGCATGGCCTTGACGAGGCGCTGCGGCGCGCCGACGCCTATGCGGAGGCGGGCGCCGATGTGCTCTTCGTGGAATCGCCGGAAACGGAAGAGGAGATGGAGCGCATCTGCCGTGCCATCGACCTGCCGCTCGTCGCCAACATGGTGGAGGGCGGGCGTACCCCTCTCCTGGGCAAGTCGCGCCTGGAGGAGCTCGGCTACCGGCTTGCCATCTTCCCGGCTTCCGGCTTCCTCGCCGCGGGCGGTGCCCTGCGCGCCGTCTACGGCAGGATCCGCCGTGAGGGCTCCAGCGCGGGCTATGAGGGCGAGCTTTACCCGTTTTCCGATTTCACCCGCCTGATGGGCTTTGAGCGGGTCTGGGAATTCGAAAAGCGCCATGCCGATGAATAGGTGGCTGTAACGGCGCTCGGCCCAAGCAGCCTTTGCGGCGCGTCGCTTGGAAAACGCCGCCAGAGCGGGCCGCGAGCATCTGCCTGAGCGGATGAGAGCGGCGTTCAACGCGTAGCTGAAACCCGCCCGCGGGCGATGACGGCGGCCCGCGCCGACCTAATATGTATCTGGAAAGCCAGAAAAAACAGGAGCTGCAGATGGCTGAGGGAATGTACGCGCAAAAGCCGGCCCAGCGGAGCGTGGTCGTCCACGGCTTCACCAACAGCGTCCTCGATCCGAACGAGCCGATGCTCGGCCCGGTGGAGGATGGCGGCACGGTCATCGCCAACACCGCGCCGGGCTGCTGGGGGCCGATGATCACGCCGAGCCTGCGCGGCGGGCATGAGGTCACGCAGCCGGTGCGCATCGAGGGCGCCGAGCCCGGCGACGGCCTCGCCATCCGCATCCGCGACATCACCGTCACCTCCATCGCCACGGCTTCCGGGCACGATTCTTCGCCGGAAGGCTTCTGCCTCGGCGATCCCTATGTGGCGGCGCGCTGCCCGACCTGCGATGCCGTCTGGCCGCAGACACATGTGGAGGGCATCGGCCAGGATGCGGTGCGATGCGACGTCTGTGGCAATCCGGTGAAGCCCTTTGAGGTGGTGCACGGCTACACCGTCACCTTCGACGAAACCCGCGCCGTCGGCCTGACCCTGCCGCGTGAGGCGGCCGAGACGATCGCCAGAAACGCCAATCACTACGCCGCGCTGCCCGATGAGAGCCGGCAGCACTCGATCCTGACCTATGCCCCCTCCGACATGCCCGGCACGCTGGTGCGCATGCGGCCCTTCCTCGGCCAGCTTGGCACGTGTCCTTCGAAGGCGATGCCGGACAGCCACAATGCCGGCGATTTCGGCGCCTTCCTCGTCGGCGCGCCGCACGCTTATGCCTTCACGGCGGAGGATCTGGCGGAAAACAAGACCGACGGCCATATGGACATCGACGCCGTGCGCGCCGGCGCCATCCTCGTCGCCCCGGTGAAGGTGCCGGGCGCCGGCCTCTATATGGGCGACATGCATGCCGGTCAGGGCGATGGCGAGATCGCCGGCCATACGATGGATGTCGCCGGCAGCGTCACGCTGCAGGTGGAGGTGGTGAAGAACTACCCGCTCGACGGGCCGGTGCTGTTTCCGCTTCGGGAGGATCTGCCGCCGCTCGCCCGTCCGTTCTCTTCCGCCGAGAAGGCGAAGGGCAAGCGCCTGGCCGCCAAATGGGGCGTCTCGGAGATGGAGGAGCTTGCGCCGATTTCCGTCATCGGCACCGCCGCCAATCTCAACGACGCCATCGAGAACGGCCTTGCCCGCGCGGCCAAGCTCCTGGATGTCAGCGTCCCCGAAGTGCGCAACCGCGCCACCATCAACGGCGCCATCGAGATCGGTCGCGCCCCCGGCGTCATCCAGGTGACCTTCCTGGCCCCGCTCGCCAAGCTCGATGCCGTCGGCCTCGGCGACTACGCCCGCGAGCAATACGGTCTTTGAGGCCCACGCCGCGGCGCGTTTAGGCCGCGGCGCCCGCCTCGAAGTGGGTGCGCCCCTCGCCATCCTGCCAGCCGCTGGTGTGATGCAGTTGACTGTGAAGAACGCATAAGCGGCTGATAGTCGACGGATTTCGGTCTCTCGCAAGGTTTCGGTTTTGCAGGATTCGGTGGCTTGAGCCTGCGGAACCTTGCGATTTCGCATGCGGTTTGGGGATTCCCGGCGGCGCCTTTCCGTGATTCGATTGAGAGGATCACGAGAGGTGACGATGCGACCGAGAGCGCCCAATCGCGAGCTCACCGATGACCTGTTCCGCGCCCGGCTCGACCAGATCATC
>NZ_JHZK01000015.1 GCF_000688515.1 Afifella pfennigii DSM 17143 | reverse complement strand
TCTCCGCATCGAGCCACGCCCAGTCGATCCGCTCGCCCAGCCGGACGAGCTCGTGTCGCATGTTGATGATCTGGTCGAGCCGGGCGCGGAACAGGTCATCGGTGAGCTCGCGATTGGGCGCTCTCGGTCGCATCGTCACCTCTCGTGATCCTCTCAATCGAATCACGGAAAGGCGCCGCCGGGAATCCCCAAACCGCATGCGAAATCGCAAGGTTCCGCAGGCTCAAGCCACCGAATCCTGCAAAACCGAAACCTTGCGAGAGACCGAAATCCGTCGACTATCAGCCGCTTATGCGTTCTTCACAGTCAACACCAGAAGCACCGCATTGAGACTGAGGACGATGACGGCGCCGGCGATGGCGGCGATATCCGTCAGGCGGCGGTTGGCGAACGGGCCCATGATGTCGGCCCGCCGGGTGAAGAGAACCAGCGCGATCATCGGCACCGGCAAGGCGATGGACAAGATCACCTGGCTGATGAGGAGCGCGGTGGTGGCGTTGACGCCGAGGCCGATGACGACGAAGGCCGGGACCATGGTGACGAGGCGGCGCACCAGCAAGGGAATGCGGAAACCGACGAAGCCCTGCATGATGGTCTGGCCGGCCATGGTGCCCACGACCGAGCTGGAGATGCCGGAGGCGATCAGCGAAACGAGGAAGACGCCGGCCGCCGCCGCGCCCAGAAGCGGCGTCAAGGTGTAGTAGGCGGTCTCGATTTCGGCCACCTCGCTATGGCCGAGATGGAAGGCGGCCGCGGCCATCATCACCATCGCCATGTTGACGAGGCCGGCGATCGCCAGAGCCACCACGACCTCGCGGTTGGAAAAGCGCAGAAGCTTGCGCCGGTGCTCCAGGCTCTTCACCGGCGCCCTGCCCTGCGTCAGGCCCGAATGCAGGTAGACGGCATGCGGCATCACCGTGGCGCCGACGATGCCGACGGAGATGAGGAGCGCGCCCGCATCGGGCATTTGCGGCCGCACGAGGCCGGTGGCCGCCTCGCCCCAATTCACCGGGGCGATGAAGATTTCCACCAGGTAGCAAAGGCCGATGAGCAGGACGAGGGCGCCGATGATGATCTCCATCGGGGGGAAGCCGCGCTGCTCCACCAGGAGGATCGCATAGGTCACCACCGCGGTGATCGCCATGCCGGTCATCAAAGGCAGGCCGAAAAGAAGCGCCAGCCCGATGGCGCCGCCGAGGAATTCGGCAAGATCGGTCGCCATCGCGGCAATCTCGCTCACCACCCACATCACCAGGACGACCGGCAGCGGGAAATAGGCCCGGCACATCTGCGCAAGATTGCGACCGGTGACGATGCCGAGCTTGGCAGACAGGGCCTGAAAAAGCATGGCGATGAGGTTCGCCATCAGCACCACCCATAGCAGCGTGTAGCCGTATTTGGCGCCGGCCTGGATGTTCGTGGCGAAATTGCCGGGGTCCATATAGGCGATGGAGGCGATGACCGCCGGGCCGGCGAAGAGCAGGCTGCGAAAGCGCCCGTTATGGCGTCCGGCGAGGGCCTCCTCGATGGCTGCCTGGGTGCGATGCGTCAGGTTCGGGCGGGCCACGGCTCCTCCGGATGCCTCGTCGACGGTGACGATGCAAAGAAATGCAGCCTACGCTAAATTTTTGTCAAGCCCCCGGCGCCGCGCCAGCCTGCCGCACCGCCGCATCGGCGCATCGGCGCGATGGGTGATAGCCTTGCCAACAAAAAAGCCCCGGGGGCTTCCCGGGGCTTTCGTTGTGTTTCGATACGGGCCGCCCCCCCTTTTTCGGAGGCGCCCCGGCGGGGTCGCTATTGCTGACCCGTCGATTGCTGCTGGCGCTGGATGAGCTGCTTGCGGGCCTCTTCGGCCTTGCGCTTCAACTCGTCCTCCAGCTTCTGCTGCTCGGCCTGCAGCTCCTGCGGATCGATGGCCGGGCCGTCATAGGAGGCGGTGAAGCCGGCGAGGCTGAGGTCGAAATTGACCGGCTTGGCCTGCTGGTTCAGCGTCGTGATGACGAGCTTGCTGCCCTTCTTCATGGAGGCGATGAAGTCGTCCTGCACCTCCGTCTCGGCAAAGCAGAGATTGGGGAAGCAGATGGAATACTGCACCTTGGTCGGCTCGCCGCCGTCGATCTGCACCTGCAGGCCGGGACGGATGAGCATGCCCGGCGGCACCGCGGAGACGAGGAACCTCTTACCCTCCGTCTCGCGCAGGGAGACGGCGGCCAGAAGCTGGCCGGTGGCCGCCCGCCGCTCGCGGGTGACGACGCAGACTTCCTGCTTGTTCTGTGGATTCTCGCTGCACAGCTTCACCCAATCGGGCTGCTTGGGCGCCGCCTGGTCGGCGCCTTCCTGGCCCTGCTGGTCCTGCGCCAAGGCGGGCGATACCGCAAAGGCCAGGAGCAGGGTCGCTGCGATGCGTGCGATCGAACGGTTCGATACCGTCGCCGCTTTGGTGACATGCATGGATGATCCTCACGCTGGCTTTGGCGCTCCGCGCCGTCTTCAATCGTGTCCTGGCCTGGAAGACCGATGAATGCGGCGACACCATGTCGGCGCGCCACAACAATGTCCAGTGCCCGCAATTGCACGCCAGCGCCAATTGGCGCAAGGTCCGGGCGCGTATCCCCACAACAACCACCGAGCTTGGAAGAGATATCCGTGACGGAGACTTCTCGCCGCCTTTGCGCCCGCCTCACCCTCCTCCTGCTGCCGGCGGCGCTCACCGTCGCACTCGCCGTCCATGCCGCCCATGCCGATGCGCCGGCACCGAGCCACGCCATCGCCATGCACGGCGCGCCGGCCCTGCCGCCCGATTTTGAGCACCTGCCCTACGCCAATGCGCAGGCGCCGCAGGGCGGGCGCATCTCCTACGGGATGGTCGGCAGTTTCGACAGCCTCAATCCCTTCATCATCAAGGGCACGGCGCCGCGCGCGCTGTGGGACGAGGATTGGGGCAACAATCTCTGGGAAAGCCTGATGGTGCGCAACCGCGACGAGCCCTTCACGCTCTACGGGCTGCTCGCCGAAAGCGTGACGGTGCCTGAGGACCGTTCCTTCGTGGAGTTCACGCTGCGGCCCGAAGCGCGCTGGGCCGACGGTGAGAAGGTCACGCCCGAAGACGTCGTCTTCTCCTACGAGCTCTTGAAGGAGAACGGGCGCCCCAAGGGCTGGTACAAGCGGGTTGCGAGCGTGGAAGTGACCGGCGAGCGGCAGGTGCGCTTCACCTTCACCGAGGACGCCGACCGGGAAATCCCGCTCATCGTGGCGCTGTCGCCGATCTTCCCCAAGCACGCCGTCAGCGCCGAGAGCTTTTCGCAAAGCAGCCTTGAGCCGCTTCTGGGCTCCGGCCCCTACGAGGTGGCGGAAGTGCGTCCCGGCACCTCCATCACGCTCAGAAAGCGCGACGATTACTGGGGCGCGGATCTGCCCGTGAAGCGCGGCTTCGACAATTTCGAGGAGATCCGCCTGGAATATTTCCGCGACGCCAACACCCATTTCGAGGCCTTCAAGAAGGGCATCTTCGACTATCACCCGGAAGGCGATCCCGGCCGCTGGGAGAGCGGCTATCAGTTCCCCGCCGTGGAGGAGGGCCGCGTCAAGCTGGAAGCCTTTCAGACCGGCGTGCCGAAGGGCATGAACGCCTTCATCTTCAACACGCGCCGGCAGGTCTTCGCCGACCCCAAAGTGCGCGAGGCGCTGACCTACTTCCTCGATTTCGAATGGCTGAACGAGAACCTCTTCCTCGGCGCCTATGCGCGCACGGCGAGCTTCTTTGAGGGCTCGGAGCTTTCCGCCGTCGGCCGGCCGGCCTCGAGGGAGGAAGAACGCCTCCTCGCGCCCTACCGCGATGCGGTGGTGCCTTCCGTCATGGACGGCAGCTACCAGCCGCCGCAGAGCGACGGCAGCGGGCGCGACCGGGCCAATCTGCGCCAGGGCCTGACGCTGCTGCAGGAAGCCGGCTATCGGCGCGAGGGCGACCGTCTCGTCAACGAAAAGACCGGCGCGCCGCTCGCCTTCGAGATCCTGGTGATGAGCCGCGAGGACGAGCGCCTTGCGCTTTCCTACAAGAGCGTCCTGGAACTCGTCGGCATCGTCGTCAATGTGCGCCAGGTCGATGCCAGCCAGTACTGGGAGCGGCTGAAGAGCTTCGACTTCGACATGATCCGCTTCAACTACGCCTTCGCCTCGCTGTCGCCCGGCTCGGAGCAGAATTTCCGCTGGTCCTCCGCGGCGGCCGAGCAGCAGGGCAGCTTCAATTTCGCCGGCGCCGCAAACCCGGCCATCGACGCCATGATCAAGGCGCTTCTCAGCGCCAAGCACCGGGAGAGTTTCGTGGCCGCGGTGCGGGCGCTCGACCGGGTGCTGATCTCCGGCTTCTACGTCGTGCCGCTCTTTCACGCCCCGGCCGAATGGGTCGCCTATTGGACGCGGCTCGCGCATCCGAAAGAAAGTTCGCTCTACGGGGCGGAGCCGACAAGCTGGTGGGCGCGCCGGTGAGGCGAAGCTGGCCGGCCGAGCGATAGGCACTATGTTGGCGGCATGAGCGACGACACCCTGCACGAGGACAGCCCGCCCCATGCCGGCCTCACCGTCGACGTCGTCTCCGACGTGATGTGCCCGTGGTGCTATATCGGCAAGCGCCGGCTGGAGAAGGCGGCGGCGCAAGCGGAGACCGCGCTCGATATCCGCTGGCGGCCCTATCAGCTCGACCCGACGCTGCCGCCGGAAGGCAAGGACCGCCAACTCTATCTCGCCGAGAAGTTCGGCTCGCCGGAGCGGGCGGAGGAGATCTACGCCAATGTACGCGCCGCCGGCGAGATGGAGGGCATCGCCTTCGCCTTGGAGCGGATCGAGGTCTCGCCGAACACGCTGAACGCCCATCGGCTGATCAGATGGGCGGCCGGCGCCGGCAGGCAGGACGCCGTCGTGGAGGCGCTGTTTGCGGGTTATTTTCTTCACGGCCGGCGCATCGGCGATGCGGGCGAACTGGTGAGGATCGCCGGCGAGGCCGGCATGGACGGCGATCTCGTCGCCGACCTGTTGGCCGGCGATGCCGACCGACAGAAGGTGGTGGAGGAGATCGAGCTTGCCCGGCGCATGGGCGTCACCGGGGTGCCGACCTTCATCATCGGCGGGCGCTACGCCGTCATCGGCGCGCAACCCTCCGAGGTGCTTCTGGAGGCCTTCTCCGCCGCCGCCGCGGCCCACAACGCCAACGACAACGTGCCGGCCTGACGGCCGGGCGTCTGCGCCTCTCAGCTTGCCGGCACCGGTTCGGCTCGCAGCTCCGCCAAGGCATGACGGATGGTGGCGAAAGCGGCCTGCAGCGCCAGCGAGGCCATGAGCGCGGCCACGATGAGATCCGGCCAGGCCGTGCCCGTGCCGAACACGCCGGCGGCGGCGAGAAGGACGACGAGATTGCCGAAGGCGTCGTTGCGCGAGCACAGCCAGACGGAGCGCATGTTGCTGTCGCCGCGCCGATAGGCCCACAAGAGCACCGCCACGCCGAGATTGGCCAAGAGCGCCAGGAAGCCGACCCAACTCATGGTGAAGGCGTCCGGCACATCGCCGCGAAATGCCTGCCAGAGCGTCGCGCCGAGAATCCAGACACCGAAAAGCCCCATCGTGGCGCCTTTCAGGAGCGCGGCCTTGGCACGCACCGCCAGCGCCGAGGAAACGACCATGAGGCTGACGCCGTAATTGGCGGCATCGCCGAGAAAATCGAGCGAATCGGCCTGCAACGCCATGGAGCCGGCGGCGAGCCCGGCCCCGATCTCCACCAGGAACATCGCCGCGTTGACGATGAGCGCCACCCACAAAATGCGGGCGAAACGCCCATCATCGGCCCGCGGAGGCGCCGCGCAGGCATCGTCGTGACAGCATTTGCCGCTCATGCACATTCGCTCCCGTGGCAGGACGAGCGTAAGCTGCACCCTCTATCGACTATAGGGTCAAGGCGATGAAGGAACTCAGCATCGGCGCGCTGGCGGCGGCCACCGACACCAAGGTCGTCACCATCCGCTATTACGAGAAAATCGGCCTCTTGCCGGCGCCGCCGCGCAGCGCCGGCAATTACCGCCTCTACCGGCAATCGCATCTCGACCGGCTCCGCTTCATCCGGCGCTGCCGCGCGCTCGGCTTCACGCTGGAGGAGGTGCGCGAGCTTCTGGAGCTGTCGGCGGAGACGGAGCGCGATTGCGGCAAGGTCGACCAGCTCGTCAGCGCGCATCTCGTCGACGTTCAGCGCAAGATCGCCGATCTTGAGAAGCTTGCCGCCGAGCTGCGGCGCATCCATGCAAGCTGCCGCGGCGGCACCGTCGGCGAGTGCCGGATCATCGAGGCGCTGTCGCCCTAGCCTCTTCGGTCGGCCAGGCGCGCCACCTGCCCCAGCCCGTCATAGAGGATGACCGCCAGGGCGCCCGTCAGAAGACCGCCCTGCAGGACGAAGGCGAGATTGCTCGAGTTCAGGCCGGCGATGATGACCTCGCCGAGCCCCTTGGCGGCGACGGTGGAGCCGATGGTGGCCGTCGACAGGGCGATGACGAGCGAGATGCGCACGCCTTCGATCATGACCGGCAGGGCAAGCGGCAGCTCCACCTGCACGAGGCGTTGGGTTCCGGTCATGCCGGAGCCTCTCGCCGCTTCGGCGACGGAGGGACGAAGACCGGTGAGCCCGGCGAGGGCGTTCTCGAAAATCGGCAGGAGACCGTAGAGAAAGAGCGCGATCAGGGTCGGCCAGGTGCCGAACCCGACTACCGGAACGGCGAGCGCCAGCACGGCCACCGGCGGAAAGGTCTGGCCGATATTGACGATGGCGCGCGACAGGGGCAGGAACTCCGCCCCGACCGGGCGGCTCACCAGGATGGCCAGCCCGAGGCTGATGAGGATCGCCGGCACGATGGCGGCGATGACGATCAACAGATGCGAGACGGTGAGAGACAGAAGGCTCGCCCGGTCGTAGATCGCCGGCGCGCCCTCCGGCGCGAACGGCTCCAGGAGAGGGCGAAAGGCGCTCGGCGCCAGCAGGAAGGCGAGCACCAGAGCGAGAAGGCCCAGCCGAAGGAAAAGGCCGGCAAGCCGCCTCATCGCGGCGGCCGTCCGGCGGCGATGAGGGCCGCGCGCGTCACCCTGCCCCGTTCTCGCCCGCTCGCATCGACGACGGGAAGCGCCTCGCGGCCGCTCCAGATCATCTCGGCCAGCGCGTCGCGCAGCGAGCGCTCGGCGCCGATCGCCGGACCCTCGGCGCTTCCGGGCTCCACCAACGGCGCAATGGGCAGAAGCGAGAGATAGCGAAACGGCCGATCCTCCTCGCCGACGAGGCTTTCCACGATCGCGCTCGCCGGCCTGGTCAAGATCTCGCCCGGCGGCGCGAGCTGCTCCACCCGCCCCTCGCTCATCACCGCGATACGCTCGCCGAGCTTGATCGCCTCGCTCATATCGTGGGTGACGAGGAGGATGGTGGAGCCGAGGCGTTCCTGAATCTCCTTCAGGTCCTGCTGCGCCTTGGCGCGGATCACCGGATCGAGCGCGCCGAAGGGCTCGTCCATCAAGAGCATGTCGGGCCGTGCCGCCAGCGCCCGCGCCACGCCGACGCGCTGCGCCTGGCCGCCGGAGAGCTGATGCGGATAGCGCGGGGCGATCTCGTCGGGATCGAGCTGCAGGAGCGCCAGCAGCTCGTGCACGCGCGCTTCTATCTCCTCGCGCCCCCAGCCGAGGAGCCGCGGCACCGTGGCGACGTTGCGCGCCACCGTCCAATGCGGAAAGAGGCCGTGATCCTGGATCACATAGCCGATGCGCCGGCGAAGCTCGTAGGCCTTCATGCGACGGGTATCGGTGCCGTCGATCTCCACGCTGCCCGCGGTCGGCTCCACCAGCCGGTTGATCATGCGCAGGAAGGTGGATTTGCCCGAGCCGGAGGTGCCGACGATGACGGTGATGGTGCCCGTCTCGATGCGCATCGAGACGTCCTTCACCACGGCCTTGCCGCCATATTCCTTGGTGAGGCTTTCGATGCCGATCATCGCGCGGCCGCCGGCAGAAGATCGATGACGGCGTCGAGGAAGACGGCCGAGACAAAGGCGAGCGCCACCGTCGGCAAGGCGCCGAGGAGGATGAGATCGGTGGCCGTCTGCCCGAGCCCCTGGAAGACGAAGGTGCCGAAGCCGCCGCCGCCGATGAGCGCGGCGATGGTGGCGAGGCCGATATTCTGCACCAGAACGATGCGCACGCCGGTCAGCACCACCGGCAGGGCGAGCGGCAGCTCCACGGAGATGAGCTGCTGGCGGCGGGTGAGCCCCATGCCCGCCGCCGCTTCCCTCACGCCCTCCGGCACGGCAGTGAGGCCGGCGGTGGTGTTGGCCACCATCGGCAGCAGCGAATAGATGAACAGCGCCACGAAGGCCGGCGCCATGCCGATGCCCTTGACGCCGAGCTCTGCCGCGCCCGGCACATTCGCCGCCGCCCAGCCGAGCGGCACGATGAGAATTCCGAACAGGGCGATGGAGGGGATCGTCTGCATCAGGCTGAGGCCGTTGAGGACGGGCTCCCTCAGCCATCTGACGCGGTGGATGAGAATGCCGAGCGGCACGCCGGCGACGAGCGCGGCCGCCAGCGAGCCGAAGGCCAGCTGCAGGTGATGGCCGCCCTCGCGCCAGAAGGCGGCCGCGCGGCCGCGGTATTCGGCGAGGATGGAGAGCGCGTCCCACTGCCCCGTCATCAGGATCAGCGCCAGGGCGAGGCTGGAAGCGGCCAGGACGCCGAGCCGCCCGAGCGGGCTCAAATCCAGCCGTATGATGGCGTCGGTGAAAAGGATGGAGAGAGCGAAAGCGCCGATCCAGAAGCCAGCCCCCGGCGCCACGCGCGCATAATCGCCCGCCTCGGCGGCGAGCGTCCGCCCCGCCTCGCCGATGGCGACAAACAGCGCCAGGAGCATGGCGACCGGCAGAGCCAGGCGCAGGCGAGGGTCGCGCGCAAACAGCGCCACGGCGACCGCCAGGGCCGCCAGCGCCAAAAGGCCCGCCGCCCAGGCCGAAGGCAGCGCCGCAAAGAGGCCCTGCGGCTCCGCCGCGGCGATGCGGTTCGCCCGCAAGCTCGCCATCGGCAGCGCCAGCGAAACCGCCAAGAGCGCCCCCATCGGCACGCCCAGCTTGTCGGGGCGCAGACGCATCGGGCTCGCTCAGCCGTCGATGAAACCCTGCGAGGCGAGGAAATCGCGCGCGACCTCCTCCGCCGGCTGGCCCTCCACCTGGACCCGCCCGTTGAGCTCCTGCAGGGTCTCCAGCGTCAGCGCCTTGAAAACCGGCTCCAGAAGCTCGGCGATCTGCGGATGCTCGGCGAGCACCGGCTCGCGGATGATCGCCGTCGGCTGGTAGACCGGCTGCACGCCCTTATCGTCCTCCAGAACCTTGAGCCCGGCCGCCTGGATGGCGCCGTCGGTGCCGTAGACCATGGCGGCATTGGCGTCGTTGGTGCCTTGCGCGGCGGCGCGGATCGTCGCCGCCGTGTCGCCCCCGGAAAGCACGATCAACTGATCGGAGGAGAGCTCAAAGCCATAGGCTTCCTGGAAGGCAGGCAGCGCGGCGGGGGAATTGACGAATTCGGAGGAGGCTACGAGCTTGACCTCGCCCCCATCCGACACCCAGGCGCCGAAGTCGGAGAAGGTGGCGATGCCGTTTTCCTGCGCGACGTCCTGGCGGAGCGCCACGGCCCAGGTGTTGTTGGCCGGCGCCGGCGTCAGCCAGACGATGTCGTTGGCCTCCGCATCGAGTTCCTTGGCCAGCCGATAGGCCTCCTCCGCGTCGTTCCACACCGGCTCGTCGGCGCGGTTGAAGAAGAAGGCGGCGTTGCCGGTATATTCGGGATAGATGTCGATCTCGCCGGCGGTGATCGCCCTGCGCACCACCGGCGTCGCGCCGAGCTGCAGCCGGTTCTCCGTCTCAATCCCCGCATCCTTCAAGACTTCCAGGATGATGTTGCCGATGACGCCGCCCTCCGTGTCGATCTTGGAGGAGACCACGACCTGCGCGGAGGCGGCGCCGGACGCCAGAATGCCGATGGCGAGGACGGGGGCGATAAGGCTTCTCATGAGGATGCTCCGGGTTTTGGCTGGAGGATGGCGGGTCGCCGGCGTTGAAGCTCGGTAACTCGGCAGGAGCCGACGGGTTGCACGCAAAGCCACGTCAAATCCTGCCCCATGCCGGCGCTCGCAGAAAGGGTCTTGCCTTGAAATGCCGCAGGCGCGCGGTTCTTCAACAAGCTGGGGGCTGGGAACCGAAAGCCAGCCTTTTGCCTAGGCCGCCTGCCTGGCGCCCTCCTCGGCCAGCTTGACGAGCCGCGTCAGAAGCGCCGCGGCGCCCTTCAGCCGGTCCTGCGGGCGCGGCCAGTCGCGGATGAGAACGATGCGCTGGTCGGGGCGGATCTTCGCCATCGACCCCTGCTCGCCGATATAGCGCACGAGGCCGGCCGGATTGGGGAATTCGTTGCCGCGGAAGGCGATGACCACGCCCTTCGGCCCGGCATCGAGCTTTTCCACATTGGCCTTGCGGCAGAGCGCCTTGACGTAGACGACCTTCAAAAGATGATCCACCTCGTCGGGCAGCGGCCCGAAGCGGTCGATGAGCTCGGCGCCGAAAGCGTCGATCTCGGCGGCGTCCTCCAGATCGGCAAGGCGCCGATAAAGGCTCATGCGCAACGTTAAGTCCGGCACGTAAGTCTCTGGAATAAGGACGGCCATGCCAATGGTGATCTGCGGCGACCAGCGGCCTCCCACCGCCTCCTCGTCCTCGCCGGCCTTCAGGCTCGCCACCGTTTCCTCCAGCATCTGCTGGTAGAGCTCGAAGCCGACCTCGCGGATATGACCGGACTGCTCCTCGCCGAGGAGATTGCCGGCGCCGCGGATATCGAGGTCGTGGCTGGCGAGCTGGAAGCCGGCGCCGAGCGTGTCGAGCGATTGCAGCACCTTCAGCCGCCGCTCCGCCGTCGGCGTCATGGTGCGGTTCGCCGGCACGGTGAAATAGGCGTAGGCGCGGTTCTTGGAGCGGCCGATGCGGCCGCGCAGCTGATAGAGCTGGGCCAGGCCGAACATGTCGGCGCGGTGGACGATGAGGGTGTTCGCCGTCGGGATGTCGAGACCCGATTCCACGATGGTCGTCGACAAGAGCACGTCGTACTGGCCGTCGTAGAAGGCGTTCATCACCTGGTCGAGCTCGCTCGCCGGCATCTGGCCGTGGGCGACGGCGACCTTCGCTTCCGGCAGGTTGGCGTCGAGGAACTCCTTCACCTCGGCGAGATCGGAGATGCGCGGCACGACATAGAAGGACTGCCCGCCCCTCAGGCGTTCGCGCAGGAGAGCCTCGCGCACGATGAGCGGGTCGAAGGGCGAGATGAAGGTTCTGACCGCCAGCCGGTCGACCGGCGGCGTGGCGATGACGGAAAGGTCGCGCACGCCGGTCAGGGCGAGCTGCAGGGTGCGCGGGATCGGCGTCGCCGTCAGCGTCAGGACGTGCACGGCGGCGCGCAGCTCCTTCAGGCGCTCCTTGTGCTTGACGCCGAAATGCTGCTCCTCGTCGACGATGACGAGGCCGAGATCGCGAAAGGCGATCGACTTCGACAACAGCGCATGCGTGCCGATGACGATATCGATGGTGCCGTCGGCGAGCCCCGCCTTGACGCGCGCCCGCTCACCGGGGGCGACGAGGCGCGAGGCCTGGGCGATGTTGATCGGCAGGCCGCGAAAGCGCTCGGCAAAGGTACGCGCATGCTGGCGGGCGAGAAGCGTCGTCGGCACGACGACGGCCACCTGCCTGCCGGCCATCGCCGCCACGAAGGCCGCGCGCAGCGCCACCTCCGTCTTGCCGAAGCCGACATCGCCGCAGACGAGCCTATCCATCGGCCGACCGGAGGAAAGGTCGCCCAGCGCGGCGTCGATGGCGTCAGCCTGATCCTCGGTCTCCTCATAGGGGAAGCGGGCGGCGAATTCGCCGTAAAGCCCATCCGCCACGGTCAGTTTCTCCGCCGAGCGCAACAGACGCGCCGCTGCCGTCTTGATCAGGCCGTCGGCAATCTCGCGAATGCGCTTCTTCAGGCGCGCCTTGCGGGTCTGCCAGCCGACGCCGCCGAGCTTGTCGAGCGCGGCGTCCGAACCCTCCGCGCCGTAGCGCGTCAAAAGCTCGATATTCTCCACCGGCAGGAAGAGCCGGTCGCCGCCGGCATAAACGAGCTCCAGGCAGTCATGCGGCGCGCCCGCCGCCTCGATGGTGGCGAGGCCCTCAAAGCGACCGATGCCGTGGTCGACATGCACGACCAGATCGCCGGCCGACAGGCTGGTCGCCTCCGTCAGCGCGTCGGCGGCCCGCTTGCGTCGCTTGGCCGGGCGCACCAGCCGGTCGCCGAGCACGTCCTGGTCGCCGATGACGACGCTGTCGGGCGTCTCAAAGCCGGTCTCCAGCGGCAGGACGGCAACGCCCGTCGCGCCCTTGGCGAGGCCCTCCAGCTCGGCCCAGCTCGCCACCGGCTGGAGCCGCTCCATGCCGTGATCGGCGAGCACCTGGATGAGGCGGTCGCGCGCGCCCTCGCTCCAGCTGGCGAGCAGGATGCGCTTGCCCGCCTTGCGGCGCGCCGCGATATGGCCAACGAGCGCGTCGAAGACGTTGACCTCGCCGCTCGCCCGTTCGGCGGCGAAGCTGCGCCCCGCCCGGCCCTCAAGATCCAGGATATCGGCGCTTTCGCCCGGCGGCGCGAAGGGAGAAAGGTCGGCGGTGCGGCGCGCCGCCAGCGCCTCGCGCCAATCGCTTTCGCCGAGATAGAGGCTTTCGGGCGGCGCCGGCTTGTAGGGCGCGGCGCCGGCGAGCTTTTCGTCGGCGCTCTCGCGGCGGGCCTGATAGTGATCCTCGATCTGGGCGAAACGCTCCTTCAGCGTGTCGGCGACGAGATGGTCGACGGCAAGCAGGCCATCGCCGGCATAGTCGAAAACAGTCTCCAGCCGCTCGTGGAAGAAGGCGAGCCAATGCTCCATGCCGGCGAAGCGGCGCCCGGCGCTGACCGCCTCGTAGAGCGGGTCGTCGCCGGTCACGGCGCCGAAGGCGGCGCGATAGTTCTGGCGGAAGCGGGCGACCACCTCGTCGGACAGGATGACCTCGCTCGCCGGCAACAGATCGAGGCGCGGCACCTGGCCGGTGGTGCGCTGGCTCTCCGGATCGAAGGGACGGATGGTCTCCAGCGTATCGCCGAAGAAGTCGCAGCGGATGGCACCGGTATCGCCCGGCGCGAAGAGATCGACGATGCCGCCCCTGACGGCGTATTCGCCGACGCCGCGCACCGTCGGCACGCGCTCGAAGCCATCGGCGGCGAGGCGGGCGATGAGCCCTTCCATCGGCGTCACCTCGCCCGCCGCCGCGCTCCACACATGCGCCCTCACCCATTCGGCCGGCGGCACGCGCTGCACGGCGGCGTTCGCCGTCGTCATCAGCACGAAAGGCTCCGATCCGGCGTCAAGCAGCGCCTTCAGGGTCGCCATGCGCCGGGCCACGATATCGGCATGCGGCGAGATGCGGTCGTAAGGCAGGCAGTCCCAGGCGGGAAAGGTCAGGCGCTTCAGCCGCGGCGCGAAAAACGCCAGGCTGTCCTCGGCCATCTGCAGATGCCGGGCGTCGCGCGCCACGAAAACGAGCGGGCGCTTTTCCAGCCGCGCCAGATCGGCGAGCACCCGCCCTTCCAGCCCGTCCGGCACGCCGGCGAGCTTCACATGGCGATGCTCGGCGAAGACGTCGCTCAGGCGCCGGGCGCTGTTATCATTCGGCATTCTGTGTCGGCTCTCGGCGATGATGGGCAATCAGCGATCGCAGCGTCTGGCTGTCGTGGTTCGGCGGCACCTCTTCCCGGCCGGTGACGAAGGCGTAGAGCGCCGGGTCCGGAAGCGCCAGCAGCGCCTCGAACTCGGCTAGCCCGGCGGCGTCGCATTGCGGCAGGAAGGCGTCGGCGAAGCGGCCGACGAGAAGGTCCATCTCGCGCGTGCCGCGCCGCCAGGCCCGGAAATAGGCGCGCCGGCGGCGCGTGTCGATATTTTCCTCGGCGATGGCAGGCATGCGCTCTTCCCTCGGCGGCCCCGACGAAGCGAGGCGCGCTCTCCGTTCACTGACCGCTGCTCATAGAGACTTATCCACCGCAATTGAACCGGCAAGGCGGATCGCTTGTCGGCGGAGGCGGCGCGGGGCAGGAAGGGACATGCGCCCGTCCCTTCTCGATCCGCTCTTCGCCGAGGCCGCGACCCTTCCGGGGGTCGGCCCGAAGGTGGAGAAGCTGATTGCGCGCGTCACCGATGTCGGCGAGGGCCCGCCGCTGATCCGCGACCTTCTCTTCCACCTGCCCGCCTCGGCGATCGTGCGCCAACGCATCGCCAGCCTGTCGGAGCTGCCGGAGACGGGCCATGTCATCATCGAAGGCGTCGTGGAGCGCCACGAGGCGCCGCGCCGGCATTCGCGCGCGCCCTTCCGCGTCATCCTCGGCGACGGCATGGAGACGGTGGAGCTCGTCTTCTTCAACGCCAGGGCGGGCTGGATCGAGAAGCTGCTGCCGCTCGGCGCCCGCCGCGTCGTGGCCGGCCGGCTCGACCGTTTCGACTACCGGGCGCAGATCCCCCATCCCGATTTCGTCGGCCCGCCGGAGGAGGCCGGCGACATCCTCGCCGTGGAACCGGTCTATCCGCTGACGGAAGGGCTCGCACCGCGCACGCTCGCCAAGGCGATCCGCGCCGCCTTGGCAAAGCTGCCGGAGCTTGCCGAATGGATCACGCCGGCGCTTCTCAATCGCGAGAAATGGCCGAGCTTCGACAAGGCGCTCAACCTTTTGCACCTGCCGCAGGATGGCGAAGCCCTCGGCCCTGAGAGCCCGGCCTGGCGGCGGCTCGCCTTCGACGAGCTCCTGGCCAGCCAGCTGGCGCTTCTCCTGGTGCGGGCCAGCGCACGCAAGAGCGCCGGCAAGGCGAGGCGCTTTTCAGGCGCGCGGGCGGAGCGCATGCTGTCGCGGCTCGGCTTTTCGCTGACCGGGTCGCAGGAGCAAGCTATCGCCGCCATCCGGGCGGATCTGCGGGCGCCGGAGCGCATGCTGCGGCTGTTGCAGGGCGATGTCGGCTCCGGCAAGACGCTGGTGGCGCTCGCGGCGATGGCCGATATCACCGAAGGCGGCGGCCAGGCGGCGCTGATGGCGCCGACGGAAGTGCTGGCGCGCCAGCATTTTGCCACCATCGCCCCTTTGGCGGAGGCGGCCGGGCTGAAGGTGGCGCTCTTCACCGGCAGGGAGGCGGGCGAGCGCGGGGAGAAGCGCGCGGCGCTGGCGGAGGGCTCCATCGACATCGCCATCGGCACGCATGCCCTCTTTCAGGAGACGGTCACCTTCAAGGATCTGGCCCTCGTCGTCGTCGACGAGCAGCACCGTTTCGGCGTGCATCAGCGGATGCTTTTGGCCGCCAAGGGGGCGGCGCCGGACCTTCTCGTGATGACGGCGACGCCGATCCCGCGCACGCTGGTGCTCACCTATTTCGGCGACATGGCGGTCTCGGAGCTGCGCGAGAAACCCGCCGGCCGTCAGCCGATCGAGACGCGCGTCGCCTCGGCCGAACGCCTCGGCGAGGTGGTGGAGCGCGTGCGCCTTGCCGTCGAAAAAGGCGAGAAGGTCTATTGGGTGTGCCCGCTGGTTGCCGAATCGGAAGCGAGCGACGCGGCGGCCGCGGAGGCGCGCCACAAAGAGCTGGCGGAAATCTTCGGCGCCAGCGCCCTTCTCCTGCACGGGCGCATGAAGCCGGCGGAAAAGGACGCGGCCATGAGCGCCTTCCGCGCCGCAAAGGGCGCCGTTCTCGTCGCCACCACCGTCATCGAGGTCGGCGTCGACGTGCCCGATGCCTCCATCATCGTGATCGAGCATGCCGAGCGTTTCGGCCTTGCCCAGCTGCACCAGCTGCGCGGACGCGTCGGACGCGGAAGCAAGGCCTCGAGCTGCCTCCTCCTCTACAAGCCGCCGCTCGGCGAGACGGCGCGCGAGCGGCTGAAGGTGATGCGCGAGACCAATGACGGCTTCGCCATCGCGGAGGCGGATCTGAAGCTGCGCGGCGAAGGCGACCTTCTCGGCACGCGCCAGTCGGGCATGCCCGGCTTTGCCATCGCCCGGCCGGAGTTTCACGGCGAGCTCTTGGAACTTGCCCGCGCCGAAGCCAAACTCATCCTGGCGCATCGCGAGCGCGGCGAGAGCGCCCATGAGGAGGCGGTGCGCGCCCTTCTCTATCTCTTCAAGCGGGATGCGGCCGTCAGGCTGATGCGCGCGGGATAATCATTCGGCGGCTTCGCGGCTGCGCCGGCGCCGTCTTCCCGGGGCGCGCTTGCGCGCCGGCGCCTTTTCTGCCGCCCCCTCCGGTGCCCGCTCCTGAGGCTCCCCGTCCTGAGGCTCCCTTTGCGGCTCCGTATCCGGTTCCGCCTGGGCCGGCGCCTCCGGTTGCGGCGCGTCTTCCTCCTCGGCCTTCGCCGCGGCCGCGAGCTGCCTGGTGCGGCTTTGATATTCCGGCGAGACGAGGCCGGCGGAGACGACGAGCTTGGCCGCCTCTTCCACCGTCATGTCGAGGAGGATGACGTCCTGCACCGGCACGAAGAGGAGAAAGCCGGAGGTCGGGTTCGGCGTCGTCGGCAGGAAGACCGCCATCGTCTCGCCCGCCTCCTCCAGACGCACGGAGACCTCGCCCTTGGCCTCCGTGGCGATGAACACAAGCGCCCACAGGCCGCGACGCGGATATTCGATCAGCCCGACCTGTTGGAAGGAGCGGCTCGATTGCGACAGGACGGTCGCGAAGATCTGCTTCAGCGCCCTGTAGAGATTGCGCACCAGCGGCATGCGCTCCAGGAGAATCTCCCCCCAGGAGACGATGGTGCGCCCGACCAGGTTGGCGGTGAGGAAACCGAGCAGCGTCAGCGCCAGGATCGCCACGATGAGACCGAATCCGGGCACCGAAAACGGCAGATAATTGTCCGGATTGTAGGCGCGCGGGACCAGCGGCTTCACCCAGGCGTCCACCCAGGCGATGAAGGTCCAGGTCAGGTAGACGGTGATGCCGATCGGCGCCGCCACGACGATGCCGGTCAGGAAATAGCTTCTCAGCCGCAGCCCGGCTCGCGAGTGCCGCTTGTGCGGCTTCTCCTCGCCGGTGTTCTTCTCGCCTCTCATCCCAATGAGCTCCCACCGGCAAGCTCGCCGGATCGGCCCACCATATCACCTCGCCGGGCGTGTGCTCGCCAAAAGTTGCGCTCTATTCAACAGTTACAGACTTGGCGAGGTTGCGCGGCTGGTCAACATCCGTGCCCATCACCACCGCCGTATGATAGGCGATGAGCTGCACCGGCACGGCGTAGACGATGGGCGCCACTTCCGGCGCCACAGTGGGCAAAATCAGCGTCTTCATGGTCTCCACGGAGGCGCGCCGGGCGCCTTCGGCGTCGGTCAGCAGGATGATGCGCCCGCCTCTGGCGGCGACCTCCTGCATGTTGGAGACCGTCTTGTCGAAAACCTGGTCGTGCGGGGCGACGACGATGACCGGGATGGTCTCGTCGATGAGCGCGATCGGTCCGTGCTTCAGCTCGCCCGCCGCGTAGCCTTCGGCGTGAATGTAGGAAATCTCCTTCAGCTTCAGCGCCCCCTCCAGCGCCAGCGGGAAGGACGTGCCGCGGCCGAGATAGAGCACGTCCTTGACCTTGGCGAGCTCCTTGGAGAGCGCCTCGATCTCCGCCTCCAGCTTCAGCGCCTGGGTCATGTGGCGCGGCACCTCCACGGCGGCCTGAACGAGACGTTGCTCCTGCTCCTGCGAAAGATGACCGCGCTGGCGCCCCGCGGCGATGGCGAGCGCCAAGAGCGCCGTCAACTGGCAGGTGAAGGCCTTGGTGGAGGCAACGCCGATCTCCGGGCCGGCGAGCGTGGGCAGGATATGGTCCGATTCGCGCGCGATGGTGGAGGTCGGCACGTTGACGATGGCGCCGATCTGCTGGCCCGCATCGCGGCAATAGCGCAGGGAGGCGAGCGTGTCGGCGGTCTCGCCCGATTGCGAGATGAACAGCGACAGCCCGCCCTGGCTCAGCGGCACTTCGCGGTAGCGGAATTCCGAGGCGATATCGATATCGACCGGAAGCCGCGCCAGGCGCTCGAACCAGTACTGGCCGATGAGCCCGGCATAGAAGGCGGTACCGCAGGCGGACATGGCCAGGCGCGACAGGCCGGCGAAGTCGATCTGCCCGCCATCCGGCAGGCAGGTTTGGTTGCTGGCGAAATCCACGTAATGGCCGAGGGTGTGGGCGACCACCTCCGGCTGCTCGTAAATCTCCTTGGCCATGAAATGGCGGTGGTTGCCCTTGTCGACGAGAAGACTGGAGGCCACGGACTGCACGATCGGGCGCGAGACCCTGGCGCCGCCGGCGTCGAAGACCTCCAGGCTCTTGTGGCGCAGCACCGCCCAGTCGCCATCTTCCAGATAGGTGATGCGGTCGGTGAAGGGGGCGAGCGCGATGGCGTCGGAGCCGAGATACATCTCTCCCTCGCCATGGCCGACCGCCAGGGGGCTGCCGCGGCGCGCCAGCACCAGGAGGTCCTCCTCGCCGGAGAAGAGGATGGCGAGGGCGAAGGCACCCTCCAGCTTCGCCAGCGTGGAAGAGGCAGCCTCCACCGGAGACATGCCGGCCGCCATCGCCATGGTCACCAGATGGGCGACGACCTCCGTATCGGTGTCGGTCTCCAGGGTGCGGCCGCCGGCGCGGATTTCCTGACGCAGCTCCTGGAAGTTCTCGATGATGCCGTTATGGACGACGGCGACCTTTTCGGTCGCGTGGGGATGGGCGTTGCCCTCCGTCGGGGCGCCATGCGTCGCCCAGCGTGTATGGCCGATGCCGATGAGGCCGGTGAGCGGCTCGGCGGCAAGCCGGTTCTGCAGGTTGACGAGCTTGCCCTCGGCGCGGCGGCGCTCAAGGCCGCCGGCTTCCAAGGTGGCAACGCCGGCCGAATCGTAGCCGCGGTATTCCAGCCGCTTCAGCGCCTCCACGAGACGCTCCGCCACCGGCGCCGTTCCAACGATCCCGACAATGCCACACATCAGATAGTCACTTCTCTTCGTTGCGCCGGCGCCAATCTGCCGAAGGGCCGAATGCGACGGAAATCAATTGCCATGTCACAGTGTGACAGAAAAAGCTTGAAAGCCGGTGACCGGAATGCGGGCGCTCATTTCTTGCCCTGGCGGCGGCGGAAGGCATCGGCCCAGCCGGGCTTTTCCACCTGCCGTCCTCTGGCGACCGCCAGAGCGTCGGCCGGCACGTCCTTGGTGACGACGCTGCCGGAGCCGACATAGGCGCCATCGCCGACGGCGAGCGGGGCGACCAGCGAGGAATTGGAACCGATGAAGGCGCCCGCGCCGATCTCGGTGCGATACTTGGAAAAGCCGTCGTAGTTGCAGGTGATGGTGCCGGCGCCGATATTGGCGCCCGCGCCGATCGAGGCGTCGCCGATATAGGAGAGGTGGTTGACCTTCGCCCCCTCGCCGATCGCCGCCGCCTTCACCTCGCAGAAATTGCCGATCTTGGCCTTCCTGCCGACCTCCGCGCCCGGCCGCAGGCGGGCATAGGGCCCCACCACCGCGCCCTCGGCGAGCGCGCAGCCCTCCAGATGCGAAAAGGCGCGGATGAGGGCGCCGGAAGCCGCCCTCACGCCGGGAGCGAAGACCACATGCGGCTCCACCGTCACATCGGCGGCAAGCTCCGTGTCATGGGAGAAGAACACCGTTTCGGGCGCGACAAGCGTGACGCCGGCGAGCATCGCCGCCTTGCGCCGCGCCTCCTGGAAGCGGGCCTCGGCCTCGGCGAGCTGCGCCCGGTCGTTGACGCCGAAGACCTCGGCAAAGCCGATCTCCACCGCCGTCACGGCGAGGCCGCGCCGATTGGCAAGCGCGACGGCATCGGTCAGGTAGAACTCGCCCTGGGCGTTGTCGTCGCCGATGGCGTCGAGGAGCGGCAGGATATGCCGTGCGTCGAAGGCCATCAGGCCGCCGTTGCAGAGCGTGATCCGCTTCTCCTCCGCAGAAGCGTCCTTGTCCTCCACGATGGCGACGAGCTTGCCGTCCCGCGTGACGAGACGGCCATAGCCGGCGGGCGACGGCGGGCGCATGCCGGCGACGGCGACCGCGGCGCCGTCCTCCACGGCGCGGGCGAGCCGGGCGATCGTCTCGGCGGTGACGAAGGGCGTATCGCCGAAGAGGACGATGACGACCCCTTCCGCGTCCTGAAGCGAGGGCCGCGCCATCAGCACCGCATGGGCGGTGCCTCGGCGCTCTTCCTGCACATAGACATCGGCGGCGTTGTTTTCGTTCTCCACCAGCCGGCGCACATCGTCATGGCCCGGCCCGATGACGACGCCGAGCCGCTCGGCGCCGGCCATTTGAGCCGCGCGCATGGCAAAGCCCAGCATCGGCAGGCCGCCGATCGCATGCAGGACCTTCGGCTTGGCGGAACGCATGCGCGTGCCCTCGCCGGCTGCCAGGATGATGGTGGTGAGATGTGCCATGCTGCCGTCCGCTCCGCGCCGGCGGCCTACGACGAACCGCCGGCTTGTGCATTTTCAGCCCGTCCGTTACCGCAGCGCTGCGTAAGCCGAAAGGCCTCATCTTAGAATGCCTTCCTCATCCGCACGCGGGCGCGACATCGCGCTTTTGTTGGCGATGCCGCTCTTCTTCGCCTCCAACCTCGTCATCGGCCGCGCCGCCGTGACGGCGGTGGAGCCATGGAGCCTCGCCTTCTTCCGCTGGCTGACGGCCTTGCTCATCCTGTTGCCCTTCGCCGGGCCGGGCCTTTGGCGCCATCGCCGGCAGCTTGTCCGCAAATGGCGGCTTGTCCTCCTCCTCGGCTTTCTCGGCATGTGGATATGCGGCGCCGTCGTCTATCTGGGGCTGCGCCACACCAACGCCACCAACGCCACCCTCATCTACACCTCCGCCGGGGTGATGATCCTCCTTCTGGAATGGCTGTTTCGCGGCCGCGCCCTGTCGCTGCGCCAGATGCTGGGGGTCGCGATGGCCTTCATCGGCGTCGCCACCATCGTGCTAAGGGGCGAGCTCTCCCGCCTCCTGTCGCTCGACCTCAATATCGGCGACCTTCTCATCGCCCTCGCCGCCTTCTCCTGGGCCGTGTATTCGGTGCTGTTGAAGCGCCGCGACTTCGACGGATTGCCGACCTTGACGGTGATCGCCGCCATCGCGCTCGCCGGCAGCCTCATCCTCATGCCCTTCGCCATCGGCGAGATGGCCTGGCTCGGCGCCTTTCCGGCAACGGGCAAAGCCTGGGTCTCGATCGCCGGGCTGGCGCTCCTGCCTTCGGTGATGGCCTTCGCCAGCTACCAATGGGGCGTGCGGCGCTTCGGGCCGGGGGTGCCGGGGATGTTCCTTTATCTCATGCCGCCCTACGGGGTGGCGCTCGCCATGGTTTTCCTCGGCGAGCCGTTCCAGCTCTACCACGCGGCGGGGCTCTTCCTCGTCCTGCCTGGCCTGATGCTGGCGACGCTGCCGGCACGCCTGCCTCGTCTTCGGCCCCGGACGGGACCGGGCCACGCCGCCGAAACGGGCGGGCACAAAGGCTCTAAGGCCGGCGAAACCGCTTGACCGCTCGGGGGAGCTTTCATAGGGTCCGCCGCGCCTTCAGGGCCCTTAGCTCAGCTGGTAGAGCAACTGACTTTTAATCAGTAGGTCCCGGGTTCGAGTCCCGGAGGGCTCACCAAGTCCAAAAACGTCCAGCCCAAAACGACGGTGACGGCACGCGCCGCACGCCCGGTGGCCGCGCCCCTTGCAGGAGGGCGCGGTCCCGGCCCGATGTCGTGACACCGTCTGGAAGGACGAAGCGGTTTTGTTGGCGCAAAGCCGGCGACAGAGCCGCGCCGCGAGGTCAGGAGGCGGCGGCTCTTTGCGGCTCGGCCGGCCGCGTCTGCTTGCCATCGCTGTCCGGCAGGATGGCGGGAACGGAAAGGCGGCGAAGCGCGCTGCCATCCTCGCGGAAGACGTGGCATTCGGCTGTCTCGAAGGCGATGCCGAGGCGGTCGCCGGGGCTGCTCGTCGTCACCCCGCTCGCGCGGATAGAGGCATCGAGGTCCCCGGCAAGGCGGATATGCAGATAGGTCTCGGAGCCGAGATGCTCCGACACCATCACCTTGCCGTCGATCCAGCCCTCGCCTGCCGTTACCGGCAGTCTACGGCCTTGCCGACGCAACGGCGAAACGTCGACGAAATGCCGCGTGGAATGGGCGAAGCTGGCGCCCCAATCGTCCTCGATATTGTGGAAGGCGCGCACCTCGCCGTCGCGGTAGAGCGTCAGCATCGGCTCGTCGAGGATGCGGTCGGAGCAGCGATGGACGGTGATGAGGCCTTCCTCGCCCTGGATCTCGAACTGCTCGTGGCTGGCGTAATAGTCGGTGCGCACGCGCATCTTCAGCGCCAGGCTGACATCCCACACGTCGTGCAGAGGCGGGTCCTGGTGCCGCCACATCATCGTCGCCGGGGCGTCGAGGAGATGGCCTTCGGCCGCGCGCGTTGTCTCCATGCAGGCGAAGGCGTCGCGCACATCGCCGAACAGCCAAAGCGCCACCGCCATCAGATGTCGCCGCGCGCGATGATCAGCGCGAACATGAACTCAATGTAGCTCGACAGAAAAACGAAGCAGGCGGTGACGGCGATGCCCGGCGCGGCGAGCGGCAGGACGATGTAGCGCAGCACCTGCCAAAGCGAGGTGGCGCCGTCGATCATCGCCGCCTCCTCCAATTCGCGCGGAATGCCGTCGATGAAGCCCTTCAACAGCCAGATGGCGAGCGGCAGCGACAGCATGGTGTGAACCAGCGACAGTCCGAGATAGGTGTCGAGCAGCCGGTAGTGGCTCATCATCAGATAGATCGGCACGGCCAGCGAGACGGCCGGCGTCATGCGGATGATGAGAAGCGCGCTGAAGGCGATGTTGAGACACCGCCTCTACGACGAGCATGTGCTGCAGGCCGATGAGGGCTGCGACTTCGACTTCCTGCGCGGCACGAGCCAGGCGGTTGCCGCCGATAGCTGAGGGGCGCGGTCCCGGCCCGATGTCGTAGGGCTGTATGGAGGCACACGGCGGCCCCGTGGCGCGAAGCCGGCGACAGAGCCGCCCCGCCGGTTCAGGAGGCGGCGCTGGCGGGCTCGGCATCCCGCCCTGCCGCGCACGGCGTGGTCGGCGCGCCACAGTGGCAACGTTGCGAAGCTGTAACCTCGGGCGGGGTTTGCATTTGCGCCGGGCGGTATTATCTCAACCCCCCGACATGGATGCCGGCGCCGGCGTGGCGCAGAGGCTCCCTTGCAACCAACCGGTAGCCCTTATGCACAAGCGAGTTTCTTCGTGCCGTCGAGCCTCGGCACGCCGGATGCAGGTGGCGTTGATTGGCCTTGGCACGGCGGCGCTGCTCGCCGCACCGTTCCTCGCGCCCGCCCATGCCCAGGGCGCGCCCGGCGAGGCTCCGCCTCCCGCCGTCACCGTGGAGCAGGTCCGGCTCGCCGATGTGACGGAGCAGGAAACCTTCACCGGCCGGGTAGAGGCCGCCGAAAGCGTGGAGGTGCTGGCGCGAGTCCAGGGCTATCTCGGGCCGCGGCAATTCGAGGAAGGCGCAGAGGTGGAAAAGGGCGATATCCTCTTCACCATCGATCCTGCGCCCTACGAGGCGGCGGTGGCGCGCGCGGAAGCTGCCGTGCAAAGCGCGCGGGCGGCGCTGGAGCTCACCCAGCTCAACTACGAGCGCCAGCAGACGCTGATCGAGCGCCGCACCGCATCGCAGGCCGCCCTCGACGAGGCGCGGGCCAACCGCGATCAGGCCGAAGCCACGCTACGCCAGCAGGAGGCGGCGCTGCGCCTTGCCAGGCTCGACCTCGGCTATACCCAGATCGCAGCGCCCATCAGCGGCCGCATCGGCATCGCCTCGTTCTCGCAGGGCGCCCTGGTGGGGCCCGATAGCGGCCCGCTGGCACGCATCGTCCAGCAGGATCCGATGCGGGTCGCTTTCCCGGTCCCCCAGCATCTGCTGGTCGGCGAGGACGGTTACGCCAAACGCAAGGACGAAGTGGCGGTGAAGCTGCGCCTCGCCGATGGCAGCGAATACCCGCATCAGGGCGACATTCTGTTCACCAACATCGAGGCCAATGAAGGCACCGATTCGGTGATGATGCACGCCTCCATGCCCAATCCCGATCGCCTGCTCTACGACAAGCAGCTCGTCGATGCGATCGTCGCCGCCAAGACGCCGGAAGAGAAACTGATGATGCCGCAATCGGCCCTCCTCATCGACCAGCAGGGAACCTACACGCTGCTCGTCAACGGCGAGGACAAGGTGGAGCAGCGGCGCATCACCACCGGCGAGCAGCGCGGCCCCGCCATCGTCATCACCGGCGGTCTCGTCGCCGGCGACCGCGTCATCGTCGCCGGCCAGCAGAAGGTGCGGCCCGGCATGCAGGTGGTGCCACAGGACGCGACACCAACCAAGCAGGCGACGGCTTCCACCGACCGATAGCCTCAAGCGGAGCGGCCGAGCACCCCTCATGATCTTCGATCTCTTCATCCGGCGGCCGCGGCTCGCCTTCGTCATCTCCATCCTGATCACGCTCGTCGGGCTGATTTCGCTCGCCGTCATCCCGGTGGCGCAATATCCGGACATCGCGCCGCCGACGATCAGCGTCTCCACCCAATATGTCGGCGCCAGCGCCGAGACCGTCGAGCAAGCCATCGCGCAGCCCCTCGAAAGCGCCATCAACGGCGTGGAGGACATGCGCTACATGAAGTCGACGTCGAGCTCGGACGGCTCCTACCAGCTCAACATCACCTTCGAGCTGGGCACCGACCCCGACGTGGCGGCCATCAACGTGCAGAACCGCGTCGCCCAGGTGGAGAGCCAGCTTCCCGCGGAGGTGCGCGATGTCGGCCTCAGCGTCACGCGCGCCGCCACCGACCAGCTGCAGGTCTTCCTGTTCCACTCGCCCGACAACCGCTTCGACGAGCTCTTCCTGTCGAACTTCATCTCCATCAACGTCATCGACGAATTGAAGCGGGTGAACGGCGTCGGCAACGTTCAGGTCTTCGGCGAGCGCGACTATGCCATGCGCATCTGGCTCGAACCGCAGAAGCTGACCAATCTCGACCTGACGCCCGCCGACATCGCCGCGGCGGTGGAATCGCAGAACCTGCAGGCGGCCGCCGGCAAGCTCGGCGCCGCTCCTCTGGTGGACGCGCAACGGCTGGAATTGACGATCAACACGCAGGGCCGGCTGAGCACCGTCGAAGAGTTCCGCAACATCGTCCTGCGCTCCAATCCGGACGGCTCCATGGTGCGCCTCGGCGACGTGGCGCGGGTGGAGCTCGATTCGGAAAGCTACGGCGTCATCGCGCGCTACAACGGCAACCCCATGGCCGCCGTCGCCACCTATCTGTCGCCGGGCGCCAACGCCGTCACCGTCGCAACCCGGGTGTCGGAGAAGCTGGAAGAGCTGTCGAGCCGCTTTCCTGAGGGGCTGGAATACACCTACGTCTACAACGCCGCCGATTTCGTCGGCACGATGATCGAGAAGGTGATCTTCACCATTCTGGAAGCCTTCGCTCTCGTCGCCGTCGTCGTCTTCGTCTTCCTCGGCCGGCTGAGGGCAACGCTCATCCCGATGATCGCCGTGCCGGTCGCCATCATCGGCGCGCTGGCGATCATGTACGCCTTCGGCTACAGCGCCAACACCATCTCGCTGCTCGCCCTGGTTCTGGCCATCGGCATCGTCGTCGACGACGCCATCATCGTGGTGGAGAACGTGGAAAGGGTGATTGAGGAGGAGCCTCACCTCACCCCGCAGGAGGCGACCCACAAGGCCATGGGCGAGATCGTCGGTCCGATCATCGCCATCACGCTGGTGCTGTTGTCGGTGTTCGTGCCCGTCGCCTTCCTGCCCGGCTCCTCCGGCGCCCTCTTCCGACAATTCGCCGTCGCCATCTCCGCGGCGATGGTCATCTCGGCCGTCAACGCGCTGACGCTTTCGCCGGCGCTGTGCGCCATGTTCCTGCGCTCCAGCGAACCGGTCGGTTTCATGCGCGGCATCACCCGCGCCATCGACAAGATCGGTCACGGCTATGCCTGGATCATCGGCAAGCTGATGAACGTGGCGGTGATCGGCATCGTGGCGCTGATCGCGCTCGCGGTGGCCACGGGCTACATGTTCCTGCGCACCCCGGCCGGCTTCCTGCCCAACGAGGACAAGGGCTTCGTCATCGTCATCATGAACCTGCCGGCCGGCGCCTCGCTGAACCGCACCGATATCGCCGCGCAGAAAGCGGAGGCGATTATCCGTGAGGATCCCGGCGTCGACAGCGTCGGCACCGTGCTGGGCTTCGACCTTCTGGGCGGCGGCGCGGCCTCCAATGCCGGCCTGATGTTCCTCGGGCTGAAGGATTACGAGGAGCGCCAGACCCCCGAACTGTCGATCAATGCGGTCATCGGCCGTCTGTATGGCGGGCTGTCGACCATCCCCGACGCGCAGTTCATCCCGCTGCAGCCGCCGGCCATCTCCGGTGTCGGCTCCTTCGGCGGTTTCGAATTCGTGCTGGAAGCCCTGCAAGGCCAGGATCCGGCGGAGATCGCCGCCGTCATGCGCAGCCTCGTCGTGCAGGCCAACCAGGTTCCCGAGCTCGCCCGCGTCTATGCCAATTTCGAGGCCGAGACGCCGCAGATCCGCCTTGAGATCGACCGCATCAAGGCGCAGACGCTCGGCGTGCCGATCAGCGATATCTTCGCCGCCCTGCAATCCACCTTCGGCGGCTATTACATCAACGACTTCAACCTTTTCGGCCGCACCTGGACGGTGCGCATGCAGGCCGAGAAGGAGTTCCGCACCTCCATTTCGGACATCTACGATATCGAGGTGCGCAACAAAGCCGGCGAGATGGTGCCGCTCTCCTCCTTCGCGCGGGCCGAGCTATCGGTCGGACCACGCAGCCTGACGCGCTACAACAATTATCGGGCCGTCTCCATTCAGGGCTCGCCCGCTCCCGGCTACGGCGACGGCGATGCCACCGAAGCGATGGAACGGGTCGCCGAGACGCTGCCGGCGGGCTACGCCTATGAATGGACCGGCCAAGCGCTGGAGCAGAAGCAATCGGCCGGGCAGACGCCGCTCATCCTCGGCGCCGCCATCATCTTCGCCTATCTCTTCCTGGTGGCGCTCTACGAGAGCTGGAACGTGCCGATACCGGTGCTTCTGTCGACGGCGAGCGCCATGTTCGGCGCCATGTTCGCGATCTGGTTCCTGGGCGCCAACTTCAGCCTCTATGCGCAGATCGGCATCGTCGTTTTGATCGCGCTGTCGGCCAAAAACGCCATCCTCATCAACGCTTTCGCACTGGAAAAGCGCGAGGAGGGCTGGGATCTGCACGCCGCGGCCATGGAAGGCGCCAGGTTGCGGTTCCGTCCGGTGATGATGACCAGCTTCGCCTTCATCGCCGGCCTCATTCCGCTGGTGCGCGCAAGCGGCCCCGGCGCCGGCTCCATGCAGGCCGTCGGCATCCCGGTCTTTGCCGGCATGATCGCCGCGGCGACCATCGGCATCTTCCTCATTCCGCTGCTGTTCGGTGTCTTCCAATGGATGCGGGAGAAGACCGGCTGGCGACCGCATCATTCGCCAGCCAGCTCCCCCGAGCCGGCGGAATGACCGGCTCGGACCGAGGCGCGCGCGGCGCCCCGGAAACGACAGGCCTCAGGCGCCCGCGACCACCAGGCTTGGCTTGGGAAGCGGGCGCAGGCGGAAGGGCGTGATCGGCGTCTTCAGGTGCAGCTCGCCGCCTTCGGCGCGCTGTGCAAGGCCCTCCTCCACAAGGCCGTCGGCCACCCATTCGGGAAGAGAATGGTGGCTGAAGCGATCGTAGAGCTCCAGAAGAACGGTCTGATAGAGCGTGGCTTTCTGCATCGCGTTGCTCCCCCTTTGCGCCGCAAGCGCCGAGCCCACGCAGGAAAGCAGAACATGCTTAATGGAAACTTGCCGCGGCCGGCCCTCCAAGGGGCCCTCCAATGGCACGAGAACGCAAGACGTCCCAACGAGACCCGGAAAACTACGCCGCTGCCTGCACGACGCGGTTGCGGCCGGCGGATTTGGCCTCGTAAAGAGCCATGTCGGCGCGCTTCAGAATGCTTTCGGCGCTCTCGTTCTTGCCTTCCAGGCAGGCAAGGCCGACCGAAACGGTGATCGGCAGGCTGAGGCCCGAGCCGGTGACGAAGGGGCTGGCTTCCACCTCGCGGCGCAAACGCTCGGCGATGGGGCTGGCCAGTTCCAGATCGGTATCGGGCATGACGACGACGAACTCCTCGCCGCCGAAGCGGGCGGCAAGGTCGATGCCCCGGACCCCCTTCTTCAGCCGCGCGGAGAACTCGCGCAGGACGTCGTCGCCGGCGTCGTGACCGTAGCGGTCGTTGACGCTCTTGAAGAAATCGACATCGAAGAGCAGCACCGAGACCGGCTTGCCCGCTTCCGCCGAGCGCTCCAGCAACGATTTCAGATGCGTGTCGAGATAGCGCCGGTTGTGCAGCCCGGTCAAAGGATCGGTGATGGCCAGCTCCACCGCGTTGGTGACCATGGAGCGCAGGCGGTCGGTGTAGCGCTTGCGGCGCAGCTGCGTGGTCACACGGGCGCGCAGCTCCGCCTCGTCGAGCGGGCGCACGATGTAATCGTTGACGCCGAATTCCAGCGCCCGCCGCAGCTTGGCGTTCTCGTCCGGGTCGATAACGATGAGGACCGGTATGTGGCGCAGATGATCGACCGCCTTGATCTGCGAGCACAGGCGCAGACCGTCGGTGCCCGCCAGGGAAAGGCTGACGATGAAAAGGTCGTAGGTGCCCTTCTCCACCGCCTCCAAGGCTTCCGGCCCGGTGGTCACGAACTCCGCCTCCACCTTGCGGCCGAGCCCCTTGCGCAGATGGCGGATGGAGGCCTCGCGATCGTCGATGACGAGAATGCGCGCGCCCTTCAGCTGCGTGCCGGTGAAAATCTCGCGCGGATCGACTCCCACCGACTGCATGGCGGCGGCGCGCAGGTTCAACTCGTCGGTGACGCTCTTCAGCCGCACCAGGCTGCGCACGCGCGTCAACAGCTCGATCTCGCTGACCGGCTTGGAGAGGAAGTCGTCGGCGCCGCATTGCAGGCCCGTCACCTTGTCGCCCGCCGAATCGAGCGCCGTCACCATGATGACGGGAATATGGGCCGTCTCCGCCTGCTGCTTCAGGATGCGGCAGACGTCGAAGCCGGTAATGCCCGGCATCATGACGTCCAGAAGCACCAGATCGACCCGCTCGCGGCGCACGATCTCAAGCGCGTCCTCGCCGTTCAGCGCCGTGCGGACATCGAAATATTCCGCCTGCAGGCGGGTTTCCAGCAACCTGACATTGGCCAGAACGTCATCGACAACAAGAATACGCCCGGTCACGCCCGTCCCCTATGCATCGCCTATATAGCTGCGCACGTTTTCGATGAAGGAAGCCACCGAGATCGGCTTCGACAGATAGCCCTCGCATCCTCCCTGACGGATTCGCTCCTCGTCGCCCTTCATGGCGAAGGCGGTCACGGCAATGACGGGGATATGCTTCAATTCCTCGTCCTGCTTGATGATGCGCGTCACTTCCAATCCGGAGATCTCCGGCAACTGGATATCCATGATGATGAGGTCGGGCCGCTCCGACTTCAGCGTCTCCAGCGCCTCGTAGCCGTTGCGCATGGGAAGGGTATCGTAGCCCTTGGCCTTCAACAGATCGTTGAAGAGCTTCATGTTGAGCTCGTTGTCTTCAACGATCATGACAGTCTTGGGCATGTTTATTCGCCTCTTGCAGACGGGTCAGCAGAGGGCACGGTTGAGCCTATCCCTTAGCCTCGCCTATTGTGATCAAAGCCTTTTAAGGAAAGGCAAACACGGCATGATTCAGGCAGACGATAGCTCTCACGAGCGCGCAGAGGAAATCGGCATCAGGGCGCTGGCCCATATCGCCGCCTCGCCGCGGCTTTGCGCGCGCTATCTGGAGCTGACGGGGCTCACCGCACAGAGCCTGCGCCGCGCCGCCGGCGAGCCGGGCTTTCTTGCCGGCACCCTCGCCTTCCTGACGGCGCATGAGCCGGACCTCATCGCCTTCGCCGATTCGGCGGGCCTCAGACCTGAGGAGATCGCGGAGGCGGCGCACCGGCTGGAGGCGGGACGGCCGCCCGGATCCGCGGGCCGGCGATGAGCGCGCAGGCGGCGCTCTGCCGGGACTGCCTCCACCGCTTTGAGGCCGCGGCCTCGCGCTGCCCCCGCTGCGGCAGCCCGCGGACGCTTCGCCACGCCGAGCTCTTTGCGCTCGCCATCGCCCATATCGATTGCGACGCTTTCTTCGCGGCGATCGAAAAGCGCGACAATCCCTCGCTCGCCGATGTCCCGGTGATCGTCGGCGGCGGCAAGCGCGGCGTCGTCTCCACCTGCTGTTACCTGGCGCGCATTCACGGCGTCAGATCGGCCATGCCCATGTTCAAGGCCCGGCGGCTGTGCCCGGACGCGGTGGTCATCAAGCCCGATATGGCGAAATACGCCGCCGTCGGCCGCCAGGTCCGGGCGATGATGCTGGAGCTCACGCCCTCGGTGGAGCCGCTGTCCATCGACGAGGCCTTCCTCGATCTTTCCGGAACGGAGCGCCTGCATCACGCGCCCCCCGCCGGCGTCCTGGCGGGCTTTGCCGCCCGCGTGGAGCGGGACGTCGGCATCACCGTTTCCGTCGGCCTCAGCCACAACAAGTTCCTCGCCAAGATCGCCTCCGATCTCGACAAGCCGCGGGGCTTTTCGGTCCTCGGCAAGGCGGAGACGATGGATTTCCTCGCCCGTCAGAAGGTCTCCATCGTCTGGGGTGTCGGGGCGGCCATGCAGCGGCGGCTGGAGAAGGACGGGATCGCCACGATCGGCCAGCTTCAAACGATGGACGAGAGCGTGCTCGCGCGCCGCTACGGCGCCATGGGGCTGCGCCTTGCGCAGCTGTCGCGCGGCCTCGATGCCAGAGCGGTGAAGCCGGAGCGGGCCACCAAGAGCGTTTCGGGCGAAACGACCTTCGAGACGGACCTTGCCGGCGAGGGCGAGCTTCTGCCGGTCCTGCGCCGCCTGGCGGAGAAGGTGTCGGCGCGGCTGAAGGCCGCCGGATTGTCGGGCCAGACGGTCACGCTGAAGCTGAAAACCTCCGATTTCAGCACGCTGACACGAAGCCGGACCCTCACCGATCCGACGGCGCTCGCCGACCGTATCTTTCGCGCCGGCCGGGACCTTCTCGTCAAGGAAATCGACGGGACCGCCTACCGGCTCATCGGCATCGGCGTCAGCGAATTGCAGGAGCTTTCGGCCGCCGATCCGGACGATCTGCTCGACCCTTCGGCGGCGCGCCGCGCCAAGGTCGAGCACGCCGTCGACGATATCCGCCGGCGCTTCGGCGAGCACGGCGTCGATCTCGGGCTGACCTTTCGGCCGGACGGGCGCAAGCGGCCATCCGGGCGGCCTCGCGGGCCGGCGTGAAAGCGCCGTTCTGCCGCCGCAGTCTCCGGCAAGCGGTCATTGCTTGCGCAAGAAAGAACCGAAGCAGGCTTCCCTTCCGGCAAGTTGAAGCTACTCTCGGCGCGTTTGCAGCCTAAGGGCTGGTCAATGCCGGGAGGATGGGAATGCCGCACAAGTTCAAGATCGTCAGCCGCGCCAAAGAGCAATTCGGCGTGCAGTTCGTCTATAACCGCGAAGTGATCGTCTGGTCGGAAAGCTATGCGAACAAGGCCGGCGCCAAGAACTGCATCGCCTCCTTGAAAAAGAACGCCCCCAAGGCGCCGGTGATCGATCTGACCAAGGAGGAGACCGGTAAGGGCTACCGCTTCGAGATCGCTCCCTCCAAGGACGGCCAGACCTTCGTGCGCTTCGTCGCCTCCAACGGCGAAACCATGGTGCGCTCCGAAACCTACAAAGCCAAGGCCAGCGCCAAGAAGGCGATCGCCTCGGTGCAGAAGAACGCGCCCGCGGCGGAAACCGTCGACGAGGCCGCCTGAACCTAGGCGGAATGTGCCGGGCCGGCATGCCGGCCCAAAAGGCCGCCGGCGAAGACGAAGGTGTCGAGGCTGGCGAGGCGTCTGGCATAGTAGGCGAGCGCCGCCGCCCTCGCAGCCTGCGAGACGGCGGTGCCGATCGCCGCGGCGAGAATTCCCAGCCAAGGCAGCAAAGCGAGCGTGACCAGCGCGTTCAGGACCAGGCTGGCGAGCGCCACCCACAGATTGGCCTTCTGGTGGCCGAGCACGACCAGAAGGTCGCCCGCCTGGCCGACGGAGGCGCGGGCGATGAGACCGAGGCCGAGAACCGCCAGCACGCCGTAGCCGGCGACGTAATCGGGGCCGAACATGGAAAGCAGCGGGTAGCCGAGGGCGACGATGCCCGCGACCGTCGGCACCGTGAGCCAGAAGGTCCAGCTGGTGGCGCGGCTCACCCTGCCCTGCAGGTCGGCGTGATCGCGCCCGGCACGCGCCAGCGAGAATTCCCGGCTCGAGATCAGCATGAAGGCGTAATAAACGTAGCCGGCGAGCGTCATCAGCCGCACGGCGGCGAAGTAGATGCCGACCTCGGCCGGCTCGGCGAACAGGCCGAGAAGCAGGATGTCGGAGACGAGATAGATTTCCTCGATGCCGTAGACGAGCGTCAGCGGCAGCGTCGCGGCGAGCCACAGGCGCCGCTGTTTGCGGGGCCTTTCGGAGATCGACAGGTCCGGCCCGATCTGGCGGGTAATGCGCCGGCGGATCATCACCGCCTGGCCGATCGTCACGACGCCGGTCACGGCGATGGCCAGGGCGAGCGCCGTCACGGCGCTGAGATGGAGGCCGAGAAGCGCGACCGCGATCACCGCCAGGGCCAGAAGCACGGGCCGCACGATGAAGGCGGGCGCCGCCGACAGCACGAAGAGACCGAAGCTGCGGGCGATGCCGTCCAGATAGAGCTCCACCGCCATGAAAGGGATGCCGGCGAAAAAGAGGATCAACAGCAGCCAGCGCGGATCGCCGGCGGGCAAGAGGAACGACATCGCCCACAGGCCCGTGAGCCCGGCCGCGGCGATGGCGAGCGAGCCGGCGACGACCATGGCGAAGCCGGTTCTGAGGAAGGCCCGCGCCTCCTCAAGGCGCCCGCGCGCCAGATAGCGCGGCAGAAAGCGCAGGCAGGAATCGTTGAAGCCGAGCGCGGCGATCTGGCCGGCAAGGAAAAGCCAGGTCCAGAAGGTGACGTAGAGGCCGTAGTCGGTGAGCGAGAGAAGCCGCGCCAGGAGCACCTGCAGGGCGAAGCCGATGGCGGCGCCGAAGGTGCGGATGAGAAAGGCCGTGCCGGCATGGCCGAGATAGACGCCGCTATCGGCCGAGACATGCGCCAGACGCCTGCGCAACCCCGCCGGCAGCGGCAGGGCGCTGACGCGGGCGGCAAGGCCGGCGACCGCGCTCACCGCCCTTCCTCCTGCAAAGGCGGCGCCCGGCGCCTCATCGCGAGGCGGCCTGCGGCAGCGGCTCGGCCGCGGCCTCCAGCCGCGTCAGAAGGCGTGCGCGCACGGCCAGCGGCAGGCTTTCGAAGCTGCGCTTCAAGGCTGGTCTGAGGCGATCCTGCCAGACGTCGAGATAGGCTTTTCCGGTGAAGGAATGCGCTTCCTGGAAGGCGTAGAGCGGCATGGTGGTGTTGCACCAATCGACCTTGTAGCCGGACGGATCGCCGAGAAGGTCGAAGGTCTTCACCCCGTGCTCGATGCACCAGCGCAGGGCCTCTTCAAGCTGCACCTTGCCGGGCGAATAGGCACGCAGCTGCCAGTCGAAGGCGCCGAGATAGGAATAGAAGCGGCCGTGGTAGAGAAAGCCGATCTCAATGGCGATCGGCCGCCCGTCCAGGGTCAGCGCCGCGGCGATGGCACCATGGCCGTGCCGGCCTTCGACGGCCGGCCGGTAAGGCAGGCTGGCGAGGAATTTCGCCACATGGGGCGTATTCAGCCCCCGCGTCGCCCGGCCCGTGCGTTGCAGCCATTGGCGCTTCATGGAGACGGCCTGGCCCGCCAGGGCGGCGTATGCGTCGCTGCCTCCCATATGCACCTCATAGCCGAGCTCGCCCAGCGCGGCGAGCTTGTTGCGGCGCTTGTTGCGCGCCCGGCGGGTCGTCGATTTCAGGGTTTTTCGATAGGCTTCGTAGGAGCCGCCGAAACGGGCAAGCTCCATCGCCGAGATGACGCCGGTCCTACTGGCGGAGACCTTGGAGAGCTTGCGCAAACGGCCGGGAACGGCACCCGCCGGCACGCTGGCGAAAGACACCGCGTCGACCTCTCCTTCGTCGCGGATCGCCTCGCAGCAGCTCTGCATGATGGCGGGCACAGTGCCACAAGCGGCGACATCCGCGTCGACGAGGACATTGCCGTATTGGCCATGCGGCACCGTCAAGGCCACGAGGCGACGGATCGACCAGCTATCGTCGGCGATCATCAGCGGCCAGACGAATATCAAGCGCTCGCCTTGATAGGCGGCATAGATACGGATGCAGGGCCCCTCGCCCGGCTGAGAGGCATAAAATCCGCACCAGGTGCGGCACCAATCGTAGCTCTGGAAGAATGTCAGGCTGTCTTTGGCGCGCTCTTCCAGGGCGCGCCATTGTTCCGCGACCGCCTCCATGCCGGCGAGCGAATCTATCCGGGCAATCCTCCATGCAGGGGATGCGGCCTGATCCTTGGGCGCCGCTTGAAAGCTCACGGCAATCTGTCTCCTGAGATGGTGTTGCGTGGCGGACGGCGCTATTTCGCCAGTTCGTAGGCGTCGATGTCGCGCATGCCCATCGGCGCCTTGGGATCGACGCGGAAGTCGACCTTGAAGGTCATGCGGTTCTTCCTCTGCAGGCCCGAATAGCGATGCGCGGCGGCAAGGGCGAGCTTGCCCCAAAGGGCCGGGCCGGATTCCACGATGCGCGGCTGGCGCACGCCGAAAGAGCGCCGCAATACGCCGTTGGCGTAGTGGTTGGCGTAACGGTTGCGCAGCTCCCTCGTCCAATGCTCGGTGGTGAAGGAGACGTTGAGGCAGTCCTCGTTGACGACGCGGTGCGGGCCGTTGATCGGCCAGTGCAGCATCTGTCCCGGCTCCAGATCGATCGCCTCGGCATATTCGTCGAACCAGGGCTCATAGGGCGTCTCCTGCTCGTCCGCCTCGTTGAGGATGATTTTCTCCATCGCCTCCTGGCGCAGAAAGGGCTCCGTGTTCGGATAGACGTAGACCCTTTTGCGGCCCTTGATCTGCCACAGCGACTGGCCGGGGATGTCGCAATGGTAATAGACCTGCACCTTCGGCGAGGAGATGAGGATGCTCATCTTCCGCTTGAAGGTCTTGAGGCCAGGCACCTTGTCCTCGAACTCGGCGAAGATCCTTTCCAACGCGGCCCGGTAGTCAGGATCGAGCTCGGCGACGCGCTGCAGCAGCACCCAGATATTGCCGTTCCTGACCGCCTCCAGCACCTCCTCGCCGCGCGCGTCGCCGATCTCGCCGTCGCGCCAGCTCGCCGGGTCGTGGAAGCTCCGGTTCATGGTGTTGACGTGATAATGCGCCCGCGGCACGCGCTCGATGAGCCGCGCCAGCGCCTCGTCGCTGAAAAGCGGCGATTCGTGCAGCCGATGCCGCAACCGGATGAGATGCTTGCCGAAGAGCTCGGCATGCCTGTCCTGCCAATCCACCAGAATTGCGTCGCTCGCCACCGTTCGCCCTCCGCCATGGGTGATGTCCCGGCAGCCGGTCTCGGCATGCCGCACCGCTTCAATTTGAAACGAAATCTAGGCGTCGTCTGGACGAAAACCGCAAGTATATCCGTGTTCTAGCGTTAATGGGAGATGACGGCCGGAGCCATGCCGAGCGCAGCGCGGACCCCCCACACATCACGCCTCGCGCAGGCAAGCGGGCTTGTGCGCACGCCTTAAAGCGGGGCGCCGTTGCGCCGTGGATCGCCAGGGCCCAAAGATGACGTCCCGCCTCCATCGCCGCCTTGCACCCGCCCTTTCGCCGGCCTAGCTTCGCCTGCCCTGCAAAGCCGGGAGAAGCGAGGAGTACCCGATGCCGGAAATCGCCGCCTCCGTCCTTGAGACGATCGGCAATACCCCCTTGATCCGCCTCCGCCACGCTTCGGAGCGCACCGGCTGCGAGATCCTCGGCAAGGCGGAGTTCCTCAATCCGGGGCAGTCGGTGAAGGACCGGGCGGCGCTGTACATCGTGCGCGATGCGGTCGAACGCGGGCTTTTGAAGCCCGGTGGCACCATCGTGGAGGGCACGGCGGGCAATACCGGCATCGGCCTTGCCCTCGTCGCCAAGGCGCTCGGCTACCGCGCCGTCATCGTCATCCCCGAGACGCAATCGGAGGAGAAGAAGCAGGCGCTGCGCATCGCCGGCGCTGAACTCATCGAGGTGCCGGCCGTGCCCTACCGCAATCCCAACAATTACGTGAAAATCTCCGGCCGTATTGCCGAGCGCCTCGCCCGCGAGGAGGCGAACGGCGCCATCTGGGCGAACCAGTTCGACAACACCGCCAACCGCAAGGCACATCTCGAAGGCACCGGCCCGGAGCTCTGGCGCCATACGGACGGCAAGATCGACGGCTTCATCTGCGCCGTCGGCACGGGCGGCACGCTGGCCGGCTGCGGCATGTTCCTGAAGGAGAAGAACCCCGGAATCAAGATCGGCCTCGCCGATCCCGACGGGGCGGCGCTCTATCATTATTACGCCCATGGCGAGCTGAAATCTTCCGGCTCCTCCATCACCGAAGGCATCGGCCAGGGCCGCATCACCGCCAATCTGGAGGGCGCGCCCATCGACATGCCCTTCAACATCCCCGACAAGGAGGCGATCCCGCTCGTCTTCGACATGGTGGAGCGCGAGGGGCTGTGCCTCGGCGGCTCCTCCGGCATGAACGTCGCCGGCGCCATCCGCATGGCTGAGGAGATGGGCCCGGGCCATACCATCGTGACGGTCTTGTGCGACTATGGCGCGCGCTATGCCAGCAAGCTGTTCAATCCCGACTTCCTGCGCTCCAAGGAGCTGCCGGTCCCGGCCTGGCTGGAGCGTCGGCCCGAGATCGAGATACCCTTTGAGGAGGTTCCGGCATGAGCGGGCCCAGCGAGCCCCTGTTCCGCGACGAGCCGTATCTGCAAAGCTGCGAGGCCGAAGTCCTCGCCGTCAACGATCGCGGCGGTATCATCCTTGACCGTACCGTCTTCTACGCCACCGGCGGCGGCCAGCCCGGCGATACCGGCAAGCTACTCGCCGCCTGCGGCGAGGTGGAGATCGGCGCCACCGTCTATGGCGAGGACCGCGCCGCCATCGTGCATGTGCCGACAAGCGCGGAGAAGCTGCCGGAGCCCGGCGAGCGGGTGCAGGCGGTGCTCGATTGGGAGCGCCGCAACCGGCATATGCGCATGCATACGGCGCTGCATCTTCTGTGCTCGCTCATCCCCTATCCCGTCACCGGCGGCTCCATCGGGGCGGAGGAAAGCCGGCTCGACTTCGACATCGCCGATGCCGGCGCCATCGACAAGGAAGCGCTGTGGGAGGCGCTCAACGCGCTGGTGGAGGCGGACCATCCGGTGACGACCCGCTGGATCAGCGAGGAAGAGCTCGCCGCCAATCCGGAGCTGGTGCGCACCATGAGCGTCAAGCCGCCGAGCGGAAGCGGCCGCGTGCGGCTGGTCGCCATCGGCAAGGACGGCGAAATCGACCTTCAGCCCTGCGGGGGAACGCATGTCCTCTCGACGGGGGAAATCGGGAGCCTCGCCCTCGGCAAGGTGGAAAAGAAGGGCCGGCAGAACCGGCGTATCCGACTGAGACTTGAGAGCTGAAAGAAAATGTCAGACCTGCTTGTGAGCCCAAAATGGCTGCATGCGCATCTTGACGAGGTGCGCGTCGTCGACGCCTCCTGGTACCTGCCGGCGCAGAACCGCGACGCCAAGGCGGAATACGCGGCGGGCCACATTCCCGGCGCCGTCTATTTCGACATCGACGCGATCGCAGACCGCTCCACCGACCTGCCGCATATGCTACCCGATCCGGACGCCTTCGCGGCGGCGGCCGGCGCGCTCGGGCTGTCGGAGGGCGACACCATCGTCGTCTATGACGGGATGGGGCTGTTCTCCGCGCCGCGCGTCTGGTGGACGCTGAAGGTCTTCGGGGCGCGCCAGGTGCGTATCCTGGAAGGCGGATTGCCGGCCTGGAAGGCGGCAGGCTATCGCCTCAGCAGCGAGGCGCCGCAGCCGACGCCCAAGCGTTTTCACCCGCGTTTCCTGCAGGCGGCCGTCGCCGACCTTGGCCGCGTGCGCCGGAGCCTTAACGGCAGCGGCGAGCAGATCGTCGATGCGCGGCCCGCCGGCCGGTTCCGCGGCGAGGAGCCTGAGCCGAGACCGGGCCTTAAAAGCGGGCATATCCCCGGCTCCAAATGCCTTCCCTTCGATGCGCTTTTCGCCGAGGGCGAGCCGCAGCGTCTCGTGGAGGCGGCGCGCATCCGGGCGATCTTCGAGGCCGCCGGCGTCGATTGGGACAAGCCGGTGGTGACCTCCTGCGGTTCCGGCGTGACGGCGGCGATCCTCTCCTTCGCGCTGGTGGCCGCCGGCAAGGCCGATACCGCGCTCTACGACGGCTCTTGGACGGAATGGGGCGGGCGCGACGACACGCCGGTGGAGCAAGGCCCGGCATGAGCGAGCGCGCCATCGCGACCATCATCACCGACCTTGAGATGACTGCGCCGCCGACCCGGCTGCCGCCGCAGCCGAGCGGCTTTTCCCTGGCGCTGATGCGGGTGGAGGACTGCCCGCTGCATTTCTACCGCTATCTCTACGCCACCATCGGCGCCGATTTCGTCTGGGTGGAGCGGCTCGGCCTCAGCGACGAGGAGCTTGCCAGGCGCATCCGTCGCGAGGGTATCGAGATCTCCGTCCTCTATGCCCAGGGCGCGCCGGCCGGCTATTTCGAGCTCGATTTCGCCGGCCATCCGCGCGTCGATCTCGTCTATTTCGGGCTGATGCCGGAATGGACCGGGCGCCGGCTCGGCCCGTGGCTGCTGGGCACGGCGGTCAGCGAGGCCTTCTCGCGCGGCGCGGAGGTGATGACGCTCAACACCTGCACCATGGACCATCCTGCGGCGCTGCCGCTCTACCAGCGCCTCGGCTTTCAGCCCGTCGGCCGGCGCGAGCACCGCCTCGTCCTGCCGCAGGGCTACGAGCCGCCCGGCCATCTCGCCGCCGCGCTGCGGCCCTGAAAGCGGAACATTTTTCCGGCAGCGGGTTTCCTCTCTCACCGAGGGGGCTCGGACGAACGGAAAACCGATGAAATTTTCGACCTTGATGATCGGCGCCGCGCTGGCGCTGCCGCTCCCGGCCATCGCGTCCGCGGATACGGGCCGGATCGTGCTGGCGCAGGCCAATCTTTCGGCAGAGCTGCAAGCAGAGACGGCGCGTCAGAACCTCGCCGCCGCCGAGGCGGCCCTCGCCGAGGCGGAGGCCAGCGGACAGGGCGTGGAGGAAGCACGCGCCGCCGTGGAGGCCGCGCGCCAAACTCTGGCGGAGGCGGAGGCCGCCGAGGCGGCGGCGCAGCAGCCGCAAGAGCCGCCGGCCGCCAATGCGGCGGAAGCGCCGCCCCAGCCCGCCGAACAGACCCTCGAGCAGCCTGCCCCGGAGGCTGCAGAAGAGCCGGCGGCGCAGGAACAGGCGGCACCGCAGGGTGAGCCAGCCCCCGCGGCCGAGGCAGAAGCACCCGTCAACGAGCAGGCGCCGGAAAAACAGGCCGCCGAGGAGCCTGCGCAACAAGCATCGCCCGCCGCCGAGCCGCCCGCCGCCGAGGCAGAAGCACCCGTCAACGAGCAGCCGCCCCTCACCGAACAGTCCGAGGAACAGGCGGCAGAGGAGCCTTCGCAAGAAGCGCCCGCTGCCGCGCAAGAGAGCGAGGCCGCCGAGCAGCCGCAAGAGACCTCACCCAACCTGGTGACGCCGGAGGCGCAGCAGCAGGCCGAGGAGCCTGCCGGCGAGCGCGCGCCAGCGGCGAACGCGCCGGCCGCCCCGGCAACGACGCAACAGGGCACGGCGCCGGAACAGGTCCCCGTCAACCAGCGCCGGCGCGACGCGGAGGCCCCCGCCCCCGCGCAATCACCGGCCGAGACGGCACAGCCGGACGCCGCGGCCGCGCCGGAGAATCTCGGCATCGCCGGCGAGGAGCCCGATCCGCAGATGCGCGAGCTGCGCCAGAAGCTGCGCGCGGAGCGCCGCCAGGCCGAAGGCCGGCGAGACGACGACAACGACGCCCTGCGGACGGGCGCGGCGGCCGCCCTCGGCGCCGCTGCCGGCGCGCTCGCCGGACGGGTCATCGAAAGCTATGGCGACCGCGTCGTGATCGAACGCGACGGCCAGCGCTACATCCGCTCCGACAGCGAGACCGACCGGCTGCTGCGCCGGGCCCGCGACGTGGAGGTGGAAGATCTCGGCGAGGGCCGCACGCGCACCGTGGTGACGCGGCCGAACGGGGCGGAAATCATCACCATCCGCGACTACGACGGCAGCATCATCCGGCGCACGCGCCGAACGCCGGACGGGCGCGAGATCGTGCTGATCGACGACCGCTGGGCGGGACCGCGCGAGCGGCGCCGCGCGGAGCGCTTCGAGCAGTCGCTGCCGCCCTTGCGCTACGACCTGCCGCGCGAGCGCTATATCGTCGATCTCGGCAGGGCATCGCAGGACGATCTCCGCCAGACGCTCGCCGCCCCGCCGGTGGAGCCGGTGGAGCGGGCCTATACGCTGGAGGAGGTGCGCGACAGCGCCCGGCTGCGCGACAAGCTGCGGCGCGTCGATCTCGACGCCATCACCTTCGCCACCGACAGCGCCGCCATCGCCCGCAGCGAGGTGCCGGAGCTCGCCCGCATCGGCCGCGCCATGGAGGACCTTCTGGCGCAAAACCCCAACGAGCTCTTCCTCATCGAAGGCCATACGGATGCGGTGGGCTCGGACCTCTACAACCTCGCCTTGTCGGATCGGCGGGCGGAATCGGTGGCGATCGTGCTGTCGGAGAATTTCGACATCCCGCCGGAAAACCTCGTCACCCAGGGCTATGGCGAGCAGTATCTGAAAGTCCCGACCGAGGCGCCAGAACGGCAGAACCGCCGCGTGACCATGCGCCGGATCACCCCGCTCGTTCAGGGCCAGGTGCGCTAGCCGGCCGACATCGCGCAAAAAAACCGAGGCCCGGGCCGAGCCCGGGCCTTTCCTTTGCGCCACGATGCGCCACTGTCTTTTGGCGATTCACTGTCCTTTCGCCATTCTTGGAGCGCCGCGGCTTGAGAGCCGGGCTCAGCCGGCGGCAGGCGGTGCGCGCGCGCGCCGCGATTCCCTCTCCGCCTCTTCCTCCTCCGGCAGCTTGCGCGGATCGCCGGAGAGAAATTCCGCCAGCGCCGACAGGCGCGGGATGTGGCCGGAGAAGATTTTCACCGCCACCAGCAACGGCACGGCGATGAACATGCCGACGAAGCCCCACAGCCAACCCCAGAAGGCGATCGACAGAAAGATGGCGACCGGGTTCACGGCAAGACGCCGGCCGACCACCATGGGCGTGATGAAATTGCCCTCAAGGGAAGTGCAGGCGAGGTAGACGAGCGGCCCGTAGAGCGCCTCGCCGAGCGTTGGATAGGTGACGATGCCGACGATGCCGGCAAGGCCGGTGCCGACCATCGCGCCGACATAGGGGATGAAATTGAGGAGCGCGGCGAGCAGCCCCCACAGAACCGGATTTGGCATGCCGACGAGCCACATGCCGATGCCGATGGCGATGCCAAGGCAGGTATTGATGAAGGCGACGGTGAAGAGATAGCGCGAAAGTTCGCGCTCGATGTCGTAGCTGATCCGAAGCGCCCGCTTCTTGTCGCTGAGCGAGGACATGGAGCGCACGAGCTTGATGTAGAAGAGCCCCGAATAGGCGAGCAGGAAGAAGAGCAGCACGAGGCAAAGGAGGATCCGCGCCAATATGTCGGGCGTGCTGGTGGCGACATTGGTGAGGAGCCCCGGCTCGCGCAGCACCACTTCCTGGGCCCTGCCCGGCTCGCCCTCCTCGCCGCCGGTCAATTTGTCCACCTCCTCAGAAGCGCGCTCCAGCTGCTCCACCGAGCCGCGCAGATGCCCGACCTTGCGCTCCAGCTCGCGCACGATGCTCGGCGCCCGGTCGATCCATTCGCCGATGGGCGCGCTGAGGAAGTACGATCCGAGCAGCAGCGCCAGAAAGGCCGAGGCGACGAGCACACCCGCGCTCAGCCATTCCGGCACGCGCCGGCGGGCGAGAAAGCGCACGACCGGGCTCAAGGTGAGCGCGAAGAGGAAGGCCAGCACCACCGGCAGGAAAAAGCCCTTGGCGAGATAGAGCGCGGCCACGGCGGCGATGAGGAAGAGGCCGATCAGCGCCCAGGAGGGACCAAGAATGACGGCGGGCCGGTCGGTTGGCGCAGATTGCGTTTGCCTCGCCTCGGCCACGGCGGCGCCAGAGGGCAGCGCGGGATCGCCGCTCGGTTCTGGCTTCGGCGCCTTCGGCGTCGACCTCGTTGTCTTGGAATGCATCGGAACTCAGGGGCTTGGCCGGTTCCGCCTAGAACGCCGCTAGAACACGGACAGTTCCGCCCGCGCCGCCGTGCCTAGGCCTGCCGGGACGGTTTGGCGGGCCTGTCTCGCGCCTCGGCGGAAGGCCGCGGCGGCGCTTCGGGCTCGCTTTGCCTTGCCGGCGGAGGAACGGTTTTTGCCGGCTGAGCCACGACGTCCGGCTGCTGCGGCCCGCTCCCCGGACGGGCCTCCACAATTTGCGGCTCGCTCGCGGCGCCTCGCAGCGGCGCGCGCTCAGCTTCCGCCCGGCGCAAGCCGCCCGCATCGTTGGGGCGCCGGCGCAGGGAAAGGCCGGCGAAGACGCAGCCGACGACCCCGGCCGACAGGCTGGCCGCGACAATCCACGGATTCTTGTCGGAGAAGAAGGCCCCCACGCGCTGCGCCGGCGAAATCTCGATCTCGATGACACGCGCTTCGGCGGCAACGCGGTCTTCCTGCAGCCCCTGCTCGGTGTCGAGCCGCATGAAAATGCGCAGCGTCAAAGGATGCCGGCCGCCGCGCTGCGGCGTCACCTGCCATTCCCATTGCATCGCCGTGGTATAGCCGAGCAGCCGGCGCTCCCGGCCGGCCGGGGCGATGTGGAAAGCACCGCCGGTCAGCTCGGCCGCCATCTCGCCGCGCCGCGGCACCAGGACGAGGCCCTCTGCCAGCTTGCCGCCGAGCCCTTCGACCTCGCTGCGAAAGCGCGAGCCGAGCCGGGGCTCGATCAGCAGCGTCACCGTCACCGGCTCGCGGTAAAGCATCTCCTCGTCGACCTTGAAGGCGTAGTCGCGCTCCTCCACCCGCCGCTGGATCTCTTCCGGATAGCGGCAGAAGAGACGATCCGGCTCCTCCATACAGAGCCGCGTCACCGGCAGAGCCGGTTGAGCGGGCGCCGCCGGGGCGCTTTCCTCCACCGGCTGGGCCGGCCGAGCGAAGGGCGGATCGAAGGCCTCGGCGACCGGGTTCACCGCCGATTGCGCGGCTTGCTCGGGCAGGCTGGCGATGATGTCCTGATTGGCGGAGGCGATGGCGGTCTCCTCGCCCGCATCGGCGTTGGCGGTTCTCTGCCGGTCGGCGTTGGCCATGGTTTGCTGGTCGGCGCTGGCCATCTCCGTCGCGGAGGGCGAGCTCGGTCTTGGCGGCCGCGGACGTTCCAGCCGCGCCACCAGCTCGCCCGTCGCACCCCTGCCGCTGCGCACCAGCTCCTGAAGGAAGGCCTCGCTCTGTCGCACCTCTGTCTGTCGCGTCTCGCTGGTGTCGCGCGTTGCCTGCGTGAAGCGTTCGGCGGAGAAGGAAGCCTCGATCTCGTCCCAGACGATCGCGGCCAGGCTTTCCAGCTCCGACGCCGGCGGCGAGAGGTTCTCGCCTTCCATGGGCCCGTCTTCCACGGGCTCGCCTTCCGCGGGGCCAAGGGCGGCGCTCGCCTCTTCGCCGGGCTCCGCCTCTTGCGGCGAGGGCGCCATCTCCGACCACAGCAACACGGCCGCCGCGGCGAGAGCCGCTAGCGCCAAGACGGCGTAGATGCTCCTGCGCATGGCTTACCCTCCGCAAGCTGCAACGCCCGATTGTGCGCCGAGCGAGCGGAAAGGGCAAGAATCGCTCTAGGCGTCGCGGGCCGCGGCGCCGGCGGAGGCGCGTCGCGGCCCGCGGCCGGTCAGTGCAGGATCTGCGACAGGAAGAGCTTGGTGCGGTCGTGCTGCGGGTTGGTGAAGAAGGCTTCCGGCTCGTTCTGCTCCACGATCTGGCCGGCATCCATGAAGATGACGCGGTTGGCCACCTGCCGGGCAAAGCCCATCTCGTGGGTGACGACGAGCATGGTCATGCCGGAGCCGGCGAGATCGACCATGACGTCGAGCACTTCCTTGATCATCTCCGGGTCGAGGGCGGAGGTCGGCTCGTCGAAGAGCATGATGCGCGGGCTCATGCACAAGGCCCGGGCGATGGCCACGCGCTGCTGCTGACCGCCGGAAAGCTGGCCGGGATATTTGTGCGCCTGCTCGGGAATCTTCACCCGCTCCAGATAGGTCATGGCGATCTCGTCGGCCTCGCGCTTGGGCATCTTGCGCACCCAGATCGGCGCCAGGGTGCAGTTCTCCATGATCGTCAGATGCGGGAAGAGGTTGAAGTGCTGGAAGACCATGCCGACCTCGCGGCGGATCTCGTCGATCTTCTTCAGGTCGTTGGTCAGCTCGATGCCGTCGACGAAAATGTCGCCCTTTTGATGCTCTTCCAGCCGGTTGATGCAGCGGATCATCGTCGACTTGCCGGAGCCGGAGGGCCCGCAGATGACGATGCGCTCGCCGCGGCGCACCTTCAGATTGATGTCGCGCAGGACATGGAACTCGCCGAACCATTTGTTGACGTCGCGCATCTCGATGGCCGGACCGGACCGTTCTTCGGCAGGCCGGGTCTGGGGGATGGTGTCGTCGGCAAGGGTGTCGCTCATCGGGGTGTTTCCTAGCGCTGATGGCCCGCCCGCAGGCGGTTCTCGGTGAAGATCGAATAGCGGGACATGGCGAAGCAGAAGACCCAGTAGACGAAGGCGGCGAAGAGATAGGCGGTGACCGCCTGGACGGGCGTCGCCCAGCTCGGATCGGTGAAGCTCGACTGGATCTGGCCGAGAAAGTCGAACAGGCCGATGATGAGAACGAGCGTCGTATCCTTGAACAGGCCGATGAAGGTGTTGACGATGCCCGGAATGACGAGGGTCAGCGCCTGCGGCAGGATGATGAGGCGCATCTTCTGCCAATAGGCGAGCCCCACCGCGTCGGCGCCCTCGTACTGGCCTTTCGGGATCGCCTGCAGACCGCCGCGCACCACTTCCGCCATATAGGCGGCGGAGAAGAGCGCGACGCCGATGAGCGCCCTTAAGAGCTTGTCGAAGGAGACGCCCTCGGGAAGGAAGAGCGGCAGCATCACGGAGGACATGAACAGGACAGTGATCAAGGGCACGCCGCGCCAGAACTCGATGAAGACGACACAGACGAAGCGCACGATCGGCATGTCGGAGCGCCGGCCGAGAGCGAGAAGGATGCCGAGCGGCAGCGAGGCGGCGATGCCGGTGACGGCGATGACCAGCGTGACCAGCAGGCCGCCCCAGACCGAGGTCGGGACCGATTCCAGGCCGAAGTCGAAACCGAGGAGGAAGAGAAGAACGGCAAGCGCCGCCATTATCACCAGGACGAGCTTGATCGGCTCCAGCGCATGCGCTCCGGTGGCTTTCGCCCAGGCGAAGGCCAAGCCGAGGAATACCAGCGCCAGAAGCGCATAATCGATCCAGAAGCCGGCGTCATATGCGGCCGAGGCCAGCGCCTCTCCGATGCCGATGAACGAACCGTACTCAAAATCGCCGCCGGAAAGGAGAAGCAAGGCAACGACGGGAAAGATGACCGCCATATAGACGATGTTGGGGCCTTTGGCGGGCGCGGAGGGGATCAAAAGCGGCACCAGGCCGATGACGAAGAGGGCGAAGACGATGTCGACGCGCCAGCGCTGGTCGATCGGATAGCGCCCGTAGACGAACTGGGCGAAGTAGTCGCCGATATAGGGCCAGCAGGCGCCGAACCAGCCGTTCGGCTGGACGCCGCCCTGCTGCTGGGTGGCGCATGCCTCGCGGCTCGCCCCCTCCCAAACCGCGTCGAAGAAGGCGAAATTCAGAAGCGGCGGGACGATGACCCAGATGACGTAGAGCGCAAGGACCGTCATCGCCCCGTTGAGCCAGGAAGAGAAGAGATTCTTGCGCAGCCACGCCACGGCGCCCTTGTCGCGCACCGGCGGCGGCGCCTCCGCCAGCATCTCCTCGCGGACATAGGTGAGATCGGATTCGGCCTGGATGTCGGACATCTTATCTCTCCACCAGGGCGACGCGGCTGTTGTACCAGTTCATGAAGGCCGAGGTGACGAGCGAAATCGCCAGATAGGTCGCCATGGTGATGAGAATGAACTCCACCGCCCGGCCGGTCTGGTTGAGGGCGGTGCCGGCGAAGACCGAGACGAGATCGGGATAGGCGATCGCCACCGCCAGGGAGGAGTTCTTCGTCAGGTTCAGATACTGGCTGGTGAGCGGCGGGATGATCACCCTCAGCGCCTGCGGAATGACGACGAGGCGCAGCGTGTGGCCGGGCCTCAGGCCGAGCGAGAACGAGGCTTCCGTCTGCCCGTGCGGCACGGCAAGGATGCCGGCGCGCACGATCTCGGCGATGAAGGAGGCCGTGTAGAAGGAGAGCGCGAAGAGAAGGCCGATGAATTCGGGAAAGATGCGGGTGCCGCCGCGCGGGCCGAAATTGCCCTGGGTCGCGTATTCCATCGTCAGCGGCGCGCCCTTCGTCAGCGCATCGGCGAGGAAATAGACCACGATCGGCACCGCCACGACGAGGGCAAGCGCCGTCCAGAAGACGGGAAACCGCTCGCCCGTCGCCATCTGCCGCCGACGGGCCCAGGCGCGAATGAGGAACGAGGCGGCGAGGCCGAGGAGGATGGCCCCGACGACGAAGTCGAAGCCGGGCCCGAAAACCGGGCTCGGCGCATACCAGCCGGCGATGTTGAGAAGCCCCAGCGGGCCGAGGTCGATCGCCTCCCGCTTGGGCGGCAACAGCCGCAGGACGGCGAAATACCAGATGAAAATCTGCAGGAGCAGCGGGATGTTGCGCAGCACCTCGATGTAGACGTAGGCGGCCTTGGCAACGATCCAGTTATTGGAAAGACGCGCGATGCCGACGACGAAGCCGATGATCGTCGCCATGATGATGCCGATCAGGGAGACCAGGAGCGTGTTGAACAGGCCGACGAAATAGACCCGCACGTAAGAGGAGGTCTCCTGATAGTCGATCAGCGTCTGGTTGATCTGAAAGCCGGCTGAATCGAGCATGATGTCGAAGCCGAACTCAATGCCCTGGGCGCGCAGATTGACGGCCGTGTTGTGGATAATCCACCAGGCGAAACTGACGATGGCAACGATGAGGAGGACCTGGAAGATCACTCCCCGCACGCGCTGGTCGTTGAGCACAGCGTTGCCGCCCGAGCCTACGCGGCCCGGCAATGCATCCTGAACAGCCATGTCCCCTCGGCTTGCATGTTAGGTGCCGGCGCTCGCCATCTTGGGCGCGGCGACACGCCAGCAAAAAGCCCGGCCGGATGAGCCGGCCGGGCTGGAACTCCCATCAGCGTACGGGCGGTGCGTACTGAATGCCGCCGTCCGTCCAAAGCCGGTTCAGGCCTCGGTCGATGCCGAGCTCGGTGTCCGGCCCGACATTGCGCTCAAACATCTCGCCGTAATTGCCGACCGCCTTGATGGCGCTCACCGCCCAGTCCGAAGACAGGCCGATGGATTCGCCGAACGAGCCTTCCGTACCCAGCAGCCGCTTGATGGCCGGGTTGTCGGAATCCTTCATCTCCTCGACATTCTCCTGGTTGACGCCGAGCTCCTCGGCATTGACGAGGGCAAACAGCGTCCATTTGACGACGTTGAACCACTGATCGTCGCCCTGGCGGACGACCGGGCCGAGCGGCTCCTTGGAGATGATCTCCGGCAGGATCATATGATCGTCCGGATTGGCGAGCTTCAGGCGCTGCGCGTAAAGGCCGGAAGCGTCGGTGGTGTAGACGTCGCAACGGCCGGCATCGTAGGCGGCGACGACCTCGTCGGCCTTCTCAAAGGCGACGACCTCGTAATCCATGTCGCTCTTGCGGAAATAATCCGCCAGGTTGAGCTCGGTGGTCGTGCCGGTGTTGGTGCACACGCTGGCGCCGGAAAGCTCAAGAGCGGAGGATACGCCGAGATCCTTGCGCACCATGAAGCCCTGGCCGTCATAGTAGTTGACGCCCGTGAAGTTGAGGCCGAGATCGGTGTCGCGGGTCATGGTCCAGGTGGTGTTGCGGGTCAGCACATCCACCTCGCCGGACTGCAAGGCCGTGAAGCGCTCCTTGGCCGAGAGCGGCGTGAAGGCCGCCTTGGAGGCGTCGCCGAAAACCGCCGCGGCGATCGCCTTGCAGGTATCGACGTCGATGCCGGACCAGTTGCCCTGCGCATCGGGGTTGGAGAAGCCAGGCAGGCCCTGGCTCACGCCGCACTGGAGCGTTCCCTTCGCCTTGATGTCATCAAGCGTCGCTGCCGAAGCTGAAGCGGCCGTCAGTGCGAAGGCCGCCCCAGCAAGGAGCGGTAGAATAGGTTTTTTCATGTGACGATTTTCCTGTTCACCGGTTACTTCTCGAACGGTGGTGCGGCATCGTCCAACCAAAGCAAGTTTGTCCGCCTCACCTTTTCCCTGCCAGACGCTGCTTGACGCGACCCCGTCCGTGCGGCCATCGAAAGCTATCTCAAGGCTTCGGTCAAGACTGTGACGCCCCTGGCCGCGTTCGACTATCGTCTTGATCACAGGCTCTAAATCCATGAAAGGCAACGACATGTGGCGGAGAATTCGATGAGCTCAAAGCACGAGGACGGGCGCAACCCTGGCGAGAAACCGCGCAAGGCGGCGACAATCCTCACCCATGGCGGGCGTCGGCCCGCAGATTTCCATGGCTTTGTGAACCCGCCGCTGGTGCGCGCCTCCACCGTCCTTTTCGCCTCCGCAGACGAGATGAAGCATCGGCGCACCAGCCGCTATTCCTACGGGCTGACGAACACGCCGACGATCGAAGCGATGAACACGGCCTGGTCGGAGCTGGAAGGCGCCGCGGCCACGGTTCTGGTACCCTCCGGGCTCGCGGCGGTCTCGCTCGCCATCCTCGCCGGCGTCTCGGCGGGCGAGGAAATCCTGGTGCCGGACAATGTCTACGGGCCGACGCGGCGCTTCTGCGAGGGAACGCTGAAGCGGCTCGGCATGGGCACGACCTATTACGACCCGATGGATCTGTCGGGCCTGAAGGAAGCGCTGAAGAACGGCGCGAACGCCGTCTTCGCCGAGGCGCCGGGCTCCATCACCTTCGAGACGCCGGATTTGCAGGAAATCCTCAACGCGGCACGCGCTGCCGGCGCCATCACCATGATCGACAACACCTGGGCGACGCCGCTCATCTACCGGCCGATCGCGCATGGCTTCGACTTCTCCATCCAGGCGAGCACCAAATATGTCGGCGGCCACGCCGATCTTCTCCTCGGCTCCGTCAGCGCCAATGAGCGCCACGCCGCCCGGCTTTCGCGCACCCATACCGAACTCGGCATTCAGGCCGGCCCCGACGAAATCTATCTCGCCATGCGCGGCATGCGCACGATGAAGGTGCGCATCGAGCAGCACGAGAAGCAGGCCCTGGAAGTCGCCCATTGGCTGGCCGGCCGGCCGGAGGTGGCGCGGGTGCTGCACCCTGCCCTCTCCTCCTGTCCGGGCCATGCCAACTGGCAGCGCTTCTTCGGCCGCTCCACCGGCCTGTTCGCCTTCGAGCTCAAGGGGGACGAGGCTGCCGCCGAGCGCTTCCTCGACGGCCTCCGTCTCTTCGGCCTCGGCTATTCCTGGGGCGGCTTTGAGAGCCTTGCCTCCTACGGCGAGCTTTCGGCAGCGCGCACGGTGCGCCCCTGGCCGGGCGGCCCGGTCATCCGCCTGCATATCGGCCTGGAGGACGTCGCCGATCAGATCGCCGATCTTGAGGCGGCCTTCGCCGCCATCGGCTGAGGGATGAGGCCGGCGGGCCTCAGTCGGTCTTTTCCAGCGCCGAGCGGTGCTCTTTGAAGATGAGCCAGAGGTTGCGCCCGTAGATGAAGAGGCCCAGCCCCTGGCCGAGGATGAAGACCGGGTCCTGGCGGTGGATGGCGTAGATGAAGAGGAGAAAGCCGCCGCCGACGGAGAAGAACCAGAAGGCGACCGGCACGACGGACCGCCCCGCCCGCTCGCTCGCCAGCCACTGGATGAGAAAGCGCATCATGAACATGAACTGCGCCACGAAGCCGAGCACGATCCATAGGCTGAACTGGTCGATGAAGACCCGCTCGATCCAGTTCCAGAGTTCAGCCATCCATTCGCTCCTCGCTGATCTGCGGACGCACCCGCCGGCGCCTTGCCAGCCACCAGACGCCGAAGAGGTCGGCGATGCCGACCCATAGGCGATCGAAGATGCCGTATTTCGACGTACCGTGCCGGCGCTCGCGGTCGACGACATCAACGAGCGCCACGTCAAAGCCTTCCCGGCGCACCAGGGCGGGCAGAAAACGGTGCCAGCCGTCGAAATAAGGCAGGCGCAGGAAGACGGCGCGGCGGATCGCCTTCAGGCCGCAGCCGGTGTCGCGGACCCGGTCGTCGAGCATGCTGCGCCGCGCCCAATTGGCGATGCGCGAGCCGTAGCGCTTGGCAAAGCTCGCCTTGCGGCCGAGGCGCTGGCCCGCGGCGAGCGCCGTTTCCTCACCGCCGGCCTCCAGCGCCTCAAGCAGCGCGGGGATGTAGGCGGGGTCGTTCTGCCCGTCGCCGTCGAGCGTGACGAGGACGGCGCCGCGGGACGCTTGCAGCCCGGTGCGGATGGCCGCGCTCTGGCCGGCGCTGACATCGTGGCGCAGGAGGCGAACGGCAGGAAGCGTTCGATGCTTGGCGCGCACCGTCTCGCCGGTGGCGTCGCGCGAGCCGTCGTCGACGATGAGGATCTCGAAGGCGCGGCCGGCAAGCGCGGCGGCGATTTCGTCGATGAGGCCGCCGATATTGCCGGCCTCGTCGCGGCACGGCACGACGACGGAGATATCCGGCGGCGTCTTTGTTTGGCTCACATTCATATCCTGTCGCTTTCTGCAATGCGGCGCCGACGGAGCCTGCCGTCGCGATCCAGGCGGAAGACCAGCCGCCATTTGGCGAAAAGGCGCGCCGTCAGCCAGGCGCCGGCGCAGCCGAGGATGAAGCCGGCGATGACGTCGGTCGGATAATGCGAGCGCGTCGCAAGCCGGCTGACGGCGATCCAGAAGGCGAAGACCAGGACGGCGATGCGCGCCTTGGGAAAAAGCAGCGCCAGGGCCATGGCGAGGGCGGCAACGTTGGTGGCGTGGCCGGAGGGAAAGCTCGCCCAGCTCGCCTCCGTGGAGAAGGGATGGAAGGCGGCCACGCCCTCCGCCTCGAAATGGCGCGGACGGGCGCGGCCGATACCGTATTTCAGGACGAGGGCCAAAAGCCCCGTCGCCCCCACGGCGACGAAGACATAGGCGGCGGCGGCGGAGGCCCGCAGGATGGCGGCGCGCTGGCGCAAGCCGTAGAACGAGACGTCGCGGAAGAGCTGGAAGACGAGGAAGCCGCCGGCGGCAAAGAGCATCCAGTCCGACTTGCCGAGATCGGTGACGAAGACGAGGAAGCCCCGCACTTCCGGCTGCATATTGGCCTGGAAGGCGACGAGATAAGGATCGGCGAGGACGAAGACGAGAAGCAGAAGGCTCGCCAGGAGGATGGCGAGGTTGAAGACGGTAAGCGGGGTCACCTGCAGCGGCTTCAGGCGCTCGTCGCGCCGGCGCCGCGCCACGAAGCGCGAGACGTGAAAGGCCCGCTCGCGCCCGCGCCGGAAGGTGGACCTGGCGGCCTCGTTCCAGCCCTCGGTGGGTCGGATCATCGGGCCTCCGGCTGGCGCTGGTAGACGGCGAGCGTGACGCTCTGGCCGCGCGAGTAGTTGAAGCCGGAAACGGCCTCGCCGCGCTCCACGGCAATGCCGTTCTCAGCCGCCGCAGCAAGGAAGGCCGGCTCCTGGCGCGCCTCCACCAGGGCGAGGCGGCAGCCTTCCTCGGCAAGGAAGGCGGCAAGGTCGGCCGGCGGGGCGAGCAGCGTATCGGTGCCGGCGAAGAAGACGAGGCTCGGCTCGGTATAGCCGGTCGCGGCAAGGCGCGGCGCCTCGCATGGCGCCGCCTCCTGCGCCGCGGCGACGGCGCGCTCGGAGACGCGGATGGCATCGAGCGTGGGAAAGCCGAGCTGGAGGGCGCCGAGATACATCAGCGCGGCCGCGAAAACCGACAGGACGATGGCGCGCTCCTCGCGCTCGGCAAGAATGGCGCGCGCGCCGAGGATGCCGAGAACGGCGGCGCCGATGCCGGCGAGATCGGTACCGGCCGGCAGCCGCTTCTCCAGATAGAGCGGCAGGGCGATGACGCCGATGGCGACGACGACCGGCACCGCCGCCAGAAGGAAGCCGGCGACATAGCGCCAGGCGCGCCGGGCCACCAGAAAGCCCTCCTCGATGGCGGCGGCCGTCAACAGCGCCAGGGCGGGATAGAGCGGCAGGACGTAATGCGGCAGCTTGGTCGGCACGGCCTCGAAGACGAGCCAGCTCGGCACCAGCCAGGCGAGGGCGAAGAAGACGGCGGGCCGGCGCCAGGCGAAAAGCAGAAAGGGCGCGGCGAGGATGGTGAAGGGCGCCAACGGCCAGGAGGTGGCGAAGAACAGCGCCAGATAGGTGCCGGGCGGCGCGCCGTGGCTCTCCTGGCCGCTCGCCACCTTGGCGAGCATGTCCTGGCCGAGCGAGGCGGTGAAGAAGGCGCCTTCCGAACGAATGGCGATGGCGACGAACCAGGGAACGGCGATCGCCAGCATGAGGAGGAGGCCCTGCAACGGCCACAGCCTTTTCAGGACCGCCAGCGAGCGCGAGGCGAGAAGAAGGGCGACAAGCGTCAGCCCCACCACCATGACGATGACGGGGCCCTTGATGAGGATGCCGGCGCCGAGCGCGGCCCAGAAGCCGAGGGCGAGCGGGCGCGAAAGCGGCGTCGGCGGCGGCGGCGCCAGCCAGCGAGCCGAAGCGCCCGGCTCTTGCCGGCCCTCCATCCAGGCCCTCGCCAGAACGGCGATGGCGAAGACGGTGAGAGCCAGCAGCACCGCATCCGTCTTGGCCAGACGCGCCTCCACGGTCATCAGGATGGTGGAGACCATCAGAAGCGCGCCGGCGAAGGCGGCACGGGCGCCGAAGAGCGCAAGGCCGGCCAGATAGGTGGCGAGCGCGGCCGCCACGGCGCCGGCGAGCGAAGGCAGGCGGTAGGCCCATATCGGCGCCTCGGCGCCGCCGAAGGGCGCGGTGGCCGCCGCCTGCAGCCAGTAGATGCCGACGGGCTTCTTGTGGCGGGGCTCGTCCTGGAAGCGGATGTCGATATAGTCGCCGCTCTCGTGCATCTGCTTCGTCGCCTGGACGTAGCGCGCCTCGTCGCGGTCGATCGGCGGCAGAACCGAAATGCCCGGCAGGAAGAGAAACAGCGCGGCGATCACCACGATGAGCCCGGCCATGCCCGGCAGGCGCGCAGGCGCGCCGATCAGCGGCGAGGGATGGTGTGTTGCCGGAGCCATGCGTCCGTCAGCCTTTCGTCACTTGCCGGCTGGTGCTAAGCCGGGTCTTGCCGGCGCGCAAGCGTGGCGCGCAGCGTTTACCGACCGCGGCGATATGGCGGGGAGGAAAGCGGCGAGCGTGAAAGACCCAAAGACCTTCCTGCGCGGATTGTTCGACGCAGCCGTCGCGGCGGCCGATCCCCGGCTGTCCTTGTCCCCTCACCTGCCCGCCCCGCCCGCCGGCCGCACTATCGTCGTGGGCGCGGGCAAGGCTTCGGCCGCCATGGCGAAAGCTCTGGAAAGCGTCTGGCCGGGCGAGATCGGCGGCCTGGTCGTGACCCGTTACGGCCATTCGGTCCCCTGCCAGCGAATCGAAATCGTGGAAGCGGCCCATCCCGTGCCGGACGCAGCCGGCGAAAATGCGGCCCGCCGGATGTTCGAGCTCGTTTCCGGCCTTCGCGAGGACGACCTCGTCATCGCGTTGATCTCCGGTGGCGGCTCGGCGCTGCTCACCCTTCCCCCGCCGGGCTTGACGCTCGCCGACAAGCAGGCCCTGAGCCGGGCGCTGCTGAGCTGCGGGGCGCCCATCTCGGAGATGAACTGCGTCAGAAAGCATCTGTCGGCGATCAAGGGCGGAAGGCTTGCCGCCGCCGCCTTCCCGGCCCGGACGGTGACGCTGGCCATCTCCGACGTGCCGGGCGACGATCCGGCCGAAATCGCCTCAGGACCGACGGTCGGAGACACGACCAGCGCGGCTGAGGCGCTGCAGATCCTGAAGCGCTACCAAATCGACATCCCCGATGCGGCGCATGGCTGGCTCGCCTCGGCGGAAGCGGAAACGCCGAAGCCCGGCGACAGGCGGCTTGCGCGCGCCGAGTTCCGGCTCATTGCCACGCCGGCACGCGCGCTGGCGGCCGCGGCGGCGACGGCGCGCATGGAAGGCGTCTTCCCGATCATCCTCGGCGACGCGCTTCAGGGCGAGGCACGCGAGCTGGCGAGGAGCCATGCCGGCCTCGTCCTGCACAAGCTGCGCGGACATACGCTGCAGACCCCTTTCGTCCTCCTCTCAGGCGGCGAGACGACCGTGACGATGAGCGGCGACGGGAAAGGCCGCGGCGGGCGCAACACCGAATACCTCCTGGCGCTCGTTTTGGCGCTGAGGGGCGAAAAGAACGTCTACGCGATTGCCTGCGATACCGACGGCATCGACGGCTCGCAGGACAATGCCGGCGCGCTCGCCGGGCCGGACACGCTTTCGCGGGCGGCCGCGCTCGGCCTCAACGCGCAGGCGGCGCTCGCCGGCAACGATTCCTACAGTTTCTTCGCCGCCCTGGACGATCTCGTCGTCACCGGGCCGACGCTGACGAATGTCAACGATTTCAGGGCGATCCTGGCGCTTTGAGAGAAATCGAATCAAGCCGGCGATGCCAGCCAAGCGGAATGCGAGCCGGCTCAGCGGCCGGCGAGCACGCCCTTGTCCAGGCCATCGTCGCGCCAGGCGAGAAGCACAAGCCCGATGAGCGCGGCGTGGAAGACGAGCGAGGTGAAGGCAAGAAAGCTGAGCTGCCAGACGAGGACGGCAGCGCCGGCCATCAGCGCCAGGAGCGCGACATAACCGGCAAGGACCGGCGTCGCGACCGGGCTCTTCAGCCGCCACCACAAAAGCGCGAAACCCGCCAGGACGAAGACCGCCTTGATGAGCGCCATGCCCCGCAGGAGGCGCGCCGTCTCCGCGTCGGCGGCGAGCCGAGGCGCCGGATCGCCGGCCAGGAATGCGAGCGCGGCGGCGGCAAGACAGGCGAGCGCGAGCGCCGCCCGTCGCCGCAATACCGGCCGGCCGGCGTTCAAAAGGGGCGAAGGATCGACGGTCGAAGCCATGGCGTGCCTATGCTGGCGACATGCTAGGGCGAAAAGACGGCGCGCGGCGAGCGGAGCTCGGGTCGGCGACGGCCGCCGAGGCGAAGCTAGAGCGTGTCATGCCTTGATGAAATCGTTCTGCCGCGGGGATTTTGCGGCAAGGGCGAGGGGATCGGCGAGGCCGTAGCGGGGCTACGGACGAGCCGAGCACCGAAGGATTGGGCGCAAAAGCCCCCGGCCTTTCAGGTTTTGTTTCGGCGGGCGCTCGCCGCGTCGAGCCGCTCGCCCGATGCCCCGCATCGCGTTGCGCGTCTCTCCTGTCGCTCGCCTCGCCGAAACCAAAACAGAACTGCTTCCAGCAAGGTATGACGCGCTCTAAGGCAGATACCGGGCCGGTCCAGGGCGTGATCGAGCGGAATGGACACGTCAGAGAATGGCGACCCCGGCAGGATTCGAACCTGCGACCATCGGCTTAGAAGGCCGGTGCTCTATCCACTGAGCTACGGGGCCGAAGCTCTTGCGCTTGAGGCCGGCCCGCCATGCCGGCCATGTGCCTTGTCGCCGTGCCCGCGTCTCAATGCGTCCAGGGCACCTGGCGATTGTAGCGGAAATTGTCCGAATAGGAGATGCTGGCGCGCTTCTTCTCCTTCGGCTCGAACAGCCGGTAGGCGATGTTGTTGCGCTCCGCATAGGCGATCGCCTCTTCCTTGGTGGGGAAGCGCAGCCGCACCTGGGCGCGCATATCGGCGGAGGCCGTATAGCCCATCAAGGGCTCGATGGAGCGCCGCGCCTCCGGCTCGAACTCCAGCACCCACTGACGTGTCTTCGCCTCGCCGGAACTCATCGCCGTGCGCGCCGGCCTGAAAATGCGCGCCTGCATGTCTTGCCCGATCCCCCGATCTGCCTTTCCGGGCGCCTCGCCGGCGCCGCCTCGTTGCCGCTCAGATAGTCCGCCGCCATCGAGATGTCGATACCCGCCGCGCATGCCCGGCCGCAGGCCGCAGGCCGCTCGCCGCCAGAGCGCCCGACCTATGCGGCGGACGAGGCGGGCTTCAGATAGACGGCGCGCAGAACCTCCTCGATGGAGGTCGGGGCGATGCCGAGCGCGGCGAAACCCGGCCGGTTGCCCGGCAGGTTGTCGCGCTCCATCAGCTCCACCTCGGTGATGGTGACGCCGCGCCGCCCGAGGCTTCTTGCAGCGAAGGAAGCCGCCTTCCAGGCGGAAAAGGGCGTCGGCACCAGGATCGGACGGCGCAGTCCGAGCTCGTCGGCAACCGTCTCCACCACCTGGCGGTAGGTGTAGATGCGCGGGCCTGCGAGCTCGTAGAGCCGCTCCGGCGCGACGTCGGTGAGGCGGCGCGCCACCGCCTCGGCGACATCCTCCACATAGACGGGCCGCATGCGCGCCTCGCCGCGGCCGAAAAGCGGAAAAGCCGGCACGCGCGGCAACAGGCTCGCCAGCGTCGACAGGAAACCGTCCTCGGGCCCGAACATGACACAGGGGCGAAGGATCATCGCATCCGGCTTTGCCGCAAGAACCGCCTTCTCGCCCTCGCCCCTTGCCCGGATATAGGGGGAATCGGAAGCCGGATCGGCGCCGACGCCGGAAATCTGCAGATACTCGCCGATACCAGCCGCCGCGCAGGCGCCGGCAAGCCGGGCGGCAGCCTCCACATGCACGGTGCGAAAGGTCGCCTCGCCCGTCTCCATATAGAGGCTGACGGCGTTGACCACCGCATCGGCGCCGGCGATGGCGCCTTCGATCGTCTCCGGCCTGGAGATGTCCGCCTTCAACGGCATGACGTTCGGCGGCGTCTCATGCGGGGGATGGCGCGCCACGGCCCGCACCCGGCAGCCCCTGTCGCTGAGATGGCGAACGATGCGCCGGCCGAGAAAGCCGGTGCCGCCGAAGACGGCGATGTCTTTCATTGGGTGATTTCTTTCATCGCGAATGCCTGCGCTTGCCGCACCCTTGCGCCGCAACGGCCGGCGCGGCGATCCGGTTCCCTCGTCGACCCTGTCGGCGAATGGGCGCACGCGCCTTGCGATGCGGAGCGCGGCCGATAGGATCCGTGCAGCAGAACGCGACATGGAAAGGCGCCGGCGCCCGCAAGGACCGGCGGAAAGGCATCGGATGGACGAGTTGGAGCCGGCCGAGATGGAGGAACTGCGCCGGCGCATTTTGGACGAGCTCGCCGAGCTGACGGCCGTGAGCGCGGCCGCGGCGGAGGACAGCCGGCCGGTGACGCTCGACCAGCAGAGCGTCGGGCGGCTGTCGCGCATGGACGCCATGCAGCGCCAGGCGATGGCGCTCGCCTCCAGCCAGCGGCGCGAGGCGCGCCTGCGCGGGCTGAAATCGGCGCTGGCGCGCATGGAGGCCGGCGAGTACGGCTTTTGCCTCACCTGCGAGGAGCCGATCGCCATCGGCCGGCTGCGCGCCGACCCGATTGTCCGCAGCTGCCTCGCCTGCGCCCGCCTCGGCTAAGGCGGCCCTGCCCTGCAGAGCCGATCAGGCCGCATGGGCGCGGCGGGCGGCAAGGGTCGGCGCGGCGGCAAGGGCGAAGAGCGTCAGGCCGCCCGCGTCGATCCAGATGCTGGTGGGAAACATCAGGAAGAAGGCGGCGAGCGCGAAGAGGCCGCGCCGGACAGGCGAGATTTTGCCGCCGATCGGCTCCGTGCCCTGGATGGCGATGGCGAAGAGAATGCAGCCGAGCGCGTAAAGCGTTGTGGTATAGGCGATTTCGAGCGCCGTGCCCTGCAGGAGAAGCTCCGGCACATAGACGAAGCTGAAAGGCATGAGGACGAGGGTGGCGCCGAATTTCAGCGCCGCGAAGCCCGTCTTCATCGGCGGGGAGCCGGCAATCGCCGCCCCGGCGAAGGCGGAGACGCAGACCGGCGGCGTGATGTTGGAAAGGCAGGCGGCGTAGAAGACGGCGAGATGGGCGGTGATGGTCGGCACGCCGAGATTGATCAGCGCCGGCGCCGCCACCACCGACAGGATGATGTAGGAGCCGGTGGTGCTCGATCCCATGCCGATGATGATGGAGACGAGCGTCACCAGGATGAGGGCGATGATGAGATAACCGCCGGAGAAATCGATGAGGATGGCGGAGAATTTCAGCCCGAGGCCGGCGAGCACGATACCGCCGATGATGATGCCGAGCGTGCCGATGGCAGCGCCTGCGGCGGCGTTGCTCTGGGCGCCGCCGACCATGGCCTGGGCGATCGCCGTCGGGCCCATGCGCGTGTCGCGCCGCAGCCAGGAGAGCGCGGCCGCCGCGACGGTGCCCCAGAAGGCGCAGAACTCGGCCGAATAGCCGGCGAAGAGGAGCCCGATCACCGTCGCCAGCGGCACAAAGAACTGCCAGCCGCGCGCCAGCACGTTGCGCAGGCGCGGGATTTCCTCGCGCGGCAGGCCCTTCAGGTCGAGACGCACCGCCTCCAGGTCGACCATCGACAGGAGGAAGATGAAGAACACGGCCGCCGGGATGACGTTCATCAGGGCGATGGTGAGGTAGCTCGTCTCCGTCAGCGTCGCCAGGATGAAGACGCTGGCGCCCATCACCGGCGGCATGAACTGGCCACCCGTGGAGGCGATCGCCTCGATCGCGCCGGCATGGTGCGGGCGAAAGCCGGTGCGCTTCATCAGGGGAATGGTGAAGGCGCCAGTGGTGACGACATTGGCGACGGAAGAGCCGGAGATGGAGCCGAAGAGCGAGGAGGTCATGACGGCGATCTTGGCCGGGCCGCCGCGCCAGCGGCCGGCCAGCGCCGTGCCGAGATCCATGAAGAAGGTGCCGGCGCCGGAGCGCTCCAGGAAGGCGCCGAAGATCATGAACGGAAAGACGAAGGTGGCGAAGGTCGCCGTGACGACGCCGAACAGCGCCTCCTGGGTGGAATAGGTGAATTCCAGGATGCGCTCCACCGACATGCCGGGATTGGCGAGCCGGCCCGGCAGGTAGGCGCCGAAATAGAGCTGCGCCAGGAAGACGATGGCGATGATGGAAATGATCGGCCCGAGGGCGCGCCGGCTCGTCTCCAGCATCGCCACGATGGCGATGGCGCCCATGACGAGATCGGCCGTGTTCGGCGAGGAGACGCGGAACATGGCGTAGCTGACATACTGGTCGATCCAGTACCAGACGGAGGCGACGGTGGCGGCGATGAACAGAAGGTCGAAGAGGCTCGGCCGGTCCTTCGGCGAGCCCTTGCGCGCCGGATAGATGAGAAAGACGAGAACCGAGGTCAGCATCAGGTAGAAGCCGCGGTTCGTCTGCGTCGACACCAGGCCGAAGCCCGATGTGTAGAGGTAGAAGCCGGAAAAACCGATGGCGACGAGGTTGAAAAACAGCGCGGCGGGCCCTTTCAAGCTCCGCCGCGTGCCTTCGACGCGAAACAGCCAGGACGCGTTCACTTCATCTCCCGTTTGGTTCCGGCCGGCCCGCCTCCCCCGAAAAGGAAGCGGGCCACGCCCCGGCCGTCGCCGCAGCTATCGTCAGTTGGAGGATTGCTCGGCGTAATAGGCGGCCGCGCCCGGATGCATGGGAACGCCGAGCTTTTCGAAATTCTCCACGTCCGGCTTCATCTGCGCCCAGGCCTTGTGGCCGGCGGCGAGAGCCTCCTGGCGCTTATAGGCGGAGGCGACGATGCGCTTCACCACGTCCTCGGGCACGCGCTCATGCGCCACCCAATAGACCGTCGTATAGGGAAGCTCGGTCGCCGGCACGCCGCGATAGACCGTCTCCGGCATCGTGCCCTGATGGTAGAAGGGATAGGTCTCGCTGATGGTGGCGAGCTCCTCCTCGCTATAGGGCAGGAGAAGGATGTCGCGGGTCTCGGCGAGTTCCGTCACCGCCGCCGCCGGCGAGGAGGACTGGCACAGAACGTCGATCTGGCCGTTGCCGAGGGCGCGGCCGGCATCGGCGAAGGTCATCATCTGCGGCTCGATCTTGTCGAGAAGATTGAGCGCCGTCAGGATATTGGAGCAGTTGAAGACGGTTCCCGACCCCGGCGGGCCGAGCGCCACCTTCTTGCCGGCGAGATCTTCCATCGACTGGATGCCGCCATCGGCGAGGGCGACGAAATAGGTCGGCCCCTGATAGGCCATGGCCACGCCGCGCAGCATGTCGCCCTTCGCACCGCCCTCAAAAGGCCCGGTCGGCTCCTGCGCCATATAGACATGCGAGCCGTAGACGATGCCCATGTCGAGCTCGCCCTTGATCAGCCGCTTGGCGTTCTCCGTGGAGCCGCCCGTCGTCACCTGGGTGATGTTGACGTCCGGCAGATCCTTGGCGAGCTCGGTGCCGGCGACACCGACCATGTAGTACATGACGCCGCCCGGATTGGAGCCGCCCCAGGCGATGCTGGTCTTGTCCTGCGCCAAGGCGCCCGATGTCAGCGTGGCCGCGAGCCCCGCCGCCAGGGCGTAGCTTAAACTCTTATGTCTCATGTCTTTCTCCTCCCGGTTTCAGACTTTGGTTGTCATCGGCGAACGTCGTTCGCCAGCGTCCCCAGCCCAGTGATGGAGACCTCCACGCGGTCTCCGTTGTTCAGGTAGCGCGGCGGATCGAAGCCGATCCCCACGCCGGCAGGCGTGCCGGTCGCAATGATGTCGCCGGGCAAGAGCGTCATGGTGGCGCTCATCGTCTCAATCAGCGTCGGAATATCGAAGATGAGGTCGGCAAGGCTCGCCGACTGGCGGGTCTGGCCGTTCACCCTGGTCGTCAGGGTGAGCGCGGCGACGTCGGGCACCTCGTCCCGGGTCACCAGCGCCGGGCCCATGGGCGCGTAGGTGTCGACGCCCTTGCCGATCACCCATTGGCTGTGCTGGCGCTGCAATTGCCGGGCGGTCACGTCGTTGAAGACGACGTAGCCGAAGACGTAATCCATCGCCTCGGCCTTCTTCACGCCGAAGGCCCGGCGGCCGATGACGACGGCAAGCTCGCCCTCGTAATCGGTCGTGTCGGTGGGATCGAGCGCGGCATTGATCGACGCGTGCGGGCCGATGACGGCGGTCAGCGATTTGGTGAAGATGACCGGATGGGCCGGCACCTCCTCGCGCCCGCCGGAATCGAAGCCGCTCTTGTGAAACTCCGCGGCATGGGCGCGATAGTTCTTGCCGACGCAGAAAATGTCGCGCCGCGGCTCGGGGATCGGGGCAAGCAACCTCACATCGCTCAGCCGCAGCCGCGCGCCGTCGTCGGCGGCGCGGCATGCCCAGGCCTGCATCCGCGCCTCGTCGCCCTCCGCGATGGCGCGCACGGCATGCCGGGCCGCCTCGCCCGTTTCGCAGACGACCAACGCCTCGCCGAGCAGGACGCCCGCCCCCAGCGAGCCGTCATGCTCAAAGGTGATCAGCTTCATTTCACCGACAATTCATCTTTTTCTCGATAAAATATCGGACCATATATGCTATGCCTTGTCAATCGCGCGCTCGCGCCACCTGGGTGCGGCGCGCAGGCTTTGCTAAGGAGGGCGGCCGCATGGACGGGCTAAGTCGCGGAGGCAGCATGGAGGCGATGGAACTGGAGAAGGAGCGCCTGCCGCTCGCTCTTGAGCCGGGCATGACGCTGACCGACGCGGCCTACCGCGCTCTCAGGCGCGACATCATCACCGGCGTCCGGCAGCCGAAGGAGCGGCTGCGCATCGAGCGGCTGAGCCGGCTCTACGGCGTCGGCCCGACGCCGCTGCGCGAGGCGCTGCAGCGGCTTGCCGCCGACGGGCTCGTCATCGCCACCGGCAATCGCGGCTTCTCCGTGGCGCCCCTCGACATGGACGAATTCGTCGACCTCAACCTCGCCCGCACGACGGTGGAGGTGCAGATGCTGGCGATGGCGATCGATAAGGGCGATGCGGAGTGGGAGGCGCAGCTCGTCGCGGCCGCCTACCGGCTGGAGAAGCTGGATGCGCGCCTGCGCTCGGAGGATGAGAGCGCGCTGTCGGAATGGGAGAGCGCCAACAGCGCCTTCCATCTCGCCACGGTCTCGGCCTGCGGCTCCAAATGGCTCCTGCATGTGCGCCAGCTCTTGCACGCGCAGTGCGACCGCTACCGCCGCGCCTCCGTCGGCCTGAAACGGCACGAGCGCGACCTTGCCGCCGAGCACCGGGCCATCCTGGAGGCGGTGCTGGCGCGCGATGCCGACCTCGCCGGCCGGCTGGTCACGGAGCATTTCCGCCGCACCACCGAGCAGCTCCTGCAGGAGCATGCCAAGAGCGGCGACTGACAGCGGGCGCTCTTAGGCGCTGAGAAAATACGCCGCTTCGGAGCGCACGGCCCGCAACAGCTTGTCCTCGATCTTGGCAAGCGTGTCGTCCGTCATCGGCAGCGACAGGAAGATGTCGCCGCGCGGGGTGGTGGCGAGCCCCTCCTCCAGGCATTTCAGATGCACCAGGCGGCGCATGGCGTCCGTCGCCGGATGCAGCTCGGCGAGCCTTGCCGGCGCGTTTTCTCCGACATGCAGGCTGATCATGGAGCCAAGGCCGCTCGGGCGCACCGGAATGCCGGCGGCCGCGAACGCCTCTTCCAGCCTGTGCCGGAAAGCCTCGCCGCGCTCCAGGAAGGAATCGGCCCGTTCGGCCGTGAAGACCTCGCGCAGGCCCACAAGGCCGCCCGCCATCGACATGACGTTGTTGTTGAAGGTGCCGGCATGTTTCAGCGCGCCCGGCCGCGACGGGTCGAAACGGTCCATGATGTCGGCGCGCCCGCCGAAGGCGCCGAAGGGGAGCCCGGCGCCCAGATACTTGCCGAAGGTGGTGAGGTCGGGCGCAACGCCGCAAAGCCCCTGGACGCCGCCGGCACCGAGGCGCGAGGTCTTCACCTCGTCGAAGATGAGGAGCGCGCCGACATCCCGCGTCTCGGCGCGAAGACGCTCAAGGAAACCATGGGAGGCCGGCAGGTTGCCGGCGGCCCCGAGGACCGGCTCCACCAGGACGGCGGCAAGCTCCTCGCCACAGGCGCGGATGAGGCGGGCGGCGTCCTCCTCGCAATTATAGGCGGCCAGCACGTATTCGAAGGGCACGTTCATCGGCGCCTCGGCGCCTGAGAACACCATGACGCCGCCATGATAGGCGCCCTCAAAGACGAGGATGCGGTTCCGGCCGGTGACGGCGCGGGCGGCGAGGACGGCAAAGAGATTGGCCTCCGTGCCGGAATTGCAGAAACGCACGCGCTCCACGGAGGCGAAGCGGTCGCAGAGCTCGCGCGCCAGCCCCGCCTCGTAGAGATTGGGGCCGACGAGGACGAGGCCGTCGGCGAGCGCCTTTTCCTGGGCGGCGCGGATGCTCCGCTCGCCATGGCCGTAAAGGCCGGCGGAGAACTCCCCGGCGCAGTCGATATAGTCGAAGCCGTCGACATCGCGGATGCGGTCGCCCTCGCCGGCGGCGATGACCATCGGAAAGGGCTCGAAATGCAGGACGGAGCGGGTGTTGCCGCCGGGCATCCAGCGCTTCGCCTCCTGCATCCGCCTGCGGCTCTCAGGGCGCCGCGCCGCATAGGCCTGGCGCAGCTGCGTCAGACGTTCGCCGACCTGCATTACCCCCTCCCGATCTCCTTCAGGGTCGCATCGAGGCTCGCTTCAAGGCGGGCGACGATTTCCTCAATCTCCGTCTCCCTGGCGGTATAGGCCGGGGCCAGAAGCACATGGTCGCCGGAACGGCCGTCGATGGTGCCGCCGGAGGGATAGACCATCAGGCCGTTCTCCATCGCCTTCGCCTTGAGGCGCGCATGCAGGGCGAGTTCGGGGTCGAACGGCGCCTTGCTGTCGCGGTCCGCCACCAGCTCCAGGCCGAGGAAGAGCCCCCTGCCCCTTATGTCGCCGACATGCGGATGCTGGCCGAAGGCCGCCTCCAGCCCCCGCCGCAGACGGGCGCCGAGCTCTCGCGCGCGGGCAACGAGCCCCTCCTCGGCGATGATCTTCTGCACCTGAAGGGCGGCGGCGCAGGCGACCGGATGGCCCATATAGGTGAAGCCGTGGCGAAGCGCGCCGCTGCCGGCGGCGATGGCCTCGGCGATGCGCTCGTGGACGAGGACGGCGCCGATCGGCTGATAGCCGCCGCCAAGACCCTTGGCGAGGGCGATGAGATCGGGCGCCACGCCATCCTCCTCGCAGGCATAGGCGTAGCCGGTGCGGCCCATGCCGCACATCACCTCGTCGAGGATCAAGAGCACCTCGTAGCGATCGCAGATCTGGCGGATGCGCTTCAGATATCCTTCCACCGCCGGGGCGCAGCCGAGCGTCGCGCCGACGACCGGCTCGGCGATGAAGGCGGCGACATTCTCCGGACCGGCGGCGAGGATGGCGAGTTCCAGTTCGGAGGCGGCGCGCAGGCCGTATTCCCGGTCGCTCTCGCCCGGCCGGCGCAGACGGTAGGCATAGCAGGGCTCAATCAGCGTTACGTCGAAGAGCATCGGCGCATAGGCCTCGCGCCGGGGCAGATTGCCGCCGACGGAGAGCGCGCCGAGCGTCGCGCCGTGATAGCTCTGGCGGCGGGCGATCACCCTGGCCTTTTCCGGCCTGCCGCGTTCCAGCCAGTATTGGCGGGCGAGCTTCAGCGCCGCCTCCACCGCCTCCGAGCCGCCGGAGGCATAAAGCACCTTGGAAAGCCCGGCGGGCGCCTTAGCGATGAGATGCTCGGCAAGCTCCTCGGCGGGCTCGCTGGTGAAGAAGGAGGTATGGGCGTAGGCGAGCTTCTCAAGCTGGGCGGCGATCGCCGCGGCAAGGCGCGGATCGCCATGGCCGATGGCGGAGACGGCGGCGCCGCCGGAGACGGCATCGAGATAGGCCTTGCCGGAAGCCTCGCGCACCCACAGGCCCTTCGCCTCCACGGCCACCGGCGGCGTGCGGGCAAGGCCCCGGTGGAGGACGGCGCTCATTTCCGCGCCGCCGCGGGGAAATAACCGCGGCGCCGGTCCTCTTCCACGGCCTTGGCGTCACGCTTCTGCGGCGGGCCGTAGCCGCCGCCGCCCGGCGTCCTCACCTCGATCCAGTCGCCCTCCTGCAGCACGAAGCCCTCGCCCTTGGAAAGATGCTCGGGGGTGATGGTGGTGCCGCCACGGCCGATGCTGATTTCGTTCGGCGCGCCCGCCTCGCCGCCAAGAATGCCCGGCGGGCCGACGCGGCCATGCTCCATCAGGAAGGAGGCCTTGCCCTCGCCGCGCAACAGGCGCAGGCGATAATCGACGCCGAAGCCGCCGCGGAACTCGCCGGCGCCGGCGGAGCCTTCGCGCAGCGCATAGCGCTCGAACAGGATCGGATAGCGCTGCTCCAGGATCTCGATCGGCTGGCTCTTGGAGATGCCGATGGTGGAGCAGCCGTTGGTGAGGCCGTCGCCGGCCCACCAGCCGCCGTAACCGCCGCCGGAGAAGTAATACATGATGTAGTTCTCGCCGCGCTCCGGGTCCCGCCCGCCGAGGCTGAGATTGCCGCTGGTGCCGGCCGGCGCGGCGAAAAGCTTGTTCGGGATGGCCTTGGCGAGGGCGAGGAAGACCGCCTCCATGATGCGCTGGGAGACTTCCGCGGCGCAGCCGGCGACGGGCCGCGGATATTCGGCGTGAATGAAGGTGCCGTGCGGCTTTGCCACCGTGACCGGGCGGAAGCAGCCGGCATTCATCGGCACGTCCGGGAAGATGTGCTTCAGCCCGACATAGACGGCCGAAAGCGTCGTCGCCCAGACGGAGTTGAGCGGCCCGGCGCAGGGCGGGCTCGACCTGGAAAAATCGAAGGCGATGTCGGAGCCCTTCACCGTCACGGCGACGCGCACTTCCAAAGGCTCGTTGACGACGCCGTCGGAATCCATGAAGGCGCTCGCCTCGTAGGTGCCGTCCGGGATCGTCTCAAGGTGGGCGCGCATCATGCGCTCGGAGCGCTCTTCCAGCTCAGCAATGGCCGCCTCCACGACCTCGGCGCCATAGCGGTCGAGGAGCGCGGTGAGGCGTCTGGCGCCCGTGGCGAGGGCCGCGATCTGCGCCTTGATGTCGCCGATGCGCTCCTCTGCGACGCGGATATTGGCGAGGACGAGGCGCACCAGCTCCGGATCCATGCGCCCGGCGCGCACCAGCTTCACCGGCGGAATGCGCAGGCCCTCCTGATGGATCTCCGTGGCGGTGGAGTTGAAGCCGCCCGGCACCATGCCGCCGGTATCGGGCCAGTGGCCGGTATTGGCGAGATAGCACCACAGCTTGCCGCGATAGTAGAAGGGCCGCACCATCTTCACGTCCATCAGATGGGTGCCGCCGAGATAAGGGTCGTTGACCAGGATGACGTCGCCGTCCTCAAGGTCGTCCCGGTCCTCCATGACGGAGCGCGTCGTCTCCTGCATGACGCCGAGGAAGATCGGCAGGCCGAGGGCGCCCTGGGCGATCATCGAGCCATCGCTCTTGCGGTAGATGCCGTTGGAACGGTCGAAGGCTTCGGAGATGACGGGCGAGAAGGAGGTCTTCTCGTGCACCAGATCCATCTCCGAACAGACCTGCTGCAGACCCTTTTCGATCACCGTCAGGGTCACCGGATCGACGGCGGCGGGATTGACGCTCTTTTGCATTGGGTCGGCCTCCTTCACGCGCCGAGATCGATGACGATGTTGCCGATGTCGTCGATGCGGGCGCGGCACTCCGGATCGAGGACGAGGGTGGAATCGGGCTGCTCGACGATCGCCGGACCTTTAATCAGCGCATCGGCGGGAAGGCGGTCGCGGGCGAAAATGGGCGTGTCGACCCAGGTGCCGGAGAAGAAGACGCTGCGGGTGCCAAGGCGCGCCTCCTGGAGCGAGCCGCCGGTCGGGCGGAAGGCGGAAAGGTCGACGCGCTCGCGCCGGCCGATGACCGTGGTGCGCAGGTTCATCAGAACCGGCACCATCTCCGGCAGCTCCAGGTCGAAGCGCTCGCGATAGGCGGCGAGGAAAGCCTCCAGCACCTCTCCTGCATCGAAACTGGCGCCGCGCAGCGGCACCCGCAGGACATGCGACTGGCCCTTGAAGAGAAGGTCGACCTCGTGGCGCACCTCCACCTCGCTGACGCGCACCTTCTCGCGCTCAAGCAGTTGCCGGCCGGCCTGCATCTGCTCGCGCATGACCGCCTCGACGGAGCCCGGATCGATGTCGCGCAGCGGCACGGCCAGCGTCTGCACGAAATCGTGGCGGACATCGGCGAGGATGCAGCCGAGCGCCGAGGTGAGGCCGGGAAAGCGCGGCACCACGACGCGCGGGATGGCGAGTTCGCGGGCGATCGCCACGGCGTGGAGCGGGCCGGCGCCGCCGAAGGGCATCAAGGCGAAATCGCGCGGATCGTGCCCCTTCTCGATGGAGATGAGACGGATGGCGCCGGCGAGCTCGGAAACCGCCACCTCCAGGATGGCGGCGGCGGCCGCATGCGCGTCCATGCGGAGGACCTCGCCGATCTCAGAGCCGATGGCGGCGGCGACCTTGTCCATCGGCGCCGCCCCGGCGCCGGTCACGGCCTGCGGGTTGAGGCGCCCGAGCAGGAAATTGGCGTCGGTGATCGTCGGGCGTGTGCCGCCGCGGTTAAAGCCGACGGGTCCGGGGAAGGAGCCGGCGCTTTCCGGACCGACCCTCAACATGCCGGCATTGTCGATATGGGCGATGGAGCCGCCGCCGGCGCCGACCGTGTGGATGTCGATCATCGGGATGCGGATCGGCACCGAATAGGCCAGATCCTTCTCCGCCGTGATGACCGGCTCGCCGCCGACGACGAGGGCGACATCGAAGCTGGTGCCGCCCATATCGCCGGTGATGATGTTGTCCACCTTGGCGGCCTTGGCGATCTCGGCCGCGGCCAGGACGCCCGCCGCGGGACCCGACATGACCGTTTGCACCGCCTGCTCGGCGACCAGCGAGGAGGCCATCATGCCGCCATTGGCCTGCATGACGAGAAGCTCGCTGGCAAAGCCCCTGTCCTTCAGGCGGCGCGCCACGGCGCCGATATAGCGCGAGACGACGGGGCCGATGCCGGCATGGATGGCGGCGGTGCTGGCGCGCTCGAATTCGCGCACCTCGCGGATGATCTCGTGGCCGGCGACGACATGCTCGTTCGGCCAGATCTCGCGCACGATCGCCGCCGCGCGGGCCTCGTGGGCATCGTTCACATAGGCATGCAGGAAATGCACCACCACCGATTCCACGCCCGCCGCAATGAGGGCGCGGGCCGCCGCGCGCACCTCGTCCTCGTGGAGGGGCAGAAGCACCCTGCCCTCCGCGTCGATGCGCTCGGTCACCTCCAGCCGGTGCTGGCGGGCGATCAGCGGCTCGAAGCTGCCGGCGAGCCCATAAGGGTTCGGGCGGGTGCGGCGGCCGAGCTCCAGCGTGTCGCGAAAGCCGCGCGTGGTGATGAGGCCGCTCAAGGCGGCCTTGCGCTCCAGGACGGCGTTGGTGCCGGCCGTGGTGCCGTGGACGAGCCAGTCGATGGCGGCCGGGTCGTGGCCGAGCCGATCAATTCCCTCCAGGAAGCCGCGGGAACGGTCGTCCACCGTCGTCGGCACCTTGGCGGTGCGAAACGTCGCCTTGCCGCAATCCATGAGAAGGAAGTCCGTGAAGGTGCCGCCCACATCCACGCCCACGCTGATCGTCATCGGGCCTTCGTCCTTGAATGTTTTGTTTTTCGGAATAATATTTCGCTTTACGATATTATATCGACGATGCTTGCGCGGTCAATGCGTGGCATAGAGACAGGCACGATGAACCTCCGCCAGCGGCGCGGACGGGAGGAAGCGATGAAAGCTGCCAGCGACAGCCCCGGCCCTATCGAGCGTTACCTGCAAATCCTGGAGGTGGTCGCCGCCTCCACGCGCGGCCTGACCTTGACGGAAATCGCCGGCCTCACCGGCCTGCCGAAGCCGACCGCGCACCGGCTGACCCGCTCGCTGGTGGAGGCCGGGGCGCTGGCCACCGACGACACCTGGTACAAGACCTTTCGCATCGGGGCGCGCATGTGGCGGATGCTGAAGCTCGGCATGAATCCGGAAGTGGCGGCCGGCTACGCGCAGATCGTCGTCGACGAGCTGGCGGCCGAGCTCGGCGAGACCTGTTATGTGGTTCGCCTCGGACAGGCACGCATCTTCTCCATCGCCCGCAACGCGCCCGACCAGGGGCACCGCCTGCATGTGCTTCCGGGCGATGAGCTGCCGCCGCATGCGGCCGCCTCCGCCAAAGCGATCCTCGCCTTCCAGCCGGAGGATGTGGTGGCGCGCTTCCTGAAGGAGCCGCTGGAGAGGCTGACCGGGCACACGCTGACCGATCCGCGCAGGGTCCGCGAAGAGCTGGCCGAAGTGCGCCGGCAGGATTTCGCCGTCTGCGACCGGGAGATCGACGACAACATCATGGCCTATGCCGCTCCCATCCACATGGAAGCGGCCGGCGTCATCTATGCGCTCGGCGTGACGGGTCCGTGCACGCGTCTGCGCCAGCATCCGCGCGAGAGCTATGCGGAAGCGCTGCACGAGGCGGCGGCGCGGCTGGCGAAGATGTTCGACACCTTTCCCGATCCGCTAGAGGCGCCGGGCGAGCTCAGAACAATGCGTTCGGCAGCGTCAGGATGATCTGCGGGAAGGCCATGCAGATCGCCACGGCAAGCAGCATCAACAGGATGAAGGGCACGACCGAGCGGTAGATGTCGACCATGTTGACGGAAGGCGGCGACACGCCCCGCAGATAAAAGAGGTTGTAGCCGAAGGGCGGCGTCAGGAAGCCGATCTCCATGTTGATGATGTAGAGGATGCCGAACCAGACCGGGTCGAAGCCGAGCTTGATGATGATCGGCACGAAGATCGGCGCGGTGATCATGATGATGCCGACCGTGTCGAGCAACATGCCAAGGATGAGCAGGATAACCTGCATGCCCAGAAGAATGATCCAGCGGTTCACCTCCATGTCGAGCACCAGGCCCTCAATCAGCCTTGCCGCGCCCATCGCCGTGTAGAAGGTGGATAGCGCCGTGGCGCCGATGATGATCCAGAAGATCATGCAGGTGAGCTGCAGGGTCTCCTCGCAGGCGCCGCGCAGATTCTCCCAGGTGAGGTTGCGCAACAGCGCGGCGGCGACAAGCGCGCCCGCGGCGCCGACCGCGCCGGCCTCCGAAACGCTCGCCGTCCCCGTCAGGATGGAGCCCATCACCGCGACGATGAGCAAAACCGGCAGCACCAGCCCCTTCAGGCTCTTCAGCTTGTCGCGCCAGGAATAGCGCTCCATGACGAGACCGCCGCTCGCCTGCGGATCGAAAACGCCGCGCATCAACAGATAGAGGCAGAAGAGGAAGGCGATCAGCAGCCCCGGCAGAACGCCGCCGGCATAGAGCTTGCCGATGGAGGTGTTGGCGACGATGCCGTAGACGATCATCGTCACGCTCGGCGGGATGAGAATGCCGAGCGAGCCGCCGGCCGCCACCGTGCCGAGTGCGACGCTCTTGCCGTAGCCGCGCGCCAGCATCGCCGGGACGGCGAGCATGCCCATGGATATCGTCGCCGCGCCGCTGATGCCGGCCATGGCCGCAAACAGCGTGCAGATGACGACGGTGCCGATGGCCAGCCCGCCGCGCAGGCCGCCGAAGAAGCACTGCATGGTGTTGTAGAGATCTTCGGCGATGCGCGCGCGTTGCAGCATCGCGGCCATGAAGATGAACAGCGGGATGGCCACGTATTCGAAGCTGGAAGCGGTCGCGAAGGCCTTGATCGGCAGCATGTTCAGAGCCATCGGGCTCCAGAACAGATAGATCATGGCGATGGAGAAGCCGCCGAGCGCGATGGCGATCGGCACGCCAATGCCGAGGAAAAGCACCATGCCGCCGAAGAGCAGCGAGGTCGTCAGGACCGGGTCGGCCACCTAAAGGCCCTCCTCGTGGCTCGGCTCCTTGTCGCCGCGCCAGGCATGCAGAAGATGGGCGATCCAGCCGATGGCCAGAAGCCCGGCGCCGAGCGGCATCAGCATCTTCGGCAGCCAGACCGGCCCGCCCCAGCCGCCGGTCGCCGAGCGCTCGCCCATGGCGAAGGATTTCATCGCGAAATCGCCGCCGAACTTGATGAGAACGCCGCAGAACAGAACGAAAAGCGCCGTCGAAACAAAGGTATCGATGAGCGCCTTCGTCATCGGTGTGAAGCGCTCATAGATGGCGTCGACGCGCACGAAATTGCCCCTGGCGAGCGCCCAGGGGCCGCCCAGGAAGACCATGGCGACGAGAAGCCAGGAGGTCACCTCCGCCGCCCAGGGCATGGACTGGCCGAAAACCCCGCGCGCGACCATCTCAAAGACCATCACGGCGATCATGCCGAGAATGGCGAGCGCCGCCGCCTTGCCGAGAAGCTCGATAGCGCGGTCGATCAGGCGGAGGAGACGGTCAAGCATCCGATCAGGCCAGGAACGGGGCCCTGCTCAGGGCCCCTTTCCGCGGTTTCTACTCGCTACGGCCGAGATCGGCCAGGAAGCCGTTGAGCAGCTCCACGCCGCGCTTGGCAAGCTCGTCCTCGTCCGCATAGGCCTGCCAGAGCTCGCGCGCCTCGGCCTCCATCTTCGCCCATTCCTCGGGCGCAATGGTGCTGATCTCAACGCCCGCCTCCTGCATCGCCTGCATCGCCTTGGCGTCGTTGTTCATGCTGATGGCGATGTAATCGAGCGAGGAGGCGACGGCGGCCTCTTCCAGGATCGCCTTGATGTCGTCGGGAAGCGCTTGCCAGGCCTGCAGGTTGACGGCGAAGAAGTTGTTCGGCACCGGCATCGGCGAGGGCTCGACGTAATATTTGGCGACCTCGTGGAAGGAGTTGTTCATGTTGCCGGCGGGGCTTGCCCAGCGCGCCGCCTCGATCACGCCGGTGGCAAGGCCGGTATAGATCTCGCCGCCGCCCATGAAGACGGGGCTGGCGCCCATCTTCTCGTACCATTCCGCCTCAAGGCCGAAGGAACGGATCTTCAGGCCCTGGAAGTCGGCCATCGACGTGATCGGCTTGGTCGACATGATGTCCCAGGAGGGGGAGAGCTGCGGGCCGAGATAATAGATGCCGTGGGGCTCATAGGCCTCGCGGGCGATGTCGATGAAGCCCTGCTTGTAGAAGAAGTTGAAGCGCTCCATCGGGGTGCGCAAAGAGCCGGGCACGCCGCTTTCCAGATTGGCGATCGGGCCGAGCTTGCCGGCATAGTAGCCGCCGGTCAAAACGGCCATCTCCGTCACGCCGGAGCCGACGCCCTCAAGCCCGTCCTTGACCGAATAGAGCGCGCCGACGGGAAAGATCTCGAAAGTGATGCGCCCGCCCGACATCTTGGTGGCGAGGTTGGCGAACTTCTCCTCCAGCGCCACATAGCCCGGCTCGCCGGGATTGAGGTTGCTCTGGATGCGCCAGCGGAATTCCTCCTGCGCCTGCGCTGAGGAAAGGCCGGCAAAGGCGGCCACGGCGAGCGCAAGAGACGATAGCTTCTTCCCAATGGACATCTTTCCCACTCCATCAAGGTTTCGATTTTCGAAATTTCGTATTGTTTTACGGAATTTTGCATAGCGCTCTCCCATCCGTCAAGCGCGGGCGCATCGCAGGCGCGGCATCCTGCGCATGGGCAGGCGAGAAAGGGCGAAAAGGCGCGATCACGCGCGCGGCGGCGCCGAACAGGCGAGCACAAGCACGTCTCGCGATGAGAGGAAGCCGGTCGGCCCGGCCGGCTGGCGACGATATCCGCACACGGAAATCGCGGCTAGGCGAGCGCGCTGGCGGCGATCGCACGGGCGAAGAGCGTGGCGCCGCGCTCGATGTCGGGCCAGGCGGTCCACTCCTCCGGCGCGTGGCTGATGCCGCCGAGCGACGGCACGAAGATCAGCCCGGCCGGCACGTGGCGGGCGAAGGTCTGGGCGTCGTGGCCGGCACCGGAGGCCATGATGCGCGCCTTGAGGCCGCCAGCCCGCGCAAGCCGCGCGATCTCCTCCACGACGCGCGGATCGAGCGCGGTCGGCGGCAGCCAGCTCTGCTGCGCGATATCGACCTTGAGCCCGTGGCGCGCGGCGGCACGAGCGATTTTCTCGCGGCAGGCGTCGGCGAGCGCGCGCATCACGTCCTCGTCCGTGTCGCGCCCGATGAGCGAGAAAACAGCCTGCCCGGCGATCGAGTGCGGGAAGTTGGGGCTGAGAGCCACCTTGCCGACGGTGAGGCGCGTCTGCTCGCCGCCGAGGCGGTCGACGATCTCCGACAGCCCCGCGCCGAACTCGGCCAGGCCGCGAAAAGCGTCGCGGCGCATGCTCATGGGCGTGGTGCCGGAATGGTTGGCCTCGCCGCAGAGCGTCACCGTCCAGTTGAAGACGCCGGAGACGACATCGACGACGCCCACCTCGTCTTTCGTCCTCTCAAGCACCGGCCCCTGCTCGATGTGCAGTTCGAGGAAGACGGCGATCTCGCGGCGATCGCGCGCGACATCGGCCATCGGGTCGAGGCCCTGCGCGCGCAGCGCCTCGGCGAGCGGCAAGCCGTCGTCGTCGACGGCGGACGCGATCCAGTCCGCCCCGACCTCGCCGCATATCGCCTGGCTGCCCAGCATGCCGCCGAAGCGCCCCTCCTCGTCGGCGGTGCAGACGATCTCAACGGGCCTTCGCGGCGCGAGCCCCGCCTCCTTCATGGCCCGCACCGCCTCCAGCGCGGCGCAGACGCCGAGCGTGCCGTCGAAGGGCCCGCCCATCGGCACCGTGTCGAGATGGGAGCCGGCGAGCACGGCCGGGCCGGCGCCCACGTTCCACCGACCGAAGACATTGCCGACGCCGTCCATCTGCGCGGCGAGCCCAGCCGTCTTGAGCCGACCGATGAGCCAGCGGCGGCCCGCCATGTCCTCGTCAGAGAAGCTGACGCGGTTGATGCCGGCCAGGCCCTCGATGCGGCCGATCTCGTTGACGGCTTCGATGTCGGCCTTCAGGCGGGCCGGATCGATCCGCAGGCAAGCGGCGGCGTTCTCGCCCATGATCGACTCTCCCGGGGCGGCTGGCGGAGGCGGCCGGAAGCCGCCTTTGTCGCCGTCTTTGACCTCTCAGGTTTTATGTCGGATGGTTGCGCCATCTCAAGCCGACGTGCCGACAGGAGGACCGCCCGATGCTCAGCCACGTCCGCCGTATCGCATGCGCCGCCGCGCTCGCGATCGTCGCCTTCCACGCGAGCGCCCAGGCCCAGACGCCGCCCGGCGTGCTGATCGTGGCGCAGATCGCCGAACCGAAGTCGCTCGACCCGCATGCCGTCACCGCCGTCAATGACTTCCGCATCCTGATGAACGTCTATGACGGGCTCGTGCGCTACAAGTCGGGCACGCTGGAGCCGGAGCCGGCGCTCGCGACCGCCTGGGAGATCTCGCCCGACGGCAAGACCTACACCTTCCAGCTCCGCGAGGGCGTGACGTTCCACGACGGGACGCCGTTCGACGCGGAGGCGGTGAAGTTCAATTTCGAGCGCATGCTGGACGAAGAGCACCCGTTTCACGACACGGGCCCGTTCCCGCTCGCCTTCTTCTTCTCCAGCGTGGAGACGATCGAGGCGCCCGATGCGCGCACGGTGGTGTTCAACCTGAAGGAGCCGTATGCGCCTTTCCTGTCCAACCTCGCCTATCCGACGGGCCTCATCGTCTCGCCGGCAGCGGTACAGGAACACGGCAAGGATTTCGGCCGCAATCCGAGCGGCACCGGCGCGTTCAAGTTCGCCGAATGGGAATCGAACTCACGCGTCGTGGTGGAAGCCAACGATGATTATTGGGACGGTGCGCCGAACCTTCAGGCGGTGGTCTTCCGCCCGATCACCGACGCCAATACGCGCGTCGCCGAGATGCTGTCGGGCGGCGTCGACCTGATGGTCGAGGTGCCGCCGGACAACGTCTCGCAGTTCGCCGACGACGCCAACTTCACCGTGCACGAGCAAGCCGGCCCCCATGTCTGGTTCCTGATCCTGAACACGAAGGAAGGGCCCTTCGCCGACAAACGCGTGCGCCAGGCGGTCAACTACGCGATCGACAAGCAGGCATTGGTGGAGAACGTGCTGCAGGGCACGGCCGAGGTCGCCGCCGGGCCGACGCCGCCGGCCTTCGCCTGGGCTTACAACGAGAACCTTGAGCCCTATCGGCACGATCCCGACAAGGCGCGCCAGCTTCTCGCCGAAGCGGGCGTGGAGAGCGCCGACCTAACCTTCTACGTGACGGAGGGCGGCTCGGGCATGCTCGATCCCGTCGCGATGGGCGCGGCCATCCAGGCCGATCTTGCCGAGGTGGGCCTTGACGCCGAAATCGAGACCTATGAGTGGAACACCTTCCTCGGCAAGGTGAATCCCGGCCTTGAGGGCAAGGCCGACATGGCCGAGATGGCGTGGATGACGAACGACCCCGACACGCTGCCCTATCTGACCTTGCGCTCCGAGGCGATGCCGGAGAATGGCGGCTTCAATTCCGGCTACTATGCGAACGAAGAGGTCGACAGACTGCTGGAGCAGGCCCGCCGGGAAACGGACCAGCAAAAGCGCGCCGGGCTCTACAAGCAGATGCAGGAGATCGTCCACGAGGACGCGCCGTGGGCATTCGTGGCCAACTGGAAGCAGAACGCCGCGGCGAGCGCGCGCGTGGAGAATTTCGAGCTGCAGCCGTCGTTCTTCCTGCTGCTGCACGACGTGAGGAAGAATTGAAGCCCGCAGCCGGCGGGTCGACGCACCACCGGCCGGCCGGCTGAAGCCGTTTGCCGCCACCGCCATGACGTGAGCCGGCATGTGGGCCTACATCCTCAAGCGCCTCTTGATGATGATCCCGATCCTGTTCGGGCTCTCCGTCATCGTGTTCGCCATGATGGCGCTGATCCCGGGCGACCCGGCCACGGCGATCCTCGGCTCCTACGCGACGCCGGAGAACGTCGCTCGGCTCAACCGGCAGCTCGGGCTCGACCAGTCGCTGCCGCGGCAGTACCTGACCTGGCTCGGAAATCTCCTGCAGGGCGATATGGGGCGCTCCTATTCGCTGAACCGCCCCGTCGCCGAGGAGGTGTTCGGGCGCTTCGGAGCCACCCTCATCCTGGCGGGTGCCTCGCTCATCCTCGCCTCGATCTTCGGCCTCGTCGGCGGGATCGCGGCGGCGGTCAGACAGTTCGGCTGGACGGACCGTATCGTCACCTTCCTCGTCCTGATCGGCATCTCCACGCCGTCCTTCTGGCTCGGGCTCCTGTTCATCATGCTCTTCGCGGTGCAGCTTCAGTGGCTGCCGGCCTCGGGCATGTACGCCATCTACGGCGGCGGCGGGCCGCTCGACCTTGTGAGGCATCTCGCCATGCCGGCGGTGACGCTCGCCATCGTCGCCACCGCCGTCATCGCACGGCTGACCCGCACGTCGATGCTGGAGGTCCTGCGGCAGGACTATATCCGCACCGCCCGCGCCAAGGGCGTGTCGGAACGCGGCGTCATCTACCGGCACGCCTTCAAGGCGGCGCTCGTGGCGGTGATCCCGGTGATCGGCATCCAGGCCGGCTTCGTGCTCGGCGGCGCGGTCTATATCGAGACGGTGTTCCAGTGGCCCGGCATCGGGCGGATGCTCGTCCAGGCGATCTCGACGCGCGATCTCCTGCTCGTGCAGGGCGGCGTGCTGGTGGTGGCGGCGAGCTACGTCGTCTTCAACCTCCTGGCCGACGTCGCGCAGACGATCGTCGACCCGAGGCTGCGCTAGCGGCTCAAGGCATGTTACCTGCGAGCCCCACACGCAGCGCCTGCCGACGAGGGCCGGGATCCGGCAATCCCGGCGCGGGCGCTCGTTGGAGGGCGCCGGATTCCCGCCTTGGAGGGAATGCGCCGAGCCGACGGCAAGCTTTTCGCCGCGTCAAAGGCAGGGCCTGACCATGGTGTCGCTCGCACTTCCCGGCCGGGCGAGGAAGGCGCGCGGCGGGCGCCCGTCCTCCTTCCAGCTCCTCCTCGCCAACCGCCTCTCGGCGGCCGGCCTCGTCATGCTGTTGGCGATCCTCGTCCTGGCGCTCGTCACGCCGCTCTTGCCCCTGCCCGACCCGAACGCGACAGAGCCGGCGCAGCGCCTCTTGCGGCCGGGCGCGGAGGGACACCTCCTCGGCACCGACGAGCTCGGCCGCGACCTCCTCTCGCGGCTGCTGTTCGGCACGCGCATCTCCATCCTCGTCGGGCTGTCGGCGACGCTGATCGCCGCGCTCGTGGGCTCGCTCATCGGCCTTATCTCCGGTTACGCCGGCGGCCGGATCGACGGCGTGCTCATGCGCGGCATCGACCTCGTCATGGCCTTTCCCTACATCCTGCTCGCGCTCGGCATCGTCGCGGTTCTGGGCCCCGGCCTCCTCAACGCGCTCTACGCCATCGCCATCGTCAACATCCCCTTCTTCGCCAGGAACATTCGCGGCATCACGCTCGGGCTTTCCCGACGCGAATTCGTCGACGCGGCGCGGCTGTCGGGCGCCTCGCATCCGGTGATCCTCTTCGGCGACGTCCTGCCGAGCGTCCTGCCGGTGATCGTCGTGACCATGTCGACCACGGTCGGCTGGATGATCCTGGAAACGGCTGGTCTCTCCTTCCTGGGCCTCGGCGCACAGCCGCCGCAGGCCGATCTCGGCTCCATGCTCGGCGAAGGCCGGAAGCTGCTGTTCACCGCACCGCATGTCTCCGTCATTCCGGGCCTCATGATCTTCGCGCTGGTGATGTCGATCAATCTCGTCGGCGACGGGGTGCGCGACGTCCTCGACCCGCGCCTCAAATCGGGCGCGCTCGCCGCGCCGGGAGCGGCGACGGCGGTGAAGCGCGAGGCGGTGCCGCTCGCCGAGAGCACCAAGGCGGTGCTGGACGTGACGGGGCTGAAGACGGAGTTCCGGATCGGCGAGCGGGTCTACAAGGCGGTGGGCGGCGTCGATCTGACGTTGAAGCCCGGCGAGCGGGTCGGGCTCGTCGGCGAATCCGGCTGCGGCAAGTCGGTGACGGCGCTGTCGCTCCTGCGCCTGGTGCCGACGCCGCCCGGCACCATCACGGGCGGACGTGTCCTGGTGGAAGGCCGTGACCAGCTCGCCGCGCGCGAGGACGAGCTGCGGGGCCTGCGCGGCGGTAAGGTCGCCTATGTCTTCCAGGATCCGCTGACGACGCTGCACCCGCTATTCACCGTCGGCCAGCAGATCGCCGAGGCGGTTCGGGCGCACCAGAAGGTATCGAAGCGCGAGGCCGAGAAGCAGGCCTTGAAGCTCCTCCACAAGGTGCAGATCCCATCCGCGAAGGCGCGCTTCAACGCCTATCCGCACGAAATGTCGGGCGGCATGCGCCAGCGCGTGTGCATCGCCATGGCGCTCGCCAACGCGCCGGAACTCATCATCGCCGACGAGCCGACGACCGCGCTGGACGTCACGGTGCAGGCGCAGGTGCTGAAGCTGATGCGGGAATTGTCGGAGGCGCAGGGCTCGGCCGTGCTCTTCATCACCCACGATTTCGGCGTGGTGTCGGAGCTCTGCGACCGCGTCGCCGTCATGTATGCCGGCCGCATCGTGGAGATCGGGCGAACGCGGGAGGTACTGAAGGACCCCGCTCACCCCTATACCAGGAAGCTGATCGACTGCGTGCCGATCCTCGGCCAGCCGGAAAGGCGGCTCGACGCGATTGAGGGCCTGCCGCCGGCGGCCGACCGCTTGCCGCATGGCTGCGCCTTCGCCGACCGCTGTCCGCATGTGGAGCTCGCCTGCCGGGAGGGCGACATCGCCCTCATGCAGGTTGCGGAGAGCCGAAAGGCGCGCTGCATCAAGCCCCTGGCGGGAGAGGTTGGATGAGCGCGGCGCTTGAAGCGGCAAGCCTGACCAAGACTTTCGGCGGCGGGCGGACGATCCTCGGCAAGCCGAAGCGGGCGGTGCACGCCGTGCAGCAGGCCGATCTGCGCGTGGAGGCGGGCGAGACGCTCGGCATCGTCGGAGAATCGGGCTGCGGGAAGTCGACGCTCGCGCGCCTGCTCGTCGGCCTCGACCGGCCGACCGCCGGCACGATCCGGCTCGGGGACCAGGACATAAGCGCCTATGCCGGCCGCGACGCCAAGGCTCTCGGCCGGCACATCCAGTACGTCTTCCAGGATCCGGTGGCCTCGCTCAATCCGCGCAAGACCATCCGCCAGACGCTCGAGGCGCCGATGCGGCGGCTTTTGGGGCTCGGCGGCGATGCGCGCGAGAGGAAGCTGAAGGAGCTTCTCGATGCGGTCAGCCTGCGCGAGGAATTTCTGGAGCGCTACCCGCATGAGTTCTCCGGCGGCCAGGCGCAGCGCATCGGCATCGCCCGGGCGCTCGCGGCGGATGCGCGCATCATCGTGCTCGACGAGCCGGTCTCCGCGCTCGACGTCTCGGTACAGGCGCAGGTCCTGAACCTGCTCGACCGGTTGAAGAGCGCGTTCGGCCTGACCTACATCTTCATCAGCCACGATCTCAGCGTGGTGGAGTCGATCTGCGACCGCGTGGCGGTGATGTATTTCGGTCGGATCGTGGAGATCGGCAGGGCGCGCGACATCTACGGCCAGCCGCGCCATCACTACACCTCGCTCCTCATGCGCTCGGCGCCGGCGCTCGGCGCAAAGCGTATCGAGGCGGAGGAAGAGCCGGGGGAGCTTCCCGACCCGCTCAATCCCCCGCCCGGCTGCGCCTTTGCCTCGCGCTGCCGTGCCGCGAGCGACATCTGCCGCAGCAAGGGCCCCTCGCTCCAGCCGATCGCGGGCCGACAGGCGGCAGCCTGCTGGCATCCGATCGGGGTGAGGCAAGCCGCTTAGAGCCATCTCGACCGGATCGGCGCCCGCCCGTCTCGGCTCCGATTTTGCCGGGCTCGCCGAGGCGCTCCAGGCGCGTTCGGCCGGAACGTCGCAGCTTGTCAATCGGAGCGCGGCCCGCATCCTGATAGGAGATTCTTCCCGCCGAGCCCCGAGCCAAGGCGGTTCGCTGGAAGCGATCTCATCTGCGACACATCGGCACGGAGGCCAGAGATGAACGAGAACCGAGAGGAAAAGAGCGAGCGCGTGCGCCTGACGCGCGTCGTGACCCGCGGCGGCGACAAGGGCGAGACCTCGCTTGGGCGGGGTGTGCGCGTGTCGAAGAACGACAAGCGGGTGGAGGCCTATGGCACCATCGACGAGGCGAGCGCGCAGATCGGCCTCGTGCGTGCGCTGGCCAGCGAGGACGCCGAATTGTGCCAGATGCTCCGCAACGTCCAGATCGACCTCTTCAACCTCGCCGCCGATTTGCACATGCCGGGCAAGCACGGGGAGCATCTGCGCGTCGGCGAGGAGCCGCTTCAGCGCCTCGAAGCGGAGCTGGAAGCGATGAACGCCGCCCTGCCGCGCATCACCAACTTCGTGCTGGCGGGCGGCACGGTTGCCGCCGCCCATACGCATGTGGCCCGCACCACGATACGCCGGGCCGAGCGCCGCGTCGTGGCGTTGTCGCTGGAGGAAGAGGTGAACCCGAACGTCCTGACCTATCTCAACCGCCTCGCCGATTTCATGTTCATCGCCAGCCGCCGCCTCAACGACAACGGCGCCGCCGACGATGTCTGGGCTCCCCGCGCGAAGAAATCGGCCTGACGCCTGGCCAGGCTTTTCCCCCCGGGCGTTCGACGCGCCCGGGAAATCATCTTGACGAAACAAGCCAGATCGTGATCCGTTCATGGCGACGGTGCCTCTTTGAGGCTGAAAAGGGAACGCGGTGCGGGCAAAGCCCAAGGCCGCGACTGTCCCCGCAACTGTGAGCGGCGAATCGCTCGTCACGATGCCACTGGTGCTTCGGCGCCGGGAAGGCGGCGACGCGATGATGACCCGCAAGTCAGGAGACCTGCCGTCAGCCGTGGTCACGCGCGGTCACATCGGTCGGGGTGTGCCGATGGGAGTGGATCCATGCGCCCCCAGCGCATGGAGCATCCTCGATCGCGGTGACATGCCATCTGGCCATGTGCCCGCATCGAGGTCATTTTTCAGTGTATCTTTCCATCCCGCCGCGCCGTGGCGCGTTGTTGCAGCTTTCCGCTGCCCTTTGCCTTTCCGCCAGCGCATTCGCGCTCGCCGTCGCCTCCCCGGCTCTCGCCCAGGACGACATGGTGGTGCTCCCTGAGATATCCGTCACCGCCAACCTTACCGAAACGCCGCTGACTGAGGTCGGCAGCGCCGTCACCATCATCACCGGCGAGGAGCTGAAAGAGCAGGAAATCCGCTATGTCGGCGAAGCGCTGCGCCAGGTGCCGGGCGTCGCCGTCAGCCAGAGCGGGCCGCGCGGCCAGTTCACGCAGCTCAGGATCCGAGGCTCGGAATCCAACCAGACGAAAGTCTTCATCGACGGCATTGCGGTCAACGATCCGGCACGCGGCTCAGAGTTCGACTTCGCCCATCTCCTGGTCGACGATATCGAACGCATCGAGGTCTTGCGCGGACCGCAGAGCGCCCTCTACGGCTCCGACGCCATCGGCGGCGTCGTCAACATCGTCACCCGGCGCGGCGCGCCCGGGACCCGCCTTGCCGGCCGCATCGAAGGCGGTTCGCACGGCACCGCCAGCGGCAACGCTTCGCTGAGCGCCGGCGGCGAGCGCTTCGATTTCCTGGCGGGCGCGAGCGGTATCCGCACCGAGGGAACCTCCATCGCCGACGAGCGGCTCGGCAATAGGGAGAAAGACGGCTACGAGAACGGCACGCTCTACGCCAAGGGCGGCGTCGACGTCACCGACTGGCTGAACCTTTCAGGCGTCGCGCGCTACACGCGCTCGCGCTCCGATCTCGATTCGGAAGGCTTCTTGCCCGCCGTCGGCCATACCGGTCCGTTCGATGCCAAGCAGGACGCCAAAAGCGACCAGCTCTTCACGCGCGCACAGGCGAAGGTGACCTTGCTGGACGGCCATTGGGAGCAGGTGGCCGGTATCGCCTATGCCCAGCAGAACCGCGACTACCGCGACCTCAAGCCTACCGTCGTCACCACCACCTACGAAGGCGAGCGCGTCCATCTCGACTACCGGTCGAGCTTCATGTTCGATACGCCGGCAATCGCCGATGCGGCGCATACCGTGACGCTCGCCGTGGAACGCGACGAAGACAGCGCGGTTTCCGAAAGCGTCTAGTCCTCCTTCGACCGTTCGGTGGCTTCCACCGGCCTCATCGGGCAGTATCAGTTGAGCCTGTTTGAGGACCTGTCGCTGACCGCGGGCCTCCGCCACGACAGCAACGATATCTTCGACGACGCCACCACCTACCGGCTGACCGGCGCCTACAATTTCCGCCCCACCGGCACCAAGCTGCACGCTTCCTACGGAACGGGCGTGAAGAACCCGACGCTCTTTGAGCTCTACGGCTTCACCAACACCTATCGCGGCAATCCGAGCCTTCAGCCGGAAGAGGCGAAGGGCTTCGATATCGGCGTGACGCAGGCGCTGTGGGGCGAGATCGCCTCGCTGGATGTCACCTACTTCAACCAGGAGATATCGAACCTCATCACGGGTTCGGGGCAAACCTCCATCAACCTGCCCGGCGAATCGGAGATCGACGGCGTGGAGGTCGCGCTCACGGTAAGGCCGATGGAGGGGCTTACCGTCACCGGCTCCTATACCCACACCGATGCGCGCGATTCGACCGGCGCGGAACTCATCCGCCGGCCGCAGAACCTTGCAAGCCTCGTCGTCAACTATGCCCTCCTCGGCGGGCGGGCCAACGTCAATCTCAGCGTCGAGTACAATGGCGAGCGGAAGGACTGGGTCTGGACCGATCCGTTCTACATGAACCGGCAGACGATTTCGCTCGACGCCTACACGCTCGTCGACGTCGCCGCCTCCTACGACCTCAACGAAAACGCGCAGCTTTTTGGGCGCGTGCAGAACCTTCTCGACGAGGAATACTACGATGTCTGGGGCTATCGGGCGGAAGGCATCGGCGCCTATGCCGGCCTGCGCCTGACCTTCTGATGCTGCGGTTCTTTCTGACCGTCCTTCTGCTCTCAACCGCCGCCGCATCCGCGGCGGCGGCGGCAAAGCCGCAGCGCGTCGTCTCCATCAATCTGTGCGCCGACCAGCTCCTCATGCGACTGGCAGACCCGGAGCAGATCGCCTCCCTTACCTATCTCGCGCGGGACAATTCCATGTCGAACCTCGCGGAAACGGCCCGCGATTTTCAGGCAAACCGCGGCCTTGCGGAGGAAGTGATGCGTTACAGGCCCGACCTCGTTCTCGCCGGTCGCTACACCAAACGCGTCACCGTCGATCTGTTGAAGCGGATCGGCGTGACGGTCTTGGAGCTCGACGTGCCGCGCACCATGGAAGAGGTCGAGGCGCAGATCCGGCTCCTCGGCGAGGCGCTCGGCCAAGAAGCGCGGGCGGAACGGTTGGTCGGCCAGATTGCGGCGAGCATGAAAGCCGCCGCCGAAGAGAAAAACGCCTCGCAGCGGCCGACGGCGATCGTCTACGAACCGAACGGCTACACGGTCGGTGCCGGCTCGCTCATCGACGAGTTGCTCGCGCTCGCCGGGCTTGAGAACCTCGCGTCGGAAAAAGGCATGCAGAATTACGGACGGCTGCCGCTGGAATCGCTCGTCGCGCTGTCGCCGGACGTGCTTGTCGTCGGCACGCCGCGGGGCCTCCCGTCGCTCGCGACGGAGCTCGTCCGCCACCCGGTGCTGTCGCACATGCCGCGGCCGATGCACATTGCGGCCGTGCCGCCGCGGCTCTGGGCATGCCCAGGCCCGGACATGTTTGCCGCCGTCGACATCCTGCGCCAGGCGGCGGCGGAAGCGAGGGCTCGACCGTGACGGACGTGACCTTCGCCCCTCCCCGCACCGAAATAAGCTACCGCGCTCTCCTCGCCGGCCTTTCGCTCGCAGCGCTATTCGCCTTCCTTCTGTCGCTGGCGATCGGCTACGGACAGCTCGATTTCGCCGCCGCGCTCGCCGATGTCCTCTCCGGCCGCGACAGCCTCGGGGCGCTGGTGCTGTTGGAAATCAGGCTGCCGCGTGCGCTTCTCGGGCTCTTCGTCGGCTTCGCGCTCGGCCTGGCGGGTGCCGTGATGCAGGCTTTCCTGCGCAACCCGCTCGCCGAGCCCGGCATCATCGGCATCTCCGGGGCTGCCGCCTTCGGTGCCGTTCTCGTCTTCTATTCCGGGCTCGCAGCCGCCTCCTCGCTGCTCCTGCCGGTCGGGGGCATCGCGGCGGCACTCGTTGCGGGGCTGCTTCTGTTCGCCGTCGCCGGGCGGAACGCCAGCACGGCAACGCTCATCCTCGCCGGCATCGCGGTGAACAGCCTCGCCGGCGCCCTCGTCTCGCTCGCCCTCAACCTCTCGCCCAATCCCTTCGCGGCCACGGAGATCATGTTCTGGCTGATGGGCTCCTTCGCCGACCGCAGCCTGACGCATGTCGCCATCGCCTTTCCGCCGATCGCCGCCGGATGCCTTGCACTCTTTGCGACGGCGCGGGCGCTCGACGCGCTGGCGCTCGGCGAGGATACGGCAACGAGCCTCGGCTTCGACTTGCGCGTGACGCGCATCCTGTTGATTTCCGGCGTGGCGCTCGCCGTCGGCGGCGCGGTCGCCGTCAGCGGCGCCATCGGCTTCGTCGGCCTCGTCGTGCCGCATATCCTGCGCCCGCTCGTCGCCTACCGTCCGAGCCTTCTTCTGCCGGCAAGCGCGCTCGGCGGCGCCGTCCTGACGCTCGCCGCCGACATCGCAGTCAGGCTCCTGCCGACCCAGCCGGAGCTGAAGCTCGGCGTCGTCACGGCCATCATCGGCGCGCCCTTCCTGTTCTCGCTCGTCTGGCGCCTGCGTGGAGACATGCGATGATCATCTCCGCTTCCGGCATCGGCGTGAAACGCGGCGGCGCCACCATCCTTGAAAGCGTCCACGCCGTCGCCCGCCCCGGCGAAATGGTCGGCCTCATCGGACCGAACGGCGCGGGGAAATCGACGCTGATTGAGGTGATGGCCGGCCTGCGCAAGCCCGATCTCGGCCATGTCTTCTACGACGGCAGGCTCGCCGCCTCCGTGCCCCGCCGCAAGCTCGCGCGTCGCCTCGCCTACCTTGAGCAGGGCGCCAAGGTGGACTGGCCGCTCGCGGTGGAGAAAATCGTCGCCCTCGGCCGGCTGCCGCATGCCGGCGTCTTCTCGGCTCGGGACCGCGAGGCCGACGCCGACGCGGTGAAGCGCGCCATGCAGGCCGCCGACGTCCTCGCCTTCGCTGAGCGCGCGTTCACGAGCCTCTCAGGCGGCGAGCGGGCGCGGGTGCTGCTTGCCCGCGCGCTTGCGGTGGAGGCGGAGATCCTGCTCGCCGACGAGCCAACCGACGCGCTCGACCCGCTGCATCAGCTCAACGTCATGGAGCTGTTGCGGCGGACGGCGCATCGCGGCACGGGCATCGTCGTCGTCCTGCATGATCTGACGCTCGCGTCGCGCTTCTGCGACCGCCTGATCCTTCTCAGTGGCGGCCGGGTCGCCGCCGAGGGAGCGCCGGACGACGTTCTCACCGACAACAACCTTGCCGAATGCTACGGGGTGCGCTCGCTCACCGGCGTGCACGGCGGCCGCCGTTTCATCGTGCCTTGGCAACGCACCTCCGGATCCTGGAGCGAACCGCTTCTGGAGGAAAGCGAGCCGGGAATCGCGAACGGCCAGGGCCGGATCGTGCCTTTTGCGACCGCTCGCTCCCGTCCGACGCTGGATTGGTGACGATGTGCGCCTATCCGCCCGAAAGGATCGTCTGCCTGGCGGAGAAGACGGTGGAAACCCTTCATCGCCTCGGCGAGGACTGGAGAATCGCCGGCGTGCCACGAACCACGACACGAACGCACCGCTCGCACGCGGGCAAGGCTGTTATCTGCGACTTCACCCGGCCCTTGAAAGGACATTCCATGATCGCGCCGCCCCCACCTGCCCAGAGCCAGACGCCCTCTGCCGAAGAGATCCTGCTTGCATGGCTGTTCTGGCTGCCCGATGGCGCCGATCCCGCCGACGCCGCCTGTGAGGAGCTTCGGCGCTCGCAGCTCTGCCGACCGAGCGATCCACGCCTTGCCCGGCTTGCGGCGCTCCTGCGAGAGGTGGCGGAAGAGGCGCATGCCTGAGCGAGCGCGACGGACGCAAAGGACCATGCGCGACCTTTCCAAACCTCTCGAAACGACGGAGCCGGGGGCGGCGCGACGCCCGGGGAGCCCCTGCACCGGGCTCTGCCGGATCGACCCGGCGAGCGGCTATTGCCTCGGCTGCGCGCGCAGCGGCGAGGAGATCGCCATCTGGGG
>NZ_JHZK01000014.1 GCF_000688515.1 Afifella pfennigii DSM 17143 | reverse complement strand
GAACCGGATCCTGCTCGAGAACCACTATCTGCCCGGCGCGCTCGAGGCCGCCATCGGCGACTTCATCGATCACTACAACCACCGCCGCGTCCACGAGAGCCTCGGTAACGTCACGCCTGCCGATGCCTACTTCGGCAGGGCGCCGGCCATCCTCGAGGAGAGAAGGAGGATCAAGGACGAAACCATCCGGCAGCGCCGCTTGCTCAACCAGCAGCCCGCAGCCTAACGTCAACCCAATCGAGCCAGACCCTCCAAAGCGTCATGGCCTCCGAAGTCCCGAAATATCTGACGACGGACAACTACCGCACCGATGCGGCGCCGAGCCTGCCCCTGATGGCGACGGAGATCGGCGCCGTTCTCGCGCCGATGCGGCAGGGCCTGCGCATCGCCACCGGCGCGGAGATCGCAAGGCTCGGCGCGCCTCTGACGCCGGTTCAGCTGCAGCGGGCCGAGACAGAGGCCGCCGAGCTCGTGGCGCTGGGCGAGCCGGTGGAGGCGGAGCCCTGGGCCGGCGTGCGCCCCTGCATGCCGGACATGCTCCCCGTCCTTGGCAAGGCCCCGCGACATCCGGGGTTGTGGCTCAATTTCGGCCATGGCCACCAGGGCTTCACCCTCGGGCCGACCTCCGCCATCCTGCTCGGCGAGGCGATGAGCGCAAAACCGTCGCCGCTGATGGCCCAGCTGGCGCCGCAGGGCCGCCCGCTCTGCGGCTTGTGCTGAGCCTGTCTGTCTGATCCCTGGCGCGGCGGCCTCAGGCTCCGGCCTCCGCCATCCGGCTTTCCGGCGTTGCCGGTGCCGTCAGATAGGCTTCCAGCGCCGCGACTTCCGGCACCGAGAAGCGCAGGCCGAGCTTGGAGCGCCGCCACAGAACGTCCTCGGCCGTCAGCGCCCATTCGTGCCGGCGGAGATAATCCACCTCGCGCTGATAGAGCCCGGCGCCGAAATGGCGGCCGAGATCGGCCGGCCCGCTCGCCTCGCCGAGAAGCCTTTCCGTCTCCGTCCCGTAGGCGCGCACCAGCCGGGCGATCAGCGCGCGGGGCAAACCGGGGCGCTCGGCGGCGATCCTGGCGACGAGATCGTCGTAGCCTTCTTGGGGGAAATCCCCGCCCGGCAGGGGCTTGCCGTCCGTCCACGGCGCGCCGCGACGTTCCCCGAGCGCGCGCTCGATCTTCGCAAGCGCCGCCTCGGCAAGCCGGCGATAGGTGGTGATCTTGCCGCCGAGGACATGCAGCGCCGGCGCGCCTTCCGCATCGGCGAGGTCGAGCACGTAATCGCGCGTTGCCGCCTGCGCCGCGCTCGCCCCATCGTCGACGAGGGGCCGCACGCCGGAAAAGCTCCATACGACGTCCGTCGGCTTTACCGCGCGGGTGAAATAGCCGCTCGCCGCTTCGCACAGATAGTCGATCTCCTCCGCCGCGATGGCGACATCGCCCGGATCGCCGGCATAATCGAGATCGGTCGTGCCGATGAGGGTGAAGTCGCCCTCATAGGGGATGGCGAAGACGATGCGCCCGTCGGCGTTCTGGAAGATGTAGCAGCGGTCATGGTCGAAGAGCTTCTTGACCACGATATGGCTGCCCTTGACGAGACGGATGCGGCGCGGCTCGGCGGCCTGCGAGGCGATGCCGAGCCGGTCGACCCAGGGCCCGGCGGCGTTGACGACGAGGCGCGCCGAAACGCTCTCCTCCTCGCCTTCCGGCGTTTCAAGCCGCGCCCGCCACAGCCCGTTCTCGCTCTCAACCGCCGTGACCTTGGTGCGGGTGCGTATCCTCGCACCCTTCGCCTGCGCCGCGCGGGCGGTGAGCACGACGAGGCGGGCATCGTCCACCCAGCAATCGGAATATTCAAAGCCGAGCCGGCAATCGCCGGCGAGCGGCGCTCCGGCCGGGTCCTGTTTCAGATTGAGGATGCGCGTCGCCGGCAGCTTCCGGCGCCCGCCGAGATGGTCGTAGAGGAACAGCCCGAGCCGCAACAGCCAGGCCGGCCGCAGGCCCTTGTGATGCGGCAGCACGAAGCGCAGCGGCCAGACGATATGCGGCGCCATCGCCCACAACGTCTCGCGCTCCATCAGCGCCTCGCGCACCAGGCGGAACTCGTAATATTCCAGATATCTGAGGCCGCCATGGATGAGCTTGGTGGAGGCGGAGGAGGTGGCGCCTGCCAGATCTCCCATCTCGCACAGAAGCACCGACCAGCCGCGCCCGGCCGCGTCGCGGGCGATGCCGCAGCCATTGATGCCGCCTCCCACGACGAGGATGTCGTAGACGTCGTTGCGGGCGTTGGGCGTTTGCATGGCCGGGCCGGTTCAGATGATCCGCTTGCGCAGCGTGGCGGAGACGATCTCGCCGAGGATGACGAGAGCCAGGATGGCAAGTAGCACAGTCGCGGCTTCCGGCCAGTTGAAGGTGTCGATGGCGCTTTGCAGGACGATGCCGATGCCGCCCGCCCCGACGAGGCCGAGCACGGTGGATTCGCGCAGATTGATGTCCCAGCGCAGGATGCTGACCGCCCAGAAGGTGGGCATGACCTGCGGCACGATGGCGTAGAGGATGACCTTGAGCCGCGAGGCGCCCGTCGCCTCCAGTGCCTCCACCGGACGCCGGTCGATCTCCTCGATCGCCTCGCCGAGCAATTTGCCGATGAAGCCGATGGAGCGGAACATGATGGCGACGATGCCGGCGATGATGCCGGGTCCGAAGATGGCGACGAAGAGCAGCGCCCAGATGATGGTGTTGACGGAACGGCTGGAGACCAGGATGAAGCGGCCGAGCCACAGCGTGGCGATATTGGGCGTGGTGTTCTGCGCCGCGATATAGGCGACGGGCAGGGCGGCGAAGACGGCGACCGCCGTGGCGATGGTGGCGATGTTCACCGTCTCCAGAAGCACCCACAGGATGTCGGACAGATTGGAGAAATCCGGCGGCACCATGCGCCCGAAGAGGTCGCCCATCTGCTCCGGCGCGTCCAGCACCCAGGGCCAGATGACGTCGATGCTCATCACCGCCCAGACGACGGCGGCGACGGAGGCGAGGAAGACGAGGAAGCGGAAAAGCCGCTGGCCCGGCGTATAGCGGGCCCAGTCCTGCGGGTGGGCGTCGAGCTCTACCATATCCGCTTCCTGATCTGGCCGCTGATCCCCTCGCTGACGAGGATCGCGCCGACGATGACCATGGTGATGGCGAGGGCGAAGTCGTAGTCGTAGCGCCCGAAGGCGTTGGCGAGAGTGGAGCCGATGCCGCCCGCCCCGACGATGCCGACGACGGCGGAGGCGCGCAGATTGCTGTCGAGCTGATAGATGCTGAGGCCGATCTGGCGCGGCATGATCTGCGGGAAGACGGCGTAAAAGAGGGTGGAGAGATAGCCCGCCCCCACCGAGCGCATCGCCTCCACCTGACCCCAGTCGATTTCCTCGATGCGCTCTGCGAGCATCTTGGCGACGAAGCCGACGGAATAGACGATGAGGGTGAGAACGCCCGCCAGCGGCCCGAAGCCGACGGCCTTGACGAAGAGGATGGCGACGATCACCGGATGGAAGCTGCGCGCCACGATGATGATGGCCCGGCCGAGAAGATAGATCGGCTTCGGCGCCAGGTTCTTCGCCGCCATGAAGGCGATGGGGATCGACAAGAGCACCCCGCCGACGGTGGCGAGGATGGCGATCTTGATGCTTTCCAGGAAGCCGTCGATGAGAAGGCCGCTGCGCTCAAAGCTTGGCGGGATGGAGCCGGCGAAGATGCGCTGCGCGCGGGCAAGGCCCTCCGCGGCGCGCTGCCAGTCGAAGGGCAGGGAGGTGACCGCCCAAAGCGCATAGACGAGCACCGCCGCGGCCAGCCCGTAGCGCAGCACCGGGTTGGCGATCATCGGCGGCCGGTGCCAGGTCTCCGGCCAGGTCTCGCGGGTCTGGCTCACGCCGCCGAGACCTGCAAGGAGGGCGCCGGCGTCTCTTCCTCGCCGCGCTCTTCGGCCGGCAGGCCGGCATAGATCTCGTCCATGGCGGCCTTGTCGAGGCGCGAGGGTTCGGCGTCGAACATGATCTTGCCGTAGCGCATGCCGACGATGCGGTCGGTGTAGAGGCGCGCCTCGGCGACGTTGTGGATGTTGATGAGGACGGGCAGGGCGAATTCCGCCGAAAGCGAGCGCAGGAGCTCCATGATCTGCTCCGATGTCTTGGGATCGAGCGAGGCGGTCGGCTCGTCGGCGAGGAGGATTTCCGGCTCCTGCATCAAGGCCCGCACCACGCCCACGCGCTGGCGCTCGCCGCCGGAAAGCTCGTCGGCGCGCTTGTTGGCGTAATGGGCGATGCCCACCCGCTCCATCAATTCGTAGGCGCGGCGAATGTCGCGCTTGGGATAGCGCCGGCTCGCCGCCCGCCAGAAGGGCAGATAGCCGAGGCGGCCGGACTGCACGTTCTCCATCACCGTCAGCCGGTCGACCAGGTTGAAGCTCTGGAAGATCATGCCGATGCGGCGCCGTGCGGCGCGCAGCTCGCGGCCCTTGAGGTCGGAAAGCACGATGTCGTTGAGCGCGATCGTTCCGGAGGTCGGTTCCACCAGCCGGTTGATGCAGCGCAAGAGCGTGCTCTTGCCGGCGCCCGAAGCGCCGATGATGGCCACGACGCTGTTGCCGGGTACCTCCAGGTCGAGCCCCTTCAGCACCGGCTCGCCATGCCCGTAGCGCTTGACCAGGTTGGATATTTTCAGCATCGGCGCGAACTCCGGCGAAAGGGGGCGCGCTCGGCGCGCCCCTCTGGCGCTTACTCCTTGGCGAGACCCTGCGGGGTGTATTCCACGCCGTTGGCTTCCTGGATGTCGCGGATCACCTGCCAGTCCTTCTTGTAGGTGATCGGCACGAACTTGCTGACGCCGGTGAATTCCTCGCCGAGCTCGGTGCCTGCGAACTCGAAGGTGAAAAAGGCTTCCTTGATCTTCTCCGCCAGCTCCGGATCGAGATTGTGCGCATGCGTGTAGGAGGTCGTCGGGAAGGGATCGGACTGCCAGACGATCTTGACTTCCTCCGGGTCGTAGAGGTCGCGCTCGGCCATGCGGTCGACGACTTCTGAGGCGACCGGGGCGGCGTCGTAATCGCCGGCGACGACGCCCAGCATCGACTGGTCGTGCGAGCCCGAATAGGTGACCTCGTAATCCTCCTCCGGCGTTACGCCGAGCTTCGGAAACAGGGCGCGCGGAGCGAGATTGCCGGAATTGGAGGTGGGGGAGGTGTGGGCGATGCGCTTGCCCTTCAAATCCTCCATCGTGTCGATGCCGGAATCCTTGCGCGTATAGACCTGCAGCCGATAGCCGAAGGTGCCGTCCTCGCTGCCCATGATGGCGAAGGGAACGGCGCCGGCGAGATTGACCGCGAAGGGCGTCGGGCCGGTGGAGAAGCCGGCGATATGCAGGCGTCCGCTGCGCATCGCCTCCACCTCGGCGGAGTTCGACTGGACGGCGAAGAACTGCACGTCCTTACCGGTCACCTCTTCCAGATGCTTGATGAAGGGCTCCCAGATATCCTCGTAGATGGCCGGGTCCTCGACCGGCGTATAGGCGAAGACGAGCGTATCGGGATTGACGAGTTGCGAGGGATCGCTCGGCGTGTCGGCAACGAGATCGCCATCGGCGTCGCAGTACATCTGGTCGAGGTCGCCGCGGTTCGGGCAATCCTGCGCCAGCGCCGGCGAAAAGCCGAGGATGGCGGCAAGACCGAGCGCAGCGGCCGCAACGCCTGTGAGGCTGTCAATCTTCCTTGCTTTGAACGTCATCGTCTCCTCCGCTCTGGCCCTTTTTTCGACGGGCCGGTTACCTCGCGCGCCTGCGCTTTTGGGATTTGCGGACGGTATCTGCATCTTGTGGTAAGTTGCAACATATAATCGGCAAAAAGTTGCAAGACGGACGAATTTCGTGGGAATATCACACAAACGAACGAGTCTAAGGGCCGACCGTCCGTCCGGACGAAGCGCGGCGAGGAAGGAACCGGCAGATGCAGGAAGGTCTCGTGCGCCAGGCCGCTTCGCCGGGCGGGGCGCAGATGATGCGGCCGCTATCGTCGATGGAGCCTGGGCGTTTGCGCGCGGTCGATTTCGTCCTCACCGATATCGACGACACGCTGACGACGGGGGGCCGCCTGCCGGCGCTCGCCTATGCGGCGATGGAGCGGCTGAACGCCGCCGGGCTCACCATCGTCCCGGTGACCGGCCGGCCGGCGGGCTGGTGCGATCTCATCGCCCGGCTCTGGCCGGTCGACGCGGTGGTGGGCGAGAACGGCGCCTTCTATTTCGCCGCCAAAAACGGCTCCGGCGTCACCCGCGTCTTCCATCATCCGCCGGAGGAGCGGCGCCGCAACCGGGCGCGGCTCGACAGCATCGCCGAGGCGGTCCTCGCCGATGTGCCGGCCTCGCGGCTCGCCGCCGATCAGGTTTTTCGCGAGGCCGACCTTGCCATCGACTTCGCCGAGGACCTGCCGCGTCTCAGCGAGGCGGAGATCGACCGCATCGTCGCCTGTTTCGAGGCGGCGGGCGCGCACGCAAAAGTGTCATCGATCCATGTCAACGGTTGGTTCGGCGAATACGACAAGCTGGCCATGACCCGTCGCCTGTTCCAGGAGCGCTATGGGCTCGACATTGCGGCACAGAACGAGAAGGTGCTTTTCGTCGGCGATTCCCCCAACGACGCGCCGATGTTCGGCTTCTTTGACAACAGCGTCGCCGTCGCCAATTTCGCCCGCTTTCGCCAGCGCGCGGAAGAGCTGCCTCGATGGCTGACGCGCGAGGAGGGCGGGGCCGGCTTCGCCGAGCTGGCCGAGGCCATCCTGGCGGCAAGGAAGGCGCCGTGAGCCGCCTGCGCAAGGAGGAGCGGCGCGAGCACATCCTGCGCGAGGTGGAGCTGCACCCGCATGTGCGCATTTCCGATCTTGCCGGGCGTTTTGGCGTCTCCACCGAGACGGTGCGCCGCGATGTGGAGGCGCTGAGCCGCGAGGGCCTCATCGCCCGCGCCTATGGCGGCGCCTCGGCCGCGCCGATGGGGGCGCAGGCGCCTTTCGGCGAGCGCAACCGCGCCCGCATCGCCGAGCGCGAGCGCATCGGCGAGCGCGCCGCCGAGCTGGTGTGCCCCGGCGAGGTCTTGATGATCGACGCCGGCTCCACCACGCATCAATTCGCCCGCTGTCTCGCCTTGCGCGGGCTCGATCTGACGGTGCTGACCAACAGTCTCGCCGTCGCCGCCACGCTCGGCCAGAACGGCTCCATCCAGGTCATTCTCTGTCCGGGCGACTTGATGCCGCGCGAGGCGGCCGTCTATGGGCCGGAGACGCTCGATTTCCTCAACCGCTACAACGCCAACCGCGCCTTCATCGGCGCCAGCGGCCTGTCGGCCCAAGGCATTTCGGACGCCAACCGCGCCGCCGTCGCGGTCAAGCGGCGCATGATCGCGCAGGCGCGCGAGACCTTTCTTCTCATCGACCATTCCAAATTCGACGTCGATCTGGTGGCGCGCGTGGAGCCGATCGCCTCCTTCGCCGGCATCATCACCGACCGCGTCCCGTCAGGCACGCTGCGCGAGAGGATCGAGCAGGTAGGCCTCGATCTGGAGGTCGCCTGAGGCGCGGACCCGGTTGCCGAGGCTCTAGCTTTGGCGCCGCCGCTTCCATAGACCGCCTCTTGAGCGAAACGGCTGCGAGTGGCGAAGGCATCGATGCGCGAGGCACAAACGAGCCCTTACCAGGAAGGCGCCGGCGCCAGGATCGGCGACAGGATCGGTGAAAGGGCTGGCGGCAGGGATTGCGTTCTTGCCGTCGATCTCGGCGGCTCGGCGCTGAAGGCCGCCCTCTACACGCTGGAGGGAGAGGAGCTTGCGGCCGCCTTCCGTCCGCTCGGCTTCGAGGAGGACGAGGCGAGCGGGCGCTGCGAGCAGGATCCCGAGCACTGGTGGCGCACTCTCGGCGCGGTGGCAAAGGAGCTCGGCGAGACGGCGGAGCTTGCGCGCGTCGCCGCCATCGCCGTTTGCGGCTTCACCCGCACCCAGGTTTTTCTCGATGCCAGGGGCGACATCCTGCGCCCGGCCATCGGCTTTCGCGATTCGCGCGCCGCGGCCTGCGTTGAGGCGGCGCTTGCCGATCCCGCCCTTGCCGCCCATCCGGCCGCCGGCGGCTTCAACGCCTATCATCCGCTCGCCCGGCTTCTCTGGCTGAAGGCGCGCGAGCCGGAGAATTTCGCCCGCCTCTCCCTGGTCGTGGAGCCGAAGGATTTTCTCAATCTCCGCCTCACCGGCAAGGCGCGTTCGGACGCCATCTCGCTCTTCTGGCTCGCCGAGGCGATGCGCGGTGAGCCGCCGCGGCTCGCCGCGCTGGCTGGCCTTGAAGGCGATGTGCTGCCGCAGATCGGCCGTCCCGCCGACCGGGTCGGCACCGTGCGCCAAGGCTTGCCGGGCGCCCTGGCGAGGCTCGCCGGCGCCGCCGTCTTCTGCGGCTCCAACGACACCTTCATGGCGGTCGCCGGGCTCGGAGCCCTGGCGCCCGGCCGCGCCTGCGGCATCTCCGGCTCCTCGGAGGTTCTCGGCCTTCTGGCGGCAAGGCCCGGCAAGGCGGAAGGCCTCATCACCATCCCCTGGGGCGAGGGGCTCTGGCATCTCGGCGGGCCCGGCCAGAACGGCGGCAACGCGCTCGCCTATATCGTCGACAGGCTCGAGCCTTCGCCGCGCCCTCTGGCGGCGCGGTTGGAGAGGCTTCTTGCCGAGCCGCAATGCCCGCAGCCGCTTCTCTTCCTGCCGTTTCTGAACGGCGAGCGGGTGCCTTTCTGGGATCCGGATCTGCGCGCCGCCTTCCTCGGCCTTTCCGCCGCCCATTCGCGCGGCGACATGGTGCGTGCCGTCATGCAGGGCGTGGCGCTCTTGAACCGGACGGTGCTGGAACGGGCAGAAGCGGCTGTCGGGGTGCGGGCCGAGGAGCTTCGCCTGGCCGGCGGCGGGGCGAAAAGCGCCACCTGGAACCAGATCCGCGCCGACATCCTCGCCCGGCCCGTCCTGGTGCCGGAGGCGCGCGAGATGGGCCTTGCCGGCGGGCTCGCCTTGGCGCGCCTCGGCCTCGGGCTTGCTAAGAATCTCGCCGATGCCGCCGTCCTCGGCCGCCTGACGCGCTACGAACCGACGCCGGAAGGCCGCCGGCGCGGCGAGGCGCTGTTTGGCCTGTTCACCGACATGCAGCCGGCGCTGGCGGAGGCCGCCCACCGCCTCGTGGCGCTCGGGCGCGAGCGGGGGGCGACGCTGTAAGCCCGTTCTTTTCGCCGCAAGGCGGGACATTCGCGCCAAGGCCACTTGACCTTGCCGCGCATTCTGCGCCACGCGGAACGCTTCAGGAATGCACTGAATTCATCTGAACATGCACAACGACGAAGATGAGGCGCCGGTGAGGGCGAAGACGTGAGCGCCGCCGAGGCGACGGGGACGGGCGAGGGGCGGGCGCGGCTAAGGGGCTTCGTGGCGACCTACGGCACGGCGCTGGCCGGCCTTGCCGTGCTTGTCTTCTTTCTTTTCTTCGCGCGCAATTTCGCCTCCGGTGCCAATCTCCTCAACGTGTTGAAACAGGCGAGCTTTCTTTCCATCCTGGCGGTCGGCTTCACCTTCGCGCTGCTGACTTCCGAGCTCGATCTCTCCTTCGCCAATCTGTGCAGCCTGGCCGCCGTCGTCACCGGCGGCATGATCGCCGGCGGCATCGCCTGGCCGCTGGCGGCGCTGACCGGCCTTGCCATCGCCACCGCCGGCGGGCTCCTCAACGGCCTGCTCGTCACGGCGATCAAAGTACCCTCGCTGATTGCCACGCTCGGCACCGCCGCCATCGCCAACGGCCTTGCCTTCATGCTCACCGGCGGGGTCGCCTTCGTTGGCCGCTGGGATCCGGTCTTCCTGTCCCTGGCGCGCGGCAAGCTCTTCGGCGTGCCGGTGCTCGTCTTCTTCATGCTCGCCGTCGTCGCCCTCGCCTGGTTCCTGACCAAGAAGACCCGGCTCGGCGTGCATATGCTGGCGACCGGCGAGGCGCAGGAGGCGGCCCATCGCGCCGGCATCGCCACGCGCCGCATGAAGCTTGTCGGGCTGACGCTTTCCGGCGTCGCGGCCGGCATCGCCGCCGTCCTCCTCGTTGCCAATCTCAGCTCGGCGGCGCCGCAGATGGCCGGCGATTATCTTCTCAACGCCATTGCCGCGGTGCTTCTGGGCATGACCATGTTCGAGCCCGGCCGGCCGAATGTCGCCGGCACCTTCGTCGGCGCCCTCATCATCTCCGTGCTCGCCAACGGCCTCGTGCTTCTCGGCGCGCCCTATTACCTGCAGGACATCATGCTCGGCGTCATCGTGATCGCCTCGGTCTCGGTCTCCGCCAGCGTGCTGAAACGGGCGGCCTTTTCCGTATGAGCGCCCGCAACCCCAAGGAAGACGCAAGAAGGGGAACCCCATGAAGAAGTTTTTCGCGCCGGTTCTGGCGGCCTCAATCCTCGCTCTCGGCTCGGCGGTCTCCGCCAAGGCCTTCGAGCTCGGCGTCGTCGCCTTTCAGATGTCGTCGGAGACGCATGCCCGCGTCGCCAACGCGGCCGAGGCGGCCGCCAAGGAGAAGGGCTGGGACGTCGTCGTCTTGAACTCCAACGGCACCCTGCCGACCCATGCCGAGCAGATCGAGAACCTCATCCAGCGCGGCGTCGACGGCATCGTGCTGGCCATGTCGAAGCCGGTGGAGTTCGACGCCCAGATGCAGGCGGCCAAGGAGGCCGGCATTCCCCTCATCACCGTGATGAGCGGGGCGAGCCCGCACGCCCTCTTCGATATCCAGGTCAACGAATATGCCGTTGGCGCGGAGGCCGCGCTCTACCTTCTCGGCCAGATCGGCTATGAAGGCCCGATCCTCACCCAGCGCTTTGAATCCAATGTCGGCACCCGCGTCCGCGGCAAGGTGCTCGATGTCGTCCTCAGCGAGAACAAGGCCGTTGAGGAAGTCGGCTCCCATTCCATGGCCCGCACCAAGAGCTGGCGCGAGGACGTGCGCAGCGGCATGAGCGCGCTGATCCTGCAGAACGCCGGCAACTTTGAAGGCATCTGGGCCTCCTTCGACGGCCAGGCTTTCATCATCGACGATCTTCTCAAAGAGCAGGGCATGCAGAAGGGCGATGTCGTGCTCGTCTCCATCGATGGCGGCCAGGAGACCTACCGGCGCATCAAATCGCCCGATTCCATGCTGATGGCGACCGTCGCCATCCCCTTCGAGGCGATGGGCGAGGGCGCGGTGGAGGCGATGCAGCGCATCGCCGTCGACGGCGAGGCCAAGGAGGCGGTGACTTCCGGCCCCTATCTCTTCATGGGCGCCGATCTCGTCGATCAGTCCAATGTCGATGCTTTCATCGAGGAATAGGCGCGAGGGCCGGCGGCGCCCGCCGCCGGCTGTTTCCCACAGAGGATGCAGATGAGCGAGATCCTGTCGGTGCGCGGTGCGGCGAAGTCCTACGGCGCGGTGAAGGCCTTGCGCGGGGCCGATCTTGCCGTTGCCAGGGGCGAGGTGCATGCGCTGTGCGGCGACAACGGCGCCGGCAAGTCGACCCTCATCAAGCTCGTTGCCGGCGTGGAGCATCCCGATGCCGGCGAGATCGCCCTGCGCGGCGAGAAGGTGCGCTTTTCCAGCCCGCACGACGCGCTCGCGGCCGGCATCGCCACCATCCATCAGGATCTCGGCCTGGCTCCCGGCCTGACCATCTACCAGAACGTCTTCATGGGCTCTGAGCTGGTCAAGCGCGTCCTCGGCATCCCGGTTCTGGACCGCGCCGCCATGATCGCCCGCTCGCAGGATTTCCTCGTCCAGCTCAACTCCGTCATGCGCGATATGACGGCGCGGGTGGAGAACCTGTCCGGCGGCCAGCGCCAGGCGGTGGCGCTGTGCCGGGCGTTGCGCTGGAACGCCGAGATCATCGTCATGGACGAGCCGACCGCCGCCCTCGGCGTGCGCGAGACGGAAGAGGTTATCAAGCTCATCCGCCGGCTGAAGGAGAACGGCGTTACCGTCATTCTCATCAGCCACAACATGAACGACGTCATCGCCGTCGCCGACCGGGTGACGATTTTGCGCGGCGGGCGCACCGAGACCTCGCTGCCGACGGAGGGCCTTAACGCCCAGGCTCTCTCCGACCTCATCATGCGCGGCGAGACGGCACTGGAAGAGGCCGGCTAAGGCGGAGCGCGGGCCGTGCCGAAGCCGGCCCGCCCGCCTCCTTCAGTCGCTGGCCTTGTGCATCGCCTCTTGCAGCTTCTTCTTGTCTGCCTCTGAGAGCTCGGGCCGGTCCATCGTGATCGTGAGCTTCTCAAGCTTGGCCGTCAGCGGGAAGGGCGGCTTGTAATCGGCGTCGTTGACCCCCGTCAGCGTGTCGGAGCCGATGTCGAAGGCTTCGTCCCATTGCAGGATCACGGGCAGGGTGTTCTTCATCGCCTTGGTGTCGACGTCCTTGCCGTCGACTTTCAGCGTGCCCGTGCCGGCCTGGCCGATGCCGCTCGAATTGTTGTAGGCGAGCGTGCCGATGCCAAGCCCATCGTACTTGAAGTCGAACTCGACGGTATGCTTGCCGGGCGTCAGGGGGTCCGACCCTTCCCACTTGATCCGCTCAAGATCGACCAGGTTCCACACGAACACCGGCTTGCTGTCCTTCAGGTACAGCCCGTAGCCGGCGAAGCGCCCGCCGGAGGTGAGGATCATTCCCTCGGCGCCGCCTTCAGGCACGTCCAGCTCGGCGGTGATCGTGTAGGACGTGTTGAGCAGGAGCGGCGAGTCGCCCTGCGGCAGTCCCGTCATCGGGCGCGTATAGACGAACTCCTTCCGCCCCGCGGTGATGTTCGGACGCGGCGCGACGATCCGGGCCTGAACGGAGGCATCCATCGGGAAGACCTGATACTTCTTTGCCTCCTCGATGAACATCGCCTTCAGTTCGTTGACCTTGTCGGGATGCGCATCGGCGATGTCCGTCGTCTGGTTCATGTCCTTGGTCAAATCGTAGAGCTGAAGCACCTGGTTGTTCAGCGGATCGGGGTTGGCCGGGCCTGTGACATCCCACGGCGCCCGGTTGACCTTGGTGCTCAACAGCCAGCCCTCGTGATACAGCGCCCATTGCCCGAACATCTCGAAATACTGGGTCTTGTGGCGGCTTGGCTCATCGGCGTTCGCCGCCTCGAAGGCGTAGGCGAAGCTCGTGCCTTCGATCGGGGCTTGCTGGATGCCGTCGACTTCCTGCGGCGCCTTGATGCCTGTGACCTCCAGGATGGTGGGCACGACATCGATGACATGCATGAACTGGTCGCGCTTGCCGCCCTTGTCGGTGATGCGCGCCGGCCAGGAGACGACCATGTTCTGGCGGATGCCGCCCAGGCGCGAGGCGTTCTGTTTGAACCAGTCGAACGGCGTGTCGAAGGCCCAGGACCAGCCGGCGGACATGTGATTGTAGGTCTCCTCGGTGCCCCAGACGTCGTACCACTTCATCTGCGTTTCGGCCGGGATCATGTTGAGCCCGTTGAAGAACGCGACCTCGTTCGGCGTCCCCAGCGGGCCGCCCTCCGCGCTCGTGCCGTTGTCGCCGTTAATGTAGAATATCAGCGTGTTGTCGATCTCGCCGATATCCTCGATCGCCTCGATCACGCGCCCGATTTCGTGATCGGTATAGGCGGCATAGGCGGCGAAAATCTCCACCTGCCGGATGAACAGCTTCTTTTCGGTGTCGGTGAGCTCCTCCCAGGGCTTGATCTCGTCGGCCGGCCAGGGCGCGAGCTTTGCGTCCTCAGGCACGAGCCCCATCTTCTTCTGGTTGTCGAAGATCGTCTGGCGCAGCGCCTCGTAGCCATCGTCGAAGAGGTTCATCGCCGCGATCTTCTCCACCCATTCCTTGGTCGGGTGGTGCGGTGCGTGCGTGGCGCCGGGGGCGTATTTGACGAAGAAGGGCTTCGACGGGGCGGTCTGGTGCATGCGCGTGATCCAGTCGATGGCGTCGTCCGCCATGCCGGTGATCAGGTTCCATTCAGGATCGCCGTCGAAGGGGTAGATCTGCGTCGTGTTGCGGAAGAGGTTCGGCTGCCACTGGTTGGCATCGCCGCCCACGAAGCCGTAGAAGTATTCGAAGCCCATGCCGGTCGGCCACTGGTCGAAGGGCCCGGACTGGCTGGCCTGGAAGGCCGGCGTGTTGTGGTTCTTGCCGAACCACGAGGTGTTGTAGCCGTTGTCGAGCAGGATCCGGCCGATCGTCGCCTTGTCCTTCGCGATGATGGAATTGTAGCCGGGATAGCCCGTCGATTGCTCGGAAATGACGCCGAAGCCCGCTGAATGGTGGTTGCGGCCGGTGATCAGCGCGGCGCGCGTCGGCGAGCAGAGCGCCGTGGAATGGATGTTGGTGAACCGGAGCCCTTCCTGCGCGAGCTTGTCCATCGTTTCGGTCGGGATCACGCCGCCGAAGGTGCTCGGCACGCCGAAGCCGGCATCGTCGGTGATGATGAGCAGCACATTCGGCGCGCCATCCGGCGGCACCACGCGCGGCGGCCACCAGGGCGTCGATTGCAGCGCCTGCTCGTTGATCGTGCCGCCGAATTGCGGCGGTGGCGGTGGGAGCTGAAGGCCGTCGATCGTGGTTGTGGCGTTCGGCGCACCGGAACTTGTCTGAGCAAGGGAGGGCGTCGCCCATAGGGCGCCGGTCGCGAGCATCGCCAAAAATGCGGTGAAGGTTCTGTTCATCGTCAAGCCTCCGCATTGCCTGTCTTCGCGCGTCCTGAGCGTGACTGGCCGGTCGTTGTGCGCGGCCGGCAAGCGCGATATCGCCTGTTGGCCCGCTGCGGTGACTTCCTTGCCCCGCAGCATAACGGGTCTTGGGCTCAGAAGCGCACCGATTGTATGCCTTTCGGGGAGACGAATTTTGCTTCGCGCGCCAGTTCGGGGTATTTTGGAAGCCGATTAATACTGTGCGAGGCTGGGTATGTCGGCCGAGCTGCCGCTTGCGCGCGCCGCCGCCTTGCGTCCTTTTCTCTTCTGGCTGGAAGGGGAGGGCGTGCCCTTGCAGCGTGCCTTCGCCGTTGCCCATCTTGCCGCCTATCCGTGGGAAAGGCCGGAAGCGCCGACCCCCTTTGCCGGCATGTTCACCTTTTTGGGGATTGTCGCCCGGCGCGAGGGGCTGTGGGACATGGGCTGCCGCAGCTATGGGGCTCGCACGCTGACCGATTTCGGTCTCATCGGCCATGCTCTGGCGGGGGCGCGCACGCCCCGAGAGGCGCTGATGCGTGCCTCGCGGGCCATGCCGTATTTTTCCAGTCACGAACGGATCTGGATCGACACCGCCCGCCAGCATCCGGTGGTCTGCGCCGCCTTCCTCGGCGCCTTCGATCCGGCCGGCCTGCATATCGCCCAGCAGCTGACGGCCATGACCCTTTCGGGGCTCGTGGAGGCCGCTGGCGCGGGCGAGCGCCAGCTTCGTCTGGTGGAGATCGTTCCCTGGGACGGCGTCAGGATCCGGGAGCTTCAGCGCTGGCTGCACGGGGAGGTCCGGCCCTCCGTTTGCGGAACTTTGGTGCTGCATTTCCGGCAGGGCGCGCTCGACCGTCCCTATGCGGCGCCTTTGGCGCTGCTGCAGCCCGCGCCGCCTCTCGCCGCGCAATGGGTGCGGTTGAACGAGCAGCTTTCGCTGGTGGAGGCCGTCCGCATCCAGATCGAGGAGATGCTGGTCGAGGGCAAGCCGACCTTGCGCGATGTCGCGCACGCGACCGGCGTCAGCGCCCGGACCCTGCAAAGGCTGCTGGCAGCGGCCGATACCGCCTTCACCAGCGTTCTGGACGAGGCCCGCCGTATCCACGCCCTTGCGGCGATCGAAGGGACTGCCGAGCCCTTCGGCGCCATCTCCGCCGGTCTCGGCTATTCAAGCCAGGCTTGCCTCAGCCGGGCCGTCAGGCGCTGGGCGGCGAAGAGCCCGCGGGAAATCCGGCGGTTTTCGCGCCAGCCCGGCAAGGGCGCTTGACGCCGCAGCCGGCCGGTCCGGGCTTGCCTCTCGCGGCACTGGCCCGGCCGATCGTCCTCGCCGCACCTCCGGCGGGTCTGCGCGGAGACTTGGCGCTTGCGAAAACCCCGGCATTCGTCGCCATTTGCCGTACCCGTGAGTTGACAAAGTTTCTACCGCCGCCACAACCTCCGACGATCTCCATGTTTGTTTGGGCTTGAGGGGGAAGTGGATGTCGGAGCTGGGCTCGATGAGGGGCGGCGCCTTGCTGATGGGCGGCGCGGCGTTTGGCCTGGCTATGTTGTGGCACGGCGCGGGCATGGCGCAGGAGGCGCCGCCGCCCGCCGTTGTCGTCGCCCCGGCCGCCATCGTCGACCTGGCCGAGACGGCCCGCTTCAACGGACGCCTCGATGCCGACCGGCGCGTTTCCCTGGTGGCGCGGGTCGGCGGAACGCTCAAAGAGGTCAACTTTCAGCCCGGCGACCGGGTGCGCGAGGGCCAGCTTCTCTACCGCATCGAGCCCGACCTCTACGCCACCGCCGTGACGGAGGCGGAAGGCGCGCTGAAAAGCGCCGAGGCGACCCGCGATCTCGCCAGTCTGGACCGCGACCGCCAGGCACAGCTGGTGGAGCGCCAGGCCGCGCCGCAGGCGGCGCTCGACAATGCCGAGGCGATGCTGGCGAGGTCCGAGGGCGACGTGATTCGGCTTCAGGGCTCGCTGGAGCGTGCGCGCATCAACCTTTCTTATACCGAGATCACCGCCCCCTTCGACGGGCGCATCGGCGCCTCCGCCGTGGATGAAGGCGCGCTTGTCGGCCCGGAGAGCGGCGCGCTTGCCACCCTTATCCAACTTGATCCGATCCATGTGGTGTTTCCGGTCCCCACGGCGGCGCTGCGCAATTATGTGGAGCGGCTGGAAGCGGGAAGCGCGGCGCGCGAGGCCGCGGTGACGCTGGAGCTTGCCAATGGCAGTCGCTACGACAGGCCGGGCGACATCGATTTCGTCGACAGCGCCGTCAATGCCGGCACCGACAGCGTGACCCTGCGCGCCCTTTTCGACAATCCCGACGGGCTGCTCTTGGACGGCGAGCTGGTGCGCGTCATCCTCACCGCCGCGGCGTCCGAAGGCGTGCTCGCGGTGCCGCAGGAAGCGGTGCAGCGCGACATTCAGGGCGCCTTCGTCCTGGTGGTGGGCGAGGGCGAGACGGTGGAGCAGCGCCGCGTCGAGGTTAGCCGCACCTCCGAGGGTTTTTCTGTCATCGCCGCCGGGCTTCAGGAAGGCGAGCTCGTCATCACCGAGGGCGTCAACAAGGTGCGGCCGGGCATGGTCGTCGACGCCGCTCCGGCCGGGAACGGCTGAACCATGCTCGCTGATACCTTCATCAAGCGCCCCCGGCTCGCCGGGGTGATTTCCATCGTCCTCTTCCTCGCCGGCCTCATCGCCCTGCTGCGCATGCCGGTGGAGCAATTCCCCGATATCGTGCCGCCGCAGGTCTCCGTCACCGCCTCCTATCCCGGGGCAGGGGCGGAGGTGGTGGAGCAGACCGTGGCGCAGGTGATCGAGGACAAGGTCATCGGCGTCGACCGCATGATCTACATGAAGTCGACCTCCGGCGCCGACGGCACCTACATCCTGAACGTCAGCTTCGAGGTGGGCACCGATCCGGATATCGCCACCGTCAACGTGCAGAACCGGGTGGCGCTGGCCGAACCGCTCCTGCCGCCGGAGGTGCGCCAGACGGGCGTGCAGGTCGCCAAGAAGAGCTCCTCGCTCCTCCTCGGCGTGGTGCTTTTTTCCGAGAGCGAGGCGGTGAGCGGCGCCGATCTCACCAATTACGCCCGTATCAATCTCATCGATACGCTGAAGCGTGTGCCAGGGGTGGGCGATGCCTCCATGTTCGGCGGCAACGAATTCGCCATGCAGGTGTCGCTCGACGTCGACCGGCTGGCGGCCCTCGGCCTCACCCCTGCCGACGTCATCGCCGCGCTGAAGAGCCAGAACGTGCAGGCGGCGATCGGCCGGGTGGGCGGCCAGCCCATGACCAAGGATCCCGGCCTGCAGCTCAACATCTCCGCCCAGGGCCGGCTGGAGAGCGCGGAGGAGTTCTCCCGCATCATCCTGCGCTCCGATCCGGGCGGCGGCACCGTGCGGGTGAGCGATGTCGCCGAGGTGGTGCTCGGCGAGAAGAGCGCCGACGTGGCGACGAGTTTCAACGGCCTGCCTTCCACGCTGGTCGGCGTCTATCTAGCGCCGGGCGGCAACGCCCTCAATGCGGCGGACGGCGTGAAAGCGGCCATGGAGCGTGCCGCCGGCTTCTTTCCAGCCGGCATGTCCTACGAGATCGTCTCCGACAATTCGGTCTTCGTGAAGGAGAGCATCTCGGAGGTCGAGCACACGCTGTTCGAGGCCTTCATCCTCGTCGTCCTCGTGGTCTTCATCTTCCTCGGCTCGCTGCGCGCCACCATCGTGCCCGTCATCGCCGTGCCGGTGGCGCTGGTCGGCACCTTCGCGGTGATGCTGGCCATGGGCTTCACCCTCAACACCGTCTCGCTCCTGGCGCTCGTCCTGGCCATCGGCATCGTCGTCGACGACGCCATCGTCGTGGTGGAGGCGGTGGAGGCCAAGATGGCCGACAATCCCGAGATGAGCCCGACGGAGGCCGCCTCAGCGGCGATGGCCGAGATCACCGGCGCCATCGTGGCGATCACCCTGGTGCTTCTGTCGGTCTTCGTCCCGGTCGCCTTCATCCCCGGCATTTCCGGCCAGCTATTCCAGCAATTCGCCGTCGCCGTCTCCGTTTCCATGGTGATCTCGGCGGTGAACGCCCTCACCCTGTCGCCGGCGCTCTGCGCCATCGTCCTGAAGCCGCATCACGGCCCGCGCCGCGGCGTCATGGGCTGGATTTCGCGCGGCATCGACCGCACGCGCGACGGCTATGCCAAAATCGCCGGCGCCATCGCTCGGCGCGCCGTCCTCGGCCTCGGCCTGCTTCTCGTGGCGCTGCTTGTCACCGGCGGTCTCTTCCGCATCGTGCCGACCGGGTTCCTGCCGGCGGAGGACCAGGGCTCCTTCATCGTGGAGACGCGCCTGCCGGAGGCGGCCTCCGTCAATCGCACCGTCGCGGCGCAGCGGCGGGTGGAGGAGATGCTGCGCGAACTGCCAGGGGTTGCGAGCGTCACCTCCGTCACCGGCTATTCCATCCTCGATGGCATCACCAAGTCGAACGCCGCCTTCGCGCTCGTTTCCATGGCGCCCTTTGCGGAGCGCACCAGCGAGGAGACCTCCGTCTTCGCCGCCATCCGCCAGGCGATGCGACAGGGCGCGGCCATCCGCGAGGCGCAGGTCATCGCCTTCAACCTGCCGCCGATCGCCGGCCTTGGCTCCGGCTCCGGCTTTGAGTTCCAGCTCCTCGACACCCAGGGCCGCAGCGCCGCCGAGCTCGCCTCCACCGCGCGCGGGCTCGCCTTCGCCGCCAATCAGGATCCGCGGCTTTCCGGCGTCTACACCACCTTCTCGGCGGAAAGCCCGCAGCTCTTTCTCAATATCGACCGCGAGCGGCTCTATGCGCTGGGCGTGCCGGTCTCCGATGTCTTCGCCGCGCTCCAGCCGACGCTCGGCATGGCCTATGTCAACGATTTCAATCTCTTCGGTCGGTCCTGGCAGGTGCGTATGACGGCCGCGCCGACGGGGCGCGATAGCGTCGGCGACATCGCGCGGGTGCATGTGCGCTCCGATACGGGCGAGATGGTGCCCATCGGCGCCTTCGCCGAGCCGGAATACATCGTCGGGCCGATCTCGCTGCAGCGCTATAACAACCAGCGCTCCGCCACCATCAACGGCGATCCGGCCCCCGGCACGTCTTCCGGCGACGCCCTTTTGGCGATGGAGGAGATGGCCGCCGGAGCCATGCCGCCGGGCTTCGATTACGCCTGGACCGGCACCGCCTTGCAGGAGAAGGAGGCGGCCGGGCAGACGACGGCGATCCTCGCCTTGGCGGTGCTCTTCGCCTATCTCTTCCTCGTCGGGCTCTACGAGAGCTGGACGATACCGGTGCCGGTGCTTCTGTCGGTCGTCTTTGGCGTCGCCGGCTCCATGGTGGCGCTGCTTCTGACGGGCCTGCCCTTCAACGTCTACGCCCAGATCGGCCTCGTCGTCCTCATCGCGCTGGCGGCCAAGAACGCCATTCTCATCGTGGAATTCGCCAAGGCGCGGCGCGAGGCGGGCGCGCCGATCCTCGACGCGGCGATCTCCGGCGCGCATGCGCGCTTCCGCGCCGTGATGATGACGAGCTTCGCCTTCATCGCCGGCCTCATTCCGCTGGTCACCGCCGAAGGCGCCTCCATGCTGTCGCGGCGCGCCGTGGGCACGGGTGTGGCCGGCGGCATGCTGGCCGCCGCCGCCATCGGCATCTTCGTCGTGCCGGCCCTCTACGTCATTTTCCAGAGCCTGCGCGAGCGCGCCAACCGGCTTGCCGGAAGAGGCAGGGCGGAGGGGCCGGAGGCGGCCTGAAGCCGAAAGGCTGTCGCTGCGACATGAAGGCCCTTGTCGCAGCCTCAGATTGATCCACCTCAATCCGGCGTGGCGGAACTCTGCTATGGTATCTGCATGAAGCGCGTCGTCGGCCGCTCGCTGTTTTTTCTCGTCCTGGCAGCCAGCCTCCTTTGGGGCGGGCTCGCGCCCTGGCAGGCCGCGCATGAGCGCGCGATGGCCGGGGCGACGGTAGCTTGGGCGATGCCGGCGATGCAGATGCAGGCGGGGGGAATGGACACGGCGGAGATGGACACGGCGGAGATGGGCGCGAACATGGGCCTCGCCGCCGATCCTGCCTGCTGCGAGCCCGACGCGCCGGCCGCCTTCGCCGATTGCGCTCTATGCCTGGCGGTGCTGGCCTGGATGCCCGGCCCGCAACCGGCCGGTTTCGCCTTCCTTGGCGGGGCCGCCCATGCCCCGCCCGCCATCGCCGCCCTTGCCGGCATCGATCCGGAGGCTTCCCGCCCGCCGCCCAAACCGAGCACGCTTTCCTGATTGCGCGCGGAGCGCTGCCGCTCCGCTTGTCCAGATATCTTGAAAGGTGCTTTTGCCATGAAACGACGTCACTTCGGCCTCGGCCTTGCCGCCGCCGGCCTCTTTCTCACCGCCGGGCCCGCCCTTGCCGAGGAACCGGCTTCCATGACCGTCTACAAGGACCCTTATTGCGGCTGCTGCACGGCCTGGGCCGACATCGCCCGCGATGCCGGCTACGACGTCAAGGTCGTGGAGCGGCAGGACATGATGAGCGTCAAGGCGCAGCTCGGCGTGCCGGAGCCGCTCGCCTCCTGCCACACCGTCACCGTCGGCGGCTATGTGCTGGAAGGCCATGTGCCGTTGCCGATGGTCGCCCGGCTCCTGGAGGAAAAGCCCGCCGCGCTCGGCCTTGCCGTGCCCGGCATGCCCGTCGGCTCGGCCGGCATGGAGGTTCCGGGCGAGACGCCGGACAAGTACGAGGTCGTCCTCTTCGGCGCTTCCGGCGCCTCTCCCTATGCCAGCTATTGGGGCCTGGAACGCACCGACCGATAAGGCGAGGGGCGCCGTCCGCGCGGGCGGGCGGCGCTACCTTTCACAGCGCGATGTCGTAGGCCTCGAGCGCGGAAAAATCCGGCTCCACGCCGAGGCCCGGCCCCGCCGGCACCGCCATGCGTCCCGCCGAAAGGGCAGGGAAGGGCTGGGCCATCGCCTCGCGCAGCGCATTGTCGTTGGCATCGACCTCCAATAGCCCGTCCCCGCCTGCGGCCGCGAGAAGGTGGAGCGAGGCGGCAAGACCGATGCCGCCGCCGAGAAAATGCGGGCAATAGCGCCGTCCGGCCGCAAGCGCCGCCTTGGCCACTTCCAGGCAGCCGGAAAAGCCGCCCCATTTGGCGATGTCCGGCTGGATGACGGCGACCGCACCGCTGTCGATCATCGCCTGGAACGCATCCGCCCCGCGCAAATTCTCGCCCGCCGCCAAGGGCACCGGCGAGCGCGCGGCCAGCGCCCGCCAATCTTCTCGCGGCGCGTCGGCGCGCATCGGCTCTTCCAGCCAGTCGAGGTCTTCGTCGGCGAAAAGCTCCGCCATCCGCGCGGCCTCTCCCACCTCCCAGGCCTGGTTGGCGTCCACCATCAGCCGCGCCCCGTCGCCGAGCGCCTCGCGCAGGCGCCTCACATTGGCGAGGTCTTTGTCCTCGCCGAAGCCGACCTTCAGCTTGAAGGCGGTGTGGCCCTCGCCGGCGCGCCTCAGCGCCAGAAGCTCCGGCGCCTCCGGGTTGAGGCCGCTCGCATAGGCGCCGACGCTGGTTGCCGGCGCGCCGCCGAGGAAGCGGTGAAGCGGCTCGCCCGCCCGCCGCGCGGCAAGGTCCCAGAGGGCGATATCGATGCCGGCGATGGCCTGGGCGAGCGGCCCGTCCTCGCCGCTCTGCAGGGCGAGGACGCAAAGCGCCTTGGTCAGATGCCGGAAGCCTTGTGCCGGGAAGGCAAGCTCGCGGCCGATGAGGAGCGGCGCGCACACCTTGTTCACGAGCCGCGCCCGGTGCTCCGCCCCGACGGAGGGGAAGTTGCACCAGGCCTCGCCGAAGCCGCGCGCCCCGTCGGCCGAGCGCGCCTCGACGAGCACCGCCGGCCGGTCGGCCATGACGCCGAAGGAGGTGCGCACCGGCGCGGCGAGCGGGTAGCGGAAGACGCGCGCCGTCAGCGCCGTAAGCCGGAAGGGCTCGCTCATGTCGAGGCGGCCGCCTCGGGCGCGGTGCCTGCCGCCTCCGCGGCGGGCGCGCCGTAGGTGACGCGCAGCTCCTTCACCAGCAGCGAGACGAGATGCGCCTTGGCGTTGTCGGCGCGCATGACGACGCCGAGCTGGCGCATCACTGGCGGCGAGCCGAAGGGCACGGTGCGGATTTCCGCCGGAAAGCTCTGCCCGCCGGCGTTGCGCGGCACGACGGAGACGCCGAGCGCGGAGGCGACCAGCGCGGCGACGGCATCGAGCGTGTCGATCTCCATGCGCGAATTGACGTTGATCTTCATGCGGGCGAGCTCCTGCTCCACCTGCCGCGCCACCCGGGCGCGCCGGTTGAAGCGCACATAGGGCTCGCTCTCCAGGATCTCGCGGTCGCTTCGCCCCTTCACCGAGCGATGCGCGATGACCACCAGCGGCTCCTCCGCCACGGGAAAATAGGTGAGGTCCGGCTCGTCCATCTCCGGCGAGGTGACGATGGCGCAGTCGAGCAGCCGGTGGCGCACCTGCGCCTCCAGATCGTGCGTCAGGCCCGTGGCGAGGCGCATATGCATCTGCGGATAGGCGAGTTGCAGGCGCCTCAGCGCCGCCGGCACGGCGCCGGCGACGGTGGTGTGTACCGCGCCGATCTTCAGGATGCCGCGTGCCGGGTCGCGCGTCAGGCCCTCGCTGAGCGCCTCCCAATGCGCCAGCACCTCGCGCGCCCGGGCGACGAAGTCGCGGCCCTCCTCCGTCAGCGCCGGCGGGCGGGTATGGCGGTTGAAGAGCACGAGCCCGGTCTCCTCCTCCAGCGCCTTGATATGCAGGCTGACGGAGGAGACGGACAGGCTCAGCCGCTGCCCGGCTTCGGCGAAGCTGCCGCAATCGGCGACGGCGACGAGGGTGTAGAGCGATTTCACGTCCATGGGCGCTTCCGGCCTTTTCGCGGAGAAATATTAAACACAAAAATCCTTGCTTGAGAAAAACTAAATGATAGGCTGATCCCGTCCGGCGCGAAGACCGGGAGCGAAACGGGAGGCTTATGTGCGCGGAGCCGATGTGCTCGCCTCGGCGATAGCCGATTGCGGCGTTGGAACGGTTTTTTCCCTCTCCGGCAACCAGATCATGCCGCTCTACGATGCGCTGATTGAGCCAGGCATCCGCATCGTCCATACGCGCCACGAGGCGGCCGCGGTCTTCATGGCCGATGGCTTCGCGCAGGTTTCCGGCGGCATCGGCGTGGCGCTGGTGACGGCCGCGCCCGGCTTCGCCAATGCGCTCGGCGCGCTCTATTCGGCCAAGATGTCGGAAAGCCCGGTCGTCTTCCTCTCCGGCGATTCGCCTCTTGCCCAGGACGGCAGGGGCGCTTTCCAGGAATTCCCGCAGGTGCAGGCGGCGCGGCCTTTCGTGAAGGAGAGCCTGCGCGTCACCGGCGCCGCCGATCTCGGCCGCGCCTTCGCCGAGGCGGCGCATCTTGCCCGTTCCGGCCGGCCGGGACCGGTGCATCTGGCGCTTCCCTTCGATGTCCTCAATGCCGAGGCCGGCGACGGCGCCGCCTCCGCAACGCGCGCCGAAAGATCCTCGCCGGAATTCCCGGCCGAGGCGGTCAGGGAGGCGCTGGCCGTCCTCGCCGCCGCCGAGCGGCCGCTCATCCTCACCGGACCGAGCCTCAACGCCACGCGCGCACCGGGATTTGCCGAGCGGCTTGAAGGCGCGCTCGCCGTCCCGGTGCTTTCCATGGAGAGCCCGCGCGGCCTGCGCGATCCGGCGCTCGGCGCCGCCGCCGATATTCTCGGCGAGGCCGATGCGGTTCTCTATCTCGGCAAGGCGGTCGATTTCACCTCCGGCTTCGGCGCCCCTTTCAAGGATGCCAGCATTATCGTCGTCGACCCGGAGCCTGAGATGCTGGAGCGCGCGCGCCGCAATGGCGGCGAGGCCGTTGCGCTCGGCATTGTCGCGGAAGCGCCGGCCTTCGCCGAAGCGCTCATCGGCAAGGCCGGCGCGGTCCCGGCGCGAAAGGTCTGGCGCGCCAGGCTCGCCGAGGCGCTGGCCCACCGTGCGCGCCCGCATGCCAATGGCAGTCTGATGCCGGACGAGATCGTCACCTGTGTCGACGCCGCGCTGCGCGAGGCCGAGGAGGCCATTCTCGTCTGCGATGGCGGCGAGTTCGGTCAATGGGCACAGGCTTTCGCCGGCGCCGAGAGGCGTGTCATCAACGGGCCCTCCGGCGCCATCGGCGGCAGCCTGCCCTATGCCATCGGCGCCAAGATCGCCCGCCCGCAGGCGACCGTCATCGCCCTGATGGGAGACGGCACCGCCGGCTTCCATTTCGCCGAATTCGAGACGGCGGCGCGCGAGCGGGCCGGCATCCTCGCCGTCATCGGCAACGATGCGCGCTGGAACGCCGAATACCAGATCCAGCTTCGCGATTACGGACCTAATCGCACCGTCGGCTGTGAGCTCAGTCCCGATGCCCGCTACGACCTCTCCGCCGCCGCGCTCGGCTGCCACGGCGAGCATGTGAAGGAGCGCCAGGGGCTCGCCCCGGCGCTTTCACGCGCGCTCGGCTCCAGCCTGCCATCCTGCATCAACGTCGCCATGCAAGGGATTCCGGCGCCTGTCTTTTCCATGAAAGCGGGAGAGCGCCACTGATGCATGCTCCCGCCCCCAAAACCCTGGCCCCCAAAACCCTGGCCCCCAAGACCCTGGCCCCCAAGACCCTCAAAGTGCGCATCTGGCGCGGCCGCGAGGAGGGAAGCTTCTGCAGCTACGAGGTGCCGGCGCGCGACAACCAGACGGTGCTTGATGTCGTCACCGAGGTGCAGCGTCGCCACGAGCCGGCGCTCGCCTATCGCTTCGCCTGCCGTGTCGGCGTCTGCGGTTCCTGCGCCATGACCGTCAACGGCGTGCCGCGCTGGACCTGCCGCACCCATGTCGCCAAGGTCGCCGAGGCTGGCGCCATCACCATCGAGCCGTTGCGCAACATGCCGCGCATCAAGGATCTCGCCTGCGACATGCGCGGCTTCTTCGACAAATGGCAGAAGGCGGGTGGGCGTTTTTCCGGCACCGCGACCCGCGCCGAGCCGCCGGCGAAGGTCGATCCGGCGAACCCGCGCCGCCGCGCCGCCGACGCGGCCATCGAATGCATCAATTGCGCCGTCTGCTACAGCGCCTGCGATGTGGTGAGCTGGAACGAGGCCTATCTCGGCCCGGCCGCGCTCAACCGCGCCTGGACGGTGGTCAACGACGAGCGCCATGCGCTGCGCCGCACCACGCTCGATCTGGCGACGGGCGAGGGCGGCTGCGGCAACTGCCACACCCAGGGAAGCTGCATGCGTCATTGCCCCGTCGGCATCTCGCCGACGGAAAGCATCGCCGGCCTGAAGCGCATGTCGCTTTTGAGCTTCCTGGTTCGCGATAGGGACGCGGCCGAAGCGCCGGCCGGCGCGCGCGCCGAAGCCGAGGAGGCGCCGGCATGAGCGAGCGCACGCTTTTTGCCGCCCAGCGCCTCTCCGCCCTTCTGCTCGGGCCGCTGGTGCTCGTGCATCTGGCCTTGATCCTTTACGCCGTGCAGGACGGGCTGACGGCCTCCGAAATCCTTTCGCGCACGCGCGGCAGCGCCGGCTGGGCGTTCTTCTACGGCCTCTTCGTGCTCGCCGCCGCCGTGCATGCGCCGATAGGCCTGCGCAACGTGCTCGCCGAATGGACGCCGCTGCCGCCTCGCGCCGCCGGCATCCTCGCCGCGCTCTTCGCCGCGCTTCTGCTTGTCCTCGGCGCGCGGGCGGTTCTCGCCGTGGTGGTGCCGGCATGAGCGGGCATCGTCGCCATCAGGCCTATTGGGCCTTCATCGGCCACCGGCTGTCGGGTCTTGCGCTCGCCGCCTTCCTGCCGCTGCATTTCCTCGCCCTGGCTCTGGCGCTTCAGGGCGCGGCGGCGCTGGACGAGTTCCTGGCTCTCGCCGATATGTCGCTCTTCAAGCTCGCCGAATGGGGGCTTGTGGTGCTTCTGGCCGTGCATCTCTTCTTCGGCGCGCGCCTGCTCTTTCTGGAGCTGCATCCCTGGAAGCGCGCCGGCGACAGCCGCCTCGGCTGGATCGTGCCGAGCCTTCTGGCCGCCTTCCTCATCGGCGCCGTCTTCGCGGTGAGGGTGGTGTGATGCAGGTGGAGCGCTTGAAGACCGATATCCTTATCCTCGGCTCCGGCGGGGCGGGGCTGTTTGCGGCGCTGCACGCCAAGAAGGCCAATCCGGATCTTTCCGTCACCGTCGCCACCAAGGGTCTTCTGGGCAAATGCGGTTGCACCCGCATGGTCCAGGGCGGCTACAACGTGGCGCTGGCGCCTGGCGATTCCGTCGAGCGGCATTTCATGGACACCATCGTCGGCGGCAAATGGCTGCCGCGCCAGGATCTTGCCTGGCAGCTCTGCGTTACCTCGGTGGAACGCATTCGCGAGCTTGAGAACGAGCTCGGCTGCTTCTTCGATCGCAACCCGGACGGCACGCTGCACCAGAAGGCCTTTGCCGGCCAGAGCTTCGATCGCACCGTGCATAAGGGCGACCTCACCGGCATCGAGATCATCAACCGGCTGATGGAAAAGGTCTGGGCGCTCAATGTCGGCCGCCTGGAGGAGCACCGCGCCATCGAGCTCGTCCCGGCCGCCGACGGTTCCGGCATTGCCGGCGTGCTCCTCGTCGATATCCGCACCGGCGCTTATCGCCTGGTCCAGGCCAAGGCGGTGCTTCTCGGCACCGGCGCCGGGCCGACCATGTATCTCTACCACACGCCCTCGGGCGATAAATCCTGCGACGGGCTGGCTCTGGCGCTGCGCTACGGCCTGGCGCTGCGCGACATGGAGATGGTGCAGTTCCACCCCACAGGGCTTTTGGGCGGGCCGGATACGCGCATGACCGGAACCGTGCTGGAGGAGGGGCTGCGCGGCGCCGGCGGCTATCTTCTCAACGGCGAGGGCGAGCGTTTCATGGCCGCCTACGATGCGGCCGGCGAGCGCGCCACCCGCGATGTCGTCTCGCGCGCCATCTATGCGGAGATGCGCGCCGGGCGCACCACGCCGATGGGCGGCGTCTATATCGAGATGGCCCATCTCGGCCCGGAAAACGTGGCGAGGCGCTTTCCCGGCATGGTCAAGCGCTGCGCCGATTGCGGCTTCGACCTCGCCGGCGGGCGCGTCGAGGTGGTGCCGACGGCCCATTACATGATGGGCGGGGTGGAGTTTGAGATGGACGGCTCCACCGCCTCGCCGGGACTTTACGCGGCGGGAGAGGATTGCGGCGGCGTCCACGGCGCCAATCGCCTGGGTGGCAACGGCGTCGGCAATTCCACCGTCTATGGCGGCATCGCCGGCGATTCCATGGCCGCCTTCGTGGCGCGCCAGAGCGCCTTTCGCGATCCCGACGAGAGCGTCGTGGAGGCCGCAATCGCCCGCGCCGAGCGACCCTTCGCCCTGCCGCGCGGCGACCTCATGGGTCTGCGCGAGCTTCTCTGGCAGGATATGTGGGACGATGTCGGTATCCTGCGCACGGCCGAGGGCCTGCGGCGCGGGCGCCAGAAAATTGCCGGCCATCAGGCAAGCCTTGCCGCCACCGGTCTTGCCGATGGCGACCGCGCCTTCAACCTCACCTGGCACGACTGGCTCAATCTGGAGAGCCTTCTTTCCATCTCCGACGTCATCGCGCTCGCCGCCGAGGCGCGCCAGGATTCCAGAGGGGCGCATTTCCGCGAGGATTTCCCGGAGACGGGCGAGCTTGCCACGAGCGCCTATACGCGCATCCGCGCCGATGGCGAGGCGCTGGAGCTGGAGATGGTGCCGGTCGACTTCTCCATCGTGCGTCCGGGCCAGTCCTTGATCGAAGAAACTGCGGGCGCGCCGCCCGTGGCGGCCGAATGAGCGAGGAAGCGCGATGATCGACAATGCCACGATCGAGGAGGCGGCCTACGAGATCATGAAGAAGGCCGCCATCGACATTCCGGAGGACTATCTGGAGGGTATCCGCGGGATGGTCGACCTGGAGACGGGCGACCTTTCCGCCTTCGTCCTGAAGGCGATGCTGGACAATTACGAGACCGCGACGGAGGACCGCCGGCCGATGTGCGCCGATACCGGCCTGCCGCGCTACTGGGTGAAGGTGGGCGACGCGGCGCGCTTTTCCGGCGGCTTCACCGGCTTTGAGCGTGCTTTGCGCGCCGCCACTGCGCGCGCCACCCACGACGTGCCGCTGCGTCCCAATCGCGTCCATCCGCTCTGGCGCAACGAGCACAACAACAATGTCGGCATCAACGCGCCGGAGGTGGAATGGAGCTTTGAGCCCGACGTCGACTGGATCGACATCACCACCGTGCACAAGGGCGGCCTCTTCGGCACCGATTACCGCATGCTCTTTCCCGGCGACGGCATCGACGGCATCAAGCGCTTCTTCCTCGACACCTTGATCGCCTTCGGCAAGCGCGGCCTTGCCTGCCAGCCGGCCATCGTCGGTGTCGGCCTCGGCGGCTCCAAGGACACCTGCATGCAGCTCGGCAAGCAGGCCGCCTGCCTGCGCGCCGTCGGCGACCGCAACCCGGACCCCAAGATCGCCGAGCTGGAATTGGAGCTGAAGGAGCTCGGCAATTCCATCGGCATGGGCGCCATGGGCTTCGTCGGCTCCTCCATGGTGGTCGATTGTCATATCGAGGTCGGCTTCACCCATACCGGCGGCATGCCGATGAGCGTGCACACCTTCTGCCTTTCCTCGCGCCGGGCGACGGCGCGCATCGCCGCCGACGGGTCGATCGCCTATCGCAGCGACCCGCAATGGTTCACCCCCTACATGCGTCGGGAGACGATCGAATGGCCGAGCCAAAGGGCCTTAGACAAGTCCGCTTGAAGCTTCCCGCTTCGCCGCAGGATATCGCCGCGCTGCAGCTCGGCTCCGTCGTCTATCTGGACGGCGTCGTCTACACCGCGCGCGAGGGCGTCTACGAGCGCGTCCTGGTGCGCGGCGAGCCTTTGCCGGAGGGGCTTTGTGAGATCAGCAACGCCAATTTCCACTGCTCGCCCGCCGCCGCTCTGGAGCCGGACGGCAGCTATGCCATCGGCGGCGTCACGGCGACGGCGAGCTTCCGCTTCTCCAAGTACATGGCCGAATGGCTCGACCGCACCGGCACCAAGATCGTCATCGGCAAGGCGGGCATGCCGCGCGAGGATTATCAGAAGGTGCTTTCCCCGCGCGGCGCCGTCTATCTCACCACGGTCGGCTACGGCACCGGCGCGCTTCTCGGCCGCGGCGTCAAGCGGGTGCGCGAGGTCCATTGGCTGGAAGAGCTCGGCATCGCCCAGGCGATGTGGATGTTCGAGGTTGAGAATTTCGGCCCCTTCATCGTCGACAGCGACCTTGCCGGCAACTCGCTCTTCGCCCAGCAGGGCGACCTGGTGAACGAGCGCATCGCCCGGCTCTACGACGGGCTGAAACCGCCGGCGCTGCATCGCTACGGCGAGACGGACGACCGCAAGCGGGAGGTGATGTAGCCGCAAAGCCGCGGCTTGGAGAAGGGGGCGTTGCCGGCAAGATGCCCCCTTACAAAGGCGGACCGCCACGAAGGCGGCCGTGGGAAAAAGCGCTCCCTCGCGAGCGCGAACTGGGAGGAAGAAGATGAAAGCTTGGAAACGACTTCTCGCCTTGGGGGCGCTTGGCGCCCTGCTCACCGGGCCGGCTCTGGCCCAGTATCCGGAGCGCCCGGTCACGCTCGTCATCCCCTATGGCGCGGGCGGCGCCACCGACATTTCCGCGCGCGCCCTCGCCGGGCCGCTGGGCAAGCTGATGCCCAAGCCCCTGTTGACGGTGAACCGGACCGGCGCCGGTGGCGCGACGGGCTCCGTCTCCGTCGCCAACGCCGATCCCGACGGCTATACCATGCTGGCCGCGCGCGTCGGCTCGCATACCGTCAACCCGGCGATGAAGGCGACCTTGCCCTATACGCTGGACGATTTCGTCTTCGTCGGCGTCTACGAGATCAACCCGGTCGTCTGCGCCGTCGCCGAAAGCTCCGACATCCAGTCGATGGACGACCTCATCGCCAAGGCGAAGGCGGAGCCGGGGAGCGTCAGCTTCTCCTCCTCCGGCGTCGGCTCGCTCTTGCATCTGGCCGGGGCGATGGTGCTGAACTCCTTCGGCGTGGAAAACCCGCTGGAGACCGCCACGCATATCCCGCTGAAGGGCGGCGGCGAGGCGGCGACCGCGGTGCTCGCCGGCACGGCGACCTTCATCTGCACCAATTCCTCCGCCCTTGCGAGCTTCGTCGCCAACGAGCAGCTTCGCCCGCTCCTGGTCACGACGCCGGAGCCCCTGGAGGGTTTCGACGCGCCGACCGCCTCCTCGCTCGGCCATGAGGAGCTGGAGCAGCTCGTCGGCTGGACCGGCATTGCCGGGCCGAAGGGCCTGCCGGATGAGGTGTCGGCGACCTGGCGGGATTGGCTGAGCGAGGCGACCGCCGACGAGACCTTCGTCGACCAGATGACCAAGCGCGGCTCGGTCATCCGCCTGATGGACCCGCAGGAATCGCAGGATTTCATCAACGGCCAGTACGAGACCTTCCGCAAGCTTGTGGACGATCTCGACATGCGCATCGAAGGCTGAGGCTCAAGGCGCGCGGTCGGCCCGGCCGCGCGCCGCCATCTCCGCGACCTTCCGGGAGCTGTCATGCCAAGGCTGCATCGCAACATCTGGCTGGGCGCCGGCGTCATGCTCTTTGCCCTGGCGCTGGTCTTCGCCGCCATCCCCTTCGGCATCTCCACGCCGAAGAGCGTGCGCAGCCTGGTGCTGTCGCCGATACTCTGGCCGACCATCATCGGCTGGTGCCTGTTTCTCGGCGGCGCCCTGCTGGTCGCTCAGCAGCTCATCGGCCGCACGCGGCCGGAGGAGAGCGGCGAGGCCGGCGGCCCGCGTCCCGATGCCTGGCTGCGGCTCGGCGCGCTCGCCCTTTTGATGGCGGGCTATTACATCGCCATTCCGCTCTTTGGCATGGTCTGGGCCTCCGCTCTCGCCTTCCTGCTGCTGGCGCTTCTCATCCGCACCCGTTACCGGGTGACGAGCCTCATCGTCGCCTTCGGCCTGCCCCTCGTCACCTACGCCTTCTTCTATCACGTCGCCGGGGTACCGATCCCGCAGGGCGAGTTCGTGCGTCTGCCATGAGGTCGAAACCATGAGCTTGATGGACAGCCTGGCGCTCGGCTTTCAGCTTGTCTTCCATTGGCAGAGCCTGGCGGCGCTGTTCGGCGGCATCGTCGTCGGCGTCTTCGCCGGCGCCATTCCGGGCGTCTCGGCGACGATGGCCGTGGCGCTCACGCTTCCCTTCACCTTTTCCCTGCAGCCGATCTACGGCATCCTCCTGCTGCTGGGCGTCTACAAGGGGGGTATCTTCGGCGGCTCCATCCCGGCGATCCTCATCAAGACGCCCGGCACCCCGGCCTCCAGCGCCACCGTTCTCGACGGTTATCCGCTGGCCGAGCAGGGCAAGGCCGGCAAGGCGCTCGGCATGGCGCTCTACGCCTCCTGCACGGCCGACCTCATCTCCAATCTCGCCCTCATCCTTTTCGCCGGCTGGCTCGCCTCCTTCGCGCTCTCCTTCGGGCCGCCGGAATTCTTCACCCTCATCCTGTTCTCGCTGACCATCATCGCCGGCGTCTCCGGCGCGAGCCTGTTGAAGGGCCTGATCTCGGCCTGCCTGGGGCTGCTTCTGGCGACTATCGGGCTCGATCTCGTCTACGGCACGGAACGCTTCGTCTTCGGCGAGCCGGACCTGATGGGAGGCCTCAACTTCATCGCCGTCTTGATCGGCCTGTTCGCCTTGCCGGAGATCATCTCCTTCGTCTGGAACCCGAGCGATGGCCACGACAAGGTGCGCTCGCTCGGCCAGCACCACGCCACCTTTGAGGAATACAAGCGCTCCTTCAAATCGATCGTGCGCGGCTCGCTGATCGGCGTCTTCCTCGGTTCCATTCCCGGCATCGGCGCCGCGCCCTCGGCCTTCCTTTCCTACAGCGAGGCGCGGCGCAACTCGCCCCGCAAGGACAATTTCGGCAAGGGCGAGATTGAGGGCGTCGCCGCTTCGGAAGCCGGCAATAACGGCGTCGCCGGCGCCACGCTGATCCCGCTCCTGGCGCTCGGCGTACCCGGAGACGTCATCACCGCCATCATCATCGGCGCCTTCATGATCCACGGCCTGCAGCCCGGGCCGATGATGTTCATCGCCAATGTCGACATCATCTACGCGCTGTTCCTCGGCCTTCTGGTGAGCTCCGTGCTTCTCTTTTTCGTCGGCTCGGTCGCCATCCGCCTCTTCCGCTTCATCGCCGATATTCCGCGCTCGGTGTTGTTTCCGGGCGTGCTTGTCCTGTGCGTCTTCGGCGTCTATGCGGTGAACAACTCCATCTTCGATATCGTCGTCATGTTCGTGATGGGCTGGCTCGGCTATTTCATGCTGCGCGTGCGCATGCCCGCGGCGCCCTTCCTCATCGCCTTCATTCTCGGGCCGCTTCTGGAGGACAATTTCCGCCAGGCGATGCTGATGTCGGGCGGTAGCTTCGATATCCTCTTCCGTGGGCCGATCACCTGGTTCTTCTGGTCCGTCAGCGTCCTTTCCCTCGTCGCCCTGGTGCGCAACGAGATGCGCGAGCGGCGCTCGCGCCTGGCGCAAGAGGCGGCATGAGCGCCTGGCTGGGGCTCGGCCCCGCCGAAATGCTCGGGCTTCTTCTCGTCTATTTCATCGGGGGCCTGGTGAAGGGCGGCTCTGGCTTCGGCCTGCCCTTGGTGACGATCTCCATGTCGCCCTTCATCGTGCCGATCGATCTGGCGCTCGCCGTCAACGCCGTCGTCCTGCCCTTCGCCAACGTCTACCAATACGGCCGCTCGGGCCTGGCGAAGGCGACGCTGATGCGATTCTGGCCGATCCTCCTCGGCCTGCTTCTGGGCGTGCCCATCGGCGCGCTCTTCGTCAATGCCATCGAGCCGGCGGCGCTCACCATGGCGCTCGGCCTCTTCATTCTCGCCTTTGTCGGCTTGAGCGTCGTCAATCCGCGTATCGCCGTGCCTGGCGACTTGGAGAGGCCGGCCGGCGCCGCCACCGGCTTCATCGCCGGCATCGTCGGAGCCTTGACCACGGCCAACGGCCCGCTCTTCGTCATCTATCTCGTCGGCCGGGGCGTGGAGCGGCAGATGATGGTGGCCACGCTCGGCCTGTGCTTCCTCGTCTTCGGCGTCCTCGTCTCAGGCTCCTTCTGGGCCATCGGGCTTCTCGACGCGCAGCGCTTTCTCCTCGCTCTTCTTTGCGTCGCACCGGTGCTGGTCGGGGTCTGGGCCGGCGATGCCTGGGGCGCGAGGCTGCCCCAGGCGACCTTCCGCCGCTTCATCCTCGTGCTGTTGTTTCTCCTCGGCGCCAACATGCTCGCCCGCACCGCCTTCGCGATGTAGCGCCTTCAGTTCGATGGGCGGGTTTGCGCGCCGGCCGCCCGCTTTGCCCGGTCTCTTGCCCGATGCTCCGCATCGCGCCGCGAGCCCCTCCTTGCCGCTCGCCGCGGCGGCCGAGAAACAGTCCTTCTTCGACTTCATCTCAGAAGGCTCTGGGCGTTCTCCGTGATCCTGTTTCACACGGCCTGCGCGAGGGCGGCGCGGCGACGGCGCAGCCCCTGCGCGATGAGGCCGTAGCGTGGGCCGAAGAGGAAGGCCAGGACCAGGAAGAGGCCGGTCATCGTCGCCATCATCCCGCCGATGGAAACGTCCAGTAGCACCGCCGCGCCGTAGCCGGCGAAGCTGGAGAGGACGGCGATGAGGCTTGCGAAGAGAAGCATCAGCCACAGCCGGTCGGTGATAAGATAGGCCGCCGAGGGTGGGACGATGACGAAGGCGATGAATAAGATCGCCCCGACCGCGTCGAAGGCGGCGACGGCTGTGGCGCTGGTCAGCGCCAGAAGGGCGTAGAACAGGAGCCCTGGCATGAAGCCGAGCGCGGCGGCGAGCGCCCGGTCGAAGGTGGCGAGCTTCAGCTCCTTGAACAGGAGGGTGACGAAGACGAGGTTCAAAGCCGCCATGGCTCCCATGGAGAGCAGCGATTGCGGCACCTCGTAGCCGCCGAGACTGACGGTATCGAGCCAGACGAAACCGATTTCGCCCAGAAGCACCGTGTGCTGGTCGATATGCACGTCGCGCGCATAGACGTTGAGCAACAGCACGCCGATGGAAAACAGCACCGGGAAGACGAGGCCGATGGCGGCGTCGTTCTTTACCCGCCCGGTGGCGGCGAGAAGCTCGGTGAGGAAGACGGTAAGGAGCCCCGTCAGCGCCGCGCCGACGAGCTGCACCGGCCCGCTTTGCGCCCCCGTCAGCATCCACACGACGACGATGCCGAGGACGATGGAATGGCTGATGGCGTCCGACAGGAGCGAGGAGCCGCGCAGGACGAGGAAGGTGCCGACGAGCGAGGCGGCGATGCCCACCAGCGCGCCGGTTGCGATGATCATCGCCGGGATGCTGTCGAAGAAGGCGGCGAGCATCAGCTTTCGTCCTTTCCGAGCGCGGCGAGGCTCCGGCGCGCCTCGTGCCGGCCGTCCTCCGTCAGCTCCCAATGGATGCCTTCCTGGGGCATATGCGTGGTGCGGCGCACCAGGCCGCGGCCCTGAAGCCGATGCAGAACTTTGCCCGTGCCGAGGCCGTGATAGGCGTCCAGCATCGATTGCTCGGCCGGGTAGGCCGGATTGTCATGCGCGGCGGCGAGCTCGTACATGGTGGCGAGCACCTGCCGGCCACGCAGATGCCGTTCCGCCCGCCAGCGGCGCAGCCCGCTCCAGAGGAGCCCGCGTTCCGGCGCCAGAAAGATCGACACAAGAACGAGCGCGGAAGCGGCGAGCACCACCAGAGGCCCGGTGGCGAGCCCCGTGGCGAGGGCGCTGACAAGGGCGCCGGAAACGCCGGCGATGATGCCCATCAGGGCCGACAGGATCACCATCGCTTCCAGCGAGCGCACCCATTGCCGGGCCGCGGCCGCCGGCGCGATCACCATGGCGGCCATCAGAACGACGCCCACCATTTGCAGCCCCACGACGACGGCGAGCGCAATGAGCAGCGTCAGCGCCGTCTCCACCACCGTCACCGGCATGCCGAGCGAGCCGGCAAAGCCCGGATCGAAGGTGACGAGCTTGAACTCCTTCCAGAAGGCGAGGACGAGGCCAAGGCCGATGAGCGTGATCGTCCCCATGACGTAGATGTCGGAGCGCAGGATCGCCGCCGCCTGGCCGAACAGGAAGGTGTCGAGCCCGCCTTGCGCGGCGTTGCCGGTACCCTGGATGTAGGTCAACAGCACGATGCCGATGGCGAAGAACACCGACAGCGAGATGCCGAGCGCGGCGTCGGTCTTCAGCCGCGTGCGGCGGCTGAGGGCAAGCATGAACAGCGCCGCCAGGATGCCGGTGAGAAGGGCGCCCGCCAGGATGGCGGAGAGCTCGCGCGTGCCGGCGAAGATGAAGCCGAGGCAGATGCCCGGCAGCGCCGCGTGCGAGAGCGTATCGCCGAGAAGGCTCTGTTGGCGCAGGACCGCGAAGCAGCCGAGCACGCCGGAGATGACGCCGAGGATCGCCGCGCCGAGCGCCACGTTCTGGATCGTGTAGTCGGAGAGGAAGGCGAGAAGCCCGCTCATCGTGCTTCGGCCGCTTGAGGCGGCCCCGCATCCTCTTTCTGCGCGTCGAAGCCGGGGCCGGGGGCGGGGCCGGGGCCGGGGGCGGGAGCGGGCCTGGTGAAGTCGCCATGTTCCAGAAGCGCGATCTGGCCGCCATAGGTGGCGCGCAGATTGTCGGCCGTGTAGATGTCGTCCACCGGGCCTTGCGCGATGACGCGCACATTGAGCAGCACCAGCCAGTCGAAATAGCTCCTGACGGTCTGCAAGTCGTGATGCACCACGATCACCGTCTTTCCCGCATCGCGCAGCGCTCCGAGGATCTTGACGATGGCGCGCTCCGTGGTGGCGTCGACGCCGGCCATCGGCTCGTCGAGGAAGTACACGTCCGCCTCCTGCACCAGGGCGCGGGCGAGGAAGACGCGCTGCTGCTGCCCGCCGGAGAGCTGGCTGATCTGGCGGCGTGCGAAGTCCTGCATGCCGACCATCTTGAGCGCCTCGCTGGCCTTTTCCCGCTCGCGCCGGCCCGGTCGCTTGAACCATCCGATCTGGCCGTAGAGCCCCATCGTCACCACGTCGTGCACGGTGGTGGGGAAATCCCAATCGACGGTGGAGCGCTGCGGCACGTAGCCGACGCGCGCGCGCACCTGCCGGTAGGGCAGGCCATGCAAGGTGATGTGGCCGGAGGTCGGCTTGACGAGGCCGAGGATGGCCTTGATCAGCGTCGACTTGCCGGCGCCGTTCGGGCCGACGATGGCGCACATGACGCCCGGCGGCACGTTGAGGTCGATGTCGAAGAGCACCGGCTTGTCGTGATAGCTGACGGTGAGATCTTCCACATGGGCGGCAAGCCGAGGCTCGTGCAGCCTCGCGGCGGCCGGCCTCGCGGCGGCCGCATAGCCCTGCCGCCTGCGCCTACTGCTCGGCGACATCAACATTCCACTGCTCCGCCCAGGACTTAAGGGTTTGCGGCAACGGTGCCAGCTCGCCGCCGAGCGCCGTGACGATGGTGCGCGTGTTCTCAAACAGCATGCCGATATAGGTGCTGCCCGCCGTGCCAGGCTCTCCCATCGCGTCGGAATAGAGCTCACCGCCGATCGTCACCGCATGTCCCTTCTCCCGGGCCGCATCGATGATCGCCTGCACGGTGCGCGGGTTGATCGTGCTTTCCACGAAGATGGCCGGAACGTCCCGGTCGACGACGAGCTGCGCCACGTTGCGGATATCGGCGACGCTCGCTTCCGCCTCCGTGCTGATGCCCTGGATGCCGATCACCTCGATGCCGTAGGCGCGGCCGTAGTAGCCGAAGGCGTCATGCGCGGTGACGAGGATACGCTGCTCTTGCGGGATGCTGGCGACGCTCGCCTTGATCCAATCGTGCAGCCCGCCGAGCTGGGCGGCATAGGCCTCCGTGTTCTGTTGCATCTGCGCGCCGCAATCCGGCGCCACCTCCGCAAAGGCCTCTGCGATCGTCGGCGCCAGCATCGCCCATAGCCGCACATCCATCCAAAGATGCGGATCGATGCCGTAGACGCCCTGTGCGGCGATTAGCTCGGCGGGCGGGATGGAGGCGGGCGAGACGGCGAGCGTCGGCTTGCGGCTCTCGAACTTGGCCAGCACCTCGCCGAGCTGCCCCTCCAGCGAGTAGCCGGAATAGAGGATGATGTCGGCGCGATCGAAGGTCCGTACGTCGCCGGCGCTCGCCTGGTAGAGATGCGGGTCGATGCCCGGCCCCATCAGCGCGGTGACATCGAGGCACGTGCCGGCGACGTTCTGCCCGACATCCGCAATCATCCCGACCGTGGCGACGGCCTTCGGCCTCTCCTGCGCGACCGCGACGCCACATGCCAGGGTGGCCGCGAGGCCAAGCCCGGCGAGGCCACGGATCGCGCCAAAACGGTTTGCTCTCCACACCAATCTGGACCTTCCAATGAAAATTTTAGCCTCAGACAAATTATAAGCTGGCCGTTCGGCGTCAAGGGTATTTTTCTGAGGAAGGGTCGGCTGCGCCCTCGCGTAGCTTTGGCTAAGGATTGTGCGCGGATGGAAATTCGTTACATGGATGCCATGACCCGCCGCGAGGAGAGACATGCCATGGCCGGGACAAGTCTTCTCAATCCCGCTCGCCAGCGCGCCGCTTTCGAGCGGGTACGCAAGGCGCATCAATCGGAGGTGGCGGAGGACTATGTCGAGCTCATCGACGACCTCATCACTGCCAATGGCGAGGCGCGTGCCACCGATCTCGCTGAGCGCTTCGGCGTGACCCACGCCACGGTGAACCGGACCATCCAGCGCCTCATCCGCGACGGGCTGGTGACCTCGGAACCCTATCGCTCCGTCTTCCTGACCGAGCAGGGTCGTGCCATGGCCGCGCATTCGCGCAAGCGTCACGCTCTGGTGCGCGATTTCCTCCTGGCGATCGGTATCCATCGCGACACGGCCGAGCAGGACGCAGAGGGCATCGAGCACCACGTCAGCGAGGAGACGTTGACGGCTTTCAAGGCCTTTCTGGAGAAGGCCGGGCGAAAATAGGCCGCCGTCGGCGCGGCGGAGCAAGGCGTCGCGGGCGTTTGCGCTTGGCGTGACCTGCCGGGCGGGCCATATGACGGACGAGAAAGGCCCCTGGGTAGGCAATGGCAGAGGCGAGCGCAGAGGCTCGAACCGGCACCGGTCCTGCATTCCGCGTCGAGGGCCTGACCAAGGTCTACGGCATGGGCGAGGTCGCCGTGCATGCCCTGCGCGGCGTCGATCTGGAGATTCCGACCGGCGAACTCGTCTTCATTCTCGGCACCTCCGGCTCCGGCAAGTCGACGCTGGTCAACATTCTCGGTGGCCTGGACCGCGCTACCGAGGGGCGCGTCTTTTTTCGCGATCTTGAGCTGACGGCGGCCTCCGACCGGGCGCTCACCTTCTACCGCCGCGATTCCGTTGGCTTCATCTTCCAGATGTACAATCTCATGCCGAGCCTGACGGCGCGCGAGAACGTCGCCCTGGTGACGGAGATTGACCGCGACGCGATGCGCCCGGAGGAGGCGCTCGCCATCGTCGGCCTCGAAGATCGGTTGAACCACTTTCCTGCCCAGCTCTCCGGCGGCGAGCAGCAGCGTGTCGCCATCGCCCGCGCCATCGCCAAGCAACCGGAAGTGCTGTTGTGCGACGAGCCGACCGGCGCGCTCGATTCCAAGACCGGCATCCGCGTCCTGGAAGCCATCAACAAGGTCAATGTCGAGCTTTCCACTACGGTTGTCGTCATCTCGCACAATGCCGACATGGCGGCGATCGGCGACCGCACGTTGTTCATGAGCGACGGGCGCATCGTCAACGAGACCCGCAATGCGCGCCGCCAGGCGCCATCGAGCCTGGCCTGGTAAGCGGCGGCCATGCTCGGCGCGCGCGATATGAAGTTCCTTCGCGATCTCTGGCGCCTGAAGACGCAATACGCGGCGATCGCTATGGTGCTGGCCTGCGGCGTCGCCATGACGGTGATGGCCTTTTCCGCCCTCAACGCTCTCTCCGAGGCGCGCGAGGCCTATTACGCCGAGACGCGATTTGCCGATGTCTTCGTCAATTTGCGCCGGGCGCCGATGCGTGCCGCCCGCCCGCTCGCCGCCATCGACGGCGTGGCCACGGTGGATGTCCGCATCGAAGAGGCGGGTCTTGTCGACATACCCGGCCGCGCCCGCCCGGCGACCGGCAGGCTGGTTTCCCTGACCGATGGCGACAGCCTCAACCGGGTGCTTCTGACGGAGGGACGCCGGCCCGATCCGGACCGCCCGACCGAGGCCATCGCGCTGGAAAGCTTCCTTGAGGCCAACGACATGCGCCTCGGCACGACGCTGAACGTCCTGGTGCGCGGCCGGCTTCTGCCGCTGAGGATCGTCGGCGCCGGCCGCTCGCCGGAATACGTGCTCGCCGCCGAGCCGGGCAGCCTCGTACCCGATCCTTCCGCCTATGCCGTCTTTTGGGTCGATGAGAAGGCGCTCGCCGCCGCCAGCGACCTTGAGGACAGCTTCAACAGCGCCGCCCTGACGCTGACGGCGGCCGCCGATCCGCCCGCCGTCCAGGCCGCCGTGAAGCGAGAGCTGGCGCCCTATGGCGTCACCGACGCTATTCTGCGCGCAGACCAGCCCTCGCACGCCTATCTGGAAGCGGAATTCGAGCAGCTCTTCACCATCGGTCTCGTCCTGCCGCCGATCTTCCTGCTCGTCGCCGGCTTTCTGGTGCAGAGCGTCCTCGCCCGCCAGTTTGAGACCGAGCGCACGCAGATCGGCCTGATGAAAGCCTTCGGTTTCACCAATGCGGAGGTAGGCGCGCATTATGCCCGCCATGCGGCGGCGACAGGCACACTCGGCCTTGTCAGCGGCGTTTTCTTCGGCCTCTGGCTGGCGAGTGCCATCATGGGCCTTTACGCTGAGTTCTACCGCCTGCCGGACGTCGCCTTTGCCCTTTCCTGGCCGGCGATCGGCGGCGCCACCCTGGCCGTCGCCATCGCCGTCGCCATCGGCGTCTGGCGGCCTCTGGCGCGGGTTGTCGCCATCCCTCCGGCCGTGGCCATGTCGCCGCCGGCGCCGGCCGTCTATCGCCGCGGCCTTCTTGACCGGCTCGGCCTTGCCACGGTCCTCGACGCGCTCTCCCAGATCGTCCTGCGCACCCTGGAGCGCTGGCCGGCCCGCGCCGCCATGACGGCTTTCGGCCTTGCCCTCGCGCTCGCCTCGCTGGTGGCCACCGTCTTCTTCTTCGATTCCATTGACCGCATGGTCGCCCGGGCCTTCTTCGAGGCCAATCGCTGGCAGATGAGCGTGACGCTGGCCGAGCCGCAACCGCTGCGCGCCCTGGCGCCCATCACCGCCCTGCCGGGCGTCATCGCCGCCGAAGGCACCCGCACCGTCGCCGCGGAGATATCCGCCGGCGCCAAATCCAAGCGCATCGGCCTCATCGGCCTGCCGCAGGAGGCCGTCCTCACCGTGCCGCTGGACCCTTCCGGCGAGCCGATGGGCTTGCCGGCCAATGGCGTCATCATTTCCACGGGGCTGGCGAAACGGCTGGGCGTTGAACCGGGCGAGCGCGTGCGCCTTTCCGTCCTGGAGCGCTCCAGGCCGCAGGTGACGCTGCGGGTCGGCGCCCTCAGCGAGGAACTCACCGGCCTGACCGCCTTCATCGGTCTTGAGGAACTCAGCCGGTTGATGGGCGAGCCGCCGCTGGTCTCCACGCTCAATCTTCTCGTCGCCGAAGATCGGCGCGATGGCCTTTATGCGCTGTTGAAGCGCACGCCGCTCGTGGTCGGCGTGGAGGATCGGGACCAAGCCGTCACCGCCTTCACCGAGGAACTCGCCGAAGGCATCTTCGTCACCATGTTCTTCTATGTCGGCTTTGCTGCGGCCATTGCCTTCGGCGTCGCCTACAACACCGCCCGCATAGCCCTGTCGGAGCGGAGCAGGGATCTCGCCAGCCTGCGCGTCCTCGGCTTCACCACCGGCGAGACCGCCTATGTGCTGCTTGCCGAGCTGGGGCTTTTGACGCTGGCGGCACTCCCGGTGGGCGCGATTCTGGGCTATTGGGGCGCGGCCTATTTCTCGTCCGCTTTCTCCACCGAGTTCTATTCTGTGCCGCTCGTCGTTTCCTCCCAGACCTATGGTATCTCCGTCGCCGTCGTGGTGGTCACGGTGGCGCTGTCGGCGCTTGTCGTCGCCTGGCGCATTCGCCGGCTCGATCTCGTCGGCGTCTTGAAGACGCGGGAGTGATGATGCGCAAGAGCTGGATCAAATGGCTGCTGGCGCTGCTTGTCCTTGTCGGCCTTGCCGCGTGGCTCGCCTGGGCCATTGCCCCCCGGCCGGTGGCCGTGGAACTGACGACGATCGCGCGCGGCACGGTCAAGGTGGAGGTCGTCGACGAGGGCAAGGCGCGCTACCGCGACGTCTACGCCATGACCGCCCCTGCGCGCGGGCATCTGCAGCGCATCGAGCTGGAGGTCGGTGATAAGGTGGAGGCGGGCGAGACGGTCGTTGCCCGCATCGTGCCGGTAACGCCGGAGCTTCTGGACATCCGCAGCCGTCAGGAGCAGGAGGCGAAGGTGCGCGCCGCCGAGGCGGCGGTGGCGGCGGCCGAAGCGGAAGAGGAGCGCGCCCGCGCCCTGGCGGAGAACGCCAAGCGGGATTTCGATCGCCAGGAGCGGCTCGCCCTGCGCGGCGCCGCGTCGGAGAGTGCGTTCGATATCGCCCAGCGCGAAATGCGCGCAACCGAGGCGGCGCTGGCGGCCGCGATTGCCGCCGTCTCTGTGCGCGAGGCGGAGCTGACGGCGAGCCGCACGTTGCTTGACGAGGTTTACGAGCCGGCCGCCAATGGCAGCGCCACCGACGATCCGCCCCCGGCCGTGCTAGCCCTGCGTGCGCCCGTCTCCGGCGTGGTCCTGAGAATCCCGGAAAAGAGCAGCCGCCCGGTGGCCCCCGGCGATGCCATCCTCGACATCGGCGATCCGAACCGCCTGGAGGTAGTCGCCGATTTCCTGTCGCAGGATGCCGTGCGCATCGCCCCCGGATATGCCGCGTCCATCATCGACTGGGGCATGCCGGATCCGCTCCCGGGTAGCGTGCGCCTGGTGGAGCCTGTCGCCGAGACCGAAGTCTCGGCCCTCGGCATCGAGGAGCAGCGCGCCAACGTTCTCATCGATCCGGCGGGCGAGCTGGCGGCCTGGAAGCGCCTCGGCCACGGCTATGAAGTGCGCGCGCGCATCACCGTCGACGAGCGTCAGGATGTGCTCGTCGTGCCGGTCGGCGCTCTCTTCCGGCGCGATACCGGCTGGGCCGTCTACCGTGTCGAGGACGGCACGGCGCATCTCGCCGACGTCACGCTCGGCGCCCTCGGGGCGGACGTCGCGGAGATACGGGGCGGTCTTGCCGAAGGCGACCTGGTCGTTCTCTTCCCCTCCAACGAGGTCGATGAGGGCGTCGAGGTGGTTGAGGCAAGGGACGCGGACGAATGAGCGAGCGAGGCGCTTTGCCGCAGCCGCGCCGTTTCAACTCCCTTGCCGCCGGCATGGGACTGTCATCTTCCATCCATAGTGTGACATGATCGTCACGAAGCGCAGTAAGCGGAGATTGCTATGAAGATCGCGGTACTCGGAGGCGACGGCTTCGTCGGCTGGCCGACCGTCCTGCATTTGTCGCAAGCGGGTCACGAGGTTCACATCGTCGACAATCTCAGCCGCCGCTGGATCGATACCGAGCTTGGCGTTCAATCGCTGACGCCGATGGATTCCATTCAGGAGCGCTGCCGCGTCTGGCGCGAGCTGACGGGCATCCATCTGCGCTTCCATCTCATCGACGTTGCCAGGGAATACGAGCGCTTCAAGAACTGGCTTGCCGAAGAGCGACCGGCGGCGATCATCCACTTCGCCGAGCAGCGCGCGGCGCCCTATTCGATGAAGTCCGACCGCCACAAGAGCTACACCGTCGACAACAATGTCAGCGCCACCCACAACGTGCTCAACGCCATGGTGGCCGCCGACCTCGACGCCCATCTCGTCCACCTCGGCACGATGGGCGTCTATGGCTACGGCACCGTGCGTGCCACCATTCCGGAGGGCTATCTGCCAGTCGGCATCAAGACCGACGAAGGCGCCGTGGAGGAGCGCGAGATCCTCTATCCGGCCAATCCGGGCTCCGTCTATCACATGACCAAGTGTCTGGATCAGCTGCTTTTCCAGTTCTATGCCAAGAATGACAGCCTGCGCATCACCGACCTGCATCAGGGCATCGTCTGGGGCACCAATACCGCCGAGACGAAGATGCACGAGCAGCTCATCAACCGCTTCGACTATGACGGCGATTACGGCACCGTGCTGAACCGCTTCCTCATCCAAGCCGCCGTCGGCTATCCGCTCACCGTGCACGGCACGGGCGGCCAGACACGAGCCTTTATCCATATCCAGGATTCGGTGCGCTGCATTGAACTGGCGCTGAAGAGCCCGCCGGAGGCCGGCGAGCGCGTGAAGATCTTCAACCAGGCGACGGAGACGCACCGGGTGCGCGATCTCGCCGAGCTGGTGGCGAAGATGACCGGCGCGAAGGTCGCCTGTCAGCCCAATCCGCGCAAAGAAGCCGACGAGAACGAGCTTTCCGTTTGCAACAAGCAGTTTCTCGCCCTCGGCCTCGACCCCATCCGCCTGGAGGAGGGGCTCTTGACGGAGGTCATCGATGTGGCGCGCAAATACGCCTACCGCATCGACAAGACCCGCATTCCCTGCGTCTCCGGCTGGACCAAGGAGCGCAACGCGGCCATCAACGTCCAACCGGGTTCGCCCAGGCTGACGGCGGTGTCCTGAGCAGGCAGGATTGCTGGCATGGCCGAGGCGGCCTATGCGACCCTGGTCGCCAACGCTGATTATCTCATCGGCGCGCGGGCGCTGGCCCGCTCGCTGCGGCTGACGGGCTCGGCGGCGCCGCTCCTGGTGCTGGCGCCGGCCGGGCTTGCCGGCCTTGACGAGCTGGAAGGCGAGGGCGCCGAGATCGTCCCCGTTAAGCCCCCGGAAGTCTCCGAAGCCTTCCGTGAGCGGCACACGCGTGAGAAGCAGCATGCGGCAGCGCCCTTCACCCGCGGCGACAAGCCGGCCTTCCACGACCCTTTGATGAACTTCGCCAAGCTGCGCGTCTGGGAGCTGGAGGGCTATGAGCGTATCGTCTTCGTCGACGCCGATGCCATCTTCCTCAAGAACTGCGACCGCCTCTTCGGCTATCCGGAATTTTCCGCCGCGCCCAACGTCTACGACGCGCTCGACGGCTTTCACCGGCTCAATTCCGGCGTCTTCGTCGCCCGTCCCGACAAGCGCTCCTATGCCGCCATGCTGGCTGAGCTCGATCGGCCGCAGGCGTTCTGGCCGCGCACCGACCAGACCTTCCTGCAGAGCTTCTTTCCCGACTGGCACGGCCTGCCCTACACCTACAACGTCCTCCAGTATGTCTATTTCCGCCTGCCGGGTCTGTGGCACTGGCCGGCGATGAAGATCCTGCATTACCAGTACGAAAAGCCCTGGCAGGAGGATCACCCAAGGCGCGCCGAGCTGGCGCCGCTCATCGATCTGTGGTGGTCGGTGCTGGAGGGCGGGGCGCTGCCCGAAAGCCTCGACACGCCGCACAAGGCGGCATGAGCGAAGAGCCGCAGTCCCCCCTCGTCCTCGTCACCGGCGGCACCGGCATCGTCGGCCAGCTCGTCGCCCGCCATCTGGCGGAAAGCGGCTATCGCGTCCGCATCGCCTCGCGCAGGAGGCCGCCCAATGGCCGCTTCGCCTTCGCGCATTCCTGGGTGCCCTTCACGCTCGATCCAAAGGCCGATTTCGGCCCGGCCCTTGATGGCGTCACCCATGTCGTCCATGCCGCCTTCCAGCATGTGCCCGGTCGCTACCGGGGCGGGGAGGGCGACAACCTTGCCGGCTTCCGCCGCGCCAATGTCGACGCTTCGCTGGCCTTCCTGGCGGCGGCGAAGCGGGCCGGCGTGGAGCGCGCGCTGTTCCTTTCAAGCCGCGCCGTCTACGGAAGCCAGAAGGGGCCGCTGCACGAGGATACCCCTCCAGAGCCCGATACTGAGTACGGCAGGGCGAAGCTTGACGTGGAGACGGCCCTGGCGGAGATGTCCGTCCCGCCGCCGCTCGCCGCCGCGCCGCTGGTGCCGCAAGCGGCCGATGCCACGCCGCTTGCCGCGCCCGCCTTGTCTCAGCCCGGCGACGAGGCGCCGGCCGGCTTTGTCGGTGCCTGCCTGCGCGTCACTGGGGTTTACGGTCTGGTGGAGCCTCTGGAGCGAACGAAATGGTTCAGGATCGCCCTGCAAATCCTTGAAGAGAATCTTGAAGTTAAGCCGCGTGCCGCGACGGAAGTGCATGGCGAGGATGTCGGCGCGGCGGCTCGCCTCCTCTTTGAATCATCTTTCGCAAGCCTTGCCGCAAACACCTTCAACTGCTCAGATATTCTCCTCACCAACGCCGAGATCGTCGCCGCGCTCAGAAAGGCGCTCGGCCGGCCGGGGCCCGTTCCGCTAGAAGGCGATAGCAGCGCCGTGGCGGCGATGCGCTGCCCGCGCCTTGAAGCGCTTGGCTGGCGGCCTGGCGGAAGGTCCCTGTTTAATCGGACGATCGAGGCGCTGGCCGAAAGGATAAGGCAAGGCACAGCGCGTCGCACTGCCACTTCCCATTGAATGTCCTACATCGCTCCTCTATCGCATCAACGCCTCGACTTGGCGCGTGGCTCTAAGGAGAACAACGAAAGATGAGCATACCGCCCTTCCGCGAGCATTCGCAGCGCGAGCTTCTTGTCCGCGAGCTGCATGCGCGCCCTTCCGAGCCGTTGCGCGCGCCGCTGCGCATATCGAATTTCGCCAACCTTTCTGGCGAGAAGGCGATGGAGGTCGACCGCGAGCATCTGGCGAAGCTCTGCGCCCGCCTCGGCGGCACGGCGCCGGCGGAGGGGGCCAAGCACCACACCACCGAGCTTGGCGGCCTCACGGTCAAGTGGGAGCGCCATACCGAGTTCTGCTCCTATACCTTCTTCCGCCGCGCCCGTTTCACCAACCCCTTCGCGGAGACGGTGATTGAGGAACTGCCGGCGGACTGGCTGGCGGAGGTGCCGGGAGAGGTGCTCTCGGCGGTGCATCTGGCGCTCGTCCCGGCCGATATGGAGCTGCCCGACGCGGAGGAGATCTCGCTCCAATATTTCAACGGCAACCCGCTTATCGGCAATATCATCGCCGGCGGTAAGGCGCGCGTCTGGGCCGATTTTCGCCTGCATGCGGACCACTTCACCCGCATCCTCATCAAGGATCAGGGGCTCGACGCGCCGCATGCCGGACGCACGGTGCAGCGTCTTATCGAGCTCAACACCTATCGCGCCTTCGCCCTTCTTGCCCTGCCGATCGCCCAGGAGATCAATCCCTGCCTCAGAGGCGTCGACGAGGCGCTCGCCGACATCTCCACGCGCATGGCGGACCGCGAGGACAAGACCAGCGATGCGGAGCTTCTCGGCCGCCTGTCGCAGCTTTCCGCCGACATTGAGAGCATCGCGGCGCGCACCTCCTACCGTTTCGGTGCCTCGCGCGCTTACTACGGCCTGGTCAAGCAGCGGCTTATCGATCTGCGCCTGGAGCGCACCGGCGAGCTTCTGACCATCGACGGCTTCCTGGAGCGGCGCATGGGGCCGGCCATGGCGACCTGCGAATCTACCCATGAGCGCCAGGAGCAGCTTGCCCAGCGGGCGGCGCGCATCGGTTCGTTGTTGCGCGCCCGCGTGGAGGTGGAGCTGGAGGAGCAGAACCAGGACGTGCTTAACTCCATGAACGAGCGCGCCCGCATGCAGCTGAAGCTGCAGCAGACGGTCGAGGGCCTTTCGGTGGTGGCGATCAGCTATTACGCCGTCGGTCTCGTCGGCTATGTCTTCAAGGCCGCCGAGACGGCCGGCGCGCCCATCAATGTCGGCCTGGCCACCGGCCTTGCCGTGCCCTTCGTCGTGGCGCTGGTCTGGTTCGCCGTGCGCAAGCTGCGCAAGGAAGTGGTGAAGAAGCGCCGCAAATAGCGGCGGCCGCCAAGGCCTCGCCGAGCGCTGCGTTTACCCCGCCTTATCCAAATCGGCCGAAGGCGCTGGTCGCGCTTCGGCTTGCTCGGAAGATTCGCCTACCCAGGGTGACGGGAGAGGCGGTCATGGGCGCGGTCATTTCGTTTCGCCGCGGCACGAGCAGAGGCAGATCCGCGCCGCGGCGGCCGCACACGCACCGCAATCGGCGGGTTTCGGCCTTTCTACCGCTGGTGCTGCTCATCGCCGGTTCCGCTATCGCCGCGCTCCTCGTTACGCTGGAAGCGCGACCTCCGGGGCTTCTCGTCAGCGAGGATTTCGCCGTCTGCCGCGGCAAGCGTCAGCCGAGCTGCGTTCTCGACGGCGACACCATTCGCTATCGCGGCGAGCGCATTCGCCTTCTTGGCATCGACACGCCCGAAATCTTCAGTCCCGAATGCGCCAGCGAACGCGAACGGGGACTGAGGGCGACGTCCCGGCTCGTCGAGCTCGTCAACGAAGGGCCGTTCGAGGTGGTCGCGGGATTTGGCCGCGACCGCGATGTCTATGGACGACAGTTACGCCTGCTCGTGCGCGAGGGGCGCTCCCTCGGAGACGTGCTCGTCGACGAGGGCCTGGCGCGGCGCTGGAACGGCAGGCGCGGCGGCTGGTGCGGCTGACAAGCCTCACGCAGCCGCCCTGCCGCCTTATGCGGCCGGCATCGGATGGTGGATGGCGACGTTCTTCACCTGCTGATAAGCGGCGAGCGCCTCCAGCCCCTTCTCGCGACCGAAGCCGGAAAGCTTGTAGCCGCCGAAGGGGAACTCCACGTCGAGGCCGACGGCGAAGGAGTTGATCCACACCTGGCCGGCGCGCAGCCGCTGCGACAGCGCCAGCGCGGCGTTGATGTTGGTGGTGTGGACGCCGGCGACGAGCCCGAAGGGCGAATCGTTGGCGAGCCGCAACGCCTCCTCGGCGCTGTCGAAGGCGATTACCGTCAGCGCCGGGCCAAAAATCTCCTCGCGGGCTATGCGGGCGTCGTTGCTCGCCCCGACGACGAGCGCCGGGCGCACAAAGGCGCCTTGCGCATAGCGCGGATCGGACGGCGTCTCCGCGCCGAGGAGAAGCTCGCCTTCCTGCGCAGCCAGCTCGTAATAGCGCTCCACCTCCTCGCGGTGCCCCTTGCTGATCAAGGGACCCATGTCCGGATCGTCGATGCCGGCGCCGATGCTGAGCTCGCGGATTTGGGCGTGCAGCCTGTCGACCACCTCGTTATGGGCTGAGCGCTCCACCAGGAGCCGCGTGCCGGCGTTGCAGACCTGGCCGCAATGGGTGAGGAAGCCGCCGGCGATGATCGGCAGAACCTTCTCCATCTCGGCATCGGCGAAGAGGATCTGCGGAGACTTGCCGCCAAGCTCCATGGAACAGGGGATGGCGTGCGAGGCGGCCGCGTTGAGGACGCGCTCGCCGGTCGGCACGGAGCCGGTAAAGGTGATCTGGTCGACGCCCTTATGGCGCGCCAGAAGATCGCCGGCGACGGAGCCGCGCCCGTTGACGAGGTTGACCAGCCCGCTCGGCAGACCGGCTTCCTGGCAGGCCTTGACGAATTCGTAGGCGGTGACCGGCGTCTCCGTGGAGGGCTTAATGATGACCGCGCATCCGGCCGCCAGCGCCGGGGCCACGCCGCGGGCAATCAGCTGGAAGGGATAGTTCCAGGGGATCACGTGCAGGCTGACGCCGATCGGCTCCTTGACGGTGAAGTCCGTCCAATCGGGCCCGAGCGGGATCGAGCTGCCTTGCATCTTGTCGACGAAACCGCCGTAGAACTCGAAGAAGCGCGCCGCGCAATCGACCTCCCAATAGGCATCGCGCATCGGCTTGCCGCTGTCGGCGCTCTCCTTGCGGGCGATCTCCTCGCGCCGGCTTAGGATCACCTCGCCGATGCGCTGCAGGATACGGCCGCGCTCGAAAGGCCGCATGCGGTTCCACGGGCCTTCCTCGAAGGCCTTCCTGGCCGCGCCAACGGCGAGCTCGACCTCGCGCTCGCCGCCGCGGGCGAATTCGGCGATCGCCTCTCCAGTGGCGGGGTCGAAGGTCTGGCCGACGCCGTCGCTTCCGTCCGTGATGATCTCATCGCCACAGACGATTGTGGTCTGCGCCGATCCGCTCTCTCTGACGGCCGCCATTGGCGAGGCCGCCGCAAGCGGCACGCCGACCCTCGTTCAGGTGCCGGTGCGCAGCGTCATCAGCCCGTACATGGCCTACATCTCCTGATCCCTCGACGCCAAAAGGAAACACGACATGCAGATCTGGAAGAACGGCGATGCGCAAGGCGTCACGCCGCCGAACCATTTCGGCGGCCTCAACGTCCTCGACATCGTTCCCTTCAAGCGCGGCTTCAGCGTGCAGCTCTCCAAGGCGCCGAAGGGTGGCGGCGGCGAGCTGCACCATCACGATCACTGGTCGCAGGTCTTCTATATCCTGGAGGGCGAGCTGACCTTCGACACGGGCAAGGAGCGCTTCACGCTCACCAAGGGGCAGTCGGTCCTGTTTGAGCCGGGCGACCCGCATTACACGATCAACGAAAGCGATAAGCAGAGCATGGCGCTGGTTATCACCATGGACCATCAATAGTGCGCCGGATCTGTGCCCTGCTAACTTCAGGTCTCGACCCTTGCGGAGTGCCGGGATAGACAGGTCGACATGGCTGAAGCCCAGACAGAATCAAAGCCAGAGGTCGAAAAGGGTGGCCGAAAACCGTCTTCGGCCCACCTCGTCCGCATTCTTGAAGACGATATCCTCAATAACGTCCTGAAGCCTGGCGACCGGCTCGACGAGCAGACGCTGGCGCGCCGCTTCAGCGTTTCGCGCACGCCGGTGCGCGAGGCGCTGCGGCAGCTCGCCTCCAGCGGCCTCCTGGAAATCCGGCGCAACCACGGTGCCACGGTGAAGCGGCTGACGGTCGCCGAGCTGATAGAGATGTTCCAGGTCATGGCGGAATTCGAGGGCCTTTCGGCCCGCCTGTGCGCGCGGCGCGCCATGCCGGACGAGATCGCCGAGATGCGCCGTTTCAACGAGGCGTGCGACGAGCGCGCCAATGCCGGGGATCATCACGGCTTTTATGCCGCCAACAACCGGCTGCATGAGGTGATTTACGCCGCTTCGGGGAACAATTTCCTCGCCGAGGAATGCCGCAAGCTGCGCAACCGCATCAACGTCTATCGCCGACACATCACGTTTCAGCCCCGCCGCATGCAGAATTCGGTCGTCGAGCATGCCCGCATCGTCGACGCCATCGAGGCAGGCGACGAGGAAGCGGCGCACCGGCTGATGCGCCAACATGTCGACCTGCTCGCCGGCTCCGCCGCCGACGTCCTGCAGGCGCTGGAGGCCCGCAACCGGCCCTGAACGGCGTTAGAAGCGACAGATTCCCCCTTTCTTTCCCCCCCAACGCGTCCCGGCGCTCACGCGGCGGCATACGCAATGACGATGGATGATGCCATGCAACTTGTCAGCAACCGTTCGGCCAAGCTCGGAACGCCCCTCAGCGAGAAGGAGCGGAACATCGTCGGCGCCCCCGGCGCGGCCGAGGTGCGCCGCTTCCTGCCGGCCTTTCCGATCTACGCCCCGACGCCGCTGGTGGCGCTGCCGGGCCTGGCCGACAAGCTCGGTGTCGGCGCCATCCATCTGAAGGACGAGGGCCAGCGTTACGGGCTCTCCAGCTTCAAGGCGCTGGGCGGCGCCTATGCCGTCGCCAGGCTGGTGCACGAGCATGTGCAGAAGCGGCTCGGTCGCAAGGTTGCCCCCGCCGAGCTTCTGACCGACGAGGCGAAGGCGATCGCCGCCGAGCTCACCGTTTCCTGCGCCACGGACGGCAATCACGGCCGCTCGGTCGCCGCCGGCGCGCAGATGTTCGGCTGCCGCTGCGTGATCTTCCTGCATGCCCATGTCTCTGAGGGCCGCGAGAAGGCGATCGCCGCTTTCGGCGCGGAGATCCGCCGCACGCCGGGCAATTACGACCAATCGATCGTGGAGGCGAACGAGACGGCTGCCGCAGAGGGTTGGGTCACGGTCTCCGACTTTTCCTGGGAGGGCTACCGCGACATTCCCGGCACTGTCATGCAGGGCTATTCGATCATGATGGCGGAGATCGACGAGGCGGCGCCGCAAGGCTTCACCCATGTCTTCGTCCAGGGTGGTGTCGGCGGGCTGGCTGCCGTCGTCGCCGGGCATTTCTTCGACCGTTTCGGCAGCAATCGGCCCTGCCTCGTCGTCGTGGAGCCGACCCGGGCAACCTGCCTGCAGGCGAGCGCGGCGCGGGATGAGCGCACCGCGATTGAGGCCGGCGAAAGCACTGTCATGGCCATGCTGGAATGCTACGAGCCTTCGCTGGCTGCCTGGGAAATCCTGGAAAAATGCGCCGATTTCTACCTCGACATCCCCGACGAGGCGGCGGTCGCGGCGCTGAAGACGCTGGCGGGGGGTGAGGGCGGCGACCCTTCGCTGACGATTGGCGAATCGGGCACGGCGGGCCTTGCCGGCCTGCAGGCCGCCCTTGCGGACGAGGCGATGCGCGCTGCGCTCGGCCTCGATAAATCCTCGCGCGTGCTTCTCTTCGGAACCGAGGGCGCGACCGATCCGGAGCTCTACCAGAAGCTCCTCAATTCTTAAGGCTGCCCGCAGCGCGGTGGCGCCGACCGCCCGGCCGATCCGGGAGGGCTTTAGCCGCCCTCCCGGATCGGCCGGGCCAACCGCCAGATGGCGTTGCCGTTGAGCGGGGTCTCAGAGACCGGCACGCCGAGCGCGTCGGCGACGGCATTGGCAATCGCCGCCGGCGGTCCAATCGCCCGGTCTCCATCGTGGTGATGGTGATCTGGCTCATCTTCTTCGGCTGGGCGACGCCGACGGAAGCGGCCGCCATCGGCACTTTCCTGACCTTCGTCCTCGCCGCGCTTTACGGCAAGCTCAACTGGAAGCTTCTGCGCGCCGGCGTTGGCCAGGCGACCCAGCTTTCGGTGATGATCCTCATCATCCTGACGGGCTCGGCGGGGTTCAGCCAGCTTCTGTCCTTTTCCGGCGTGACCACGGCGATCACCGGCTTTGCCACCGACCTGCCGGTGCATCCGATCATTCTGCTCATCTTCATGCAGCTCATCGTGGTCTTCCTCGGCATGTTCATCGAGCAGACCTCGATCGTGCTCGTCACCCTGCCGATCTTCCTGCCCATCGTCCATCACATGGGCTGGGATCCGATCTGGTTCGGCATCATCATGATGGTGAACCTGGAGATGGCGACGATCACGCCGCCCTTCGGCCTGTCGCTCTTCGTCATGAAAGGCGTCGCCCCGCCGGGCACCACCATGGTCGACATCTACGGGGCGGCGCTGCCCTTCATCCTCATCAACATCCTGCTCATGGCCCTGATGATTGCCATGCCGTCGCTCGTCTTGTGGCTGCCGAGCTACATGCCCTGACCGCCGGCGCGGCCCCCGGCGGGCCGCGGCCGCACCGCAACGAATAGGCGAGAGCTCATGCCAAAGATCGACCAGGAATTCACCGTCGCCCATGATAGAAGCCTCGTCTGGGAGCGCTTCCAGGATTTGCCTGAGATCGTCGGCTGCATCCCCGGCGCCTCGCTGACGGAGCAGGCGAGCTCGACCCAGGCCAAGGGCCAGATGACCGTCAAGCTCGGCCCGGTGCGCGCCAATTTCGCCGGCGAGGCCGATATCGCGCCCGACCCGGAGAACTTCACCGGCACCATCGAGGGCAAGGGCATGGACAAGAGCCATGCCTCGCGCGCCAAGGCCACGGTCGTCTATGTGCTGGAGGAGGCCGATGGCGGCGCCGCGACGCGGGTGAGGGTCTCCGTCGACTACCCGCTTTCCGGCTCGCTCGCCCAGTTTGCCCGCGGCGGCATCGTCGATGCCATCGCCGATCAGATCACCGAGGAGTTCACCGGCAATCTGGAGGCGCAGCTTGCCGAGAGCGCTGCCGGAAACAGCGCCGGAGCCGGCAGCGGCGAGGCTGCGTCGCCGGAGGCGCCGGCGGCCTCTGCCAGGCCCGCCGAGACGAAGACGGGGGCCGCGCCGGCGGGCGAGCTTAATCTTTTCGCGCTGGTGTGGCGCATGCTGAAGAAGCGCTTCAAGGCGCTCTTCGGTGGCAAATAGGGTTGGCGCCGGCGGGCGGGCGCTTCAGCGCCTTCGCCACATGGAGATGATCATCCACACGCTACCGGCGACGGCGGCGACGAAGCCGAGCATGGCGAAGAAGGAAAGGCCGATCGGCGTCTGCCCGCCGGCCGCGGTCATGACGATCGAGGAGCCGATGACCACGGCGGCGATCAGGATGCCGAGGGTCAGGCGGCTGAGGGCGCGATCGAAATGTTGGATGAGCCGCTCCGTGCGCTCGATATCGACCTTCAGCTCGATGCCCTTCTTGCGCGTGGAGCGCATGAAGGCGGCGACATCGCCCGGCAGGCTCGCCATGAGTTCGGCGAGGCCGGCGATCTCCTCGCGGCTGCGGCTAAGGACGGCGGTGGGCGCGTAATAGGCGAGCGCGGCACGCTCCAGATAGGGCTTGGTCGCCTCCATCACGTCGAAATCGGGGTCGAGCTGCCGCGCCATGCCTTCTAGCGACAGGAAGGCTTTGATAAGCATCGACAGATCGGGCGGCAGAACGAGGTCGTGGCCGCGCATCACCGCGATCCATTCGGTGACGACCTGCGGCAGGTTGAAGGCCTTAAGCGGCGTGGCGTGCACCCGGTCGATGAAGGCTTCCACGTCGCGCGTCAGCGCCGCCTCGTCGATCTCCTCGTCCTCGTCGGCCCATAGGAGAAGGTTGTGCACCGCCGGCCTAGCCCGCCGCTGGACGACCGCCGTCAGCACTTCCACGAGCTGGTGCTGGCGCTGCGCGGTCAGCCGCCCGACCATGCCGAAATCGACGAAGACGATGCGGTTGCCAGGAAGGTAGAAGACGTTGCCCGGATGCGGGTCGGCATGGAAGAAGCCGTCCTGAAAGATCATCTTCAAGACAGCGTCCGCGCCCCGCTCGGCGATCACCTTGCGGTCGAGTCCGGCCCGGTCGACCCTCTCCAGGTCGCGGCCGGGGATGCCGTCGATAAATTCCTGGACGTTGAGCTGCTCGCAGGTCCAGTCCCAATAGACCTTGGGCACGCCGATATCGGCATCGTCCTTGAAGTTCGCCGCCACCCGTTCCGCGTGCCGGCATTCGGCGGCAAGGTCGAGCTCCAGGCGCATGGAGCGGGAAAATTCCGCGGCGATCTCGCGCGGCCGGTAGCGCCGCAGCTCCTTCACCTCCTCCTCGGCGATCTCGGCAAGCCGCATCAGAAGGCGCAGATCCGCCTCCACGATGGCGCGGATGCCGGGCCGGCGGACCTTCAGGACGACCTCCTCGCCGCTCTTCAACCTGGCCCGGTGCACCTGCGCGATGGAGGCGGCGGCGAGCGCCTCTTCCTCCACCTTGGCGAAAATCTCCTCCAGCGAGCCGCCGACATCCTCCTCCACCTGCGCCCTGATCTCGGCGAAGGGCACCGGCGGCGCCCGGTCCTGCAGCTTCTCGAACTCGGCGATGTATTCGGCGGGAAAGAGGTCGACGCGGGTGGAGAGGATCTGGCCGAGCTTGACGAAGCTCGGCCCCATCTCCTCCATCGCCCGCCGCACCCGCTGCGGCGGCTCCAGCGTGGCAAGCTCGGCCGCCTCCTCCCAGTTGAGGAGCTCCCCGGCGCTTTTCAGCGCGTTGCTCATGCCGAGCCGCCGCACCGTGTCGCCGAAACCGAAGCGCATCAGGATTGCGGCGATATGGTTGAGGCGGCCGAGATCGCGGGCGCTCATCAAGGTATCAAGCAGCACGTCTTAGGCTCCGAACCCCTTTCGCCGGACTTCTCCACGAAGAGCGGCGCCGCGCAAGCTATGATCGGGCGGCGCCCGGGAGTAGTCAGGCGCCGATAAATGAGGAAGAGGCCGCGACGATGGACGGCGCCCATGCAAGGCCGAAGGAAGCCGTGCTTCAGGAACTCGCGGTCGAGGCCGAACGCGGCCTGAGCGAGGCGGAAGTGATGCGCCGGCGCGCCCGCTTCGGGCCCAACCGGCTGAGCCTTGCCGACAAGCGCAGCCTCTGGGCGATCCTGCGTGCCCAGCTCACCAGCCTTATCGTCTACCTCCTGGCGGCGGCCGCGCTGCTTTCCTTCGTCCTCGGCGACTGGGCGGAAGGCGCAGCTATCGCCGTCGTTCTTGTCATCAACACCGCCATCGGCTTCTTCACCGAGATGCGGGCGGTGCGCTCCATGGAGGCGCTGAGGCGCCTGGCGAAGATCCATGCGAGCGTGCGCCGGGACGGCGTGGAGCGCTGGCTGTCGGCCGACGACATCGTGCCGGGCGATATCGTCGTGCTGAAGGCGGGCGACGTGGTGCCGGCCGATCTACGCCTTGTGGAAAGCGCCGCCCTGACTTGCGACGAATCCATGCTGACGGGTGAATCGGTGCCGGTGGACAAGGCGACGGAGCCGGTCGCTGAGAACGCGCCGCTCGCCGAGCGCGCCAGCATGGTTTTCAAAGGCACGGCGGTCACCCGCGGCCTCGGCCTTGGCGTCGTCGTCGGCACCGGTATGGCAAGCGAGCTCGGCCGCATCGCCGCGCTCGCCGAAGTGGCCGAGGACGAGGCCTCGCCGCTGGAAAAGCGCCTCGACCGGCTCGGTGGCCAGGTGATCTGGCTGACGCTGGCGCTGACGGCCTTCATCGGCCTTGCCGGCATATTCGGCGGCCAGGATTGGGCGGTGATGCTGAAGACCGCCGTGGCGCTCGCCGTCGCCGCCGTGCCGGAGGGCCTGCCCATCGTCGCCACCGTGGCGCTCGCCCGCGGCATGTGGCGCATGGCCCGCCGCAACGCGCTGATTGAGACACTCTCCGCCGTGGAGACGCTGGGCGCCACCACCGTCATCCTCACCGACAAGACCGGCACCCTAACGCAGAACCGCATGGCGGTGGTGCGCCTGGCGCTGGCCGATGGCGATGTCCGCCTCGCTTCCATGAAGCCGGGTGCAAAGCCAATCTTCACGCTGGATGGTGAGCCCGTGGCTGGCGAGGCGCTGCCGCAGGGGCTCCGCGCCGCTCTGCGCGCCGCCACCCTGTGCAACGAGGCGCGCCTGCCACGGGAGGGAGAAGCGCAGGAGGCCGCGCTCGGTGATCCGATGGAAGTTGCCCTGTTGCGGGCCGGCGCGGCGGCCGGGCTCGACCGCCCGGGGCTCCTGCAAGAGCTGCCGGAGGCGCGCGAGGAGGCTTTCAGCCAGGAGACGCGCATGATGGCGACCTTCCACGGCGAGGCGGGGACGTATCTTCTCGCCGTGAAGGGCGCGCCGGAAGCCGTCATCGCCGCCAGCGATCGCCTCCTGACGCCGGCCGGCGAGACCCCGCTCGACGAAGCGGGAAGACGCGCCTGGCTCGCCCGCAACGAGGAACTGACCGGTGAGGGCCTGCGTGTCCTCGGCGTGGCGCAAAGGCGTGCCGCCTCGTCGCAGGAAGAGCCTTATACGGGCCTCACCCTCATCGGCCTCGTCGGGCTTCTCGACCCGCCCCGGCCGGACGTCGCCGAGGCGCTCGCCGATTGCCGCCGGGCAGGCGTGCGGGTGGTGATGCTGACCGGCGACCATGCCGGCACGGCCAAGGCGGTCGCCCGCGAGATCGGCCTTCCGGGCCATGAGAGCCAGCCCGTGGAGGCCGGCGCGCTCGCCGCGCTTGAGAATCTCGGCGAGGATGAACGCCGGCGCATCCTCCATACGGCGATCTTCGCTCGCGTCAGTCCTGAAATGAAGCTGAACATCGTGGCGCTGCATCAGGCGAGCGGCGAGGTCGTCGCCATGACCGGCGACGGCGTCAACGACGCCCCAGCGCTCAGGCAGGCCGATATCGGCATCGCCATGGGCCAGCGCGGCACCGAGGTGGCGCGCGAGGCCGCCGACATGGTGCTGCGCGACGACGCCTTCCCCTCCATTGTCGCCGCCATGCGCCAGGGCCGCATCATCTTCGGCAATATCCGCAAATTCGTCGTCTATCTGATGTCGTGCAATCTCAGCGAGATTGCCATCATCGGCGTCGCCACGCTCGCCGGCCTGCCTCTGCCGCTCCTGCCGCTGCAGATTCTGTTTCTCAATCTCGTCACCGACGTCTTCCCGGCCTTCGCGCTCGGCGTCGGCGAGGGCGACCCGAATGCCATGCGCCGCCCGCCGCGCGACCCGAGCGAGCCGATCCTGGGGCGTCGGCGCTGGATATCGATCGCCCTCTTCGCCGCCATCATCACCGTGACGACGCTCGGCGCCTTCCTCCTGGCGCTCACCGTCTTCGCCAGATCGGAGGAGGAAGCGCTCACGATCTCGTTCCTGACGCTCGCCTTTGCCCAACTCCTGCATGTCTTCAACATGCGCGAGGCCGATGCCGGCTTCTTCTCCAACGAGGTGACATCAAATCCCTTCGTCTGGGGCGCCCTGGCGCTGTGCGCCGCGCTCATCGGCGCCGCCGTCTACCTCCCCGGCCTTGCCGGCCTTCTCGGCATGACGGAGCCGGATGCGGCCGGATGGATGCTGGTCTTCGGCGCCAGCCTCACCCCGCTCATCCTTGGCCAGATCGTCGTGACGCTGAGCCCGGCTTGGGCGGCCACGCCGCGGCGGCCGGCAGCAAGCCCGGCAGAGCGGCATTGACCGGCTTCCATCCGGCGCTGAAGCTGCGCCCATGGGCGCGGAACGAGAGCAGCGAACGAGAGCAGGGGATGCGGCGGGCGGAGATATCCGCGAGCCCGTCGGGGTCACCGAGAAGGTCGCCTTCCTCAGCCAGCCTGCCGCCTATCATCGGCGGCCGGAGAAGGTGGAGGTGGTGGAGACACACTGGTCCTGGGTCTTTCTGGCTGGCGATTGGGTCTACAAGCTGAAGAAACCGGTCGCCTCGCAGCGCTTCGATTTCACCACGCTCGCTGGCCGCGAAGAGAATTGCCGCAAGGAGGTGGCGCTCAACCGGCGCCTCGCCGGCGAGATCTACGATGGTGTCGCCCGCCTCACCCGCGAGGTGGACGGCCATCTGGCCATCGACGGCGAAGGCGAGATCGTCGACGTTCTGGTGGTCATGCGGCGTCTGCCGGAGGCTTCGATGCTCGACCGGCTGATCGCCCGCCGCGAACTGTCGCCACGGATGGTGACGCGGCTGGCGGCGCGGCTCGCCGGTTTCTATGCCGACCAGCCGCCGGTCCCGCTTGCCCCAGCGGCCTATCGCGAGCGCTTCGGCCGCGAGCTGGCCAGCGACCGCGCCGTTTTTTCCGCTTTCCATGACGGCATCGCCACGCCGCATCTTCTCTTGGCGGAGAGGATGCACGAGGCGCTGCTTGCCAAGGGCGCGCTTCTTGAGGAGCGGGCGCGCGCCGGGCGGATCGTGGAAGGTCATGGCGATTTGCGCCCGGAGCATGTGTGCATGGCCGAGCCCATCGTCATCTTCGACTGTCTGGAGTTCAGCGACGAGCTGCGCCAGGTCGATTCCCTCGACGAGATCGTCTTTCTCGGCCTGGAATGCGCCATGCTCGGCGCCGATTGGGTCGCCCCGCAGCTTCTTGACGAAGTGCAGGCCCGGCTCGGCGTGCCGGCTTCCGGGGAGCTTGTATGCCTTTATACGGCCGCGCGGGCGCTCCTGCGCGCCCGTCTGTGCCTATCCCATCTCCTCGATCCGGTGCCGGCGGCACCCGATCGCTGGCCGCCGCTCGCGGCTCGCTACGCGGCCAAGGCGGATGAAGCCTTGGCGCGCCTTGGCGTCTGAGGGGCCCATGCCGCCTCCACGCAGCTGCGCTCTTGACGGCGCCCGCCGGACGGCTTCTGCTGGAGCATGAGGTTCCGGCATCGGGCCAGTTGAGGCCAGAGATGACCACATTGGCGATCTCTCCGATCGCGTTGCGGCGGCTCTTCGATTATCTCGATTACGCGCCGCAGCCCAAGAGCGGTGATCTTTCGGAGCTTCTCGGCCATTGGCGCGAGAGGCGCGGCGGCAAAGTCCTGCCCTCCTTGGCGGAGATCGACCCGGCCGAGGCTGGCGTTCCGCAGCAATTCTGGTTCATCTTCCGCCCTTCCGATCCACCCGGTGACTTCGTGCTCTCCGCGGGCGCTGAGGCCCTGGCGCCGCTGCTCGGCCCGTGCGCCGCGGGCGACGCCTTGCGGGCCGCGCCCCGCAGCCGCGCCGCAGCGCGGCTGCGCCGCCTCTTCGCGGCCGCCAGCGCCGCTGGCGAGCCGATCCTTGCCGCCTTCGCCAGCCGGGAAGGCGAGCCTGCCCTGGTGGAGGTCCTTGCCGCGCCGCTCGCCGGCGAGGACCCGCGACGACCGGCGATCCTCGGCGGCCTGGCGCTACGCCCGCTCCTGCATGGACCGCGGGGCGGAGCGCGGTATCCCTTGAAGCCGGGAGCGGCCGGCCCGCTTCTCTTCGCTCTCGGCGACAGTCGCGGCCTCGGCGAGGCGATTGCGGACCATGTCGGGCTGGAGCTTGCCGCTCATGAGGAGCGCGATTTTGAGGACGGCGAGCACAAGACGCGTCCGCTCGTGGGTGTGCGCGGCCGCGACGTCTACGTCCTGGCGGGGCTCGCCGGCGGGGCGGGGCAGAGCGCCAACGACCGGCTGTGCCGGCTTCTGTTCTTCATTGCCACGCTGAAGGATGCCGGGGCGGTGCGGGTGACGGCGCTCGCGCCCTATCTTTCCTATGCCCGCAAGGACCGGCAGACCAAGACGCGCGATCCTGTGACCATCCGCTACGTGGCCGAGCTCTTCGAGACCGTCGGCGCCGACGCCCTTCTCACCCTGGAGGCGCACAATCTCGCCGCCTTCCAGAACGCCTTCCGCTGCCTCACCGTCCATCTCGACGCCGACCTTCTCTTCGCCGAGCATTTCGCCGCCATCCTTGGCGAGGCGCCGGCGGCCGTCGCCTCTCCCGATCTCGGCGGCGCGAAGCGGGCCGAGCGCTTCCGCCAGCGCCTGGAGGCGCGGCTCGGCCGTCCCGTCGCCAAGGCCTTCATGGACAAGCAGCGCAGCATGGGAAAGGTGACGGGCGACATCTTTGCCGGCGATGTTGCCGGACGCATCGTCATTGTCGTCGACGACATGATCGCCTCCGGCACGACCATGGCCCGCATGGCCGCCGCCTGCCGCGCCCATGGGGCGGAAGAGGTGCATCTGGCCGCCACGCACGGCCTGTTCTCCGAGGGAGCGCCGGCCCTCATGGAGGCGCGCCAGGCGTCGAGCATTGTCGTTACCGATTCCGTCAGCCCCTTGCGCATCGATCCGGGCCGGCTCGGTGGGCGCCTCAAGGTTCTGTCCGTGGCGCCGCTTCTCGCCGAGGCGCTGGCGCGCTGCCATGCCGGCGGCTCCATCGCGGAATTGCTTGGGCGCTAGGCCCGAAGAAAGAGGAGTGGGCCCATGGCGCCGCAGCCGCAGACGATCCCCTTTGAGGCCTTGAGCCGCCAGGATGTTGCGCTGGTAGGGGGCAAGAACGCCTCGCTGGGAGAAATGGTGCGAAGCCTTGCCGAGCGCGGTATCAAGGTCCCGCCGGGCTTTGCCACCACATCCGCCGCCTTCTGGCGCTTCGTCGAGGCGAACGGGCTGCGCGACCTGCTTGAGACGACGTTTCGCGATCTTGAGGCGGGCCGCCTCTCTCTTGCGCAGGCGGGTCGCGATCTGCGTCAGGCCTTTGTGGAGGGGGAGTGGCCGGCCGAGACGGCGCAGGAGATCCGCGCCGCCTATCGTGTCCTCTCAGAGCGCGCTGGCACGCCGGATCTGTCTGTCGCCGTGCGCTCCAGCGCCACCGCGGAGGATCTGCCGGAAGCGAGCTTCGCCGGCCAGCAGGAGAGTTTTCTCAATATCGCTGGCGAGGCGGCGCTGCTCGATGCCTGCCGCCGCTGCTTCGCCTCGCTCTATACCGACCGGGCGATCAGCTACCGCAAGGCGCATGGCTTCGACCAGCTGAAGGTGGCGCTGTCGGTCGGGGTGCAGCAGATGGTGCGCGCCGATACCGGCGGGGCCGGGGTGATGTTCTCCATCGACACGGAGACCGGTTTTCCCGACGTGGTGATCATCGATGCCGCCTGGGGGCTCGGCGAGAACGTGGTTCAGGGCAGCGTCGATCCCGACGCCTACCAGGTCTTCAAGCCGCTCTTGGCCGAGGCGAGCCTCGTTCCCATCATCGAGAAGAAGAAGGGCGCGAAGGCGAAAAAGCTGATCTATGCGACCGGCGAGGACGGGCCGACGCGCAATGTGCCGACCTCGCGCGCCGAGCGGGCCGCTTTCGTGCTTTCCGACGAGGAGATTCTAACGCTCGCCCGCCACGCGGTGGCGATCGAGGCGCATTGCGGCATGGCGATGGACATGGAATGGGCGCGCGACGGCGACAGCGGCGAGCTTTTTATCCTGCAGGCCCGCCCGGAGACGGTGCAGGCGCGCCGCGCCGCCAACGGCGCCCTGAGGACCTACCGGCTCGGCAAGAAGGGAAGCGAGCTGACGAAGGGGCTTGCCATCGGCGAGGCGATCGCAGCCGGCCGCGTCTGTCTCATCGAGAGCGCCCGCGACATCGATCGCTTCGTCGACGGCGCCGTCCTCGTCACCGGCACCACCGATCCGGACTGGGTGCCGGTGATGAAGCGGGCCGCGGCTATCGTCACAGATCACGGCGGGCGCACCTCGCATGCGGCCATCGTCAGCCGCGAGCTCGGCTTGCCGGCCGTGGTCGGCACCGGCAACGCCACCGACATCTTGCATGACAGCCAGGACGTGACCGTCTCCTGCGCCGAGGGCGAGGAGGGCCATGTCTATGCGGGCATTGCCGATTTCGCCGTCGAGGAGGTCAACCTTGAAGGACTGCCGCAGACCCGCACGGAGGTGATGCTGAACCTTGCCAACCCGGCCGCGGCGCTACGCTGGTGGCGTCTGCCGGCCGACGGCGTGGGCCTGGCGCGCATGGAATTCGTCATCTCCAACGCCATCAAGGTTCACCCCCTGGCACTGACCCGCTTCGACACGCTGAAGGACGAGGAGGCCAAGGCCGAGATCGAGGCCCTGACCAGGGGCTATGCCGATAAGGGCGCGTATTTCGTCACCGAGCTGGCGCGCGGGCTTGCGCGCATCGCCGCGAGCGTCTTCCCGCATCCGGTGATCGTGCGCATGAGCGATTTCAAGACCAACGAATATGCCAGCCTCCTCGGCGGCGCCGAGTTCGAGCCGCAGGAGGAGAACCCGATGCTCGGCTTCCGCGGTGCCTCGCGCTATTATTCGCCGCGCTACCGCGATGGCTTCGCCCTGGAATGTCGGGCGATCCGGCATCTGCGCGAGGTGATGGGCTTCACCAACGTCGTTGTCATGATCCCCTTCTGCCGCTCGCCGGCGGAGGCGGATTGGGTGTTTGAGGCAATGGCGGAGAACGGCCTGAGGCGCGGTGCGAACGGGCTTGAGGTCTATGTCATGTGCGAGATTCCCTCCAACGTCATCCTCGCCCGCGAATTCGCCCGGCGCTTCGACGGCTTCTCCATCGGCTCCAACGATTTGACGCAGCTCACCCTCGGCATCGACCGCGACTCGGAGGAGCTCGCCGGGCTTTTCGACGAGGAGGACGCGGCGGTCGAATGGATGATTGCCACGGTGATCGCCGCCGCCAACCGGGCCGGCGCCAAGATCGGCCTGTGCGGCCAGGCGCCGAGCGATAGGCCGGAATTTGCCGCCTTCCTCGTTGATTGCGGCATCGATTCCATTTCCGTCACGCCCGACAGCTTCGTCGCCGTCAAGCGCAGCGTCGCCGAGGCGGAGGCGCGTTCCGGCAACAGCGAAACGGCGACGGCGGGCTTGCAGGCAGGATAGAGGAGAAAGGCATGAGCTTTCACGACCGCGAGGAGGCGGGAGAGCGCCTCGCCGAGGCGCTTGCCGACTATGCCGAGCGGCGGCCGGTGGTGCTCGCCCTGCCGCGCGGCGGCGTCGTCGTGGCGGCCGGCATTGCGCAGGCGCTCCGCGCCCCTCTCGACCTGGTCCTGGTGCGCAAGATCGGCGTGCCTTTCCAGCCGGAGCTTGCCATGGGCGCTCTGGTCGATGGGCCGGAGCCGCTCGTGGTGCGCAACGAGGACATCATCCGCCTGGCGGGCGTCACCGAAGAGGTCTTCGACGCCGTGCGCGATCGCGAGCTGGAGGAGATCCGCCGCCGCCGCGCCGCCTATCTCGGCGAGCGCCCGCATCCGGGATTGAAGGGCAGGGTGGCGATCGTCGTGGACGACGGCATCGCCACCGGGGCGACGACGCGAGCCGCTCTGCGGGCGGTGCGCCGTCAGGAGCCGCGGGAGCTCGTGCTTGCCGTGCCGGTCGCCCCATCCTCCAGCCTCACGGAGCTGCGGGACGAGGCGGATACCATCGTCTGCCTGGAACGGCATGAGCCCTTCTACGCCATCGGCGCTTATTACCTCGATTTCGATCAGGTCTCCGACGAGGAGGTGAAGGAGACGCTGGCGCGCTTCCCGCTGGAGGCGGCCGAAGAGGCCGAGTGAAGCAAGCAATGGCGGCCCTGGCTAGGCTCGCCGCCCCGTGAGGGCAGCCGCCTTGCGATCAATAGCCCTCGGCGTTGAAGACGGTCACTCCGAAGCGCCGCTCCATGGCACGGGCGAAACGGTACTTCATCTCCGGGCCCTCATAGGGTTGGGGAGGGGCAAGGATCGGCCCGCTCTCCTCCTCCACCCGCAGAGCGACGAAGGTATGCCCGTCCTGCCGGATCTCCGGCAGCGCCGCCGCCAGCGCGCTGATCGTCTCCACCTCGAAGACGCGGCGAATGCCGGCCCCCTCGGCGATGCGGCCGTAGTCGCTTTTCTCCCGGTCGACCATCGGCACGGCACCCACCGTCTGGTAGCAGCGGTTGTCGACGAGGAAATGCTTCAGGTTGCCGGGCGCTTGCGCGGAGGCTGTCAGCAGCGTGCCGAGATTCATGCACAGCGAGCCGTCTCCGTCGAAGATCCACACTTCCCGGTCCGGCATGGTCAGAGCGATGCCGAGCGCGAAGGAGGAGGCAAAGCCCATCGCGCCGTGCATGTAGAAGGTGTTCTCGCATTGCGTGACCTCCCACCATTCATTGGCGGCCATGCCGAGCGCGCAGACGACGACAACCTCGTGGCTGTGCGGATAGAGCTCCGCGAAGCAGTCCCGAAGCTTCATGTCGTGGCCCCCTTCAGGAGCTTGCGCGTCAGGAAGCCGACGACCGGACGCTTCTGGATGCGGCACCACGTATAGGCGTCCGGCAGCTCGGCGACATCGGCCGCCGTGGCGATGCGGAAATGCGGGAAGTCGAGGCTTGCCAGGACCTCCTTCAACCGGCGCCCCTGGACTTCCTGGTAGATCCGGTGATCGTCGCGGCTGCCGCGTTCGCTCGCCAGGATGAGGAGCGGGATCTGGTGCCGCAAGTTGAGTGTCGCGAGCTCGCCGAGACAGGTGAACAGGCCCGTCGCGCCCATGATGGCGAGGGGGCGCGCGCCGGTGAAGAAGGCGCCGCTGGCCACAGCCACGGCCTCCGCTTCGCGCGCGACCGGCACGTGCCGGATGCCGGGCTCGCGGTCGAGGCGTCGAAGGAGCGGCGTCACCCAGTCGTCCGGGAGGCTGGCGGCAAGGCTTACACCGCAGCGCCGCAGGGCGGCGAGAATGTCATCGGCGGGCTCGGCGCTTTGGTTTTCGGCGTGTGGGTCCATACGGGGGGTCCTCCGAGAAAGGGCGAAAGCTTTGTCATGCCGCCGTCTTGCCGATCTGGTTGGCGCGCATGCTGCGCCGTCGGACGTATTTCATTGTCGGGGCGAACAGGACCGACCACAGCGTCAGGAAGACGAGCAACGCCGAGATCGGCCGCAGGAACAGGATGGAGGCGTCCCATTCGGAGATCTGCATGGCGATATGCAGGTTGCGTTCCGCCATGGGAGCGAGGATGAGGGCGAGAATCAGCGGCAGGCGCGGAAAGTCCGCCTTGATCATCAACAGGCCGACGAAGCCGAAACCGACGGTCAAGAGCACGTCGTAGATGTTGAAGCGCAGGGAATAGGCGCCGATCATGCACAAGGTGATCAGGACCGGCGCCAGCGCCCCGATCGGCACCCGGGTGAGCCGCGCCAGGCCTCTTGCGATCGACAGTCCGATCGCGGCCGTAATCACGTTGGAGCAGGCCAGCGCGATGACGATGAGATAGGCGATGTCGAGATGGTCGCGCAGAAATCCCGGCCCGACGTTGAGACCGTGTATCGTCAGCCCACCGAGCAGGACGGCGGTTGAGACGCTGCCGGGAATGCCGAGGCCGAAGAGCGGGATGAGGCTGCCGCCATCCTTGGCGTCGTTGTTGGATTCCGGCGCGACGACGCCCTCCAGATTGCCGGTGCCGAATGTTTCCGGGTGCTTGGATGTGTTTTTCGCGTGGGCATAGGCGACGAAGACGGAGACGCTGCCGCCGACGCCCGGTATGGCCCCGATGAGGACGCCGATGACGGAGGATCGCAAGCACAGGAACCACCGACGCAGGCAGAAGGCCATGCCGCGCAGAACGCCGCCCTTCATCTCCGTCGCGGCGGCACCCTCGGCTATGGTGCGCCGGTGGATGGTCACGTTCATGAGCTCGGCGACGGCGAAGAGGCCGAGGACTACGGCCACCAGCGGCAGCCCGTCCCAGAGATAGGTGCTGCCGAAGGTGAAGCGATACCCGCCTGTGATCGGGTTGAGGCCGATGAAGCTGAGAAGCACGCCGAAGGAGGCGGCGAGGAGACCGGCGGTCATGGAGCGACCGCTGACGACGGCGATCAGCGTCAAACCGAAGATGGCGAGCCAGAAGAGTTCCGGTGGCCCGAAGGCGAGCACCAGATTGCGCAGGACGGGCATGAGCAGGATGACGACGCCGACGCCGAAGAGGGCGCCGAAGACGCAGGCGACCGCCGCCGCGCCGATCGCCTCGCCCGCCCGCCCGGCCTTGGCGGCCGGATAGCCGTCGATGCTCGTGGCAAGGTTCGTCGGCCCGCCCGGCGCGTTGAACAGGATCGCCGAGATCGCCCCGCCGAACTCCACGCCGCCCATGGCCGAGATGAGCAGGATGATTGCCGGATAGACCTCGAAGCCGAAGCTGATCGGGATGAGAAGCGCAAGGGCGACAGCGCCGCCAAGGCCCGGCAACACGCCGACGATGAAGCCGAAAAGTGTCCCGAGGAAGAGGAAGGCAAGGTTCGGCCAGGAGAAGACGACGGCAATCGCCGTCAGCAGGCTTTCCAGCATCCTTCGTCCTTCCCGTTCGCGGTTGCCGCCGCCATCAACTCAGACCAGCGCGTGAAGCAGGACGCCGGCAGGTGCCGGCAAACCGAGCAGTTCGACGAAGAAAAGATAGGAAAGGGCGGCGACGCTGAGGCCGAGCAGGAGGGCGTTGCGCCAGGCAAGCCCGCCGAATGCCCTGGAAAAGCCCACGACGAAGACCGGAACCGCGAGATAAAGGCCGATCAGATAGATAAGGATGGCATAAACGACGAGGGAGGAGACGACGTAGAGCGCGCGTCGCGGAACCTCCTTGGCGTCGAAATCGCCCTCCAACGATTCCGGCGCCGCCCCGGGGGTGGTGTCGTGCCGGCCGAGCCGGCCAGGATGGGCCGGATCGCGCCAGTGCCTGGCCAGAAGGCCGATCCGCGTCAGCAACAGGCCGGCAGTGATGTAGAGGAAGATCGTCGGCACCAGGCGGGTATCGGGAGAATAGGAGCCGACATCGGCAAAAAGGACCACGAGCGAGATGCCGATGAGGGCGAGAATGGCGATCTCCGCGAGCGTGGAAGAGCCTATACGCATCGTTCCATCATCTCCGCTTGTGGCAGGGGCGGGGCGGGAAATGGCACCTGAGCTGCCATTTCCCGGCTTGCCGCTTGAGGCTGGCGGTGGCTCGCCCTAGCGGCCGACCAACTCCTTGAGCTCGTCGGCGATGGCGAGGTAGCCGGCCTCGATCTCGGCGACCTTCTCGCCGAATTCCTCGCCGGGGATCACGTTCTTCGGGATCTTGGCGTTGACGCGCCACGCTTCGTATTCCGGGTCGCTCGTCGCCTCTAGGAAAGCCTCCCGCAGGATGGCGAGGACCGGCTCCGGCGTGCCTGGCGTCGTCATCAGGGCGCGCCACTGGCCGAGCACGGGCGGCGCGGTGTCGAATTCCTCCTCCGTGATGCCGACATCCAGCGCCGTCGGCAGGTCCTCGAAGTACTCGATCGGTTCCTTCGACCAGACGAACAGCATCTTCAGGTTCTCGTCTTCTTCGGCGAAGCGGGCCGCGGTGCTGGCGCCGAAGGCGGTGGCCTGCACCTCGCCGCGGGCCATGGCGAGCATCACCTCCGAAGTGCCGGCATAGTGCACGAAGCGCACAGGGATGCCGAGATGGCGCTCATAGACGAAGATGCCTTCGATATGCGCCGTGCTGCCATGCCCCGTCGTGCCGAAGACGATGGGTTTTTCCGCGGCGGCTGCGCGGATGTCGTCGATCGTCTCCCATCCGAGGTCGGAGCGGACCATCAGCCCGGTATCGGCGTAGTAGAGGCTGCCGATGAAGTCGAACTCCGACAGCTTGTAGGTGAGCGATTGTGTGGTGATCTGATTGATGAGGTCGGAAGAGGTGATGGTCTTGACGAGGTTGTAGCCGTTCGGATCGGCGTCCCAGACCGACATCAGCGCGATCCCGCCGCCGGCGCCCGGCCGGTTGACGACGACGACGGAGCTGTCCCCGGGCAGGTGCTTTTCCAGATAGGGGGCGAGCCCGCGCGCATGCAGGTCGAGCCCGCCGCCGGGACTGCGCCCCACGATGATCTCGACGGTTCGGCTTGGGAAATCGCTCGCCTGCGCCGCGGCTGGAGAGGGGATAGCGAAAATCCCAGACGTCGTGCCTGCAATCGCAAGAGCGGCAAGCGTATGCCTTATGCTTCGCTGAGCATTCATCGGCTGTTCCTCCCATGCTTCGTCTCAACTCTGTTTTTGATGCTGTCGCGGAGAGTGTCCGCGATTGTTGAGATCGCATTTAGTGATATCATCTTGTGATCACAAAAAGTGTATTGTCAAGTGAGTTGAGGGTCTTTGGGCAAGAGCGTTGGCGTCATCAGGGGATTCGTGCGCTACAACTGTTCGGCCTTGTCGGTCGCGCGCTGTCGCATCTGCCCAAGCCCTGGGCGCCATCGGCCTTTATTGTCTCAACGCCAAGCAGGCCGTGGATAGATGGGTGAGGTGATCCTGGCGTGGTGAGACGCTTTTTTGCGCCGGCGACCATCTTGACGCCGGTCAAGGCGGAGGTCTTCGCCACCAGCCAAGCTGCGAACCTGGAGGAGGCGCAGATGACCGAGCAAAGCCCACGAGCGCCGGTCAGGAAGGGTGCGGCGAGGTCCAATCTCGGCGACTATGAGCAGGCGCGAGCCCGTTTCACCTGGGCCGAGGCGGAAAAGGCGCTGGCCGGCCTGCCGGGCGGTAAGGGCCTCAATATCGGCTACGAGGCGTCCGACCGGCATGTCGCCGACGGCAGGGGTGGCCACACCGCCATTCGCTGGATCGCCAAGGGCAAGCAGACGCGCGACATAACCTATGCCGAGCTGGCGAGGGCCAGCGCCCGCTTCGCCGCCGCGCTGGCCGGCCTCGGCGTTCAGCCGGGAGAGCGTGTCTTCACGCTTCTCGGCCGCGTGCCGGCGCTTTATGTCAGCGCCCTCGGCACCTGGAAGCGCGGCGCGGTCCTGAGCCCGCTCTTCTCCGCCTTCGGGCCGGAGCCGATCAAGGCGCGCATGCTGATCGCCGAGCCCAGGGTGCTGGTCACCACGGCGCGCTTCTTCAAGCGCAAGGTGGCGCCGGTCCTTTCCGAGCTTCCCTTCCTGAAGACCGTCATCCTTGTCGGCGGGGGCGAGGGCGGCGTCGATTTCGACACCCTTCTGGCGGAGGCGCCGGACGGCTTTGAGGTGGCCCAGACGAAGGCGGAGGACCTGTCGACGCTGCATTTCACCAGCGGCACGACCGGGCGGCCGAAGGGGGCGATGCATGTCCACGGCGCCGCCGCCGCGCATCGGGCAACGGCCGAATTCGCCCTCGATCTGCGCCCCGACGACATCTACTGGTGCACCGCCGATCCCGGCTGGGTCACCGGCACCTCCTACGGCATCATCGCGCCTCTTCTCATCGGCTGCACGCTCATCTCCGACGAGGAGGAGTTCGACGCCGAGCGCTGGTACGAGAACCTGGAGCGCGAGAAGGTGACCGTTTGGTACACCGCCCCGACGGCCATCCGCATGCTGATGAAGGCCGGCCCCGACCTGCCGGGGAAGTTTGATCTGAGCCGCCTGCGCCTCATTGCCAGCGTCGGCGAGCCGCTCAATCCGCAGGCCGTCATTTGGGGCGAGAACGTTCTCGGCCGGCCGATCCACGACAATTGGTGGCAAACGGAGACCGGCGGCATCATGGTCTCCAACTACCTGTCGATGCCGATCCGCCCGGGCTCCATGGGCAAGCCCGTGCCCGGCATCGAGGCGGGCGTCGTGCATCGCGGCGAGGGGGACGAGGTCACCCTCGTCGAGGCACCTGATGAGGAGGGCGAACTGGCGCTGCGCCCCGGCTGGCCCTCGATGTTTCGCGGCTATCTCAACGAGGAGGAGCGCTACGCGAAGTGCTTTGCCGGCGGCTGGTATCTTTCCGGCGATCTCGTCAAGCGCGACGCCGACGGCTATTTCTGGTTCGTCGGCCGCGCCGACGATGTCATCAAGTCGGCCGGCCATCTCATCGGGCCCTTCGAGGTGGAGAGCGTGCTTTTGGAGCATCCTTCCGTCGCCGAAGCCGGCGTCATCGGCATTCCCGACCCGGTGGCGCTGGAGATCGTCAAGGCGTTTGTGGAGCTGCACCATGGGGTGGAGCCGAACGAGGCGCTGAAGAAGGAGCTGCTCGCCCATGCGCGCAGGCGGTTGGGGCCGGCCGTGGCGCCGCGCGACATTGAGTTTCGCGACCATCTGCCGAAGACCCGCTCCGGCAAGATCATGCGCCGGCTCTTGAAGGCGCGCGAGCTGGGTCTGCCGGAAGGCGACACCTCCACCCTGGAGCGCCGGCAATGAGCACGGCGCAGGAGCGCGTCCACCTGAGCCACGAGCATGCGCTTCGTCTGCTGAGAGAGATGCTGCGTATCCGCCGCTTCGAGGAGAAGGCGGCCGAGCTCTATTCGGCGGGCAAGATCCGCGGCTTCCTGCACCTTTATATCGGCGAGGAGGCGAACGCCGTCGGTGTCATGCAGGCGCTGACAGAAGAGGATGCCGTCGTCGCCACCTACCGCGAGCACGGCCATGCCCTCGCCCGCGGCCTGCCGATGGGCGAGGTGATGGCGGAGATGTTCGGAAAGGTGAACGGCTCCAGCCGTGGCCGCGGTGGCTCCATGCACATCTTCTCCGCCCCCCGCCGCTTCTACGGCGGCAACGCCATCGTCGGCGGCGGCCTGCCGCTCGCCGTCGGCCTGGCTCTGGCTGATCGGATGCTCGGGCGAAGCTGCGTCACCGCCTGTTTCTTCGGCGAGGGGGCGGCGGCAGAAGGCGAGTTCCACGAGGCGATGAACCTTGCCGCGCTGTGGCGCCTGCCGGTGCTCTTCGTCTGCGAGAACAATTTCTACGCCATGGGCACGGCGTTGGCGGAATCGGAATCCAATCTCGACATCGCCGCCCATGCCGGCGTCTACGGCGTTCCGGCGGAAGTGGTCGACGGTATGGACGTCGTCGCCGTGGAGGCCGCCGCCCGGCGTGCCGCCCATGCCGTGCGCCAGGGCGAGGGGCCGCGCTTCTTGGAGGCGCGCACCTATCGCTTCCGCGCCCATTCCATGTTCGACCCCGACCTCTACCGCGACAAGGCGGAGGTGGAGGCGTGGAAGGAGCGCGGCCCGATCCTGAAATTCCATGACTGGGCGCTCGGCTCTGGCCTCATCCATGAGAGCGGGGTCGAAGCCTTGGAGAAGGAGATTGCAAGGGAGGTAGAGGCGGCCGTCGCCTTCGCCGAGGGTGGTGCCTGGGAGCCGGTGGAAGATCTCACCCGATACGTCTCGACCGGGGACGAGGCCGCGGCGTGAGCGAGATGCGGCGCATCACCTATCGCGAGGCGGTCCGCGAGGCGCTGCGCGAGGCGTTGTCGCGCGACGAGCGCGTCTTCCTCATGGGCGAGGATGTCGGCGCCTATGGCGGCGCCTATGCCTGCTCGCTCGGTCTTTTAGAGGAGTTCGGACCGGAGCGCATCCGCAACACGCCGCTTGCCGAATCCGGCTTCGTCGGCGCCGGCATCGGCGCGGCGATGAACGGCATGCGCCCCATCGTGGAGATCATGACGATCAATTTCAGCCTCCTGGCCCTCGATCAAATCGTCAACAACGCCGCCACCATCCGGCATATGTCGGGCGGCCAGTTCTCCGTGCCGCTGGTTATCCGCATGGCCACGGGCGCCGGCCGCCAGCTGGCCGCGCAGCATTCGCACAGCTTCGAGTGCTGGTTTGCGCATATCCCCGGCATCCGCGTCGTGGCGCCCGCCCTCGTCGCCGATGCGCGCGGCATGCTGCCGGCCGCACTCGCCGATCCCGACCCGGTCGTCATCATGGAGCATGCCACCCTCTACAACGTGGAGGGCGAGGTGCCGGCCGATGGCGAGCTTGCCGTCGATCTTGACCGCGCCGCCATCCGCCGAGAGGGCACCGACGCCACCATCGTCACCTACAGCGCCAATGTCATGAAGGCGCTCGCTGCCGCCGAGGCGCTGGCGGGGGAGGCTATCGACTGCGAGGTGATCGACCTCAGAAGCCTGCGCCCGATCGACGATGCGACCATCCTTGCCTCGGTGAGGAAGACGCATCGCGCCGTCGTCGTCGATGAGGGCTGGCGCTCCGTCGGCATTGCTGCGGAGATATCCGCCCGCATTCAGGAGCAGGCCTTCTTCGATCTCGACGCGCCGGTGGAGCGGGTCTGTTCGGTGGAGGTGCCGATCCCCTATCCGAGCCATCTGGAGCAGGCGGCGATCCCGCAGCCGGAGACGATCGCCGCCGCCGTCCGCAGGACGCTCAGGCGATGATCGACTTCGCCATGCCCTCGCTCGGCGCCGATATGGACGCCGGCACGCTGGTGGAGTGGTTCATCAAGCCGGGCGATGCGGTGAGGCGCGGCGACATCATCGCGCTGGTGGAGACGCAGAAAGGCGCAATCGAGATCGAGGTTTTTCAGGACGGCCGTCTCGGCGACATCAAGGTGGGGCCCGGCGAAAGGGTGCCGGTGGGCACGGTGCTCGCCACCATCCTGGAGCCGGGCGAGACGGTGCCGTCCCCCGCAGCCGAGACGCCTCCAAGCGCTGTCGAAGAAGCGGCTCCGCCCGCGCCGCTCTCGCCGCGGCCGCCCATGCCGCAGCTGGAAGCGGAGCGGGCTGTGCCCGCGGCGGCACCAGGCGAGGCGGCAGCGACGCGGCCGAGGATCACGCCGGCAGCGCGCCGGCAGGCGGCCGAGAAGGGCATCGATCTCGCCACAGTCTCCCCTGGCGCGGAGGGTGTCATAGGCCTTGCCGAGATCGCCGCTGTCGCTGCGATAAAGCCCGCGCCTGCCGGAGAGACAAGAGCGCGGCGCCCCGGCATCGATCTTGGCGAGATGCGCAAGGCGATCGCCGCCGCCATGAGCCGCTCGCACCGCGACATCCCGCATTATTGGGTGTCGCAGACGATCGATCTGACGGCCCTTTTTGCCTGGCTGGAGGCGGAGAATGCGAAACGGTCTACGGCCGAGCGCCTGCTCTACGCCGCGCCGCTGATCAAGGCGGTGGCCCTGGCGCTGAAGGAACGCCCGGAGCTCAACGGCCATTACGGCGAGGCGGGCTTCGTCCCCGCCGAGCGCGTGCATCTTGGTATCGCCACGGCGCTGCGCGGCGGCGGGCTGGTGGCGCCGGCCCTGCACGATGCCGACAGCATCGGCCTTGAGGAGTTGATGACGAGGCTTGCCGACCTTATCCCGCGCGCCCGCGCCGGGCGCCTGCGCAGCTCCGAGCTGAGCGATGCCAGCGCCACCTTCTCCAATCTCGGCGAGGGCACCTCGGAGGCCATCATGCCGCTCATCTATCCGCCGCAGGTGGCGATCGTCGGCTGCGGGGCGGCGACGCTGCGTCCCTTCGTCGTCGGCGGGAAGGTGGAGGCGAGGCGCCTTCTCACCGTCACCGTTGCCGGCGACCACCGCGTCAGCGACGGGCGTCGGGCGAGCCAGTTCCTCGCCCGCCTGGACGCGCTCTTGCAAAAGCCGGAGGCCTTATGACCGACACCGAGCTTATGGACCTGGTGAGAAAGACGCTCTTCGACGTCGCCCCCGATCTGGAGGGCGAGGAGCTGGAGGCGCGGGAGACCTTCCACGATCAGTTCGAGATCGATTCGATGGATTTCCTCAACTTCGTCATCGGTCTTGCCAAGGCGACCGGCGTGGAAATCCCCGAAAGCGACTATCCCAGGCTGCAGACCCCGGCCGGCGCTGTGGCCTATCTGCGCGCCAACTGGGCGGCGGCATCGACCTGATCCCGGCGGGGCGCCCAGCCGTCTGCGAAACGTTCCGCCTCAGCGCACGATGATGCAGGTGCAGGGGGCGAGATGCGTCACCTTGTGCGACACGCTGCCGAGAAGAAGCCCCTGCAGATCGCCCAGGCCGCGACTGCCCATGACGATGGTATCGGCGCCTTTCTCCTTGGCGGTCTCCACGATGCGGCGGGCCGGATCGCCCTCCACCACCAGCGTCTCGACATCCTCGGCGCCCTTGTCGCGCGCTGCCTTGGCGGCCTCGGCGATGATGTAGTCGGCGGTGCTGCGCAACACATCCGCTTCCGTCATGCGCACATGCTCGATGCGCTGGAACTCAACCAGATCCGGCGGCACGCGCTCGCTGCCATGCACGCGCTGCACATGCACCAGCAAGAGCCGCGCATCGCGCGCCTTGGCGAGGTCGGCGGCATAGCCGAGCGCCTTCAGCGCCTCCTTGGAGCCGTCGGTGGGATGCAGGATCGTCGCGTTTGCCATGGTTGGCGCCTCCTCGCTAGTGCGCCTGATTCCGCGCCGCCGAAGCCTCCGGTGTCGAAGCCTTGAATGTCAAGCAATCTCGCCACTTTAGCGCTTGAGGCGGAGCGCGCCGCCTCAGGCGGCGAGATCCCCCGTCGCAGCAAGCGCCACACCGGCCGCCCGCATCGCCGCCCGCGCCTTCTGGAGGGAGCCCTCAAGGTCGATGGCCCGGCAGGCATCCTCAAGCACGACGACCTGAAAACCCTCGCGCCGACCATCGAGCGCCGACCAGCCGACGCAGAAATCGGTGGCGAGGCCGGCGAGGAACAGGCGCGTGAACCCACGCTCCCGCAGGTAGCCGGCGAGCCCCGTCGGCGTCGTCCTGTCGTTCTCGTAGAAGGCGGAATAGGAATCGATGCCGCGACGAAAGCCCTTGCGAAGGATGAGTTCGGCCGGGACAGTATCGAGATCGGGATGGAAGGCGGCGCCCTTCGTGCCCTGGACACAGTGATCGGGCCAAAGCACCTGTTCGCCATAGGGCGCCTGAACGGTGCCGAAGGGCTCGCCTTCGGCATGCGAGGTGGCGAAGGAATGATGCGCGGAAGGATGCCAGTCCTGCGTCAGCACGATATGGTCGAAGCGGGGCATAAGGGCGTTGATGACCGGCACGACGGCATCGCCGTCCGGCACCGCGAGCGCCCCGCCGGGGCAGAAGTCGTTTTGCACGTCGACAACGAGGAAGGCGTCCTGCCGGCCGATCTGAAATGTGCTCACTTCCAATCCCTCCGTGCTGGTCGTTGCCCTGTCGGGTAGCCTCTGGAACAAGACTTGAGACGAAAGCCCGTGTCCATGACCGAAGCTGAAGGCCCGCGCGGGGAGGCGATCTCCGCCACGCGATCAAAGGAGGAGAAGCAGGCCTCCCGCGCCGGGGAAGGCTGCGGCCGCGATATCCTGCCGGCGACGGGAGCCCTGGCGCTCTTCACCGACCTTTACGAGCTGCGCATGATGCAGGCCTATTTTGCGGAGGGCATGGCAGACACGGCTGTCTTCACGCTCTTCGTGCGCAGCCTGCCGGCGGAACGCAATTACCTGCTTGCCTGCGGCCTTGCTTCCGTCCTCGACTATTTGGAATGCCTGCGCTTCACCGCGGAAGACCTTGATTTCCTGCGCGAGATCGACGGCTTCTCGGAGGAGTTTTTGAGCTATCTGAAGGGCTTCCGTTTCACCGGCGACGTCGATGCGGTGCCGGAGGGCACGCCGGTCTTCGCCAACGAGCCGATCCTGGAGGTCGTCGCGCCCATCGCCGAGGCGCAGCTGATTGAGACGCTGGTGATGAACCAGCTGCACCATCAGACGGTCGTCGCCTCCAAGGCCTCGCGCATCGTGGAGGCGGCCCGGGGACGCCCGGTCGTCGATTTCGGCGCCCGGCGCATGCACGGCATCGACGCGGCGCTGAAGGCGGTGCGGGCCTGCGCCGTGGCGGGCGTTGCCGCCACCTCCAATGTCCTCGGCGCCCGGCATTACGGCCTTGCCGCCTCCGGCACCATGGCGCACAGCTACATCCAGGCCCATGCCGACGAGCTCGGCGCCTTTCGCGGCTTCATGCGGCTTTATCCTGAGACCGTGCTCCTGGTCGATACCTACGACACGCTGCGCGGCGTGGCCCGCGTCATCGAGCTCGCCGGCGAGATGGGGCCTGACTTCAAGGTGAGCGCCGTGCGCCTCGATTCCGGCGACCTTGCCGAGCTTGCCAGGCGCGCGCGCACGATGCTGGACGAGGCGGGGCTGCACAAGGTGCAGATCTTCGCCTCCGGCGGCCTCGACGAATACGCCGTCGCCGAGCTTCTGGCCGCCGGCGCGCCCATCGACGGTTTCGGCGTCGGCACGCGGCTCGGCGTCTCCAGCGACCGGCCGGATCTCGATATCGTCTACAAGCTCGCCGAATATGCCGGCAAGGGGCGCATCAAGCTCTCTACCGGCAAGCCGATCCTGCCTGGCCGCAAGCAGATTTTCCGCCGCGAGGAGGACGGAAGGGCGGTGGAGGACGTCATCGCGCTGGCGCGCGAAAGCCATCCCGGTCGGCCGCTGCTTCAGCCGGTGATGCGCAAGGGCCGGCGCGTCGGCGCCGGCCACGACGATCTCCAGAACGCGCGGGCCAGGGCGGCAAAGGAGCTGGCGCGCCTGCCGGCCTCGCTGCGCGGCGTCGACAAGGCCGAGGACCCCTATCGTGTGACCGCAAGCGAAGAATTGCGCCGGGCGCAGGCGGATATTCGGCAGGGGCTGCTTGCCGAATAGGCCCGCCTGGGCGTTATCTTGGACACCTCGATGACCGGCCCGGGAGGATGCGATGAGCGAGACCGGTGTCTCCGCCCTGGAGCACAGTATCCAGGAGACGGATATCTGGCTGAAGGCCATTCAGAAGGAGCTGCATCTGGAGAACCGTCCGCACGCCTACAATGCGTTGCGGGCGGTGCTGCACGCCTTGCGCGATCGGCTGGTGCCGGAGAGCGCGGTCCATTTCGGCGCCCAGCTGCCCATCGTGGTGCGCGGCATCTATTACGAGGGCTGGCACATGTCCGGCAAGCCGACGGGCGAGCGCAGCGTGCAGGAATTCGCCGACAAGGTGGCCAAAGAGCTGCCGCCGAAATTTGCCATGGACCCCCTGACGGTGACCAGGGGGGTGTTCGCGGCCCTGTCCAAAGAGATGGACGAAGGCGCCATGGCCAAGGTTGTCCAGCAAATGCCGGAGCCGCTGCGCCAGCTCTGGCCGTAACGCGCGGCGCATGGATGAGGGCGGCAGGACCGGCGTGCGAGGCCGTGCCCGCCGCCTTTTGGGATGCGGGTCAGGTGCTTGCCCCGCCGGAAATGACCTACCGGCAGATGTGCCTTGGCGTCATGCCTTTCGTCGGCTGCATGCTGGTGGTCCTGGCGATCGTCTTTTTCTTCCCGATGACGGCGAGTTGGTTGCCGAGCTTCGTCGGCTTCTGAGTTTGGCATGGGCGGCGTTGTCGCTCATGCGGCGATTGCTCGCCTTGCGGTCCCAGGGTTCGGCTTTGAAAGTCGCGTCTGCCCAAAGACTTAACCGCAAAGCCCCATGCCCCATCCGATCTCTCAGCAATGCCGGCGGCTCCGCCGTCTCGCTGTCGCCCTTTGCCTTGCGGCGGCCTTCGCCGTGCCCGCCGCGCCTGCCGCCGCCGATCCGCTCGCCGGCCGCTTCGTTCTCGGCGGCACGCTCTACCACGCGCCCGGCGAGAGCCGGGAGACCCTCCTACTTCCCAAGGGCTTTTCAGACAGCGCCGTGCCCGTGCCGGAAGAGGTCGCCGCGCTCGGCTTTGAGACCGGCGCCAGGGCGGTCTATACCTTCACCCGCTTCTTCTCCTTCGCTTACTGGCCCTATGTCGCCTTTCAGGGCGGCGTGCCGGTCGCGGCCGTTCGCGAAGCGGACGAAGGCATGCGCGAGCTGCCGGCGATGCTGGCTCTCGACAGCCTGCCGCGGCGCGGCACGCTTTCTTATGAGCGTGAGGGCGAGCGCCTTGCCTTGAGCGGCAGCGCCTACGATTCCGAAAAGGCGCGTTTCGAGGATGGCACCACCGGCTTCACCACGCTCAAGATTGACGCGCTCGTCTCGCCGCTCTCCGGCGAGGGCTGTTTCGACGTGAAGGTGCGCCATGCCTTGCGGGCCTATCGCGACGGCGCCTCCGAACCCTTCCAGAGCCGCACCGAGCGCCAGCCTCAAGCCGACCTTGAGGCCTGCCTGGAGGTGGTGGAAAGCCGCGAGCGGCCGGGGCAGGGCCAGGCGCATCTGTTGCGCGTGCATCTGACCGGCGTCGCCGGTCTTTCCAGCGGCGGCGGCGAGGTTGACCAGACCCTTTATGCACTCGGCTTCAGCGGCGAAGGGCCGGCGACGGTCACGGGCGGCGCCTATGTGGCGGCCAGCGGCGATCTCGGTTTCTTCCAGCGCCAGGCGCTGGAGCGGGCGAACCGCTTCGCCGCCGCGCTGGAGGAGAGCGTTCTGGCCCAGAACTACGAGCTCGCCGCCCGGCAAATCCCGCAGCTCAAGGCGCATCTGGCCGATCTTGAGGCCGACGGTGTCGTCTGGCGCTGGCGGCGCCTGCCGACGGAGGCGGGCGTTGAGCGCTACGAGACGCTCGTCCGCGCCACCGAGACCTACCGCCTCGCCTTTATCGAGGCGCAGGAGCGCCTTGCCAAGGTGCAGGAACAGCTGGAGAGGCTGCGCACGGGCTTTTCCGCGAACGTCGTCAAGACCATGCTGCGCAGCACCATCGACTGGCTCGACGTCGTGCCGAGCGATCCCCTCTCCGCGCTCGCCGACTATTCCGACATCGCCGGCGCCCTTTCGCTGACGCAGACGCTGAGGGCCTGGAAGGAGAACGCCGAAGAGGATGCCGGGCTGCTCGTCAGTCAGGTGAGGGCGATCCGCCATTTCGAGGCGCTGGAGCGCGAGCTTGCCGCGCGCGTCGATGAGATCGTCGCGGCCCGCCGGGCTCTGTTTGAGCGCATCGAGGCGATCGGCGAGCGCCGCGTCCTCGACCTGCAGGCGGCGCTCCTGGCAGGTTGAGGGCGACGGGGCCATTGCCGGGGGGATCGTCGCGTTAAACGCCGAAACCGGGCTGCGGTCCTGCCAGCGCTTCGCGGGAAGGGGCCATCCTCACTTGCGCGCCTGCAGGCGGGCGGAGCGCCGGCGCAGGAGCTCGGCCGTCACCAGAAGGGCGATGGCGAGCACGATCATGATGGTGGCGGCCGCCGCGATCGTCGGCGAGATATTCTCGCGGATGCCGGAGAACATCTCGCGCGGCAGCGTGCGCTGGTTCGGCCCGCCGATGAGCAGCACGGTGATCACTTCCTCCATGGAGATGGAGAAGGCGAAGAGACCACCGAAGATGACGCCCGGCGCGATCAGCGGAAAGATGACGCTGCGCGCCACGCGCAGCGGCGAGGCGCCGAGACTGAGCCCGGCGCGGATGAGCGTGCGGTCGAAGCCGGTCAGCGTCGCGCTGACGGTGATGACGACGAAGGGCGTGCCGAGGACGGCATGGGCGAGGATGAGCCCGGTGAAGCTCGCCGTCAGGTCCCAGGGGGCGAAGTAGAAATAAAGCCCCACCGAATAGATGACGATCGGCACGATCATCGGCGCCAGGAGGAAGGCGCCGATGAGCCGCTTGCCGGGAAAGTCGGCGAGCCATAGCCCGGTGGCGGCGAGGGTGCCGAGGACGGTGGCGATCGTCGCCGCCGCCACGCCGATGACGAGGCTGTTGCGGATGGAGGACATCCAGGTGCCGGAAAAGAAAAAATCCTCATACCAGCGCAGCGACACGCCGCGCAGCGGATAGGTGAGGAACTGGCCGTCGTTGAAGGAGAGGGGAACGATGGCGAAGATCGGCGCCACCAGGAAGAAGAAGCCGCCAATGGAGACGACGTAAAGCACGATGCGCCACGCTCTTTCCGTGGCCGTGATGGCGCCCCTCACATCACGCTCCTAATCCCGCCGACGAGGCGGGTATAGATGCTGTAGAGAATGAGGGTCGCCGCCAGGAGCCCCGCGCCAAGCGCGGCGGCCAGCCCCCAGTTCACCGTGTCGGTGGTGTAGAAGGCGATATAGTAGGAGACCATCTGGTCGGCGGCGCCGCCGACGAGCGCCGGGGTGATGTAATAGCCGAGCGCGATGATGAAGACGAGGATGGAGCCGGCTCCGATGCCGGGCATCACCTGTGGGATATAGACCCGCCGGAAGGCGGTGAAGGGCGGCGCGCCGAGCGAGCGCGCGGCGCGCATATAGTCCGGCGGCACCGTGCGCATCACCGCGTAGAGCGGCAGGATCATGAAGGGCAGCAGCACATGCGTCATGGCGATGACGACGCCAGTGCGGTTGTAGACGAGGCGTATGGGCCCGTCGGTGAGGTAGAGAAGCTGCAGGAGCTGGTTGACGAGGCCGTTCTCCTGCAACACCACCACCCATGCGGCGGTGCGCACCAGGAGCGGCGTCCAGAAAGGCAGAAGCACCAGGATCATCAGGAGGTTGGCGCGGTCCTCCGGCAGGCTGGCCAAGAGGTAGGCGATGGGAAAGCCGATGGCCAGGCATAAGAGCGTCACCGAGAGCGCGATGGCGAAGGTGCGCGTGTAGATGGTAAGGTAGATTGCCCGCTCAGCCGGGATCGCCACGATGTCGCCGGCCAGGTTCCGTTGCCGGTCGAGCGTCTGCAGGAGGAAGAAATCGGTGACGGGCCCGGCGGCGCGCCGCATCGCCGCCCAGGTCTCCGCCTCGCCCCATTCGGCGTCGATGGCCAGCATCGCCTCGCGCCAGGAAGCGGGCGTCGCCTCCAGCCGGGCGAGTTGGCGCGCCGTCGACATGACGAGGCTGCGCCCGCCGGAAAGGTCGTAGTTGAGCCGCCGCGCCACCGCGGCGACGGTGCGTTCCTCAAAGGAGCTGGCGAGCTCGGAGCCGAGCGCGGCAAAGACGGTTTCGTCCGGCACGCCATCGCCGCCCGCCCAGTCGTAGGCGCGCATGGCCGCGGCGGTCTGCGGCCAGGTCTCCATGAGTTCGGTGTCGACGAAGCTGCGTTGCAGCATGCCGGCGATCGGCGCGGCGAAGAACACCGCGACGAAGACCAGGAGCGGCACGACGAGCAGAAAGGCGCGCAGCTTCCTGCGGCGCTCGGCGCGCGCAAGGCTTCGCTTCAGGGACCGCGCCTGGCGCGGTCCCGACATCAAAGTCGCTGGCATGGAGAGAGCTAGTTGGTTGCGGCCCAGCGTCCCCAGCGCTCGGTCAGCTTGTCGATATTCTCAATCCAGAAAGTATCGGAGATCTGCAGCGCGTTCTTCATGTTCTCGTCCGCGGTCGGTAGTTCGGCGACCCGCTCGGCGGGGATCATCGAGTTGGCCTTTTTGCTACTGACGCCATAGGCGATGGCGACCGGAAGCTTGGCCTGGTTTTCCGCCTTTCCGACGAAATCGAGAAAGTCGTACGCGGCATCGAGATTCTCCGAGCCCGCGAGGATCACCCAGGAATCCAGCGTGAACAGGCTCTCGTTCCAGACGATGCCGAAATTGCGTCCGTCGTTCTTGTTCGCCGCGTCGATGCGCCCGTTATAGACGGAGGTCATCGCCACCTCGCCGGAAGCCAGAAGCTGCGGCGGCTGCGCCCCGGCCTCCCAGAAGATGAGGTCGGATTTGATGGCGTCGAGCTTGGCGAAGGCGCGCTCGATGCCTTCCTCCGTCTCCAGCATGGCATAGACTTCCTGCGGTGCCACGCCGTCGGCCATCAAGGCGATCTCCAGATTGGTCTTCGGCCCGTTCCTGAGGGCGCGTTTGCCCGGATAGGCTTCCAGATCGAAGAAGTCCGCCCAGCCGTTCGGCGCCTCGGCGATCTCGTCCTTGTCGTAGCCGAGGACGAAATTGTAGACGATGGCGCCGACCCCGCAGGGATGCACCGCCGCCTCGATGTAGCTGTCTTTGCCGCCGATCCTGTCCCAGTCGAGCTCCTCGTAGAGGCCCTCGTCGCAGCCGAGCTGCAGCTCCTCCGATTCCACCTGGACGACGTCCCAGGTGGCGTTGCCGCCTTCCACCTGCGCGCGCAACACGCCGATGCCGCCGTCCCAGCTCTCCTCCACGAGGTCGATATCGCTCGCCGCCTCGAAAGGCTCAAAATACACCTCTCGCTGGGCGTCCTGATAGGCGCCGCCCCATGAGGTCACTGTCACCTGCTGGGCGGCGGCAAGGCTCGTGCCGGCAAGTAGCAGCGCACCGAGAGCCGCAAGCAGCGTGGTCCGTTGGGTCATAATTCCTCCCTTTTCCATATCCCCTTGTAAGGGAGCGCGTTTTTCCTCCGCGCCGGGCCGATCGTCGCCGAGAGCGAGCTTGCGTGCAATGGCTTTGATGGCGAAGCAGCGCCGCAGCCTCGCCCGGCGATGCGCCAAGCCGCCGCGCTGAGCCGGATGATGGCTTTCCGATCGGGCGGCGTATAAGCCGCTTCGCCGGGGCATGAGCGCCTGAGTTCACGGTCGTCGCCAGTCTCCCAGAGCATAAGTCCGATTGGTGCCGGGACGACGGCGCCGAAAGGCGCTACAGCTGAGCCCCCATGTCTGAGAAGCTCCCCCGCCTTTCGCTGATCGTCCTTGGCGGCACGATCACCATGACCCGCTCCGAAACTGGCGGCATCGTGCCGACGCTGACGGCCGAAAGCCTGCTTGCTGCCGTGCCCCAATTGGCGGATGTGGCTGACGTTGTGCCGGCCTCGCCGTTCCAAAAGCCGGGTGCTTCGCTCACCCTCACCGACCTTGCGCAGGTGGCGCGCCTCATCGCGGAGGGGCGAAAAGACGGCATCGACGGCTTTGTCGTCGTGCAGGGCACGGACACGATCGAGGAAACCGCCTTCGTGCTCGACCATATCGTCGGCGGCGATGAGCCGGTCGTCGTCACTGGGGCAATGCGCGGTCCGCAGGCGGCAGGCGCGGACGGGCCGGCCAATCTTCTCGCTTCCGCCATCGTCGCCGGTTCGGACCAGGCACGCGGGCGCGGTGCCCTCGTCGTACTCAATGACGAGATCCATGCAGCGCGTTTCGTCACCAAGCGACATACCGCGCTTACCTCCGCCTTTCGCTCCAGCTTCTGTGGCCCGGTGGGGATCGTCTGCGAAGGCGATGCGGTCTTTTTCGCCGCGCTGCAGCGCGCGCCGTTTCTGCAGCTTCCGGGGGACGTGATGGCACCGCCGGTGGCCATACTTGCCGCAGGTCTGGGCGATGACGGGCGTCTTATTCCTATCTTGCCGGGTGCGGGCTTCAAGGGGGCCGTTGTGGAGGCGATGGGCGCCGGCCACGTACCGCAGGATTGGTCGCCCCGCATGGGTGAGCTTGCAGCGAGAATGCCGGTGATCCTGGCGACGCGCGTGGCGGACGGTCCCGTCTTTCGCCGTACCTACGGCTTCGAAGGCTCCGAACGGGACCTCATCGCCAAAGGACTCATCCCCGCCGGATGTCTTTCGGCCGCCAAGGCCAGGCTTCTGTTGCAAATCCTTCTGGCAAGTGGCGTCGGAAAGGACGAGATCGCGGCCAGCTTCGCCTCCGCCTCAGCCCTCGCCGATCAAAGGCGCATCCAACTCGGTGGGATGAAGACGCTGTCGGCGTAGGGCTGCGGCGAGAGAATCCGCTGCTCGCCGTTCTGGATTTGGAAGACGAGCTGCGCCTGGCTGATGGAAGGGTCGGCGGTATCGTCGGGAAAGGCGAGCCCGACCTGGCCCGGCGTGCCGAAGAAATAGGAGCCGTTAGCGCCGCGATGCACGCTGGTGCGTAGATCGGCGATCACCTTGTCGAACTGCCGCGCGCCGCCGGCGCGCGACCAGGCCCCCGCCAGGATGTGAATGCGGTCATAGGCGATGCTGGCATGCGAGCGGCCGGCGGCATGGCCATGGAGCGCCTGGTAGCGGCGGGCGAAATCGCGGCCCAGCCGGTCCGAATAGAGCCCGGTCGTCGTTGCCCACACGACGCCCTCCGCCGCCGCGCCGAGCTCTTGGCGGAAAGCCGGCACGGAGGGGCTGTAGAGCATGTAGACGAGCGCCGGCAGCGGCTGGCGCCGAAAGGCGCGTTGGAAGGCGATGCCGTCCTCGGCGAAATAGGAAGCCAGCACCACCAGGCTCGGATCGAGCCGATGCAGCCGGGCGATGACTGCGCGCCAGTCGATGTCGGAGATGGCGAGGTCCGAGATGATCTCCATCTGCCATCCCCGTCGCGCGAGGCCGGCATCGATCCTCTCCAGCCCGACATTGAGGCCCGGCCAGTGCGGCTGGATGATCGCCAGGCGCTTGTTGCGCGGCTTCCAGCTTCCCGGTTGCGTGAGCTCGCCGAGGAAGCGCACGAGACCGGCGCCATAGGTCACGTCGCTGGCGCAGACCTGGAAGATGTTGCCGAGGCGGCCCGGCTCCTGGCGCACTGGTTCGACGGCGCTCTGCATCGTGGCCGCGTGCAGATAGGGTGCGCCGAACTCCGCGACGAGATCGTGGATCGCCGGTTCGGCGCAGGAATAGCCGCCGGTGATGGCGTCGACATCCTTCTCGATGAGCTCGCTATAGCTGTCGATCACCGATGCTCTGTCGCCGACGTCGCAGTCGCTGACGACAAGGCGCAATTCGCGGCCGAGGATGCCGCCGCGGGCATTGATCTCCGTAACCGCCATCCTGGCGCCGTTGAGCATCTGCGCGGCGTCCAGCGCGCCGCGCCCGCTGAGCGCCAGCGGCATGCCGACGAGGACGGGCCGGCGGGAAAGGATGCGCGGCTTGGGCTCGGTTCCGGGCGTGTCGAGGCGCTGGGCGATGGCCTCGATCTCTCCCGTCGGCAGAGGCGCGCCGATGCCGCCTCCGGGCGTCGGCAGCCGCAGATAGCCCCGGTCGATCGCCATCGCCGCGGCGCCGGCGCGTGTGGCGATCTCCGTCTTGGCGAAGATGTTCTCCACATGCTTGGTGATCGTTCTGGGGCTCACCGCCAGACGGGTGGCGATGGCCTCGTTGCCGAGCCCGGCCGCAAGCAGCGTCAGAACGTCGAGCTCGCGCAAGGTCAGCGCGAAGGGCGGCGCGATATCCTCGATCTCCACGCCCGTCCGGGGCGTTGGTGAAGGATCCGCTTCGCGGGAAAGGCGCACCGACATCCAGCCCTTGTCGCGGCCGATCCAGATGAAGCTGGCCTGCCGGCGCTCCGAGAAGAGCAGCGCCCTGGCGTAGGTCGCGATCTCGCCGTCGGCTTCGACGCGCGCAAGGCCTGAACGGCTGTCGAACTGTGCCAGCTCGCCGCCGGCGCTCACATAGGCCCGTGCCGGCCATTCGGCCTTCGCCCTGTCGAACGAGGATGCAACCGACACTTCTTGCCGATCTCCAACCACCGCAAGGCGCCCCGTCGTAGCGCTCGCCCCATTCGGACGGGCCTCGGTCGACGGGCCCGCGATCCATCCTTCTTGATCTAATGCGCAAAAGGCTCCTCTGCCATGGCCGAGTGGCCGGGCCCTGGGGCGAGGTCGGGCAGCGCCGCGGATATGGCCTGAAAGGCGACGGTGCGCCAAAAGCGGGGCGGCGCCCGGCGCCGCCCCGCCCCAAGGCGAGGATTGCGGCGGGCGACGAGGGCCGTCCGCCGGAACTTTGTGGCGCGGCCTATTTGCCGGGCCAGTTATAGTCGGAAGGCATCGCCTCCACGCCGCGCGCATCCGGCAGCGCCATGGCGTAGATGCCGTTTGGCACGTGCCGGTAGCCGTAATCGAAGATGTCCTTCCACCGGCGCAGCACCGCGTCTGTGTCCGACATGCCTTCTTGCGCGCCGGTATAGGCGAGCGCCGGGAAGTCATCGAGATACCAGCTGACGGGAATCTCCAGCACCTTGCTGGCCGGCCCGGCGACGTTGCCCTTCTCCCAGCGCACCTGCCAGCGCTGCGGCCGGTAGGGGACGAGATCGCGCGCCATCAGGCTGCTGTCGTAGAGAAAGCCGCTCTCCTCCACGAGATCGAGCGTGTTGTCGCTGTAATCCCAATAGGGCGAGCGATAGCCGACCGGGCGCGCGCCGAGCTGGTCCTTGTAGGTCTTGAAGGCGAGATCGAGGAGGCGCTTTTCCGTCTCGCGCCCGATCAGCGTCGGGTTCTCGTGGTAATAGCCGTGATGGCCGAGCTCGTGGCCTTCCTCCATGAACCGCCTGCAGATTTCGGGGAAGGTGTCGACGGTGTGGGCGGGGGTGAAGAAGGTCGAGGTGATCCCGTGCGCCTTGAAAAGGTCGAGGATCCTCGGCATGCCGACTGCGGCGCCGAACTCGCCGCGCGACATGTAGGAGGGGCTGGGACGGTTGAAGCCGCCGAGCCACAGCGACTGAGCGTCGAAATCGACGCCGAGATTGACGGCGATCTTCTTGCCGGCGGGAAGTTTGAGCGTTCCCATGAAGCTCTCCTTTTGAGGTTGAGGGGGCACGGCTGGGCGCGGCCGCGACGCGCGTCGGGCCCTGCGAATGCTTGCTTGTCCTGCGTGGTGCCTGTGGCGGCGCGGCCGGTCAGCTGATGTGGGAGGGCCACTTGCGATAGAGGTCGGCCCGCCGGCGCCGGTCCTTGTAGGTCGTCGCCGCGCCGCTCTCGCGGTTGTCGTAGAGCTTGTCGAGATCGACGGTGCCGATGGCAACGCCCTCCTCGTTGGTCGCCGCTTCCGCGACGATGCCGGCGGGGTTGTCCCAGATGAGGTCGCAGGGGCTGAGCACGGAGCTGCGTGCCCAGCCGTTCGGCAGCGGACCGCCCGGCTGGCCGCCGAGGCAGCAATGCGCGACATAGACCTGGTTCTCGATGGCGCGGGCCTGGGCGCAGTGGCGAACCCGCCAGAAGCCCTGTTCGGTGAAGGTCGCCGAGGGTGAGAGGATGATCTCCGCGCCCTGCTCGGTGAGCGAGGCCGCCGCCTCCGGGATCTCCGCCTCGTAACAGATGTTGAAGCCGACCTTGGCGAAAGGCAGTTGGAAAGCCTGCATCGCATCGCCCTCGGCCGTCGACCAATCCGCCTCGGCCGGGAAGATATGCGTCTTGGCATGCTGATGAACGGTGCCGTCGGGGCAGAAGATGAAGCCGATATTCTCAAAGCGGTTGCCGACGGACATCAGATGCGAGCCGCCGACGATGTGCTGGCCCCTTTGCCGCGCCTCCTCCTTGAACAAGCTCAGATAGTCGTTGGTGAAGCGGTCGATCTCGATGAGCTCGGAGATGGGCCGTTCCCGCCAGTCGCTGAGGAGGGTGAAGAGCTCGATGGTGAACAGTTCCGGAAAGAGGACGAGGTCGGCGCCGGCGGCCTCCTCGAGGAGGGCGCGCACGCGCTGACGGAACTCCTCCACGTCGTTGATCGGGCGCACCAGATACTGGCAGGTCGCAACCGTGACGTCGCGTGACATGGCATCCTCTCCTGTTGTCGGCTCGCGGGCGAGCTTGCCTTTATTGGGCGAGCCGGCGCGTTGGCCTTAAGAGGCTAGAGCATCTTCGATGAACTTAGAGTCGGTTTGAGGCTTCACGCGGTCTGGCTTGTCTGATTCGATGCTGCTGGTGATTTGCCAGGAGGTGAAGATGTCGAGGAGCCTGAGCGGCGACCTTCGCGGCCGTGTGATCGCGGCGATTGAGGATGGAGTTTCGACGCGCGAGGCGGCGCGGCGCTTTTGCATCGGGATCTCGACGGCCGGGGCCTGGTATCGCCGCTATCGCGAGACCGGCGAGACGGAGGCTCGCAAGCAGGGCCAGCCGTCACGCTCCAAGCTCGATGCGCACGAGGC
>NZ_JHZK01000013.1 GCF_000688515.1 Afifella pfennigii DSM 17143 | reverse complement strand
TATTACCTGACCGCCCTTGCCGAGCAGCTCGGCTACCATCCGCAGGTCATCCTCGCCGGCCGGCGCATCAACGATTCCATCGGCCGCTTCATCGCCGAGCGCACGGTCAAGCTGATCGCGGCCGGCGGCGGCGAGATCCAGGGCGCGCGCATCGGCGTCTTCGGCCTGACCTTCAAGGAGAACGTGCCGGACCTGCGCAACAGCCGCGTGCCCGACATCCTCGCGGAGCTGAAGAACTACGGCGCAAGGCCGCTGGTGCACGATCCGATCGCCGATGCCGACGAGGCGGAGCGCGAATACGGCCTCAAGCTTCAGCCCGCCGAGGCCCTGACCGACCTTGCCGCGCTCATCCTCGCCGTGCCGCACCGCGCCTATCTCGATCAGCCAATCGAAAGGCTCACCGCCGGCCTGCGCCAGGGCGGCGTCGTCATCGACGTCAAATCCGCCCTCGGCCCCGAACAGATCGCCAAAGGCACAACCTATTGGAGCCTTTAAGACGCCGATGCCGCCGGCTGCCGGCGGCATGAAGGGATTTTGAGGAATGTGCGGGATTGCCGGCCTCATCGACCCGAGCGCCGCCGGCGAGGCCGGAGCGCTGGAGCGGCGTGCCCGGGCGATGGCCGATGCCATCGCCCATCGCGGGCCGGACGGGGCCGGTGTCTGGAGCGAGCCCGATGCGGGCCTTGCCCTCGCCCATCGCCGGCTCGCCATCATCGACCTCACCGAGGCGGGCGCCCAGCCGATGGTTTCCGCCGACGGGCGCTATGTGCTGACCTACAATGGCGAGATCTACAACGCCGAGGAGATGCGGGCCGATCCCGCTCTTTCCGGCATCGCCTGGCGCGGCCATTCCGACACCGAGGTGATGCTGGAGAGCTTTGCCCGCCGCGGCATCGAGGCAACGCTTGCCGAGCTCAACGGCATGTACGCCTTCGCGCTGTGGGACCGGCGGGAGCGCATCTTGCACCTCGTCCGCGACCGGCTCGGCATCAAGCCGCTCTTCTTTTGCGCCGATGGGCGCCGTCTCTCCTTCGCCTCGGAGCTGAAGGCGATGCATGCGCGCGGCGAGGCGGGCCGGCAGATCGACCCAAGCGCCGTGGCGAGTTTCTTGCGCTTCGGCTATGTGCCGGCGCCTTTTTCCATCTTTGAGGGCGTGGAGAAGCTGCTGCCTGGAGAGGCCGTCTCCTTTCATGCCGATGGCCGGCTGGAACGGCGGCATTACTGGAGGCTCGCCGAGGCGGCGACGGCGGGGCTCGCCGATCCGCTGAGATTTTCCGACGCGCAAGCGGAGGAGGCGCTCGACGCCCTTCTCGGCGATGCTATCGCCCGGCAGATGATCTCCGACGTGCCGCTCGGCGCGTTCCTTTCCGGCGGGATCGATTCCTCCGCCGTCGCGGCCCTCATGGTCGCGGCCGGGAAAGGCCCGGTGCGCACCTTCTCCATCGGTTTCGACAGCTTCGGCTTCGATGAATCGCGGCACGCAGCGGCCGTCGCGCGCCATCTCGGCACCGAGCACACGCAGCTCACCGCCACGGCCGAAGAGGCGCTGCGGGTGGTGCCGACGCTGCCGCAGATGTACGACGAGCCCTTCGCCGATTCCTCGCAGATCCCGACGCATCTCGTCTCGCGCCTCACACGCGAGCACGTTACCGTGGCACTCTCCGGCGATGGCGGCGACGAGCTCTTCGCCGGCTACAACCGTTACGCGATGGCGGGCGTGCGCTGGCCGCAGATCGAGCGCGTTCCGCAGCCGATGCGCGTGGCCATGGCGGCGGCGATCGCGCGCATTCCCGTCGGCGCCATCGATGCGCTGGCGCGCTTCGTGCCGGGCCTGCCGGGGCAGCCGGGAGACAAGGCGATGAAGGTGGCGAGCGTCCTGCCGCTCGACGCGGAAGGCCTTTATCGACGCCTCGTCAGCCAAGTGCCCGATCCTTCCCTGCACATTGCGGCGGCCGAGCACGGAAGCGATTTCGGCAGACCGCCTGCCGGCCTCGACTTCATCGACCGGATGCGCTTCACCGATACCTTAACCTATCTTCCCGACGACATTTTGCAGAAGATCGACCGTGCATCCATGGCCGTGGCCCTGGAAGCGCGACCGCCGCTCCTGGACCATCGCGTGGTCGAATTCGCCTGGCGGCTGCCGAGACGCTTCCTCATCCGGGAGGGCCGCTCCAAATGGCTGTTGCGGCGGGTGCTCGACCGCTACGTGCCCGAAGAGCTGATCGATCGGCCGAAGATGGGTTTCGGCGTACCCCTCGCCGAATGGCTGCGCGGTCCGCTGAAGAGCTGGGCGAGCGAGCTCATCGAGGCGGAGGATTATGGCGGCGGCCTGCTTTATCCACAACCTGCGCGCGATCTTTGGCGCGCGCATCTGAGCGGCGGGCGCAACCACGCCTATCAATTGTGGATGCTGCTTTCCTTCGAGGCCTGGCGCCGACATTGGCTATGACCACATCCTTGCCAGGATTACCTGCGATCCATGAGCGCGTAGGCAATGCGCGACTGGTGCTTTCCTGCCACGGCTGATTGATTGACTTCTAAGGTGGAATTGGGCTTGAAGTTAATCAATTCGTGCGCCCGTGAGGCGCGATCTGCCCGGACCGCGCCTTAACGCCATTTGCCGGGCTCGGAGCTCTCTTGGCATGATGGACCAGGTCGTCAAGCGCATTTCGCGGCCGATGCGCCACTGGATCATCTACGCCTACGACTTCACCGCGGCGGCGTCCTCACTCTACCTTTCCTACTATCTCCGCCTCGGCACCGATTCCGATTACAGCACCGAGCAGGTGCCACTTCTGGTGGGTGTCTTCACGCTCATCTGCATCGCCGTCTTCCCGTTTTTCCGCCTGCACAGCGCCTCCTGGCGCTATGCGTCGGTGCGCGAGATCTATTCCATCGCCAAGGCGGTCACGGTCGCCGTCCTCATCTTCCTCGTCGCCGTCTTTCTCATCCAACGCACCGGCTCGCTGCCGCGCTCGGTGCTCGTCATCGAATGGTTCGTGCTCATCGTCATGCTCGGGGCGCCGCGCATGGCCTACCGGCTCTATCGCGACGGCCGGCAGGGTCGCACCACCAGCGATCCGTCCCGGCCGGTGGAGCCGATCCTGCTCTACGGCTTCAGCAACGAGGCCGACGTCTTCATCCGCTCCGTCAGCCGCGACCGCGATTCGCGCTTCCTGGTCATGGCGATCATCGAATCCAATCCCAAGCATATCGGACGCCAGCTGCATGGCGTGCCCGTCGCCGCGCTGGTGGAAGAGCTGCCAGAATACGTGAAGCAATTCGCCTCCAGCCCCAGGCCGCCCAGCCGCATCGTCACCACCCGTGCGCGCATGAGCCCGGAAGTGCTGCAGGCTCTTGTCGACGCCGCTTCCCAGGCCGGGCTCGTCGTCAACCGCCTGCCCGATATCCAGGAGTTGGAGGCCGGAGGCGCTTCGCAGCCGGAAGCGGTGCGCCTGGAACACCTTCTCGGACGGCCTCCCATCCAGCTCGACGAGGCCGGCATCAACCGGCTGATTGCCGGTCGCTCGGTGCTGATCACCGGCGCCGGCGGCTCGGTCGGATCGGAGATCGTGCATCAGGTGGCGCGTTTCGGCGCCTCGCGCATCATCCTCCTGGAGAACAGCGAGCACAATCTCTACGAGATCGACCGGCGCCTGCGCAGAACCGCTGGCCCGCATGTGCAGATATGTCCGGTGCTGTGCGATATCCGCGACCGGGAGACGCTTCTCGGCGCATTCCAGCACTTCCGGCCGGAGCTCGTCTTCCACGCCGCCGCGCTGAAGCATGTGCCGATCCTGGAGAGCAATCCCAGCGAAGCCATCCTGTCGAACGTCTTCGGCACCCAGAACGTCGCCGATGCGGCCTGCGAATGCGGCGTCAGCGCTTTCATCATGATCTCCACCGACAAGGCGGCCAATCCGCACAATGTCCTCGGCCTGACGAAAGCCCTCGCCGAACGCTACTGCCAGCTTCTCGATCGCGAACAGGCCAAGACGCGTTTGATGATCGTGCGTTTCGGCAATGTGCTCGGTTCGCGCGGCTCGGTGGTGCCGCTGTTTGAGGAGCAGCTTCGCACCGGCGGACCGCTGACCGTGACGCATCCGGAGGCGACGCGCTATTTCATGACCTCCAGCGAGGCGGCGCAGCTCGTCCTGCAGGCCTCCGCCTATGGTTTCGGCAGCCGCATCGGCGGACAAATTCTCCTCTTGGATATGGGCCAGCCCGTGCGTATTGCGGATTTGGCGCGTAACCTCATCCGCCTTTCCGGCAAGCGCCCAGACGAGGACATCCACGTGGCCTTCACCGGATTGCGGCCGGGCGAGAAACTGCACGAGGACCTGGTGGGCGCGCATGAATCGGTGCTGGAGACGCCCGCCGCGGGGATCCTGGCGGCCAGCGCGCCTCCGGTCGACGGGGCGGCGTTGCGCGAGCTCTTCGCCCGGCTCCAAGCGGCAGCCCGCCATGGCGCCGACGATGCCTGCACGGCGCTTTTGCGCAATTGCTTCGCCGCCATGCATGCCCAATCGGCCGCTTCCAACGTGCGCCCGCTGCACGAGCGCGCGCCGCATTGAGGCCGCCGATGCGCCGGCAGGTTTGAGCGATGGGCCCCTTGCTTCTTGGCGCGGCTGCCGCCTTCTTCCTCACCTTCTTCGGCATCCGGCAAATCCGCCCCTGGCTCGGCCGTCGCGGCGTTCTCGACCATCCGGGCGAGCGCACCAACCATCACCAGCCAGTCCCCCGGGGGGCTGGCTTTGCCCTAGTGCCGGCGATCGCCATCGCCCTTGGCCTTTCGGCGGCGGCCGGGGCCGTGACCGGCCTGCCGGCCGGGGCAGCCCTTTCCTTCACCATGGCGGCGCTATCCATCGCCGTCATCGGCGCCATCGACGACCTGACGCATATCTCCGCCGGGGCCCGGCTTCTCCTGCAATCCCTCTTCATCGGCCTTGCCGTCGCGGCGCTGCCGCCGGAGGCGCGTTTCGCCGAGGCGGTTTTGCCGCTTGCCGTGGAAAGAGCGCTGGCTTTCCTGTTTCTGCTCGCCTTCGTCAACGCCACCAATTTCATGGACGGGATCGACGGCATCACCGGCATGAGCGTTATCGGCATCTCGCTCGGGGCGCTGCTTGTGGCCCTGCCGGGCGCCGTCCCGGCCCTGCCGGTCATCCTGATGGCAGCCTGCCTTGCCTTTCTCGCCTTCAACTGGCACCCGGCGACAATCTTCCTCGGCGATGCCGGAGCCGTGTTTCTCGGCTTTCTGACTGGCTCGCTTCTGCTGGCGCTGGCGCTTTCCGGCGAGGTCGCGGCGGCCATGGTGCTGCCGGCCTATTATCTCACCGATACCGGCCTCACCCTGGCGCGGCGGGCGGTTCGCGGCGAGAAAGTGTGGCTGGCGCACAGCCAGCATGCCTATCAACGAGCGGTGCGGCGCGGCTGGCGGCACGACGAGGTGGTGGGCCTGCTCGCCCTGTTGATGGTCGTGGAGATCGGCTTTGCCTTCCTCGCCCGTGCGTTGCCTATCGTCGGGCTGACCGCCGCCTATGGCACCGCGCTCCTCGTCTGGCTTGGGCTCAGCTTCGGCCCGCTGGATCGGCTTTTGCCGTTGCTGCCGGGTCGTCGCCAGACGTCCTGAGAAGAAGCGTCAGGACGAGCGCGACCAGCGCCAGCCACCATTCCTGGAAGGCGCCGTGGCCGACCATCCAGACCGCGAAGAAACCGGCAAGCAAGGTAACGGCGCCCGGCAGTCTGTCGGATCTCGTCCGAAGCAACACACGCAGCATCGCAGCGGCAATGAGCGCAGCCAGGACGAAGCCGAGCAAGCCGAGATTGAGCCAGAGCTGAATGGCGAGGTCGTGCGGATGGGCTCCGGTGCGCACGATGAGCGGCAGATCCTGCGGGCTCGCCGGGCCGAAAAAGCGCTCCGCCGCGTAGCCCCAACCGAGCAGGAAACGCTCCTCGACCACCGAGGCGTAGCCCATCCAGATGTTGAGCCGGTCGATGGCGCTGCTTTCGCGGGCGAAACCGCCGAACTCCGTTGCCAGAAGGGCCTTCAGCGGCTCGCCGATCCGACCGATGACAAAGGGGAAAAGGGCCGTCACCGCAATGGCGGAGAGGGCCAAGCCCCAGGCCGCCAGACGCGGTGCCAGCCAGGCCACGGGCGCCGCGAGCGCCACCACCAGCCAGAAAAGATCGGCCGATTGCGAGGCGGAAAACACCGCCACCGCCACGGCCAGGCCGGCCAGGAGAGCCGCCGCAAGACGATGCTGAGAGCTGGCCAGGGCAAGGGCGAGAGCCGTCGCGGCGAGCGCGCTCAGCGTCAGGACCGTGCGGTTGAGCTCGTCGGGCGTCGGCTCACCGCCGAAATAGGGCCTGATCGCGAACGTCCCCTCCAATTCGCTCAAGAGAAACGGCAAGGCCAGCGCCAGGCCGATAAGGAGCATGCGCAAGACCCTTGCGGCGCGTTCGCCGGACAGGCCAACGGCGAAGAAGAAGCCGAGCGCGATGTTGCCGGCAAGGCGCGTGGCGTAATCGAGCGATGTTGCGGGCGCCTGGCTCCATAGGGCACTCAGAAAGGCGCCGCTGGCGAAGAAGAGCAGCGCCGGAACGAGCGGGCTGCGGGCAATCGCGGTCATCTCACGGCGCAGGGCGGCAAGACCGCCCGGCTCCGCCAGCCGGGCGAACAGAAGCGCCGTCGTCGCCAGAGAGAGAAGGAGCGGCGAGGAGCGCGTGGAAAGGACGGAGATCATCGGCAGAAGAACGGTCGCGATGGCGAGGCCGACCAAGGAGAGCAGCGGCGCGAGCGGCCGACCGAAGAGGCTCCATGCCGCCTCACCCGGCACGCGGCGGGCCTCGCCGGCCGCGCCTTCGCCGGAGCGGGAGGCGACGCTCGTCGCGGAGCGAGCCTCCGATCCCGTCATGGGATGTACATTCACGAGAAGGCTGGCCCTATCCGTTTCGCCCGATGCCGGAGAGCCGCGCGCCGCCGGCGGCACCTTTCTAACCGATCCCGCCGGGTTCCGACATCGCTCCCGACGAGGCGCCGTCTCTATACAAGCATTCCAAAGACCGCAATCCGCCCGGAACCGGCCAATTCGCGGGGGCAGCGGCGAGCGGATGCCCGATCACGACGACGGCTCGGGCTGAGCGGCCATTCCGGCGGCCGGGCGTCAGCGCGCGGCCGTTAACCCTTCGTTCATCATAATCGCTAAACCCGCCGCGATCCTGTTAAGCTTAACCCCAGCCGTAGGGAGAGCCGCAGAGCATCCGCCAGCGATACGATCCGGCGACCTGCCCTTGCGGCTCCGTTGGTCATTGGGGATGGCACCCATGCACGAACGAGATGACGGGCGCGGCACGACGGCCGCGGCGATCGAGCAAGAGCTGAAACGGCGCTTCGCCGATGGCGACGAGGGCAAGCGGGTGGCGCTCGCCTATCGGATAGCCCGCCTGCAGGCGGAGGCGGATCGCTTGCCCGCCGCCGACCCCATCGCCAGCTCGACGAAATCACCGCCAAAGGGGCGCAAGTCCGGCCGCCAGGGCTAAGACGCGTGCACTTCCTCTCGCTTTGGCGCCGAGACGCCACATGCGCAGCATCAGATCCCGGCTCAGGCCGCCGCCTTCTTCCCGCCCGTGCCCTTCAGCGCCACGTAGATCGCCGGGATGACGAGCACGGTCAACGCCGTGGAGGAGGCGAGACCGAAGAGCAGCGAGATGGCGAGCCCCTGGAAGATCGGATCGGCGAGGATCACCGCCGCGCCTATCATCGCCGCCAGCGCCGTCAGGAGGATCGGCTTGAAGCGGATGGCGCCGGCCTCCAAGAGCACGTCGATCAGGGGCCGCTCCGGATCGGCGGCCTGCGCATGGCGGATGAAGTCCGCCAGGAGAATGGAGTTCCTGACGATGATGCCGGCGAGCGCGATGAAGCCGATCATGGAGGGCGCGGAGAAAGGCGCCGCAAACAGCCAGTGGCCGAGCATGATGCCGATGAAGGTGAGCGGAATCGGCGTTAGGATGACGAGCGGCAGCTTGAAGGAGCCGAACTGGGCGACGACCAGGATATAGATGCCGAGAATGGCAACGGCGAAGGCCGCGCCCATGTCACGGAAGGTCACCCAGGTCACCTCCCATTCGCCGTCCCAAAGCAAGGTCGGGTGGCTCTCGTCGTCAGGCTGGCCATGCAGCTTGATCACCGGCTTCGGCAAATCGCCCCAATCGGTCTCGTCGATCTTCTCGGCAACGGCCAGCATTCCGTAGACGGGTGCCTCGAAGGCGCCGGCAAGCTCCGCCTGCACCATCTCCGTCGCCCGCCCGTTATGGCGGAAGATAGGATAGGAGGCGGTCTCGCCGGTGACGGCCACAACGTCGCCGAGCTCCACCACGTCGCGCGCGCCCGGCAGGGCATTGGCCGGCACGGGCGTTGCAAGGGCGCGCTCGTCGACCACCTTCTCGCCCTTGGGCAGGGCCATGACGACAGGGATCGGCTGACGACCGCCGCCGCGATGCGAGTAGCCCACCGTCTGACCTGAATAGAGCGCGCCGATCGTGTCGTAGACGTCGGATTGCTCCACCCGGTAATATTCCAGGTTGTCCTGGTTGATGGCGATGCGGATACGCTCAGCCGGCGTGCCGAAGCTGTCGTCGACATCGACGATGAAGGGCACCTCCTGGAAGATCTCGCGCACCTTCGCCGCCACCGCTCGGCGGGTCTCGCCGTCCGGGCCATAGATCTCAGCCAGCAGCGTCGACAGGACCGGCGGGCCGGGAGGCGGCTCGACGACCTTCAGTACCGTGCCCTCCGGCGCATCCAGGCCGGCGAGCGCCTCGCGCATGGCAAGCGCCACGTCGTGGCTCGCCCGCTCGCGCTCACCCTTGGGCAGAAGGTTCACCTCCACGTCGCCCTGCTCGGGATTGGCACGCAGGTAGTAATGGCGCACCAGGCCGTTGAAATTGAAAGGCGCGGCCGTGCCGGCATAGGTCTGGAAGGAGACAACCTCCGGAATCGGCGCCAGCCGCTCCACCACCCTGCCGAGAACGCGGTCCGTCTCCTCCACCGAGGAGCCCTCCGGCAGGTCGACGACCACCTGCAGCTCCGTCTTGTTGTCGAAGGGCAGGAGCTTGACCGTCACGTCATTGGTGTAGAAGAGCGCCAGCGAGCCGATGGTGGCGATGCCGACGACGAGAAGGAACACCCAGGCGCCGGCGCGCGAGACCAGAACCGGCCTTGCCAGGGCAACGTAGAAACGGCCGAGCGCGCCGATCTCGTGATGGCCGCCGCCCTCGGCGGCGGGCTCCTCCTTGCGTCCAAGCTTCATCATCAGCCAGGGCGTCAGCATCACGGCGACGAAGAAGGAAAAGAGCATCGCCCCGGAGGCATTGGCCGGGATCGGGCTCATATAGGGGCCCATCATCCCCGACACGAAGAGCATCGGCAGGAGCGCCGCGACGACGGTGAGCGTGGCCACGATGGTCGGGTTGCCGACCTCCGCCACCGCCTCGATGGCGGCCTGGCGCTTCGGCCGGCCGTCCTTCATCGCCCAGTGGCGGGCGATGTTCTCGATCACCACGATGGCGTCGTCGACGAGGATGCCGATGGAGAAGATGAGCGCGAAAAGGCTGACGCGGTTGAGCGTGTAGCCCATCAAACGCGAGGCGAAGAGCGTCAACAGGATCGTCGTCGGGATGACGACCGCGACCACCAGCGCCTCGCGCCAGCCGATGGCGATGGCAACCAGGATGACGATGGAGATGGTGGCAAGGCCGAGATGGAAGAGAAGCTCGTTCGCCTTCTCGTTGGCCGATTCGCCGTAATTGCGGGTGATCGTCATCGCCACTTCTTCGGGGAAGATCTGCCCGCGCACCTCTTCCAGGCGGTGGACGATCTCCTCGGCGATGACGACGGCGTTGGTGCCAGGCCGCTTGGCGATGGCGAGCGAGACGGCCGGCGCTTCGACAAGCCCCTCCTCGGTCTTGACGATGTTGTGGACGCGCGTCTCCTTCGGGTCGGTGACGAGCGAGATGTCGGCGACGTCGCGGACATAGACGGGGCGCCCGTCGCGCGCCGTTAAAAGAAGATTGCCGATTTCCGGCAAGGTCTGCAGCGTCTGGCCGCCGACGACGATGCGGCTGCCGCCCTCGGCGCGCACGGAACCGGCCTCGAAGGAACGGTTGGCGCCGGAAAGCTTGGCGGTGAGCTGCTGCAGGGTGACGCCGTAGAGCGAGAGCCGCTCCGGATCGGGCGAGACGCGGATTTCCTCCGGCTGCGCCCCGACGATGTAGGTCAGGCCGATATCGGGAAGCTTGGTGATCTCCACCTGCAATTCGCGGGCAAGGCGGGTCAGGTCGTTCTGCGTCCAGCGGTCGGACGCGCCCGGTTCCGGGGCCAGGGTGACGACGACGATGGCGACGTCATCGATGCCGCGCCCGACGATCAAGGGCTCCGGTATGCCGACGGGAATGCGGTCGAAATTGGCGCGCACCTTCTCGTGCACGCGCAAAATGGCGGCATCGGAGCTGGTGCCGACCTCAAAGCGCGCCGTCACCATGGCGCCGTCGTCCTGCGTCTGGGAATAGACGTGCTCCACCCCGTCGATGCTCTTGACGATCGTCTCCAGGGGCTCGGTGACGAGCTTGACGGCATCTTCCGCCTTCAGACCGTCAGCGCGCACATGCACATCGACCATCGGCACGGAAATCTGCGGCTCCTCCTCGCGCGGCAGGGTGACCAGCGCGACGAGACCGAGGGCGAAGGAAGCGAGAAGGAGAAGCGGCGTTAAGGGGGAAGCGATGAAGCTCTTCGTCAGGCCGCCGGCGATGCCGAGCTTCATGGCAGAACCACCAGGTCGCCGGCGCGAAGGCCGCTTAATATCTCCACGCGCTCGCCATCTTCGGCGGAAAAGCGCTCTCCCAGAATGACCGCGACTTCGATCTCGCCGTCATCGGCCCGAAGCCGCACATAGTCGATGCCGTGGCGGGTGATGACCGCCTCCGGCGGCACGGCAAGCACCTGGCGCTTGCCGACCGGGATCCAGACGAGGGTGCGCTCGCCGACGAAATAGTCACCAAGGCCGGAAATCTCCACATCGGCCTTGACCCTGCCGGCCGCAATCTCCGGATAAACCTTCACCAGGCGGCCCGTCTCCAGGTCTTCGCCATCCTCAACCTCGCCGGCGGTCAAAAGCCGCTTGCCGACCATAACGCTGTCGCCTTCGGCGATCTCGGCGGCGTGGCGCTCCGGCAGCGACAGGCGCAGGAAATAGCCACCGCCGGCAATCTCGGCGATCTTCTCCCCGGGAAGAACGACACTTCCGGGCGTTATCGGCACGTCGAGAACGCGGCCGGATGCCGGCGCCAGCACCTTGCCCTCGCGCGAGCGCTGCTCGATGACGGCGCGCTCGGCCTCGGCGGCGGCAAGCTGGTTGGTCAGAACCTCCACTTGCGTCGCGGCCTGATCGAGACGGGCCTGGGTACCGGAGCCGCGGGCGAGCAGGGCCTCCGCGCGCTCCAGCTCGGTGCGGGCGTTGTCCAGCTGGGAAACGAGCGCCTGCATCTTCGCCTCGGCAACGTTGCGCTCGATGGCCAGCTTGTCGTCGACGATGGTGGCGATGACATCGCCCATCTTCACCTGGCTGCCCTCGTCGACGGTAATTTCCGTGACGGTGCCGCCGATGCGGGCACGGGCCGGCACAAGATCGCGGCTTTCGACCTGGCCGAAGACGGCCTTCTCCTCCTGCACCGTCTGAGGCTCGACGAAAAACTCTTCCGCGCCCGCGCCGGACAAGGGCGGGGCGGCGAAGAGCAAGAAGGCAATGAGCGAAGCGCGGCCGCGAACCGGCCACAGGGAAAGGGACATGATCAGCTCAAAATGTGGTCGCCGCCGACCCCCCGGTTCAATCGGGGGGCAGAGGGGGGCCGGCGGCTCGGGTTTTACTGGAACGCCACGCCCGGCTTCACGCCGAGCTTCTTGAAGATCATCGCGGCCGGGCAAAAGCCGGTGAAGGACGCCTGCAACAGGTTGAGGCCGACAAAGGCCGTCAACAAGTACCAATAAGGCGAGATGGCGTAGCCCAGCCACAGCGAGACGAGGATCATAAAGCCCGCAAAAGCGAGAACGGCACGGTCGACAGTCATGGTATCTTCTCTCCTTGGTTTCGGGGGCACCGAACTATTCGGCTGCCTCGATGTGGATTTCCTTCAGCTTCTTGATGCCGAGCATGTCGAGAACGAGGTTCTCATAGAAGGTCGCGCTCTGGCCCTGTCGGATCTTGCGCAGGAAGTAGCGCTCGAAGCCGATCTTGGCGGCATGCACCCAGCGCCCGGAGGACGACCAGTTGACGTTGCGCGGCGGGATTTGCGGCTGCGCGATGAAGGCGATGCCCTCATCGCCGAAATCGGCGAGGCAGACCGCATTCCAGGTGGCGACGGCGCGAGGTTCCTCGCCCTTCATCAGGGCGGCGATGTTCTCCGCCGTCGCGGTCACCATGGATTCGATCATGAAACCCGTCTTCGGCACGCCGACGGGCAGCGGCGTCTCGCCCACGGGCGGAATGGCGACGCAGACGCCAATGCCGAAGACGTTCGGATAGGTTGGATTGCGCTGATGCTTGTCGATGGTGATGAAGCCGCGCGGATTGGTCAGGCCTTCGATATCCTTCACGGCCGGCACGCCGCGGAAAGCCGGCAGCAGCATGGAGAAGCCAAAGGGCAGCTCGTGCGCCTTCTTCACCGTGCCGTCCTCGTTCACCTCTTCCACGAAGAGCGTGTCTTCCTCCGCCTTCACGGTGCGGGCGTTGGTGATCCACTTGATGTGACGCTCGCGCATGGCGCTTTCCAGCAGGCCCTTGGTGTCGCCCACCCCGTCGAGGCCGAGATGACCGATATAGGGCTCCGGCGTGACGAAGGTGATCGGCACCTGGTCGCGCTTCTTGGCCCGCCGTAGCGCGGTATCGAGAATGAAGGCGAACTCATAGGCCGGGCCGAAGCAGGACGCGCCCTGGACGGCGCCGACGACCACCGGACCCGGCGCTTCCACGAGCTTGTCGAAAGCGGTCTTGGCATGCAGGGCATGGTCGATCTGGCAGATCGATTGAGTATGGGCTTCCGGTCCCAGACCCGGCACTTCGTCGAAGGCGAGGTCGGGGCCGGTGGCGATGATGAGATAGTCGTAGGGAAGCGACGTGCCGTCGTTGAGCTCCACCCGGTTTTCCTGCGGATGGACGCGGCGGGCGCCCTCGGAGCGAAAGCCGATGCCCTTGCGGGCGAAGATCGGCTCCAGCTCCACGGCGATGTCCTCGCGCTTGCGCCAGCCGACGGCGATCCAGGGGTTGGATGGCACGAAGGAATAAGAGGTGCCCAGATGCACGACGGTGAGCTCGTCGCCGGCGCCCAGCTTGTCCTTCATCTCGTAGGCCATGACGATGCCGCCAAGACCGGCGCCCATCAGAACTACCTTCGTCATCGCAACCTCCCAGGTCCGTTGTCCTTAGGTGTTTCGCGGACCGGCTCCGGCTGTGTCGCCTGGCGTATGAAGAACGCCTCGTTCGACCGGTCGATGCCGGCGCTGCGGCACCGTCGCCGCCGAACTGCCGTTGCATCGATCTTGCATTTAACATTCGAATATCATAATTTCAATATCATGAATGTAGAAGAAATGATCCCCGCCTCCGAACGCGCCGCCGAGCTGATGCGCAGCCTGTCGCATCCGCAGCGGCTCCTGGTTCTTTGCGCGCTCGGCAATGCGGAGAAATCGGTGAGCCAGTTGCGCCGCGAACTCGGGGGGATCGAGCAGGTGCCGATGTCGCAGCAGCTGATGCGCCTTAGGGCGGACGGGCTGGTGCGATCGCGCCGCGAGGGCACCAACGTCTATTACCGCATCGCCGAGCCGGAGGTGCTGCGCGTCATCGAGGCCCTGCACGGGGCCTTCTGTCCGGCGCCGGTCTCCGAAGAGCGCGGCTGAGGGGACGCCGGGCGCAGCCGGGAAAGGCGGCGACCGGCTTTTCTCGGCAAGAGGGCCGCGCTGTCAGCCCAGCCCGCAGCGATAATAGCCGCGATAGCCAACCGTCAGGCCACGCTCCAGCTCCATACGCAGATCGGCGAGGCGACGGCGCTCGCCGCCGCGCGTTTCCGCCTCCTCCTCCGGCACGGGCATGACCGACATACGGATGCCCTCCGCAGCGAACTCTACGCCTTCTCCTTCCAGGCCGGCGCCCGCGGGCGCGGTCGACTGAAGGGCGAGGAGATTGCCGTTGAGCTTGATGACGCCGGGCGTGCCGCCGGCCGTCCCCTCGGCCCCCGCGGCCAGGACCGGCCGGCCCGCCGAGGTCAGGCGGAAGGCGCATTGCGGCCCGGCGGGCACGACCTCGCCGATCTCCTCCGCGCTCATGGGCGCTGGATCGAGAAGGGCAATCTGGGCGCCGCTGATCGCCTCCTGAAGCGACACCAGCCGCGGCGGCGTCTCCTCCGGCATCTGCGGCGCGTCGGCCCCGCCATCCTCCAGCTCGGCGATCAGGTAGCGCATCTCGGCGATCTCGCGACGCTGGGCGGCGATGATCTCGTCGGCCAGCTTGCGCACGCGCGGATCGGTGATCTGCGCCCGCTCGCTGGTCATGACGGCGATGGAGTGATGCGGGATCATGGCTCGCATGAAGCTCACCTGGCCGACCGTCGCCTGGCTGCGCACCAGCCACAGCGACAGCGCGAAGACGACGACGGCTCCGACGAAGATGGCGATATTGGTCCTGGTGCTCGAGTACATGCCGAGCATGAAGCTCAGCATGATGACGGCCATGGTCGCGCCCATCAGCAGCGCCATGTAGGTTCGTGTCTCGCTGAAGAAAACGTGCTCGAATGCGTAGGTATTGAGATACATCAAAATGAACATGACCACCGTCGAAGTGGCGATCATCGCACCGAAGCGCAGGTAGGACATTCGCGAACTCCTGTCGTTTGCAAGCGCAGCAAAACGCGCCCCCGCCGGAGCGGAACCGACTGTCCCGCCCGGGGCAACGACCACCTTCACCGGACTGGCCGCCAACGGCGCGCCGCGGCGCATCTACCTGGTGGAAAACCGCGAGCGCCGCGTTTGCTCCATACGCCGGCGAGCGAAACGGTGAGCTACGCCTTGGGCGTGGGCATGACGAGGAGTTCGGCCACCGACACGTGCGGCGGCTGGCTGACGGCGTAGATCACCGCGTTGGCGATGTCCTCCGCCTTCAAGGCGTCGGGCTTGGCCTCGGAGAAAAAGGGCGTGTCGACCATGCCGGGCTCGATCAGCGTCACCCGCACGCCGGTGCCGGCGAGTTCCTCGCGCAAGTTCTGACCGTAGCCGGTGACGGCCCATTTGGTGGCGCCGTAGACGGACCCCGGCAGCGCGATCCGGCCGGCGCGCGAACCGTTGAGGAGGATGTGGCCGCGGCTCTTTTCGATCTCGGCAAGCACGGCGCGGACCGTATAGACAAGGCCGAGAACGTTGGTCAGCACCATCTGGCGCCAGTTCTCCGGGTCGCCGCCGGCCGTGCCCTGGCCCTTGGAGCCGATACCGGCATTGGCGAAAGCGACGTCGATACGGCCGAAAGCGGCAACGGCCTTCTCCACCATCGCCTGCTGATCCTCAAAGCTGGTCACGTCGCAGGCGATCGCCATGGCGCGATCGGCGCCGAGCTCATCCACCAGCGCCTTCAGCTTGTCTTCCGAGCGGGCCGCGAGGGCAACGCGATAGCCGGCCCCAACCGCCGCGCGCGCCGTCGCCGCGCCGATGCCGCTGGAGGCGCCGGTGATAAGGAAGGTCTTCATGAGGGCTCCTAAGGTTCGCTCGGGCCTGACGGTGGGCCCCGCGTGCGAGCCTAACGAGCCGGGCAAAGCGCGGCTACTTCTTCTCCAGAAGCAGCGTGCCGGCCTTCTGCAGCCTGCCCTGCAGCTTCTCGGCGATGGCGCCGAGGAACCAGGGCAGGTCGACCTCCACCCGCACCACCTCCTCGAAGACGTCGATGCGGCCGGCGATCGTCTGGCCCATCGTGGCGGCGTCGAAACTGAGCCGGTCGCCTTCCCAGACCTCGTTGAACTGCAGGACACGGCCGACGGCGATCTCCTCGCGCAAGCGCCCGAAACCACTTTGGAGGCGACGTTTCGCCTCCTCGCGGCCGAGCTTGTGAGGGATATGGACGGTAACGGGCGTTGACATGTCGGCATCTCCGGGCGTCAGAGCCTGATCTGGTGGCGGCGGGCCGCGGGCGCAACATGCAGCCTGTCGGAGAGCTTACGGTGAAAGCGATGCGCGGAGAAAGCAAAGAGGTCATCGTCATCGGCGCAGGCATCGTCGGCCTTTCCTGCGCCATCTGGCTGCAGCGCGCCGGCCACCATGTGAGGGTGATCGAACGCGAAGGCCCGGGTGCGGGCACCTCCTTCGGGCCGGCCGGCGTGCTCGCCAGTGCCTCGGTCGACCCGGTGACGGGACCGGACCTTCCCTGGAAGATGCCGCGCCTTGTTCTCGACCCGAACGCGCCGCTCTTCCTGCGCTGGCCCTACCTTCCACGCGCCCTGCCCTTCATGCTGAAAAGCCTGAAAATGTGCACGCGGGCGAAAACGGAAGCGATCGCCGCCGCCCTGGCGCAGCTCACCCGCGACAGCCTGGAGGAACATCGGGCGCTGGCCGAAGCAACGGGCGCGGAGCGCTACGTCGCCGCTTCCGACTACCTTTACGCCTATCGCCATCGCGCCGCGTTCGAGGCGGCGGAGTTCGGCTTCGCGCTAAGGCGCCGGCACGGCTTCGTCTGGGAGGAGCTGGACGAGGCAGCGCTTTTTGAGGCGGAGCCGCTTCTCGGCGATCATCTCCGCTTCGGGGTGCGCTTTCCCGGACATGGCTATATCCGCGATCCGGGCGCCTATCTGGGGGCGCTGGCGGCCGATTTCCAAAGGCGGGGCGGCGCGCTGGTGAAGGCCGAGGCGACCGCGATCGTCCATGAAGACGGCAAGGTCGCCGGCGTGCGCGCGGGCGGGGCGCTCCTGACCTGCGAGGCCGCCGTGCTGGCGGCCGGCATCTGGTCGGCGCCGCTCGCTCAAAGCCTCGGGGCGCGGGTGCCGATGGAAAGCGAGCGCGGCTACCATGTGGAACTGGTGGAGCCGAGCGCCAGCCTGCGCGCGCCCGTGATGATCACCGAGGGCGAGTTCGTCGCCACCCCCATGGAGGGACGTATCCGGCTCGGCGGGGTGGTGGAATTCGGCGGGCTTTCGGCGCCCCCCGACGAGCGCATCTTCGATTTCATCCTGCGCCTTGGCCGCGCGGCCCTTCCCACCATCGCCTTCGCCGAGACGCGGCGCTGGATGGGTCACAGGCCGGCGCCGGTCGATTCCATTCCGCTGATCGGCGAGCTTCCGGGCGCGCGCGGCGCCTTCGCCGCTTTCGGCCACCATCATCTCGGCCTGACCGCCGGGCCGAAGACCGGCAGGCTCGTCGCCGACCTCGTCTCAGGCCGGCGCCCCAACATCGATATGAGCCCTTACCGACCCGACCGGTCGCCATAGCGTTCGGTCGGGCCGAGGCGGCTCGCCGTGGCGTCGCGGATAACAGAAGGCCGCTCTAACTGCTGACGAGCGCACCGCTGCGCGTGCCGGTCAGGCTGGCGACCATGGACAGAAGATCGTTTTCGCCGAACGGCTTGGGTAGAAGCTCCACCTCGCCGAAATCCTCCCGCAACTCCTCGCTCTCGTCGCCCGTGCACACGCAAAAGGGGATGGCTCGCTCCACGAGGCGGCGCGCGACCGGGCCGCTGGAATGCTGGCGGATATTGGCATCGAGAATGGCAAGGTCGATGGCGGCGCTGTCGGCGAGCTGCATGGCTGCCTCGAGCGAGCCGACGGGGCCGACCACTTCGTGGCCGGCATCCTCCAGAAGCAGCTTGATCTCGCCTGCGATCATCGCCTCATCGTCGAGAACGAGTATGCGCAGCCTTGGCCTGTTCGCCTCCATGCCCAGCATCCTGGGCCCCCCTGGTGCCTCCGTCGCTCTCATCGCGGCCGTTCGGCCTGTCCTAAGGCGACTAATTAACACAGATTATAACGCAACTATGCTGGCATGGACAGCGCAAACGCGCCATGACAGCACGCGACAAAGTAAACAACTTACTCACATATTTCCTGGAGTCACACCAATGTGATAGCGGCAAGTGCTTCCGACACAAGGAAGCACAAAGCCTCGCATCGCAATGGCCCGCCCCGACTACACGGAGCGTCCGCTGAAGCTCTCGGCCAGGCCACAAAGACGTCGCCCGGCCGAATTCTGCCGGCCTAGTTCTGCGTGCCGCTCTCGCCGGCATGTTTGGCGATAAGCGCCTTGGCATCGGAGACCAGAGCTTCGCCGTCGATGCCCTTTTCTTTCATTTCGGCGATCCAGGCGGCTTCCACCGCGGCGGCCTTCTCCTTCCAGCGCGCCGTCTCTTCGGCGTCGAGCGTAATGATCTCGTTGTTCTGGTCCTCGGCGGCCTTTCTGCCGGGGATGTCGCCCTCATCCATGACGCGGCCGGCCCAGGCGGAGGCCGCCAGCCCGGAATTGTCGTCGATCACCTTCTTCAAATCGTCCGGCAGGGAATCGTACTTCGCCTTGTTCATGGCGAAAACGAAAGTCGCGGTGTAGAGACCACGGTCCCCGGCGAAGTCGGTATGCGTGTCGACGAGCTCTGCCACCTTCAGCGGCGCGGTCACTTCCCAGGGGATCACGGTGCCGTCGATGACGCCCTTCGACAACGCTTCGGGAACGGCGGGCACCGGCATGCCGACCGGCACCGAGCCCAGCGCCTCCAGGAGCTTGTTCACCATGCGGGTCGGCCCGCGCAGCTTCAGGCCCTCCATATCCTCCAGCTTGCGCACGCCATCGCCCTTGACATGCAAGAGGCCGGGGCTGTGCACGTGCACCGCGATGATCTTGAAATCCTGAAATTCGTCCTGAAGATGCTTGTCGTAGAATTCGGCGAAGGCCTTGGAGGTCGCCTCACCGCTCGCCGTGAGAAAGGGCAGCTCGAAGGCCTCCGTCTTGGCGAAGCGTCCCGGCGTGTAGCCCGGCAGCGTCCAGACGATGTCGACGACGCCATCGCGCGCCTGGTCGATCAGCGCCGGCGGCTTGCCGCCGAGCTGCATCGAGGGATAGAGCTCAAAGGCGATGCGGCCGTCCGATTCCTGACTGACCTTGTCGGCCCAGGGCTTGATGAAATTGGCCGGTATCGGCGCCTGCGCCGGCAGGAATTGGTGGATCTTCAAGGTGACTTCCTGCGCCGAGGCGGCGCCAGCAAGGCCCGCCGCCAGGGCGATACCGAGCAAAAGCGTTCGCAGCATCTGATCTCCTCCCGTTTTTTTTACCCGGCCCGATTGGCCAAGTCATTGCGTTGAAGGGCCAAGGGGAGCCCATCTCGCTCACCATCGCAACCGAGTTTACCGGATACGGCCGGTCAAGGCAGCCATGGAACGCGTCGGCCGGGCGGAACGACATTGAAATCGATTTTGTTCAAATCCCGGCGCCGGAATTGACGAGGGCTTCAATGTCTTTGCAATCATTGGTTGTGTCCGTCGCAGCTTGCACGCATAATGGAGACGAGAATCGGAGCTCCTACGCAAGCAACGGGCGTTTCTCACCACCATTTCTCCTGCTCGTGACTTCTGGCCGCCGGCACCTGCCGGCGGCTTTCTCTTTGCCTGAAAGGATCGGTGCGGCCGGCGAACGGCATGCGCCACTCGTCATCTTTCTTGCAGCGCACACTTGCCTCACTCTATCGAACCTATATATAGCGGCCCGGCATATATCATCCGAGCATAGGCGGCATGTATCGCTTAAGCAGATGCCGGCTCTTAGAAACGCCGAGGGGCGCCGCATGAACGTCACCACCCTGTGCCTTGCCATTCTGTTCCAGGAGGAGGCGACGGGCTACGAGATCAAGAAGATGTCGACGGAGGGCAAGTATTCCTATTTCGTCGATGCCAGCTTCGGCTCCATCTATCCGGCGCTTGCCCGACTGGAGCGCGATGGCCTGGTGACCTGCCGCGAGGAAAGCCATCCCGGCAAGCCGGCCCGCAAGGTCTACGCCATCACCGAGGCCGGGCGCGCCCGCTTGCTGGAGAGCCTTTTCGAGGCGCCGGGCCCTGACGTCTACCGCTCGGAGTTCCTGCTCATCTGCATGTATGCGCCGATGCTGCCGAAAGAGGTGGTGCGCGGCGCCATCGAAAAGCGGCTAGCGCAGCTTTCGGCCGAGATCGACAAGCTGACCCAGCTTTCGATGCAGGAGATGAGCCCGGGCGCACGATGGGCGATCCATTACGGCCTGACTTGCATGCGCAATTCGCTCGACTATCTGCGCGCCCATCGTGCGCAGTTGGAAAGCCTTGCCGGCGAGCACGAAGCCCTGCCGGCGGCTGCGGAGTAGGCCATGCGGATCCGCTTTTCCTACATCCTATCGGCCGCCGTGGCGGTCGGCGTCTCCTATTACATGCTCACCGGCACGGTCATCGTGGGCGGCCAGCCGAAGAGCCCGCCGACGCCGATCGCGGAAATCGAAGCGGAGAATGCCGCCCGGCCCGTCAAGGTGCAGGTGGAGACGCATCGCGCCGTGCCGCGCACCGCCAGCCTGCAGATCCGCGGCCGCACGGCGGCTGAGAACCTCGTCGAGGTCAAGGCGCAGACCGGCGGCATCGTGGAGAAGCGGCCCGTGGCGAAAGGCGAGACGGTCCGGCCGGGCGACCTACTTTGCGTCATTGAGCGCGGCGCCCGCGAGGCGCAGCTCGCCCAGGCAAGGGCGCAGCTGGAGCGTGCCCGGGTCGACCTTGAGGCACAGGAGGCACTCGCCAGCAAGGGATATACCGCCAAGAACCAGCTTCCGGCGATGCGTGCTGCCGTCAACGCCGCGCAAGCGGCCGTCGCGGAAGCGGAGCTGGAGCTGGAGCGCACCGAGGTGCGTGCCCCGATCGCCGGCACCATCCAGGATCCGATCGCCAATATCGGCGATGTCGTGGCCCTCGGCGGCACCTGCGCCACGATCATCGACGCCGATCCGATGAAGATGATCGGCCAGGTGTCGGAGCAGGAGATCGGCACCCTCAGCAAGGGCCAGGAGGCGAGCGTTGAACTGGTCACCGGCAAGACGGCCAAGGGCCGCATCAGCTACATCGCGCCCTCCGCCGACCCGCAGACGCGCACCTTCCGCATCGAGATCGCGCTGCCCAATCCGGACGAGGTGATCCGCGACGGCCTCACCGCCGTCGCCACCATCCCGCTCAGGCAGACCAAGGCGCAGCTCGTTTCCTCCTCCTATCTGACGCTCTCGGACGAAGGCGAGGTCGGCGTGCGTCTCGTGGAGGACGGCATCGTGCGCTTCCGTGCCGTGGAGATCGTCGGCGATGCGCCGAACGGCGTCTGGGTCGCCGGCCTGCCGGAGGAGGCCGACATCATCACCGTCGGCCAGGAATTCGTCGCCGACGGCCAGAAGGTGGAGACGGTGCCGGCAAAGGGCGCGCCGCTCAACCCGCAAAAGACCGCCGAGGCAAGGCCGTGATCCACGCCCTTGAATCCATTCTGCGGCACCCGCGCTCGGTGCTGACGGTGATGCTCGTCGCCCTGGTGGCGGGCATCATCGCCTATCGCTCGGTGCCGAAGGAAGCCAATCCCGACATCGACATCCCGATCTTCTACATCTCCGTCGCCCAGCAGGGCGTCTCGCCGGAGGACGCCGAACGGCTCCTGGTGCGCCCGCTGGAGAAGCATCTGCGCGGTCTCGACGGGCTGAAAGAGATCACCGCCATCGCCTCCGAAGGCCATGCCGGGGTGATCGTGGAGTTCAATGTCGATTTCGACAAGGACGAAGCGCTCAATGACATCCGCGACAAGGTCGACCAGGCGCAGGCGGAGCTGCCGGCCGACGCCGACGAGCCGCTCATCATCGAGACCAATTTCGCCCTGGTGCCGACGATCACCGTGGCAATCGCCGGCACGGCGCCGGAGCGCACGCTGCACCGGCTCGCCCAGTCGCTGCAGGACGAAATAGAAGCGGTGCCGAGCGTTCTGGAAGCCAAACTGCGCGGCAACCGGGAGGAGGTCCTGGAAGTCGTCATCGACATGTCGCGGCTGGAATCCTACGCCATCACCCAGGACGAGCTTTTCAACGCCCTTAGCGCCAACAACCAGCTCATCCCGGCCGGCTTCCTCGACAACGGCAGCGGCCGCTTCAACGTCAAAGTGCCGGGCCTTTTGGAGACGGCGAAGGACGTCTACTCCCTGCCGATCAAGCAGAACGACGAGGGCGTCGTCACCCTCGGCGACGTCGCGGAGATCCACCGCACCTTCAAGGACGCGACCAATTACACGCGCGTCAACGGCCAGCCGGCGATCGCCCTCGATGTCGTCAAGCGGCTCGGCACCAACATCATCGAGAACAATCAGGCGGTGCGCGATGTCGTCGCCGCGGCGACGCGCGACTGGCCGCCGAATGTGGAGCTGCACTACCTGCTCGACCAGTCGAGTTTCATCCACGAAGTTCTCGGCTCGCTGGAGTCGGCCATCCTGACGGCCATCCTGCTCGTCATGATCGTCGTTCTGGCGACGCTCGGCCTGCGCTCGGCGCTGCTCGTGGGCCTCGCCATCCCCACCTCCTTCATGATCGGCTTCCTGCTGATGAGCGTGATGGGCATGACCGTCAACATGATGGTCATGTTCGGCCTGGTGCTGACCGTCGGCATGGTCGTCGACGGCGCCATCATCATCGTGGAATACGCCGACCGGAAGATCGAGGAGGGCATGGAAAGGCACGAGGCCTATATCCGGGCCGCGCGGCTGATGTTCTGGCCCATCGCCTCCTCCACCGCCACCACGCTCGCCGCCTTTCTGCCGATGCTCTTGTGGCCGGGCGTCACCGGCGAGTTCATGGGCTATCTGCCGATCACCGTCATCATCGTTCTGACCGGCTCCTTCCTGACGGCGATGGTCTTCCTGCCGGTGCTCGGCGGGCTGACGGCGGCGATCGCGCATTGGGCCTCCGCGCGCGCCGCGACACTCACGGCGGGCGCGGCGGCGCTCTTCGTCGCCGCCTTCACCACCACCTCGCTCGCCGCGCCGCTCGCCGGCTTCCTGCGGCCGCTGCCGCCATGGGGCGCCACCGCCGCGGCGCTCGCCTTCGGCCTTGTGCTCGCCGGCATCGTCTTCGTCGTGGCGCGCGCCCTCGCGCGCAGCATGGTGCGCTACCGGCGCCAGCACAGCCACACCAACGCCGCCCAGCATCTGGCCGCCGATGCGCATTTTGAGCCGGAGAAGGTGCCCGGCTTCACCGGCGCCTATGTGCGCTTCCTCGGCGGGCTCACCGGCTCGCTCACCGGCAATGTCGCGGTCATCGCCGTGATGGGGATGGTCATCGCTTCCATCTTCATCGGCTTTTCGGAGCGCAGCGCCGGCGTGGAATTCTTCGTCGACGAGGAGCCTGACGTTGCGACCGTGCTCGTCTCAGGCCGGGGCAACCTGTCGGCGCGCGAGGCGCTCGCTCTCGTCTCCCAGGTGGAGGCGGAGCTGTTGCAGCTTCCCGGCATCGAGAACGTCGTCACCAACGCCTATCCCAATGGCGGAGGAGCGACGGACCAGGTGCTCGGCGGTGCCCAGGACAAGCCCGCAGACCTCATCGGCGAGATCAATATCGAGCTCATCGACTTCGCCGAGCGCCGGCCGTGGCGCGAGATCGAGGCGGAGCTGCGCCAGCGCACCGCCGACCTTGCCGGCATCAAGGTGGAGCCGCGCCGCATCGAGGGCGGCCCGCCGACCGGAAAGGACATCAACCTTGAGATCACCGCGCCGCGCTACGAGGAGCTTCTCGCCCTCACCCGGCAGGTGCGCGAAGGCTTTGAGGGCATTCCCGACCTCATCGACATCGAGGACGACACGCCGCTTCCCGGCATCGAATGGGAGCTTTCCATCGACCGGGAGGAAGCCGGGCGCTTCAACGCCGCCATCTCGTCGGTCGGCTCCATGATCCAACTCGTCACCAACGGCGTCCTCATCGGCACCTATCGGCCGGACGACGCCGACGACGAGCTCGACATCCGCGCGCGCCTGCCGGCCGATCAGCGCTCGCTGGAACGGCTCGACGAATTGCGCCTGCAGACCTCGAACGGCCAGGTGCCGATCGCCAATTTCGTCACCCGCGAGGCGAAGCCGAAAGTCTCCTCCATCACCCGCAAGGACGGGCTTTACGCCATGAGCGTGAAGGCGGGCGTCGACAAGAGCGACGGGGCGACCGTCGACGAGAAGGTCGGCGAGGTCCAGGCCTGGCTCGACGGTCAGTCCTGGCCCGCGGATGTGCGCTTCCGCTTCCGCGGCGCCGATGAGGATCAGGCGGAGGCGGAAGCCTTTCTGGGCAAGGCCTTCGCCGCCTCGCTGTTCATCATGGCGATCATCCTCATCACCCAGTTCAACTCCTTCTGGCAGACCTTCGTCACGCTTTTGACGATCGTCCTGGCGGCTGCCGGGGCTCTGGTGGGCATGGTCGTCACCGGGCAGAAATTCTCCGTCATCATGACGGGGACGGGCATCGTGGCGCTCGCCGGCATCGTGGTGAACAACGCCATCGTCCTCATCGACACCTATAACCGGATGCGCCGGGACGGCCTTGCGGCCCAGGAAGCGCTGCTGAAGACGGCGGCGCAGCGCCTGCGCCCCATTCTTCTGACCACGACGACGACGATCGCCGGCCTTGTCCCGATGGCGACGCAAATCAGCTTCGATTTCTTCAACCGCGTGGTCAGCATCGGCTCCATCACCGCCGTGTGGTGGGTGCAGCTATCGACGGCGGTCATCTCCGGCCTCGCCTTCTCCACCCTTCTGACGCTGGTGCTGGTGCCGGTGCTTCTTTCCCTGCCGGAAAACCTGAAGGCGCTATTCACGCCAAAGCGCGCTTCGGCCGAGCCACCGGCCGCGCAGGCCACCCAGGCAAGCGCCCAACCGGAGCTGCCGCTACCGCGCCCGGCGGAGCCGGGGCGAGGCGACGAGAAGCGCGAAGACCGCCGGCCCGGCCCGGTGCCGCTGCCCGACGCGGCGGAATAGCCTGCCGTTCAGCTCGCCGAATTCTCGGCCCGCTCGGCATCGGCATGCGCCTCGCGCCGCGCCTCGTGGCGGCGCACGGCGAAGGGCAGATGGGCGAGATAAAGAAGCGCGCCGATGCTGAGCACCCAGAAGGTGTAACTGACCAGGAGCGCCACCGCGAAGACGCTGAAAAGCAGGACCGGGAACACCGCCTCGCGGGGGATCGCCGAACCGATGCGCTTGCCCGACAGCGTCGGCAGCCGGCTCACCATGAGAAGGCCGATGGCGAGGGTGTATACCGCCACCAGGATCGCCGCCTGCGGCGGCACCGGTACGCCGACCTGGTAGAGCGACAAGGGCAGAAGCACGGTCAGCGCCCCCGCGGGGGCGGGAATGCCGACGAAGAAATCCCCCTGCCAGGCGGGAGGCGGCTCGCCGGAAAGCGCCGCGTTGAAGCGGGCAAGGCGCAGCGCGCCGCAAATGGCGAAGACGAGCGCCACGATCCAGCCGAGCGAGCCGAGCTGGTCAAGACGCCAGAAATACAGAACGATGGCCGGCGCGACGCCGAAATTAACGAAATCGGCGAGCGAATCGAGCTGCGAGCCGAAATCGGACTGGGATTTCAGGAGCCGGGCGACGCGCCCGTCGATACCGTCGAGAATGGCCGCGAAGACAATCGCCCCCACAGCCAGCTCGAAACGGCCTTCCACGCCCATGCGGATGGCCGTCAGCCCGGCGCAGAGCGCCAGCAACGTCACCAGATTGGGCAGCATGACGCGCAGGGGAACCTGCCGCGCCCTCCGCAACCGCCGGCCCCGCCGGCGTCGCCGCCGCGCGGGATCGACGGATTGGAAAAGCCTCATCCGCCAGGCGCGAGCGGAGCCACCGGGTTTCTTGCCGCGGCCGGATTGAGGCGCGCCAGGATCGTCTCCCCGGCGACCGCCCGCTGACCCGGTTTCACCGCAACTTCCGCGCCGGCCGGAAGATACACGTCCAGCCGCGAGCCGAAACGAATTATGCCGAATCGCTCACCCGCCCTGAGCTCAGCGCCCTCTGAGGTGGTGCAGACGATGCGGCGCGCGACGAGCCCGGCGATCTGCACGACGCCCACCTGTTGCGATGGCGTGTCGAGCACCAGACCGTTGCGCTCGTTTTCTTCGCTGGCTTTGTCGAGATCGGCATTGACGAACTTACCCGGCTTGTAGGCGATGCGCGCGACGCGGCCCGTTACCGGGGATCGATTCACGTGAACGTCGAAAATCGTAAGAAAGATGGAGACGCGCTTCAAGGGCGCGGTGCCCAACTCCAGCTCGGCCGGCGGCACCGCCTCTACGAGAGGCTGAACCGTGCCATCCGCCGGTGCCAGCACCAGATCATCGCCGTCCGGCGCGATCCGCTCCGGATCGCGGAAGAAGATCACCATCCAGATCGCCAGACCCAACAGCAACCAAAACAGCACCCCCCAAAGCAGCCCCGCGACGATTCCCACGACGAGGGTGCCACCGATGAACGGATAGCCGGCCGGATGTACCGCCGGAATCGCGTTCCTGATTGATCGCCAGATATCCATGAAAGCTGTTCCGCCGTTTGAGCGTTGAAAGAAGCCACCGCAGGCTACCGAGCGTGGCGCCGGATTTCCATGCGGTGCGGTGAAGCGGCGATTAGGAGAGCGTTAAGAAACGCTCCCCCATCGCGGATGAAGCGATGGCGGGCATCTACCCCGAAGCGGCTGGGTCCTCGTGCGGGCTCGGCAGATACTCGTCCTCGATCTGGCTGCGGCGCAGCCTCTCGGCCGCCTCGTCGGCTTCGCGCTGGCGGCGCCACATCTCGGCGTAGAGGCCGCCGCGTTCCAGAAGTTCGATATGCGTGCCGCGCTCCGCCACCCTGCCACGCTCCAGGACGACGATCTGGTCGGCATTGACGACCGTCGACAGACGATGGGCGATGAGCAGCGCCGTACGGTTCCTCGCCACCTGGTCGAGCGCCGTCTGGATCTCCTGCTCCGTCGCGGTATCGAGCGCGGAGGTCGCCTCGTCGAGGATGAGTATCGGCGGCGCCTTGAGGATGGTGCGGGCGATCGCCACGCGTTGTTTCTCGCCGCCGGAAAGCTTCAGGCCGCGCTCGCCGACCTCCGTGTCGTAGCCCTCGGGCAGGCTCTCGACGAAATCGGAGATCTGGGCGAGCCGGGCCGCCTCCCGCACCTCTTCGGGCGTGGCGTCCCAGCGGCCGTAGCGGATGTTGTAGCCGATCGTGTCGTTGAACAGCACGGTGTCCTGCGGAACCATGCCGATCGCCGCCCGCACCGTCTCCTGGCGCACCTCGCGGATGTCCTGACCGTCGATGAGGATGCGCCCCTCCGTGACATCGTAGAAGCGGAAGAGAAGACGCGAAATCGTCGACTTGCCCGCACCCGACGGCCCGACGATGGCGAGGGTGCCACCGGCCGGGATCTCGAAGCTGACATTTTGAAGGATCGGGCGTGCCGGATCGTAGGAGAAGCTGACATGCTCGAAGGCGATGCGGCCCTCATCGACCTTGAGCGGGGGCGCGCCCTTCTTGTCGCCGATCTCCGGATCGACGTTGAGCAGGGCGAACATCGCCTCGATGTCGACCAGCCCCTGCTTGATCTCGCGATAGACGAAACCGATGAAGTTCAACGGGATGGCGAGCTGCATCAGAAGCGCGTTGATCATGACGAAATCGCCGATGGTCTGCGTTCCGGCCATTACCGCGCGGGCGGAGAGGATCATGCAGGCGGCCATGCCGATGCCGAAGATCACCGTCTGGCCGAGATTGAGCCAGGCAAGCGAGGTCCAGGTCTTGGTCGCGGCCATCTCGTAGCGCGCCATGGAGCGGTCGAAACGCTCCGTCTCCATCGCCTCGTTGCCGAAATACTTCACCGTCTCGAAGTTGAGCAGCGAATCGATCGCCTTGGAATTGGCGTCGGTGTCGGATTCGTTCATCTCGCGGCGAATGACGATGCGCCAGTCGCTGGCGCGCACCGTGAAGATGACATAGCCCCAAATCGTCAGCGCGATGATGACGACATAGGTGAAGGAAAAATTGTACCAGATGACGCCCGCCATCAGGGCGAACTCGATGATCGTCGGCACCGTATTGAGGATGGTGAAGCGGACGATCGTCTCGATGCCCTTGGTGCCCCGCTCGATGACGCGCGACAGGCCACCGGTGCGCCGCGCCAGATGAAAGCGCAGAGAGAGCTCGTGCAGATGGCGGAAGGTGCGCCAGGCGAGTTGGCGCACGGCATGCTGGCCGACACGGGCAAAGAGCGCATCGCGCAGCTGGTTGAAGGCCACCATCAGGATGCGGCCGACATTGTAGGCGACGACCAGCATCACCGGCGCCGCCAGCATGGCCGGCAGGTACGCAGGTCCCCCGCCCTCGCCGGCGAGCGCGTCCGTCGCCCATTTGAAGGCGTAGGGCACGAGCACGGTAACGACCTTGGCGACGATGAGCGCCGCCACGGCCAGAAGAACCCGCTGCTTCAGCTCGGGCCGATCGGCCGGCCACATATAGGGCCACAAATGGCGCAGCGTATGGAAGGTCCGCCCGCGTTCGGCCGAAACATTCGGCTGCGCTTGGGGCGATGTCTTGTCCAGCATCAAGGATCAGATTTCTCGCGCCACCGCCGGCAGGCGGCCAGACGCGTTCAAAAGGCGTGCGGCCGCATATAGGCCGTGGCGCGCCCGGGGCCAAGGGAGGAGCGAGGGTCTCGCCCGACCAAGATGCTAGCCGCCAGCCTCTTCCTGCCAGTTCTTGTCGCGCGTGGGCAGGGTGAAGACCTGCCCCGGATAGATAAGGTCCGGGTCGCGGATCTGGCCCTGATTGGCCGTGTAGATGGTGGTGTAGCGGATGCCGCGGCCGTAATTGCGCCGCGACAGGGTCCACAGATTATCGCCGCGACGGATGATGATGGCGCGCGGCGGCGCGATGGTGCCGCTGGCGCTGATGGAGCCCTCGCCCGCCACCGGCACCAGCACCGCCTCGTTGGCCTCGCGCGAGAAAGCGACCTCGGAGCGGGCGGCGACGCGCTCGCCGCTGGCGTCGAGCTGATCGGCACGCACCGCCACCTCGCCTTCCTCCACCTTGCGAGGCGATTGCACGATCCAGCGCCCCGCCTCGTTCACCTTCGCCTCGCCGAGCGGAACTTCGTCCACGTAGACACGCACCGTCGTCCCCGGCTGACCGGCGCCGGCGACATACATGGTGCCGGTCTCTTCCTCGACCGCCTCCACGGCGAGTTCCTGCTCCTCGCCGGCGGGAGAAGACGAAGCCTGCGTGCCCTTCGCCTCAGAGGCGCCCGGCGCCGTCTCGCTCGTCGAGGGGGGCAACGTGCCGGCCGCCGAAGCGAAGGCTTCCGGTTCATCCCCGCCACTCGTCGCGGGCGCGCCGCCTGCCGCGGCGTTCGGCTTCGCCAGCACCTCGCTCGGCTCGCCCGGTGTCTCGGCCACGACGAGGACCTCGTCCTCGGCGCGCTCGGGAACGACGACGGCGACCCTTTGCTCGGCCTCCGCCCCATCTTCCCCGGCAAGGCGAAGACTGAGATCGTGCCCGCCCGGCTTCAAGGGCTTGTCGGGCATGACGACGAAGGCACCGCTGGGATCGGCGACGGCATTGGCGATGACCGATCCGTTGGAGACGATCTCCACGGCCGCATTGGGATGGGCGCGACCGGCAAAGAGCGCCTCGCCCGTCGGCTCGACGCGCACCACGTCGAAGCCGAGCGGATCGCCGCCGACATCGGCCATCCCCTCGCCGAGCTGCGGCACGACAATCGTCAACCCGCCTGGCGATTCGTCGGCCGTTTGCTTTCCCGCTTGCGGGGTTGCCGCGACCACCGTCTCGCCGCCTTCATCCGCCGGCTCGCCGGATGGAGACTCCTTGTCAGCCCTCTCGGCGATCTGTTGCGGCGGCTTCTCGTCCTGCCAGGGCATTTGCGCCAGCAAGGCAGCGCCGCCGATCGCGGCCATGGCAGCGAATAAAAGGGTCAGAAGGATGTTCCGTCCAGGCATGGGAGCCTCCCGGAGTCACGACACGGAGCCTTGCGGCGTCTTGCGCCAAGGGCAAAAATTGCCCTTTTGCCGTCATACAGCCTGCCGATGCCCACAACAAGGTATTGGCGGCTCTCTCTCTTGTTAAGCTTGACGGTGCAAGCCGCCGGTGCAAAGCGACATTCTATGAGCGAATTGAAAAACATCTGCGTCTATTGCGGGTCTGCCTCCGGCAATCAGAAGTACTATTCCCAAGCGGCCGAGGCTTTCGGACGCATCCTCGCGGAAGAGAAGATCCGTCTCGTCTATGGCGGTGGCTCGGTCGGGCTGATGGGGCGGCTCGCCCGTTCCGTGCTCGACCATGGGGGCGTCGTCACCGGGGTCATCCCGTATTTCCTGGAGGAGCGCGAGCAGCTCTTTGAGGACGTCACCGAGCTCATCGTCACCGCCGACATGCATGAGCGCAAGCGCGCGATGTTCGAGCGCGCCGACGCCTTCGTGGCGCTGCCCGGCGGCATCGGCACGCTGGAGGAGCTCGTGGAGATGATGACCTGGGCGCAGCTCGGCCAGCATCACAAGCCGGTGCTGATCGCCAATATCGCCGGCTTCTGGCAGCCGCTGCTCGACCTCATCGACCATATGCGCGACGAAGCCTTCATCCGCGAGGTTTCGGACGTCGCCTATATCGTGGCGCGGCAGGTGGAGGACATCGTGCCGGCGCTCAGGACGGCGCTCGCCGGCGAGCCGGAGAACGGCGAGATCGTCGCCGCCGAGCAGGAGACCATCCGCAGAATGTGAGCCCGGCGCTCGCCCGGTGGCCGCGTCGCCTTATTCGGCGGCCGCCGCCAGCGCCGGCGTCGCCTTCACCAGCTTGAAGTTGATCGCGTCGAGCAGCGCCTCGAAGGAGGCGTCGATGATGTTGGAGGAGACGCCGACGGTGAACCAGCGATTGCCGGCCTCGTCGCGGCTCTCGATGAGGACGCGGGTGATGGCCTCCGTGCCGCCGTCGAGGATACGCACCTTGTAATCGACGAGCTCCAGATCGCCGATCGCGGAGGAAAGATCGCCGAGATCCTTGCGCAGCGCCTTGTCGAGCGCGTTGACCGGGCCGTTGCCCTCGGCGACCGACATGCGCCTTTCGCCGCCGACCTCCACCTTGACGACCGCCTCCGACACGGTGACGAGCTTGCCGACGGCGTTGTGGCGCCGCTCCACGTTCACCCGGAAACCTTCCACGGAGAAGAAGCTCGGCAGACGCCCCAGCCGGCGACGGACGAGAAGCTCCAGCGAGGCGTCGGCGGCCTCATAGGCGTAGCCTTCCGCCTCGCGGGCCTTGATGTCGGCGAGAAGTCCGTCGAGACGCGGGTCGTTGCGCTCAACCTGGAGGCCGAAACGCTTCAGCTCGGCAATAAGGTTCGACTTGCCGGCTTGGTCGGAGACCATCACGCGGCGGCGATTGCCGACAAGCTCCGGCTTTACATGCTCGTAGGTCTCCGGCTCCTTTAGGATCGCGGAGGCGTGGATGCCCGCCTTGGTGGCGAAGGCGGAGGCGCCGACATAGGGCGCCTGGCGGTCGGGGGCGCGGTTCAAGAGCTCGTCGAAGGCATGCGCGGTCTGCGTCAGCTCGGCGAGCGCCTCCTCGCTCACCCCGATCTCAAAGCGCTCCGCATAGGCGGGCTTCAACATCAAGGTGGGGATGAGGCTGGTCAGATTGGCGTTGCCGCAGCGCTCGCCGAGCCCGTTCAGCGTGCCCTGGATCTGGCGGGCGCCGGCCTCCACCGCCGCCAGGGAGTTGGCGACGGCGTTGCCGGTATCGTCGTGAGCGTGGATGCCGAGCCGTTCGCCCGGCACATGGCGGGCGACATCGGCGACGATCTGCGCCACTTCCTGGGGAAGCGTGCCGCCATTGGTGTCGCACAGCACGACCCAGCGGGCGCCCGCCTCCAGCGCCGTGGTGGCGCAGGCGAGCGCGTAGTCCCGGTTCGCCTTGTAGCCGTCGAAGAAATGCTCGCAATCGAGCATCGCCTCGCGCCCGGCGGCGACCGCCGCCGCGAGGCTGTCGCGGATGCCTGCCAGATTCTCCTCGTTGGTGCAGCCGAGCGCCACACGCACATGATAGTCCCAGCTCTTGGCGACGAAGCAGATGGCGTCGGCCTCGGCCTCCAGAAGGGCGCGCAGGCCCGGATCGTTGTCGAGCGAACGCCCGGCGCGGCGCGTCATGCCGAAGGCGGTGAAGCTTGCCCGCTCGGTGCGCCGCCTGGCGAAGAACTCCGTATCGGCCGGATTGGCGCCGGGATAGCCGCCCTCCACGTAATCGACGCCGAGACGGTCGAGCATCTTCGCGACCGCCGCCTTTTCCTCCAGCGAGAAATCGATGCCCGGGGTCTGCTGGCCGTCGCGCAGTGTGGTGTCGAAGAGATAAAGCCGTTCGCGTGTCATGGTCGGGTTGCCCCCTCGGGCGGCCAGGTTTCTGTGTCGTGGTCGGGATGCTGATAGCTGACGATGCTTTTCTCGAAGCACGCCTGCGGATCGGAGCCCGTCTCGCTGCCGGGCAGGCGGGCGAGGCCATCGACATAGGCGAGCTTGCCCTCGATGCCATATTGCAGGCTGGGCTCGATGGTAGCCGGCGCGTCGAAGGCACCGATGGCCAGCGCCATCCCGTCCGGCGCCTCGAAGGTGAGCGGCGTGCCGCAGCTCGCGCAGAAGCCGCGGCGGACATGGTTGGAGCTTTGGAAATACGCCGGCCGGCCTCTCGTCCAGGCGAGCGTGCCGGGGCTCACGGCGACAAACGGCGCGTAAAAGCCGCCGAAGGCCTTCTGGCACATGCGGCAATGGCAGATGGAGGCATTGCCGAGCGGCCCCGTGACGCGAAAGCGGACGGCGCCGCACTGGCAGCCGCCGGAACGGGCTTCTAGCACCTTCTCGCTCACCTTTTCACCTCCCATGTCGTGACGACCTCGCCGCTTTCGGCATCGCGCTGGTCCTTCAACTGGATGCCCGCGGCGGCGAGCGCCTCGCGGATGTCGTCCGCCCGCTGCCAATCCTTGGCGGCGCGGGCGGCGGCGCGGGCGGCAATCTTCTCCGCAATCTCTTCCTCGCTCACCGCCATCTCGCGCGGTCGCCAGGCCCGCCAGGCCGTCTCGCTCTCGCGACCGAGGCCGAGAAGATTGAGCGCCGCCTTGAAACGCGCCTTGTCCTCGCCCTCGTGATCGTCCGCCACCTCGTCGCCGAGACGATGCAGAAGGCTGATCGCCTCCGGCGTGTTGAGGTCGTCCTTGAGCGCCGCCCCGACGGAATGCTCGCCGTCGAGAAAGGGGTTATGGCCGCCTTCATAAGCCTCCACGTCGCCGAGATAGCCGTACCAGCGGTCGAGCATGCGCTTGGCGGCTAAGAGCTTGTCCCTGGTGAAGTCGAGCGGGGCGCGGTAATGCGTCATCAGCATGGCGAGGCGGATCGCCTCTCCGGGCCACTCCGCCAGAAGGTCGCGGATGGTGACGAAATTGCCGAGCGATTTCGACATTTTCTCGCCTTCCACCTGCAAATAGCCGTTGTGCATCCAATAGCGCGCCATCAGCTCCGTGCCGTGGGCGCAGCGCGACTGGGCGATCTCGTTCTCATGATGCGGGAAGACCAGATCGAGGCCGCCGCCATGGATGTCGAAGGTCCTGCCGAGATAGCGCTCGGCCATGGCGGAGCATTCGATATGCCAGCCGGGCCGGCCCGGCCGGGAAACACCGCCCGGCGAGGGCCAGGCCGGCTCACCTTCTTCCGAAGGCTTCCACAGGACGAAATCCATCGGGCTGCGCTTGTAGGCTTCCACCTCCACCCGCGCACCGGCCTGCATCTCGTCCAGCCGGCGATGCGAGAGCGCACCGTAATCGGGCATGGAAGCAACGTCGAAGAGAACGTGATCGGCCGCCACATAAGCATGGCCCTTGGCGATCAGCGTCTCAATCATCGCCTTCATCTCGGCGATGTTCTCCGTGGCGCGCGGCTCGTGCGTCGGCGGCAGGGCGCCGAGCGCGGCGGCGTCCTCGTGATATTGCCGCTCCGTCGTCGCCGTCACCTTGCCGATCGCCTCGTTCAGCGCCAGGCCAGGAAACTCGGCCGCGGCGCGGGTGATGATCTTGTCGTCGACATCGGTGATGTTGCGCACATAGGTGACATGCGCGGGGCCGTAGACGTGCCGCAACAGACGGAAGAGCACATCGAAGACGATGAGCGGGCGCGCATTGCCGATATGCGCGAAGTCGTAGACCGTCGGCCCGCAGACATAGACGCGCACATTGGCCGGATCGAGCGGAACAAAATCCGTCTTCTCCCGCGTGAGCGTGTTGTAGAGCCGCAAGGGCCGCGCCGTGTCGCCTTGATGCGCCATAAGATTCCCGTCCGGCTGGCCGGGCGTTCATCGCTGTCGGGAAATTTCGGACGAGAACGGCCTGACCAGCGCTGATCGCTAGCCGATAATAATCCCGCAAATGCCAATGGCGCGGAGGCCCGCGCTGTCGCCGTTCATGTGTCGCTTATCGCGGAGCTTGCGGGCCGGGTCAAGTGCGCCAAAATAGGCCACCCGACTCAACGATAAATCGTGCCGCCGCCCGGCGCTTGCCAAAGGAAGCCAAAGGCTCAGCTGATGAACTGGACGCAACCGATCGATATCTATTGCGAGCGCACCGACCCGAGCTTCTGGGCCGAACCCCTCAACGCGCTTTCCAACGCCTTCTTCATCATCGCCGCCGCCTATGCCTTTTCGCTGTGGCGCCGGCAGGAGGAACGCGACGGGCCGGCGCTCCTGCTCATCGCGCTGGTGGCGGTGATCGGCGTCGGCTCCTTCCTCTTCCACACCTTCGCCAATCGCTGGTCGGCGCTTGCAGATGTCATCCCGATCAGCATCTTCATCTATGTCTATCTCGGCCTGGCGCTGCGCCGCTTCTTCCGCTTCGGCTGGGCGATGACGGGCATTTCCATCTTCCTCTTCGCGGTCTTCTCGTTCGGCGCGGAAGGCCTTTTCCGCCCCCTCGTCGGCGGCTCGGCCGGCTATGTGCCGGCGCTCCTCATCATGGCAGGCGTCGGAGTCTTCCTCTATTTCCTGGAGCATCCGGCGGCAGGCTATCTCTTCGCCGCGGCGGCCGTGTTCACGCTGTCGCTGGCGCTGCGCACGGCCGATATGCCGGTGTGCGAGGCGCTGCCGATCGGCACGCATTACTTCTGGCACGCCCTCAATGCGGTGACGCTGACCATTCTTATCCTGGCGGCGATGCGCTGCCGACACGCCAAGAGCGCGTTAAACCATCTGAACAACGGCTGAACCCGACTCTCAGCACCGGTTCAAGGGCGCGATTCTATCTCCAGGGCAACGTTGGAGATAGAAGATGTTGCGCCTGTTTTTCGTCCTTTCCCATGTTGCCCTCATCTCCGCCTCGGTGATGACCATCCGCGAGGTGCCGCCGCGCGCCGAGACACCGGCCGGCGGCATGGGCATCGTCCTTATCAACGCGCTCCAGCGGTGAGCCGCCCGTGCCTGCCGCGGCCCCGAGGCGGCTCAGCCTTCCAGCCAGTCGGCGCAGCGCGGCGCCTGCGCGTCGCCCCAGGGCATGATCGGCACGGTGGAGGTGGAGTTCTTCGGCGAGCCCTCGACGATCTTGTCGGAATAGACGAGATAGACCAGAACGTTGCGCTTGACGTCGCAGCCGCGCACGATCTGCATCTTCTTGAAGACCAGGGAGCGGCGCTGGCGGAAGACCTCGTCGCCCTGCTCGAACTTCTCCTTGAAGGTGACGGGGCCGACCTGTCGGCAGGAGAGCGAGACGTCGGAAAGCTCTTCCACGACGTTGAACATGCCGCCGATGCCGCCCGCCTCCGGCACGGTGTAATGGCAGGCCACACCGTCGATTTTCGGGTCGTCGATACCGTAGGTGGCGAGCTTGTGGTCGGGCGTCAGAAGCTTGAAGACCGTCGATTTCCTGAAGATCAAATCAGGCTCCTGCGCCTGCGCCGCCGCAAGCGAGAAAAGGGCGACGAAAAGGGCAGCAAGAAGAGCGGGTGCACGCATCGAGAAAAGTCCTCCGGAATTCTTCGACCGGTGAGATAGGCGTGACGCCCGCCGATTGCGAGTTCAGCTCCCTTTCAGGTTCTCGCGCGCCGTCTTAATGGCCCGAAGCGCCGCCTCGTCGCCGGCCGCATTGGCGAGAATGAGGACGAGGCGCGCATTCAACGCAGCACTCTCCTCCTCGCTGAGGCCTTGATGCGCTAGCATCAGCGCGGCGTAAAAGCCGTCCGGATCGGCGAGATTGAGCGCATTTTCCTCCGACATCACCCAAGCCCCTTCGCCTGTCTGACGGCCGCCTCAGCGCGTTCGCGGGAAAATGCCCTCTCGGGCCAACGCGCCGCGACATGCTGATCCGGGCGGAAAAGGTAAACCGCCGCCTCTTCCTGCGCACCGTATCGCGAACGGGCTTCGGCCGAGGTGACCGGCAATCCCCTCAGCCCGGCGGCTTTGCAACTGGCCGCAAAGCCGTCCGAGGGATCTTTCCCGAAGCGGACGAGGCAAAAATCGCCACCCAGCCTTTCCACCAGAAAGCCCTGCCCTTCCTGGCCAAGGGGCGCATCCAGCGGTGGCGCGCCGGGGGCGAGCTGCGGTGCAATCCCGGCAGGAAAGGCATCCTCGCCGCAAAGCCGGCTCGCCCGATAATGATGCGGGGTGGAGAGGCGACCGGAATTGATCAGCCTTCGCGCGAAAGGCTCATCGCCAGCAAGGTCGAGGACCGCTTTGCGGAACCAGGCCTCCGCCGGCGATTTCGGCGTCATGAAGCTGGTCGAGCGGCTGGAGTTCAAAATGTTCTCGTCGGCCGCCGGGACGCGCTCCTCGTCATAGCTCTCTATCAGGCTTTCCGGTGCCTCGCCGGCCAGGACGAGGGCGAGCTTCCAGGCGAGGTTGTCGGCGTCCTGAATGCCGCCATTGCCGCCGCGGGCGCCGAAGGGCGAGACGATATGGGCGGCGTCGCCGGCAAAGACGACGCGCCCATGCACGAAGCGCTCCATGCGCCGGCACTGGAAGGTGTAGACCGACACCCAGTCGATCTGGAAAGGGCGATCGCCGACCATCGCCTTGATGCGCGGCATCACCCTGTGCGGCGCCTTCTCCGCTTCCGGATCGGCGTCGGGGCCGAGTTGCAGGTCGATGCGGTAGATGTTTTCCGGCTGCTTGTGCAAGAGCGCCGACTGGCCCTGATGGAAGGGCGGATCGAACCAGAAGCGGCGCTCAGAGGGAAAATCGGCTTCCATCTCCACGTCGCAGATAAGGAAGCGCTCCTCAAAGACGCGGCCGGCGAAATCAAGACCGAGCGCGGCGCGCACGCCGCTCCTGGAGCCGTCGCAGGCGATGAGCCAATCGGCATGCAGTCGATAGCCGCCGTCCGGGGTCTCGACGGTAAGCTCGGCGCCGGTCTCATCGGCCCTCACCTCGGCAACGCGGTTTTTCCAGCGCAGATCGATGAGCTCGGGAAAGTCGCCCGCCCGGTCGGCGAGATATTCCTCCAGGTAATATTGCTGCAGATTGATGAAAGCCGGCATCTTGTGGCCGGGCTCGGGCAAGAGATCGAAGCAGAAGACCTCGCGCTCGCCGTGATAGAGGCGGCCGACCTTCCAGGTAACGCCCTTGGCGAGCAGCTTTTCGCCGAGGCCGAGCCGGTCGTAGATCTCCAGCGTGCGCTTGGACCAGCAGATGGCGCGCGAGCCGAGAGAGACGACGTCGTTGTCGTCGAGCACCAGGGAGGCGACGCCCTTCAGAGCCAGGTCGATCGCCAGGGTGAGGCCGACCGGGCCGGCCCCGACGATGACGAGCGGCGCTTCGCCCCTGCCCGTGCCGGAGAGCTCAGGCGCCCTGCGGTAGGCAAAGGGGCGATAGGCATAGCGGGGCATGGCTCATCGGCCTCTTCCGTCTGATCAGCGCCCGCCGCCGGAGGGAACAAAACGGGGGGCTCGCGACATCCTAAGGGAAAGAGAGAACAGATAGACAAGGAGACGCAACATGGCCCTTGAGGCACGCGAGCTTCGCAACCGCTGGCGGCGTGCGTTGTTTTGGCTGTTTATCGGCGGCCTCATCGTGCTCGGAACCATCATGATGCTGCTCGATCCGATCCTCGTCTTCGGCGATACCAGCACCAATCTCGGCATCAGCATCATCGCCTTCGAGATCCTCCTGCTTATCGCCGGCATCGGCTGGCTGGCGCTGCTCGTCACCAGCCGGCCGCGCCGCGAGAGCTGAGGCGCCCTTTCAGCCTTCTAGGGCCGCCCACATCTGCCGATCGCGCTCGGCGGTCCAGATCTGCGGCCGCTCCATGCCCTTGGCCTCGTCGTAGGCTCGAGCGACGTTGAAGGGCATGCAATGCTCGTAGATGGCGTAGTCGCCGAAGCGGCCGTCCATGGCGGCGCGGGCCGCGGCGTAGGCTTGCTTCAGCGAGGCGCCTCCTGCCGCCGCCGTCTTCACCGACTGGAACAGCGTCGTCAGGAAGTCGTGCGTCAGTGCAACGCCTTCCTTGACCCTTTCGCCGGTCAGCGCCGCGCCGCGGCCCGGCACGAGCGCCTTGGCATCGAAATCGGCGATCCTCGCCAGCGTTTCCGGCCAATCCTTCAGATGGGCGTCGCCGCAATAGCAGGCGGAGCGGTATTCCACGATGTCGCCGGAGAACATCACCTGCGCGTCGGGCACCCAGGCGACGATATCGCCCTCCGTATGGGCGCGGCCGAGACGCATCAGCCGCACTTCACGCTTGCCGAGCCAGACCGAGAGCGTGGTGACGAAAGTGATCGAAGGCCAGGTCAGGCCGGGGATGGATTCGTGGCCCTTGAAGAGGCGCGGGAAGCGGCCGAACTCCGATTCCCAATCCTGTTGCCCGCGCTCCACGATGAGATCGCGGGTCACGTCGGAGGCGATGATCTCCGCATCGCCGAAGGCGGAGGCCCCGAGAACGCGCACCGCATGATAATGGCTGAGCGTCACGTAGCGGATCGGCTTGTCGGTGACCGAGCGGATGCGCTCGATCACCTTCTCGGCGAGACGAGGCGTCGCCTGTGCGTCAACGACCATCACCGCGTCGTCGCCGACGATGACGCCACTATTGGGATCGCCCTCGGCGGTGAAGGCGAAGCAGCCCGGACCGATCTCCTCAAATGAAATGGTCTTTTCGGCGACATCCGAAGTGGAAGCGAAGCTGGCAGACATCGTGACATCCTACGCAAGGGCTGGAGTGAGGCCGCCGAAGGCAAGGCCGAGCGCCAACGTGACCGGCGAGGCGGCGCCGAGCACGACGGTGGAGGCGAGGCAGAGCCCGATCCAGACCGGGATCAGCCAGTGCTGGCCAATCTCCATGCGACGCGCCGACAGCCAGATGGTGAAATTGGCGACGAGGCCGAACAGGGCGACGATGAAACCAAGGATGGAGGTCAGCCCCGGCCCGCCGAGTGCGCCGGCGAGGGAGGCGAGCACGGCCCCCGCCGGCACCAGGAGAAGATTGAGGATGAGGAAGCCGCGCCACAACGTCGTCGGCGAATCGAAGAGCGGCTTAGGGCGGCCGGAGGCGCTCACGCTTGTCGTACCTCCTGTTCGATGGCGCCGAAGATCGAGCGCCCGCGGGCATCCTTGAGCTCGATACGCACCACATCGCCGGCGGTGAGAAAGCGGGTGTCGGGATGGCCATGGCTGACCGTCTCCATCATCCGCATCTCGGCGATGCAGGCGTAGCCCTTGCCGCCCCATCCGATCGGGCGAGAGGAGCCGCCGTCCTTGTCGCGGTTGGAGACGGTGCCGGAGCCGATGATGCTGCCGGCCGAGAGCGGGCGCGTGCGCGCGGCATGCGCGATGAGCTGGCCGAAATGAAAGTTCATGTCGAGGCCGCTGTCGAGATCGCCGAAAAGCCGCGTATTGATGCTGACCAGCAAGCGTCCGCTCAGCCTGCCATCCTGCCAGGCCTCGCCGAGAGCTTCGGGGGTCGCCGCCACCGGCGAGAAGGCGGAGGGCGGCTTGGACTGGAAGAAGCCGAAACCCTTGGCGACCTCGCCCGGCACGAGATGGCGCAAGGTGATGTCGTTCGCCAGCATCACCAGCTTGATATGATCCAGCGCCTCGTCGGGCGCCACGCCCATCGGCACGTCGTCGGTGATGACGGCGATCTCCGCCTCGAAATCGAGGCCGAAGCCGCTATCGAGGTCGAGCGCTTCCTGCGGCATGGCGATCGCCTGACGCGGCGCCAGAAAGGCGTCGGAGCAGCCTTGATAGATGAGAGGATCGGTCCAATAGCTCGCCGGCATATCGGCACCGCGACCGCGCCGCACCAGCTCCATATGGGTGACATAGGCCGAGGCGTCGGCGAATTGGAAGGCTCTCGGCAGGGGTGACAGGCATTGCGTCTCGTCGAAGGGGCGGCCGTCGATCTGGCCGATATCGAGACGCACGGAGAGCTCGCGCAATCGTGGCTCCACGTCCTCCCAGTCGTCGAGCGCCGCCTGCAGCGTGCCGGCCACGCCACCTGTCGAGGTGAAGCGTTTCATATCGGCCGAAACCACCGCCAACATACCGTCCCGGCTCCCATCGTTCAGCGTTGCAAGCCTCATCCGCCGGCGCCCCCAGCTTCCTCTCCCAGAGGGATAACGAGGCCATCGCGGCCGATGGTCAATGGTCCCGCCCAGGTTTCGGCGAGCGCGGCACGCCAATCCTCCTCGCCGAAGGCCGGATCGTCGGCAGGGATGAGATGATGCAGAACGAGATGGCCAACGCCGGCGGCCGCCGCGATCTCTCCCGCCTGCGCCGCCTCGCTATGGCTTGCCCTCAGATGCGCGCGCAGTCTCTCGCCGCCGCCGACCCTGGCCACGATCGCCTCCATGCCGGCCGGCAGCATCGCCTCGTGCAAGAGGATGTCGGCGCCTTGCGCGAAATCGGCAAGCGGGGGAAAGGGCGCCGTGTCGCCGGAGAAGACGATGCTCTTGCGGCCCTGCCAGTCGAAGCGCAGGGCATAACTTTCCTTCACCGGCGGATGGCGATTGGCCAGCGCCGTTACGCATAGCTGGGCGCTTGTGAGCACTTCGCCTTGTGAATATTCGGTCAGCATTATCAGATCGCGCAAGGGCAAGCGTCCCTCGTCCTCAATGCGGGTCTTAATGTCAAAGCGCATCATCTCCATGAAAGAACCAAGATAGTGGGCGGTGCCGGCCGGACCGAAGACGGCGAGCGGGCGCGAAAGTCCCGAGGTCCAGGCCGTATGCAGGAGCGGGCCGAGCTCCAGCACGTGGTCGGAATGCAAATGGGTCAGAAAAACGCGGCGGAGCGCCGATAGTTCGAGCCCCGCGGCGGCGAGCGAGACCGTGACGCCGGCGCCGCAATCGACGAGCGTCACTTGCCCGCCGACGACCATCGCGGTCGCCGTCGGCAAGGGCGAGCCCGGCCTAACCGCCGGCCCGCCCTTGGTGCCGAGAAGAACAAGCCGATCGCTCACTCGGCGGCTTCGGGCATCCTGGCGCGCGGCGCGACGACCTTCTCGGAGGTCTTCCAGCTCTCCGCATAGGGCTTGAACTCTGAGGCCTCGGCCCCCTCGCCCATCTCCAAGGCGTCGCGCGTGTCGAGCATGACGGCGTATTCCTCCGTCATCGTCTTGGGTTGCTCGTACATGCGCCCGAGCGCCTTGGGATGCGGGCCGTGGGTGAAGCCGCAGGGATGCCAGGTGACCATGCCGGGATGGATGTTGTCGCGCGAGAAGAAATCGCCGTCGTGATAGAAGATCACCTCGTCGAAATCGTCGTTGTTGTGGAAGAACGGCACCTTCAGCGCCGCCGGATCGGTCTCGAAGGGCCGGGGCGTGAAGGTGCAGATGACGAAGCGGTTGCCGACCCAGGTGGTGTGCGCGGAGGGCGGCAGGTGGTAGCGGTGCGAGGCGAGCGGGCGAATGTCCTTGACGTTGAGCCGCACCGGGCAGAGATCGCCATGCCAGCCAACCGCGTCGAGCGGGTTGAAGGGATAGGTGACGGTGGAGATCTCGCCGCGCCGCCGGATATGCACCTTAGTCTCCGTCTCGCCCTGTTGGTGGAGAAACGCCTCATCGATCTTCGGCGTGTCGAGGATCGCCTCGTCATAGAGTGCGTGGCGCCCCACCATGCCGCGCTCGGGCGTCTTGATGGTGCCGTTGGTGCATTCGAAGAGGAGCAGCGAAAGGGGCTCGCTCGCCTCCAGCCGCCACATGGTGGAGCGCGGCAGGACGATATAATCGCCCTTGCCGATCTCCATATGGCCGTAATCGCAAAAAAGATGGCCGGCGCCGCGATGCACGAAGACAAGCTCGTCGCCGTCGCCGTTGCGCACCAGATGGTCCATCGACCCCGCAAGCTGCCAGAGCCGCATCTTCACCGAGGCGTTGTGCAAGATGACCGGCGCCTGCCAGACGGTCGCACCGAAATCGGCGAGGTTGGTCAGATCGAAGGCGCGCGGGCGCAGCGGTCCCTCCCATTTCGTCCAGCCGGTCGGCGGGTGGGTGTGGTACATCATCGTCGCCGGGCCGAAGAAGCCTTCCTTGCCCAGCTCGCGCTCAAAGGTGCCTTCGGGCAGGTCGGCATGGGCCTGGCGCGAGGCTCTGCCTTCCACGCGCGGGAAGGAAATGTAGCTGGCGCTCGCCATCGAGCATCCTCCCAATCGTTGGTGTTTTGCTGAAGGATAGATTTTGGAGCGTCTCTCAACAAGACGCTCCGGCCGGCCGGAACGTGCGCGGCCCGACGGGCGTTCAGCTAAGGTTCAGGCGCAGCTTGGAAGATTGATCAACCTTTCATGGCTAGTCTCGCCTGAACCACGGAACGGGGGCTTCATGCGCGCAAGCGGCCGGCTTCTCGCAGCGGCGATCATTCTAACGGCCGGTTTCGGCGCGACCGGGCCTGCCCTGGCGCTCTCCTGCCAGACGCTGGAGGCGGAGCTCGTTCGCCTGGAAAGTCGGCCCGCCAGACCCGATCCGCGCGCTTTGCGCTACGAGCGAGCCTTTCGCGAACAAGCGGCCGTGCTGGACCGGGCGGAGCGGCGCGCGGAGCGGGCCGGCTGTCTTGGCGGCGGCTTCCTGTTCTTTCGCGCCGAACCCCCGCCTTCCTGCGGCCCGATGCTCGACAGGCTGAGCGAGATGCGCGCCAATCTCGACAAGCTGGAGCGGCTGCGCTCGCGCCATGCCGGCGGCGGGGTGGACATCAGGCGCGCCGACCGGGTGCGCGAACTGATGGCGCGCCAGGGCTGCGGGGGCCGCTTCGCCGACGCCCGCACGCGCAGCTGGGGTCCGCCGGAGGCGGGGCCTTACGGGCCACGCTTTTTTGCCCGCGATGGCTATGCGACGCGCGGCGCATACCGCACGCTCTGCGTCAGGCGCTGCGACGGCTACTATTTCCCCATCAGTTTCTCCACCACGCCGGGCCGCTTCGCGCAGGACGAAGCGACCTGCCAGGCGCGTTGCCCCGGGGCGGAAACCTCGCTCTACATCCAGCCGGACCCGAACGGCGATCCGGCCGACATGATCTCTCTCGCCGGCGAGCCCTACGGCGCGCTGCCGAGCGCCTTCCGCTATCGGGAGAGCCTCGACAAATCCTGCACCTGCCAGGCTTCGCAAGAAGATTACGCCATGATCGCCAGCCCTCGGCCCGCCGAAGCGCCGCCGGTGAACATGGGCGGCGGACTCAAGGTCTATGGCGAGGCCGGCGCGCAGGAGATGATGCCCGGTGCAGGAGCCGACTCGAATGCATGGCCGGCCATGCCGCGCGCCAGGCCCGATCCGGCGAAGCTGGAGACGACGGCATCGCTCGATCTGCGCGGTTCCAAGACGGAAGGCGCGAACGAGGCGAGCGCCGCGCAGCCGGCGGCTTCAGAAGAGCGAGCGAAGGAAAGCGAGGCGAGCGAGGTAGCCGCCACGCCGGCAGACGCGCCGCCAAGCAAGGCGGCTGCGACCACGGAAGAGGCCGCGAGCGAGGCTGACGACGGCGAAGCTAGTCGCGGCAAGGTGCGCATAGTCGGGCCATCGTATTGGGGCGGCCCACAAAAGGAAGAAGTGCTCGTAGCTCCGGTCCGGCGCTGAAGCCGGTGAGCGCGCGGCGCAGTGGCATGAACAGCGCCTTGCCGCGCCGGCCGGTCTGCGCTTTCAGCGTATCGGTCCATTCGCCCCAGGTGTTCTCGTCCCAGGGCTCCTCGGGCAGAAGCTCGGCGGCGCGCGCCAAGAAATCCCTGTCCTCCTCCGCCACGACCGGCTCCACCGGCCCGCTCGCCACCCGCCACCAGAGCGCAGCATCGGCGAGCTTGTCGATATTGCCGCGCACGGCGAGCCAGAAGGCCTCGCCGCCGCCGACCTTGGCCTCGCGCAGCCTTTCGGCGACCGCTTCGTAGGACAGCTGGGCAAGCGTGCGCGCGCTCAGCGCCTTCAACTCGCCGACGGAAAAGCGCGCCGCGGCGCGGTTGACCTTTTTCGGATCGAAGAGCATCGCCAACTCGTCGAGGCAGGTGACGGGGCGCACCGCCTCGGACGTGCCGACGAGGCTCGCATAGGCGGCAAGCGCCAGCGCCTCGACGCCCTCGCGCCGCAGCGCGGCGAGCGACAGCGCCTCGTAGCGCTTGGAAAAGCCCTCTCCCGCCTCCGTCTGCAACAGATTATGGTGGCCGAAGGCGGGCGCCTCGGCGCCGAGCGCGGCGAACAGCGCCAGTTGCACGCCGGTATTCGTCACATGGTCGTCGCCGCGGATGACGTGGCTGACGCCCATGTCTCGGTCGTCGACGACGGAGGGCAGCGTGTAGAGGAAGCTGCCGTCCTCGCGCACCAGGACGGGATCGGAGAGCGAGGCGAGGTCGACGCTCTGGGCGCCCCGAAAAACGTCGTCCCAGCTTGTCTCGGTGCGCTCCGGCGCGAACGGATCGGCGGAGAAGTTGGGCAGAAGGAAGCGCCAATGCGGCCGCCTTCCCTGCGCTTCCAGCGCCGCGCGCTCCTCTTGCGTCAGCTTCAGGGCGCGCCTGTCGTAGACCGGCGGCAGGCCGCGGGCGAGGCGGCGCTTTCTCTGCCGCTCCAGCTCCTCGGCGCTCTCGTAGCAGGGATAGAGGCGGCCGGCGGCTTTGAGGCTCTCGGCGGCGTCCGCGTAGAGGGCAAGGCGCGAGGACTGGCGCTCCACCCGGTCGGCGTGAATGCCGAGCCAGGCGAGGTCTTCCTCGATGCCGGTGGCGAATTCGGCCGTGGAGCGGGCCTGGTCGGTATCGTCGAAGCGCAGGATGTAGCCGCCGTTATGACGGCGGGCGAAGAACCAGTTGAACAGCGCCGTGCGGGCATTGCCGGGATGCAGGCGGCCGGTCGGCGAGGGCGCAAAACGCAGGGTTACGGACATGTCAGCACTCACACCGCGTCGCGCCAGCCATTGACGATCGGATAGCGCCGGTCGCGGCCGAAATGCCGTGAGGTAACCTTGACGCCGGGCGCGGCCTGCCGGCGTTTGTATTCGGCGACGTAAAGAAGCTTTTGCACCCGTTTCACCGTGTCGGCCTCAAATCCCTCCGCCACCAGATCGGCGGCGCTCGTTTCCTTCTCCACCAGGCCTTCCAGGATGGCGTCGAGAATGTCGTAGGGCGGCAGCGTATCCTGGTCCCTCTGGCCCTCGCGCAGCTCCGCGCTCGGCGCTTTCTGGATGACGTTTTCAGGGATCACCGTTCCCGCCGGCCCGAAAAGCCCGTCCGGCCGGTTGGCATTGCGCCAGCGGGCGAGATTGTAGACCTCGGTCTTATAGAGGTCCTTGATCGGATTGAAGCCGCCGTTCATGTCGCCGTAGAGCGTGGCATAGCCCACCGACATCTCCGACTTGTTGCCGGTCGTCACCAGCATGGAGCCGAACTTGTTGGAGATCGCCATCAGCGTCGTGCCGCGCACGCGCGACTGGATGTTCTCCTCCGTCACGTCGGAAGGATGGCCGGCGAAAAGCGGCGCCAGCATGCGCTCCATCGCTTCCACCGCCTCGCCGATCGGCACGGTGTCGTAGCGCACGCCGAGCGCCCTGGCGCATTCCTGCGCGTCCTTCAGGCTTTCCGACGAGGTGTAGCGGTAGGGCAGCATGACGCAATGCACACGCTGGGGCCCGAGCGCGTCGACGGCGATCGCCGCGCACAGGGCCGAATCGATACCGCCGGAAAGGCCGAGGACGACGCCCGGAAAACGGTTCTTGTCGACGTAATCCCTGAGGCCGAGCACGCAGGCCTGCCAGTCGGCGCTCACCTGATCGGCCAGGGTCACGAAAGGGCCCTCGCTCAGCGCCCAGCCATCCTCGCCGCGCCGCCAGGCCGTCAGCGTTACCTCCTCGGTGAATTGCGGCATCTGGAAAGCCAGCATGCGATCCGCCGCCAGGCCGAAAGAGCCGCCATCGAAGACGAGCTCGTCCTGGCCTCCAACCTGGTTGGCGTAAATCAGCGGCAGCCCGGTCTCCACCACGCGGGCGAGCGCCATCTGCATGCGAATGTCGATCTTGCGGCGCTCATAGGGCGAGCCGTTGGGCACGATGAGGAGCTCCGCGCCGGTCTCCGCAAGGCATTCGCTCACCTCGTCCGTCCAGATATCCTCGCAGATAGGCACGCCGAGGCGCACGCCGCGAAAGCCGAGCGGCCCCGGCAGCGGCCCTGGATGAAAGACGCGCTTCTCGTCGAAAACGGCATAGTTCGGTAGCTCGACCTTGTGGCGAATGCCGATCAGTTCGCCGTGATCGGCCAGCGCCACGCTGTTGAAGAGCTTGTCGCCCTCGCGATAGGGCAGCCCGACGAGGACGCCCGGCCCGCCGTCGCCAGTCTCGGCGACAAGCTCGTTCAGCGCCGTCAGGCAGGCTTCCTGGAAGCTGCCGCGCAGCACCAGATCCTCGGGCGGATAGCCGGCAAGGAAAAGTTCGGAGAAGACGATGAGATCGGCGCCCTTCTCGGCTGCCTCGCGGCGGGCATTGCGCGCCTTCCACAGATTGCCGGCGACGTCGCCGACAATCGGATTGAGCTGGGCGATCGCGATGCGCAGCAGATCGGTGGTCATGCGGGCCTCGGTTGACTTTGCCGGCCGGGATTAGCCCGCGCCTATCGGCAGAGCAACGGGTGTGAGAGCCCGGGAGCGCGCTCTGTCAACCGATCCAGCCAAGTCGCTGAAGAATGGCGACGCTCCAGACGAGGCCCGCCAGGACCAGGGAGAAGAAGACGCCGGCGGAAGCTATGTCCTTGGTGACACGGATCGCCTCGTGCCGTTCCGGCGTCACGTGGTTGCACAGCCGCTCCACCGCAGTGTTGAGAAGCTCAACCGTCAGCACGAAGAGCAGGCTGCCCACGAGGGCGAGCCAGGTCCAGGCATCGCTGGCGACGAAAAAGGCGAGCGGCACGCCGAGGGCAAGCACTGCCACTTCCTGCTGCACGGCCGCTTCCGTGCCGAGAGCGTTCTTCAGCCCGCGCAGGGAATTGAGCGAGGCTTCGGCGATGCGGCGCAGGCCGCCCCTTCCGGGGATTGCCGCCTGGCGTTTGCGGTTTCCCGCGACCGCCCCGCGCGCCTTGGTGCCGTCGCTCATTCCTCGCCCCGTTCCCTAGCCGCCGCGTCGAAGCCGTCGAAACACGGCACATCACCAGTGATATCGTAGTAGTCGCCCTTCTCCGCCACGAAAATGTGCGCAGCAAGGGAAAGCCCCGTCTCGCCGTCGAGCGCGCCGGCAGAGAAGGAGATGCGCTCGCTGCCAGGCTTCTCGAAGAAGAGCGTGGAGCCGCAGAGCTCGCAGAAGCCTCGGCGGGCCTGCGGCGAAGCACGGAACCAGCGAACATATTCCGTGCCGGCGATGATGAGATCGGCTTTCGCGGCCTGGCTCGCCGCCCAGAAATGGCCGGATTGCTTGCGGCAGGCGGTGCAGTGGCAGGCCCTTACCGGCCCCGCCCCGCCGGCGAGGGAGAACGTTACCGCCCCGCAGGCGCAGCTGCCGGAAAGGGGCACCCGCCTCAGCCGGCCGCGAGCTGCCTGGATTCCCGGTTCACCCGCTCCTTGCGCAAAAGCTCGGCGACCAGGAAAGCCAGTTCCAGCGCCTGGTCGGCGTTGAGACGCGGGTCGCAATGGGTGTGGTAGCGGTCCGACAGATGCTCCACCTCCACGGCGCGCGCGCCGCCGATGCATTCGGTGACGTTCTTGCCCGTCATCTCGATATGCATGCCGCCGGCATGGGTGCCTTCCGCCGCATGGATGGCGAAGAAGTCCTCCACCTCCTCCAGGATCGATGTGAAGGGCCGCGTCTTGTAGCCGTTCGCCGCCTTGACGGTGTTGCCGTGCATCGGGTCGCACGACCAGAGGACCTTGCGCCCTTCCCGCTCCACGGCGCGGATGAGCGGCGGCAGCATCTTGCCGATCTCCTTGGCGCCGAAGCGGGTGATCAGCGTCAGCCGGCCCGGCTCGTTCGCCGGGTTGAGGAGGTCGATGAGGCGCAGCAGCCCGTCGGCGTCCATCGAGGGCCCGCATTTCAGGCCGAGCGGGTTCTTGATGCCCCGGCAGAACTCGACATGGGCGTTCTCCGGCTGGCGCGTGCGGTCGCCGATCCACAGAAGATGGCCGGAGGTGGCGTACCAGTCGCCGGAGGTGGAATCGACGCGCGTCAGCGCCTGCTCATAACCCAGAAGCAGCGCTTCGTGGCTGGTGAAGAAATCCGTCTGGCGCAGCGAGGGCGTGGAATCGGCATCCAGCCCGATGGCGCGCATGAAGCCGAGCGTCTCGCTGATCTGGTCGGCCAGCGCCTGGTAGCGATGCGCCTGCGGGCTGTCCTTGATGAAGCTCAGCATCCATTGATGCACATGCTCCAGATTGGCGAAGCCGCCCTGCGCGAAAGCACGCAAGAGGTTGAGCGTCGCTGCCGACTGGCGATAGGCCATCTCCAGGCGCACAGGATCGGGCAGCCTTGAGGCCTCGTCGAACTCGATGCCGTTGATGATGTCGCCGCGATAGGTGGGCAGCTCGATATCGCCCTGGCGCTCCGTCGGGGAAGAGCGAGGCTTGGCGAACTGGCCGGCGATGCGGCCGACCTTCACCACCGGCGAGCGGCCGGCGAAGGTGAGAACCACCGCCATCTGCAGGAAGACGCGGAAGAAGTCGCGGATCGTATCGGCGCCGTGCTCCACGAAGCTCTCGGCGCAATCGCCGCCCTGGAGCAGGAAGGCCCTGCCTTCCGCCGCCTCGGCGAGCGCCTTCTTCAGCTTGCGCGCCTCGCCGGCGAACACCAGTGGCGGATAGGTGGCAAGCCGCGCTTCCACGCTCTCCAGCGCCTCAGGGTCCGGGTAGTCCGGGACCTGCTCGATCGGTCGGCCACGCCAGGAGGCCGGGCTCCACTTGCTATCCATATCGCAACTCTTCGACAGCAGGACGCGAGCGCCCGCCTTCGGCAGGCTCGACCCGGCCTTTTATCTGCGCGCTACGCTATCGACCCTTCGGCTTCCAGCGTCAACCCGGCAGGGCACAAAGCGCCGCATGCAGAAGACCTTGCCGGCAAAGCGCGCGCTTGCGCGCGAGCCGCGAAGCACGCAAAATCGCATGATGGCAGCGGAAGAGCCGAAGTTTACCATCGGCGTCGAGGAGGAGTATCTCCTCGTCGACAAGAATAGCCGTGACCTTTGCGTCGATCCGCCGGAACAGCTTCTTACCTCCTGCCAGGAAATCCTCGGTAATTCCGTGGCGCCGGAATTCCTGCGCTGCCAAATAGAGGTCGGCACACCGGTCTGCGCCAGCCTCGCCGAAGCGCGCCGCGAGCTCGTGCGCCTGCGCAGCACCATCGCCGAAGAGGCGGGCAAGTACGGCCTGGCGCCGATGGCCGCCTCCACGCATCCCTTCGCCCAATGGAGCGAGCAGCGCTCCACCGACAAGCCGCGCTATCGCGAGATCGCGGAAAGCCTGCAGGTGGTCGGCCGGCGACTGGTCATCTGCGGCATGCATATCCATGTCGGGGTGGAGGATGCGGAGCTCAGGATCGACCTGCACAACCAGCTCGCCTATTTCCTGCCGCACCTTCTGTGCCTTTCCACCTCCTCGCCCTTCTGGCAGGGGCGCAAGGCGGGGCTGAAATCCTTCCGCCTCACCGTCTTCGACGCCCTGCCCCGCTCAGGGCCGCCGGAGCGCTTCTCCTCCTGGGGCGAGTTTGAGCGCTTCGTCTCGGTCTTGACCGGCGCCGGCGTCATTGAGGACGCCACCAAGATTTGGTGGGACCTGCGCCCCTCGGTGCGCTTTCCCACCCTGGAGATGCGCGTCACCGATGTGTGCACGCATCTCGACGACGCGCTCGCCATCGCCGCCACCTTCCGCTGCCTGGCGCGCATGCTGTGGCGCCTCAGACGCGACAACCAGCGTTGGCGCCACTATCCGATGGCGCTGATCGCCGAGAACCGCTGGATCGCACAGCGGCACGGATCGGAGGGCGAGCTCATCGATTTCGGCCGCGGCGAGCTGGTGCCTTTCCACGAGCTCGCCGGCGAGATCATCGATCTTGTCGCCGAGGATGCCGACCATTTCGGCTGCGCCGCGGAGGTGGAGCGCATCCGCGGCATCGCCTCCGGCGGCACCAGCGCCGACAAGCAGCTCGCCGTCTACGAAAATGCCATCGAGGCCGGGGCGAGCGAGGCGGAGGCGCTACGCGAGGTGGTCGACCATCTGCTGGCCGAAACGCTCGCCGGCTGTCACGATCCGGCGCCGCGCACCGTCGTTGCTCCGCAGGCTAGCCCCGCCTGATCTTCACCGCTCCGGCGGCCTTTATCGCCTCGTCGACAATCCCCCTCTCGCGCTCGCTGAGAAGGAGCGCGCGCGGATAGCGCGGCGCGGCGCGGTCGTTGAGGATCGGCACGTGCCATTCGGCCGTCGTCTCCAGGAAGTGCGCCACGCCTTCCTCGCCATAGGCGGCGTGAAAGCCGGCGATCACCACGTCGAGATAGGAGAGCATGATGGGGTTGTCGGCATCGCCCGGCCGGCCGTATTCGGCATGGCCGACATAAAGATGCGGATCGGGCCAGCCCTGCGGGCGGCCTTCGAACCAGGTGACGTGCTCGCCCGGCGGCGCCACGGCGTCGTATTGCGCCTCGCGCCGGTCGAGATCGGGCCGCTCGGCAAGCGGGATCGCCACGATGGCGCCCCAGATCTCGCAGGCCTCGTCCTCAACCACGGTCAGCGTGCAGCGCCCGCCATAGGCGGTCTTGCCGGAATGGCGCCAGGCGCGGCGCCAGCCCTTCAGTCGCCCCGGCGCGACCTTGCTTGCCTCAGACAGGGTCGCACGGTTGACCAGCGAGCCGTATCCGAAACAGGTGAACATGCAGATCCTTTCGGCATCTCGCGCGGGAATCTAGGGCCTTGCGGCCTAATCTGCCAGCTTCGCCTCCATCGATGTGCCAGCTGTGCGGCCGGCTCGACGCAGCAGCGAAATCGGCCTACAGCGTCCCGGCACACCATTGGGCGCTCCCTGCCCGTTCCGCGTCTTTAGCCAAGGAAGGGCCATGACGTTCTCCGTCGGACGATGGACGATGCTCGTCTGTCTCTCCCGCGTCTTCCTTTTCGCCAATTTCATGACGGTGGCGGCCGCCATCCCGGTGCTGCAGCAAGAATGGGGCATCTCCGCCGCGAGCGCCGGCGCCGTGGTTTCCGCCTTCACGGTCGCCTACGCCGTCTCGCTCTTCGTCTTCGCCTGGGCTTCCGACCATTTCGGCGCCAAGCGCATGGTGCAGGTCTCGGCCGTGGCGAGCGCCCTCTCCTCGCTCCTCTTCGGCCTGTTTGCTCGCGACTGGGGGAGCGCGCTCGTCCTTTACGCGCTGATCGGGCTGTCACAGGGCGGCATCTACACGCCGCTCATCATGCTGTTTTCGGAGCGCGCGGCCAGCGGAAGGCGCGGGGCGGCGATGGGCTGGCTGATCGCCTCCACCTCCGTCGGCTACGCCTTCTCCCTGGCCTTGACGGGCGCCTGCCTGTCGCTTGCGGACTACCAGACGGCCTTCCTGCTCGCCGGAATCGTGCCGGGCATCGGTTCCGTCATCCTGCTTGCGCTCCTGCGGGAAAGCGAGAACACCATCCATCCGCGCCAGGCCGGGCACGGCATCTTGGAGGCGCTTTGGCGGGCGCGCGAGACCCGGCTTCTGACGGCCGGCTACGTCTTCCATTCCTGGGAGCTTCTCGGAGCCTGGGCTTGGATGCCGGCGCTTCTGGCGGCCGCCTTCGCTCTTTCCGGCCAGGATCTCGGCTTTGCCAGCGGCCAGAGCGCGCTTCTCATCGCCGGCATGCATCTTCTCGGCGCCGGCGCCTCCTTCAGCATGGGCGGCCTGTCGGACCGGCTCGGAAGGCGCACCGTGCTCGTCGGCGTCGCGGCGATCGCCACGGCGATCTCCTTCTCGCTCGGCTGGCTGGTGACGGCCCCGCTCGTCATCCTCGCCACGCTCGCCATGCTGCAATCGGTCTCCTCCATCGCCGATTCGCCCGTGCTGACGGTGGCGCTGACGGAGACGACCGAGCCCGGCGTGCTCGGCCAGGTGCTTGCCGTGCGCGCGCTTTTAGGTTTCGGGGCGGGCGCTGTCGCGCCGATCGCGGCCGGCGGCGTTCTGGACTTCGCGCGGGGGCAGGATTTCTCCCTGCCCGTCAGTTGGGGGCTGACTTTCAGCCTCCTGGCGCTCGGCGGGCTCTTAGCGACTTTTGCGGCCTTGCGATTGCGGCGCGTCTACTGAGGCCGCTCAGGCCGCCTCCACCACCTCGCCGCGGCGGATAACGGCCGTCGGCTTGTACATGGTGACAAGTTCCTCGGCCGCGGTCGGATGCACCGCCATAGTGCGATCGAAATCGGCCTTGGTGGCGCCCATCTTCACCGAAATGCCGAGAAGCTGCGCCGTCTCGCCGGCATCCGGTCCGAGCACGTGGGCGCCGAGCACCTTGTCGGTATCGGCATCGACGACGAGCTTCATCAGCATGCGCTCGGAGCGCCCGGCGAGCGTGTTCTTCATCGGTCGGAAGACGGTCTTGTAGATGGCGAGGTGATCGACCTTCTTGCGCGCCTCGTCTTCCGTCATGCCGACCGTGCCGATCTCCGGCTGCGAGAAAACGGCGGTGGGGACGAAATCGTAATCGGGACGGGTCGGCCGATCGTGAAAGACCGTATCGACGAAGCACATCGCCTCGTGGATGGCGACCGGCGTCAATTGCATGCGGTCGGTGACGTCGCCAATCGCCCAGACATGCTCCACATTGGTGCGCGAATAATCGTCGACGCAGATAGAGCCGCGCTTGTCGGTCTCGATGCCGAGCTTTTCCAGGCCGAGACCCGCCGTGTTGGGAAGACGACCGACGGCGAGCATGATCTGTTCGGCATCGTAGCAGTCGCCGCCGAGAAAGGTGCCGCGCAGCCAGCCGTTATCGAGGCGTTCCACCCGCCCGAAGACGTCCTGGCAGCGAATGTGGATGCCCTTGTTCTCGTATTCGGCATGCAGGAGGCGCCGAAGATCCATGTCGAAACGCTGAAGGATCTCCTTGCCGCGATAGAGGATCGTCGTCTCCACCCCCATGGAGGCGAAAATGCCGGCGAATTCCACGGCGATATAACCGCCGCCGGCGATGACGATCTTCTCCGGCAGCTTTTCCAGATGGAAGGCCTCGTCGGAGGTGATGCAGAGCTCGTGGCCCTCAAGCGCCTGATGCGGGTTCGGCCGGCCCCCGGTGGCGATCAGAATGCGCTCGGCCGAGACGGTGCGACCGGAGCCCTGAAGATGGATGTCGTGGCCGCCGGCGAGCACCGCGCGCTCGTCGATCAGCTCGACCCCGGCCTTTTCGAGATTGGCGCGATAAAGGCCTTCCAGACGGGCGATCTCGCGATCCTTATGGGCGATGAGAGTAGGCCAGTCGAAACGAGCATCGTCATAGGACCAGCCATAGCCGATGCTGTCCTGGAAGGCCTCGCCGAACTGGGAGGCATAGACGAGGAGCTTCTTGGGCACGCAGCCGCGGATGACGCAGGTGCCGCCGACGCGGCTTTCCTCCGCCACGGCGACGCGCGCACCCGTCTGGGCGGCAAGGCGCGCGGCTCGCACGCCGCCTGAGCCGGCCCCGATGACGAAGAGATCGTAGTCGTGACGGCGTGCATTCATGGCGTTGCCGGCCTGCTGTCCTACCAAATTCGCCGAATAACGCGGCAGGCGATCACTGGCTCTGCTGCTGCGGCGTCTCCGGCGGGGCCGCCTGCAGCTTCTGCGCCTCGCTGGCGGTGATCTTCTGCAGCTCCTCGGTAGCGCGCTGCATCATCTCGGTGCCGAGCTCCTGCGCCCAAGCCTGGCTGACGGTGATCTGCGCACCGAGCAGGTCGACGAGATTGACGCCGAACTTCTTGCCGGTCTCGGTCCGGAAGAAGGTCAGCAGGTCCTGCAGCTCCTGCTGGCTGTAGTTCAGCGCCCAGATGCGCGAGAGCCGAGTCTCCAGCTCGGAACGGCGATCGACCATCTGCAGCGCCACCTTGTCGACGATTTCGATAATGCCGAGCTGCGCCTGCGGGTTGGCGCGGATGAGCGTCGACTTGGCTTCGTCCGCCACCGTCGGCAGGATTTCGTCGAAGGAACGCGAAAGGCCCGATGCGGCCAGGACCTGGCGGGCGAGCTGCATGTGCTCCGCGCTCGGCTCGTCCTGGCTGGAGGCGTTCTGCGTGCTGTCCTGCGCGGCCGCGTGCTGGACCGGCACGATGGCCGCAAGGGCGAGCAGGCAAAGCGCGATCAGACGGTACATGAAGGTCTCCTGGTCTCTGCCGACGCGTGACGCGCCGTCGATAACGGAAAAGCTGCTGCCCGTCACGCCCGTGACGGCTCGCCGGACAGTCTTTTGACGCCTTCATGCGTGGCGATGAGCGCTTCGTCGGCCAGTCCCAGGAAGAGGCCGTGCTCCACGACGCCCGGAATGTGCGCCAAGCCGTCCGCAAGCGCCTGTGGATCAGGAATGCGGCCAAAAGATGCGTCGAGAATCAAATGCCCCTCATCGGTGGCGAAGAACTCGCCGCCAGCCATGCGCCACCGCAAGGGACCGGTGAGGCCGAGACCCGCCGCCAGCTCGGACACCGCTCGCTCGGTCGCCTTGCGGCCGAAATGCACTACCTCGATGGGTAGATGAAACGCCCCCAGCTCATCGACCTGCTTGGAGGCGTCGGCGATGACGATCATGCGGGCGGAGGCGGCAGCGACGATCTTCTCGCGCAACAGCGCCCCCCCGCCGCCCTTGATAAGGGCAAGGCCGGGGCCGATTTCGTCGGCACCGTCGACGGTGAGGTCGAGCGCGTCGATCTCATCGAGGCTGGTCAGCTCAATGCCCTCGTCCACGGCCTGGCGGCGCGTCGCCTCGGAGGTCGGCACGCCGACGACGTTCAGCCCGGCGCGGACCCTGTCGCCGAGCAGGTGCACGAACCAGGCGGCGGTGGAGCCGGTGCCGAGACCGAGCCGCATGCCGTCCTGCACCGCCTCCAAGGCGGCAGCCGCCGCCTGCTCCTTCAGATGATCGGCCATCGCCGCCCCTCCCCCGCCGTTTTCGCGTTTGCAAGCTCGGCGTATCATGCGTCGTTTGGCGTTCCAAGGCGGCAGAGTGCGCGCCGCCACGCCCGCTTGCTTCCCGCCCGGGGGTCGGATAGCGAGCCTTCCATGAACGCGATCCTCGTCTTCGACCTCGACGGAACCCTCGTCGACACCGCCCCGGACCTGATGGCCACCTTGAACCATGTCCTGGCGCAGCAGGGCCTGCCGCCAGCCCCGGCCAAGGAGATCATGCCCTTCATCTCCGGCGGCGCCCGCAGGATGATCGCCGCAGGCGCGGCGCGCGCCGGCGCCATCGTGGAGGAAAGCCAGCTCGACCGGCTGTTTGAGCTGTTTCTGGAGCATTACGGTCAGAATATCTGCGTCAACAGCCGACCGTTTCCGGGCGTTCTTGAAGCGCTCGACCGGCTGGAGGAGGCCGGCTGGGGCTTTGCCGTGTGCACCAACAAGCGCACCGATGCCTCCAGGCTGCTTCTGGAAAAGCTCGGCATCGCGCCGCGCTTCAGAGCCGTTCTCGGCGTCGACGCGGTGGAGCGAAAAAAGCCCGATCCGGGCCATCTTGAGGCCACCGTCGCGGCGGCCGGCGGTGAGATCGCGCGCGCGGTCATGATCGGCGATTCCGCCGCCGATATCGGCGCGGCGCGCGCGGCCGGGGTCAAGGTGATCGGCGTTTCCTTCGGCTACAGCGACCGGCCGATCGCCGAGCTTTCGCCCGACGACGTTCTCCACCATTATCGCGAGCTTACCGTTGCGCGGGCGAGCGCGCTCCTCGCCCAACCGCAATAGACGAAAGCGCATCACGGACTCCGCGGAGCCCGTTTGGCTTGACCGGAAGGCCGGGCCATGCCACATGCCGAAACGATCCGGGCGCGTAGCTCAGCGGGAGAGCACTGCCTTCACACGGCAGGGGTCACAGGTTCAATCCCTGTCGCGCCCACCATCGGTTTCAGCTTCGTACATCGTCAACTTCGTACATCATCAACGCGAAGATCGTCGTTCGCTCACGCGGCCGCCGCTCGCGCCATCTCTTGCTGCGAGAAGGAAACTTCTTGCCCGCCGCGTTGTTTGCCTCCCCGATACGAAGGCGGAGGCGAGATGCCCAGCGTATGCGCTAGCAAGAATGAGCGCCCCCTAAGCTTCGCCGGAGCGTAAGCCATGTGGGCCTGGATGACGGAGAACAGCCGCGCGCTGACGGTCGTCACCTCGACCGGCACGCTGCTGGTCTGGGTCGTCTATCTGCAGCTCATCGTCAGCGGCTTCCGACGACAGCGCCGTTCGACCATCCTCATCAACCGCGGTGCCGGCAGGGGGCTGGGAGCGCATTGCCTGATCAGCAATATGAGCGCCGATGCAATCTACCTGACCAGCATCATCGCCACGATCACGACCGCGGAGCGCTCCTATCACCGCGCTCTCACCGATCTGCGCGATCTCGACGAGGCGATGCAGGGCGATCCGCGCTCCATCTTCAAGCAAGGCCCGCTGCAATCGGGGGAATACCTCGATATCGGCACTTTCGGCGATCTCATCCGGCAGATCGGCGAGCAGGAGGACGGGGATATACCCTCAGGCGACTGGACCTCCCAGGTGCGATCCTTCGAGCTGACCGCCGTCGCCGTCTACGGCGCCGACGACTTCCTCGTCGGGGCGCGGCGCACCTTCCTGCTCAGAGCGGACGACAAGGGGCGCATCGAAATCTGCCCGACCAGCGTCGGTTCGGCCCAGATCCGCTCGCGGCGCGAGCGGCGGGCCATCGGCGAGATGCTGAGGGACTATCTCTAAGCACGCCGCCGCTCCCGCTGGCGGAGCATCTCGCGCCGCCGACGGCTCAATCGGTGAAGACCACGGTCTTGTTGCCGAAGACGATCACCCGGTCTTCCAGAACGTAGCGCAGCGCCCGCGCCAGGACCCGGCGCTCGATGTCGCGGCCCTTGGCAACGAGATCGTCCGGGCGGTTGCGGTGGCTGATGCGTTCCACGTCCTGCTCGATGATCGGGCCCTCGTCGAGGTCGGGGGTGACGAAATGCGCCGTCGCCCCGATCAGCTTGACGCCTCGCCGATGCGCCTGGTGGTAGGGCTTGGCGCCTTTGAAGCCCGGCAGGAAGGAATGATGGATGTTGATGCAGCGCCCGGCGAGCCGCTCCGCAAGACCGTCGGACAGAACCTGCATATACCGGGCAAGGACGACGAGCTCCGTATCGCTCGCAGCGATCAGCTCCTCCAGGGCGGCTTCCTGCTCGGCCTTGGTCTCCGGCCTCACCGGCAGGTGGTGGAAGGGCAGCTCGTTGAGCTCCGGCAGGCTCAACGCCTCGCGCGGATGGTTTGAGACGATCGCCGTCACCTCCATCGGCAATTCGCCGATACGCCAGCGATAGAGGAGGTCGGCCAGGCAGTGATCGAATTTGGAGACCAGGATCATCACCCGACGCCTGATGCTGCGGTCGCGCAGGGTAAATGCCATGGAAAAGCGTTCGGCGATGCCTTCCATGGCGGCGCGGAACGCGGCGAGCTCGGCCTCCTCCACCGCCGGCTTGAAGAGGACGCGCATGAAGAAATGGCCCGTCTCGCTATCGTCGAACTGCTGCGCTTCCAAGATGTCGTAACCGTTGGAAACCAAGGCGGTGGCGACCGCGGCGACGATGCCGGGCCGGTTCGGGCAGGAAAGGGTGAGGATGAAGTCGGTCATGTTGCGCCCCGGCTCTTGCCACTTCTGTATGCGGCTCCAAATCGCGGAGGTAGCGGCCGGGAACGCCCGGCAAAAGGCCGCCCGCGCCACACTGGCCCAAAAAGCGCAAGGTGCCAGAATGCGCTTCCATCTTGCGCGCGCGTGTCCGGCCGGACACATAGGCCGGCAAAAAGCGTTCACGAAGATGCGATCCGCCTACCTTCGACTTGCCTTGAGGCGATGATTCGCCTCACACCTTAGAGCATTGACAATATCGCCAGTCTCGCGGGGACGATAATGAAGAAGCTTGGTCTGATGGCGGCGATGGCCGCCGTTGTCGCCATCACCCTCTCCACCGTGGCGCCGCAGGTGTCGGCTCAACCGACGGCTCGCTTTTTCGACCCCGTGTCGCGCACCTGGGTCGATTTCGGCCCGGGGGCGCGCTATCGAGGCAAGTCGCCCGTCAAGAAGGAAGTCATCAACTACGATGGGCCCTATGGCGCCAACACCATCATCGTCGATACCAGCGAGCGCCGTCTCTACTACGTGATCGGTAACGGTAAGGCGCTGAAATACGGCGTCGGGGTCGGCCGCGAGGGCTTCCAGTGGTCCGGCACGCACCGCATCACCCGCAAGGCGGAATGGCCGGGCTGGACCCCGCCGCCGGCCATGCGCAAGCGCCAGCCTGGCCTGCCGTCCTATATGGAAGGCGGCCCGAACAATCCGCTCGGCGCGCGCGCCCTCTATATCGGCTCCACGCTCTACCGCATCCACGGCTCCAACGAGCCCTGGACGATCGGTCAGGCGGTTTCCTCCGGCTGCATCCGCATGACCAACGACGACGTGACGGACCTCTACGAGCGGGTCAATGTCGGCACGAAGGTGGTCGTGCGCCACTGAACTCGTCTCAGCAAGGCAGCAGGCGGCCGGCGCCTTCGTCGGCCGTTTTTTTTATGCTCATCGCGCCATTTCAGGCGCCCCGGCTGAGCCCCTTCTCCTCCAGCTCGGCGAGATAGGCCGGCCATAGCGCCTCGCGGTCGCGGCCGAGCCGGTAGAGGTAGCTCCAGGAGTAAATCCCGGAATTGTGCATGTCGTCGAAAACGAGACGCACGGCGTAATTGCCGACCGGCGCGACCTGGAGAATCTCCACCGCCTGCTTGCCGCCGACGACCTTGCGTTCGGCCGGCGAATGGCCCTGCACCTCGGCGGAGGGCGAGAAAACGCGCAGATATTCCGCCGCTAGCGCGAAAGCCTCGCCGTCGTCGAAGCTCACGGCCAACGTCCTGCGGTCCTTCTTCAAACGGATCTCGGTGGGCCAGGGCTCGGCCATCATCTCTCCTTGTTCGCGAATTCGGCGCGCCGCGCTCCATCTTTGATGGGTTTGACGCGGCTGCCACGATGCATAGATTGAGCTGATATAAGCACGCTCAGCGTCTTGTCAGCCCGGCAAGGCCTGCGCGCAAAACCGCCGGAACGGGCGGGCAGCGAGGTCGAATTGAGCATTTCCCCTGAGACCAGCCGTGTAGCCCCGATGATCGACCCCTTCGGGCGAGCGATTTCCTATCTGCGCATCTCCGTCACCGACCGCTGCGACTTCCGGTGCGTCTATTGCATGGCGGAAGACATGACCTTCCTGCCCAAGCGCGACCTGCTGACGCTTGAGGAGCTCGACCGGCTGACCTCCGTCTTCATCGACAAGGGCGTCAGGAAGCTGAGGATTACAGGCGGCGAGCCGCTGGTGCGGCGCGACATCATGTGGCTCTTTCGACAGCTCGGCCGCCACCTTCAGAGCGGGCGCCTGGAAGAGCTGACGCTGACCAGCAACGGCTCGCAGCTGGAGCGGTTCGCCACCGAGCTCGCCGATGCCGGCGTGAAGCGCATCAATATCTCCCTCGACACGCTCGATCCCGACAAATTCAAGGCCATCACGCGCTGGGGCAAGCTCGGCAAGGTGTTCGCCGGCATCCGCGCCGCACAGGCCGCTGGCTTGAAGGTCAAGCTCAACACCGTCGCGCTGAAAGACGTCAACGAGACGGAGATACCGGAGATGATCCGCTTCGCACATGGCGAGGGCATGGACCTCACCCTGATCGAGACGATGCCGCTCGGCGAGATCGAGGGCGACCGAACCGATCAGTATCTGCCGCTCTCCACCGTGCGCTCCCGTCTCGCGGAGGAATTCACGCTCATCGACATTCCCTTCAAGACGGGCGGGCCGGCCCGCTATGTGGAGGTGGGCGAGACTGGCGGCCGGCTCGGCTTCATCACACCGATGACGCATAATTTCTGCGAGAGCTGCAATCGCGTGAGGCTTACCTGCACGGGCACGCTCTATATGTGCCTCGGCCAGGAAGACGCGGCCGATCTCAGGGCACCGCTACGCGCCTCGGAAGGCAACGAGCTTGTCTCGGAGACCATCGACCGGGCGATTGCGCGCAAGCCGAAGGGCCATGATTTCGTTATCGACCGGGCTACCAAGCGGCCGGCCGTTTCTCGGCATATGAGCGTGACCGGCGGCTAGCGGGCGGCGGTCCATAGCGGCCGTCCGTCCATTCCACCTTCCCGTCCGCTCCCCCAAACTGCTCGCCCAAGTGATCCCGTCTGCCGATACGTCCGCCAGTCAGAACCGTCTCGGCATCATCTATATGCTGGCCGCGATGGTGGCCTTCATCCTCAACGACACGCTGGTCAAGCTGGTTAGCGAAAGGCTGCCGACCGGCGAGATCATTTTCCTTCGCGGCCTCATCATCTCGCCGGTGGTCATCGTGCTCGCGCGCTGGCGCGGTGGCTTCGCCAATCTGAAGCTTCTGCGCCATAGCACGCTCGTCTGGCGCACCCTCGGCGAGGTCGTGGCGACCGGACTTTATCTTTCGGCCCTGTTTCGTATGCCGCTAGCCAACGCCTCCGCGATCCTGCAGGTGGCGCCGCTGGCAACGACGGCCGGCGCGGCGCTCTTTCTCGGCGAAAAGGTCGGCATACGCCGCTGGGCGGCGATCAGCGTCGGGCTCGCCGGCACGCTTCTCATCGTCCAGCCGGGCCTTGAAGGCTTCAACGCCTGGTCGCTGGTGGCGCTCTTGGCGATCGGCGCCGTCGCGGTGCGCGACCTTGCCTCCAAACGCCTGCCGCGGGGGCTTTCAACGCTCACCGTCACGGCGATCTCAGCGGTTGCCGTCGGCCTCTTCGGCGGGGTGATGATGCTCTTTGAGGAGACCGTGATGCCGAGCCTGGGGGACCTGGTGATCCTCTTGGGAGCCGGCATCTGTGTCGTGCTCGGCTATATCTTCATCATCGCGGCGATGCGCACCGGCGATATCAGCGTCGTGGCACCGTTCCGCTATTCGCTGATGGTCTATGCCGTGATCCTGCAGATCCTGGTCTTCGGCGTCTGGCCGGACGCTCTCTTGCTCGCCGGCACGGCGATCCTGGTCGCCACGGGCATCTACACCTTCTATCGCGAGCGCAAGGTCGGCGCCTCGGAGGCGGCGCGCACCCTCACCACCCCGCCGCCGCGCTAAGGTCTGCTTAGGATCATCATATAGGCTACGGCGCATCGAGAAGCGGCCAGGTCAACGAGCGATGGGCAAGGACATGCCTGCGCAGATGCGACGGGGAGCGACGCTGCGATGGCAAATCCGCGCCCGGCTCCTGCTGACGGGCGATCTGGGGCTCCAACGCAGCAGCATGTGCTGATCTTCAACAGACCCTAGAGCCGCGACCTTACGACATAAAAATAGCCGTCATGCAGGAAGCGCATGGGTGATATCCGCGGCCACGCTCTTTCCAGCAGCATCGCCCGCACCCTACGAAAGGGAATGTGCTCCGCCGTGTCCGATGCCACCCTCCCCCAACAGCCGGGGCGGCGGCCAAGCCTTGTCAGTCTCGTCATCATCTCCACGTTGAGCCCCTTCGCGATCAACGTGATCGTGCCCTCCATGCCGGCGCTGCAGGTGGAGTTCGACGCAGATTTCGGCGCTGTGCAGCTCGTCCTGTCGCTGTTCTTGGCCTCCATCGCCGTCTCGCAGATCGCCATCGGCCCGCTCTCGGACCGTTTCGGGCGGCGACCGGTCCTGCTCGCAGGGCTCGCCATCTTCACCGTGGCAAGCTTTCTGGCCGTCGCGGCAACCTCGATCGAGAGCCTCGTTGCGCTGCGCGTCGTACAGGCGGCAGGGGGATGTACCGGTATCGTTTTGGGCCGGGCCATCGTGCGCGACCTTTACGATCGCGCCAAGGCGGCGAGCGTCATCGGCTATGTCACGATGGGTCTCGCCATGGGCCCGATGATAGCGCCGTTCGTCGGCGGCCTCTTGCAGGAAGTCTTCGGCTGGCAAGCACAGTTCTGGCTCATGGGCCTTCTCGGCGCGCTCACGCTCCTCGTTGCCTGGCGCGATGTCAGCGAGACCAATCACGCGCGCGCGGAAGCGATCGGCCTTCTTGCCATGCTGCGCCATTTCGGCGAGCTCCTCGCCCTGCCGGCCTTCCGCGCCTATACCGCCGTCTCCAGCCTTTCCACGGCCGTGTTCTTCTCTTTCCTCGGCGGGGCGGCCTATGTCGCCGACACCATTATCGGCCTTTCGCCGGTCACCTATGGCAGCTGGTTCGCCATCATCGCCGTCGGTTACGCTTTCGGCAATTTCCTCTCCGGCCGGTTCGCGGAGCGGGCCGACGTTCGGCGCATGACGCTTCTGGGCTCTCTCCTGCTGGTCGCGACCGTCGTTGCCATGACAGGCTTCTTCCTCGCCGGCATCGTCACGCCGGCGACGCTCTTCTTGCCGATGGGGGTGGGGGGCATCGCCAACGGGCTGGTGCTGCCGAGCACCATCGCCGGCGCCATCAGCCTGCGCACGGACATCGCGGGCGCAGCGGCGGGCCTGCAGGGCGCCAGCCAGATCGGCGGCGGCGCCATCGTCTCCGCCATCGCCGGCGCGGTGCTGGCCGGCAGCACCACACCGATGCCACTCGTCATGGTGATGGGCGTGTGCGCTCTCGCAGCGCTCTTCTTCTCCCTCGCCCTGTTGCGCCTGCCGCGCTGAAGCTATTCCACGACGATGCTCGGCGGGCGGCGCGCCCCTTCCCCGCCTGCTTCGGCAAGCCCTTCCATCACCCTTTCGGCGATGCGGCGGTAGATGCGCGCATGCTCCGATTGCGGCTCGGCGACGACGACCGGCACGCCGGCATCGGAGGTCTGGCGGATGTCGATATGCAGCGGCACCGCGCCGAGGAACGGCACGCCGATGCGCTCTGCCTCATGCTCGGCGCCGCCATGGCCGAAAATGTCGGAGCGCTCGCCGCAATGCGGGCAGAGGAAGAAGCTCATATTCTCCACGATGCCGAGAACGGGCACGTTCACACGCTTGAACATGTTGAGGCCCTTGCGCGCATCGATCAGCGCCAGATCCTGCGGCGTCGACACGATGACGGCGCCGGCGAGCGGCACCTGCTGCGCCATCGTCAGTTGCGCATCGCCGGTGCCCGGCGGCATGTCGACGACGAGAACGTCGAGATCGCCCCAGGCCACCTCGCGCAGCATCTGCGTCAGCGCCGAGATGACCATCGGGCCGCGCCAGATCATCGGCGTCTCTTCCTCCACCATGAAGCCGATCGACATCACCTTGAGGCCGTAATTCTCCATCGGCTTCAAAACCCGGCCGGAAACCTCCTCCGGGCGCCCGGAAATCTTCAAGAGCCGCGGCATGGACGGCCCGTAAATGTCGGCGTCGAGAATGCCGACGGAAAGCCCGTTGGCGCTTAGACCGAGCGCCAGATTGACCGCCGTCGTCGACTTGCCGACACCGCCTTTGCCGGAGGCGACGGCGATGATCTTCTTTACCCCCGGCACGCCTGCCTTCTGCGGCCCCGCCTCCGGGCCGGGCCGGGCGCCGCCCTGCGGCGGCGCCTGCCGGGGCGCGGCCGGCGCGGCCGGCGCGGCACGCATCGGCGCACCGGCCTGCGGTCCGCCGGTGCGGGCGCCGCGATCGGCGGTCAGCACCACCATCGCCTGCTCGACCCCTTCCAGGTTCTCCACCACCTTCTCAGCCGCCTCGCGCAGGGGCTCCAGCATCTCGGCCGCCTCGGCCGGCACGGTGATGGAGACGATCACCTTGCCGCCGGAGATGATCGGATCGGAAACCAGTTTCTCGGTGACGATATCGCTCTCAAGATCGGGGCTCTTCACCCGGCTGAGGGCCTTAAGCACCTCGTCCTTGCTTATCTGTGGCATGTCGCTCCTTCGCCGGCCGGTTTTGGCAGCGCCGCATGGCATGGCCCGGCTCGCGGCTTGACATATTCCCCGTGCGGGCGAAGTTCAAACCCATGCCCGCAAGGGCCTGAGGGCCGCAGCGCCGGCCGAGCGAGGGAGCCGTGAGCGGCGAGACCACCATCATCCGACCGGACCCGGAGGATCCAAGGCTTTCCAGCGAGGTCTGCGGCATCGACGAGAGCGGCGCGCCCGTCACCGCCCGCGTGGTGACGGAACGGGCGCTGACGCTCTATCTCAACGCCCAGGAAGTCGTCACCATGATGACCATCGGCGACCATCCTGAACTTCTCGCCGTCGGCTACCTGAAAAACCAGAACATGCTCGCGCAGGACGAGAAGCTCACCGGCATCGATTACGACGAGGAGCTCGGCGTCGTCGTCGTACGCACGGCGCGCGAGACGAATTTCGAGGAGAAACTGAAGAAGCGGGTCAGAACCTCCGGCTGTGCCCAGGGCACGGTCTTCGCCGATGTGATGGCGGGCTTCGAGAGCGTCCGGCTCGCAGAGGGCGCTGTCATCCGCACCCGCTGGCTGCAGACGCTGACCAAGGCGATCAACCAGACGCCCTCGCTCTATCTTGCCGCCGGCGCCATCCATGGCTGTGTGCTGTGCCAAGAGGACCGGCCGCTCGTCTATATGGAGGACGTCGGCCGCCACAACGCCGTCGACAAGATCGCCGGCCATATGTGGCTGAACGACGTTTCGCCGGAGGACAAGATCTTCTACACGACCGGCCGGCTCACCTCAGAAATGGTGATCAAGACGGTCCTCATGGGCATCCCGATCCTCGTCTCGCGATCGGGCTTTACCGCCGCGGGCGTGGAGTTGGCGCGCCAGGCAGGCCTCACCCTCATCGGCCGGGCGCGCGGGCGCCGCTTCATCGCCGTCGCCGGCGAGCAGCGCATCGTCTTCGACGCCGCGCCGCAGGAGGGCGAGGAGGAGCGCGCCGAGCACCGGCGAAAGGGCGAAGCCGATCGCCCGACCCGGCTTCACCTCAAGGCCGAGGCCGGTTATATAGGCCGCGGGGTGAGAGGCCGATGATGCATCGCCGAGCAACAACCACGTTTCAGCGGGGCTGCCCGCTTCCAGCGAACCGTTTCGAGGCAACGTGAGCGAGGACCATCCCGAGGTCTGGCCGATCACCGGCGTCATTCTCGCCGGCGGCCTGTCGCGGCGCATGGGCGGCGACAAGCCGCTGAAGGAGATCGCCGGGCGGCCCATGCTCGCCTATGCGGTGGAGAAGCTTACGCCGCAGGTGGAGCGGCTGATCATCAACGCCAACGGCGATCCGCACCGTTTCGACCGATTCGCCCTGCCGGTCGTGCCGGACGGCATCGACGGCAATCCGGGACCGCTCGCCGGCATTCTCGCCGGCATGCGCTGGAGCCAGGTCTTCTGCCCGCAGGCCCGCTTCATGGCCTCCGCCGCGGTCGACACGCCGTTCTTCCCCACCGATCTCGTCGCCCGCCTCGCCGAAGGCTGCGGCCACGACGAGGGCACCATCGCGGTGGCGGCCTCCTTCAACGGCGTACATCCGGTCTTCGGCCTGTGGCCTGTGGCGCTCGCGGACGATCTGGAAGAATGGCTGAAGAAGGGCAAAAGCAACAAGATCCTCGATTTCGCCGACAGGCATCTGCGCCTCAACGTGCCCTTCGATCATCTGGAAGCCGACGGGCAACAGATCGACCCCTTTTTCAACGTCAACACGCCGGAAGACGCAGAGGAGGCGGAAACGATGATGGCCGCCCTGAAACGCGTCGAGGCGGTTGGCTGAGGCCCTTTCCAAACGCATGCCAACACCAGTTTTCGGGATCACCGGCTGGAAGAATTCCGGCAAGACGACGCTCGTCGCCCGGCTCGTCGCCGAATTCTGTGCCCGCGGCCTCTCCGTCTCCACGGTCAAGCACGCCCACCACGCCTTCGATGTCGACCAGGAAGGAACCGATTCCTTCCGCCACCGTGAGGCCGGGGCGCGCGAGGTCATGCTTGTCTCCAGCTACCGCTGGGCGCTGATGCACGAGCTTGCCGGCGAGGAGGAGCCGCCTCTTGCGGAGATCGTGGCGCGGCTCTCGCCCTGCGACCTCATCCTGATCGAGGGCTATAAGCGCGAGCGGCACTTCAAGATCGAAGTGCGCCGAGGCGAGGGAAAGTCGGGTCAGGCACTTGCCGCCTCCGACCCTACGATCCTCGCCGTCGCCGCCGACCACGACGCGCAAACGGGCGGCCTGCCGCTCTTCGACCTCAACGACATCGCCGGGATCGCCGATTTCATTGCCGACCGGCTCGCCCTATCCTCAGTCTCATGAAAGATCACCGGCCGGCCCCGCTTGCCGACGACTGCTTCCTGCACGACCGCGACCGGCTGCGCCACGAGGAGGCGCTCGCTATCCTGAAGGAGCGGACCGCGCGCGTCGTCGCCAGCGAGCGCGTGCCGCTTGCAGATGCCGACGGGCGCATCCTAGCGGAGGAGATCACGGCACCGCGCAACGTGCCCGGCTTCGACAATTCCGCGGTCGACGGCTACGCCTTCCGCCACGAGGAGCACGCGGCGACGGGCGGCTTTTTTCCGCTTGCCGGACGCCTTGCCGCCGGGCACCCGGCCGAAGGCGCTCTTCCCCCCTTCTCGGCGGCGCGCATCTTCACCGGCGCTCCGATGCCGGAGCGTGCCGATACCGTCGCCATGCAGGAAGATTGCGAGCGCCACAGCCAGGAGGGGCAGGATTTTGTCGTCGTCCCCACCGGCCTCAGGCCGGGCGCCAACCGCCGCCGCGCCGGCGAGGATCTCGCCGAAGGCGGCAGCATCGCTGCGCCTGGCACGCGTCTGAGCGCGCCGGAAATCGCCGCCATCGCTTCCATCGGCAAGGCTGAGGTCAAGGTGTTTGAGAAGGTGCGCGTGGCGCTCCTTTCCTCCGGCGACGAGATCGTGCGGCCGGGCGAGGAACTGCCAGCCGGCGGTATCTACGACGCCAATCATTTCCTGCTTTCCGCCCTGCTCAAAACGCTGCCCGTTGTGGTGAGCGATCTCGGCATCGTGCCCGACCGCGCCGGAGCGGTGGAGGAAAGGCTCGCCACGGCCGCCGCCAGCCATCATGCCGTCATCGCCACGGGCGGCGCCTCGCGCGGCGAGGAGGATCATCTCGTCGGCGCCTGGGAACGGCTCGGCAAGCGGCATCTATGGCAGCTCGCCATCAAGCCGGGACGGCCCATGTCGTTTGGCGAGATCGGCGAAGAGGGGCGCTGCGCCGCCCTCGGGCTGCCGGGCAATCCAGTCGCCGCCTTCGTCTGCTTCCTTCTCTATGCGCGGCCCGTCCTCATGAAGCTCGCCGGCGCCGATTGGGCGGAGCCGCTGCGCCTTCCCGTCGCGGCGGGCTTCAACATCGACAAGAAGAAGCCGGACCGGCGCGAATTCCTGCGCGGGCGGCTCGTCTACGGACCGGACGGGGGGCTTGTCGCGGAAAAATTCCCGCGCGACGGCTCCGGCCTTATCACCGGGCTGCGCGAGGCGAACGGCCTCATCGAGCTCGATGAAGAAGTCACCCGCGTCTCAAAGGGCGAACAGGTCACCTTCCTGCCCTTCGCCGGGTTCGGGCTCTGAAGCAAGAGCAAGACAAGAAGAAGGGCCCCTTGCCGCAGCGCAACGCGCGCCAAGACAGTTGCGCCGGCCGATTTTTTCGGCCGATTATGGCGCAAGACGGCCGCTCGCGAATGGCCGCCGACGAAGAATACCGGGAGACAGCATGACCCTATTCCGCAACCTGGCGGCAGCCGCCGCCCTTCTCGCCATGGCCGCGGCGCCGGCCGCCGCACAGGAGAAAGTCCGCATCGGCACGGAGGGAGCCTATCCGCCCTTCAACGAACTCACCTCCGACGGTCAGCTCGTCGGCTTCGACATCGATATCGCCAAGGCGCTCTGCGAGGAGATGCAGGTGGAGTGCGAATTCGTCACGCAGGACTGGGACGGCATCATCCCGGCGCTTCTGGCCGGCAAGTACGACGCCATCGTCGCCTCCATGTCGATCACCGAGGAGCGCAAGCAGCAGGTCGACTTCACCGACAGATACTACACCTCGCCGGTCGCCTTCATGGCGGCGAAGGACAGCGACATCACGGAAGTCACGCCCGAGGCGCTCGCCGGCAAGTCGGTCGGCGCTCAGTCCTCCACGATCAGCGGCAATCACCTGCAGGACGCCTATGGCGAGTCCGACGTGCGTCTTTATCCGACGCAGGACGAGGCGAACGCCGATCTTGAGGCCGGCCGGCTCGACGCCGTGCTCGTCGACAAGTTCGTCGGGCAGGAATGGATCGACAGCGCCGGGGCCGAATGCTGCACCTTCGTGGGCGAGGATATCACCGATACGGCCGTCGTCGGCGAGGGCATCGGCATCGCCCTGCGCCAGGACGACGACGAACTGAGGGAAAAGATCAACGCCGCCATCACCGCTATCCGCGAGAACGGTACCTACAAGGAAATCAACGACAAGTATTTCGACTTCGACGTCTATGGCGAGTGAGCCTCGGCTGAGGCTTCGGGAGGCGGGGCGGCAAAGCCCCGCCTTTCCGCAAGGGGCGCGTGCCGGCTTTGGCTGAGCTTTTCGGCCTTCTCTCCTTCGGGCCTGAGGGTTGGGGGGACGAGCTCCTCGCGGGCCTCGGCGTCACCGTGGCGCTCGCCCTCGTCACGCTGCCGATCGGCCTTGTCCTCGGCTTTCTCCTGGCGCTCGCCAAGGATAGCGGCGAGAGGAGCCTGGTCACCTCGGCGACCATCCTCACCACCATCTTCCGCGGCCTGCCGGAGCTTCTCACCCTCTTTATCATCTATTACGGCGGGCAGATCGCGCTGCAGCAGCTCTTCCGGCTGCTTTTCGACCGCTATATCGAATTCTCTGCCTTCACCGCCGGCGTTATCGCCCTGTCGCTGGTCTTCGCCTCGTTCGCCAGCGAGGTTTTCCTCTCCGCCTTCCGCGGCATCCAGAAGGGACAGTATGAGGGCGCCCATGCGCTGGGCCTGAGGCCGGCGGCGACGATGCGGCTCGTCATCCTGCCGCAACTCGTCCGGCTCGCTTTGCCGGGCCTTTCCAATCTCTGGCTTATCCTCCTCAAGGATACCAGTCTCGTCTCGGTGATCGCGCTCAACGATTTGTTGCGCAACACCAATATCGCCGTCGGCGTCACCAAGGAGCCGTTCTTCTTCTACGCCGTCGCCTGCCTCATCTATCTGGCGCTCTCCATCCTCTCCTCCTTCGGCATCGGCGGCATCGACCGCTGGGCGCGGCGCGGCGAGGCGGCGCGATGAGCGGCCGTGAGACGGCCGGCGCGGCGGCCGAAAAACCCTATGTCGCCGCTACGCTGATCGCGCCGGAGCCGCCTCCCCCTTCGGCAAGGCGCGTCTCCAAGGCGCGCATCGCCGGCACGGCGATGCTGCTCCTATGGGTGGCCGCCGCCGCGGGTCTCCTCGCCTTCCTGGCGCGCGAATGGAACCCGGAGCTGCTTGCCCGCTACGGGCCGAGCCTTCTTTCGGGGCTGCTCGTCACCGTGGAGCTCGTCTCCCTTTCCGTTATCCTCGGCGCGGCGCTCGCCCTGCCGGTCGCCGCCGGACGGCTCTCGGCCAACAAGCTCTTCGGCGCCGCCGCCTATGGCTATGTCTATTTCTTCCGCGGCACGCCACTTCTCGCCCAGACCTTCCTCATCTATTACGGCGCCGGCCAGTTCCGCGAGCCGCTGGAGGCGGCGGGGCTGTGGTGGTTCTTCCGCGATGCCTTCAACTGCGCCGCCTTCACCTTCACCCTCAACACCGCCGCCTATCAGGCAGAAATCTACCAGGGGGCCATCCGCGGCGTCGCCCGCGGCCAATGGGAGGGTGGCAGGGCGCTCGGCCTGCCGCGCGCCATCATTTTCCTGAAGGTGATCGCGCCGCAGGCGCTGGTGACGGCGCTGCGCCCGCTCGGCAACGAGGTGATCTTCATGATCAAGGGCTCGGCGATCGCCTCCGTTGTCACCGTCTACGACCTGATGGGCGAGACCAGGCTCGCCTTCTCGCGCAGCTTCGACTTTCAGGTCTATCTGTGGGCGGCGGCGCTTTACCTCGTCCTGGTGGAGGCGCTGCGGCGCGTCTGGGACGCGGCCGAGGTGCGGCTGACGCGGCATCTGCAACGCGCGCAGGCGGCGCCGAAAGCAAGAAAGGCCGCCGGAAAACAGATGGGAGCGTGAGGCAGGGGTGCCTAGACGAACAGTTCCGTCTTCTGAAAGCGCGTGACGTCGATCAGCCCCTCATCGGAAATCCTGAGCTCGGGGATAACGACGAGGGCGAGGAGCGAGTGCTGCATGAAGGCGTTGTTGAGGCGGCAACCGCAGGCGCGTATCGCCTCGCCGAGCCGCCACGTCTTGTCGGCGACGACCTCCGCCCGCTCCTCAGACAGAAGCCCGGCGATGGGCAATTCGACGAGCGCCAGCTCCTTGCCGGCGGACATCACCACGACGCCGCCGCCGATCTCGCCGAGGCGATTTGCGGCGGCCGCCATGTCGGCGCGGTCGGTGCCGACAACGATCATCTGGTGGCTGTCATGCGCCACGGTGGAGGCGATGGCGCAAGGCCGATCGTAGCCGAAGCCGGAAACGAAGGCGTTCTGAACCTTGCCGGTGCCGCGATGGCGCTCCACCAGCGCAAGATGCGCCACGTCCTGGGCCAGGTCGGCCTCCAGGCGGCCGTTCCGCACACCGAGCTCGCGCTGAAGCGCCCGCGTCGGCGCCTGGTTCTCGATGACGCCGACGACGCGCACCCTCACCGGGGTCTCGCCCTCCGGCGCCGGCACGGCGAAATCGGTCGCCGACAGCTCGCGGCCGAGCTTCACCGTGCCCTTGGTCTCGGCCGGATAGGCGAAGGGCGCAATCTCGGCGACAAGCTCGCCGTTCGCCGCAAGGAACCGGCCGCGCCCATAGACGGCGTCGATGGCAAGCGAGGGCAGGTCGGAGACGAGAAGCAGATCGGCGCGCCTTCCAGGCGTCACGGAGCCGAGCTCACGCTCCAGGCCGAAATGCTCGGCGGTGTTGAGCGTTGCCATCTGGATCGCCGTCACCGGCTTCAGGCCCTGGGCGATGGCGTGGCGCACCACCCGGTCCATATGCCCCTCCTCCACCAGGGTTCCGGAATGGCAATCGTCGGTGCAAAGGAGAAAATGGCGCGAATCGAGGCCCTTCTCCGTCACCGCCTTGACCTGCGCGGCGACATCGTACCAGGCCGAACCGAGACGCAGCATCGCCTTCATGCCCTGGCGCACGCGCGCCACCGCATCCTCCAGGCGCGTGCCTTCATGGTCGTCCGCCGGCCCGCCGGCGACATAGGCGTGAAAAGGGGTGCCGAGATCGGGCGAGGCGTAATGGCCGCCGATCACCTTGCCCGCCCCGGCGGCGACGAGAATCTCGCCAAGCATCTTTGCATCGCCCGCGGCAACGCCGGGAAAATTCATCACCTCGCCGAGGCCGATCACCCCCGGCCAGGAGATGGCCTCCGCCACCTCCTCGGGGCCGAGCTCGGCGCCGGCATGCTCCAGCCCCGGCGCGGAGGGCACGCAGCTCGGCACCTGGAGGAAGACGTTGATCGGCGCCGCCAGCGCCTCGTCATGCATCAGCTTCACGCCGAAGAGCCCGAGAACGTTGGCGATCTCGTGCGGATCGACGAACATCGACGTGGTGCCGTGCGGGACGACGGCGCGCACGAATTCCGTCACCGTCACCATGCCGCTTTCCACATGCATATGCGCATCGCACAGACCCGGCACGAGATAGCGGCCTTGCGCCTCCACCAGCTCCGTCGCCTCGCCGATGGTGTGGGAGGCGTCCGGACCGCAATAGGCGAAGCGGCCGGCGGCGACGGCGATATCGGTATGCTCGACGACCTCGCCGGAATGCACGTTCACCCAGCGCCCGCCGCGGATGACGAGATCGGCCGGGGCGCGGCCGGCGGCGACATCGACGAGGCGCGGCGCCACCTTCGTCCAGGCAGGAAAGTCTGCGGCCATCTCGTCTCTCCCATGCGCGCCGCCGAAGCCCAGACGGTGCGCGGCTTGCTTCAACAAATGTCGGGCGCGGCTTGAACCTGACAAGGCGAAAGCGATTGTCTAGAAGGAAACCAACGACCGGATGAAGGAGAGGAAACGGGATGGCGAAAGTCGCATTCATCGGCCTTGGCGTGATGGGCTTCCCGATGGCCGGCCATATCGCGAAGAAGGGCCATGACGTCACCGTCTACAACCGCACGCAGGAGAAGGCGGAAAAATGGGTGGCGGAATACGGCGGCAGCCACGCCCCGACGCCGGAAAAGGCGGCAGAAGGAGCGGAGTTCGTCTTCTCCTGCGTGGGCAACGACGAGGATCTGAGATCCGTCACGCTCGGTACCGGCGGCGCCTTCAAGGCCATGGCGCCGGGCTCCATCTTCATCGACAACACCACGGCGAGCGCCGAAGTGGCGCGCGAGCTCGCCGGCAAGGCGGAGAAGGGCCAGTTCCATTTCCTCGATGCGCCGGTCTCCGGCGGCCAGGCCGGGGCGGAGAACGGCCAACTCACCGTCATGGTCGGCGGCGATGAGAAGGTCTTCGGCAAGGCCCGGCCGGTCATCGACTGCTATGCCAAGATGGTCGGGCTGATGGGACCGGTGGGCGCCGGTCAGCTGACCAAGATGGTCAACCAGATCTGCATCGCCGGACTGGTGGAGGGCCTTTCGGAGGCGATCAACTTCGCCCAGAAATCCGGGCTTAACGTGGAAAAGGTCATCGGCGTCATCTCCAAGGGCGCGGCGCAGAGCTGGCAGATGGAGAACCGCTGGAAGACCATGGCGCAGGACCATTACGACCACGGCTTCGCCGTGGAATGGATGCGCAAGGACCTTTCCATCTGCCTCGACGAGGCGCGGCGCAACGGCGCGCATCTGCCGGTGACGGCGCTGGTCGACCAGTTCTACGGCGAGGTGATGGCCATGGGCGGCAAGCGCTGGGACACCTCCAGCCTGATGAAGCGATTGCAGAAATTCGGATGATCGCGCTCGATACCTATCTCGCCTATCTGGCGGTCTGCGGCATCTTCTTCGCCTCCCCGCCGGGGCCGAGCCAGCTCCTGATGATCTCCAATTCCATGCGGCACGGGCTGAAGGCGAGCCTTGCCACCACGGCCGGGGATCTTTCGGCCAATCTCCTGCAGATGACGGCGGCCGCCTTCGGCCTTGCGGCGCTGCTCGCCACATCGCAAGAGGCGCTGACGCTCGTCAAATGGGCCGGCGTCGCCTATCTGGCCTGGCTCGGCATCAAGACATTCTTCGCCGGGCCGCGCATGCTCGCGGCTGCCGCCGCGCCGCGAAGAAGCCAGCTCTTCCGGCAGGGTTTCCTGACCTCGGCGACCAATCCGAAGGCCGTCTTCTTCTTCGCGGCCCTGTTTCCGCAATTCATCGATCCGGGGCGGGCCATCTGGCCGCAGCTCACGGCGCTGGCGCTTACCTATATCGCCATCGACGGGGCGATCCTTTGCCTCTACGGCCGCGCCGCGGAAGGCCTCGGCGCGCGCATCGGCGGCGCCATGCCTCGGGTTCTCAACCGGATCGCCGGCGGGATGATGATCGCCGCAGCCGCCCTTCTCGGGCTCAAGGAAATCGAGACGCGGCGCGACTTTTCTTGACGACTTAACGACGGCGTGACGCCATCGGCTGGATCACGGACTCACGACGAGGCTATTTCGCCAGCTAGCAGGCACGCGGTACATCAAGTCCGTCTGCGCGAGCCCCCGACTCCTCAAGAGCAAACGTGCTGGATGCATGTCAGGTTCGGGTTTGGAGACATGATGGCGTGGCGACCCTATATCCGGTGTGGCATGATGATTTTCGTGTCACCCTAGCCGGGCTGGAGGGACGATGCTCGCTCGAGGCAGCAAATCTGACGACATCATAGGAGCATTCGACGAGGACCACGTGGCGCGCCTCACCGGCCTGTCGAAAGGGCAGCTGCGCGCCTGGGACAGGAGCGACTTCTTTTCGCCCCGCTATGCCTATGAAGACCGGCGCAGCGCCTATAGCCGGGTCTATTCCTTCCGGGACGTCGTCGGGCTGCGCACGATTGCCGTGCTCATGAAAGAGCATCGTGTTTCGGTGCAGAAGCTTCGCAAGGTCGCCGATGAGCTGGTTCGCCGCGGATACGACAATTGGGCGGAGATCAAGCTCTACGTCGTCAAGGGGGATGTCCATTTTCGGCCGCCGGGCAGCGAAGATGTCGAAGGCGTCTTTGACGGTCAGCTCGCCATGGTTCCTGTTATTGACGTCATAAGCGACGTCGAAGAGCGTGTTCTCAAGATGAAAAGGCGCCCGCAGAGCCAGCACGGCAGGATCGAGAAGCATAAATATGTCCTCCGCAACGCCCCCGTTCTTGCCGGCACACGCATTCCAACGGCCGCGATCCAGCGCTTTCACGAAGCAGGCTACTCCATCAAGCAGATTATTCACGAATACCCATCCCTGACCAAGAAAGACGTGGAGGCGGCGCTGGCCTACGAAGAAAGGCTGGCATCAAGCGCATAGCCGGCCATAGTCTTGGCCGATGGACTTCATGCTTGACGAGAACGTTGCCCCGCTCCGTTGCCGAAATGCTGGAGCGGCACGGGCATCGCGTGGTTTTCGTCAAGGACTACATTCTGCCGGGTGCGCCCGATCCGTTGGTGGCGACCGTTTCCCAGGAACTGAAAGCAATACTCATCAGCTTTGACGGCGATTTCAGGAAGATCGCACCGCGCATTCCCATCGGCCAGCGACGGCGCTTTCGGCATTTGAGCCGGATTTGGATGCGCTGCACCGAGCCGCAGGCCGCTCCACGGCTTGAGGCTGCACTTCCCTTTATCGAGGCAGAATACGCCTTGGCAGAGAAGTCGGCTGATGCACGGATGATCCTTCAGATCGGCAAGAGCTATCTTCGCACCGATCGATAGGTCGGCCGCATCCTCACCCCTTCGCCTTCGGCGGCGGGTCGAGCTTCATGTAATTGAGCGGCAGGGCGGCGGTGTCCTTGATGCGCTCCATGGCGAAGGCGGAGGAAACGTCGGTGATGTCGATCCTGGAAACGAGCCGCTTGTAGAAGGCGTCGTAGGCCTCGATGTCCGGCACCACCACCTTCAAGAGATAATCGATCTGGCCGCTCATGCGGTAGAATTCCACCACCTCCGGCATCTCGGAGATGATTTTGGCGAAACGGATCAGCCAGTCCTCGTTGTGCTGGTTGGTGGTGATGAAGACGAAGACGGTGACGCGGGCATTGACGGCCTTGGGGTCGAGCACAGCAACGCGCCCCTTGATGACGCCGTCCTCCTCCATCTTCTGGATGCGCCGCCAGGCCGGCGTCGTCGACAGGCCGACGCGGCGGGCAATCTCCGCCACCGGCAGGGTCACATCCTCCTGCAGGATGGAAAGGATCATTTTGTCGATGCGGTCCATGAAGCCCTCGCGCCCTCTGCCGCGCCGTTAGATCACCATCGCCGCGCAAGAGGCAAGCACGAGGCGAAACGCGCCTCAGGACTGCACATCAAGAATGGCGCGCACCCGTTTGCGCAGCTCCGGCAGGAGCTCCGCCTCAAAGAAGGGATGGCGCTTCAGCCAGGCATTGTTGCGCCAGGAGGGGTGCGGCAGAGGCAGGAGGGCCGGCGGACCGCTCGCCTCCAGAATGTGGCGCCAGTCGGCCACCGTCTCCGTCAGGCTGGGGCGCCTCAGGGCGCCGAGATGCCACGCCATGGCGTACTGGCCGACGGCGAGGACGAGCTCGATTTGCGGCATGGCGGCAAAGACCGCCTCGCGCCAGGCGGGCGCGCATTCGCGGCGCGGCGGCAGGTCGCCGCCCTTTTCGTCCTGGCCGGGAAAGCAAAAGCCCATCGGCACGATGGCGATGCGGCGCTCGTCGTAGAATTCCTCGCAGCTCACCCCCATCCAGGCGCGCAGGCGCTCCCCGGAAGGATCGTTGAAGGGCGTCGTGGTGGCATGGGCGCGCGTGCCGGCCGCCTGGCTGGCGATGCACAGCCGCGCCGTTGAGGAGATGCGCAGGATCGGGTTCGGCGGATGCGGCAGCGGCGTCTTTTCGGGCCGCTCCACGCAGATACGGCAGGCGCGCACGCGGCGCGCCAGATCCTCCGCCCGCTCGGCCAAATCAGGCCGAAGCGCTCGGGCGGGCGCCCATGCGCTCATGCCAGGCCTTCAGGGCGGTCAGTTCCTCCGGCACGGCGAGCTTGGCCGGCTTCATGAAATCGACGGCCACCATGGCGGTGATATCGGCGACGGAGAAGGCGTCTCCGGCGACGAATTGGCGGCCCTCAAGCTCCTGGTTCAGCCAGGCGAGCACCGGCGCCAAGCGCGTGCGTGCCACCTCGGCCCATTGCGGCACCTGCGGCACCTCCAATTCGGCCATCGCCGGATGGGAATGGCGGAAGACGGCGGCGACGAGGGTGAGAAGGTCGAGCTCCATGCGCCGGTTCCACATTTCGATCATGCCAATCTGGCGCGGGGCGCGGCCGAACAGCGAGGGTTCGGGATGTAGCGCCTCGATATAGCGGCAAATCGCCATCGTCTCGGCGAGCGGCGTGCCGTCATCGAGGATGAGGACCGGCAGGCGGCGCATCGGATTGAGGCGGGCGAAGTCCTCGCCGTAATGCTCCTTCTTGCCGATATCGAGGGTCTGGAGCGGTATCTGGACGCCTTTTTCGGCAAGGAAGATGCGCACGCGGCGCGGATTGGGCGCGCGGCCGCCATCGTAGAGCTTCATGCCGTTTCCTCTTCCTGCCGCCGGCTCGCCCCGTGCGCCGGCAACGTTACGGTGCCTTAACCATCTTCGCTCGGTCGATCTTAACCGCGCCCGCTTACCAAAAAAGCCGGGAATGAATGTTGGGGACGATCCATGGTGAGTGTCGCGCAACCGGCGAGGGCGGACCACGCGCCCGATACGTCGCGGGCCGCGCGCCGCAATATGATCACCCGCGCGCTGCTGCGCAACGTCCCGACCGATGCGGAGCCGAGCGACGCGCTGTTCCATTTCGAGCAGGAGATGTCGGAGCAATACGCGACGAACCGCGCTTCCTTCGCCATCATCCTCGCCGGGCTCATCGTCGTCCTGTCCGGCGGCCTCGTCCTGGTCGGCGAGCCGCTGCGGGCAGCCATCTGGGGCGGGGGCGCGCTTTTCCTGCACCTCGTCGCCGTCGCGACCTGCCGCCGCTACATCTCGCTGGGGCCGAATGCGCGCTCCATCGTCGACTGGAGGCGCCGCTTCGTGGCGGTGGAAATGGCCTACGGCCTCGTCTTCGCCGCCTATCCCTTCCTGTTCCCCCATACCTACAGCGCCGAGGCGCTGGTGGGCGTCGACGTCCTGCGCTTCGCCACCGTCACCGCCTTCATCTCGCTGAGCGCGCTCGTGGCCGCGCCGCTGCCGGCGGCGACCGTCGCCTCCACCCTGCCCATCGCCGTCGCGCTGGCGGCCGCGCATCTCGTCTCGCCCAGCGTCGTCGACATCCTGGTGGCGCTGTGCGCGCTCGGCGCGGAGCTTCTGTTTCTCTATCTGGCGATGGAGCTCAACCGGCAATACGCGCAGAACCTCATCTTCCGCGCCGAAAAGGACGCCGCCTTCGCCGAGCTGGAGCAGAGCAAGGCCGTCTCCGACGAGGCGCGGCGGCGCGCGGAGGCGGCGAACATGGCCAAGAGCCAGTTCCTGGCGACGATGAGCCACGAGCTCAGGACGCCGCTCAACGCCATTCTCGGCTTCTCGGAGGTGATGCGCAACGAGATGCTCGGCCCGATCGAGAACGACGCCTACAAGGATTATCTCAACGACATCTATTCCAGCGGCCAGCATCTTCTGAAGCTCATCAACGAGATCCTCGACCTGTCGCGCATCGAAGCGGGAAAGCGGGAGCTGCGCGAGGAGCTTCTGTCGCTGACCGACCTTGCCAAGGAAGCCAAGAGCCTGCTCGACCTGAAGGCCCGGCAGAGGAACATCAAGGTCTCACAGCATTTCGAGGAGCATATGCCCAAGATCGTCGTCGACGAGCAGGCGATCCGGCAGGTGGCGCTGAACCTTCTCGCCAATGCGCTGAAATTCACCCCGCCGGGCGGAGAGGTGCTGATCAAGGTCGGGCGCACGCAGGCGGGCGGACAGTATATCTCCGTGCGCGACAACGGGCCGGGCATCCCGGAGGACGAATTGCCCATCGTGCTCTCCGCCTTCGGCCAGAGCTCCATCTCCATCAAGAACGCCGAACAGGGAACCGGCCTCGGCATTCCCATCGTGCAGGCGCTCATCCACCTGCATGGCGGCAATTTCCTGCTGCGCTCCAAGGTCGGGGTCGGCACGGAGGCGATCGCCATCCTGCCGGCCAAGCGCGTCGTCTCCGCCTTCACGGAGGATAATCGCGCCTGGGCGCTGATGCGGGCGAAGAAGCCGGCTCAACTGAAGAAGGCGAGCTGAACGCCCGGCGCGGCGGGCGGCGCCTATCCCTAGCCCTTGCCGGAGACGCCGGCCTCGGCGAAGGTCGCCATGCTGGAATGGCAGTGCGCGGCCGTGCGCACCAGCGAGGCGGCAAGCGCGGCGCCCGTGCCCTCGCCGAGGCGCATGCCGAGATCGAGAAGCGGCTCGCCGCCCATCGCGTCCACGGCCAGGCGATGCGCCTTCTCCGCCGAGCAATGGGCGAACAGGCAATGGTCGAGCGCCTCCGGCGCCATGCGGTAGGCGACGGCGGCGGCGGCGGAGGTGACGAAGCCGTCGATGAGAACCGGGATGCGGTTGAGGCGGGCGGCCAGGATGGCGCCGACCATGGCGGCGATCTCGCGCCCGCCGATCTTCTGCAGGATGGTGAGCGCGTCCTTCTCGCCGGCAAGGCGCGCGCAGGCAAGGCGGACCGCCTCCACCTTGCGCTCCATGCCCTCGCCCTCGATGCCGGCGCCGCGGCCGACCCAATCGGCCGCCTCGCCGCCGAAAAGAGCGCAGAACAGCGCCGCGGCGACCGTGGTGTTGCCGATGCCCATCTCGCCCAGGCACAGAAGGTCGATGCCTCCCTCGATCGCCTCCATGCCGTAGGCGATGGTGCCGGCGCAGTCGCGCGCCGTCAGGGCGTCCTCCACGGCGATGTCGCCCGTGGGCACGTCGAGCGCCAGCTCAAAGACCTTCAGCCCCACCTCCAACGAGGTGCAAAGCTGGTTGATCGCCGCCCCGCCGGCCTGGAAGTTGGCCACCATCTGCGCCGTCACGGCGGCCGGATAGGGCGACACGCCGCGCGCCGTCACGCCGTGATTGGCGGCGAAGACCGCGACCAGGGGCCGCGCGACGACAGGCTTCTCGCGCTCCTGCCAGCCGGCGAGGAAGATGGCAATCTCCTCCAGCCGGCCGAGGCTGCCGGCCGGCTTGATCAGCTGCGCCTGGCGGGCGCGCGCGGCGGCGATGGCCTGCGCATCCGGCCCGGGCAGGTCCTGGAAGAGAGCGCGAAACGCATCAAGGGGCGAGGCATCTGTGGCGGAATTGGTGGACACGGATGGACAACCTCTGCATGGCCTGGTGACGAAAAGGTCCACCGGGCATAGAACGCACGAGGCGCGAGCGCAATGCGGCGCTGCGAGCGCCAGCGGCCGCTACCGAGGTCCAGAGCTGCCCATACCTGCCAGAGAGGCTTTATCGTGAGCGATCTTGCCGAACATTTCCGCCGCCTGCCGGCCGATGCCAGGGCGTGCCTTGCCTTCTATTCCCGCCTGCCGATCTCCCCGCCTTTGGTGGAGCCGGGCACGGAGCCGCGAAGCCTCGCCGATTCGGCCGCCGCCTGGCCGCTCGCCGGCGCGCTGATCGCGCTGACGCCGGCGGTGCTCCTGTCGTTCCTGGTGGCCAGCGGCGCCTCCCCGCTCATCGCCGCGCTTCTCGCCCTGGCGCTCTACACGGCCCTGGGCGGCGCCCTGCACGAGGACGGCTTCGCCGATACCGCCGACGGCTTCGGCGGCGGCGCCAGCACGCAGGAGCGGCTCGACATCATGCGCGACAGCCGCATCGGCACCTATGGCGTCCTCGCCCTCCTTTTCGCCATCGCCATACGCGTCGCCGGGCTCGCAGAGACTTCCTTCGACGCGGCGACGGGCGCCTTCGCGCTTCTATGCGTGGCGGCAATCGCGCGCGCCGGCGCCATCGTGCACTGGTCGGCGCTCACGCATGCGCGCGCGGACGGCGTCGGCCGCTGGGCGGGACGGCCCGACCGGTCGGTGCTCACCGCCGCCATGCTCACGGCCGTGCCGGCGGCGCTGCTGCTGATCATCCTTTTCGGCGTCGCCGCGCTGATCGGCCTCCTGCTGGCCGCTGGCGGCATCCTCCTGTTCAACAGGCTCGCCCAGCGACTTATCGGCGGACATACGGGCGACACGCTCGGCGCCGCGGTCATCCTCGCCGAAGCGCTCCTCTTCGCCGGGCTGGCCTTTTCCGGCTGAGCACCCCACTTCAAGGCCATGATCGACCTTGCCCTGCCCGTTTTCGATCCGGCGGACGAGAAATGGCCGCAGATCGTCTATCTCCTCGGCGTGCTCATCCTCGTCGGCGGCGGCATCTTCGCCTATCGCGGCCGGCTCGGGGACGCGCTGAAGCACGCCCTCCTGTGGGTCGGGGCGGCGCTGGTGCTCGTCACCCTTTACGCCTACCGGGCGCCGCTTTCGCAATTCGCCGCGCCGGTGCTCGACGCGCTGGCGCCGGGGCGCATGACCGTCAGCCTCGGCGAGGGCGGTCGCGAAGTGCTGACCATCGCCCCCGGCCCGAGCGGGCATTTCAACCTGACGGCGGAAGTGGAAGGCGTGCCGGTCGATTTCGTCGTCGACACCGGCGCCTCCAGCCTGGTGCTCACCTACGAAGACGCCGAACGCGTCGGCATCGATGTCGGCGCGCTCACCTTCAACCGCATGGTGGAGACGGCGAACGGCATGACGCTGCAGGCGCGTGCGGAGATCGGCGAACTCAAGATCGGGTCGATGACCTTGCGCAACGTGCCGGCGGGCATCGCCCAGGAAGGCCAGCTATTCACCAATCTTCTCGGCATGAACGTGCTGTCGCGCTTCGCCGCCTGGCGGGTGGAGAGCGGGCGACTGATCATCGAGCCGGAAATCTGACGCGCCGGCAAGGCGCCGCACGAGCGAGGTTCAATCGCCGGCGGAGGCGCGAAGCTGTGCGGAAAGCCAGATCTTGAAGCCTTCAACGCCGAGCACGGTGAAGCGCTCGTCGGCGCGCGCCTTGGCCTCTACCCAGCGCCGTGCCTCCGGCTTCCAGCCCTCGCCATCGAGAACCAGGACGAAATCGTATTCGGGCTGGTTCTCCAGCGCGTTGAGCCAGACGAAGGGCAGCTTCTCGTCGACCGATCCGGACACCGACATGCGTTTGGTCTCCACGAGGTAGCGGCGCGCGCCGATGGCGAGCAGGAATTCGATGCGGGCGTCGTGGCCATAGATGGAGGTGTAGGGCGCGTTGCGCCGATACCAGGGAGCGGGGCGAGCAACCTCGCCGATTTCGGTGAGGCCCGCCTCAACCAAGATGGTCTCAACGACGCTTTCCAGGCGCTGCCCGGACTGCGAGGCCGTCACCCCCTCCGCCGGCGCCGGCGGGCTCGGCAGCACGACGATTGCAGATACCGTCAAGATCAGGCTGGTAGACAACCAGAGCGGAAGGGAACGGCGCAGGGCTTCTTTCCCGTCGATTCTCATCGAGATATTTCAGCCGGCCCTTCAGAAAGACGATATCGGCCTTGCCGTTCACCCATTCGTGCCACCATAGCGTGTCGGTGCGAGCGGGAACAAGCGCGACCACGAGCGCGCCCTTCTGCGATTCCTCAAACGCCTTGCGCATGAAGCCGGCGATCCGCCTGCCATAAGGCGGATTGAGCCAGACCCGGCCATGCTCCGCCCAGGAGCGCTCCAGCGCGTTGTCGGCGGCGGAGAACCAGGTCTCGCATTTGCGGTTCGCCGGGGAGGCACAGGCATCGAGACGGAAGCCGAAAATCCGGTCGAGCCGCTCAAACAGAGCCGGCGGCGTCTCCCATTCCTCGGTGCGGCTGGAATAGAGAGATTGGTGAACCATCGCCGCAGCATAGGCGGGCGGCGCGTGAGGGGGATATCTGCAATGCCGCCCGCCCGGTGCCGGCCGGCAGCTATGCGGCCATCTCCGCCGGCGCGGCAAGGCCGCCGGCCTCTGCGACGGCGGCAAGCGCCTTTTCAACGACCTTGGGCCCCGCCCCTTCCTTGACGCCTTCCACGGTAAGAATACGGCGCCAGGCGCGCGCCCCAGGGCGGCCGGCGAAGAGACCCAGCATCGGCTTGACGACGGCGGGCATGCGCCCGCCCGCCGCCAGATGGCGCTCCGCATAGGGCAGCATCCTGAGCGCCGCCGCCTCAAGATCGGCATCCGGCCCCGCCTCGCCATAGACCACCCTATCGACGGCGGCCAGAAGCCCCGGATCGTGATAGGCAGCGCGGCCGAGCATCACCCCGTCGACATGGCCAAGATGCTCGCCCGCATCCTTCAGCCCGGCGATGCCGCCATTGATGCCGATAAAGGTTCGCGGCAGGCGCGCCTTCAGCCGATAAACCCGGTCGTAATGGAGCGGCGGCACGTCGCGGTTTTCCTTCGGCGAAAGGCCTTTCAGCCAGGCCTTGCGGGCATGCACCCAGAGCGCGTCGGCGCCGGCGGCGAGGGCCGCATCGGCGAGGCCGTCGAGAGCGGTCTCAATATCCTGCTCGTCGACGCCGAGCCGGCATTTCACCGTGACAGGGATATCCACGGCGGCCTTCATCGCCGCCACGCAGCGCCCGACCAGCGCCGGGCGCAACATCAGGCAGGCGCCGAAGGTGCCGGACTGCACCCTGTCGGAGGGGCAGCCGACATTGAGGTTGACCTCGTCATAGCCGAAATCGGCGCCGAGACGCGCCGCCTCGGCAAGGCGCGCCGGGTCGCTGCCGCCGAGCTGCAGGGCAACCGGATGCTCCTCGGCATCGAAGGCGAGAAGCCGGGCGCGGTCGCCATGGATGACGGCCTCCGACGTCAGCATCTCCGTATAGAGGAGGGTGCGCCTGGTCAGGCCGCGATGGAAGAAACGGCAATGCTTATCCGTCCAGTCCATCATCGGCGCGACGGCAAAAAGAGGAGCCTTGAATTTCCTCGATTTTTCTTGTTTTACAGGCTCTTGGGTCATTTTCTTTCTGTGCGGTTTGCGTCGGTTTTGGGTCATATTCGACGATTTTGACACTAGATTTGGTCCAATGGACCAAATACAATGGCCGTGGACCAAATGAGGAAGCGGACATGGGCACGATCACCGCGCGCAAGCGCAAGGATGGCAGCGTCGGCTACCGGGCGCGAGTGCGGGTCATGCGGGACGGCATGACTTATCACGAGACAGAGACCTTTGACAGACGGCCGGCGGCGGCGGCTTGGATGAAAAAGCGAGAGCGCGAACTTTCGAGGCCGGGCGCGATCCCGGCTGCGAAATTCGACGATCCGACCTTGGCAAAGGCGATCGACCGCTACATCGAGGAATCCGTCAAGGAAATCGGCCGGACTAAGGCCCAGGTGCTGCGAGCCATCAAGAAGCACCCGATTGTCGAAATGCCGTGCTCGACCATCAAATCCAAGGACATCATCGAGTTTCTGCAATCGCTGACGAGCCAGCCGCAGACTGTCGGAAACTATGCCAGCCACCTTGCCGCCGTCTTCGCCATCGCGCGGCCAATGTGGGATTACCGCCTCGACGAGCGAGAGATGAAAGACGCCATCACGGTCGCGCGCCGTTTGGGCATTATCTCGCGTTCGCTACAGCGCGATCGCCGGCCGACGCTCGATGAACTCGACAAGCTGCTGGCGCACTTCATCGAGCGCCGCAAGAAGGCTCCCCAAGCCTTGCCGATGCACAAGGTCATCGTCTTCGCCCTGTTCTCTACGCGCCGACAAGAGGAGATAACGCGCATTGCATGGAAGGATTTCCAAAAGGAGCACAAGCGCGTGCTCGTGCGCGACATGAAGCATCCGGGCGAGAAGCTCGGCAACGATACGTGGGTGGACCTCCCCAGCGAGGCTATCCAGATCATCGAGAGCATGCGCAAGAGCAAGCCGGAGATATTCCCCTACTCTACGGATGCCATCACGGCGAACTTCACGCGGGCGTGCAAGTTGCTGGACATAGAAAACCTGCATTTCCACGACCTGCGGCACGAAGGCATCTCGCGCCTCTTCGAGATGGGCTGGAACATCCCGCATGTCGCCGCTGTGAGCGGGCACAGATCATGGGTGAGCTTGAAGCGTTATACCCACATTCGAGAAACGGGCGACAAATACGCCGGCTGGGGCGGCCTTCGACTGGCTGTCAGCACCAAATAGATAGGGAGCCGGGTCAGACAGCCCGGCTTCCGGGGGCCAGCATTTGCCCCCTCGCCTTCCGGAACACCTTGTCGGTGGCCATGAAGCGCTGGAGCATGGGCGCGACCAGCTTGGCCGGATCGGGCGGTGTCTTCTCGCCGTTGGTCCGGGCGAGGATCTCGGCGTAAGCGACGAGATCGCGATGCACGGCGGCCGGAAGCTCGGCGGTGATCTTGACCGGCCGGTCGTCGGGGATGGCCGAGAGCTTCAACTTCGTCATGACGGCTCCCTCGGAGCGCCGTAGACCTGCATCACAAGATCGCGCTGGACGATGACGCGGACGGGGAAGCCGGGCCGCACGGTGAGCGTCGGCTGGATGTTGAGCTGGCGGCGGACGATCTGCTGGCCGATGTCGGAGGCGCTGTCCTGGGCGCTCTCGCGGATGGCGCGGGCGATCTCGCTCTCGTTGTCGATGGCGAGCTGGGTGCCGACGCCGAGAAGGTGGAGAGCGCGGCCGCACGGAAGAGCTGGCCCCAATGATGGTCGACCTGATCCTCCAGGCCGGAGAAGCCCTGCGGGTCCGTGCCCTGAAGGCGCTCCAGCACGATGGAGGTGCCGTCCGGCATGACGATGCGGTTCCAGACCAGCAGCACGCGGCGCTGGCCGAAGGCGACCTGGCTGTCGTACTGGCCGATCAGGCGCGCGCCCTGCGGGATCAGCAGATGCGATCCGGTCGGGCTGTCGTAGACATGCTCCGTGACCTGCGCCGTGACCTGTCCCGGCAGGTCGGAGCGGATGCCGGTGATGAGGGCGGCGGGGATCACGGCGCCCGCCTGCACGACATAGGGAGACGCCTTGTCCTGAACCCGGTCGGTGCTGACGGTGCGGCGGTCGGTCTCCATGTTGACGAAAGCGAGCTTGCGGTCCTGCATGTTCTGCGCAGCGCCCGGATCGAGCGGCGGCGGCTCGGTGGGGAGCGTTAGGCCGGACAGCGGATCGACGGCGGGCCTCGTCGCGCTGCCCTGGCCGTCCTTGATGCGCTCGCCGCGGCTGTCGGTGAACAGCCTTGCGGTGCGGGCGGCCTCGATCTCGGCAAGGCGGCGCTGCTCCTCCGGGTCGGCCTGCGGGGTCTGGATGGTGGGCGGCGCGACGGGCTGGCCGCGCTCCTGCGCGCGGCGGATCGGCCGCCCGAGATCACCGGGCAGAGCCGGCCCCAGCTCCGGCACGTCCGGGCGCGGCAGGCCGGTATAGTCGCGCGGCAAGGTCTGCAAGCCGTCCGCCGTCGAGCGGTTCTCCGTGCTGTAGAGTTCGGAGGGTTGCTGCCCGGCCCTGCGGCTGGTGTCGAGCGCCCAGACCAGCGCGCCGAGGACGGTGACGGACGCCACGCCGCCGAGACCGATCAGCACCTTGCGGGAGAGCCGCGTGACGCGCGGCGGCTCGGGCCGCAGGCGCAGCTCGGCGCGGATGTCGGGCGCGGGTGCGTTCGGAGCGTCGGTCATCGCCCTTCTCCCGCAGCGAAGATTGCGGGCCGCCGCGCCGCTGGCCGTCCATCCGTGCGGATGATGCGGACGCGGCGCTGCGAGTCCTTGTCGCCAAGGCGAAGCTCGGCGGCGGCGAACAGCCGATCGACGACATAGTAGTTCTGGCGCGCGCGGTAGTTGACCAGCTCGGAATTGCCGGACGCGCCGATGACGAAAAGCGGCGGCATCTCGCCCTGGGCGATTCCGGTCGGGAACTCGATATAGACCTTCGATCCGTCGTCGAAGGCGCGCAGCGGCTTCCACGGGGCGCTGTCGCCCTCGATGCGATAACGGAAGTTGAGCTTCGAGATGTCGACGCCGGAGGCGACGGGCTGGGTCTGCGCCGCCCGCGTGTTCTGCCGGCGCAACGCGATGAGCTGGTCCTGCGGATACTGCCAGGACACGGACGCCATATAGGTCGAGGGCGTGGAGCGCAGCTCCATATGGTAGGTGCGCCGATCGGTGTTGATGACGAGGTTGGTCTGGAGATCCGGCCGCGTCGGCTTGACGAGGATATGGACCTGCCGCCTGTCGCCGGCCCCGCTCTCGGTGTCGCCGATGATCCAGCGCACCGTGTCGCCGGCGGCGACGGGACCGGAGCCGACGAGCTGCTCGCCGGGCTGGAGCGCGATGTCCGTGACTTGGCCGGGCGCGGCGTAGACCTGATAGAGCGCGCCTGCCGAATACGGATAGACCTGGACGGCGTTGATGAAGCCGTCGCGGACGGGCTGCATGCGGGCCGCCTCGTTCGCCTGGGTGATGCGCTGGCGGGGATCGGCCGGCTCCGGCTTCGCCGCCGCCCCGGCCACCGGCTTCAACTGGCCGGGAAGCGGCAACGGCTTCGGGGTCTCGACAATGCGGACCGGACCGGGCGGATCGGCGGTCAGCACGGCGGGCGCGGCGTTGTCATAGTCGATCTCCGGCGGGATGTATTTCCTGGCGCAGCCGGCGAGCGCCGCCGCCGACATCAGCAAGACCAGCGGCAGCGAAGTCCTTCTTCTGTATGCCCCCTTCATGATCCCATCTCCCTCGACCAGTTGATTGCGTTGACATAGACGCCGAGCGGATTGGCCCGCAGGCGTTCGGCTGTTCGCGGCTGCTGGATCACCACGGTCAGGATGGCGGTCCAGCGCTCGGTGCCGGCGAGCTGGCCGTTCTCGTAGCGGCGTTCCGTCCAGGCGATGCGGAAGGAGTCCGGCGAGGCGCGGATGACGCTGGAGATCTCGACGGCGACCTGCTGGCGGCCGACGCGCGTGAACGGATCGTTGGACCTCGCGTAGTCGTTGAGCGCCACCGCGCCGCGATCGGTGGTGTATTCGTAGGCGCGCAGCCAGTTCTGCCGCACGATGATCGGATCGGCCGGCAGGCTCCTGACCTGCTCGATGAAGCGCCCGAGATGCCACGCGATCTGCGGGTCGGTGGGCCGGTAGTCGGCGACGGCCGAGGCCACGGCCTGCGCCTCGCCGAAGCGGTCGATCTGCACCACCCAGGGCACTACGGTCCCGCGCGTCGACTGCCAGACGAGCGCGGCGGCAAAGCCGCCGGCGAGCAGCAGCGAGCCGAAGGCCATCAGCCGCCAGTTCTTCGCCTGCACGCGCGCCGAGCCGAGGCGCTCGTCCCAGGCTTGCGCCGCCTTCTGATAGGGCGTTTCGGGTTCGGGCGTGCGCGCATAGCGCACCGATGGTCGTTTGAAGAGGTTCATTTGCGGTCGTCCTGCTGGAGAGAGACGTTCATGGAGCCGCCGCCGGAATCGCCGGAGCGGACGGCATGGGCGGCAGCGGTGGCGCCGTGGCTCATGGTCTGGCCGCGCTTCATGCGGGCGGCCCAGGCCGGTTGCTCGGACGCGGAGGATGCTGCTGCTGCGGCGCTTCCTGCCCCGCCCCCCATGCCGGCGACGGGCGATTGGCCGCCGGTGGCGGTCCATGCGCCGGCCTGGCCGGAGCGATAGCTGGAGCGCATGGCATCGCCCGCGCGCGACATGGCCGCGCGCACGGGCTGGGCGGCGGCGCGACCGCCCATGTAGCCCGCCGCTCCCATTCCGGCCACGGCCAGGCCGGTGCCCACGGCCGCGCCGGCGCTGAGCTGCGGTGCGCCGGAGACGAGGCCGGTGGCGATGCCGGGGCCGAAGATGGACAGGCCCATCAGCGCCAGCGCGCCGAGCGCCAGCGACATGGCGTCGGTGATGGTCGGCTCGTCGGGGTGTCCGGGATCAGCGCCCATGGGCCATCTGAGGTGATTTCGTAAAGGAGGGTTTCTGGCTCATCGTAACCGCCAAGGAGTGGAGATGAGACAGAAACCCGGAACGCCCAAGCTGCCGGCCGATCGTGTCGTGAAAGACATCCGTCGGCGCACGCGCAAGCATCATTCGGCGGAGGAGAAGATCCGTATCGTGCTCGAGGGCCTGCGTGGCGAGGAGAGCATCGCGGAGCTGTGCCGGCGCGAAGGCATTGCGACGAGCCTCTACTACAGCTGGTCGAAGGAGTTCCTCGAGGCCGGCAAGAAACGGCTGGCGGGGGACACCGCGCGCCAGGCGAGCAGCCCCG
>NZ_JHZK01000012.1 GCF_000688515.1 Afifella pfennigii DSM 17143 | reverse complement strand
TATTACCTGACCGCCCTTGCCGAGCAGCTCGGCTACCATCCGCAGGTCATCCTCGCCGGCCGGCGCATCAACGATTCCATCGGCCGCTTCATCGCCGAGCGCACGGTCAAGCTGATCGCGGCCGGCGGCGGCGAGATCCAGGGCGCGCGCATCGGCGTCTTCGGCCTGACCTTCAAGGAGAACGTGCCGGACCTGCGCAACAGCCGCGTGCCCGACATCCTCGCGGAGCTGAAGAACTACGGCGCAAGGCCGCTGGTGCACGATCCGATCGCCGATGCCGGCGAGGCGGAGCGCGAATACGGCCTCAAGCTTCAGCCCGCCGAGGCCATGACCGACCTTGCCGCGCTCATCCTCGCCGTGCCGCACCGCGCCTATCTCGATCAGCCGGCCGAGAGGCTCACCGCCGGCCTGCGCCAGGGCGGCGTCGTCATCGACGTCAAATCCGCCCTCGGCCCCGAACAGATCGCCAAAGGCACAACCTATTGGAGCCTTTAAGGCTCGCTCGTTGCAGGACTTCCTGCCGAGCCCCCAAGCGATAGCGGGACGTTCACCGGGCGATCGAGACCATCTGCGCCCACCCGCAGAACGGCTTTAACCGGAGTTGGAGCGCGATTTCACCCGCCTTTGCAGGACTGGCCGCGCGCTTGTCGTCGGCACCCCTCTTATCGGCAAAGAAAGGCCAGGATCCCGTCAAGGCGAGGCGACGCCCCTCAGGCCTGACGGATCCTGGCCCTATCGCAAGGCGGATAGGCGGCGAGGCCGTCAGCCGCGCTGCTCTTCCACGCCGCACCATTCGGCGATGGTGAGCGCCATCACCTTGATGGCGTCGATGTAATCCTCGATGGAGACATATTCGTCATTGGCATGCATGACGGAGGTCGATCCGGGGCCGAAGATCACCGTCGGCGTATCGGCGTATTTGTTGAGGAAACGGGTATCGGCGGCCCCCTGGCGGCCGGAGATCTCCGGGTCCTTGCCGGTATGCTCCTTATAGACGCGGCAGAGCGTCTCCACGATCGGATGGTCCTGCGCGATTTCGGAGGCCTCCGCATCGTAGCCGACGAAGCGCACCACGGGCGGATGGTCCTTCATCCATTCGTCCGTTTTCGCGACTTCGGCGATCTTGTCGACGAGGCTCTGCTTGACGCCCTCATGGTCCTCGCCCGGCACCGTGCCGATGGAGCCGCGCAAGACGGCGCTGTCGGGAAAGGCGCTCGGATAGGCGCCGGCCTGGAAGGAGCCGATGAGGCAGGGCAGCGAATCGAGCGCGTTCGGATAGAGCGGATGGGTGACGGTGGCGACGCGCTCGTCCTCCAGCTCCTGCAGCGCCTTGACGATCTTGTAGCCGAGCTCGATGCCGGAGACGCCCTCGTAGCGTTTTTGCACGCCCGCCGGCTTGCCCTGGACCGTGATCTCGAACCAGATGCGCCCGATGCAGGCCGGCTGCACGGCAAGGTCGGAAGTCTCGCCGGAGATGCCGGCATCGGCCTTGTAGCCGCGAATGACGGTATCGAGCGTGCCGTGGCCGCTCACCTCCTCGTCGATGACGACGTTGATATAGACATCGCCCTTGGTGGTCAGGCCGAGCTTCTTCAGGAACTCCACGGCGAGGATATGGGCGGCCACCCCGCTCTTCATGTCGGCCGAGCCGCGGCCATAGATGCGTCCCTCGCGCACGGCCGCGCTCCACGGATCGTCGCTCCAGCCGCTGCCGTCGCCGACCGGGATGACGTCGGTATGGCCGTTGAGCAGGAGCGAGCGCCCGCCGCCGCTGCCCTTGGCGGTGGCGACGATATTCGGCCGGTTCTCATAGCCGCGCGCGACCGGGCGGTAGCCGGGATGCTTCTTCAGCTCCTCCCAGTCGGTCTCCCAGATATCGACCTCCAGTCCGACCTTGCGCATATGCTCGGCCACGAAGCGCTGGATCGCCGCCTCGTCGCCGGTCACGCTCGGGATCGAGATCATCTGGCGCAGGAACTCGATCGCGTAATCGCGATTCTCGTCGATCTTGTCGACGATGGCTTGGCGGAAATCGGTCGTCATGAAGTGCTCCATGTCTGGGGGGTGGGGGGCGGGACCGCCGCGGCGTCGCGGCGGCCGGGTCATTGGACCTGCGGGTAGAGTTGGCGCGGCAGCCAAAGACTGATTTCGGGGATGTAGGTGATGATGGCGAGCGCAATCAGCGCCAGGCCGAGCCATGGCAGGACGGCGAGAACGACGCTGCCATAGGAGCGGTTGAAGGTGCCGCTGGCGACGAACAGGTTGAGCCCGAAAGGCGGCGTCACATTGCCGATATCGGCATTGACCACCATGATGATGCCCAGATGCGTGCCGCTGATGCCCGCGCCCATCACCGTCGCCAAGATCACCGGCACGATGATGAGGATGTTGGAGAAGACGTCGATGAACATGCCCGAGCCGAGGGTGATGACGTTGACGAGCGCGAGCAGCATGTTCGGGTCGTCGCGCATCGCCGTCAGCGGCTCGGCGACGGCCGCGGCGACGCCGGAGATGGTCAAGAGCCAGGAGAACAGCTTGGCGGCCGCCACCATGATGAGGATGCGGGCGCTGGCGAGCGCCGATTCCACCGCCACGTCCCACAGCCCTTTCAGGTCGAGCTGGCGGTAGACGATGCAGCACACGAAGGCGGCGTAGATGACGGAGACGGCCGCCGCCTCCGTGGCGGTGAAGACGCCGCCATAGATGCCGCCGAGGATGATGACCGGCATGCCGATGCCCCAGACGACATCGAGGGTGGCGTCGACCACCTGGCGGAAGGTGGCGCGCTTCGTCCGCGGCACGCCGTTCGCCGTCGCCCAGGCGACGCAATAGCCGCAATAGATCGTCGTGAAGACGAGGCTCGCCCCGATACCCGACATGAACAGGGCGCCGATCGACACATTCGCCACCGAGCCATAGACGATCATGGCGTTGCTCGGCGGCACGATCATGCCGATCAGCGCCGAGGCGGTGACGACGCCGATGGCGAAGCGCTCCGAATAGCCGGCCTGAACGAGCGCCGGATAGAGGATGGTGCCGACCGCCACGATGGTGGAGGCGCTGGAGCCCGTGATGGAGCCGAACATCACGCAGGTCAGCACCACGGTGATGCCGAGCCCGCCCGGCAGATGCCCGACCAGCGTCTGCATGAAGTTGATGAGCCGGGCCGAGAGCCCCCCGCGGCCCATGATATTGGCCGCGAAGATGAAGAACGGGATGGCCAGCAGCGCGAAGCTCTCGATGCCGGCGAAGACGCGCTGCGGCAGGATGGAGAGCGGGATCGGCGAGGTCAGCCAGAAGGTGACGAACGAAGTGCCGGCGAGCACGACGAACATCGGCACCGTCAGAAGAAGCCCGAGGGCGAGGAGGCCGAGGACAAGCAGGACGGTCATGTCGCTGGCTTTGCCTCCCCTTCCCGCTGCCGCATGGTCGCCTCAGTCGCGAATGGCGCCGACATAGGCCTCCTCGTCGGCCCGGCTTCGCACCAGGATGGCGAGAAGCTGCAGGTTGCGGATCAGCATCAGCGCCGAACCCACCGGCATGGCGAGGTAGGTCAGCCACATCGGCGCCTGCATGACAGGCGTGAGCTGGCCAAGGGCGCGCACATTCAGGGTGTGCTGGGCGCTGTAATAGAGAAACACCGCCAGGAACGCGGCCGTGACCGTCGCGGCCAGGATCGCCACGATGCGCCGGCCGGCGGGCGGCAACATGCGCGGAAGCATGTCGACGACGATGTGGCTGTGGGTGCGAAACGCCACGCTGGCGCCCACGAAGACGATCCACACCAGCAGATAGATGCTGAGCTCCTCCGCCCAGGAGATCGGGGCGAGAAAGACGTAGCGCAGCACCACATTGGTGAAGAGCAGGATGCTGCAGAAGGAGATCGCCGCGCCGATGAAGATGGCTTCGGCGCGGCTCAGAAGCCGGTCGGCGCGCGCGAAGATATTGCCGCCGGCCGGCTCGGTCTCACGCATGACGCTTCAGCTCCGCTTCGGCGTCCTCACTTCGCCTTCTCGATCTCGTCGACGGCATCGCGGACCATCTGCAGGGTTTCGCCGCCATATTCCTCGGCGAACCACTCATAGACGGGCGTTGAAGCCTTCTCAAACGCGGCGCGCTGTTCCTCGCTCAGCTCGTAGATCTCTACGCCCGCCTCGCGGAAGGCTTCCAGATGCTTCTTCTCCGCCTCCTGGATGATCTCGCGCTGATACTCGGCCGCCTCTTGCGCGGCATTGACGAGAACCTCGCGCACCTCCTCCGGCTGGCTCTCCAGGAAGTTCTTGTTGAACATGAAGATATAGGCCAGGAAGCCATGGTCGCTCAGCGTCATGTTCGGCTGCACCTCAAAGAAGCGCATCGCGGCGATGGTGGCGATCGGGTTCTCCTGGCCGTCGACCACGCCCTGCTGCAGGGCGGTGTAGAGTTCGCCGAAATCGATGGTCGTCGGCGTGGCGCCGAAAGCCTTGAACTGCTCCTGGATCACCGCCGAGGGCATGGTGCGGATCTTGTGGCCCTGGTAATCCTCCGGCGTCTTAATCGGGAAGGTGCCGGTGAACTGCTTGAAGCCGCTCTCCCAGAAGGCGACGCCGACGAGGTTCTTCTCCTCCAGCGGCTCCAGGATCTTCTTGCCCACCGGCCCGTCCACCACCTCGTAGGTGGTCTCGCGGCTCGGGAACAGGAAGGGCAGGTCAAGAACGCTGACGCTCGGCGCGAAAGGCGCCGCCCATCCGGTCGGCAGGACCACCGCTTCGATGGCGCCGGCCTGTGCCTGCTCGATCATCTGCGTGCCGCTGCCCAGCAACCTGGAGGGGAAGATCTGCACCTTCACTTCGCCGTCGGTGCGCTCTTCCACCAGTTCCTTCCAGCGCAAGGCCGCCTGGTGATGCGTGCTGTCCTCCGGCTGGTCGTGCCCGAGCTTGATCAGCGTCTCCGCCTGTGCGGGCGCCGGAGCGGCGGACAACGTGACCGCCAAGAGGCAGGTCGCAAGAAGTGGTGAGATACGAGACAGCATGAGGTTCTCCCTTGTCGTTTCTTGACTGGCCTCTCGGCCCTCTGCGGACCTGATGCGCCAGCCGGAACCGCCGCTGGTCGACGGCTCATTCCTTATATCATCCTATGATACTACACTAAGAACCATTCCCTTAAAATGGCAAGCGCCAAATTCGCGCAACGCCTCGCCCTGTATCGATGCATCGGCTTGCTGCGTTGCACAACATTCATTCTGTGCGCTGCACAACATATGCGCAGAACGACCACACTTCCCCCTTGTTTATAGAGGTGAAAAAGGTATTATCAGTCTGTGGTACTAATCATAGTATCACTTATGAATCCCCAGGGATTCGAAAGACGGCCGCCGTGCCTGTCGGCTTCCCTGCGGGGCAGCCAGCCAGCGCGATAAAGAAGCCGACGGGCGGCCACCGCCTCACATGGGAAACAGGGAGGAACACGATGCTGAAGACATCCCACGCCAAAACGCGCTCTGCGCTCTTAACCTCGATCGCGCTCACCTGCGGCGTCTCCGTCGCACTGGCCGCCTCTGCCGCCGGCGCGCAGGAGACCGTGCGCATCGGCGCCCCGCTCGCGCTCACCGGCGGGCTTGCCGACGAGGGCAAGAAGCAGGAGCTGGTCTACAAGATGTGGGAAGAGAAGGTGAACGCGGCCGGCGGCATTGAGATCGACGGCCAGAAGCACCCGGTCGAGATCATCGAATACGATTACCAGACGGACGGTCCGCGCGCCGGCCAGCTCGCCGAGCGCCTCATCAACGAAGACGACGTGCACGTGCTGATGTCGCCTTTCGGCTCCGGTCACACCAAGATCGCCGCCACTGTCGGCCAGCGCTACCGCATCCCCACCATCGCCTGCGTCGCCTCATCTGAATCCGTCTACACCCAGGGCAATCCCTACCTCTTCGGCACGCTCTCGCCCAACGCCCATATGACAGAGGCGATGGTCACCTATCTGAAGGACAAGGTGCCGGGCCTGGAGACGGTGGCCGTCTATGGCCGCGACGACGTCTTCCCGAAATCGATGGCCGAGGCCACCGTCAAGGCGGCTGAGGATCAGGGGCTGGAGATCGTCTACAACCAGCTCTATGCCGTCGGCACCATGGACCACGCCGCCGGCATCTCGTCCATCGTCGCCGCCGAGCCGGACTGGATCTATGTTTCCGGCTACACCCAGGATCTCATCGTCATCCGCCGTCAGCTCGCCGATCTCGGCGCCAAGGCACCGATCGTCACGATGGTGACCGGCCCGGCCTATGTGGAGTTCACCGAGGCTCTTGGCGATCTCGCCGATGGCATCTCCAGCCAGACCTGGTGGCACCATTCGGTCGATTACGAGGGCGAAGGCGCCTGGAAGACGACCGACGAGTTCTATCAGGACTTCATGGAAGCGAGCGGCGGACAGGACCCCGACTATATCCACGGCTCCTGCGCCGGTGCCCTGGTGATGCTGGAGGACGTCTTGAAGCGTGCCGGCTCGCTTGACGGCGAGGCGATTCGCGAGGCGCTCGCGAGTACCGAGATCACGACCTTCTACGGTCCCATCGACTTCGGCGAGAACGGCATGAACCAGGCGCGCGATCTGCCGATCATCCAGGTGCAGGGCGAGAATATCGAAGTCCTCTATCCGGAATCGATCGCCACGGCCGAAATCAAGCTGCTGAACGAGTGACGTTCGTTCCCGCGCGGTCCCTCGGCCGCGCGGGCGAACCGCTCCCCCATGACGTCGACGGACGCCCCCTCCGGCCACGCTGTGCTGGGGCGTCCTCGCTCCCGGTGTGTCCGGATCTTGCGATCCGCGGCCATTCCGGAACGGAAGCGCTAGACAAGAAAGGCTCGATATGGACCTCGGGCAGGTACTGGCAAACGGCATCGTGCTTGGCGCACTCTATGCCTGTCTTGCCGTAGGATTCTCGCTGGTCTGGGGCGTGTTGAACGTCATCAACATGCTCCACGGCTCCTTCATCATCCTCGGTGGATATCTCACCTTCTTCGCCTGGCATCTATTCGGCGTGCACCCGCTCCTGATGCTGCCGGTCGTCGGCGCGCTTCTGTTTTGCCTCGGCTATTTCCTGCAGGCCGTCTTCATCAACAAGGTCGTGACCGCGCCGGTTCTGACCACGCTGACGCTGACCTTCGGCCTGGACATGATCCTCTACAACTTCATGACCGTCTATTTCTCCGCGACGCCGCGCCAGGTCACGCTCGATCTGGGCAGCATTGACCTCTTCGGCATCTACCTGCCGAACGAGCGCCTGCTCGGCATGGCTCTGGCGCTGCTCCTCACCGGGCTCCTCTTCGTGACGATGCGCAGCTCCAGCATCGGCCGCGCCATCGTCGCGGTGCGTATGGACCGCTTCGCCGCCGCCCTGATGGGCATCAAGGTCAACCGCATCTATGCCATCACCTTCGGCATTGGCGCGCTGATGGCCGGCACCGCCGGGGCGCTCTTCGCCCTGGTCTATCCGGTCACCACCAATCTCACCGGCATCTTCCTCGGCAAGGCCTTCGTCGTCTGCGTCATCGGCGGTCTTGGCTCGGTGCCCGGCGCGCTCGTCGGCGGTCTCGCCCTTGGGCTGATTGAGAGCATCTCCGGCGTCGTCTTCGGCCCGCAGCATTCGCTCACCGTCGGCTTCGTGGTGATGCTCGTCCTCCTGGTCTTCCGGCCGACCGGCCTCGTCGGCGTGAAAGGATACGAATGATGTCGCGTCTCGGCCTGGCTCTGTTCGCGCTCTGGATCGTCGTTCTGGCAACGACGCCCTTCTACGCCGACAACAGCATCGTGCGCACCGCCATCATGCTGGCGATGTACTCCGTCCTCGCTTTCTCCTGGAACTTCATCGGCGGCTTCACCGGCTATCCCTCCTTCTCCACGGCCGCCTTCTTCGGTCTTGGCTCCTATGCCGGCGCCATCGCCCAGACGCATGGCGTGCCGATGGGCTTTGCCTGGGTGATCGCCACCGTTTTCGTGGCGGCCTTCGCGGCCGGGCTCGGCATGATCCTGCTGCGCCTTCGCGGCCATTACTTCGCCATCGGTTCCATTGGCGTGGTGGAGGTCTGCCGTCTCGTCGTCTCCTCCTGGAGCGGCGTCACCGGCGGCGGCAACGGCCTCAATGTGCCGCTTCTGATGTGGGCCCCCGATACCGTCGGCGCCTTCTTCCTGTGGGTGATGCTCGGCCTCATGGTCATCGCCTTCGCCCTCACCGCCTTCGTCGATAACCATCGCCTCGGCTTCGGGCTGAAATGCATCCGCCAGAACGAGGATGCGGCCGACATGGTGGGCGTCAACACGACCTTCTATAAGGTCAGCGCCTATATCCTCTCCGCGTTCCTCTGCGGCACGGCTGGCGCCGTCTACGCTTCCTGGATCGGCTATATCGACCCGACCGATTCCTTCCAGATCCTGCTCACCGTGAAGGTGCCCGTGATGGCGCTTCTCGGCGGCGCCGGCACCGTGCTCGGCCCCGCTGTCGGCACCGCCGCCTTCGTGGTCATGGAAGAGTTCGTCTGGGCCAACTTCCTCAATTGGAACCGGGCCATCCTCGGCATCATCATCGTCGTCCTCATCTTCTTCCTGCCCGGCGGTCTTCTGAAGATCTCCTACCGCAGGATGATCAACCGACTGAAAGGGCGCGAGAGCGCCGGAGCGCCGGTATGAGCAACGAAATCCTCAGGCTAGAGGCCGTCTCCAAGGCCTTCGGCGGCATTCGCGCCGTCAACGATGTCAGCTTCGATCTGCGCCAGGGCGAGATCGTCGGGCTGATCGGCCCCAACGGCGCCGGCAAGACGACGCTGGTGAACCTCATCACCGGGGTGCATCGGCCGAGCTCGGGCAAGGTGATCTTCCAGGGCGACGACGTCACCCGGCAGAAGCCTTATATGGCCGCGCGCAGCGGCCTTGCCCGCACCTTTCAGATCGTCCAGCCCTTTCCGGAGATGAGCGTCCTCGACAATGTCGCGGCCGGCGCTCTCTTCGGCGGCGATCCGGAGGGGCTGACGGAGGCGCGCGAGCATGCCCGCGAGCATCTCGCCTTTGTCGGCCTCGACAAGATCGCCGACCAGCCGGCCTCCGCCCTCACCTTGCCCAACCGCAAGCGGCTGGAGCTCGCCAAGAGCCTCGCCATGAGCCCGAAAGTGCTGATGCTCGACGAGGTGAATGCGGGTCTCAACACCGGCGAGATCGACGCCGCCCTCGACCTTATCCGCGCCATCTCCGACCGCGGCATCACCATTCTCATCATCGAGCATCTGATGAAGGTCGTCATGACGGTCTCTCAGCGCCTGCTCGTGCTGCACCACGGCGCCCTCATCGCCGATGGCGAGCCGACGGCCGTGGTCAACGACGAACGCGTCGTGGAGGCTTATCTCGGAGAGAAATTTGCAAAGCGCCTGAAGGAGGCCGGACATGCCTGAGCCGCTTCTCAAAGTCACTGGCCTGGCCTCCGGCTACGGAGACGTGCAGGTGCTGTGGGGCGTCGACCTCGATGTCAACGAGGGCGAGATCGTCTGCATCGTCGGCTCCAACGGCGCCGGCAAGACGACGCTTCTGCGCACCATCTCCGGCATGGTCACGGCGCGCCAGGGCGAGATCCGCTTCGCTGGCGAGAACCTGCTCAATGCCGGACCGGACGCGGTGCTTTCCGCCGGCATCGCCCATGTGCCGGAAGGCCGGCGTCTGTTCCGCGGCATGTCGGTGAAGGACAACCTGCTACTCGGCGCCTATCTCAGAAGCGACCGCTCGGAGGTGGAGGGCGATCTCGATCACGTCTTCGACCTGTTTCCCATCCTCAAGGAGCGCGCCTCGCAGGACGCCACCACCATGTCCGGCGGCGAGCAGCAGATGTGCGCCATCGCCAGGGGGATCATGTCGCGGCCGAAGCTGTTGATGATCGACGAGCTTTCGCTCGGCCTCGCTCCGCGCCTGATTGAGCGGCTCGGCGAGGGCCTGCAGGCGATCAATCGCCATGGCATCACCATCCTCTTGGTGGAGCAGGACGTCATGACCGCCTTTGAGCTGGCGAGCCGCGCCTTCGTGGTGGAGACGGGGCGCATCGCCAAGAGCGGCGACACCGCCACCCTCTCCGACGATCCGGTGATCCGCCAGGCCTATCTTGGCGCTTAGAACCAGGTCCGGAGCTTTGAAAAGCTCCGGGAAAGGTACGCAACGGCCGCATTAACGCAACACAATGGTTGCGGAATGCCGCAAATTGGTTCTAAGATTAGTAACACAGTATAAGATGGCGTGCCGGCGAGCCGGCCACGCCACAACGCGGGAGGCTTGAGTGAGCCCTTTTGAACTGCCGGACGATATCGTCGACGAGACGGTATACCGCCGCGCCGTCGCCCACCTCAAGGAAAGGGGCGTGGTGCTGCCGCGCTTCGCCGAGCTGGTGACGCCCCAGCCGGTCGACGATGGCCTCGACCGCGACGCCGCCGATCCGCGCAATCTCTTCCGCGTGCATTGGTACAACGACGCGGCGGAGCTTTCCGGCAGGACCGTGCCGGCCCATATCGAGCTGCCGCCGGCCATCACCGGCGTCGATGCGCGCATCGTCGTCATGCTCGGCCGCAATTTCCCGATCATCCACGCCCACAAGGTGCTCGCCGCCTATGCCTGCCTGGCGCCGCGTCTGGCCGCCGGCTATTTCGATCCGACGACGCAGCGCGCCGTCTGGCCCTCCACCGGCAATTACTGCCGCGGCGGCGTCGCCATTTCGCGCATTCTCGGCTGCCGCAGCGTCGCCGTCCTGCCGGAGGGCATGAGCGCGGAGCGTTTCCGCTGGCTGGAGGAATGGGTCACCGACCCGTCCGATATCGTCCGCACGCCCGGCTCTGAATCCAACGTCAAGGAGATCTACGACGCCTGCGCTGAGCTGGAGCGCGAGCCCGATACGATGATCTTCAACCAGTTTTCGGAGTTCCCGAACTATCTCGGCCACTACGCCGTCACCGGCTCGGCTGCGGCGAGCCTTTTTGAGGCCTTCCGCGACACCGACCCGGATCTGAGCCTTGCCGCCTTCGTCTCCGCGACCGGCTCGGCCGGCACGTTGGCCGCCGGCGACCGCCTGAAGGAGCTCTTCGGCGCCCGTGTCGTCGTCATGGAGCCCACCGAGTGCCCGACCTTGCTCTACAACGGCTTCGGCGAGCACAACATCCAGGGCATCGGCGACAAGCACGTCCCGCTCATCCACAACGTCACCAACACCGACCTCATCGTCGGCGTCTCCGACGATGCGACGGACGACCTGCACGTGCTCTTCAACAGCGAGGCCGGGCGCGCCTATCTCGCCGAACGGCACGGCGTCGATGCGGCCACCCTTTCGCGCCTTGACGTCTTCGGCCTGTCGGGCATCGGCAACGTGCTGGCCGCCATCAAGACGGCGCGCCGGCTGAAGCTGAAATCCACCGACATGATCCTCACCGTGGCGACGGACGGCTCCGAGCTCTACACCAGCGAGCGCCAGACCCGCCTCGCCGAGCGCTTCGGCGGCCGTTTCGATGCCGTCGATGCCGCCGAGACCTTCGGCCGCCACATCCTCGGCGGCGATGCCGACCACGTTCTGGAGATGACGCGGCGCGAGCGCGATCGCGTCTTCAATCTCGGCTATTACACCTGGGTGGAGCAGCAGGGCATCGCCCTTGCCGACTTCGAGCGCCGCCGCGACCAGTCCTTCTGGCGCGGCCTGCACGACAAGCTGGAATCCTTCGACCAGCTGATCACCCGCATCAACCACGACACTGGCCTCAGCCGGGCCGCCTGAGCAGGAAGGGAGCGCCAACTTGACCGTAGTTCCATATGCCCAATTGCGGGAGCGCACGCGCCAGCGCGACTGCTCCCTGCACGAGAAGGTGATCTCGCTGGAGGAGGCCGCCAATATCGTCAACGACGGCGATCACGTGGCCGTCGGCGGCTGCACCGTCTCGCGCACCCCGATCGCCATGATCTGGGCCCTGGTGCGAGCCAGGAAGCAGGGCCTCACGCTGTCGCGCTCCATCACCTCCAACGAGGGCGACATCGCCTATGTGTCCGGCATCTCCGACCACATCATGACGAGCTGGTTCAGCCAGGGCATCGTCTGGGGCATCTCCAAGATGATGCGCGCCTATACGGAGACCGGCCGGGCGCGCTTTGAGGAATGGAGCCACATGGCGATGGGGCTGCGCTACCGCGCCGGCGCCATGGGCGTTCCCTTCATGCCGATGCGCGCCATGATGGGCTCCGACATCGTCGGCCTCGTCGACAACGCGCAGGAGATGGAGTGCCCCTTCACCGGCGAGCGCCTGCTGCTCGTGCCGGCGCTCAACCCGGACGTGGCCCTCATTCACGTCCAGCGCTGCGACCGCTACGGCAACGCCCAGATCGACGGTCTGCAGTTCATGGACCTCGACATCGCCATGGCCGCCAACAAGGTCATCCTGACCACCGAGCGGATCGTCTCCAACGAGCAGATCCGCCGCGCGCCCGATCACACCAAGATCCCCTTCTTCGCCGTCGAGGCGGTGGTGGAGGCGCCCTACGGCTGCGCCCCGCATGAATGCTACGGCACCTACGAGCCGTTCTTCGAGCACATGGACATGTACGCGCAGATCAGTGCCACGAAGGGCGAGGAGGGCGTGAAGGAATATCTCGACGAATTCTATTACGGCCCGAAAAACTGGACGGAGTACCTAGAGCGCGTGGGGCTCCAGGAGATGCTCGACGCCACGCGGCGCGGGAGGAGCGTTTATGACGACTGATCTTGCCAATCGCAGCACCGACAATTCGCCGACGCAGCGCGACTACACCGCCAGCCAGCTTCTGGCTGTCTCGGCCTCGCGCGTCCTGGAGGAAGGCCAGATCGTCTTTGCCGGCATCGGCATCACGCTTCTGGCCGCCACTCTGGCGCAGCGCACCCACGCGCCGGGCCTGACCATCCTCTTTGAGGGCGGCGTCATCGGCCCCTTCATCGTGCCGGGCGAGCTGCCTCCCTCCACCAACGAGCAGCGCTGCACGCGCCGCGCCAACATGCTCGTGCCGATCACCGACGTGCTGTTGCTCTTGCAGCGCGGCTATGTCGATATCGGTTTCATGGGCGGCGCCCAGATCGACCGCTACGGCAACCTCAATTCCTCCTTCATCGGCGATCCGGAGAACCCCAAGACGCGCCTTCCCGGTACCGGCGGCGGCAACGACATCGCCAGCCTGTCGGAGATCATCGTCGCCATGAAGCATCAGAAGCGCCGCTTCGTGGAGAAGGTCGATTTCGTCACCAGCCCCGGCTTCTTGAGCGGCGGCAGCAGCCGCGCCGATAGCGGCCTGCCCTTCGGCGGCGTCAAGAAGGTGGTCACCGATCTGGCCATCCTCGGCTTCGACGAGAAGACCCGGCAGATGCGCGTCGATGCCCTGCAGCCGGGCGTCACCGCCGAGGAGGTTCAGGACAACACGGCCTTCGATCTCATCGTGCCAGAGGGCGTCAAGGTGGCGCCGCCGCCGACCGAGAAGGAGCTCGCCATCTTGAGCGATCTCGATCCGGAGCGGCTCTACACCGCCTGACCCGACCGCTAACCCCGTATCGCAAGAGCCCATACCCCAAGAGAAGGAGAGCCGTTCCATGGCCGAGAATACCCGCTTCGGCATCGCCATGAGCAACTTCAAGCGCGCCCCGGCCGAGCCGGATGCCCAGGAGATCATCGATTACGGCGTCCATATGGAGGAGCTCGGCTTTGAGTCCGTCTGGGTGTGGGATCACATCCTGCTCGGCACCGATCCCTACTTCCCGATCCTGGATTCCTTGTCGCTGATCACCGCCGTCGCCGCCCGCACCAAGCGCATCAAGGTCGGCACCGGCATCCTGGTCATGCCGCTGCGCAACCCGGTCATTCTGGCCAAGCAGCTCTCCACCATCGACCAGATCAGCAATGGCCGGCTGATGCTCGGCACCGCCGCGGGCTGGTACAAGCGCGAATTCGACGCCATCGGCATTCCCTTCGAGCGCCGCGGCAAGATCATGGACCGCAACATCGACATCCTCAATCGCCTGTGGACGGAGGATCAGGTCACCGGCGAATGGGACGAGCTCAACCTGCGCCGGGCGGTGATGTTCCCCAAGCCCGTGCAGAAGCCGCGCCCGCCGCTCCTCATCGGCGGCTATGTCGATCGCGTCCTGAAGCGGGCGGCGACGCTCGGCGACGGCTGGCTCACCTATTTCTACACCCCGGACGGCTTCAAGCGCTCCTGGGCCAAGATCAGCCAGTTCGCCGAGGAGGCCGGCCGCGACCCGGACGACCTCATCAGCCTCAACCAGCTGCCGATCTATGTCGGCCCGCGCGACAAGGTGAAGGAGCCCATGAACGAATGGCTCCATTCCGACTGGGACATCTCCGCGGGCAGTGAATCCACCTACGACAGCGCCATCATGGGCACGCCGGAGGAATGCGCCGAGCAGCTCAAGGCGCATATCGACGCCGGCATCAAGAAGATCATCTTCGTGCCCTATCGCTACGAGCGCGAACAGGTGGAAGCCATCGCCAAGGAAGTCATGCCGCTCCTCCTGAAGAGCTGAGGAACCAACCTCGCCTTCCCTACCAAACTGGCCGCGCCGCCCCCCGGCGCGGCCTTCTTTGTTGCGCGATGCAAACCTCACCCTGCTTCGCGCACCGCCTTGCCATGACCGATGCGCGGACAGAGCGGTCATATTTTCCAAAAGATGACGGAAGTGGCCTTATGCCCGCGAGATAAGGGCAAGCTCGTCTGCCTCTGGCGTCCAAGGCTCGCCGGTCCTGACACTGAGTTTTTCCTCAATGACAAGCCCGGCCTCCCGCAATTCCTCTGAGATTGTCTCGGGGTCGAAATACTGAATCCAGTTGAAAATCTCGAACTGGCGTTCCGGACCGACGATCAGATAGCGGTCGAGGGCGATCTTTTCCTCGTCGTAGAGAAAGGTGGTCTGGAAACCGAAATGGTCGTCCGGTGACCAAAAATCCCCCATGGGACGGCGAGCGTAGGTGACGACTTCGCGCCGCTCTGCGAATTGGGGCGTAGTGGACACGTCGAAAACGAATGCACCGCCAGGTTTCAGCATTCCCTTGATCCGCTTCAGAAGCGTGCGCCGCTTCTTGGGAGAAAGGGTGCAGAAATCACAATAGATCAGGCTGACGATATCCTGTTCGCCGGGCAGATCATCGGTCAGGTAGTCGGCTGGCCGGTATTCGATATCCAGATTCCGGGAAGTGGCCTCCGATCGCGCATAGCTCAGGGAGACGGTCGAGAAATCAACGCCGATTACCTGCGCACCCCTTGCTGCCATGCGCGTTGCATAGAGGCCCGGCCCGCAGCCCAGATCGCAGACTTTCTTACCCGACAGGCCAATCTTTCTCTCGAACCATCCCACAGTACCGTCGATCGTCCGAAACCGGCGCGAGGCTAAGTCAGTGCCCTGATCCAGATGCGTTTTCAGCATTTGCTGTGCGATCCACGGATCGGTCCATAGCGTGTCCGTCGTGTAGCGGGGAAATGGCTCGGGTTTCTGATTGAGGTCGTGCAGAATGGAGTACATTTTGTTTTGATCTCTTTTCGTGTGGTGCTGCGTCCAGGGGTCGCGGTTGCGCGCATCGCTGGGAGGAAAAGGCACCAAGCGACCCTCCGGATAGGGCGGGAAGGGAGCCTCGCCCCACACTGGCATGGCTACTCGCCTGCATCGCGCACCTGCGAAGCGTTTAAACGGACGAAGTGGTCGCCATGGGAATCAATCCGAACGGGAGGCGAAGGCAGCGTATATCTCTGAGGAGGTCACAGTCTTGTGTCTGATTCGAAGCCACCATGATGTTGGTCAAAGCTCATTTGGATGTGCGGGGTCCGGTGTGTGGGGAACATAGGCTGCAGCCGCCACCAAACGTCTGACGTCTCTTAATCCCACTGCGCCCCTGTAGAATCTGGCGTCCCGGTTCGCTTCCGCGATCGCATCGCAAAGGGTTTCCGGATCGGCCCTGGCAATAGCTGCGGCACGGGTGTGACCAGCGGCCAGCAAGGCCCTTGCATATTTGGGGCTGACCCATTGAATGCGGCATAGATCGCAGATGGTGACGAGTTCCGTCACTTCCTCTACATCCGCGCCGATTTCCTTCGCCAGCGCGCCTGCTCCGTTGGGCGCCGCCTCAAACAGCTTCTGGGTGTTCGTTAAACCCGCCTCTTTAAGACGCGCGACGATGCCGCTTCCCAACCAGTCGAATTCATTCAGCGATCTTGGCTTCGGGAAGAACCCACCGATTGTTCGCTTCAGCAATCCAAGATAGTCCGGGTCCACACCAGACGCCCTCGACAGGGAATCTAGAGCCTTTTGCGACTTGAGCGCAGCTCGAAGATCGGCAAGCGAGTGGATCCCTGCGGCGCGAAGAGCGGCCAGTTTGGCGTCGAGCCCATCGAGCAAGGGCTGCTGGCTCGGAATCAGATCGGAGGTTTCAAGGCGCTTCTGCAACGCCGCCAGATCGGTCGAGCTATCGTCGAGATGATAGCCTGTCACGACCTATCCTCCGGGATGGCTCCCGCTTTGAGCGACGGAAAGAAGCCCCGAAACAGGGTGCCGGTTACAGAATTAGCGGCTCATTTCATGTGCAAGCTTCTTGGCTTGCAACGAAACCCACCAGATCACGCCGGCTCCAATCAGGAAAATCCCGAAACCAGCAAAAACGAGGCAAATGAAGAGCATCGGTGAGATCTTCATATGATCCTCGATTCGGTTTATTCAGGTTCCAAACCGAAAGGCGGTTCTAACGGTGGGTTAGATAGCAAGTTTGCATACGCATCAATTGCGACAATGCACCCCGGTCATGTCGGCGAATTATCGCTTCCATTGGATGGGGGTCCGCTCCGGGCTCCATCCTGCCCCTTGCAGGCAATGCGCGCTCGCACGGCTTCAGCCGTCCAATTCACGAGCTAACCCGATGAGAAGAGAGGCCCGCACGGCCAAAAGCCGCCCGCATTGGAATAGAACCCGATCCGAAAGCGGCTCTCAGGAGCCGGCGGCCACCGTCTCTGCCATCTCGCGGGCGCGGTGCGCGCCGCCGAGCCGGGCATGCTTGCCGGCCGCGGGATTGACGATTTCCCGCAGCGGCGCGGCGCCGAAGGAGCGGGCGCGCCGCGCCTCTGAGACCGGCGCGTAGAGCGTGGTGCGCTGGCGCGGCGTGCGCCCGAGGCCCGCAATCAGGCGCTCCATCTTCTCCGGCGGCATTTCCTGCCCGTGTTCGGTGCCTGCCGCGCGGGAGATGGATTCGTTCATCAAGGTGCCGCCGAGATCGTTCGCCCCGCTTGCAAGCGCCGCGGCGACGCCCGCCTCGCCCATCTTCACCCAGGAGGTCTGGATATTGGCGATCAGCGGGTTGAGGGCGAGCCGGGAGACGGCGTGCATCAGCACCGCCTCGCGCAGGCTCGGCCCCTGCCTGGCGCCGGCTCCCTTGAGGTAGATCGGCGCCTCCATATGCACGAAGGGCAGAGGCACGAATTCGGTGAAGCCGCCGGTGCGCGCCTGCAGGTCGCGGATGCGCGTGAGGTGCCGCGCCCAGTGTTCGTAGCCTTCCACATGGCCGAACATGATGGTCGCCGTCGTCTTCAGGCCGACGCCATGCGCCGTTGCGACGACGTTGAGCCATTCCTCGGTGGTCAGCTTCATGGCGTTGAGCCGCACCCGGATCTCGTCGTCGAGGATTTCCGCCGCCGTGCCCGGCAGGGTGCCCAGCCCCGCTTCCTTCAGCCGGAGAAGAAAATCCTCCAGCGAGAGGCCGAGCGTGCGCGCCCCCTGCGTCACCTCAAGCGGCGAGAAGGCATGCACATGCATGGAAGGCACCGCCTCCTTCACCGCCCGGCAGATCGCCAGATAGGTCTCGCCGGTATAATCGGGATGGATGCCGCCCTGCATGCACACTTCGCCGGCGCCGCGGGCATCGGCCTCGCGCACCCGCCGGGCGATCTCTTCCACGGTGAGATCATAGGGCCGGCCGCGCAGATGCTCGGCGAGCTTGCCCTTGGAGAAGCCGCAGAACTGGCAGCCGTAGCCGCAGACATTGGTGTAGTTGATGTTGCGGTTGACGGTATAGGTGACCTCGTCGCCGACGAGGTCGCGGCGCACCGCGTCGGCGGCCTCTTTGACGGCTTGCGCCTGCGCCCCGCGGGCGGAGAACAGCGTCACGATCTCCTCCTCATGGAGGCGCTTGCCGGCGACGGAACGGTCGATCGCCCGCGAGAGCTCTGAGCCGAGCGCCGGGGCCTCCCCCACGCCCGTCGTCAGCGGCAGGACGCCTTCGTTGCGACCGACACGCCAGCCGCTTTCATGCGCGAGCCCGGCGCCGTCCGCCCGCGCCAGGACGGCGCGCCGCACTTTGTCGTCGAGCCAGGTTTCGGCGTCCTTAACATAGGCGGGATAGGCGGTGAGGCGCGGCGTCAGGATCTTGCCGGCCTTGGCGGTCTCGGCCGCAAGGCGGGCAAGCTCCGGCCAGGGCGCCTCCGGATTGACATGGTCGGGCGTCACCGGCGAGACGCCGCCCCAATCGTTGATGCCGGCTTCAATCAGCGCCCCGAGCGCGCCCGCGCGCAGGTTCGGCGGCGCCTGGATCGCCATTTGCGGACCGAAGACGAAGCGTGCGAGCGCGATGGTGCGCACATGCTCCTCAAGCTCCGGCTCCGGCGCATCCGCCATGCGCGTGCCCGGCTTGGCGCGGAAGTTCTGAATGATGATTTCCTGGATATGGCCGTGCGCGTCGTCAAGCTCGCGCAGCGCCAGGAGCGCTTCGAGCCGCTCCTGCAGCGTCTCGCCGATGCCGATGAGGATGCCGCTCGTATAGGGGATCTTCGCCCGCCCCGCCGCCGCAATGGAGGCGAGCCGCACCGCCGGCACCTTGTCGGGCGAGCCGAAATGCGGCTGGCCGCGCTGGCACAGCCGCTCGGAGATGGTCTCCAGCATGATGCCCTGCGAGACGGAGACCTTGCGCAGGGCGCGAAGCTCCTCCTCCTCCATCACGCCGGCATTGATGTGCGGCAAAAGCCCGGTCTCCTCAAGCACCGCCTCGGCCATCTCCGCCAGATAGGAGAGCGTCGTCTCGTGGCCGAGTTCGGCCAGCGCCTCGCGCGCGGCGCGAAAGCGCAGCTCCGGCTTGTCGCCGAGCGTGAACAGCGCCTCGTCGCAGCCGCGGCGTGCACCTTCGCGGGCGATCTTCAGAACTTCCTCGCGGCCGAGATAGATCGGCTGGCCGGGCCGTGGCGGGCGCGAGAAGGTGCAATAATGGCAGACGTCGCGGCACAGCATGGTCAAGGGGATGAAGACCTTGCGCGAGACCGTGACGAGGGCGCCGTGGCCGGCGTCGCGGATTTCCGCCGCGCCGCGCATCAGCGCCGCAAGGTCGCTCTGCGCCAGCGCGGCGAGTTCCTGCCGGTCGAGCCGCTCGCCCTCGGCCACCCGGCTTGCGCATCGATGGATCGGCAGATCGCTCATCCGCTCGTCTCCTCCTCAAGCTTGAATTCAGGTTCACCGAGCGCCGCCAGATCCGCCGGCCGGTCGATATCGCGCGCCAGCGAGGCGAGCGACAGCGCGCGGGCGCCCTCCTGGCTGAGATGACGCCGGAAACTGTCCGGCCCGAAACGGAAGCAAGGCGGCCGCACCGCGAAGAAGAAAAGCCCGTTGGTGCCGGTGCGCGCCATATCCGGCACGACCTGCATGGCGCCGCTCTCGCGCGCCGCCTCGAGCGCCTTGCCGACATCCTCCGCCTGAAGCTCCGGCAGGTCGGCTGGAATGACGGCGATGAGTTCCGCTCCCATCGCCTCCAGCCGGGCGGCGCCCTCGCCGAGCGCCGGATTGAGGCCGCGCGGCCCGGTCTCCGCGATCGGATGGGCGCCGAGCCCCGCCACGAGGCGCTCTACCTGCGGGTCGGCGGAGATGACGGCGACGCCGGCAAGTTCCGGCACGGCGCGCAGGACGGAAACGACGCGCCTCAGCATCTGCCTTTGCAGCCGATGCCGCTCTGGCGCGCTGAGCTCTGGCGACAGCCGGCTCTTGGCCTCCTCGAGGCGTTTCACCGGCACCAGCGCCCAGGCCGGCCCGTTCGGCATTGCCCGTCTCATGCCTCGGCCTTCCTCCGCAGGCTCCCCGCCGCCTCCAGGACGGCGCGCGCCAGCGCGATACGTTCCTCAAGGCTCTTCATCATCGTCGGCGCCACCCTCAGCCGCGGATCAAGCCCGGCATCGGCGCGGTCGCGCTCGTCGATGAGAAGGAGGTCGATAAGGCCCTCGTAATGGGCAAGGATGCTGGCGTTGCTGCGCGCATGGCCGAGCTCGTCCATCATCTTGGCGAGCGGGCCCTTCACCGCCCTGCCGCCGACGAGCGGCGAGACGGCGACGACCGGCGCGCCGGCACCTTCGATGAGGCCGCGCATGCCGGCAATGGCGAGGATAGGATCGATGGAAAGATAGGGATTGGAGGGGCAGAGGATGATGACGCCAAGGTCCGGCGCGCTGAGCGCTGCGGCAACCTCCGCGGAGGGCCGCGCCGCCTGTGCCCCCGCAAAGCGCAGCGCCTTGACCGCCGGGGCGCATTTCTGCCCGACGAAATAGCGCTGGAAGGGCAAGGTGCCCTCTGCCGTCTCCACCATGGTGGCGATCGGCGCATCGCTCGCCGGCAGCACCTGCGGGCCGATGCCCAAGGCCTTGGCGAAATCGCTCGTGATGGCGGTGAGGCTCTCGCCGGCTGCAAGCCGCGCCGTGCGCACGGCATGCGTGGCAAGGTCGCTGTCGCCGAGCGAGAACCAGGTCTCGCCGCCGAGTTCGCCCACCGCCTCCATGAAGCGCCAGGTCTCGCCCGCCCTGCCCCAGCCGGTTTCCGGGTTCACCCGGCCCGACAGCGTATACAGCACGGTGTCGATGTCCGGGCTGACATGCAGGCCGAAATGGGAGAAATCGTCGCCGGTATTGACGACGATGGTAAGCCGTTCCGCCGGCAGCGCATGGGCAAGGCCGAGCGCCAGCTTGGCGCCGCCGACGCCGCCGCACAGGGCGACGACTGAGCCCTGAACATGCTGCCCTGCTTGGCTTTCGCGGTTCATCGGAACAGATCCTCGCTTGCCGGCCTGAGACCGTCGGCGGCCTTCTGGCCGCTTTCCATCCATTCAAGGCCGCGCGCGATGACGACGGGACGGCTCTCCGCCCCCTCGCCCATCGCCAGCACCGCGGCGGCGGCGAGGGAATCGGCAAGGCCGATCTCCGTCACTTCCAGGGCGCGTCCGTCGCGGTCGGGCTCGCCGCGCCTGTCGAGGCGCATCGCCGGCCCGGCGACGCCGATGGCGACGCCCGTCGTGCCGAAGCGCCAGGGCCGGCCGAAGCTGTCGGAGACGATGACGCCGATGCGCGCCCCCGCCCTTGCCCCGATCTCGCGCCGCAGGGCGCGGGCGCTGGCATCCGGGTCCTTCGGCAAAAGCAGCACCCAATCCTCGCCGCACCCGGTATTGGAGCGGTCGATGCCGGCATTGGCCATGATATGTCCGAGCCGATGCTCCACCACGACGAGGCCGGGCCGCGTGCGCAGCACCGTTTTCGTCTCCGAAAGGATCGCCTCCATCAGCTCCGGCTCCTTGCCGGTCTCCTCCGCCAGCGCCAGGGCGCGCGGCGAAGGCGTCAGCGAGGAGAGCGCGACGAGGCGTCCCTCCGCCTTGGAGACGACCTTCTGCGCCACGACGAGGATATCGCCGTCGCGAAGCTTCTCGCCCTCGCGCTCGGCCGCCGCCAGGATCTCGCCGCACAGATCCGTGTCGACGGTGACCGATGGCAGCGTCTGCAAGGCGATGAGGGTGAGCGGGCCGGATGCCATGTGCCGCGGCTTAGCCGTCCGCCCCCTCGCCCTTGTCGAGGCCGGTGACGCGGACGCCCGCCCCTTCGGCGACCTTGTAGCGCTTGTTGATGGCGATCAGCACGGAGGTCATCGCCTCCGCCGCCACGGAATTGTCGAGAACCCCGCCATGCAGGCCGCGCAGCCCCAGCCGGTCGGCGAAATCGACGACGGCCTGGCGCGCCTCCACCTCGTCGCCGAAGACGAGGACGTCGCAGGCGACCGGACCTTCCTCGCGCAGCTTCTGTGCGGAGATGTTGTGAAAGCCGGTGACGAGGCGCACATCCGGGCCGAGCGTGCGCGCCGCCCGCGCCGCCGCAGAGCCTTCCTCCGGCAACTGCACGCGCGCCACCTTCGGCGGCATCAGCGGCACGGTGGTGTCGACGACGATCTTGCCGCCGACATGCGGGGCGATCGCCGCCAGCGTGTCGGCTTGATGCGCGAACGGCACGGTGACGACGACCATCTCGCCGGTGGCGGCCGCCTCGGCGTTGTCGGTGCCGCGCACATCGGCCTCCGGCACCTCCGCCTTGATGGCGGCGGCCGCCTGCTCGCCCTTCTCCTTGGTGCGCGAGCCGATGATGACGGGAATGCCGGCGCGCGCCGCGCGGATGGCAAGGCCCCCGCCGAGGGCGCCGGTGCCGCCGAGGACGGCCAGGAGCGAAGGCGCGCCGCTCATATCGACGCCTCCACCCCGACCGGCCTTGCCATGGCGAAGCCCCTCATCTCGGCAGAGCGTCGCGCGCCCCTTACAGCGCCTGCGGCACGCTTGTGCGAGCGCGTGGCCCGCTGTCGCCGCTTGGCGGCGCTTTCAGCCATTCCCATCACCTGTCCATGTCTCCTTTTGGGTGAACCCGATACAACCTAAATTGCCATATGCATTAGATTTTTAGATACTGCGTTCCTATATTTAATACCACATGCTATACGAGGGTCATGTGGGGGGTCAAGCCAAGCCGCCGAACACCAGCGAGCCGTCAGTTTTCTGGCCCACGCTTGATTTCTGGTTGCGCTGGCGCCACTAACGATCGCCCTCTTTCAGCACCGACGGAGGCTATGAAACCAGCGTGACGACGATGGCACCCGATTACGACCGCAGCCCCATACCCCGCTATCTGCAGGTGGCCTCCGCTATCCGCCGGCGGATCGAGGAGGGCCATTGGCGCGCCAATGAGAAGATATCCACGCTTGCCGCGCTGGAGGACGAGTTCGCGGTCGCCAGGGTCACCGTGCGCCAGGCGGTGGAACTTTTGGAGAATGAGGGGCTCTTGCGCCGCGTCCAGGGCAAGGGAACCTTCGTCGCCGGCACGGTGGAGGATAAGAGGTGGCTGCGGCTCGATCTTAAATGGCAGTCCATCGTCAACACCATCGGCGCCAACACGCCGCGCTTTTTGGAGGTGAAGGCGCCGGTGCCGCCGCCGACCATTGCGCCCGCCGAGGGTACGCCGGCCGATTCTTACAGCTACTTTGAGAGCGTGCAGTCGCGCGGCAACCAGAATTTCTCCTTCGCCTGCGTGCACGTGGCGGAATTTATCGTGGCGCGCGCGCCCGAGCGTTTCACCCGCGAGCCCTCCATCTGCGTGCTCTCCACCATGCCGGAGCTCAACATCAAATCGGCGCATCAGAGCTTCATCATCGGCGCCGCCGATACGCGCGTGGCGAGCTTGCTGCGCATCGGCATCGGCTTTCCCACCGCCGAGGCGCATCTCGTCGTCACCGACGCGGACGATACCGTCATCTACACCGGCAACATCGTCTATCGCGGCGATTGCGTGCGCCTCGATATCGACCTTCTCGGCTGAGCCATCTCGACCGCGGCGCGCGATGGCGCCGCGGTCTTGCTCTGATGCCGCTCAGCCGCGCCCGAACAGGCGCCGCAGCCAGTCCCTGATGACGGCAAGAAGCAGCGTGCCGGCGCCGAGCTCGTCGTTGCCCTTGGCGATCTCGCGGCCGGAAAGGCTCGCCTCCAGGTTTTCCGCGAAGGTGCGCGTCAGCCGCCCGGCGAGATCGCGGGCGATCCCCCCGCGGCTGACCTGCGCCAGCGGGCCCATCAGCGTGTATTCCACCGAAACGGCGACGCGGGTGGCCCCGCCGCCATCGGCTTCCTCCAGCCGGTAATGCACCAGGCCGCTCGCCCGTGTGGAGCTGCTGGTATCCTTGCCGCGGCCGGTGATGGTGCCGCTGAAGCTCTCCGGCTCGGAGGCCATCTCGCCCTCGCCGGCGAAGCTCGCCCCCATCGGCCCGAGGCGGATGCGCATCTCGCCGGCGACCCGCCCGTCCGCATGCACTTCCGACAGGCTGGCGCCCGGCATGCAGCCGACCACCTTTCTTGGGTCTTGGAAGAAGTCCCAGACCTGCTTGCGCGGAAAGCCGACGACGAAGGCCTGGGTGATGCGCGTCGCCCCGTCCTCGGTATTCTCGAATTTCAGCTCCTCCAGCCGCGCCGAGGAAACCGGTCCGGCTTCTTCTTCGCTCAGCGTCACCGCCGGCGGGGCGACATCGGACAGGGCCCGTCTCGGCGCCATCGCCGCCGCCGCTGCCGCGCCCCCCGCGACCGCGCCCCCCGCGACCGCGTCCTTGCCGGCGCCGTGATGGGCGAGGATGGTGCTTTCGATCGCCCGCACGATGCCGACATAGCCCGTGCACCGGCAAAGATTGCCGGAAAGCTCGTAGCGGATCTTTTCCGTATCGGGCTCTTTCAGGCGCAGAACGATATCGCGCGCCATGACCAGCATGCCCGGCGTGCAATAGCCGCATTGCAGCGCATGTTCGCGCTGGAACGCCTCGCGCAGCGCCGCCATCACCTTATCCTCCTCAAAGCCCTCGATCGTGGTGATCTCGGCCCCGTCGAGGCTTGCCGGATAGGTGATGCACGAGCGCGCCGGCTCCCCGTCGATGAGCACGGTGCAGGCGCCGCAGATGCCGTGCTCGCATCCCAGATGCGTGCCGGTCAGAAGCTCGCGCTCGCGCAGGAAATCCGCCAGATGCGTGCGCGGCTCGACCTCGGCCGAAACCTTGCGCCCGTTAACGGTCAGCTCGACGGCATTCATGCGGAAGCTCCTGAGACTTGGCGCATATCGGCGACGGCGCGCTTGATGGCGGCGAGATGCAGCTTGCGGTGCACCGGGTCCGAACCGAGATCGAGATCGGCGAGCGCGGCTTCGAGCGCGCGCGCATCCTCAAACACCTCCGGCACGTCCGCCAGCACCACGGGCCGCCCCTCCATCGCCCCGATCATGATCCGGTGCACGCCGCGTTCCGGATCGCAATAGACGCCGCAGATCGCCTCGGCGAGCTCGCCGACCTTGCGGCAGAATTTCCAGAAGCCGAAGCGCGCCTGCGGCGAGGGCCGCGGCACTTCCACCGCCACCACCACCTCGTTCGGCTGCAGGGCGGTGGCGAAGGCTCCGGTCATGAAGCTTGCCACCGGCATCTGCCTGACGCCGCGCTCGCCGGCGATGCGCACGCGCGCATCCAGCGCCCCCAGCGCCACCGGCCAGTCGGCCGCCGGGTCGCCATGGGCAAGGCTGCCGCCGATGGTGCCGCGCGTGCGCACGGCGCGATAGGCGATGCCGCTCGCCACTCTGGCGAGCGCGCCCCCGGTCGGGTCGAAAACGGCGCCGTCCTCGAACTCCGCATGGGTGATGCAGGCGCCGTAGACGACGCTCTCATCGCTCCTTTGTATGCCGCGCAGCTCCGGGATGCGCGTCACGTCGATGAGGATGCGCGGCTGGGCAAGGCGCAGATTGAGCATCGGGCCGAGGCTCTGAAAGCCGCCGACGGCCTTCGCCCCCTCCTCGCCAAGCGCCTTGACGGCGCCGGCGACGTCCTTGGCGACGACGAGATCGAAAGGCACCGGCTTCATGCTGCCGCTTCCTCTTTCTGGCGCACGGCGCCGCCCGCCGTCTGCGCCTCGGTGATGGCGGCCAGGAGCCGATAGGGCGTGACCGGCGAAACGTTCATCTCCACGCCGAGATCCTTCACTGCGTCGTTGATGGCATTGGTGATGGCGGCGGGCGGCGCGATGGCGCCCCCCTCGCCGATGCCCTTCTGGCCGAAGCGCGTATTCGGCGACGGCGTCTCCATATGCGCGATACGCACATCCGGCACCTCGTTGGCGCCCGGCAGGATGTAGTCGGCGAGCGTGGAGGCCAGGGGCTGGCCGTGACCGTCATAGGTCATCTCCTCGTAGAGCGCCGTGCCGACGCCCTGGGCCGTGCCGCCGTAGATCTGCCCGTCCACCACCATCGGATTGATGAGCACGCCGCCATCCTCCACGATGACGTAATCGAGAAGGTCGACATGGCCCGTTTCAAGGTCGACGGCCACCATGGCGGCATGACTGGCGTAGGAGAAGGTGCCGGTATCGACCTTCGGCCGGTAGCCGGCGGTCAGTTCCAGCCCGTCCGGATTGACGCCGGGCGGCAGGTTCTGCGGCTTCAGATACCAGGTCGCGGCGATCTCGGCGAAGCTGACGGAGCCCGCCTCGCTGGCGACGGCACCGTCGGCGATGCGCACTTCCTCCGGGCGCGCCTGCAGAAGATGGGCACCGATGCCGAGGATGCGCTCGCCAAGCTTCTCGCAGGCCGCGGCGACGGCCCCGCCCACCATCACCGCCGAGCGCGAGCCCCAGGTGCCGGTCGAATAGGGCGACAGCGCCGTGTCGCCATGCAGGACGTTCACTTTCTCCGGATCGACGCCGAGCACCTCGTTCACCACCTGCGCCAGCGTCGTCTCCAGCGACTGGCCGTGGCTCTGGTTGCCCACCCTGACTTCCAGCGTGCCGTCGGGGGTGAGGCGCACCTGGCTCTGCTCGAAGCCCGGCACCATGGGAATGCCCCAGCCGTGATAGACGGAGGTGCCGTGGGCGCCCTGCTCGCAATAGGTGGCGTAGCCGATGCCGATCTTCCGCCCGTCCGCCTCGCCGACTTCCTGGCGCCGGCGCACCTCGTCATGGCCGATCATCTCGGCGGCGCGGCGCAGGCTCTCCGGGTAGTCGCCGAGGTCGAAATCCTTGCCGGTGACGTTGCGGTAGGGCATCTGCTCCGGCGTGACGAGATTGGCGAGCCGCACCTCGTGCGGCTCCAGCCCCGCCTCGCGGGCGATGGCGTCGACCATCAGCTCCATGGCGAAACACACGCCGGTGCGCGCGACGCCGCGATAGGGCACGATCGGCGGCTTGTTGGTGCACACCGAATAGGTGCGGCAGCGATAATGGGTGAGGTCGTAGGGACCGGGCAGGATGGAGCCGACCTGCGCCGCCTCAAGGCAGGCGGAAAAGGGATAGACCGAATAGGCGCCGGCATCGACATGGGCAACGGCATCGAGGCCGAGAATGCGCCCGCTGCGGTCGGCATAGGCGGTGAGCTCGTAATGATGCTCGCGGCAATTGGCGGCGGCGATGAGATGTTCGCGCCGGTCCTCCAGCCATTTCACCGGCCGGTCGAGATGCATGGCGAGCCAGGCGGCGCAGACCTCCTCCGGCTGCAACAGGCCCTTCCAGCCGAAGCCGCCGCCGACATCGGGCGCCACGACGCGGATCTTGCGATGCTCCATGCCGAGACATTCGGCAAGGCCGCTGCGCACGATATGCGGCATCTGAGTGGCCGTCCAAAGCACCAGCTGCTCCACATAGCGGTCGTAGAAGGCGATGCAGCCCTTGCCCTCCAGCGGCGCCATGCATTGCCTGCCGGTGCGGATGGTGCGGCTGACGGCGATCGGCGCGTCTTTCGCCACGCTGTCGATGTCGCCGTCGATGAAGGTTTCCAGGAAAACATTGTCGGCCCAGTCGTCGTGGACCTTCGGCGCGCCCTTCTTGGTCGCCTCCAGCATGTCGTGATTGGCGGCGAGCTCCTCGATCTCCGGCGTGACGGTGGCGGCGATATCCTCCGCTTCGGCGCGCGTTGCCGCCACGCACATGGCGATCGGCTCGCCGGCGAAGCGCACCTTGCCCTGTGCCAGCGGCATCTGCACGGAGGCCTTGAAGCCGGGCAGGCCGGAGCGGGCGAGAATGCCGGCAACGCCCTTCATGTCCTCCATGAGATAGACGCGCTCGCGATGTTCCGGCGGGATGTTGACGCCAAGGATGCGGCCATGGGCGACGGGGCTGCGCACGAAGGCGAGTTCCACCTGTCCCTCAAAGCGCACATCGCCGATGAAGCGGCCGCGACCGCGCATCAATCGGTCGTCTTCCTTGCGGCGAAGGGCGACACCCACCCCTTGCTTGCCCATGGCGCGATTCCTCCTTGTCCCGAAGGCTTCCCCCGCAGATAAGCGGCAATCTATGTAATTGAGAAACCGAGATAATTTATGATATTCATTCTATTATTACATAGACAGGACTGGATGACAAACCCGCCTCGTGGCCAGCATCGCCGAGAAGCGCTTTGCCTCGCCATGTCGCGTTTGGCCGGCAGGCGCAACCATCTTGTCTGACATGCGGCGATGATGCCGGCGCACCGCCGCGGCGCCGGCCCGCTCAGTCCGGGTCGGCGCCCTCTTCGCCCGCCCGCTCGTGGCGCATGCGCATGCGGAAGAAGCGGCCGAAGAGCATCGGCAGGACGAAGCCGGTGATGGCCAGCGCCCACAGGATGATGGCGAGCGGCGAGCCGACGAGGATCGACCAGTCGCCGTCGGAGATGGTGAGGGCGCGGCGCAGGTTCGATTCCATCTCGTTGCCGAGGAGCACGCCGAGGATGATCGGCACCAGCGGCACTTCCAGCTTGCGCAAAACCCAGCCGATGACGCCGAAGACGATCATCACCAGAAGGTCGAAGGTGGAGCCGGAAATGCCGTAGATGCCGACGAAGGAGATCATCGCCACGATCGGCATCAGGTATTTCGGCGGCACCAGAAGGACGCGCACGAACAGGCTGACCATCGGAATGTTGAGCAGAAGCAGCATCAGATTGCCGATGAACAGCGCCGCAACCAGGCCCCACACCACATCCGGGTTGGACTGGAACAGCAGCGGCCCCGGCGTGATGTTGAGCGCCAGCAGCATGGCCAGAAGCACCGCCGTGGTGCCGGAGCCCGGCACGCCGAGCGCCAGCATCGGCACCAGCGCCCCGCCGGCGGCGGCGTTGTTGCCGGCCTCCGGCGCCGCCACCCCGCGCGGATCGCCCGTGCCAAAGGTGCCTTCGCGGTCGACGAGGCGCTTTTCCACCGAATAGGAGATGAAGGAGCCGAGCGAGGCGCCCGCCCCCGGCAGCACGCCGGAGAGAAAGCCGAGCACGGTGCTGCGCGCCATCGTCCAGCCCGTCCCCGCCAGCGTGGCGAGCGAGGGCGTCACCCGCCCGAGCTTCATCTTGTCTTCCTGGCCCGCGCCCCTCGCCTCGCCGCGATGCTCCAGAAAGACGAAGACTTCCGAGACGGCGAAGAGGCCGACGATGGCGACCAGAAAGTCGATGCCGTCGTAAAAATGCACGTTGCCGAAGGCAAAGCGCGGCACGCCGGTCTGCCCGTCGACGCCGATCATGGCGATGCCGAGCCCGAGCGCGGCGGCCATCGCCGCCTTCGCCTGGTTCCTGGAGGCGATGCCCCCGAGCGTGGCGAAGGCGAGCGAGAACAGGGCGAAATACTCCGCCGGGCCGAAGAGCAGCGCCACCTTGACGAGCTGCGGGGCGAGGAAGACGAGGCCCCATGTGGCGAAGAAGGCGCCGACGAAGGAGGCGACGCCGGAAAGCGCCAGTGCCTCCCCGGCCCTTCCCTGCTGGGCCATCGGATAGCCGTCCAGCGTCGTCATCATCGCCGGCTCGTCGCCGGGGATGTTGAGCAGGATGGAGGAGATGCGCCCGCCATACATGGCGCCGTAATAGACGCTGGTCAAAAGGATGAGCGCCGGCGTCGCCGGCAGGCCGAGCGTGAAGGCGAGCGGGATGAGGATGGCGACGCCGTTGGAGGGGCCGAGCCCCGGCAGCGCGCCGATGACGGTGCCGAGGAAGCAGCCGAGCAGCGCCAGGAAGAGGTTCTGCAGCGTCAGCGCGATGACGAAGCCGTCGGCGAGATTGGAAAGCGTCTCCATGGCGCCGCCTCACAAGCCGAGCGGCCCGCGCGCCAGCGACAGGCCGAGGATGAGGTGGAAGACGGCATAGATGCCGAGCGAGATGCCGATCCCCGCGACCGGGGCGGCGATGGGCCCCGCCCCGAGGCGCCAGGACAGGAAGGCGGCGGCGAGCGCGGTGGAGATGACGAAGCCGAGTTCCGGCAGGAGCATGGCGTAGGCGGCGAGGACAGCGACGGCGACGGCGATCTCAAAAAGCCGGGCAAAGCGAGGCCAGACGGGCTCCGGATCGGGCCGCAAGATCATGTAGAGGCTGGCAAGGCCGAGCATCGCGCCGATGATGATGGGAAAGCTCTTCGGCCCGAGCGGGTCGGAGATGAAACTCACTCTGATCTGCGTCGCCTGCCAGATATAGAAAAACGCCAGCAGGAGCCCGCATCCGCCGAGAACGCGATCGCTCACGAGCCTTCCTCCCTCATTCGCGCGCCGGCTTGGCCGGTCTTCGTCGCTGACATGGCGGCCGGCACCGAAAGGCGCCGACCGCGAAGATCATACTTTACTGGAGGAGACCGATATCCCGGGAAAGACCGGTGATCCGGTCGACGGATTCGCGCACGAAAGCCTCGAACTCCGCGCCCTGCAGATCGAGCGGGGCGAGGCCGTTCCTGGCCATGATGTCCTTCCATTCGTCGGAGGCATAGACGTTGCCGATGGCCTCGACCCAGTAATCGTAGGCTTCGTCGGACATGCCCCCCGGGGCATAGAAGCCGCGCCAATTGGCGCCGATGACGTCGATGCCCTGCTCCCTGGCGGTCGGGAAGGCGGAAAAGTCGCCCTCAAGCCGCTCCGGCGCCAGGACGGCGACGACCTTGATATCGCCGGAATCGACGAAGCCCTTGGCCTCCGAGGCATCGCCCGTGAAGGCCTGCACGCTGCCGGCCAGAAGCTGCGTCACCGCCTCGCCGCCGCCGTTGAAGGCGACGTATTTGACGTTGCGCACATCGTCGATGCCGGCCGCCTGCGCGGCGAGCAGCACTTTCAGATGGTCCCAGCCGCCGACTGCCGAGCCGCCGGCGACGGAGATGGAGCGCGGATCGGCCTTGATCTGCTCCATCAGCTCCGAAAGCGTGTTGATCGGCGAATCCTTGGAAACCGCGATGACGCCGTAATCGGCGCCGACGGCGCCCAGCCAGCGCACCTGGTCCATGGTGTTGCCGGGATAGGCGCCCTGGGCAAGCCGCGTCGCCGTCGCCGAGGAAGCGGCGACGATGAGGTCGTTGTCGTCGCCACGCTTGTTGACCACCTCCGCATAGGCGACGCCGCCGCCGCCGCCGGCGAGATTGGTCACCTGCATGGTGCCGGGGATAAGGCCGAGATCCTGCAGCGTCTTGCCGACCTGGCGGCAGGTGAAGTCCCAGCCGCCGCCGGGATTGGCCGGCGCGATGCATTCGGTGGCTTCCGGCTCGAAGGCGTTCGCCGCGCCCGAAAGGGCGACGGCCGCGACGGCCGATACCGCCGCCACGCGCCAGCTATGCAATCTGTTCACGATCGTCTCCTCCTTGCCTGTCTTTTTCTTACGACCCCGCCCGCCGCTCGCTCGAACGGCAAGGGGGCGCTGCCTCGCCCATAGCACCGAAAGCTTTCATTAACCTGTCAATCGACCCGGGCGGCTTCAGCCGCTCCGCTTTGGCGCCTATAACGGGTTGCTGCCCACCCTTTCCGGGAGCTCCCGCGTGCGTTTGCTTGTCATCGAGGACACGCTGGACGTCGCCGACGCGATCGCCTCCAGCCTTTCCCGCCAGGGCATGGCGGTCGATCAGGCGGCGAGCCTGGCGGAGGCCTTCGCGCTTCTGGAGGAGGTGACCTACGATGTCGTGGTGCTCGACATGAACCTGCCCGACGGCTCGGGCAGCGACATCCTCGCCTGGCTGCGCCGCCAGCGCCGGGTGACGGGCGTCCTCGTCGTCACGGCGCGCTTTGCCGTGGAGGAGCGGGTGAAAGCGCTCGACGGCGGCGCCGACGATTATCTCGTCAAGCCCTTCGACTTGCGCGAGCTGCAGGCGCGCGTGCGCGCCCTTGCCCGCCGTCCCGCCGTGCCGGAGCGGCGCGGCATCCTGGAATATGGCGACCTTGCCTTCGATCCCGCCGAACGCGCCCTCACCGTCGCCGGCGCGCCCGTGGCGTTGACCCCGCGCGAGCTCAGCCTGCTTGAAGTGCTTCTGTTGCATCGCGGCCGCGTCGTGCCCAAGGAGCGCATCTTCAGCCGCATGTTCGCCGCGGACGACGAAGAGGTCGGCCTCAACGCCGTGGAGACCTATGTCGCCCGCCTGCGTCGCAAGCTCGCCGGCAGCAGCGTCGCCATCAAGACCCTGCGCGGCCTGGGATACCAGCTTCTTGCCGGACCACAGGGCTGAGAGCGAGAGGCGGCCGGGCCTCGCTGACGACGCGGCTTGCCGCGGCGATCGCCGTCATCATCCTGATGAGCGGCCTCGCCGTCGCCTTCGCCGCCCTCGCCTATGGCAGGCAGGCGGCCCAGCAGGCCTATGACCGGCTACTCATCGGCGCCGCCGGGCAGATCGCCGGCGCCGTCTCCATTCGCGACGGCGAGGTCGTCGTCGATATCCCGGCCTCCGCCTTCGACTTGTTGGCGCTGGCGCGCGAGGACCGGGTCGTCTACGCCGTCTTCGGCCCCGACGGAACGCTTCTCACCGGCTATGACGAGCTTCAGCGTCCCGAGGCGGCGGAGGACGTCGCCTTCGCCCATGCCAGCTTCGCCGGCGAGCCCGTCCGCCTTGTCGCGCTGAAGCGCCATTTCGCCGAGCGCGCTTTCCGCGGCACCGTCACCGTCGTCGTCGGCCAGACGCTGCGCGCCCGTTCCGAGCTCGCCTGGGATATCGCCGGCAGCGCTCTCGTCGTCGTCGCCGTGGCGGGTCTTCTGATGGTGGCGCTGGTCATCTTCGCCATCCGCTCCGCCCTTCTGCCGCTTCGCCGCATCGAGAACCTGCTGTCCAGCCGCGAGCCGCAGGACCTGACGCCGCTGCGTCTCGCCGTGCCCTCGGAGATCGGCCATTTGACCGCGGCCATCAACCGCTTCATGGCCCGCATCGACCGCCAGGTGACGGCGACGCGCGGCCTCATCGCCGATGCCTCGCACCAGCTGCGCACGCCGGTGACGGCGCTGCGCGCCCAGGCCGAGCTGGCCGCGGAGGAAAACGACCCGGAGCGCCAGCGCGCCATCGTCGCCCGCATCCACAAGCGCGCCGTCGGCCTTGGCCGCCTCACCGACCAGATTCTGAGCCACGCCATGATCATCCACCGCGCCGAGGCGGTGCCGCGCGAGAGCGTCGATCTGCGCCTTGTCGCCATGAAGGCGGTGGAGGAGACCGATGCGGGCGTTGAGGGAGCCGGCGCGCCGATCCGCCTCGATTTGCCGGAGGAGCCGGTTCTGTGCCGCGGCGACGAATTCTCCCTGGTGGAGGCGGTGAAGAACCTCCTCAACAACGCCTTGAAGCATGGCAGGCCGCCCGTCGATCTCAGCGCCGCGAACGAGGGCGAGCGGGCCCTCATCACCGTGCGAGATACCGGCGAGGGCCTGCCGCCGGAGGATTGGCAGGCCGCCAGCCGCCGCTTCTTCGACAGCGCCGGCGCCTCACCGAGCCAGGCCGGGCTCGGCCTTGCTATCGTCGGGGCCGTCGCCAAGGCCCATGGCGGCAGCCTCAAATTCGCCCGTCCGCCCGAGGGCGGCTTTGCGGCGAGCCTCGTCGTGCCGGCCGCACCGGCGGAGAAGAGCGAGAAAGCATGAGAACCTTGCCCGCCTTCCTTTTCCGGGCGGCCCTTTTCCTGACGGCGCTCCTTGCCGCCCCTCAGGCCCCCGCCGCCGAGCTCGTCCCGGAAGCGACGGCCGTCTTCGGCGCCCCGGCGGGCGGCGAGCGGCTGCTCATCAAGAGCACCACCGACGTCGCCGCCTTCCGCCCGGCGCTGGAAGCCTTCGCCGGCACCGTGCCGGGCCTCAGGATCGATTACGAGCAATGGGCCTCCAACGATCTTTACGCCGTCGCCGCGAAGGCCTGCGCACAGGCGCGGCCGGCGGCCGACCTTCTCGTCAGCTCCGCCGTCGATTTGCAGGTGAGGCTGGTCAACGACGGCTGCGCCCGGCCCCACCGCTCTGCCCTGACGGACCGCCTGCCGGAGGATCTCAACTGGCGCAGCGAGCTTTTCGGCGTCACCCGCGAGCTTGCCGTCATGGTCTACAACACGCGGCTCGTCCCGCCGCGCGAGGCGCCGCGCTCGCGCTTCGATCTCATCGACCTGTTGCGCCCGCCGGGCAGCAACTATGCCGGGCGCATCGCCACCTACGACATCGAGCAATCCGGCCTCGGCTATCTCTTCGCCTTCGTCGACGCCCAGCAGGCGACGACCTTCGGCGCCCTCAGCGAGGCGCTCGGCCGCTCCGGCGCCGTCGCCACCTGCTGCTCGGCGGAAATCATCGACGGCGTGGCGAGGGGCGACTACCTCATCGCCTATAACGTCCTAAGCTCCTACGCCCTGGCGCGGGCCGAAACGGACGAGCGTCTCGCCGTCGTCGCGCCGGAGGATTACACGCTGGTCCTGTCGCGCGCCGCCCTCATCCCGAAGGGCGCCGAAAACGCCTTCCGCGCCGCCGCCTTCATCGATTTCCTCCTCTCCCCGCCCGGCCGAAGCGCGCTTCAGGCGACGCATCTTCTGCCGCCCTCCGGCGCTACGGGCGACGCTGCGCTCGGCCTTTCAGATCCCGACGACGCCACCTTGCGCCCCATCGCCCTGTCGCCCTCCCTCCTCGTCGGCCTCGACCGGCACAAGCGCGCGCAGTTCATTCGCCTGTGGCGCCAGACCTTCCCCTGGCGGCTCGACCGCGACTGAGCCGCGCCGGCGCAAGAAGGTTCATGCTTGAGGGAAAGTGTTCTTGCGCTCCACCGCCAGGCCCGCCTCCGTCACGATGGCGTCCATGGGAATGTCGTGCGGCTGCGGGAATATCGTCGCAAGCCGCGCCGCCTGGAGCCCGACGCCGACGACGAAGGGGCGCGGCGAAAGGGCCGCCAGCGTGCGGTCGAAATAGCCGCCGCCATAGCCGAGCCGGTAGCCCGCCCCGTCCCAGCCGACGAGAGGCGCGAGCATCGCCTCCGGCACCAGCTCGCCCGCATCGGCGGGCGGCACCAGGATGTTCCAATGTCCGCGCTCCATGCGCATGCCGGGAAAATAGGCGCGGAAGCGGAGCGGCGCGGCGCGCTCCTCTACCACCGGCAGCGCCAGCCTGGCGCCTTCCGCCTGGAGCCTGGCGAGAAAGGCGCGCAGGTCGATTTCGCCCTTGATCGGCCAGTAGCCGGAGACGACGCGCCCCGCCATGGCGCCGAAGCGCCGCTGGAAAAGCGCGTGAAGATGCGCCGCCAGCGCCTCTCCCGCCGCCTGCCGCGCCGCCGCGGGAAGTTCAAGACGCTCCGCCCGCAGCCGGGACCGCTCGCCGTGGCGCCAGCGTGCAACCTCATCCCAGGCGCCCGAAGGAACGCCCGCCCCTGCCTTGGCCGTCATCGCCGCGCCTCCGCCTCGCCCTTCAGCTTCCGCGCCAGGTAATCGCGCAGCGCCACCGCCTGGTTGTGCTCCCGGTCCTTGGCGCCGAAGAGGAGCGTCACCCGCCCCTCACGGCACCAGGCAAGACAGCGCTCCACCGCCTCGGGCCTCTCCTCGAGCTCCGCCTCGTAGCGGGCGCGAAACGCCGCCCATTTCTTCGCATCGTGGGCGAACCATCGGCGCAGTTCCGCGCTCGGCGCCGCCTCCTTGATCCAATCGTCACAGGAGAGCTTCTCCTTGGAAAGGCCGCGCGGCCAGATGCGGTCGACGAGAAGGCGCGCCCCCTCGCCCTTTTGCGGCGGATCGTAGGCGCGGGCGAGCCCGATGCCGGCCCCGCCGCTCATCGCCCCGTCTCGTCTCCCAAAATCTCCAGCGTCTTCACCGAATGGGCGAAGGCGGCGCCGGCGCGCATCTCCGCCGCCACCCAGATCGCCTCCATGATCTCCTCCGCGCTGGCGCCGGCGCGGCGGGCGGCCTTCACATGGCCCTCGATGCACCAGGGGCATTGCGTGACATGCGCCACGGCGACGGCGATGAGCTGCTTGGCGCGCCCGCTAAGCGCCCCCTCGGCGAAGACCGCCTTGGAGAAGGCCTTAAAGGCCGCGTCCGGCTCCGGGGCGAGCGCCTTGCGCTGTTCCGCATGGGCCCGGCTCGCTCTTGGAAAGCGGATGTCTTGCGCCCGCGGCGCATCCTCTTGGCTCATCGTCTCGTCCTTTCGTTTGCGGCGGCGGGTGGCGCGAGGGGCTCCGTTCCCGCGGGCTCGCTGCCCGCACGTTCGATCGCCAGAAACAGCGAGCGGGCGATGCGCTCCGCGCGCTCAATAAGATGCGCCGCGCCTTCGGGCGGGCAGGTCTGCCTCGCCGTCTCCGCGAAAAGGTCGAGCCAGCGGCGAAAATGCGCCCATTCGACGGGAAGGCCGGCATGCCTTGTCACCGGCGAGCCGTGATAGCGCCCGCTCATCAGCGCCACGGAGGACCAGAAATCCACCATCTTGGAAAGATGCGGCGGCCAGTCGGCGATGCGCTCGGCGAAGATCGGCCCGAGCGCCGCATCGTCCCGCACCTTGGCGTAGAAGCGGTGGACGAGCGCTTCGATCCGCGCCTCGCTGAGCCCCGCAGAGGCGGCAAGCTCGGCGCTCTTTTGCGGCCGCGCGGGGCGGATGGAGAGAGCTTTGGTGGCGGGCTGCGTCACGGCGTCCTCGCAGAAAGGCTTGCCTTTTTCTCTAGGCTGGTTAATTGGTATTGTAAATACCAATTCAGGAGAAAACCCTCGGCGATGCGCCTCACCTCCTTCACCGATTACGGCCTCAGGGCGCTGATGCGCATGGCGAGCCGCCCGGGCGCGGCCTTTTCCACGGCCGATCTCGCCGCCGAGTTCGGCCTGTCGCGCCATCACCTGGCGAAGATCATGCAGAGGCTGGCGAACGGCGGCATTGTCGCCACCAGGCGCGGCGGCGGCGGCGGCGCGGTACTGGCCCGCCCGCCAGGCGAGATCCGCCTCGGCGAGGTCGTGCGCCTTCTGGAGGAAGGCCAGGCGCTGGTGGAATGCTTTGCGCCAGGCAACAGCGCCTGCACGATTGCCGGCTGCTGCCGGCTGAAAGCGCGCCTGCGGACTGCCGAAGCCGCGTTTTTTGCCGAGCTGGATCGCACGACGCTTGCCGATATCACCCTTCCCGCTTCCGGCCGACTGCCCGCCTTTCCGGCCTGAGCGCGGTAATTCACGACAGGAGAGACCGATGGAGAACTGGCTGCCGACGCTGATCACCGCAACGCCCGCCGAAGGCTATGATCTTGCCGTCAAGCTTGCGCGTGTGGCGGTGAAGATGACGCAGCCCGACACCGCTGTGCGCGAGCGGCTGCGCCCCGTCTATGCCGAGGACGCCGATTCGCTTACCGCCGCGAGCCATGTCGTGGCCGTGCATTTCGCCACGGTCGCCGCAGCGAACAACTATTGGCGGGAGGCCAGATGAGCGCCGTCACCGTCAATGCCGACGGTTTCGTCGTGCCGGCGGAGCTGATCGCGCGTGCCTTTCGCCTCGATCCCGCCTCGGTGCCGCAGCTCATGCGCGAGGGTATCATCACCAGCCGCTGCGAAGAGGGAATAGCCGCCGATGCCGGCCGCTTCCGCCTGACCTTCTTCCATGCCGGCAGGGCCCTGCGCCTCATCGTCGACAAAGACGGCCGCATCCTCTCTGAGACACGCCACGCCCTGCGCTCGCCGCAAGCGGCCAAGGATTGAGGCGCACGCCGCGCCAGCCCGGAAGACGTCCGCGGCGGCGGGCGCAACGTGCATGACCGCGGTCCGTCCCCGCGCGTGCGGGGAGCGCATTGCAAGACGGGCTGTTGCGCAAGAGCGCGTGACCGGCTGGCGTCTTGCTCCAGAACGCGATGTTCTCCGGCCAATCCTCCGTGAGGCGCAAATCCCGCCCCCCGCTTGCTCCCTTGTCGCAGAAAGTCAGGCCGCTCCTGCCACTCCGGGCAAGAAGGCCGGCGCCGGCAGCATGTCGGCGAGCCTGCTCTTCAGCCAGTGATCAGCTCGCAGCGGCGGCGCTCCGCCTCAAACGCCTCCCTGATCCATCGCGGAGGCGCCGCCTTCTGCAGCGTCTGGCGGTCCGCGAAGACCGCCACCAGGGAGGCGGTGAAGCAATGCGTTCCGCTCTGGTATCCGTCCACCCGGAAGCCGAGCGAGGTGCGCCCGAAATGTGTCAGCACAACATCGCAGTTCAGGCTGTCACGCCCTGTCACCGGCGCCTTGAACTGCGTGTCGAGATTGACGAAGGGCGTGCCGATCTGGTGGTCGAGGTTGAGCTCAAACCAGCTTTGGCCGCCGAGAATGGCGGCAAAATAGCGCTCCACGGCCAGGAGCGCGAAATTGACGATGCTCCCAGTATAGACGATCCCCGCAGGATCGCAGTCCCCGAAAGTGACGTTCTGCACGAACCGAAGCGGCCGTTCGGAGCTGTCCGGCATGGCTCTTCACCCCCCTTCTTTCACACAGCTTGCGGCGCCTTTGCCGGTTGCTGCCGGCTGGCGCCGAAGCGGCCGGCCGTCCTGCGCGGCGGCCTGCATCGGCCTTGCCGCCCCTCTCTCAACAGAAAGCCTGCATCCCGGTCTGGGCGCGGCCGAGGATGAGGGCGTGGACGTCGTGGGTACCCTCATAGGTATTGACGGTCTCCAGGTTGAGCATGTGCCGCATCACCGGGAACTCGTCGCTGATGCCGTTGCCGCCGTGCATGTCCCGCGCCAGGCGGGCGATATCCAGGGCTTTGCCGCAATTGTTGCGCTTGATGAGGGAAATCACCTCCGGGCCCGCGCGCCCCCCCTCCAACAGGCGCCCGACGCGCAGGCAAGCCTGAAGGCCGAGCGCGATCTCCGTCTGCATGTCGGCGAGCTTGCGTTGGTAGAGCTGCGTCTGGGCGAGCGGCCGGCCGAATTGCTTGCGGTCGAGACCGTATTGCCGGGCGGCATGCCAGCACGTCTCGGCCGCACCCATCGTCCCCCAGGCGATGCCGTAGCGCGCGCGGTTGAGACAGCCGAACGGCCCGGAAAGCCCCTCCGCATGCGGCAGCAGGGCTGCCTCGCTGACCTCCACCTCGTCCATGACGATCTCGCCGGTGACGGAGCTGCGCAAGGAGAGCTTGCCGTCGATCTTGGGGGCGGAGAGGCCCTTCATGCCCTTTTCCAGGATGAAGCCGCGGACCTTGCCGCCATGGTTCTGCGACTTCGCCCAAACGACGAAAACGTCGGCGAGCGGGCTGTTGGAGATCCAGGTCTTGGCGCCGTTCAGCACATAGCCGCCATCGATGCGCTTGGCCGTGGCCTTCATGCCACCCGGATCGCTGCCGGCGTCCGGCTCGGTAAGGCCGAAGCAGCCGATCCAAGCGCCGCTGGCGAGCTTCGGCAAGTACCTGCGGCGCTGTTCCTCGCTGCCATAGGCATGGATCGGGTGGATGACGAGGCTCGCCTGCACGCTCATCATGGAGCGATAGCCGGAATCGACGCGCTCGATCTCGCGCGCCACCAGGCCGTAAGACACGTAATCGGCGCCGGTGCCGCCATATTCCTCCGGCAGGGTGACGCCGAGAAGACCGAGAGCGCCCATCTCGGCAAAGATCGCCGGCTCGCTCCTTTCCTCGCGGAACGCCTGGCGAGCGCGCGGCAGGAGGCTCTCCGCGGCATAGCTGCGCGCCGTATCGCGGATCATCCGCTCCTCCTCGCAGAGCTGGTCCTCCAGGAGGAAGGGATCGTCCCAGGCGAAATGGTATCTGTCGCTCATCGTCTCGCTCTTGCTCCCCTCTCCTTCAGGCCCGTTCCAACAGCACCGCGGCGCCCTGCCCGACGCCCACGCACATGGCGGCCATGGCGTAGCGTCCTTCGCCGCGCGCCAGCTCCAACGCTGCCGTTCCGGCGATGCGCGCACCCGACATGCCGAGCGGATGACCGAGCGCGATGGCGCCGCCATTGGGATTGACCCGCCGATCGTCATCGGCGATGCCGAGGTCGCGCAGACAGGCGAGCGCCTGGCTGGCAAAGGCCTCGTTGAGCTCCAGCACCGACAGGGCGCCGACATCGACGCCGGTCAGTGCGCAGAGCTTGCGGATCGCCGGCACCGGCCCGTAACCCATGATGCGCGGCGCAACGCCGGCGGAGGCGGCCGCGACGACGCGGGCGAGAGGGCGCAGGCCGTGCCGGCGCGCAGCCTCCGCCGAGGCGACGATCATTGCCGCCGCCCCGTCGTTCACGCCCGAGGCGTTGCCTGCCGTCACCGTCCCGCCCGGGCGGGTGATGGGGGCGAGCGCCGCCAGCTTCTCCATGCTGGTGCCGGGCCGCGGATGCTCGTCGGCACAGACCTCAGCACTCCGGCCACGCCCGAGCGGCACAACGACCGGCACGATTTCCTCGGCGAGCCGGCCGGACTTGATAGCCTCGCCCGCCCGTTGCTGCGAGCGCAGGGCGAAAGCGTCCTGGTCGGCGCGATCGATGGTGTAATCCTCCGCCACGTTCTCGGCGGTCTCGGGCATGGCATGCGTGCCGTAGCGCGCCGCCATCTGCGGATTGACGAAACGCCAGCCGATGGTGGTGTCGTGGATTTCGCTCGCGCGCGAGAAGGCGGTGGCAGCCTTCGGCAGGACGAAGGGGGCGCGGGTCATGCTCTCCACCCCGCCGGCGATGGCAAGGGCGATATCGCCGGCGCGGATCGATCGCGCCGCCGCCGCGACCGCCTCCAGGCCGGAGGCGCAAAGCCGGTTGACGGTGACCGCCGGTACGGTCTCCGGCAGGCCGGACAGAAGCACGGCCATGCGCGCCACGTTGCGGTTGTCCTCGCCTGCCTGGTTGGCGCAGCCGAGCCAGACCTCCTCGACACCCGCCGGATCCAAGCCCGGATTGCGGCTTTGCAGCGCCGTCAGCGGATGGGCGGCCAGATCGTCGGCGCGCACCGCCGCCAGCGCGCCGCCATAGCGCCCGATCGGGCTCCGCACGTAGTCGCAGATGAAGGCGTCGCTCATGCCGCACCCCCTCCTTGCGCCGAGTTCAGACTGTCGAAAGTGCCGCCCTCGCGTGCAAGGCGGCACAACAGATCGGGCGGCGAACAGGAGCGGCCGTCCGCCTCGCGCAGCGTCTCGATGTGGCGCAGCAATGCGGCAGGGCCGACCGTGTCGGCATGATGCATCAGCCCCCCCCGCCAGCGCGGAAAGGCGTAGCCGTGGATCATCACCAGATCGATGTCGGCGGGCCGGGCCGCGATGCCTTCCTCCAGGATGCGGCACGCCTCCTCGACCATGGCGGCGATGGCGCGCTCCACGATCTCCCCCGCCTCGAAAGCACGGCGTTCCACGCCCTGCCGCTCGGCCGTATCGAGGATGAGCGCCTCTGTCGCCGGCGACGGCTTGGCGCCCGCGCCTTCCTCGTAATCGTACCAGCCAGCGCCGGTCTTGCGCCCAAGGCGGCCAAGCTCCTCCACCATGCGGTCGGCGATCGGCACGTAGCGGATGCCGGGCTGCTCGCTGAGGCGCAGCCGCTTGCGATTGGCGTAGGAGATGTCGAGACCGGCAAGGTCCTGCACCTCGTAGGGTCCCATGGCAAAGCCGAAGCCGCGCATCGCGGCGTCGATCTGCCCGGGCAGCGCCCCCTCCAGCATGATGACGTCCGTCGCCTGGCGGTAGCGCGTCAGGATGCGGTTGCCGATGAACCCGTCGCAGATGCCGGCGAGCACCGGGATCTTGCCCAGCCGCCGGGCAAGGCGCAGCGCCGTTGCCAGCGTGCTCTCGCTGGTATGGGCGCCGCGCACCACTTCCAGAAGCTTCATGATATGCGCCGGGCTGAAGAAGTGCAGGCTGAGCGTGCGCTCCGGCCGGCTTACGTCCTCGGCGATGCGGTTGACGTCAAGAAACGAGGTGTTTGTGGCCAGAACCGCCGAGGGCGGCAGGGCCGCGTCGAGGGCGGCGAACACGGCCCTCTTGACCGGCAAATCCTCGAAAGCCGCCTCGATGGCGATCTCGGCCGGCGGCAGGCTGTCGTAGCCGACGGCGAAAGACAGCTTCTGCGCCATGTCGGCCGCCGCCGCCTCCGCGCTCATCCGGCCGCGCCGCACCGCTTCGTCGTAGAGCCGGGCGACGTTGGCGCGGGCGCGCGCCGCCCCTTGCGGATCGGCCTCCACCACCGTCGCGCCAACGCCGATCCCCGCAAGCGCATAGGCGATGCCAGCGCCCATCGTACCACCGCCGACGACGACGGCTCGGGTGATCTCGGTGGGCTCGGCGGCAATGCGGCGCAAAAGGCCCTGCGCGGCGCGCTCGGCGAAGAATACGTGGCGCAAGGCGCGAGCCTGGGCACTGCCGCGAAGAGCAAGGAACGCCTCGCGCTCGGCCGCCAGGCCTTGCTCCAGCGTCAGACGCGTCGAGGCTTCGACGAGATCGATCCCCCTTTGCGGCGCGTCCTGACTCGCCATTCGCCGGGCCGCATTTCGCCGGGCGGCTTCAACCGCTGCGGGATCGGGCGCAGGGCGTTCCCGCTCGCCAGGCGCGAGCACCGCCTCCACTTGCCGTCGATCGAGCGCAAGCGCTGCCGCGACCGGATCGTCCGACAGCCCCTCCACCAGGCCGAGCCTCTCGGCCTCGGCCGCCTCTATCGCCCTACCGCTGGAAACCAGGTCCAGCGCAGCGGCCACGCCGATCAGCCGAGGCAGGCGCTGCGTCCCGCCGGCGCCCGGCACGATGCCGAGCGTCACCTCCGGCAGGCCAAGGCGCACGCCGGGCGCGGCGACCCGCCAGCGACAGGCAAGCGCCAACTCCAACCCGCCGCCCAGCGCCGTGCCGTTGATCGCCGCAACACAGGGTACGGCAAAGCCCTCGATCCGACGTAGAATGTCCGGAAGATGCGGGGGCTTCGGCGCGGCGCCGAACTCGCGGGCGTCGGCGCCGGCGGAAAAGCTCGTCCCTGATCCTGTCAAGACGACACGCCAGACCCCTGCGGCCTCGGCGCGGTCGAGCGCCTGCATCAGCCCGGCGCGAACCGAAGCGCCAAGCACATTGACCGGCGCGTTGTCGATCGAAATCACCGCCGCGCCTTCACGCAACTCCAAACGGACCGTCATCGTTTCTCCCCAGTCAAAGATGCGGATGGATGCCACCGGAGACCGCCAGGATCTCGCCGGTGACGAAGCGCGCTTCCTCCGAAAGGAAATACGCCACCGCGGAGGCGATCTCCTCTGGTTCGGCCATACGCCGGTGGAAGGCGAGCGCGGTGAGGCGCGCCTGCTCCTCGGCGGGCATGCGCTCGGTGACGGAGGTGCGCGTCAGACCGGGCGCCACGCAATTGACGGTGACGTCGGGAGCGAACTCGGCTGCCAGGCTGCGGGTCAGCGAGGCGACCGCCGCTTTCGCCGCCGCGTAATCGGCCTGGCCGACCTCGCCGCCGAAGACGATGGAAGCGACATTGACCACCCGGCCGCCGCCCTGCTCCAACATGCCCGGAACCAGACGTTGCATCAGGTGGAACCCGCCCATCAGGTTGAGCTCGAAGGTTTGCCGCCATTGCTCCTCGCCAATCTGCAGGAACGGCGTGTAGAGCTGGCGCGACCGCAAGCCGCCGACGAGATTGACGAGAAGCTCTACCGGACCGAGTTCGGTCGCGGCCGCCTCGGCGAAGGCTGCGGCTTCCTCGCCCTTGGTGACATCGGCTCGCCTGGCAAGGATACGTGCCGCCGGAAAGGCGGCGTTGAGTTCGCGCACGGCTTCGTCGAGCCGCGTCTGCGAGATGTCCGTCAGGGCAAGCGCGGCCGCCCCGTCCTGGAGCAGGCGCCCGGCCACGGCAAAGCCCATCGGCCCGCCGCCGCCGGTGACGGCCGCAATGCTTCCGGCGAGCCGGCTCATTGGTCGAGTTCTTCGCGCAGCATCTGGCGCAAGGCGAATTTCTGGACCTTGCCCGAGGCCGTGGCCGGCAGTGCCTCGCGGATTTCCAACCTCTCCGGACGGTACTGCTTTGCCAGGCGCTGCTCCTCCAGGAAGGCCACCATCTCCTCGAAGGAGAAGCTCGCCCCCGGCTTCAGCGTGACGAAGGCACAAGCGCGTTCGCCAAGGCGCTCGTCAGGATAGCCGACGACGGCAACGCTGGCGACTGCCGGATGCTTGAAGAGCAGAGCCTCCACCTCCACGACCGGGATGTTCTCGGCGCCGCGGATGATGATGTCCTTGGAACGGCCGCAGATGCGGATATAGCCCGCCTCGTCCTGGCGCGCCCGGTCTCCGGTATCGAACCAGCCTTCCTTGTCGACATTGTTGAGATGCGGGCGCTTGAGGTAGCCGCCGAAATTGGAGCAGCCGCGCACGAAGAGATCGCCTTCCACGCCGGGGCCGACCGGGGCGCCGTCGGCTCCGCGGATCTGCACCTCCATCCCCGGCAGGGCGTAACCGTCGCTGGTGACCGGCCGCTCCGGCGGATCGTCCGGATTGATCATCGTGACGGCGCCGTTCTCCGTCATGCCCCAGGCCGAGACGATATTGGCGCCGAGTGCCTTGCGCGCCCGTTCCACGACGGGGCCGGGTATGGAGGTTCCGGCACACACAAAGTTGCGCAGGCTGGAGCTGTCGCCGCTCCCTTCCTCGACGGCGACCGACAAATCCATCAGGAAGGGCGTCGAGGCCATGGTGAAGGTGCAGCGCATCTCCTCCACCAGCTTGGCCGCCAGAGCCTTGTCCCAGCCATCCATCAGGACGGCGCCCGCCTTCAGTTGGATGGGCATGAGCAGGCCGTACATGAACCCGGTCTGATGCGCCATCGGCGAGGCCATCAACACCACGTCCTCGGCCCCGAGGCGCAGCCTATCGGCGAAAGGAACCAGGTTGGAGAACAGGGTGTTGGCCGTGTGCATGGCGCCTTTGGGCTCGCCTGTCGTGCCGGAGGTGAAGATGAGCTGGCACACCTCGTTGGGGCCGGCGCGGTGCTCCGTCAGCGGCTCCGCGTCGAAGGCGGGGTCGAGCAGCAGCCGCTCGAAGCTGTTCTCGCCTTCACCGCCGAGCACAATGACATGCTCAAGATCGGGCAGCTCGGAGCGCATGCCCTCGGCCATCTCCTCGTGGTCGAAGCTGCGGAAGAGGCGAGGCGTCACGAAGGCCTTGGCCCCGCCGTGCCGCAGCATGAACAGGAGCTCGCGTTCGCGGAAGATGTGCATCAACGGATTGAACACCGCGCCGAGGCGTGCGCAGGCCAGATAGGTGGCGACGAATTGCCAGTTATTGGGAAGCTGGCAGGCGACAACGTCGTTCCTGCCGATGCCCAGACGCGACAGGCCGACCGCAATCCGCCGCGTCAGGGCGTCGAGCTCGCGGTAGGTCAGATCGATGCGCTCGCCCGTCTCCACGACGACGCAGGTGAACGCCAGCTTGTCGGGAAACTCCGACAGGCAAGCGTCCAGATAGTCGTCGACCGTCTTGTCGTGCCAGAGGCCGCGCTCTGTCATGTCCTTGCGGCGTGGCTCGATCAGGATGGCGTCGAATTCCATTCTTCCCCCCAGTTGGTTTTCCGCAATTCAGGCGCCGACCGCTTGGCGGCCGGCGCGCTGACGCGCGAGGATCGTCTTCATGATGTTGGCGGTGCCATCGCCGATCTGCAGGCCCAGCACGTCGCGCAACCTCTGCTCGAAGGGCAGCTCGCCCGAATAGCCGTAATGGCCGTGCATCAGCAGACAGCAATGAACGGTCTCGTAGGCCAAAAGCGGCGGCCACCACTTGCTCATGGCGGCTTCGGCGGTATGCGCGGCGCCGTTGTCCCTCAGCCACAGCGCATGCAGACACAGCAGGCGCGCCGCCTGGACCTTTGTGTCGAAGGCGGCCAGTTGGTGGGAGACGCCCTGGAAGGCGGCGAGCGGCTGGCCGAAGGCCCGATGCTCGCCGACATGGGCCCAGGTCTCCTCGAGGCTCTGCTGGGCGACACCGATGCATTGCAGGCCGATGAGGGCGCGCGAGAAGTCAAAGCCCTGCATGACCTGCACGAAGCCGGCATTCTCGCTGCCGAGCAGGTTCTGCGCTGGCACGCGTACATTGTCGAAGAAGATCGAACCGCGGCCGATGGCGCGCTGGCCCATGCATTGAAAGCGTGTCGTGCTGATGCCCGGCAGATCCATCGGCACGAGGATGGCGGAGATGCCGCGCGCCTTGTCCTCCGATCTGCCGGTGCGCGCGAAAACGATCGCCGCGGCGGCCTGATCGGCGGCGGAGATGGAGGTCTTCTCCCCGTTGAGGACATATTCCTCGCCCTGCCGCTCCATGCGCAGCGCCAGAGCGGCAGCGTCGGAGCCGCCCTTCGGCTCGGTGAGCGCCAGGGCAATCACGATCTCGCCCGCCGTCACCCTGGGCAGCCATTGCCGGGCGACTTCCGGGCGCGCATGGGCGGCGAGGATTTGTCCGTTGAGCGAGGCCAGAAGGGGGATATAGCCGAAGCTGAAATCGGCGCGCGCCAACTCCTCGCAAACGACGCCCGAGCAGATCGCGCCGGCGCCGGAGCCGCCGAATGCCTCCGGCAGCTCCGGAGCGATCAGCCCGAGCTCGCCCAGCTCGCGAATGAGCTCCGGCTCGAACTTGCCGGCGCTTTCGCGCGCCCGATAGCCCGGCCGCAACCGCTCCATGCCGAATTTGCGCGCCACTTCGCGAATGGCCGAGAGCTCGTCGGTCTCATAGATGCTGTGCATGCTCTCGTCGCTTCCCTGCGGCTACTGGACCATCAGGTATTTCTCGGTGATCTCGGGATGGGCATAGAATTCCTCCACCGTGCCATCCCAGACGGTTTGCCCGCGATCGACGACATAGACGCGGTCGGCGCAGCGGCGGATGGTGTGCAGCGCCTGCTCGGAGACGAGCATGGCCACACCTTCGGCCTTCAGTTCGATGATGGCCCCGACCACCTCCTCAGCGACCTTGGGAGCGAGGCCCTCATGCGGCTCGTCGAGAAGCAACAGCCGCGGATTGGTGAGCAGCGAGCGAGCGATCGACAGCATCTGCTGCTCGCCGCCGCTCATCACGCCGGCGGTACGCCTGCGGTACTCGTACAGCTGGGGGAACAGCGCGAAGACGTCGTCGAGCGACCATTGTCGGCGTCCCGCAGCTTTCGCGCTTGGCACGCGCAGGTTCTCAAGGACGGAAAGCGACTGGAAGACGCGCCGGTCCTCCGGGACATAGCCGACCCCGCGACGGACGATCTGGTAGGGCCTCAGCCCGACAAGGTCGCTGTCTTCGAAGCTCACCCGCCCCTGCGTGACGGTGATCTGGTCCTGCACGATGGCGCGCATGGTGGAGGTCTTGCCGACGCCGTTTCGTCCGATGAGGCAGACCACCTCGCCCGGCGTCACACTGAGATCGATGCCGCGCAACGCTTCGCTCTTGTCGTAGGAGGCGTGAACGTTCTCCAGGCGCAGCATCAATGCGCCTCCCCGAGATAGACGGCCTGCACCTCCTTGTTGGCGGCGATCTCGGCGGGCGTTCCCTCCACCAAGATGCCGCCGCGCACCATCACCGTGACGCGGCTGGCGATCTTCAGCACCACGTCGATGTCGTGCTCCACGAAGAGCAGCGTCTTGCCCGTCGCGTCGATGCGCTCCGCCACGAAGTCCATCAGGTGATGGCGCTCCTTGATGCTCATGCCGGCGGTGGGCTCGTCGAGCAGCAACAGGTCGGGATCGCCGGCCAACGCCATTCCGAACTCCAACCGCTTGCGCTCGCCGAGGGGCAGATCCAGGACGCGCTCGTGGGCGCGCTGCGACAGGCCGATGATGCGCAGCATGTTGGCGGCCTTGTCCTGCTGGCGCGCCAATACGCGACGGCGCAGGCTCGTCCAACTGTCGGCGGCGATCACATAGGCCGCGGTCATGTTTTCCAGGACCGTCATCTGCAGGAAGGTCCGGCTGATCTGGAAGGTCCGGCCGATGCCGCGATGCGCAAGCTGGTGCGGGCGCAGCGAGCCGATATCCCGGCCTCGGAACAGGACCGCCCCTTCAACGCCCGGCAGCTGCCCGGCGACACAGCTGATGAACGTCGACTTGCCGGCCCCGTTCGGTCCGATCAGAGCGTGTTTCTCGCCGCCCCTCAGATCAAAATTCACGTCGTTGAGCGCCACGAACTGACCGTAGGTCTTGCGCAGGCCGCGCGCCGTCAGGATCAGGTCTGAACGCAGTTGCGTCATCGCAGCGCCCCCCACCCCAGCATCCCGGCGAGGCGTTTGACGCCACCGGCGAGCCCGTGCGGCATGACGAGGACGATCGCCAGCAGGATAAGGCCGAGAATGAGCTCCCAATGCGCGGTCATCAGCGGCACAAAGTTCTTCAGGAGCGTGTAGACGAGCGCTCCCCAAACCCCGCCGAGGAAGCTGTTGAGGCCGCCGAGCACGACCATGATGAGCGCGTCCAGGGTGAAGCCGAGCCCGGCGTAGTCCGGGAACGCATTGCCGTGAAACACCGCGAACAGGGTGCCGGCGACGCCGGCGAAGAAAGCCGAGATCACGAAGGCCACCAGTTGCACCCGGCGCGGGCTGAGGCCGAGCGCCTCGGCGCGATAGCGGTCTTGGCCAACCGAGCGGATGGCAAGGCCGAGGGGTGAATGGACGACACGCCACAAGACGTAGAGGCACACGAGCGCCAGCACCATGGCGGCCGAGGCGAAGTTCGCCTCGCTCAGCCCGAAGCGCGGCGTCATGAAGCCGGTGAGCCCGGTATCGCCGCCGGTAAAATCGTACCATTGAAAGAGCACGGTATAGGTGATCTGGGCGCAGGCCAGGGTCAGCATGGCGAAATAGATCTCGGTAAGGCGCACGCAGAGCGCCCCGAAGACGAGGCCGCCGATCCCGGCCAGGAGCGGGCCGAAGACAAGCGCCGCCTCGGCCGGCACGTCGAAGCGTGTGATCGCCAGCGCAAAGCCGTAGGAGCCCAGCCCGAAATAGGCGGCATGACCGAAGGAGACCATGTGGCCGAAGCTCATGAGCAGGTTCAGGCTGGAGGCGAACACCATCATGATGATGATCTCCGCCACCAGCAGCGAGCCGCTGACCCCGGTGAGCCGGTTCACCGCCTCCAGCGCGGCAACGGCGCCCGCGACGAAGAGCATCTGGCGGAGGCGCGGCATCTCCGCGCGCGCAAGACGCGCCATCATCGCGCTGGCCCTGCCTGGCGGCCGAGCGAGCGGGCGACCAGGACCGCGGCCATGATCAGGAAGATCAGCACCATGGCCAGGCGCGGGAAGAACATCACCCCCATCGCCTTGGTGACTCCCACGACCATGGCACCTGCCAGCGCGCCGTAGAGATTGCCCAGGCCGCCGATGACGCAAACGATGAAGGCGGAGACGATCACCGTCGTATCGAGGAGATAGTTCACGTCGCCGTAGGGCGCGGCCATGCCGCCGGCGAGGCCGGCCAGGAAGCAGCCGGCCGCGAAGACCAGCGTGAAAACCAGCTTCTCGTTGACGCCCAGAAGGCTGGCCATGCCTCGATCGTCGGTCGCGGCGCGCAGGAGGATGCCGGCGCGCGTGAAGTGGATGACGAGGATCATCGCCAGCACCACGACCAGGCCGGCGCCGAAGATGACGAAGGGGAAGATCGGGAAGAAGTTGTCGCCGATGACCAGGGCGCCCATCATGGCGTCCGGCATCGGTACGGAGAGGCTGTTGGGGCCCCAGATGGTTCGCACCGCATCGCGCAGAATGAAGACGAGCGCGATGGTGATGATGAGCTGCATCAGGGTGTCCGCGCCGTAGATGCGGCGCAGGATCAGCATCTCGAAGATGGTCCCTATCACGGCCACGAGGACCGCCGAGAGGAGCACGGCGCCAAAAAAGCCCGCGACCGTTCCAGGTGCCAGCAGCGGCACCAATTGCCAGGTGAGGAAGGCACCCAGCATGTAGAGCGAGCCGTGCGCGAAGTTGATGATGCGCGAGACACCGAAGATCAGTGTCAGGCCCGAGGCGATGAGGAAGAGCATCATGCCTTCCATCAGCCCGTTGACGAGTTGGACAAGGATCATGAACGTTACCGTTGCCCTCCGGCGTCGGAGCCCGACAGCCGGAGGGCGATGTCTTGACGGTTCTACTTGGCGGCGTCGCGCGCGGCCTGGATGGTCTCCTCCGGCCACATCAGCGCCTCGCCCGCATAGACCTCCACGTTCTTCATGATCGCGAAGTCGTAGCCGTCCTCAAAGCTCACCTCGCCGACATAGGACGGGGCGTTCATCTGGCCGTCGAAGGCGCGCACCTTGAGCGCGTTGCCGCGCAGCCCGTCAAAGGTGATTTCGTGCACCGCCTTCATCAGCGCATCCGGCTCCACGCTTCCGGCCGCCTCCGCTGCTGCGGCGTAGAACATTAGGCCGTCATAGCCGTTGATGGACCAGTCGGTCGGATACTCGCCGTACTTGCTGCGATAATGCGCGATGAAGGCGCGGGCGTCCTCGCTGTCCTCGATGGCGAAGAAGGGCGCACGCGCCACGCCGAAGACGCGCTCCTTGGGCATGGCGTCGCCCATGGACTGCAGGGCGTCCACCGTCAGCAGGGTGACGAGGTTGGAGCGCTCGAACATGCCATAGCCCTGGCCCTGCTTGATGAGGCTCGCCAATCCGCCGCCGAACACCGCGGCGAAGATCGCATCGGGTTGCTTGGCCAGGGCGGCGGTAATGTAGGGGGCCATGTTGGCCTCGCCGACCTTCGGAAAGATCGGATCGGTGATCTCGATCTCAGGACGCAGCTTCTTCAGATGCGTCGTGAAGGCGTCGACCGAGCTGTGACCCCATTCGTAGTCGAAGCCCATCGGGACGATGCGTCGCCACTCAGGTTTCTTCGCGACATATTCGGCCGCCGCGACGGCTTCCATGGTGGCGTTGGCCTGAACCTGCCAGAAATAGGGCTGGTAGGCTTCCACATTGGCCTTCTGCGTGGAGCCGATAGCGGAGTAGAACGGCACCTTCAGCTCTTTGGAGACGGCCGTCATCGCCAGCATGACAGAGGACGAGCACACGCCGGTGAGTAGGTCGATGTCCTCCCCGACGATGAGTTCGCGGGACTGTTTGGCACCCTCGTCGGGTTTGGTTTGGCTATCGCGAACGACGAGTTCCACCTGCCGGCCGAGAATGCCGCCCGCCGCATTGAGCTCGTCCACGCCCATGCGCACGGCATTCAGCTCGTCTTCCACCAGCGCCGCGCAGGCCCCTGTGAGCCCGCCGACAAAGCCGACCTTGATCGGCCCGTCCTCGGCCCAGGCCGCGCCGGCGACCCCGGCCGCCGCCGCCGCCAACACAATCCTAGCTGCAACCTTCTTCATCAACATTACTTCCTCCCTCCGCTGTCATGAACGGTTTATTGCTTGGTGAATTTGCGGAAATCGGGCTTGCGCTTCTCTTTGAACGCTTTGCCGCCCTCTTTGCTTTCTTCGGTGTCGTAGTAGAGGCTGAGCGCGTACATCCCCATTCCGGCGATGCCGCGGATATGCTCGCTGTCCATGTTGAAAGAGCGCTTGGCGATGGCGATCGCTGTCGGGCTCTTCTCCAGGATGTCGGCGCACCAGCGCCCGACTTCCGCATCGAGCTCTTCGTTCGGCACGACGGCGTTCACCAGCCCCATCGCCAGTGCCTCCTCGGCCGAGTAGCGCCGGCACAGGTACCACATTTCCCTGGCCTTCTTCTCGCCGACGACACGCGCCAGAAAGGCAGTGCCGAAGCCCGGATCGACCGAGCCGACCTTCGGGCCGACCTGGCCGAAAACGGCCTTCTGGCCCGCGATAGTGAAGTCGCAGATCGTGCACAGGACGTTGCCGCCGCCGATGGCGAAGCCCTGCACCTTGGCGATCACCGGCTTCGGCACGTCGCGGATGATGGAATGCAGCTCCTCTATCGGCAGCCCGATCGTGCCGCGTCCGTCATACTGGCCTTCATGGGCGGATTGGTCGCCGCCGGTACAGAACGCCTTGTCGCCGGCGCCCGCGAGCACGATGACGCCGACCGATTTGTCCCAGCCGGCCGTGTTGAAGGCGGCGATCAGCTCTTCGCAGGTCTTGCCGCGAAAGGCGTTGTATTTGTCCGGGCGGTTGATGGTGACGTACGCCACCCCGTCCTGCACGCTGTAAAGAATGTCCTGATATTCCATGTCCCCGCCCTCAGCCATGCATCGTCAAGCCGCCGGAGACGGATATCACCTGTCCGGTGATAAAGGCCGCGTCGTCGCTGGCGAAGAAGAGGATCGCGCCGGGAACATCCTCTGGCCGGCCGAGGCGGCCCATAGGCACGGCGCGGGTGAAGGCGGTGCGCAGCTTCTCCTTGTCGCCGGCGCCCTCCAGGAAGACTTCCAGCATGTCCGTCGCCGTCACCCCCGGACAGACGACGTTGAAGGTGATGCCTTGACGCGCATGCTCGCGGGCGAGCGTCTTGGAAAGCGCGATCAGCCCGGCCTTGCAGGCGGCATAGACCGATTCCCCGGAAGAGCCGACCCTGGCCGCGTCGGAGGCGATCGACACGATCCGGCCCGAGCCGCGCTCAGCCATGCGGCTAAGCACCGGATGGGTGACGTTGAGCACGCCGCGCAGGTTGATGTCGATAATCTTGGCCCAGAAATCGGGCTCGCTCTTCAGAAACGGCGTGAAGACATCCCAGCCGGCATTGTTGATGAGGACGTCGATCGGCCCGAGCGCCTCCTCCACCTCCGCCACGGCCGCCTGCGTGGCAGGCAAATCCGTGAGATCGACGCCGACCGCCACACCGCTTGCGCCGGTACCGGCGATACGCTCGGCAAGCGTGCGAGCCGCAGCCTCGTCGCGGTCGAGCACGGCGACCGCCGCCCCCGCCTCGGCGAAACGCCGGCACGTCTCGCTGCCGATGCCGCCGGCGCCGCCGGTTACGACAACAACTTTACCTTCTAATCCCCTCAACAACTCGCTCCCCGTTCCGCGCGCGGTGATCTCTTGCGCTGACAGAGCCCTGTTCTTGTTCGCCCCGCAGCGGGGACCGGCCGCTTCTCCGCGCCTTGCCCCTCGTTCGCAAACCTAGCGCGCCGCAGTATTTTATGTCAAGATATTTACTCATATGAACTAGACCATCCGAGAGTTGACGGACGGCGCAAGCAGGCAGATATTGGCCAAATGATGGAAATCACGGAACAATCCGCGCCGCGCCTCGACGAGCTGAGCAATCGGCTTTTCTTCCGGCTCTACCAATGCGCAAATATGTTGCATAAAACCGGCACCAAGGCGCTGGACGACTTCAGCGTCACCACGCAGCAATGGGCGGTGCTCGGCGCCTTGTCGCGAGAAGGCTACGAGGCCGGCATCGCCGTCAGCGATCTGGCCAAGTTCCTTCTTGTCAGCCGGCAGAACCTGACCGGTGTCCTGTCGCGCATGGAAGCCCAGGGCCTGATCGAGCGCAGCGTCTCACCCAGCGACAGCCGCAGCCGCCTGATCCACATGACTCGCAAGGGAAAGATGCTGTGGGAGAACGAGTTGCGGACACGGATATCCCAGTTCTACAGCGACGCGCTGGAGGGGTTCTCCACTACCGATCGCATCCACATGACGCATTACCTTCACAAGCTCTTGCAAAACTTCAAGACACTCGATCCGGAGCCGCACCTATAGCAAGCCGGCGCGCTCGCGCGCTTCGACCACCATCGCCTTGGCGATAATGACCTGCTGAATCTGCGTCGTTCCCTCGTAGATGCGGAAGAGCCGCGCATCGCGGAAGAGCTGCTCGGCCCGGTATTCGCGGATATAGCCCGCACCGCCATGCACCTGCACATTGCGGTCGGCGACGCGGCCGACCATCTCTGAGGCGAACATCTTGGCGCAGGCTGCCTCCACGCCGACGTCCTCGCCAGCGTCGCGTCGGCGCGAGGTCTCAAGCACCATGGCGCGGGCCGCAAGGGCCTCCGCGCGCGAATCGGCGAACATCGCCTGCAGAAGCTGGAACTCGGCGATCGGGCGACCGAACTGCCGGCGCTCCACCGCATAGGCGAGCATGTCGTCGATCATCCGCTCGGCGAGGCCGACACAGGAGGCGGCAATGTGTAACCGCCCTTTGTCGAGCACCTTCATCGCCGTCTTGAAGCCCCGGCCCTCCACGCCGCCGATCAGGGCCTCCGCAGGGACGCGGCAATCCTCGAAGATGACGTCGCAGATATGGGCGCCCTGCTGGCCCATTTTGCGCTCCGGCGTCCCGGTCGTCAGGCCGGGCGCCCCGGCCTCCACGGCAAAGGCTGAGACGCCGGCCGCGCCGGGGCGCTGCGGATCGGTGCGGGCCATCACCGTGAACAGACCCGCCTGCGGCGCGTTGGTAATGAAGCGCTTGGTGCCGTTGAGCAGGTAGTGATCGCCCTCGCGCCGGGCGGTGGCGCGCACGCTGGCGGCATCGGAGCCGACATCCGGTTCGGTCAGAGCGAAGGAACCGATCAGCTCTCCCGAAGCAAGGCGCGGCAGGTAGCGCGCCTTCTGCTCTTCCGTACCGTCGAGGGCGATGCCCTGCGAGCCGATGCCGACATTGGTCGCAAAGGCGGAGCGAAAGGCCGGCGCGGCCCGGCCGAGCTCGAACATCAGCAGCGCCTCCTCCTCCATGTTGAGACCAAGGCCACCATATTCCTCGCCGATGGAGATGCCGAAAAGGCCGAGCTCGCGCATCTCCGTCAGAATCTCCTGCGGGATCGCGTCCTCTTGCGCGACGCGCGCTTCGTTCGGCATCAGCCGCTCTTTCACAAAACGTCGGATCGCGGCGATCAGCTGCGCGCGCGTCTCCTGGTCCAGAGCCATGGAATCCTCCCGCCAAAGCATGCGATATATGACAATATATTGTCGTTATTGGCAAGGCAGGATCCGGTTCGGGATTCGTTCGCTCGCGGCATCCGTTTACCTTTTCGGCAGCTCAATAGGAGGCTGCGAAGAACGAAAGGTCAGAGGATCGGCTATCGCACCCGCCCCTTGCACCAATTGAGCAAATATATTTACGTATAAGCCATAACAAGGGAGCGGGCGATGCAGGCTGTCAGGCTGATGGAGCGGGGGCGCGGCGGCGTTCGGGTCGTAGATATTCCAGAGCCGGAAAGGCCGCAGGGCTTCGTTCTCCTGCGCATGATCGCCGCCTCGGTCAACCGCGTCGACCTCTACATGCGCGACAGCGGCGCCGGGATCAGCCATAGCCTGCCTCAGACGATGGGCGTCGACGGGATCGGCGAGGTGCTGGAATGCGACGCCGATTCGCATTTTCGCAAAGGCGAGCGCGCCATCATCTACCCGTATGTCTTCTGCGGAAGCTGTCGTCACTGCCTGGCGGGAGAGCAGCCGCTTTGCCTGCGCGCCAGCATCTTCGGCGAGCACCGCGACGGCACCTTTGCGCAGTACTTGGCGGTCCCGCAGACCTCGCTCCTGCCCCTGGCCGCCACGGCCGACATCTATGCGGCCGCCGCGCTCGGCGTCGCCTATCTCACCGCCTGGCGGATGGTTTTCGGCAAGGCACCGGTCCATCCCGGCGCGACGGTGCTCGTGCAGGGGGCGGCCGGGGGCGTATCCTACGCCGCCATCCAACTTGCTCTGATGGCAGGTGCCAGGGTGATCGCCACCACCGGGGGCGAGGCCAAGTCGGCGCATTTTCGCAGCCTCGGCATTGAGGTCGTCGACTACCGCAGCGAGAATGTCGTCAAGGCCGTTGCGGCGCTGACCGGCGGCGAGGGCGCCGACGTCGTGATCGACAATTCCGGGGAGGCGAGCTGGAGCCAGTCGCTGCGCAGCCTGCGCCGCGGCGGTCATCTCGTCACCTGCGGCGCCACCACGGGCGGCCATCCCTCCGCCGAGATTCAGCGCCTGTTCGTGCGCCAGCTATCCGTGCATGGCTCCACGCTCGGCAGCGTGGAGGAGCTGCGTCGGCTCCTCGCCGCCTTTCAGACCGGCGCGCTCACGCCGCGTATCGACAGCGTCTTTCCCCTCGATCGCATCGAGGACGCCCTGGCGCGGCTGGAGCATCCCGACAGGATCGGCAAGGTCGTCGTCGACATTGCCGGCGACTGAGCGCCGGCGAGGCTTGGCGACGCGGCGGGCGAGCGTGACCTGGGCGCAGAATGGCACTTTCCGGAGGACGAGAACCCCATGAGCTCCCTAGGCTCTAAAACGACTACGGATTTTCGCGATCTTTCGGCCGCCTGGCGTCGCTCGTATGTACGCAATGTTCTTGCCCGCCCGAACCTGTTGGACCATCTGACGGAAGAGCTCGGGTTTCTCCATCCAAGGCCGATTGCCGGCGTTCAAGAGCTGCCCACCCCTCATCGCCCGGAAGTTCAGGCTCTTTGGGCTCCGCAAGAGCACAGATGCACAGCGTCGAAGGCGGGCGCACCCCGTATGGCTCATTGTGCCGGCCCGCCCATTTGCCTTCGACGAGACCTGCGGCGGCGTAGCGGATTGTGGGCGAGACAACATTGCCGGAGAGACGGGAGGAAGTGGACGACGGCACCGAGCGTCAGCTCCCGGGGTGCGGCGAAACAGACCGGCGAGGCCTAGCCGCGCCGCAGGTGATGATGCGCATGCCTCGCCCGTGTAAAAGGCTGGGCATAAAGGAAGGGGACAGGCCGATTCTCAAGGCCGCGAGCGAGGTTGCAGGAGGGGCGATGCTGGCCGCGTTGATTTTTGACGTCGATGGTACCTTGTCGGAAACGGAGGAGCTTCACCGAAACGCGTTCAACGAGACTTTCGCCGCGGCCGGATTGCCGTGGCGCTGGAACCGTTCGCTCTATGGCGAGCTGCTCGCCGTCGCCGGCGGCAAGGAGCGGCTTTCGCACTTCCTCGCGGCGCATGCGCCGCTCAATCCCGGCAAGGTCGACATCGCCGCCCTGCACGCGGCGAAGACGCAACGCTATGCGGCGATGGTCGCAGACGGCCAAGCAAGCTTACGGCCTGGCGTCGCCCGCCTGCTGCGCGACGCGACCGAGGCGGGCGTTCCGGTCGCCATCGCCACGACCACCAGCCTGGAGAATGTCGAGGCGTTGCTGGAAGCGACGCTGGGCGGTGACGCGGCGACCGCCTTCGCAGCGATCGGGGCGGGCGATGTCGTGCCGGCCAAGAAGCCCGCGCCTGACATCTACGCCTATGTCCTCCATCGTCTGGGTCTGCGGGCAGAAGACTGCGTTGCCCTTGAGGATTCGCACAACGGCCTTGCCGCCGCACGCGCCGCCGGCATCGCCACAGTGGTGACACCGAGCCTCTACACCAGGCAGGACGATTTCGGCGGCGCCCTGGCGGTCACCAGCGACCTGGGAGAGGCCGAAGCGCCTTACCACCACCTTGCCGGCAAAGGCGACGGCGAGCCGATGGTGACGATCGATGCGCTGAGGCGCTGGCTCGCCTGACGAGGGCGGCCATGGCGCTCGCCGTGGAGATGGCCAACCTCGAGAGCAGCCCAGCCTGGAAGGACTTCCTGCTCGCCCTGAAGAGCCGCCGCCTCAACGGCGTGGAGTTCGTTGTCGCCGACGACCATGCGGGCCTGCGCGCGGCGATCCGGGAGGTTCTTGCAGGTGTCGCCTATCAGCGTTGCTGCGTGCACTTTTTGAGAAACGCGCCCGACCACCTGCCGCGCAAGGCCGACGACGACTGCCTGCAGGAGCTCAGATGGCTCTACGACCGCCGCGACCTCGCCGGGGCGCGCACCGCACCAATTTGCAACCCGGCCCAGAACGGACCACAACGTGAACAGAGCTAACTTATGAACGCGGACAAATCGGCGAGCAGGTCAATCTGAAAGCAATGGGCAATCGAGCCCCAACGGTTCACGCTCGATCCACTCCATCAAATACCGGGATCAAACACTCAGAACACCAAACAAGCGTCTTCGTCGACGGTCAGGTTAAGAGAATCGCCAACACGTGGCGTGAGCCGGTGAGATTCCGGAATATCGACCATGCGAAGCTTCTCGCCCCGGCCAGCTTCCAGGAACAAGTTTGCATACGTTCCCTTGAAGACGACGTCCGTCACCCGCGCGTTGAAAGTCGGTCCGTTTTCGGGCTGAAAGGTTCTCCGTATTCGCTCCGGGCGGACGTAGAGCGTCGCTGTCTTCGAATCTGTCTTCACCGCTACGGGGCGAGGAAGCCGCCTGAACATGCCAGTTCTGACCGCATCCACGATCCTTCAACAGGTGGCACGTCGCCGGACGATGGCGGCGGTCGGGTTGCTCGCGGACCTTGACGAAATCGAACATCGCGTTTTGGTCCATTCGCTCGAAGGCGTTCCGGGCGGGTCGCGTATTGATATCCCGAAATTGCTCGCCTCCGTGAAGGCCGAAGCGACTGAGCAGCGCCGCCGCGAAGCCGAGCAGCTGCGCGCTAACGCCAACCCTGGCAGGTATGAATCCCATCTCCGAGCGCAGGGCTGGCGGCCTAGCTGTGAACGGGAAGGCGCCGCACCGGTGAAGCCAACCAAGCGCCCGATCCGCCGCCTGCGCCCTCAGCCCGCTGAGACGGCCGCTGAGGAGTCGAACGGAGCGGCTGATAGGGTGGCAGAGCCCAAGCGTGAAAAGTCCGTCACGCAGCCTCTGAGCCGACCTCAAGCCTATGTCGGGCCGAGAGCCTTCGACGGGCACGGCTCCATCACGCCGGAGCGGCCCATTTTCGTTCGGCCGCCGTGGCTAATCCCAGACAACCCGGAGGCCGACTGAGGCCCGTACACAAAAGCAGCGTCGAGATGACGCCGCGTCCCATAGAAGGAGAACTAGATGACCCTTTCACCCCAGCAGATGGAGCGCTTGGAGGCGGAATACTGCCACCCAGAAACCGGCTCCATCCGCCGCCGTTGGATCGGCAGGAAGCTTGCCGGAGTGGTCGCTGTCGGCCCTAGCGAGGGCATGCGTTTGCCCACCCGAGAGCCGACCAAAGCCGAACTCGCGGCGAAGGCGAAGGAAGCTGATGAAGACGCCCGCCGCCACCGGAAAACCGTTCAGGCCGAAATCGCGGCTCTCGACCATCATGCGGAAGACGTAGCTCGCAAATTCAAAGCGGCAGGGAATGCGAGCTATCAGGCGCAGGAGTTGCGGGCAGAAAAGCGCCAGCTCGCCGAACTCAGGCTGATGCTGCAAGAGGACCTCGCCGTTGGCCCGATCATGACCGACGGGGGTGGGGGTGAAATTTCAAGAGGAGACCGAGCGTATATCCGTCAGCGGGCCCTCGAAATCGCGGACTCATTTTGGCAGCAATCCATAAAACTCGACGCGACCGGCGACCGTCGCGAGGCCCGCCGCAAGCGCGTGGATTCGCTCAGAGCCCGCCAGATCGCTGAATATGAGGCGGGCTGGCGCGCATCCCTTCTCGGCTACGGATTGAGTGTATGGAGCTGACGATGACCATCAAACGCAAGATCATGCGGGATTTTCAGATCGAGGAAATCTCGGCCGTGGATGTTCCAGCTCAGGCGCACGCCAAGATGGTCATCATGAAGCGCGCCGACGATCATGAGGAGCCAGATATGAATCTTACCAAAATTGCGTCCTTCGACACCTTCGACGACGCCGTCGCTGCCATCGCGAAGGCCGAAAGCTGTCCCCGGCACAAAGCGATGTCGAAAGCGGCAGCGCGCCACCCAGACTTGTACGATTCGTTCCAGCGCGAAGGTGAAGAGCAAATCGCCAAGCGGGTTGATGAGGCGCGGAAGGCGGGCGCTATGCCACAGGCAGCTCGCAACTGGGATATTCTGGTCGGCGCTATTGCCGACCGCGACAAATGCTCGCGTACCGAGGCGATGCGTCGAGCGCGGCGTGAGGACCCCGAAGCTTTCGCTGCTTTCCAGGCTTTGTGAGTGAATTCCCGGCGAGTGTTTCTTCTCCGCTCGCCGGGCGGTCCCTGCGCCTTCTTTCGGCTGGCGCAGGCCGGTTGTCGGCACCGGGTCATGAAGCCGGCCGGACCGGCCAGCAGGTGTCCGCAAGAACGGCTGGCAGCGCACTACGTTTTTCATCTCCTGACGGGGGTGCGCAAATTCGGGGCGGCAGCGTTCATAAGGCGCTTTCGCCCCGCTTTTTCATTGAGGTGACTCCATGCCCGAAATCCAGTTTCCCGACGATCTGCGCAACGTTCTGGACGCGGCCTTGCTGCGCACGCCGCCAGACGCCCAAGATGAGGTTGCCACGCTCGTTCTGGCCCGCGCTGCCCGTTTGACGGATAGGCCGCTGACGGCTTCGCGCTTGCATTCGCTCATAGGTAGCGCGTGGCACGCAATTGGCTTTTTGCCTGCGAGGTAAGGTAGACTATTCTTTAGGCTGGAATCGGAAGAGCTATGGCGCAGTACTAGCACACGGCGAAGGTCGAGTTCTTGGGAAACAAGAAGACTATTGAAATCACGTGTTTTTTGGCCATCCAAGCCATAACCGTCGGAATATTCTCTATCGTGTGTCATATCCGCTCTCCCTCTCAGGGAGGGACGGTATTCAACTCGTCGAATTAGTGCAAATTCTATGCGTTATGAGAGCGGGGCTCCTCCACCATGGGAGGTCTGATAGGTCGCGGGTGGGGGAATTCGAGCGTTCACCAGCGAGGTTACATCCGCATGCCTGCATGCCCTGGCCGCGCGTTAAGGCCGGAACGCTATCCACACTCGGGAAAGGGCACGGATCGGAAGTCCATGCGGGCGATCGCCCCGCGCGGAATCGTTGCCCTCATGTCCGTCCAATATTGGAAATTTGTTGGATACGGGAGGGACGCTAAAGGCGCTAAGTTATTGAAATTGCTGGTACTCCCTAGGGGACTCGAACCCCTGTTTCCGCCGTGAGAGGGCGGCGTCCTAGACCGCTAGACGAAGGGAGCAGCGGCAGCGGATATAGCGTTCCGACCCGGCGGGCGCAAGCCGCCTTGGCACAATCTTTGTGCCTGGTCTTGGTTCGCGCCGCGCCTCCTTGCTCGGCCTCTTGCAAGCGCACATCTAGATCGCGGATGAGCCCAAGAGTTCGCCTTGCGGACATTGCGGCGGCGGCGCCCGATGCCGGCGTGCCAGGCCGCAGGCGGCTGCACCTCTTGGCCGTCGCCGGGCCGGAACTGCCGGGTCGGACAAGAGCAACAAGACGGAGGCGCGGAAAAGGTCGGCGTCGAAAGCCGCGAAAAGACAAGGGCCAGAGGCTCGCGCCTCTGGCCCCTATCGGCAGCCGCCCGAAGGCTTGCCGCCGGATCCGCCGCCCGTTCGCTTTTGCGACGCTGGCTGAAGCCCGCACCGCGAAAACGCCAGATCGGCGAATGTCGTGCCGCCTCGAACCGTCAGGCTGGGTCCGCCCCGCCCGTGAAGGCCGGGTCATCGCCAGCCCAATCGGTCCAGCTTGGCTCCAAGGAACCTTCCGAAGACGATCCCTTGCGACGACTGAAGCATGCTCCAAAGCGCGCGCTGGCGCAAACGCGTCGGGTTGATGGCGGTGAATTGCGGGGACGGGGTGCTGGAGCCCGCCCGCCGGCCCTGTCGGCAAGTCATTTCGCCGTCATTCGATTCAAATCTGTCAAGCCGAAAAGCGAGGCAGATGGCGCGCCACGCCCTCGTCTTGCCAGGGCCCGAGCCGCTCTCGGACTGACTTCTCTAGGGCACCCGCACCAGAGTAAGCCGGTTGACGATCGTCCCGCTCGCCGCATCGACGACCAGGAGCTCTTCATCCCCATCCCTGCCCTGCAGATGGAGGAGGATGCGGCTCCCGTCGATCGCCGTGGAGAGAATGCGCGCCCCTTCCGGCACGGGCATCAACGCGCTGGTCGGCCCGCCGACCGGCAGCGGCGGCGAGGGAGCCGCGCTCGGCGCCTGTGGCTGCTCCTGCGGCCCGCCGAAAAGGCCGAGCTTGTAGACAATCGCCCCGAACACGGCGACAAAGCCGAGGAAAAGGGTGCCGAAGGAAATCATCAGGAGACGCACCAGGCGCCGGCGCACACGCTCGGCCGCCGGGTCGAGCGGCTCCTCCTCCGCCTCGTGGCGCGGCGCCGCACGGGCAAGGCGGGGATCGTTGGGACGGTTGGGCTGCATGTCTCCGCAGGAAAGGCTGTTGAACTACACCGTCGATGCCGCCGAGACGGGGCAGCGTCTCGACGCCTTTCTGGCCGGCCGCGAGAAGGGCGTCTCGCGCACCCGCTTCAAGACGCTCATTAAGGAAGGCCATGTGCGCGTCGGCGGGCGGAAACTAGACGAGCCCGGCTACCGGGTCAAACCGGACGAGGCGGTCAAGGTGCGCCTGCCGGCACCGGAAGAGGCCGTGCCCGCGCCGGAACCCATTGCCCTCGACGTGGTCTATGAGGATGCCGATATCATCGTTGTCGACAAGCCGGCCGGCATGGTCGTGCATCCCGCCCCCGGCGCCTATGAGGGAACCCTCGTCAACGCCCTTCTTCATCATTGCGCCGGCAGCCTTTCCGGCATCGGCGGCGTCAAGCGCCCCGGCATCGTCCATCGCCTCGACAGGGAGACGAGCGGCCTTCTCGTCGTCGCCAAGAACGACGCCGCCCACCAGGCGCTCGCCGCGCAATTCGCCGATCACGGGCGCACCGGCCCGCTTCAGCGCGAATACGCCGCGCTCGTTTGGGGTGTGCCTTCCCTCCCCGCCGGCACCGTCGAAGCGCCTTTGGACCGCGACCCGAAGAACCGCGAGAAGCGCGCCGTGCGTCCCGGCGGGCGCCATGCCCTCACCCATTATCGCCTGAAGGAGCGCTTTGCCGGCGATCTCGTCAGCCTCCTCGCCTGCCGCCTGGAGACCGGCCGCACGCATCAGATCCGCGTACATCTGGCCCATATCGGCCATCCGCTTCTCGGCGATCCGCTCTACGGCGCCGGCTTCCAAAGCAAGACGGCGCGGCTTGCCGCGCCGGCGGCTGCGGCGCTGCAGCGTCTGGGCCGTCAGGCGCTACATGCAAGGCTCCTCGTCTTCGCCCATCCGAAAAGCGGCGAGATCATGCGCTTTGAGAGCCCGTTGCAGGCCGATATGGCGGCGCTGGTGGAGGCGCTGCGGGCCGCTCCGCCGGCTGCATCGCGGCGCACCAAAGCTTGACGCAAGCCGGTTTGTGACAAATGTCACAGAGATACGCGAACCAGCGTGTTTCCGTTAACGTGAGACGCAGCTGTTGGCAGGGTGCATAAAAGCGCCCGCGCCATCCTCTTGACCCATTCTTTTGACAGGCAGCGATCATGGCCACAGGCAACATTCCGGTCGTGTCGTCCGCCGAAGGCGGATTGTCGCGCTATCTCGACGAGATTCGCAGGTTCCCCATGCTGGAGCCACAGGAGGAGTATATCCTCGCCAAGAGCTACCAGGAGCATGGCGACCGCGAGGCCGCACACAAGCTGGTGACGAGCCATCTGAGGCTCGTGGCCAAGATCGCCATGGGCTATCGCGGCTACGGCCTGCCGATCGGCGAGGTGATCTCGGAGGGCAATGTCGGCCTCATGCAGGCGGTCAAGCGCTTCGATCCGGAGAAGGGCTTCCGCCTCGCCACTTATGCCATGTGGTGGATCAGGGCCGCCATCCAGGAATACATCCTGCGCTCCTGGTCGCTGGTGAAGATGGGCACCACCGCCAACCAGAAGCGGCTGTTCTTCAACCTCAGGAAGGCCAAAAGCCAGATCTCCGCCTTGGAGGAGGGCGACTTGCGTCCCGAGCAGGTGGCGCAGATCGCCAAGCGGCTGAAGGTCAGCGAGGAGGAGGTCATCTCCATGAACCGCCGGCTTTCCGGCGATGCCTCGCTGAACGCGCCGATCCGCGCCGGTGAGGGCGAGGGTGGCGGCGAATGGCAGGACTGGCTCTCCGACGAAGGTGCTCAGAGCCAGGAAGCGAGCCTCATTGAACAGGACGAGATGGAGCAGCGCCGTGAGATGTTGCGCGAGGCCATCGAGGTGCTCGACGAGCGCGAGCGGCGCATCTTCGAGGCCCGCCGCCTGTCGGAGGACCCGCTGACGCTGGAGGAGCTGTCGGGCGAGTTCAACGTCTCGCGCGAGCGCGTGCGCCAGCTGGAGGTGCGGGCCTTCGAGAAGGTGCAGAAAGCCATGGTCCGCGCCGCCAAGGAGCGTGACCGCGGCGCCCAGCAGCGTCTCGTCGAAGCCGAGGGCTGAGCCTCAGTCCCTCACGTTCCCGGCCGCCCGCTGCGGCGCGCCAGCGCTGCCAGCACCCGCCCGTCCATCGCCAGAAGCCCGGCGCCGATGAGCGCCATGCCGGCGATTTCGCCGAGCCCGAACCGCTCGCCGAGGAAGAAGGCGCCGAGTGCCACCGCGCTGACCGGCACGAGCAGCGTCACCAGCGCCACGTTGGTGCCGCCGGCCCGCGCCAGGATGCGGAAGAACAGCACATAGGCGAGCGCCGTGGAAAACAGCGCGAAGGCGAGGGTTGAGAAAATGGCCGGCCAGCTCGGCATGGGCAGGGAAAGCGGCGCGTCCACGGCGAAAGCGATGGGCGCCATGATGAGGCTGGAGGCGGTCAGCTGCAGCGCCGAGGCGACGACCGGATCGACCTCGCGGAAGCCCTTTCCGATGACGGCCGAAAGCCCGTAGGCGGTCGTCGCCCCCAGCATGGCGAGCGCGGCGATAAGCTCGCGCGAAAGGCCCTGCAGCGCCGGCAGGCCGATCATCACCGCAACGCCGGCGAAGCCGAGAAGAACCCCCGTCATCTTGCGCGCGTTCATCTTCTCGTCGGCGGTCAGAAGATGGGCCAGAAGCACCGTGAAGATCGGCGTCATGGCGTTGAGGATGGCCGCGGCCCCGGCTCCGATGCGCACCGTGGCGAAGACGATGAGGGTGAAGGGGATGGCGTTGTTGACGACGCCCATGACGAGCGCCCGCCCGTAGATCCGCCCGCTCGCCGGATAGCGCCGCCCGCTGGCGATGATCACCGCATGCAGGGCCAGCGCCGCCAGCGCCACGCGCAGGAAAACCAGCGTGAGGACCGGGATCTCCTCGCCCGCGACGCGCATGAACAGGAACGAGCCGCCCCATAGCAGCGACAGGAGGATGAGCAGTGCACAGCTCTGAAGGTCGAGGGAGAGCGCTGCCGCGCTCTGGCGGCCAGGTGGTATGGTCCCGGTGGTCATTGGCGCGGATTAAGGCGTCATCTCGGGCGGCTCCACCCGATTCCTGCGTCTGCGGCTGGCGACGAAAACGCCGCCGAGGATGCAGGTGGCACCGACCGCATGGGCGAGCGTGAAGGGCTCGCCGAGAAGCACGACCGACATCAACGCCCCGAAGAGCGGCACCAGGTGGAAGAAGGGCCCCGCCCGGTTCGGGCCGACGAGATCGACGCCGCGGTTGAAGCAGATATAGGACAAGACGGAGGGAAACAGGATGACGTAGATGCCGGCGAGTAAGGTGCCGGCGCTTATCGTCACCTCCGCCCCGCGCGCCAGGCTGAAGGCCGTCGCCGGCAGGAGGAGAATCGCCCCCCAAGTGACGGTGACGCCGAGAAAGCTCAGCCAGTGCAGCGCCGGCCGGCGCTTCAGGAGCGAGGAGTAAAGGCCGTAGACGAAGACGGCGAAGAGCATGATGGCATCGCCCGGATTGAGCTCCAGCTCCGCCAGCACGCGCCAATCGCCGCCCGAGACGATGGTGGCCACGCCGAAGAGCGAGACGAGGATGCCGGCGAGCTGCCCCCCGGTCAGCCGCTCGCGGTAGAGGAAGAAGACGATGAGCGCGATGGCCAGCGGGATCGCCGCCTGCAAGAGCACCACGTTAAGCGCCGTCGTATAGGCGAGCGCGGTGTAGAGCAGCGTGTTGAAGACGGTGATGCCGCTCAGGGTCAGGAGCGTCAGCGGCCAGAAATGCCGGCGGATGACCGGTAAGTCGGCCCGGATGTAGCGCCAGGCGAAGGGCAGGATGAGGAGCGCCGCGCCGATCCAGCGAAACTGCGCCAGGAGCACCGGCGGGAAGGCCTCCACCACCGCGCGGCCGACCACCGCGTTGCCGGCCCAGAAAAGCGGCGCCAGCGTCAGGAGCAGATAGGGCTGATTGAAGATCCAGCGGAAAGGCGCGGCCAGGACGGACATCATTTCGCCTCTAGCGGTCTTGCGCCAGCTTGTCACCCGTCCGGCACCCATGCGCCGAACGCCCTTTCCAAGCCCCCTTTTCTCGCGCTACAACGGGCCTATCCGAGGGGTGCGCGAATGTTCGCGCTGAGATGGCCGTGACCTCGGCCGAACCCTTTGAACCTGATCCGGGTCATGCCGGCGAAGGGACGGGCCGTCTCTCCAGCACCGCATGGTCCATGCCAGAAAGGGCTTCGTGCTGGGCATCTTCGGCTTGCGCCTTCTTCTCCTTCTCTTCTCGCTCTTTGTGTGGGAGGCCCTGGTGCGGGCGAGCGGCGTGCCAGCCTATATCCTGCCCGCGCCGAGCGCGCTCCTCTCCGCCTTCCTGGCGATGCCGGCCTACTACCTCTCCGAAGCCGGCGTCACCCTCGCCGAGATCATCGTCGGCCTTGCCGTCGGCACCGCCTTCGGCGCCGCCACCGCCATCCTCGTCGTCGCCTCGCCGACGCTGGAGCGTCTTGCCATGCCGCTCCTGGCGGCCAGCCAGGCGCTGCCGGTCTTCGCCATCGCACCGCTTTTGGTCATCTGGTTCGGGTTCGGCATCGCCTCCAAGGTCGTCATGGCCGGGCTTATCATCTACTTCCCGGTCGCCACCTCCTTCGCCGACGGGTTGAAACGCACCGATCCCGGCCTCCTCGACCTCGCCCGCCTCAACCGCGCCTCGCGCGCCGCCACCTTCCGGCTGATCCGCATTCCCGCCGCCCTGCCCTCGCTTGCCTCCGGTCTGCGTGTGGCCGTCTCCGTCGCCCCCATCGGCGCTGTCGTCGGCGAATGGGTCGGCGCCTCCGCCGGCCTCGGCTTCGTCATGCTGCAGGCCAATGCCCGCATGCAGACCGACAAGGTCTTCGTCGCCCTCTTCCTTTTGGCGGCGATGGCGATCTTCTTGCGCCTTGCCGTCGATCTACTGCTGGCCCGCCTGATCGCCTGGGTACCGGGCGAGACGCGCTCCGCCTGATCCCGATCCCCCCTTTAAGAAAGGAACCCCATGACCGCCCGTTTCTTCGCTTGTCTTCTCTCGCTTCTGCTCCTGGCGAGCCCGGCCGCCGCTGCCGAGCGCCTCACCGTCCTTCTCGACTGGTTCGTCAATCCAGATCACGCCCCCCTCGTCATTGCCGAGGAGAAGGGCTATTTCGCCGAGGAAGGCCTTGAGGTGGAAATCATCCCGCCGGCCGATCCGAGCGCCCCGCCCCGCCTCGTCGCCGCCGGCGAGGCCGATATCGCCATCTCCTACCAGCCGAACCTTTATCTGCAGGTCGCCGAGGGTCTTCCCCTCGCCCGCTTCGGCACGCTGGTGGCAACGCCGCTCAACTCGCTGGTGGCCCTCAAGGACGGCGAGATCACCTCGCTCGCCGACCTTGAAGGCAAGACGGTCGGCTTTTCCGTCGGCGGCTTTGAGGACGCGCTGTTGAAGATGATGCTCGCCGATGCCGGCCTCAGCCTTGACGACGTGAAGCTGGTCAACGTCAATTTCGCCTTGTCGCCGGCGCTGCTTGCCGGCCGCGTCGACGCGGTCATCGGCTCCTTCCGCAATTTCGAGCTCAATCAGCTCGACATCGAGGGACGGCCAGGCCTTGCCTTCTATCCGGAGGAGCATGGCGTGCCGGCCTATGACGAGCTCATCTACCTCGCCCATGCCGACAAGCTCGCCGACGAGCGCCTGCGGCGCTTCCTGGCGGCGGTGGAGAAGGCCACGCTCTATCTCACCAACCATCCCGACGAAGCGCTGCGGCTCTTCCTGAAGGCCCATCCGGACCTCGACGACGAGCTCAACCGCCGTGCCTTCGTCGACACCCTGCCGCGCTTTGCCAAGAGCCCGGCGGCGCTCGACACGCTGCGCTACCGGCGCTTCGCCGACTTCATGAAGGAGCAGGGTCTGGTTGAGGAGCTGCCGGAGCTTTCCGCCTACGCCCCGGCGCTGAACTGAGGGAGCTACGCCGCGAACCGGAATGGGGCTCCTAGGAGCCCCATTTCTGCATGACGTTCTCGAACACCTTGTCGCCGGGAATGCCCTTCTCGAAGGTGATCAGCGCCCGCTGGCCGCTGGCGAAGAGGATCGGCAGGTCGAACCAGGAGCCGCTTCTCAGAAGCTCCAGATTGCGCTCCACCTGCTCCTGCGTATCGGCAAGCGCGATCCAGAAGAGCGCCTCCGTGACGTTGACGGCCGCCCCGGCAAGCGGCTGGCCGCGCGCCTGCTCGTTCGGCTTCAAGACCAGGGCGGGAACACGCTCCACGCGCGTATCCTCGACCAATCCGCCGGAAAAGCCGATCTCGATGAGATGGCTCGCCGGTAGGGCGACGTCGTTGTTCTTGTAGATGGTGATCGTCACAACGGCGCTGCGCTCGGGGATATCGATGCTCGCCTGGATGGCCGGCGTGCCATCGTCGCGCTCCACATCCTCCCAGGCCACGGCGCCGGTGATCGCCTGGCCGGCGGCGCCGTCGGCGCCCTGCTCGTAGAAGATCGCCCGCTGCCCCACCAGCGGTGGCGTCTGGTCCTCCGACTGCGCTTCCGGCCCCGCCGGACTGGCGAGCTCCGATCCCGGCGTGCCCGCGGGCGCTTCCCCTGCCGGCTCCTCGCTGATCTGCGGCGTGGAGGGCAACGTCGGCGGGGCGGAAAGCAGCCGGTCCTCGTCCTTGCCTTCCACCCGGTCGGGTTCCACCTGGCCGGTCAGCGGCGAGGCGGGCGCCTCGTCGGCGGTTTCCCCCGCCGGGCTTTCCCGGCCCGCCATTTCCGTCTCGTCAGCGGGCGCGGACATGTCCGCCTCCCCTTCCTCGCCCTCCCCGCTCCGCGGCGCGGTGATGTCGTGATAGGCGGTGACGATCGTCTCCCATTGCGAGTAGACCACCGCGCCGACGCCGGCGACGATCAACAAGATGAGGACGAGCGCCACCATCGTCGGGGCGCGCGAGGTCTCCACCTTCTCCGAGGGATAGGGCGGGGGCTCCTCGCCGATGGGCGGCGGAGGCGGGCCTTTCGGCTTGTCTGTCTTGCCCGCACCCGAAACCGCTCCCGGCTTTTCAGCCGAGCTCTTGCCCGCCGAGCTCTTGTCCGCCGCGCCCTTATTCGTTGAGGCGCCCTTGTCCGTTGAGGTTTTGTCTGCCGGAGCCTTGCCGGCCGAAGCCTTGCCGAGGCGCTCGCGCGCCTCGTGGCCTCTGGATGACATGTCGGCTGCGCCGCCCGCTATCGCCCCGCCGGCCGCGGCCGCCGCCCCGGTTTTGGCGTCGCCAGCCTTCCCATCGCCAGACTTCGCGTCGGAAGCTTTGCCTTCGGTGGGTTCCGCTTCGGAGGGCTTGGCGTCTTTCGCCTTGCCGGCCTCTGTCCTTTTCTCGCCGGCGCTCTCGCCCGCCACCGCCGGCTTTTTCTCCGCTTTCTTCGTCGCCTCGGCTTCGGCGGCGGCCGGTTTGGCCGCCTCCGCGGGTGGCTCCTCCTGTGGCTTTGCCTCCGGCTCCTGGGCGAGGAATTCGGTCTCGACCGTCTCGATCGCCTCTTCCAGCGCCTGGTGATGCGCCTCGATCTCATCCGCCGGCAGTGGCGGCTCCACGGAGGTGAGCTGGCGGGCGAGCGCGGAGCGCGCCCGCTCGTAGACGGCCTGCCGGATCTCCGGCCCGTCCTCGGGCAGGCTGGCGATAGAGCGTCTAAGAATCGCGACGTAATCGGGCATAGGGCTCGAAGAATGACGTGGCCTTGACCTCAAGGGCAAGGCTTAGTCCTGAAATGGGTCACGGACAAGGATGGTATCGACACGTTCTGGGCTCGTCGATAGCATCGCGACCGGCGCTTCGATGAGTTCCTCGATGCGGCGCACATATTTGACCGCCTCCGCCGGCAGCTCGGCCCAGCTGCGCGCTCCCGCGGTGGAGCCGGCCCAGCCGGGCATCGTCTCATAGACAGGTGTAAGCCGCGTCTGCGCCGCCGCGCCCGCCGGCAGGAAGGAGAGCCGCTCGCCGTCGAGCTCGTAGCCGACGCACACCTTGATTTCCTTCAGCCCGTCGAGGACGTCGAGCTTCGTCAGGGCGATGCCGTTGATGCCGGAGACCTTCACCGTCTGGCGCACCAGCGCCGCATCGAACCAGCCGCAACGCCGCTTGCGGCCCGTCACCGTGCCGAATTCGCGCCCGCGCTCGCCGAGGAAATTGCCGACCTCGCCGTCGTCCTCCGTCGGAAACGGCCCCTCGCCGACGCGCGTCGTATAGGCCTTGGTGATGCCGAGCACGTAGTCGATGGCCGAGGGCCCGAGGCCGGAGCCGGTCGCCGCCTGCCCTGCCACCGTGTTGGAAGAGGTCACATAGGGATAGGTGCCGTGATCGATGTCGAGGAGCGCGCCCTGCGCGCCTTCGAAGAGAATACGATCCCCGGCCCGTCGGCGCTTCTCCAGGAGCGCCCAGACCGTATCGCAATAGGGAACCACCCGCTCGCGGACGTCCTCCAGCTCGGCGAGTATTTCCTCCGGCGTCACTTCCTTCTCGCCGAGGCCCTTCAGGAGCGCGTTGTGGTGCACCAGGAGCCGGTCGATCTTGCCGGGCAGCGTCTCCCATTCGGCCAGATCCATCACCCGGATGGCCCGCCGTCCCACCTTGTCCTCGTAGGCCGGGCCGATACCGCGCTGTGTCGTGCCGATCTTGGCGCCGGGCGCGGCGGCGTTCTCGCGCAGCCCGTCGAGACGCCGGTGCAGCGACAAGATCAGCGCCGCGTTGTCGGCGATCCTGAGGCTATCGGGCGTCACCTTCACGCCCTGCTCGGCCAGCCGGTCGATTTCGGCAATCAGCGCGTGCGGGTCGAGCACCACGCCATTGCCGATGATGGCGAGCTTGCCGGCGCGCACCACGCCCGAGGGAAGCAGGCTCAGCTTGTAGGAGACGCCGTCGATGACGAGCGTGTGCCCGGCATTGTGCCCGCCCTGGAAACGCACCACCACATCGGCGCGCTCCGACAGCCAGTCGACGATCTTGCCCTTGCCCTCGTCGCCCCATTGCGAGCCGACGACCACCACATTCGCCATGTTGAGAAAGCCTTTCTGGAAGGCGCTTGAGAAAACCGAAGAGCGAGTGCCCTCATTTGCCCCCCGCCGTCAACCGTTGGTTCGGTCACGACACCTTGTCCCGCGGAGGCTGCCTTCGAGGTCGGTTCGTCTTCGCGCCGCGGCGGAGCATTGGGGCGGGCAGTCTGTCGCAGCAGCTTTGCCGGCCTGTCGCAAGCTGGCTGCCCGGCTTTCCAGCGCAACTGGATGATGGAGATAGCCGCAGGCTTGGGCGCAGAAAGCGGCGGGCGGGGCCGCGCCCCGCCCGGTTTCTTCTCTGCCGGCGCCTCAGAACGTCAACGGCTTCACCTGCTGCACGTTCTCGATGCGGTTGATCGCCCCCATCAGCTCGCCCGAAACCGGCTGATCGATGGAGACGAGCGCGATGGCGTTGCCGCCCTCGTAGTCGCGGCCGAACTGCATGCGGGCGATATTGACGCCGTTCTCGCCGAGCAGCGTGCCGATGCGGCCGATGAAGCCGGGCTTGTCGAAGTTGGTGATGTAGAGCATCAGCTCCGAAAGCTCCGCCTCCATGTTGATGCCCTTGATCTGGATGATGCGAGGCTTGCCGTCGGCGAAGACGGTGCCGGCGACGGAGCGCTCCTGCTTCTCCGTATGCACGGTGAACCGGATGTAAGTCTCGTAGGCGCCGCGCTGCTCGCGCCGCACCTCCTCCACCTGGATGCCGCGCTCCTTCGCCGCCGCCGGGGCGGAGACCATGTTGACGGTCTGCAGGAGCGGGCGCAGGAAGCCGGTCAGCGCCGCCGCCGTCATCGCTTTGGTGTTCATGTCGGCGACAAGGCCCTCGTATTCGATCCTGACTTTGCTGACGCCGGTCTCCGTCAGCTGCCCCGCAAAGGAGCCGAGCTGCTCGGCGAGTTTGACGAACGGCGTCAGCCGAGGCGCCTCCTCCGCCGAGATCGACGGCATGTTGAGGGCGTTGGTGACGGCGCCGGTGGTCAGATAGTCGGCCATCTGCTCGGCGACCTGCAGGGCGACATTCTCCTGCGCCTCGGAGGTGGAGGCCCCCAGATGCGGCGTGCAGACGATGTTGGGCGCGCCGAAGAGCACGTTGCTCGTCGCCGGCTCCTCAGAGAAGACGTCGATGCCGGCCGCCGCGACCTTGCCGGCCTCCAGGGCCTCGCGCAGCGCCGCCTCCTCGACGAGCCCGCCGCGGGCGCAGTTCACGATGCGCACGCCATGGCGCATCTTGGCGATGGCCGCCGCGTCGATGATGTTGCGCGTCCTGTCGGTCAAAGGGGTGTGCAGGGTGATGAAGTCGGCACGGCGCAAGAGCTCGTCGAGCTCCACCTTCTCCACGCCGAGATCGGCGGCATGTTCAGGCGACAGGAACGGGTCGTAGGCCACCACCCTCATGGAAAGCCCGATCGCCCGCCGCGCCACCACCGAGCCGATATTGCCGCAGCCGATGACGCCGAGCGTCTTACCGGTGATCTCCACGCCCATGAATTTCGACTTCTCCCATTTGCCGGCCTGGGTGGAGGCGTCGGCCGCCGGGATTTGGCGGGCACAGGCGAACAGCAGCGCGATGGCGTGCTCGGCCGTGGTGATGGAATTGCCGAAGGGCGTGTTCATGACGATGATGCCCTTGGCCGTGGCCGCCGGCAGGTCGATATTGTCGACGCCGATGCCGGCACGCCCGATCACTTTCAGCTTGTGCGCGGCCTCCAGGAGCTTTGCCGTCACCTTGGTGGCGGAGCGGATGGCAAGGCCGTCATAGTCGCCGATGGCGGCGAGAAGCGCCTCCTTGTCCTTGCCGAGCTGGGGTTGGAAATCGACCTCCAGGCCGCGGTCGGCGAAGATATTCACCGCCGTGTCGGAAAGAGCGTCGGAAATGAGAACGCGGGGCTTTTGCATCGAGAAGTTCCTTGCAAGATGAGCCGCTCCGGCCGCGCGCGACAAGGCCGCGCCGGATTCTGGCTTCAACGTTTCAGTTTTCGGGAAGCGGCGCCCGCAGGCGCTGTCCTGCGGGCGAGAGCCATCTTTACGCGGCCTTTCTGGCGGCGTTCATCTCCTCGGCGAAGGCCCAGTCAAGCCAGGGCGTCAGCGCCTCGATATCGGAGGTCTCCACCGTGCCGCCGCACCAGATCCTGAGGCCCGGAGGCGCGTCGCGATAGGCGCCGATGTCGAAGGCGACGCCTTGCGCCTCCAGCCTTGCCGTCAGCGCCTTGGCGAAGGCCGCCTGCTCGGCTTCGGAGAGCGCCGTCACCGCCGGATCGACGATCTTCAGGCAGACGGATGTGTTGGAGCGCAGCGCCGGGTCCTTGGCGAGGAAATCGACCCAGGGCGTGGCCTCCACCCAGGCCGCGATGGCGGCGGTGTTGGCATCGGCACGGGCGATCAGTTTCTCGAGACCGCCGATGCTGCGCGCCCAGGCGAGCGCATCGAGATAATCCTCCACGGCGAGCATCGACGGCGTGTTGATGGTGGCGCCTTCGAAGATCTCCGCGTTGAGCTTGCCGCCCTTCACCATGCGGAAGATCTTCGGCAGCGGCCAGGCCGGGCTGTAGCTTTCCAGCCGTTCCACCGCCCGCGGCGACAGGATGAGCATGCCGTGCTGCGCCTCGCCGCCGAGCACCTTCTGCCAGGAAAAGGTGACGACATCGAGCTTGTCGAAGGCCAGCTTCTGGGCGAAGGCGGCCGAGGTAGCGTCGCAGATGGTCAGCCCCTCGCGATCCTGCGCGATCCAGTCGCCGTCGGGCACCTTCACGCCGGAGGTGGTGCCGTTCCAGGTGAAGACGACGTCGCGGGAAAAATCGACGTCGGCAAGATCGACGATCTCGCCATAGGGCGCTTCCAGGACGCGCACGTCCTCAAGCTTCAGCTGCTTGACGATATCCGTCACCCAGCCGGCGCCGAAGCTTTCCCAGGCGAGGACGTCGACGCCGCGTGCGCCGAGCATCGACCACAGCGCCATTTCCACGGCGCCGGTATCGGAGGCGGGAACGATGCCGATTTGGTAGTCTTCCGGCACGCCAAGGAGCGCGCGGGTCTCCTCGATGGCCTGCTTCAGCTTGGCCTTGCCGCCCTTGGCGCGGTGGGAGCGGCCGAGGAAGGCGTCCGAAAGCGCCTCCAGCGTCCAGCCGGGGCGCTTGGTCGTGGGTCCGGAAGAAAAACGGGGATTGGCCGGGCGCGTTGCCGGCTGCGGTAACGTGGTCATGTCCGTCTATCCTTTCAGATAGGTGCCCCTCGTTGGGGAGGGGTGTCCCACGAACCGCTCTAGAGAAAGGCTCGCCGATGCGCAACTGCGACGTTTGCGCCGCGCCCGCTTTTCCCCTGCCCCCCATGCACGAAAAAGGCGCGCACGAAAAAGGGCGGGGCGGCAGCGCCGTCCCACCCGAGGCTAGAGAGAGAGGAGGCTTGGCTTCGCAGTCGGCTCAGTAGGAAGCGACGACCGGCTCTGCATAGACCGGCGCGGGGGCGCCGAAGGTGTAGCGCAGGCCCAACTTGATGTCGTGCGAGTAGAGATCCTCGAACTCAGCCGGGTTGTAGATGGCGCTGTTGCCGTTGAAGTCGCGGATGTCCTTGGAACTGGCATCGCCGAGACTGACATAGCGGTAGCCAAGGTCGATGGCGAGGTTCGGCGTCATCTGATAGGCAAGGCCCGCATGCAGCGCCCAGGCGAGTTGCCATTCGCTGTTCTCCTCGCCATAGCCGCCACCGCCCGTGCGGTCGTTGATATCGGTGATGCCGTGGATGGTGTTGCGCGACACGCCGATACCGGCACCGGCATAGGGCGAGAAGCCGTTCCAGGAGCCGAGGTCGAAATAGGCGTTCGCCAGGAACAGCCATTCCGACTTCATGCCCGAATACTGGTTGGTGCCGTTGTCGGTGTCGCCCGGCAGATAGCCATTGCCGTTGGTGTCGTAGCGGTCGAAGGCGTGGAAGCTGGTCTTGCCGCGATACTCGCCGGTGATGTCGACGCGGGCCCATTGGTTGAACTGGTAGCCGAAGCCGAGGCCGGCGAGCCCGCCGCTGTCGAAGTTCGGCTCGTTCACCCATTCCCAGGAGGCCGCCGTCTGGACGACGGCGTTGTTGAGGTCGTCCACACCCTGATTGGTGATGCCGATATCGCCGCGAAGATACCAGCCGCCGAAGACCGGGGGCACCGGCACCGGCTCGGGCTGCACGAGCGGCGGAAGAAGGTCTGCGGCATGGACCGCCGGGGCCGCGGTGAAGGCCGTGACGCCGGCAGCAAGCGCCATCATCGCACGGGTCAGCATAATCGTCCTCATCTCGTTTGCGGCACACGGAAAGCGGATTGGCCGTTCAACGCCACGAGAAATAGACTTGATTGCTTAAGAAGGACTTAACCATGCCAATTAACCACGTCCGTTAATCTTAACGAAATCTTAACACCGCTGGCTGCTTGCCGCCCTGGCCCGCGCCGCAGGCTGCGACGCCGGGTCTTCTTGGAATAGCTCCAGAAGATAGTATTTGACGCCGGCGGAGCCTTTTGCTTCGCTCCGCATCGCTGCGGCATGCGCCGCATCATCCTTTGATGTCAGGGCCTTGAACCCTTTCGATTGGAGGACGTCATGTCTGAGATTTGCTTGCCCGCCGCGGCGAGCCGGTGCGGCGTCTGTGCGCCTGCCGTCTCGCTCCAAAGCGCTCCCCTCTTTCCGCTGTGTCGCCACGCCGGCATTGTGCGCCTCGTGCTTGAGGATCGCGCATGACCGGCTGCGCCTGCCCTTTCGCGGGTGCCTGCGGGTATCTCATCCGCCCCGCCGAGAGCCTCGTCGTCAACGGCTTTCGCCTCTGGGTCGGCGGCTACCAGGAGGGCGAGATCGAACGCTGGAACGAGGCCTGGAACCTCTTTGCCGAGCGGCTTGGCGAGGACGAGGCGCGCGATGCCGTCTCCCAGCTCGCCCATTGGGTGCGTGCCGTCTTCCACTGGCGCATCGATCCCATCCGTTGCTTCGCCTCCGGCTGTCCGCATATCGGCCGCGACGAATGCCTGGCGGTCTCCATGATCGCCGCCTGCCAGAACCGCGACGGCGCCTGCCTCGACTACTGCCTTGAGCGTTTCTGCGGCTTCGCCGACCGCAAGGAGCCTCTGGAGGCGGCGCTCAGCTTCGCCTCCGTTCTGGATGCGCGCGGACAGCGGCTGATGCCGGTTCCGTGCGAGGTGCTGCGCGGCCTTTTGGAGGCGCCGGCGCGCACCTATCATTGAGGGTCGCGCCGCAAGGCGCGGTCTTCGCTCTTCCCACTGAACCTTGAACTCAGCTGGAGACATAGATGTTCGTGAAGCTACTGACGGCAAGCGGCCTCACCTTGGCCGCGATAGCGGGATTTGCCAGGGCCGAGACGCCCGAGACGGCGGCGGTGCTTGAAACCTGTGCCGATATCGCAGCGGCCGGCCATGGAACACGAGCGGGGGCGAACCCCTTCTACACCGCCAACATCATCGCCGGTTCCCACCGCGGCCTCCCAGCGATCTGGTAGGCCGCAGCACGCCGGGCGGCATCCCCCCGCCGCCCGGCACCTTTTCCCACTCGCATGGATGTGATGTTCAGACTGCCGCCTGGCCTTGCCGCCTGCGGCGTCGGAACGGCGTGATCGCGAGGCGGATAGGCTCTGAGGCAAGCGAGGATCCGCACCGGAAGCCTCAGGCGGGCGTCGTCTCCTGGCCCTCGCCGCCGCTCTTTCCAGCTCCGCGCGCCGTCTCGCCCGCATGCCGCAATTTCTTCACCGCGTAGAGCCGGCGATCGGCGCGCGAGAACAGATCGTCGAAGCTCGTCCCGTCGTCGGGCGCCGTCGCGCAACCGATGCTGACGGTGACGCGCCGGTCGATCCCTTCATGACTGAGCCCGGCGATGCGGGCCTCGATCCGCTTCGACAGCGCCTCCACCTTGCGCGCATCGAGGCCGTTGCAGCAGATGACGAATTCGTCGCCGCCGTAGCGGATCAACCGGTCCTCCTTGCGCAGCGAGGCTTGCATCCCGGCGGCGATGTCGCGCAGCACCCGGTCGCCGGCGGCATGGCCGAACTCGTCGTTGATCGGCTTGAAGCGGTCGATATCGACGACGAGAACGGAGAACGAGATGCGTTGGCGTCGAAACATCTCGGCGCTGCGCTTTTCCTCCAGCGGCAGTCGGCTACGGTCGTAGGCGCCGGTGAGCTTGTCGCGCCCCACCGTTTCCAGAAGATGCTCGTAGCGCTCGCGGTAGGTCAGAAGATCGAAGATGTCGGCGATGCGCTGCGGCCGCGGCACCAGGACCGGGCTGCTTTCCACATAGCGCAGATATGCCCACACCAGGACGCCGTAGATGCAGGCGGTGATCATCTTGGCGATCCAGCCGCCAACGAGCACGCTTGCCGGCGCCCCGACGAGGAGATGCAGCGCCAGCCAGAAACCGATTTGGTCCAGGGTGAGGACCGCCGCCGCGCTGAGCGACAGGCGCAGCGCCTGAAAGCGGCGCAGCCAGCGCCCCAGCCGCTCGTAGAGCAGAATGAGCAGGATGCTGTCGACGAAGAGCAGCACCGTGCCCCAGACCATCAGCCAGCCCATCTCGTTCATGAAGGTGAAATCGGGAGTGCGGCCCGCCGTCGGCGCCACTTCGTGGCTGCGCAACAGGAACACCAGCGTCACGGTGAGCGCGTTGCCGATGAGCAGCCCGTAGATCGGCTGGCGCACCGTCTGGGCATCCTCGCGGATATAGACGAGGAGCAGCATCACCAGCTTGCCGGTGAAAAGGATGGTGGAGCCTGGAGAGATCGCCGTCTCCAGGATGAAGGGAATGTAGAGGATCGCCGCCAGATAGGTTTCCAGGAAATGCATCGCGCCGAGGGCGCAGAAAAAGATGCCGATGCCGAGTTGATGCCGGAGGCGGAACAGACCGGCCATGACGACGAAATAGATGGCGAGCTCGGCGAGGAAGAGGATGGCGTTCTGAAATGCCACGAGGCGTGCTCTCCCCTCGGCAATCGCGGGCGACCGCCTGTCATCGCGTTGTCGGCTCGTCGGCGGATTGCCCCCGGGCGTCGCCGTCCCAATAGATATGGAGGACTTAATACGACGAGGCCGCTTCGGCAAACCGTCTTCGGCGCGCAATCTGCATCCGCGGCCGTTGCAGCTCCTGCCGCAATGCCGATGCGCCGGCCCGTTTCATCTTGCGCTCGCCGATAGGGCCGACCCGATCAGTCCGGAAGCCCGTCGATCCTGGAAATGTCTTCCAGGCGCTCATCCCATTCCGCCCGCTCCGCGAAGCAGATATGCGCGCTCGGTCGGATGCCGACCGGGCCATCGAGGCTTCCTGCCGGCACCACCAGCGAGGCGCCCCCCGCTTGCACGCGCGGAAGCGCGGACCCGCATCTTTCGCAGAAGCTCTTTTCGTGGCGGCTCGCTGGAACGCGGTAGCTCTTGATGCTCTCGCGCCCCGACAGCCAGGTGATCCTCGCCACCGTGGAGAACAGATTGGCCGCATGCGCCGAGCCGGTATCCTTGCGACAGCGCCGGCAATGGCACAGGAAGAAGCTCTCGAACGCGCCGTCGATTTCAAATCGGACGGTTCCGCACAGACACGCCCCGGCGGTCTTTTGGCTCATGGATAGGCTCATTTCCCGTTGAAAGGGCCGGCGGCGGCTCCGGCAGCGCCGGCAGCTTCCTCCTTGCCGGGTGCGGGTCCGGCCGCCTCCAGCATGGCGGCGAAGAGGCGGTGCGTCTCCTCCTGCGTCTTCGTCAGGCGCTCCACCAAGGCCGGGAAGGAGGAGAAGGTCCTCTCGCCCTCCTCGCCCAGCGCCGCGCCGGCCAGCTTGAGCAGCAGCCGCCTGGTGCCCTCCGCCGTCTCCGCGGGTGCGCGCGCCGCCTCCAGGCCGATGAGGCGTATCCCCTGCAAGAGCGCCGCCTGCAGCCGCGCGGAGCCGATCAAGCTGTCCCACTCACCCGCCATCCCCGCCGCCTTGGCGGCCGCGAAGATGCGCGCCGGCGGCGCCGGCTCCGGCGCCACGGCGCCGCAAAGCACGAGATATTGGGCAAGGAACTCCAGATCGATGAGCCCGCCCCGCACCGTCTTCAGCTGCCACGGATCCGTGCCGCCCTTCTCCGCCTGCAGCCGCTCGTACATGGAGACGATATCGGCTTTCAGCTTGCCGTCCTCACGCCTGCGCGACAGCACCTCTTTGACGACCGCCGCGACCTCGTTGGCGAGCGCCGCATCGCCGAGGATCGGTCTGGCCCGGCACAGCGCCATATGCTCCCAGGTCCAGGCCTCCTCGCGCTGATAGCGGGAGAAGGCGGAGAGCCGCGTGGCGAGCGGGCCCGCGCGGCCGGACGGCCTGAGGCGCAAATCCACCTCATAGGCGGCCCCTTCCGCCGTCGGCGCCGAAAGCGCCGTGACGAAGCGCTGCGTCAGCCTGGTGTAATACTGGCTCGGCGCGAGCGGCCGCTCGCCGTCCGATTCGCCGCTTTCCTCCGGATAGTCGTAGACGACGATGAGATCGAGATCGGAGGTCGCCGTCATCTCCCGGCTGCCAAGCCGGCCGAGCGCTAAGAGCGCCACCTCTCCGCCCGGCACCTTGCCATGGCGGCGGGCGAATTCCTCCAGCACCGCGGCAAACAGGCCCTTAATCACCACCTCGGCGAGATCGGCATAGGCGCCGCCGGTGGAAGCGGCGTCCATCGCTCCGGCGAGCACCTTGACGGCGATGAGAAAGCGCATCTCGCGCGCAAACGCCCGCGCCCGGTCGAGCTTGTCCTCGTAGCCCTTGGCGTCGCGGAAGCTGGCGGCGAGCTGCTCGGCCAGGCCCTCCCGGCTGAGCGGCTCGGCGAGAAGGTCCGGCTCCGTCAGAAGGTCGATGACATGCGGGCGCTCCGCCACCGTATCGGCCAGCAGCGGCGAAGCGCCGAGGATGAGGGCGATGAGCTCCAGAAGCGTCGGATTGGCGGCGAGAAGCGAGAACAGCGGCACGCCCGCCGGCAGCTTGCGCACCAGCGAATCGAAGGCGCGGAAGGCGTGGTCGGGGTCGCTCGTCTCCGCCAGCGCCGCCAGAAGCGCCGGGGTGAACTCCGTCAGCCGCTCGCGCGCTTTGGTGGAGCGGGTCGCCTGATAGCGGCCGAAATGCCAGGCGCGGATCGCCTCCGTGACGTTCTCCGGCTGTTTGTAGCCGAGGCCGGAGAGCGTCTTCAGCGTCTCCGGATCATCCTCGCCGCCGGTGAAGACGAGATTGCCGAGTTCGTCGGAAAGCGAGGGCGCTTCCTCAAAAAGCGCCTGATAGCTCTCCGCCACGGCGTGAAGATGCTTCAAAAGCTCCGCCTCGAAGGCGCCGGGGCTGTCGTAGCCGGCAAGACGCGCAATGCGGGCAACGCCCTCCGCCTCCTGCGGCATGGTGTGGGTCTGCTCGTCGCGCACCATCTGCAGCCGGTGCTCGATCTGGCGCAGAAACACATAGGCGGCGTCCAGGGTCGCCGCCTCCGATGCCTCGATCCAGTTCTTCTCCGCCAGCTCCTTGAGGGTGTCGCGGGTCCTGAGGCAGCGCAGATCGGCGTCGCGCCCGCCGCCGATGAGCTGCTGCGTCTGGGCGAAAAGCTCGATGTCGCGAATGCCGCCGCGCCCGCGCTTCAGGTCGTGCCCGGCCGCGCGCACCTTGGCGTGGCCGCGATGGGCATGCACCTGCCGTTTGATGGAATGGATGTCGGCGATGGCCGCGAAATCGAGATATTTGCGCCAGATATAGGGGGCGAGCTCGTCGAGGAAGGCGCGCCCGCAGGCCTTCTCGCCCGCCGCCGGCCGCGCCTTGATGAGCGCCGCCCGCTCCCAGTTCTGCCCCATGCTCTCATAGTAGGAGAGCGCCCCGGGCACGGAGATGGCGACCGGCGTGGCGCCCGGATCGGGGCGCAGCCTGAGATCGACGCGAAAGACGTAGCCGTCCGCCGTGCGCTCTTGCAGGATATGCACGATGCGGCGCACGACGCGCACCCAGAAGGGCTGCGCTTCCACGCCCTCGGCAAGCCCCGGCCGCTCCGGGTCGAAGAGCACGATGAGGTCGATGTCGGAGGAATAGTTGAGCTCGCGCGCCCCGTGCTTGCCCATGGCGAGGATGGTAAGGCCGCACACTTCCGGTCCGCCCCCCTGCCATTTGCCCTGGCGCCGCGCCTCGCAGAGGAGATGGGAGAGCGTCGCATCGAGCGCCGCATCGGCGAAATCGGAAAGCGGACGCACCACGCCTTCCAGGTCGATGGCGCCGGCAAGATCGGCGAGCCCCAGCGTCAGCGCCACCTTCTGCTTGGCGCGGCGCAGATCCCCCATCAGGCTCTTCTCGTCAGGATCCTCCAGCGCCTTCAGCGCCGCGATCGCCTTCGCGACGGTCGCTTCCGGCGCCTCGGCGAGGATGGCGGCAAGACGGTCGATATCCTTGGCGGCGAGGTCCAGGAGATAGGGGCAGTCGCCGAGCGCGGCGGCGAGGAAGTCCTTCACCGCCTCCTCGGCGAGAAGCGCCTCCAGCTCCGTCTCCTTCCCCTGACGCCGGGCGGCATGCGCAAGCTGCTCCAGCGCCTTTTCGCCCTCAGGCGAGCGCGGCAGCGGCGTCAGTCTTTCCCTGAGCGGCGTCTGGCTCATTCTCGGGCTCTTCCTGCTCCGGTAAAACCAGCACAGCTCTAAGGCCCGGCGCGGCGTCTTCCAACCGCAAATGCCCCTCATGCAGCTTGGCGACGGCCGCCACCAGCGACAGGCCGAGGCCGAAGCCGGGCCGGCTGCGGCTCTCGTCGAGGCGCACGAAGCGCTCCACGACACGGGCGCGGTCGGCTTCGGGAATGCCCGGCCCGTTATCGCTGACGGCCACTTCCAGCGCGCCCTCGACGCGGCAGAGGCTGATCGTCACGCGCGGCTCCTCCACCTCGCTGGCATGCTTGATGGCGTTGTCGACCAGATTGGCGATGGCCTGGCTGACGAGCTCGCGGTTGCCGATGAAGGCGACCGGTCCCTCTTGCGGCTCGGCGGCGAGCGTCACGCCGGCCTCCTCCGCCACCGGCTCGTAGAGCTCCACCATGTCGGCGACGATGGCCGCCGCATCCGTCTTGGCGAAGGCGAGCCCGGAAGAGCCGGCTTCCGTGCGCGCGATCATCAACAGCGCGTCGAAGGTCCGGATAAGCTGGTCGGCGTCCTCCAGCGTCGCCGCCAGCGTGTCCTTGCATTGCTCCACATCCTCCGCCCGCGCCAGCGCCTGCTCCACACGGCTGCGCATGCGCGTCAGCGGCGTCTTCAGGTCGTGGGCGATGTTGTCGGAGACTTGTTTCAGCCCCGCCATCAGCGCTTCGATGCGCGCCAGCATGGCGTTGAGGCTGACGGCCAGCCGGTCGAATTCGTCGGCCGTTCCGGTGACTTCCAGCCGTCCCGAAAGGTCGCCGCTCATGATCTGGCGGCTCGTCGCGGAGATGGAGTCGATCCGCTTCAGGACGCGGCGCGAGACGAAGATCCAGCTCGCCAGGCCGAGCACCACCATCAGCCCGACGGTGAGGAACAGCGCCTGGCGGATGACGGCGACGAAGTGCTGGCGCTCGCCGATATCGCGCCCGACCAGCAGGCGGAAGCCGCCCGGCATGGCGAAGACCCGCGCCAGCGCCACATGCTCGCCGGCCTCACCCTCTTCATCGAGCCGGCTATAGGGAATGGGCCTCAACGCCGAACTCTGGCTTTCCAGCACTTCCGGCGGCACGGCGGCGACATTGCCGACGAGGATGTCGCCAGCGGGCGTGACGACGACGTAAAGGCTCGCCCCCGGCTGGCGGCTGCGCCGGTCGATGACCCGCGCCAGCCGGCCGATGCCGCCGACATCGAAATGGCGCGCCAGATCCTTGACTTCCTCGTCGACTGCCTCCGCGACCTGCGCGGTGATGAGCTGCGTGGTGTTCTTAGCGATGTAGAAGATGAGGAAGGCGGCGAAAACGGCGAAGACGGCGAGATACACCGCCGCCAGCTTGAAGGCGGTTGTGCGTAGCAGCCTGAGACGTGCCGGCCTCGCGCCTGATTTAGGCATCGTCGCGAATGACGTATCCCGCCCCGCGCACCGTATGGAGGAGCTGCCGGTCGAAATTCTTGTCGATCTTGCCCCGCAGCCGCGAGATATGCACGTCGATGACGTTGGTCTGGGGGTCGAAATGGTAGTCCCAGACATTCTCCAGGAGCATGGTGCGCGTCACCACCGTGCCGGCGTTCTTCATCAGATATTCCAGAAGGCGGAATTCGCGCGGCTGCAGGAAGATGGTTTCGCCGTCGCGGGAGACGTGGCGCGACAGCCGGTCGAGTTCCAAATCGCCGACGCGGTAGCGCGTATCGGCCTCCGCCGGCGTATTGCGCCGCGCCAGCACCTCGATGCGGGCCAGAAGCTCGGAGAAGGCATAGGGCTTGGCCAGATAATCGTCGCCGCCCGAGCGCAATCCCTTCACCCGGTCGTCCACCTGGCCGAGGGCGGAAAGGATGAGAACCGGTGTGCGATCGCCGTTGCCCCGCAGCTCCGAGATCACCGACAGCCCGTCGCGCTTGGGCAGCATGCGGTCGACGACGAGAACGTCGTAGCTCTCCGACGACGCCATGGCGAAGCCCGCCTCGCCGTCGCGGGCAAGATCGGCGATATGGCCGGCCTCTTTCAGCGCCTTGACGAGATAGGCGGCTGTCTCCTGATCGTCCTCGATCACCAGGATACGCATACGAACATCCTTCACCTGCCCCCGCCCCTTGCCGAGGCCTTCTTCAAACGCAAAGCGGCGGACCGCGGGGCGATCCGCCGCTCCTCGACGCCGGCGGTGGGGGCGACTTTAACCGGCCGGGCGCCGATACTGAAGGCGGGGCGGCCGCATCTTTCGCGTTGGCGGCCCCGCTGCGAGCTTAGCTGCGGTCGGTCGGCACGGCGACGAAGCGCGGATTGCCGTTACGCTCCACCTGCATCAGCACGGCCTTGCGGCCGGCGCCCTTGACCTTGGCGATCCGGTCTTCCAGTTCGCCGCCGCTGCGCACCTCTTCGCCGCCGGCGGAGAGGATGACATCGCCTGCGGCGATGCCCTTCTGGTCGGCGGCGCTTCCCGGCTTGACATCGACCACGACGACGCCCTCGCCGCCCTGGTTCGGCTCCACCGACAGGCCGAGCCCGGCAAGGCTCGTTGCGTCGGCATCCTCGCCGCCCTGGTTGTCGAGGGAAGCCACCTGCTTGCCGAGCTTGCCGAGCGTGACGGTAAGCTTCTCTTCCTCACCGCCCCGCAGGACCGTCAGCTCCACTTCCGTATCCGGATCGTAGGCGGCGATCATGCGCGCGAGCTGGCGCGGGCCGTCCACGGCATTGCCGTCGACCTCGGTGATGATGTCGCCGGCCTTGATGCCGGCGGCCCTCGCCGGGCCGCCTTCCTGCGGATCGGCGACGAGGGCGCCCTCCGTGGAAGAGATGCCAAGGCCCTCGGCGATGTCCTCCGTCACCGGCTGGATCTGCACGCCGAGCCAGCCGCGGGTCACCGTGCCGTCCTCGCGCAGTTCGGCGACGACATCGGAGACCACCGTGGCGGGGATGGCGAAGGCGATGCCGATATTGCCGCCCGACGGCGAGAAGATCGCCGTGTTCACGCCCACGACCTCGCCCTTCATGTTGAAGGTCGGGCCGCCGGAATTGCCGCGGTTCACCGGCGCGTCGATCTGGATGAAATCGTCATAGGGGCCGGCGCCGATGTCGCGGCCGTCGGCCGAGACGATGCCGGCCGTCACCGTGCCGCCGAGGCCGAAGGGATTTCCGACCGCGACCACCCACTGGCCGATCAGCGGTTTCTCGTTGGCGAGCGGCACATAGGTGTAGCCGTCGCCCTCCACCTTAAGCAGGGCAAGATCCGTACGGTCGTCGACGCCCACGACTTTGGCGGTCAGTTCCTTGCCGCCTTCCATCACCACGGTCACTTCCGAGGCGTCGTCGACGACATGGTCGTTGGTGACGATGTAGCCGTCCTCGGAGATGAAGAAGCCGGAGCCCTGGCTCATGCCGAAGCGCGGATGCGGGCTGCGCCGCGGGCGGTCGCCGTCATCGTCGAAGCGCGGACCGAAGCGCTTGAAGAATTCGTTGAGGGGATTGTCGTCCGGCAGGTTCGGCATGTCGAAGCCGTGACCGCGGAAATCGACCGGATCGACCTTCGACTTGACGCGCACCGAGACGACGGCCGGCTTCACCCGCTGCACCAGCTGGGTGAAATCGCGCGGGCCTTGCACCTCCACTTCCACTTGCTGGGCAAGGACGGGCTTGGTGTCGCTGAGGATGGCGCCAGAGGCTGCCGCGCCGACGGCTCCCAGGGTGAGGGCGCTCGCAAGGAGCGCATTGCGGAACCTCTTGGTCCTGGTACGACCGTTACTACTATTCGTCATGCTGTTCTCTCTCTCCAGGCATTCGCTTAAGTCCGCCCCGCGGGGGGTCGCGGAGCGGACTGGAGGTCGCAGCAGGCGCATAGGGGGCAACGGGGAGCTTCCTGCTGCATCCCAACAAATAGGTAGCGTCAGCTTACCGCGCAGTGGCTTGGGAATTAAATGTTGGTAATTTTGTCCGACTGCTCGGAAAAACTGTCTATTCGGCCGGGTCTTTCTTCAGAACGCTTGCAAGCTCTGCTTCCTCTTCGGGCGAAAGCCGCGGCTCCGTTGCGCTCGCGTTCTGGCGGAAACGCCGCCGCACGATGAAGGCGCCGACGAGGAGCGCCAGCACCGGCGTCACCCAAAGAAGCAGGTTTTCCGCATCGAGGACCGGGCGCAAGAGCACGAACTCGCCGTAGCGGTCGACGAGATATTGCCGCACCTCCGCGTTGCTGTCGCCCTCCACCAGCCTCTCGCGCACCAGAACGCGCAGATCCTTGGCGAGCTCGGCGTTGGAATCGTCGATCGACTGGTTCTGGCAGACAAGGCAGCGCAGCCCCGCCGAGATCTCGCGCGCCCGCGCCTCAAGCTTCGGGTCGTCGAGCATCTCGTCCGGCTCCACGGCATGCGCCGGGGTGGACACGCCGGCGAGCTGACCGGCCGGCGCGAAGGCGACAAGCCCGAGCGCCAGAAGGAAGGGGATCCACAGCCGCTTCATGCCCCTGCCTCCGCCGTGCGGGGTTTCTTCGCCAAGCGTACCTTGGCCGGCTTGGCCGCGCCGACCCGGAAGCGCCGGTCGGTGAGCGAGACAAGGCCGCCCGCCGCCATGAACAGCGAGCCGATCCAGATCAGCGTCACCAGCGGCTTGTAATAGGCACGCACCGTCACCCCGCCATCCTCTTGCGGCTCGCCGATCGACAGGTAGAGCTGCGAGAACCAGAAGGTCTCAATCGCCGCCTCCGTGGTCGCCATCTGTCTGGCGTCGTAGAAGCGCTTGGTCGGCGCCACGGTCATCAGATCCTCGCCATCCTTGGATACTTGGAGGCGGAAGACGTCCTCGCGGTAATTCGGCCCGGTCTGCGGGATGAAATCCTGATAGGTGATGGTATAGGCGCCCGCCTGCAGCGATTCTCCCGTCTCCAGAGAGCGGATCGTCTCGATCTGGTAGGAGGTTGTGGAGACGATGCCGATCACCGTCACGCCGAGGCCGGCATGGGCGATCGCCGTGGCGAAGGCGCTGCGCGGCAGCCCCATGAAGCGCGACAGGGCGTGCCGCCCGGCGCCGCGCGTCAGGCCGGAGCGGTCGGCGAGCTCGTTGAGCGCGCCGACGATCAGCCAGATGCCGAGGCCGATGCCGAGCGCCGGCAGGACGCCTTCCGTGCCGGTGAAGACCAGCGTCACCACCACCGCCAGAAGCGTGACGCCCATCGCCACGCCCAGCCGCTGCGAAGCGCCGATGAGGTCGCCGCGCTTCCAGGCCAGCATCGGCCCGTAGGGCACCGCCAGAAGGAGAGGGATCATCAGCGGCACGAAGGTGAGATTGTAGAAGGGCGCGCCGACGGTGATCTTCTCCTCCGTCACCGCCTCCAGCGCCAGCGGATAGAGCGTGCCGACGAACACCGTCGCCGTCGCCGCCACCAGGAAGAGGTTGTTGAACAACAGCGCCCCTTCGCGGCTGATCGGCGCGAACAGCCCGCCCTGTTTCAGGCTCGGCGCCCGCCAGGCGAAGAGCGCCAGCGAGCCGCCGATGAACAGGACCAGGATCATCAGGATGAAAACGCCGCGCGTCGGATCGGTGGCGAAGGCGTGGACCGACGTCAGCACGCCGGAGCGCACCAGGAAGGTGCCGAGCAGCGACAGGGAGAAGGTGAGGATGGCCAGGAGCACCGTCCAGATTTTCAGCGCGCCGCGCTTTTCCATGACGATGGCCGAATGCAGAAGCGCCGTGCCCGACAACCAGGGCATGAAGGAGGCGTTCTCCACCGGGTCCCAGAACCACCAGCCGCCCCAGCCGAGCTCGTAATAGGCCCAGTAGGAGCCCATGGAGATGCCGAGCGTCAGGAACAGCCAGGCCGTCAGCGTCCACGGCCGCACCCAACGCGCCCAGGCGGCGTCGACCCGGCCCTCTATCAGCGCCGCGACGGCGAAGGAGAAGGCGATGGAGAAGCCGACATAGCCGAGATAGAGGAGCGGCGGATGCACGGCCAGACCGATATCCTGCAGGATCGGGTTGAGGTCCTGGCCCTCCCCCGGCGTCGGATCCAGCCGGATGAACGGGTTGGACGTGAAAAGGATGAACAGCAGGAAGGCGGAGGCGACCCAGGCCTGCACGGCCAGGACGCGCGCTTTCAGCGTCTCCGGCAGATTGCCGCCGAACATGGCGACGAGGCCGCCGAAAAGGGCGAGGATCAGGACCCATAGGAGCATGGAGCCTTCGTGGTTCCCCCAAACCCCGGTCACTTTGTAGAGCATCGGCTTGGCCGAATGCGAATTCGCCCACACATTCTCCACCGAGAAGTCGGAGATCACATAGGCGTAGACGAGCGCCGCGAAGGACAGGCCGACGAAGAAGAGCGTGGTGATGGAGGTCGCCGAGCCGACGCGGATGAGGCGCGAATCGCGTGCCGCCGCGCCCCACAAAGGCACGGTCGACTGGATGAGGGAGAGGGCGAGCGCAAGGACGAGAGCGTAATGGCCGAGTTCGGCGATGGAGAAGAAGCCGCTCACTGGACCATGCCTTCCTGCAGACTGCTCTCCTCGCCGTGCTGCCACACGCCCTGCTTCTTCAGCGCGTCGGCGACCTCCGGCGGCATGTAGTTCTCGTCATGCTTGGCAAGCACGTTGTCGGCGGTGAAGGCGCCGCTCGCATCGAAGCGTCCCTCCGCGACGACGCCCTGCCCCTCGCGGAAGAGGTCCGGCAGGATGCCCGTATACTGGACCGGCACGACATTGGCCGTATCGGTGATGGAGAAGAACACGGCGCCGTCTCTTTCGCGCTTCAGGGAGCCTTCCTCCACCAGCCCGCCGAGGCGGATGCGCGAGCCGGGCTCCACGCCCTTCTCCTTCACGTCGCTCGGAGCGTAGAAGAAGACGATCTGGTCGTTGAGGGCGTAGGTGACGAGGCCGAAGGCGAACGCCAGAACCAGGCCGGCTCCGCCGATCAGCGACAGGCGACGCTGTTTGCGTGTCATTGCGAAAGTTCCTCCATCCCCGGCAGACCAAGATCGGTGGCAAGTTGAGCGATTTCGCGGCGTCCGCCCTGATCGGAGACCGACGACAGCGCCGAGCGAACCGCCTCCACCGCGTCCTGCTTGCGCCCCAGCACCGCATAGGAGCGCACCAGCTTCAGCCAGCCTTCAGCGTCGTCCGGCTGTTCCTCAAGCCGGCTCGCCAGATTCTCCACCATGCCTTCGATCATCGCCATGCGATCTTCAGGCGCCATTTCCGCGGCCGCGGCGACTTCCTCCTCGCTCGGGCCGCCGGCGGCGGGGGCGGGGGCGGGGGCGGGGGAGCCGACCTCAGGATGCGTCTCCGGCAAGCTGCGCGCCACCGGGCCGACCTGCGGCTCCGGGCTCTGGAACAGCGCCGCCGCCGCCTCGTTCTGGGCTCCCGCCAACCGGGCAATCGTCTCCTGCACGGCCTCGCGCCACGGCGCGTCGGCGGGCGCGCCTTCCAGCAGCTCCCGCAGTTCCTTCACGGCGGCGGCCACGTCGCCTTCCTGTTGCTTGGCGAGCGCCAGATAGAAACGCGCCTCCGGCGCACCCTCCTCGCTCGCTTTCGCCGCCTCGATGGCCGCCTGGAAGGCGCCGCGCGCCTCCTCCGTGACGACCCCGCCGGCCGCCATCACCAGCGCGTCGCCGAGATTGGTCTGGCGTTCGGTGCTGGAGCCCAAGACCCGGATGGCGTTCTCATAGGCGCGGGCCGCGTCCCGCGGCCGGCCGAGACGCATATAGACCGGGGCGAGGATTTCCCAGCCTTGGCCGTCATCGGGGTTGCGGGAAAGATATTCTTCCGTGCGCGCGACCAGCAGCGAGATGTTCTCCCCGCTCGGCGTGCCGAGCCGCGCCTGCAAGGGCTGATCGGGCATGCCGGGCGAGCCCTGCGCCATATAAAACGCAAGCGCGACGGCGGGGATGCCGGTGAGCGCCACGATCGCGGTGGCGCGGCGGCGCCACAGCCCGCCCTTGCGGTCGGCCGCGGGCTCCGCCTCCCGCTCCGCGGCCAGCAGCCGGCGTGCGATTTCCGCGCGCGCCGCCTCCGCCTCTTCCTTGCCGATGCGGCCGGCCTCGCGCTCGCGTTCAAGCTCGGTGAGTTGACGGCGATAGACGGCCGCATCCTCGGCGGCACCGGGAGCGACCGTCTTGGCCTCCCGGGACAACGGAACGAGTACCGCCAGGATCGCCACGGCGGTGAGTACTGCAATTGCCAACCAGAGAAGCATGCGCCTTCAAGCCCTTAACCCACGGGGAGATGTATGGGTCCCAAAGCCTGTCGGCAATGTGCGAGCCTGCCTGCCGCGCCGAAACGACGCGCCCCGCAGGCTATCCCCCCGATATTCGTTCCACGGCATGCGCCCCGCAACCGGTCAAAGCCTCAGCTCACCGGGCGCCAGGTACCGTCGGCCTGACGACAGGCCGTGCCGCGCGCCACCTGCGGCGTACCGTCAATATAGATCGTATGGGCATAATCGCGGCAGTCAACGGAATTCACCTGATAGACTTGGCCCGGCACGATCTCGCCGTAGTAGTTGCCCGAGGTTGCCCGCCATTCCACGGGGCGGCCCGGCTGGCCGTATTCCAGCGCGCGATACTCTGCCGCAAGCGCCTGTTGGCGAGCCTGCTCGTCGAGGCTGGCGCCGACGCGGTTGCCGATGAGGCCGCCGGCGAGTGCGCCGATGGCGGTTGCCGCCACCTGGCCCGAGCCGGAGCCGAACTGGCTGCCGATGATGCCACCCGCGAGCGCTCCGCCGGCCGTGCCGATCACCTCGCGTCCGCCCATGGCGCCCGGCTGCGACTGGCATCCGGCAAGAATGAGGGCGCCGACAAGAGCACCCGCCGCTTTGACTTTCATAGATACTTCCCTTCCCCAAGAGCCCCTTGCGGGGGCAGCCCCCGACGTGAACGCGACCGGATGCCTTTCAGAGCAGGATGGCGAAAATTGGGTCATCCGCCTCGCCCCGTCACCGGCAGGTCGAGCACGGCGGCCAGCCCGCCCCATGGCGAGCGCTCCAGCGTCAGGGCGCCGCCATAGATCCGGGCGAGTTCCTCCACGATGGAAAGACCGAGGCCGGAGCCGGGCTTGGTCTCGTCGAGCCTGGCGCCGCGGGCGAGCACCTGGCGGCGTTCCTCTTGCGAAAGCCCCGGCCCGTCATCGGCGATGACGAGCCTTGCCCGCCGCGTCTGCGGCCCGGTCGCCGCCTGCACTGTCAGCGAGACGCGCCCCTTGGCCCATTTGCAGGCATTGTCCAGGAGATTGCCGATCATCTCCTCAAGGTCCTGCTTCTCCCCCCGGAAGGTCAAGTCCGGCGGACACTCGGTGGTGATCAAAAGATCGCGCCCGGCCCCATGCACCTTCTGCATCACCCGCGCCAGCGCCTCGGCCACCGGCGCCACCGGCGTCAGCGCGCCGATGACGTTGGTCTGCGCGGCGATCCGCGCCCGGTCGAGATGATGACTGATCTGGCCCTGCATCAGCCCGACCTGGCCCTTCACCCGCTCCGCCAATGGGCCGTCTTCCATCGCCGCCTCGTTCTTCAGGACGGCGAGCGGCGTCTTCAGCGCATGGGCGAGATTGCCGACATGGCGTCTTCCGCGCTCCACGATCTCGCGATTGGAGGCAATCAGCGCGTCCAGATCCTCCGCCAGCGGCGCGATCTCGTCAGGCCAGGCGCCGCCGAGGCTGGTGCGCTCGCCGTTCCTGACCGCCTGCAGCGCGGCGCGCATGTCGCGCAGCGGCCTCAGCCCGAAGCGCACCAGCCAGGCCGTCCCGACGGCGAGAAGCACGCCGAAGAGGCCGAGCGTCACGACGACGATGGTGGCAAAACGGGAGATGTCGCGAAAAACCGCTCTGGCGTCGCCGGCGACGAGCACCGCGAGCCGGGTACCGTCGGCGCGGGTGATCTGCCGCTCCACGGCTCTGAGGTCGCGTCCGCCGGGACCGGTGAAGGTCAGCACCCGCGGCCGCCCGCTCGCATCGGGCAGATCGCCGACGGCGAGCCGGTCGCCGAAGAGCGAGGGCGAGGCGGTCACCGTCTCGCCGCTCTCCATGGCGCGGATCTGCCAGTACCAGCCTGATTGCGGCAGGGAGAAGCGCGGCTCGCCGAGCGCAATTTCGGTCTCCGCGGGCGTGTCGCCGGAAGCGACGACGGTGCCGACCAGCGCCTTGTGGATGGCGATGAGGCGGGCGTCGAAATTGCGCTGCACGCTGTCGCGGAAGAGGGAGACGAAGAGGATGCCGGCAAGAAGGAGGGCGAGCGCGCTGCCGGCTGCGGCGAAGACGGCAAGGCGCAGGCTGAGCGAGCCGGCCCGTCTGGCGGGAGGGGAAGGAGAAGCCGGCGTCGTGGCCGGGCTCGCTTTCTGCATCGCCGCCCTCAAGCCTCGGGCGCGGGGTCGATGCGGTAGCCGAGCCCGCGGACCGTCTCGATGATGTCGGTGCCGAGCTTCTTCCTCAGGCGCCCGACGAAGACCTCGATGGTGTTGGAATCGCGGTCGAAATCCTGATCGTAGAGATGCTCGGTGAGCTCCGTGCGCGAGATCGTCTTGCCACGGTGGTGCATGAGGTATTCCAGCACCTTGTATTCGTGCGAGGTGAGCTTGACCGGGTTCCCGGCCACCGTCACCCGGCTGGCCCTGAGGTCGAGCCGCACCGGGCCTGCGACGAGCTCGTTGGAGGCATGGCCGGCGGCGCGGCGAACCAGGGCCCGGATGCGCGCCAGCACCTCCTCCATATGGAAGGGCTTGGCGACGTAATCGTCGGCGCCGGCGTCGATGCCCTGCACCTTGTCGGACCAGCGGTCGCGCGCCGTCAGGATGAGCACCGGCATGGTGCGCCCCTCCCGCCGCCAGGCTTCCAGCACCGACAGCCCGTCCATCTGCGGCAGGCCGATATCGAGGATGACGGCGTCGTAGGGTTCGCTCTCGCCGAGGAAGTGCCCCTCCTCGCCGTCGAGCGCGGTGTCGACCGCATAGCCCTGCTCGCTGAGCGCGGCCACCATCTGCCGGTTCAGATCCTCGTCGTCCTCCACCACCAGCACCCGCATGGCGCCCTTGTCCTTTCCTGTGAGGTTAATTCGCCGGCACGCTGACCTGGTTGACGCGCCCGTCCGGCCCGAGCACGGCGGCGCGGTAGACGTAGCGCCCGCCCTCCTCGCAGAGCTGCACGCTGACGACCTCGCCGGCAATGCCGGCGCGCGCGAGCGCCGCGGAGAGTGGCATCGCCCGGCTCGAGCTCACCGCCTGGCGCGCCTCGCCGGAGCCCAGGCACGCCGCCGCCGCCTCGCCGATGAGAAGCGGCGAGAGGGCGAGAAGCAGGGCGAGGAATCGGCCGGCGCGTTGCATGGCGGCCCTTCTAGCACAACGGGCTGAATGCCGGCTGAATGGCAGGAGAGAAGGCAGCAGGCAAGGGAATGAGAAGTGAGAAGACGACAAGGCGCCGAATTACTCGCGGGCCGGCGCAATCCCTCGCCGAGCCGAGCAGCCGGGCGAGAGCCATGGCAATGAGGATGAGCGATGGCCACGACGCCGAACCGATAGCTGGCGTTCGCTCGCGCATCTTCGCGGTCCATTTGGTCGATGATCTTTTCGGCGAGGGGCGGCTTTTCGGGAAGCTTGGTCCCTCTCACACATTCGGCCGGTCCTTGACGAAGTAGCCCACCACGAAGGCCAGCACCGGGCCGAGCGGCGCCCAGATGGTGGGGTCGGCGTAATGCGGAAAATACCGCGTCACCACGATTTCGAGCACCGCCGCGATCGCGGCCGTGAGCGTGGCGGCGGAAAGCTTGTTGGTGGGGATGGCGTCGGGTTGGCTGACGGTTCTCATGGCAAACCTCCTTCGGGCAGAAACATCGCCGCGGCGAGCGCGGCGAGGGCAAGGGCCAGGACGAGGACGAGTTCGGCGGGAAGGCCGACGATGCGCCGAACCTCTTTCGCCGCCTCTTCCCCGGCCGCGCCGGGCTTAAGCACCGGCAGTTCTGAAAGCGCGGCATGCAGGGCGGCGCGGGTCGCCGGCCCGGCGATGTCGTCGGCAACAAGGCCGCGCTCTTTCTGGAAGCGGGCGAGAACGCCTCTCTCCAGCCGGTAGCCGAGGAGGGTCAGCGCCGCGCGCACGTAAAGATGCCGCCGTTCGGAAAGCCCGTTGAGCCCGCCATTGACGGCGCTTGTGATCGCCGTAAGGTCGCCCTTGACGGCGAACCGGCCGAGCCCGTTCGCCTCCCAGAAGAACAGCGCGGAAAGCAGCGCCCAGGGAAACGCGGCGAGCTTTTGCGGCTCGGCGAGAAAATCCGGCGCGCCGGCAAAGCGCTTGCCTGCCCAGGCGGAGAAGGCGCGGGCATTGCCCGCCCCCGTCAGTTGGATGAGGCCGCGCCCGCGATAAAGATAGCCGTCGCCGTCGGGGGCCGCCGTATTGCCGAGATCGGTGCGGGTATCGTAGCGCCGTTGCGCCGCGCTCGGCCCCCAGACCTCCTCCAGATGCCGGAAGCGCCCGCTCTCATGGGCGATCTGGGCGAGAAACTGGGCGAGCGCCTCCGGCCGGTGAAGCCCGAACTGCGCCCCATAGGCGGCAAGCCCTTCGGCAAGGCCCTTGAGAATATCGGCGCGCGCCGCCTTTCCCACGATGGCGCGCAATTCCTCCACCGCGATCATGACGGCGCTCCTTGACCGTTTCGATTGGCTGGATGCGGGTCCGGCCTTCAGAGGCCGATCACCGCCTCGGCGGCGAAGCCAGGCCCGGCGACGGCGGAAAGCTGCGCCAAACGAAGCGCGATCTCCGTCTGCGGAGCGCCGAAATCGGCGATCTCCTCGCCCGCCTGATAGGTGAAGGCCGGCGAGGTCAGATCGACGCTGCGGACCGGCATCCCGCCTTGCAGGATGTCCAGCCGATAGGCTTCGACCGCCTCGTTGAGCGGCACTTCGGCAAGCTCCCAGCTATCGCCGGCAAAGCGCGTGCGCCGGATGAAGGTAATGGCGATATTGCCGCTTCCCGCCACGCGCCGGGCGCTGAGATGCACCGGCGCGAAGGGCTTCAGCCCGCGCCCGGCGGGCGTGAGGGAAATCTCAGCGAAGCTTGCCGCCGCGTGCTCGTCGGAAACCGGGCCGATGCGCAAAAGATGCGCCCGCCCCAGAGCGTCGAGGCCGAGCGGCAGCGGATAGACCGCCCTGTCCAGGAGCACGAAGGCGCTGCCGGCCGAGGCGCCGGCCCGCATCGCCGCCTCGCTGCCGCCCTGGGCGCGCAGGAGCTTTCTGAGGCGATAGCGTTTGTCGCCGACAAGCTCCGCCTCGGCAAATTGCAGCACCTCCCAATCGCCGTTCTCGGCCATCACCGCGGCAAGGTTGCCGCCGGCGAGAACGTCGGTCTCCGGCAGCGAGAAGAGCTCGCCGGCGTAAAGCTCCACCTCGACAAGGTTGCCAAGGTCGAAGACGCCTTCCGGCCCGGCGCCGAGCGACGCGGCAAGCTCGCCCATCACCGCCCGCCGGCTCATCGTCGACAGCGGCCGGTAGCCGCTGCCCGCCTCCGCCAGATAGACGGCGAGCGCCCCCGGCCAGGGCTCGGCGAAGGCGGCAAGCCGCGTCTTCTCCGCCTCGCTGCCATCGCTGGGCGGCGGCAGCTCCATGACCCGGACGAGCGGCGGTCCATAGGCCGGCTCGGCAACGATGCCCTGCTCGCGCGGCGCCGCCGCGCTGGTGCCGCGCCGCCCGAGCGCCACCCGCCTTGCGCCGATCTCACGCGCCTCCCGGTCGGCGATGCGCTGAATGAGGAGCGTGCGCGTCCGGCTTCCCGCGGCAAGCTCCACCGCATCGCCCGCCTCCAGAGCCGCCCGGCTCGGCGGCAGCGAGAAGCCCGCCGTCTCGCGCCCCTCCCAGATATCGGCGAGAAGGTTCTCCGCCAGCTTCTCTGCATCGCCGTCGCCGGCGACGACGGCAAGGTCGAGCGTGAGGATGCGCCGGCTCTTCCCGGCGAGGCGGCGCTGCGCCGCCGTTGCCATGCGGTAATCGTTGTCGGGCGAGAGCGTGCGGATGGCGACCTCGGAGGCAAGCTCGCTCTCTTGCGCCCGCGTCAGGCTCATCAGCGGCGCCTCCGCCTCGTCGATGAGCTCGCCCGTCGCGATCACCGCATCGGCCGGGCGCTCGCGGCCGCGAAAGCGGATGGCGTCTCCGGCATCGGCCGCGTCGACGCCGTAGGCGGCAAGGAGCGCTTCGAGCGTATCGCGGGCCGAAAGCCGCTCGCCGACGAGAAAGCCTTCGACGAGCCCGTGCACATCCTCGATGCGGTAATCGGCGAAGCCGTGGTCCTCCAGCACCCCCTTGATGAGATGGGCAAGGTCGAGCGCCCCCAGCCTGCCGTTCAGCCAATGGCCGAGCCGCCAGTTCGGCCCGTCGCCCCAGACGTGTTCCAGGGCCGGAAACCAGGGATAGGGCCTGGCGTCCCAGGTCCAGGCGTTGAGATGCGCCGGGTCGACCATGTAGCCGCCGGGCACCGCCGCCGGCCGGTTGAAGCCGGCATAATCGGGATGCGCCGGGTCGTAGGCCGTCAGCACCGCCTCGATATAGCGGCGCGCCATCAGATCGTCGCGCTCGCCGGTGGAGAAATGCGGCAGCGCCGATTCGGAGGATTTTGGGTCAAAGAAGACGTTCGGCTGGTTGGCGCCTTTGTCGACGGCCGGGCAGCCGAATTCCGTCAGCCAGATCGGCTTTGCCTCCGGCACCCATGGCGTCGGGCTTGCCGCCTCCGCCCCGCCCGGCCGGTCGTAATGATAGTTCCGCCACCAGCTCTCGATATCCTTGAAGCGGAAGACCCAGGGCTTGCCCGCCGCCCCGTCGGTGATGGCGGAGCGCGTCTGGCTGCGCCGTTCGGCGGGCGAAGCGTAGTACCAGTCGAAGCCCTCGCCGCCGGCAAGGTTCGCCCTCAGATGATTGAGATTGTAGAGCGAGCGGCCCGGCACCTCGTCGGCATGGCCCTTCTCGCCGCGCCAATCGGCGAGCGGCCAGTACATGTCGATGCCGACGAAATCGGCCTCCGCCCAGAGAGGGTCGAGATGGAAGAAGACGTCGCCCGTCCCGTCCTGCGGCTGATGGCCGAAATATTCCGACCAGTCGGCGGCGTAGGAGATGTCCGTGCCGCCGCCGAGAACGGCGCGGCATTCGCCAAGCAGCGTGCGCAGGCCGCCGACGAAGGGATAGACGCTCGCCGAGGAGCGTAGCTGCGTCAGCCCGACCATTTCGGAGCCGATGGTGAAGGCATCGACCCCGCCCGCCGCCTTGGCGAGGAAGGCATGGTGCAGGATGAAGCGGCGGTAGCGCCATTCGTCCGGGCCGGCATAGCTCACCGTCTCTCCCGCAAGGCCGAAATCGCCGGTATCGGCGCTGCCGAGGAAGCTGGCGATTTCGCTCGCCGCCGCTGCGGTCTTGTCCGGCGAGCCTGGCACGCCTGGCGCCCGCGCCCCGGTGATGCGGCCGCGCCAGGGATAGGGCGGCTGGCCCGCCCCGCCCGTATAGGGGTCGGTGAGGCCGTTGCCGGCGGGAATATCCATCAGGATGAAGGGCAGCAGCGCCACCTTGAAGCCGCGAGCCTTGAGGTCCTTGATGGCCGCCACCACCGCCGCATCGTTCGGCGTGCCGCCATAGGCGGGCCTGCCCCCGATGCGCGAGACCTCCTCGGCGGTGCCGCGCGTCAGCCCGGCGACGGACCAGGCGCCGCCGCTCACCACCTTGGTCTTGTCGTCGACCATCGGCCTGATCTCGCAGGCTCCGGCGCGCAGATCCGTACCGAACCAGGCGACGACCAGCGTCACCCATTCAAGCCTGGGGCAGAGCGCCGCCAATTCGTCGATGGCAACGTCCCAGTCGGCCGTCTCGCGCGCCGCATGCACGTTCTCGCCTTCATAGCTGCCCGGCCCCATCACCTTCAGCCGCGGCGCCGTATCGTAGGTGAACTCGCCGGCGCTCGGAATGACGGTGACGGCGCGCAAATGCGCCTCGATGGAGCCGACCGGGCGGATGACCTCGAAGGAGAGCTGGGGAAGGCGATTGCCGAAATCCGCGAGCGGCAGGCGTTCCAGGACGACATAGGCAAGGCCGCGATAGGCGGGCGCCGCGCCCGTCCGCGCCACAATCAGCGGGTCCGGCGCCTGGCTTTCCGTGCCGCGATGAACCCGCAGATTGACACCGCTTTGATCGAGCGGCTTGCCGTCCGCCCAGATGCGGGCGATGCGCGCGATCTCGCCCTCGCAGATGCCGACCGCGAAATTGGCGTAGTAGCTGTAGTCGGTGCGCGTCACCTTCGGCCCGCCCTTGCCGCCGCTGCGCGTCGTGGTGACCACCTCCTCGAAATCGGTCGCCCAGATCACCTGGCCGGCGAGCCGCACCTTTCCGTAGACGCGCGGTATCGGCGCGCCCTCCGTGGAGCCCTGCACGGTGAGGTCGGAAAGGCGCGGGCCTTCCACCTTGCGACTTGTCGAAAACAGCGCCTGGTCGAGGGCGTAGCCGGCGAGCGCCCCGGCGGCACGTCCGGCGATGAGGCCGACGCCGCCGAAGAGCGAGCCGAAAGCCGCCCCGGCCGCGCCCAGAAGAAGCGTTGCCATTACCCGTTGTCCTCCGGAAAAGCGAAGGCGTAGGCGATCTTTCGCGCCCAGATGCCGAGCGGCACTTCCGCCACCGCCGCCCCTTCATGGGCGTGGATCATCCATCCCGGCTGGCTCAGGATGCCTGCATGCTTGGCCGGCAGGCCGCGCCGCCAGCGAAACAGGAGGATGTCGCCGGGCTCCGCCAGACCCGGCGCGATCTCGGTAAGATGCCGGCGCCCCGCCTCCGCCAGCGTCTCGGCACAGTGTGCCTCGGCCCAGTCCGGCGTATAGGGCGGCGGCGCCTCCGGCATCCTTCCCGTCACCTCCGCGTAAACGCCGCGCACGAGGCCGAGGCAGTCGCAGCCGACGCCCTTGCAGCAGGCCTGGTGGCGGTAGGGCGTGCCGAGCCAGCCGCGCGCCGCGGCGAGGATGTCGGAACGGCGCGCCATCACGCGTTCGGCGCCGTGCCGCCGCCGCTCGTCCCGCCGCCGCCAAAAGCCGTCGCCCAGGCGAAGTCGTTGCCCGGCATATGCGGGAAACCGCGGAAATTGGCGGCATTGCCGAAGGTGCCCTGGCAGGTGGCAAAGCGCTTGTCGCAGCCCGGCGCGACGGTGAAGGCGTCGCCGACGGCGATGTCCTTCTCCATCGCCTGCCACAGGGAAAGCCGCGCCCTGCCCGTACCGGCCTCTGCGAGGGCGTGCCGCGTCACCTCCATCTTGCGCCCGGCATTGTCGCCGGAGGTGAAGGTGAGAAGCCCGCGCGAGAAGGTGCCAGCGGGGTCGGCGAGGCCGTCCGTCTCCACGAAGGAGGCGCCGTCCGTCGCCGTCACGTTCGCCGCGCGCGTCATCCCGGCGACGGCGACGCCGCAGCGCGCATCGCCGAGATCGGCGTCGCAGAGATGCGAGAAGAGCCGCCCTTGCGGTTGGTCGAGCCGGTGGGAGAGGCTGCGCAATTCGGCCGTGAAGGCTTCGCCCTCGCGCTTCACCTCGCCGATCTCGGCGATGCGCATCAAATGCCGTTCCTGGGGGCTTTCCCAATTGACCAGCCACATCTCCACGCGGGCATTGTCGTAGAGCCCTGCGGCAAGGTCGGCCTCGGCAAGCCGCTCGGAGGTGAGCGCCCCGGCGACCTCCAGCCCGCCGACCTCCATCCCGGCATTTGCGACGGCGCCCGTGGCGCTGAGCCCGTCCTGCGGCCGATAGGCGAGCCCGCCGAAGGCGATCTCGCGGTCGTGGTCGGTGAAGCCGAGCGCCGCGCCGTCGCCGCGGGTGATCTTCCAGCAGGCGCAAAGCGTGGTGATGGGGCCGGCAAGATGGTCGGCGAGTTCTGGCGAGAAGTCCTTCATAGCCGGATCTCCACGATCGGCACGTTCGGCGCCTCGCCCGCCTCGAAGGCGGCAAGGTCGATGTCGAGCTTGTCGGTGTCGAAGCGCACCGGCACGTCGAAGACAAAGCCGGCCGTCACGCCCGCCCCGGCCGCCGGCTCGCGCCCCGGCACGAAGGTGACTTGCCCGGCGACATGGTCGGCGAAGAAATCGACGCCTTCTTCCTGCTCCACGCCATCGACGGCGAGGCGCACGGAGCCCTCCACCGGCTTGTGCACCCGCCGCGTCCAGGGCAGATGCGCCGCCCCGTAGGTCTTGACGAGGTCGAAGCTCGCCCGCGCCCCGTCGCCGGTGCCGATTGCCTGGTCCTCAGGCCCAGGCGCGGCGCCGGGCGCACAGGATTTGAAGTCCGCCCGGTCGCGGAAGCGGAAGCCGTAAAGCCGCCCGCGCCGTTCCTCGAAGAAAGCCGTGAGTGTCCGTCGTCAGATATTTCGGGACTTCGGAGGCCATGACGCTTTGGAGGGTCTGGCTCGATTGGGTTGACGTTAGGCTGCGGGCTGCTGGTTGAGCAAGCGGCGCTGCCGGATGGTTTCGTCCTTGATCCTCCTTCTCTCCTCGAGGATGGCCGGCGCCCTGCCGAAGTAGGCATCGGCAGGCGTGACGTTACCGAGGCTCTCGTGGACGCGGCGGTGGTTGTAGTGATCGATGAAGTCGCCGATGGCGGCCTCGAGCGCGCCGGGCAGATAGTGGTTCTCGAGCAGGATCCGGTTCTTCAGCGTCTGGTGCCAGCGCTCGAT
>NZ_JHZK01000011.1 GCF_000688515.1 Afifella pfennigii DSM 17143 | reverse complement strand
CAAGGGCTACCGCGGCCACGATGCGCCAAGGCCGCTCGGCGTCTTCCGCTCCGGGCAGAAGCGGGGCGTGTTCGGGGCCATCAAGAAGGAGCTCAGAAGACGATCCGCCATCGAGGCCGTTATCGGACACCTCAAGACCGACGGCCACATGGGCCGCAACTTCCTCAAGGGACGCCACGGCGACCACGCCAATGCCGTCCTCACCGCCGCCGGCTACAACTTCCGCCTCATCCTCCGCTGGCTGAGGCTTCTCTTGCGCCTCATCCTGGAGGCCTTTGCAAAAGCCATTGGCCCCAAAACCGCGCTCCAGACGGCTTCTTAACAGTCAACTCGGCAGATTCCCTCTTTGTTCTTACGAGAGGGAAAAGCTTAGAACAAAGCAAGTCCGCTCACGAGATCAGACGATCTCGTCCATCACCTCGTCGGAGAGCGTCTCCGGCACGATGGTGACGGGAATCGGAAAGGCTCCGGCGCCTTTCTGGGCGATCGAAGCCACCAGCGGCCCGGGGCCTTCGGCGCCGCCGCTGGCGGCGAGCACAAGGATGGCGACGTCCTCGTCCTCCTCGATCAGCTTGCGGACCTCCTCGGCGCGCTTGCCCTCGCGGATGACCAGCTCCGGCTCGATGGAGGATATCTCGCCCATGCGCGCGGCAAAGCGCGAGAGGATGTTCTCCGCCTCCTCCATCGCCTCGGCGCGCATCACCTCCTCCACGCCCAGCCAATGCTGGAAGTCGCTCGGCTCGATGACGAAGAGGAGAACCACCGCGCCATGGGTGCGCTCGGCGCGCTTGGCGGCGTAGCGCAGCGCGCGCACGCATTCGGGGGTGTCGTCGATCACCACCAGGAATTTGCGCTTATGCCCCTCGGCGCGGGCGCGTCTTGGCCGCATCATGGGCTCATGCTGCCATGTGCCTGGCTCGCCAGCAAGCGGGCTAGCGTTTCGGCCGCAGGAGACCCACGACGTCCTTCACCTCGTCCATGATCGGCGCGGCGATGGCGTTCGCCCGTTCGGCGCCGCGGGCAAGGAGCGCGTCGATCTCGGCCGGATCGGCCAAAAGGCGGCGCATCTCCGCAGCGATCGGCGACAGCCGCTCCACGGCAAGCTCGGCCAGCGCCGGCTTGAACTCGGCAAAGCCGCGTCCGCCATATTCGGCGAGAACGGCTTGCTTGGAGCTGCCTTTCAGCGCGGCGAAGATGCCGACGAGATTGTCGGCCTCCGGGCGGGCGGCGAGCCCCTCCACCTCGGAGGGCAGAGGCTCAGGATCGGTGCGCGCCTTGCGGAACTTCTGGGCGATGGCGTCGGCATCGTCGGTCATGTTGATGCGGGAAAAATCGGAAGCGTCCGACTTCGACATCTTCTTGGTGCCGTCGCGCAAGCTCATGACGCGCGTCGCCGGCCCGGTGATGAAGGGCTCGGGAAGCGGAAAGAAGGCCTCGCCATGGCCGTGGGCGGCGATGGAGCCGGCAAAGTCGTTGTTGAACTTGGCGGCAATGTCGCGCGCCAGCTCCAGATGCTGCTTCTGGTCCTCGCCCACCGGCACATGCGTGGCGCGGTAGACCAGAATGTCGGCGGCCATCAGGTTCGGATAGACGAAGAGCCCGGTGGAGGCGTTCTCGCGATCCTTGCCGGCCTTCTCCTTGAACTGCGTCATGCGGTTCAGCCAGCCCATGCGGGCGATGCAGTTGAACACCCAGGCAAGCTCGGCATGGGCGGGCACGGCCGACTGGTTGAAGATGACGGAGCGCTCCGGATCGACGCCGCCGGCGAGATAGGCGGCGGTCAGCTCGCGGATGTTGCGGGTCAGCTCCTCCGGCTCCTGCCAGACGGTGATGGCGTGCATGTCGACGACGCAATAGATGCAATCGTGCGTGTCCTGCATCTTCACCCAATTCACCATGGCGCCGAGATAGTTGCCCAGATGCAGGGAATGCGTCGGCTGCATGCCGGAGAAGACGCGCTCGGGGAAAGTGGTCATGACGGGATCCGGGGCGGGAATGGTGGCGGTGCCGGCGCGCCTTATGGCCAATCGCCGGCCAAGGCGCAAGGCTATGTGGTGGTGCCGGCCGGCTTGCGGCGCAGAAGCGCGCGCAGGTTATGAAGGTCGGCCGCGCCGATGACGTGGGCGAGGGCGAAGTAAAACAGCGCCCCGGCGCCGCAGAGCGCCAAAAGCACGGCGAAACGGACGAGCTCCGGCTCGCCGGGCGCCATGGCGGGGCCGAGCCAGAGGACCGCGGCATAAAGCAGCGCGCCGAGCAGGCAGGCGGCGAGAAGGATGCGCGGGGCGCGGCGCAGCACCACCGCATCGACCGTCCAATGGCCGCGCTTTCTCAAGGTGAAGAGGAGAAGGCAGATATTGGTCCAGCCGGCGAGCGCCTCGGCGGCGGCGATGCCGGCCTCGGCGAAGATTGGAAACAGCGTCAGCGCCATGGTGACGTTGACGGCAACGGCGATGGCGGAGAATTTCAGCGGCGTCTTGGTGTCCTCGCGGGCGAAATAGCCGGGGTTGAAGACCTTGACGAGGACGAAGGCCGGCAGGCCGAAGCCGAAGACGCGCAGGGCCCGCGCCGTCGCCTCGGCGGTCTCCGGCGAGAAGGCGCCGCGCTGAAACAAGACCGAAACCAGCGTCTCGGGAATGGCGATGAGCGCGGCGGCCGCCGGCAGGGTCAAAAACAGGGCGAATTCCAGCGCCCGGTTCTGCACATGCGTCGCCTCGCGCATACGCTCCGCCTTCAGGGCGCGCGAAAGCTCCGGCAAGAGCACGACGCCGATGGCGATGCCGACGACGCCGAGCGGCAGCTGGTAGAGCCTGTCGGCATATTGCAGGACGGAGATGGCGCCCGCCTTGGTGGAGGCGATGATCTGGCCGATGAAGAGGTTGATCTGGGTGATGCCGCCGGTCGCCGCGGCCGGGGCGGCGAGCCACAGAAGCCGCTTCACGCCGGGGGTGAGGCGCGGGCGGCGGAAGCGGGTGGTAAAGCCGATGGCGCGCGCGGCGAGCGCCACCATGCCGAGCTGCAGGAAACCGGCGACAAGCACCGACCAGGAAAGGATGCGCCCCACCCTCTCGCCCTCCAGGCCGAGCCAGAAGGTCGCGGCGAGCGCGGCGATGGTGGTGACGTTGAGAAGCACCGGGGCGAGCGCTGGAATAAAGAAGCGGCGATGGGCGTTGAGAACTCCCGTCACCATCGCCGTCAGCGACATCAAGATGAGATAGGGAAACATGATGCGGAAGAGATCGACCGTTAGGGCGAACTTCTCCGGATCGGCGCGAAAGCCCGGCGCGAGCACGGTGACGATGAGGGGCGTCGCCACCATGACAAGGCCCGTCAGCGCCAGCAGCGCCAGCAGCAGCACCGCCAACACGTCCTCGGCGAAGCGGCGGGCCGCTTCCTCCCCGTCGCCCTCCAGGCTGCGCGCATAAAGCGGCACGAAGGCGTAGTTGAAGGCGCCCTCGGCGAAGAGGCGGCGAAACAGATTGGGAAAGCGGAAGGCGGCGTAGAAGGCGTCGGCCACGGGCCCGGCGCCAAGGGCGGCGGCGATCATCACCTCGCGGGCAAAGCCCAGGACCCGGCTCGCCAGGGTGGCGCCGCCGACGGAGACGAACTTCTTCACAAGGCTCATGGCGTGGCCGTCTCACAAAGGCGGGGGGTTCGGCGAGGCCGGCCGCTCATGCCCGCGCCAGGGCCGGCTCGACCTCGCTTGGGCCGCCGATCGTTGCCAAAAGCTCGGCGCGGATGCGCCGGTGGCGCTCCTCGTCGGTGACCTTATGGCCGAGAAGATCGGTGACATAGAAGGTATCGACCGCACGCTCGCCAAAGGTGGCGATATGGGCCGAGGCAATGTCGAGATTGAGGTCGGCGATCACCCTGGCGAGGTCGTAGAGAAGGCCGATGCGGTCGAGGCAATTGACCTCGATGACGGTGAAGCGGTCGGACAGGGAATTGTCCACTTCCACCTCCGGCTCGATAAAGAAGGCGTCGCGCTTGGAGGGCCCCTCGCGCCGCTTGGCGAGCATGTCCGGCAGGCGCGCCTTGCCCTGCAGCGCTTCCTCGATGAGACGGGCGATGCGTTCGGCGCGCCTTGCCTCGTCGGCGTCGCTGTCGAAGGCCCGGCCGACGACGATGGTGTCGAGGGCGCGCCCGTCCGTGGTGGTGAAGATCTGCGCGTCGACGATGTTGGCGCCGGTGGCGGCGCAGGCGCCGGCCATCACCGACAAGAGCCGGGGATGGTCGGGGGCGAGGATGGAGATTTCCGTCACCGCCTCGAATTCGCGCACCTTCACCTCATGGGCGAAGCTGGCGCCGCGCTCGTGGGCGCGGCGCAGGAAGCGGGCGTGACGGATCTGATCCTCCAGCGCGGTGCGCAGCCAATAGGCGGGATAGTGCAGATCGAGTAGGGCCTCGCGCTCCTCCGGCGTCCAGTCCGGCAGATGCTCGGCCAGTTCCTGGCGCGCGCGGGCGATGCGCTCGCCCCGCGCCACCTTGGAATGGCCGCCGGTCAAAATGAGCTCCGTCTCGTGATAGAGGGCGCGCAGAAGCTGGCCCTTCCAGCCGTTCCACACGCCAGGCCCGACGGCGCGGATATCGCAGACGGTGAGGACGAGAAGCAGCTTCAGTCGGTCGACCGTCTGAACCACCTTGGCGAAGTCGAGAATGGTGCGCCGGTCGGCAAGGTCGCGCGACTGGGCGATGATCGACATGGTGAGATGCTCTTTCACCAGCCAGGCCACCGTCTCGGTCTGCTGCGCCGTCATGCCGAAACGCGGGCAAAGCCGCTTGGCGATGCGCGCCCCGGCGATCGAATGGTCCTCCGGCCGCCCCTTGGCGATGTCGTGCAGCAGCAGCGCCACATAGAGCACGGTCTTGTCGCGGAAGGCCGGCATCAACTCCGCGGAGACCGGATGCTCCTCCGCGAGGCGACCGGTATCGAGCGCCGCCAGCACGCCGATGGCGCGGATGAGATGCTCGTCGACCGTGTAATGGTGGTACATGTTGAACTGCATCATGGCGACGATGCGGCCGAAATCGGGGATGAAGCGGCCGAGAACGCCGGTCTCGTTCATCTGCCTGAGCACCACCTCGGTGTTGTCGCCGGCGCACAGGACCTTCAGGAAAAGCCGGTTCGCCTCCGCATCGTTCTGAAGCGTGCGGTCGACGAGCTTCAGCGACTTGGTGATGAGGCGCAGCGTATCGGGGTGAAAGGCGTGGCTGCCCTCCGCCGCGATGGAGAAGACGCGGATGAGGTTCACCGGATCGCGCTCGTAGACGTCGTCCGCCACCTGGTGCAGGCGGTTGTTCTCCACATAGAAGTCGTCGCTCGCCTCCGGCACGTGCCGGCGGGTGGTGAAGGAGCGGATGAGCCGATTGAGGCGCGCCTCCTTCTTCTGCTGGCGCTCTTCCAGGGCGGCGCAGACGATGCGCGTCAGATCGCCGACATTCTTGGCGACCCAGAAATAGTGCTTCATGAAGCGCTCGACGGCCTTCAGGCCGGGATGGCGCTGATAGCCGAGCTTGTGGGCGAGCTCCACCTGCAGGTCGAAGGTCAAGCGCTCCTCCGCCCGGCCGGTGAGGAAGTGGAGATGGCACCGCACCGCCCAAAGAAAGTCGTCGCAGCGGCGGAAGAGACGGTATTCGGCGCGGGTCAGAAGCCCCGCCTTCAGAAGCGCCTCGCCGCCGGAGCTGCTCTGATAGGCGTATTTGGCGATCCAATAGAGGGTCTGCAGGTCGCGCTGGCCGCCCTTGCCCTCCTTCACATGCGGCTCCACCAGATAGCGCGAGGCGCCGATGCGGGCGTGGCGGGAATCGCGCTCGGCGAGCTTGGCGGCGATGAATTGCGGCGCCGTGCCGGCCACCACCTCCTTGTCGAAACGCTCCTGGAACTCGGCGAAGAGATCGGCGTCGCCGCATAAAAAGCGCGCCTCCAGCATGGCGGTGCGCACGGTCATGTCCTGGCGCGACATGCGGATCGATTCATTGACCGTGCGGGTGCCGTGGCCGACCTTCACCCCCAGATCCCAGAGCGTGTAGAGGACGAATTCGGTGGTGCTCTCCGACCAGGGCGTCGCCTTGTAGGGAAACAGGAAGAGAAGGTCGATGTCGGAGCCGGGCGCGAGCGTGCCGCGGCCGTAGCCGCCGACGGCCGCCACGGCCAGGCGCTCGGCAAGGGAAGGGTTGCTCGCCCGATAGACCCGGCCGGCCAGGTCGAAGAGGGAGACGATGACGGCGTCGAAGAGGGCGCAAAGCCGCTCGGCGGCGCGCCGGCCCTTGCCGTCCTCCTCCAAATCGGCGCGCACCTGGGCCCGCCCGTCCTTCAACAGCTCCTTCAGCCCCGCCAGGAGGCGGGCGCGGGCCTTGCCGCCGCCCGGATCGGAATCGGCCGCCGCCTCGGCGAACAGCGCTTCCAGGCGTTCCCTATCGATCGGCAGATCGGCGTTGCGGTGGGGGGCCAAGGAGATCTCGCATCAGCGTTGCGGTTGCACTCACCTCTTGCCGGAACGGCGAAGGCGTTTCAATTCAAACAGCGCATCCAGCGCCTGGCGCGGGCTGAGCCCGTCCGGATCGAGGCCGTCGAGCAGGGCCAGCGCTTCCTCCTCCTCCTGCGGCGGGCGCGCGGGCCGCGCGGCGAAGAGCGGCAAGTCGCCGAGAAGCTCGGCCGGGCTCTTGCCGCGATCGGCCGCTTCCAGACGGTCCAGGACGGTGCGCGCGCGGGCGATCACCGGCGCCGGCAGGCCGGCGAGCTTGGCCACCTGGATGCCGTAGGAGCGGTCGGCGGCGCCCGGCACCACTTCGTGCAGGAAGATGACGTCGCCCTTGTATTCGCTGACCCGCATGGTGGCGTTGTGAAGGCGCGAAAGCTGACCGGAAAGCGCCGTCAGCTCGTGGTAATGGGTGGCGAAAAGGGTGCGGCAGCCATTGCGCTCATGCAAATGCTCCACCGTCGCCCAGGCGATGGAGAGCCCGTCGAAGGTCGCCGTGCCGCGGCCGATCTCGTCCAGAATGACGAGCGAGGCCGGCCCGGCCTGGTTGAGGATCGCCGCCGTCTCGATCATCTCCACCATGAAGGTGGAGCGGCCCCTGGCGAGATCGTCGGCGGCGCCGACACGCGAGAAGACGCCGTCGACGACGCCGATATGGGCGCGCTTGGCCGGCACGTAGGCGCCGGCCTGGGCGAGGATCGCAATGAGGGCGTTCTGGCGCAGAAAGGTCGACTTGCCGGCCATGTTCGGCCCGGTGACGAGCCAGATGCGACCCCTCTCCTCGCCGGGCTCGCCGAGCTTGCAGGCATTGCCGACGAAGCTCTGGCCGGCGGCGCGCAAGGCGTCCTCCACCACCGGATGGCGCCCGCCCTCGATGTCGAAGGCGAGCGAGGCGTCGACCTGCGGGCGCACATAGCCCTGCAGCGCGGCGAGCTCGGCAAAGCCCGCCGCCACGTCGAGGGCGGCGAGCGCCTCCGAGGCGATACGGATTTCTGCCACCGCCGCGCCGGCGGCGCGGCAGAGCTCGGCGAAGACCTCAAGCTCGATGGCAAGGGCGCGCTCGCCCGCCGAGGCGATGTCGCGCTCAAGCTCGCCGAGGCGAACGGTGGTGAAGCGCATGGCGCTCGCCATCGTCTGGCGGTGGATGAAACCCGACCCTTCGGCCTGCAGGGGCGCCGCCTGGGCGGCGCTCACCTCCACGAAATAGCCAAGAACGTTGTTGTGGCGGATCTTGAGGCCGCGCACGCCGCTCGCCTCGGCATATTCCTTCTGCAGGCCGGCGATGATGCGCCGGCTCTCGTCGCGCAATAGCCGCGCCTCGTCGAGATCGGCGCGAAAGCCGGCGCGCACGAAGCCGCCGTCGCGCTTGAGGAGCGGCGGCTCGTCCGACAGCGCGGCGTCGATCGCGTCGGCGAGCTCCAGGGGAGCGGCCGCCAGCGCCTCCAGGATGCCGGCGAGCTCCGCCGCCCCCCCGATCTCGGCCTTGGCAAGCGGCGCCCGCGCGGCCCCGGCCGCGCGCACCCCCGCCGACAGCGCCCCGAGATCGCGCGGCCCGCCGCGGTCGAGGGTAAGGCGGGTCAAGGCCCGCAGCATGTCCGGCGCCTCGGCCAGGATATGGCGAAGGCGTCGGCGAAGCGGTTCCGATTCCAGAAAGATGCCGACCGTCTCCAGGCGTTCGCCCACGGCATCCGGGTCGGTCAGCGGGCTCGCCAGCCGCTGGGCGAGAAGGCGCGAGCCGGCGGGCGTCACCGTGCGGTCGATGGCGAAAAGAAGCGAGCCCTTCCTGTCGCCCGACAGGGTGCGGAAAAGCTCCAGATTGGCGCGCGTCGCCGCATCGATGCGCATTGCCGCGCCCTCGCGCTCGCGCGCCAGCGGGGCGATCGGCGGGCGCGCCGCGATCTGGGTCTTCTCCACATAGCCGAGGATGGCGGCTGCGGCGGTCACCTCCGGCCGAGAGAAATCGCCGAGCCCCTCCAGCGCGGCAAGGCCGAAGGCGGAGGTCAGCCGCGTCTCGCCCGTCGCCGTCTCGAAGAAGGCGGCCGGCAGGGGCGAGAGCGTGGCGCCGACAAGGGACGCGGCGGCTTCGATCTCAGCGTCGCCGCAAAGCCGCTCGGCATGGATGATCTCGCTCGGCTCCAGGCGGGCCAAGAAGCGCTCCAGGCCGCCCGGCGGCACATGGGTGACGCGGAATTCGCCGGTGGAGATGTCGATCCAGGCAAGGGCATGGGCGGGCGCCTCGCCGTCGGAGGCGGGGATGCGGACGATGGCGGCGAGGAAATTGTTGCGCCTTGCATCGAGAAGCGTCTCCTCCGTCAGCGTGCCGGGCGTGACGAGACGCGTGACCTCGCGGCGCACCACGGCCTTGGAGCCGCGCTTTCTCGCCTCGGCCGGGTCTTCCGTCTGCTCGCAGACGGCGACGCGGAAGCCGGCGGCGATGAGCTTTTGCAGGTAATCGTCGGCGGCGTGGACAGGCACGCCCGCCATCGGGATATCCTCGCCGAAATGCTTGCCGCGCTTGGTCAGGGCGATGCCGAGACAGCGCGAGGCCTTTTCCGCATCGTCGAAGAAGAGCTCGTAGAAATCCCCCATACGGTAGAACAAGAGGCAGTCGGGATTGGCCGCCTTGATCTCGATATATTGCTCCATCATCGGGGTGGGCCGCTCGCCGCCGACTTTCGGCTGTGGCGGCTTGCTCTGCCGGCCGGCTCCGGCGGCGGCTTCGCTCGGCTCTTGAAAGGCAGCGTGGGACATCGGCGAAGTCTAGCGGCAGCGCCGGGGTGATGCCACAATAGCGCACTCCTCGCCCACGACATTCCTTGGGCCTTCGTCGCGCTTGCGGCTGGGGGCCCCGGCTGCTACCTCGCCAAAAGGAGGCGGCCATGGATGCTGAAGATCTCATCGAAAGGCGGCGATTGAGACGGCGCGCCAGCTTCTGGCGCGTGACCGCTTTTGTCGTCGCCATCGTCGCCATCATCGCCATCGTCGGCTCGGCGGGCTGGCTCGGCGGCAGCGGCGCCCAGGTGGCGCGCATTTCCGTCGACGGCTTCATCCCGACAAGGCCCGATGCGGTGGAGACGCTGAAGAAGGCGGCGCGCTCCAAATCGGTCAAGGCCATCATCGTTCGCATCGATTCCCCCGGCGGCGCGGCGACCGGCGGCGAGGCGCTCTACCGGGCCGTGCGCGAGGCGGCGGAGAAAAAGCCCGTCGTCGCCCTCATCGACGGGCTTGGAGCTTCCGCCGCCTATATGACCGCCATCGGCGCGGAGCATATTGTCGCGCGCGAGACCGCCATCACCGGCTCCATCGGCGTCATCTTCCAGTTCGCCACGCTTGAGGAGCTGCTGGGCAAGATCGGCATCGACTATGTGGAGGTCAAAAGCACGCCGCTCAAAGGCGAGCCGACGCCCTTCGAAGAGCCGAGCCCGGAGGCCATCGCCATGGTGCAGGGCGTCATCGACAGCTCCTACGACTGGTTCGTCGGCCTGGTGGCGGAACGGCGGGAGTTGCAGGCGGGGCAGGCCCGCTCGCTCGCCGACGGGCGAATCTTCACCGGCCGGCAGGCGGCCGATAACGGTCTCGTCGATGAAGTGGGCGATGAAGACACGGCGCGCGCCTGGCTTGAAAGCGCGCATTCCATATCCACCGACCTTCCGGCGAAAGATTGGAAGAAAAACAACTACGATTTTGGTGATTTCACTGCAGCAACCCTTGCCTTTCTTCTGCAAGCCTTCGGTGTCGACGAGCGCATTTCTTCAGTGCTTATCCAGATTCCGGAGCGCTTAGCAGTTGACGGCCTCGTTTCCGTTTGGCAGGGTGATTCGTCAATAAGATCAGATCGCTAGGGGGCCGGCGATGATCAAGTCGGAGCTCGTGCAAAAGCTTGCCGACCGCAATCCGCATCTTTACCAGCGGGATGTGGAAGCGATTGTGAACGCAATTCTGGAAGAGATCGTCAGCGCTCTATGCCGCGGAGATCGTGTAGAGCTGAGAGGTTTCGGGGCTTTTTCCGTCAAGAACCGGCCGGCCCGCACGGGGCGCAACCCCCGTACCGGCGAATCGGTCTCGGTGGCGGAGAAATACGTCCCCTTCTTCAAGACCGGTAAGGAAATGCGCATGCGACTGAACGGCGGAGGCGAGTAGGACGGTGGCGAAACTCGCGTGGCTTCTGAAATGGATCGTGCTGTTGCCGATCCTCGTCGTGGCGGCGCTTCTGGCCGTGGCCAATGACCAGATGGTGACGCTGCATCTCAATCCCTTCGATTCGACCGACGAGGTACTGAGCGTCGAGCTCGCCCTCTATCAGATCGGCTTCGCCGCCTTCGCGCTCGGGGCGATCGCCGGGGGCGTCGTCACCTGGAACGGCCAGCGCAAGCATCGGCGTCAGGCGCGCCGGCAGCGCAACGAAGCCGCCATGTGGCAGGCCCGCGCGAGACGGGCCGAGGATGCCGGGCAGGAGAATGCCGGGCTCCTGGCCGGTCCGGCTCATCACTGAGCCTTTCGGCCGAAGCCGAAACGCATGCGGATCATCCCCGCAAGCGACGTCGCGCAGGTCCTCACCTTTCCCGACCTCATCGAGACGCTGCGAACGGCCTTCCGCAGCGGCGCCGTGACGCCGCTGCGCCACCATCACGATATCGCCCTGCCGGACCAGGCGGATGCGACGCTCCTGCTGATGCCGGCCTGGAGCGACTTTGCCGCGCAAGGCCATTCGGAGCGCGGCTATGTCGGCGTGAAGATCGTCACCGTCTATCCCGGCAATGCGGAGCGCGGGCGCCCGGCGGTGGCCGGCGTCTACGTGCTCTTTTCCGGCAAGGGCGGCGAGCCGCTGGCGCTGATCGACGGCTCGGCCCTGACGCTGTGGCGCACCGCCGCCGCCTCCGGCCTCGCCACCGCCTATCTCGCCCGGCCCGACGCGCATCGCCTGCTGATGGTCGGCGCGGGGGCGCTGGCGCCCTATCTCATCGAGGCGCATGCCGCCATGCGGCCGATCGGCGAGGTGCTGATCTGGAACCGGCGGCCGGAAAAGGCGGCCAAGCTCGCCGAAAGGCTTCGTGGCCGGCGCTACCGCGTCAGCGCCACGCAGGATCTGGAAGCGGCGGTGCGCGGCGCCGACATCGTCTCCTGCGCGACGCTGGCAAGCGAGCCGCTGATCGACGGGGCGTGGCTGAAGGCCGGCGCCCATCTCGATCTCGTCGGCGCCTTCCGGCCGGATATGCGCGAGGCCAACGACGAGGCGATACGGCGGGCGCGGCTCTTCGTCGATACGCGGGCGGGCGCGACCAAGGAGGCGGGCGACATCGTGCAGCCGCTCGCAAGCGGGCTGATCGCGCCGGAGGACATCGCCGCCGACCTTTTCGAGCTCACCCGCGGGGAGCGCGCCGGGCGCCGCTTTTACGACCAGATCACCTTGTTCAAATCGGTCGGCACGGCGCTGGAGGATCTGGCGGCGGCGATCCTGGTTTTCGCCCGGGCCTGAAGAAGCGCGTCGCTCATCTTTGCCGGACAACGCAGGTGGCTTGAAAAGCTGCGGGCGAAAACGTATACCGCTAGCAACAAATTCTCGAATCCAACATCGAGAGTGGGTCCTCCGGGTCCCGCTCTTTTTTATTGCCGCAGGCGGGCCGCGCCCGCAGGAGTCCTATGGCCGAACCACAGGCGAATTGGAGCCCGGAGGGTGCCCCGCAGCGCCGGATCGTGCGCGAGAGCGGACTTGAGGCGCGCATCGCCCATATCGCCGGGCCGGTGGCGGAGGGCCTCGGCTACGAGCTCGTGCGGGTGAAGGTGACGGGCCAGAACGGCATGACCGTGCAGGTGATGGCCGAGCGGCCGGACGGCACGATGGGCATCGACGATTGCGAGGCGATCAGCCGCGATCTGTCGCCGGCGCTCGACGTCGCCGACCTCATCGGCCGGCCCTACCATCTGGAAGTCTCCTCGCCCGGCATCGACCGGCCGCTGACGCGGCCGAAGGATTTCGAGCTCTGGGCGGGGCACGAGGCCAAAATCGAGATGGAAGCGATGCAGGCGGGGCGCAAGCGCTTTCGCGGCATCCTTCTCGGCCTTGCCGACGGGCAAGCCGGTCTGCGCATTGCCGCGGAGGGCGGCAGCGAGGATGTCTGGCTGCCGCTCGCGGAGATGGCCGAGGCCAAGCTCGTGCTCACCGACGCCTTGATCGCCGCGGTGCAGGCCGAGCCACGGGACGCGTAACGGGTTTTCGATTGTGAACAGGCCCTTTTGGGGCCGCCAGAACGGAGCTGTCCGATGGCAGTCAGTGCAAACAGGCTCGAGCTTCTGCAGATCGCCGATGCGGTGGCGCGGGAGAAATCGATCGATCGGCAGATCGTCATCGCCGCCATGGAGGATGCGATCCAGAAGGCGGCGAAGTCGCGCTACGGCGCGGAGACCGATGTGCGCGCCGAAATCGATCCCAAGACCGGCGATATCCGCCTGCAGCGGCTGCTGGAGGTGGTGGAAACGCCTGAGGACTTCGCCACCCAGATCGCGGTGGAGGATGCGCGCGCGCGCAATCCGGCCGCCCAGGTCGGCGATTTCATCTCCGAGCCGCTGCCGCCGCTCGATTACGGGCGCGTCGCCGCCCAGTCGGCCAAGCAGGTGATCATGCAGAAGGTGCGCGACGCGGAGCGCGAGCGCCAGTACGAGGATTACAAGGACCGCATCGGCGAGATCGTCAACGGCACGGTCAAGCGCGTCGAATACGGCAATGTCGTCGCCGATCTCGGCCGCGCCGAGGCCATCATCCGCCGCGACGAACTCATTCCCCGCGAGACCTTCCGCTACGGCGACCGGGTGCGGGCCTATGTCTACGACGTCAGGCGCGAGCAGCGCGGGCCGCAGATCTTCCTGTCGCGCACGCATCCGCAGTTCATGGCCAAGCTCTTCACCATGGAAGTGCCGGAAATCTACGACGGCATCATCGAGATCAAGTCGGTCGCGCGCGATCCGGGCTCGCGCGCCAAGATCGCCGTCATCTCCAACGACAGCTCCATCGATCCGGTCGGCGCCTGCGTCGGCATGCGCGGCTCGCGCGTCCAGGCCGTGGTCGGCGAGCTGCAGGGCGAGCGCATCGACATCATCCCCTGGTCGCCGGATGCGGCGACCTTCATCGTCAACGCCCTGCAGCCGGCCGAGGTCAGCAAGGTCGTCCTCGACGAGGATGCGGAGCGCATCGAGGTGGTGGTGCCGGAGGACCAGCTGTCGCTCGCCATCGGCAGGCGCGGCCAGAATGTGCGCCTGGCCTCGCAGCTCACCGGCTGGGATATCGACATCCTCACCGAGGACGAGGAATCGGAGCGCCGCCAGAAGGAGTTCCAGGAGCGCTCCGAGCTCTTCCAGGAGGCGCTCGACGTCGACGAGATGATGTCCCAGCTCCTCGCCTCGGAAGGCTTCTCCAATGTGGAGGAAGTCGCCTTCGTGGATCTCGACGAGCTCGCCGCCATCGAGGGCTTCGACGAGGAGACCGCCGAGGAGTTGCAGACGCGGGCGCGCGAATACATGGAAGCGCTGGAGGCGGCGCAGGACGAGGAGCGCAAGGTGCTCGGCGTCGCCGACGAGCTGAAGGAGGTGCCGGGCGTTACCACGGCGATGCTGGTCGCCTTCGGCAAGAACGAGGTGAAGAGCGTTGAGGACCTTGCCTATTGCGCCGCCGACGATCTCGTCGGCTGGACGGAGCGCAAGAACGGCGAGACGCAGCGCTTTGAAGGCATCCTCGACGGCTTCGACCTGTCGCGCGAAGAGGCCGAGGAGATGGTGATGGCGGCCCGCCTCAAGGCCGGCATCGTCACCGAAGCGGATCTGGCGCCGCCGGAAGACGTCGAAGGTGAAGAGAGCGAGGAAAGCGAAGAGGAGAGCGCGACGACGTGAGCGCCCGGCAGCCGGACCTTGCAGAAAAGCATGCGGGACCCAAAATGGGGAGAACGCGTATTTGCGCCCTCTCCCGCAAGGTCCTGCCGGAAGACGAGCTCATCCGCTTCGTCGCCGGTCCGGACGGCATCCTGGTGGCGGATCTGAAGGCCCGCCTGCCGGGCCGCGGCATGTGGTTGGAGGGTCGGCGCTCCGTCATTGAGGAAGCTTCGCGCCGCAAAGTCTTCGAGCGGGCGCTGAAGTCCAAGGTCGCGGTGCCGGAGGATCTCGCGGAGAAGGTGGCGGAGCTCTTGAAGCGTCAGCTTCTCGGCCGGCTCGGACTTGCCGCCAGGGCGCGCCAGGCGGTATCGGGCTTCACCAAGGTCGAGGCGGCCTTGAAGAGCGGCGAGGCTTCCGCCCTCCTGCATGCGCGCGAAGCGGCAGAGGACGGCGTCGCCAAGCTGGCGGCGGCGGCGCGCAAGGGACAGTCGGGTGCGGGGGCGGGCGCCAAGAGAGCGCCGTTGCTTATGACCGGCTTTACCTCTGCGGAATTGGATTTGGCATTGGGGCGCTCACATGTGATACATGCTGCCGTGCTGCGCGGCGCGGCAAGCGAGAGCTTCCTCAGCGCGGCGCGGCGCAACCTCCGCTTCGATAACGGAAACCGGCGGCCGTCAGAGCACGAAACGAACGATGACATCGCCAGTGGGCGGTGAACTAGGAAGTGGCATGAGCGAGACGACAAGCAAAGGCGACAAGACCCTCCGTTCAGGTGGACGCAAGACGCTGTCTATCGGACGCGATACGGGCACGGTGCGCCAGAGCTTTTCCGGCGGACGTTCCAAATCGGTCGTGGTGGAGAAGAAGCGCCGCCGCGTGCTGACGCCGGGCGAGCGTGGTGACGGACATCAGGAGAGCGCCGCGCCGGCGCCCGCGCGGCCCGCCGCGCCGAGCCCAGCGCCGCACCAGCCGGCGCCGCCGAGACCACGCGCGGAGACACCTGCGCCTGCCGCCCCGAGCGGGCGCGGGCGCAGCGGCATGGTGTTGAAGACGCTGACCGAAGAGGAGCGCGGCGCCCGTATGCAGGCGCTCGCCGATGCCCGCGTACGTGAGGCGGAGGAGCGGCAGCGCGCCGAGGAGGATGCGCGCCGGCGCGCCGAAGAGGAAGAGCGGCTCGCCAAGGAGCGCGCCGAAGCGCAGCGCCGCAAGGAGGAAGAGGAGGCCCGCAAGGCCACCGAAGCCGAAACGCGCCGCCGCGCCGAGGAAGCCGCGCGCAAGCGGCTCGGCGAGGAGGAGAAGGCCGCCGGGCGCCCCGCGCCGCAGCAGCCCGCCGCCACCGGCACCACCGAAGAAGCGCCGAAGGAAATTCGCGCCGTCGTCCGGCCGAAACGGCCCGATGCGGCCAAGCCGGCCAAGAAGACCGCCGGCGGCGCCGAGCGCCGCCGCGGCCGCCTTACCGTGACCAACGCGCTGGAGGATGCCGACCGCGAGCGCTCGCTTGCCTCCATCCGCCGCAAGCGCGAGAAGGAAAAGCGCCAGCAATCCGGGTTCTCGCCCTCCGGAGAGAAGATCATCCGCGACGTCACCATTCCGGAGGCGATCTCCGTCCAGGAGCTCGCCAACCGCATGGCCGAGCGCGCCGTCGACGTCATCAGGCTTCTGATGAAGCAGGGCACGATGGTGAAGATCACCGACATCCTCGATGCCGATACGGCACAGCTGGTCGCCGAGGAGATGGGCCACAATGTGCGCCGCGTCGCCGCCTCCGACGTGGAGGAAGGCCTCTTCGGCGAGCCGGATGCGGACGAGGACATGCATCAGCGGCCGCCGGTCGTCACCATCATGGGCCATGTCGACCACGGCAAGACGTCGCTGCTCGACGCCATCCGCGAGGCCAATGTGGTCTCCGGCGAGGCCGGTGGCATCACCCAGCATATCGGCGCCTACCAGGTGGAGAAGAACGGCCAGAAGATCACCTTCATCGACACGCCGGGCCACGCGGCCTTCACCGCGATGCGCGCCCGCGGCGCCCAGGCGACCGACATCGTGATCCTGGTCGTCGCCGCCGATGACGGGGTGATGCCGCAGACCATCGAGGCCATCAACCACGCCCGTGCCGCCGAGGTGCCGATCATCGTTGCGATCAACAAGATCGACAAGCCGGAGGCCGACCCGAACCGGGTGAAGACCGAGCTGTTGCAGCACGAGGTGATCACCGAATCCATGTCCGGCGAGACGCTGGAGGTCGAGGTCTCGGCCTTGAAGCGGCAGAACCTCGACGGCCTTCTGGAGGCGGTGCTGCTGCAATCGGAACTGCTCGACCTGAAGGCCAACGCCGATCGCAGCGCCGAGGGCATCGTGATCGAGGCCGAGCTCGACAAGGGCCGCGGCCCGGTCGCCACCGTGCTCGTGCAGCGCGGCACGCTCAATGCCGGCGATATCCTCGTCGCCGGTTCCGAATGGGGACGCGCCCGCGCCCTCATCGACGATCACGGCGAGCAGGTGAAGGAGGCCGGTCCCTCCATGCCGGTGGAGGTGCTCGGCTTCCAGGGCACGCCTTCGGCCGGCGACCGCGTCGCCGTGGTGGAGAACGAGCAGCGGGCCCGCGAGATCAGCGAGTATCGCCAGCGCGTCAAGCGCGAGAAGCACGCCGCCCGCCAGACCGGCCAGCGCGGCTCGCTGGAGCAGATGATGAACCAGCTCCAGACCGAGGGCACGAGCAACGTGCCGCTGGTCATCAAGGGCGACGTGCAGGGATCGGTGGAAGCCATCGTCGGAGCCTTGGAGAAGATCTCCACCGAGGAGGTGCGCGCCAACATCATGCATGCCGGCGTCGGTGGCATCACCGAATCCGACATCACGCTGGCGGCCGCCTCCGGCGCCATGGTCATCGGCTTCAACGTGCGCGCCAACAAGCAGGCGCGCGAGGCCGCCGAGCGCGATGGCGTCGATATCCGCTACTACAACATCATCTACGACCTCACCGACGACGTGAAGGCGGCCATGTCCGGCCTCCTGTCGCCGGAGCGGCGCGAGACCTTCATCGGCAACGCCGAGATCCTGGAGGTGTTCAACATCACCAAGGTCGGCAAGGTCGCCGGCTGCCGCGTCACGGAGGGCAAGGTGGAGCGCGGGGCGGGCGTGCGCCTCATCCGCGACAATGTCGTGGTGCACGAGGGCAAGCTGTCGACGCTGAAGCGCTTCAAGGACGAGGTCCGCGAAGTGCCCGGCGGCCAGGAATGCGGCATGGCCTTCGAGAACTACCAGGATATGCGCGTCGGCGACGTCATCGAATGTTACCGCGTGGAGGAAGTGGCAAGGACGCTGTAGCCCGTCAACGCTGCAACAAGGTGGCCGCGCATGGACGGCAAGCTCCGCCGTCGACCTACGCGTCGCCGGACTTGATCCGGCGCTCCATTTGGCGAAAACCGCAGCAGGGACGGACCGTTCCGGCATGGATGGCAGGGTGAAGCCCCGCCATGACCACCATCCCTAGCGTTATCCCACACAGATAGCCGACGACGATGTCCCGTTTCGACGCTTCCCGTTCCGGTCAGCCCTCGCAGCGCCAGCTGCGCGTCGGCGAGCTCGTGCGCCACGCGCTCGCGGAGACCCTGCAGCGCGGCGAGGTCAGCGACCCCGTTCTCGACGGCGTCATCGTGACGATCGCCGAGGTGAGGATGTCCGCCGACCTGAAGCATGCCACCGCCATGGTGCATCCGCTTGGCATTGAGGACGGCGAAGGCGTGGTCGAGGCGCTCAACCGGAACGCGCGTTTTCTGCGCGGCAGGATCACCCCGGCGCTAAAGCAGATGCGCTCCATGCCGGATCTAAAATTCCGGCTCGACACCCGCTTTGAGGACGATGCCAGGATCGACGCGCTCCTGCATTCGCCGGAAGTGGCGCGCGACCTCAAACACGACGACGAGGACTGACATGGCGCGGCGGCGGGGCAAGGGACGCGACATCGACGGCTGGCTCGTTCTCGACAAGCCCGTCGGCATGACTTCGACGGAGGCCGTGGCGCGGGTGAAGCGGGCACTCGATGCGCGCAAGGCCGGCCATGCCGGCACGCTCGACCCGCTCGCCTCAGGCTGTTTGCCGATCGCGCTCGGCGAGGCGACCAAGACCGTCTCCTTCGTCATGGACGGGCGCAAGGTCTACGAATTCACGGTCGCCTGGGGCGCCCAGACGGAAACGGACGACCGCGAGGGCGAGGTCATCGCCAGCGCCGCGCACCGCCCCTCCGCCGACGACATCCGCGCCGTCCTGCCCGACTTCACCGGCACGCAGTCGCAGGTTCCCCCGCGCTATTCGGCGGTGAAGATCGCCGGCGAGCGCGCCTACGACCTTGCCCGCGAGGGCGAGACGGTGACGCTGGAGCCGCGCCAGATCGTGGTGCACCGGCTCGACCTTATCGCCTGTCCGGACGCCGACCACGCAGTCTTCCACGCCGAATGCGGCAAGGGCACCTATGTGCGCGCGCTGGCCCGCGACATGGCGATCGCGCTCGGCACGCTCGCCCATGTGGCCGCGCTGCGCCGCCTCGTCGTCGGCCCCTTCGGCGAAGAGGAGATGGTGCCGCTTTCGGCGATGGAAGGTTCAGAGGCGCCGCAGACGCTGCTCCTGCCGGTGGAGGCGGGGCTCGCCGATCTGCCGGCGCTCAGAATAGACAGCCAGGCGGCAACGCGGCTGCGCCAGGGCCAGCCGGCCTTTCTGCGCGGCGCCGGCGCGCCGGCGGGCGGCAGCGCCTACGCCGTCTCGGAGGGCCGCCTGGTGGCGCTCGTCGATATTCAGCGCGGGGAGATGAATCCGCGCCGCGTCTTCAAGCTTTGAGCCTCTGCCCTTTGGCGACAGCAAGACTGCACTTTAAAAAAGCCGCAATTGCCCGTATATGGGCGCCACCGGCGGCGCCCCCCGTGAGCCGAGCCTGAAAGCTTGCAGGCTGACGCGGAAGAAGGGCGGTTGAGCCGAATGCGGCCTTGGCTGGACGACATCCCGGCCAGAGGCATCACCCAAAGAAAGGAACGACGATGTCGATCACACCCGATCGCAAGCAGGAACTCATCAACGACTACGCCGTGAAGAAGGGCGACACCGGCTCGCCCGAAGTGCAGGTGGCGATCCTCTCGGAGCGCATCTCCAACCTGACGGAGCACTTCAAGTCCCACGCCAAGGACAACCATTCCCGGCGGGGCCTTCTGAAGCTCGTCTCGCAGAGGCGGCGGCTCCTCGATTACCTGAAGCGCAAGGACCAAGAGCGCTACCAGACGCTGATTTCCCGTCTGGGCCTGCGCCGATAGGTGCATTTTGCGGGCAGCGCACGGCAGGAGCCGGCGCTGCCTTTTGACATTAAGGCTTGAACGGCCATGGCAGGATCGCCGGGTGGTCGCGGCGCACAGCCCGATCCGGCGCCGTCCGCGACCATCCCGCCATCTTGCGCATGGTCCTTCTCGCCTTGCACATCCGACAAGGAAAGGCAGAACGGAATGTTCGATCATCAAACCGTAGAGATTGAATGGGGCGGGCGCACGCTGCGTCTGGAAACCGGCAAGATGGCCCGCCAGGCCGATGGCGCCGTCTTCGCCACCTATGGCGAGACCTCGGTGCTGGCCACCGTCGTCTCCGAAAGGGAGCCCAAGCCCGGCTTCGACTTCTTCCCGCTGACGGTGAACTACCAGGAGAAATACTACGCCGCGGGACGCATCCCCGGCGGCTTCTTCAAGCGCGAGGGCCGTCCCACCGAGAAGGAGACCCTGACCTCGCGCCTCATCGACCGGCCGATCCGCCCGCTCTTTGCGCCGGGCTACAAGAACGACACCCAGGTGATCGCCACGGTCCTGTCGCACGACCTTGAGAACGATCCCGACATCGTCGCCATGATCGCCGCCTCCGCGGCGCTCACCCTGTCCGGCGTTCCCTTCATGGGCCCGATCGGCGGGGCGCGGGTCGGCTACATCAACGGCAATTACGTCCTCAACCCGACCGTCGACGAGGTGAAGGAATCGCGCCTCGATCTCGTCGTCGCCGGCACGGCCGACGCGGTGCTGATGGTGGAATCGGAGGCCGAGGAGCTGCCGGAAGACGTCATGCTCGGCGCCGTCATGTTCGGCCATAAGGGCTTCCAGCCGGTGATCGACGCCATCGTCCAGCTCGCCGAGCGCGCCGCCAAGGCGCCGCGCGCCCATGAGGTGGAGGATCGCAGCGCCCTCCTCGACAAGGTGAAGAGCCTCGTCGCGGACGAGCTGAAGGCGGCCTATCTCGTCGCCGACAAGGGCGAGCGCCGCAACGCCGTCGACGCGGCCAAGGCCAAGGCGGTCGAGGCGCTTGTCGACGAGACCAATCCGGAAAGCCCGAGCAAGCAGGTCGTCGGCGACCTCTTCAAGGCGCTGGAGAGCGAGATCGTGCGCGGACGCATCCTGGAGGAAGGCGTGCGCATCGACGGGCGCGACCTGAAGACGGTGCGCCCGATCGTGTCGGAAGTCGGCATCCTGCCGCGCACGCATGGCTCGGCGCTGTTCACCCGCGGCGAGACGCAGGCGCTGGTCGTCGCCACGCTCGGCACCGGCGAGGACGAGCAGATGATCGACAGCCTGGAAGGCACCTACAAGGAAGCCTTCATGCTGCACTACAATTTCCCGCCCTTCTCCGTCGGCGAGACCGGCCGCATCGGCTCTCCCGGCCGGCGCGAGGTCGGACACGGCAAGCTCGCCTGGCGCGCCATCCATCCGATGCTGCCGCCGGTGCACGAATTTCCCTATACCTTCCGCGTCGTCTCCGAGATCACCGAATCCAACGGCTCCTCCTCCATGGCCACGGTCTGCGGCACCTCGCTGGCGCTGATGGATGCCGGCGTGCCGCTGAAGGAGCCGGTCGCGGGCATCGCCATGGGCCTCATCAAGGAAGACGAGCGCTTCGCGGTCCTCTCCGACATCCTCGGCGATGAGGACCATCTCGGCGATATGGACTTCAAGGTGGCCGGCACCATCAACGGCATCACCTCGCTGCAGATGGACATCAAGATCCAGGGCATCACCGAGGAGATCATGCAGGTGGCGCTCGGCCAGGCGAAGGACGGGCGGCTGCACATTCTCTCCGAGATGGGCAAGGCGCTCGGCGAGGCCCGCCCGGAGCTCGGCGAGTACGCGCCCAGGATCGAGACCCTGTCCATCCCGGTCGACAAGATCCGCGAGGTCATCGGCTCGGGCGGCAAGGTCATCCGCGAGATCGTGGAGAAGACCGGCGCCAAGGTCGACATCTCCGACGACGGCACGGTCAAGGTCGCCTCGCCCAACGGCGAATCCATCCGCTCCGCCATCAAATGGATCCGCTCCATCACCGACGATCCGGAAGTCGGCGAGATCTACAAGGGCACGGTCGTCAAGGTCGTCGATTTCGGCGCCTTCGTGAACTTCTTCGGCTCCAAGGACGGGCTGGTGCATATCTCGCAGCTCTCCAGCGGCCGGCCGGCGAAGGTCACCGACGTGGTCAAGGAAGGCGACGAGGTCTACGTCAAGCTGATGGGCTTCGACGAGCGCGGCAAGGTGCGCCTGTCCATGAAGGTGGTCAATCAGGAGACGGGCGAGCCCCAGGAGATCGAGGCCGCCTGAGCCGAAGGCCAGCGCGAACAAGAAGGGCGCCCTCAGAGGCGCCCTTTTTTCTGCCTTCCGTTTCGCCGCTTGCCGGCGCGCGTTGCCGGCCGCTTCAGGCGCTGGCGGCGAGGCGGATCTGCGGCTTGGCCTTGTCGTCGGCGGTGGCGCCCTTGTCGCCGGGCTCGGCCATGGCGGCGCGCGCCTTCTGCGCCGCGTGGCGGGCGGCCTCCTCGATCACCGCTTCCAGGGTGATGGGATGGCCGAAATAGTATCCCTGGCCGAGCTGACAGCCGCACTGGGCCAGCATGTGCTTGTGCTCGCGCGTCTCCACCCCCTCGCCGACCACGACCATGCCGAGCGAGCGGCCGAGATTGCAGATGGCGCCGACCACCGCGCGCACCTTGTCCGGGTCGTCGATACGGGCGAGGAAGGTGCGGTCGAGCTTGATCTTGTCGAAGGGATAGCGCGAGACGAGACCGAGGCTGGAGGTGCCGACGCCGAAATTGTCGAGAACCACGGAGACCCCGGCCCGGCGCAACCCCTCCAGACGGGTGAAGGCCGCCTTTTCACCGCGGCCGAGAATGCTCTCGTTGACCTCCACTTCGAGCCTTTCCGGCGCCACATCGGCGCTGGCCAGGGCTTCGATGATGTAGGTGTCGGTGCCGTCGCGCTGCAGCTGGGCCGCCGACAGGTTGATAGCGATGCGCGCTTGCGAGGGCAGCACCGTTAGGTCGCGCGCCACCTGGCGGACCACCCATTCGCCCATCGGGATGATGAGGCCGGTCTCCTCCGCCACGGACAGGAACATGGAAGTCGGCACGAGATCCTTGCTCGGCAGCTTCCAGCGCAGAAGCGCCTCGTAGCAGACCACCTCGCCCGACTTCAGATCGTATTGCGGCTGGTAGAGGAGCGTGAAGAGTTCGTTCTGGATGGCATAGCGCAGCCCGTCCTCCAGCGTCTCGCGCGAGCGCTGATCCTCCGCCATCTTCGGATCGAAGAAGCGCCAGGTCCGCCGGCCGCCGCCCTTGGCGCGGTAGAGGGCGAAGTCGGCGTTGCGGATGAGGGTCTTGACGTCCTCGCCATTGTCGGGACCGACGGTCACCCCGATGGAGCAGCCGATCTGGATTTCCTGGCCGTCGATGCGGAAGGGCTGCTCGATCAGGCGTATCATGCGCTCAGCGAGCGAGCGCAGCGCCCCCACCTCCTGCACCACCGGCACGATGACGGCGAACTCGTCGCCAGCCAGGCGGCATAGGAGATCTTCCTCGCGCAGCGAGTTCTTCAGCCGCTCGGCGGTGGCGCGCAGGAGATTGTCGCCGACCGGATGGCCGAGCGTGTCGTTGACGGCCTTGAAGCCGTCGAGGTCGAGAATGAGAAGGCCGGTCTTGTGCTCCAGGCGCTCCGCCGCGTCCAGCGCCTCAGCGAGCTTCTGCTCGAAATGCTTGCGGTTGGCGAGCCCGGTCAGCTCGTCATGCATGGCGAGATAGACCAGATCCTGCTTCTCGCGCTGCATCTGTCGGGTGCGATAGGTGAAGCCCGCCATGAAGGAGAAGAAGGTCACGACGGCGATGCCGGAGAGATAGACGAGCTCGCGCTTGAAGGTGGTGGACAAGGCGGCCGCCTCGAGCGCCTGGTCGAAGCGAACGGCGATCTGCTGCTCCGAAACGGCCGGGAAGACCACCCAGGTCGCCATGGCGGGGACGAAGAGGGAGGAACGGTCGACGAGGACGGTGCTGCGCTGGTTGCCCGAGGCCTGAGCGAGAACCTCGCCAAGCGCCGGCCGCAGCTCGGTCTCCGTGGCAACCGGCTTGCCGTAGAGGGTGGCGAGCGAGCCGTCCGCCCTGACCACCGCCAGGGTGTCGATGGCGAAGGATTTCAGACGGTTCTCGTTCAGCGCGGGAGAGTTGCCGGCAAGGAGCCCGGCGATGCCCGCCTCGCTATGACGGACATTCTCGTACCAGGCCATGGCGATGAGATCGCCCTCCTTCTTCAGGACGGAGCGGATCTGCAAATGGCCAAGAAAGAAAATCCATATGACGAGGCCGACGGCTATGAAAACGGCAGTAAGGCTAGCGAACCCAAAGCGCCTGCCGACATGCTGCACGTGCTTGCCCTTCCATCTCTCGGCGCACCGCCCTATCCGACCCGGACCTTAGGGGGGTCGGCTTAGGGAAGCGTAAACTCCGAAGACAAAAGGCGATTCTTAGAGGCGCCTATTCCTTGGCCTCGTCGTCGCTGCGTCGCTCCTCGCGCCGCATCATGTCGAGCCGGGGCATGGAGATGGTGTTGTATCCGGCATCGACATAATGGATTTCGCCGGTGACGGCGCCGGCAAGATCGCTGAGGAGATAAAGCGCCGCCCCGCCGACATCCTCGATGGTGACGGAGCGCCGCAACGGCGCGGTCCTGCGCTGGTAGTTGAACATCAGACGCGCATCGCCGATGCCGGAGCCGGCAAGCGTGCGCACCGGTCCGGCCGAGATGGCGTTGACGCGGATGCCGGCTTCGCCGAAATCGGAGGCCAGATAGCGCACCGAGGCTTCCAGCCCCGCCTTGGCGACGCCCATGACGTTGTAGTTCGGCATCACCCGCATGGAGCCGCCATAGGTCAGGGTGAGGGCCGAGGAGCCGGGGCCCATCATCTTGGCGGCGCGGCGCAGCACCTCGGTGAAGGAGAAGCAGGAAATCACCATGGTGCGCACGAAATTCTCGCGCGTCGTATCGGCGTAGCGACCCTTCAGCTCGGCCCGGTTGGAGAAGGCGATGGCATGGACGATAAAATCAAGCCCGCCCCATTCCTTCTGGAGCGCCTCGAAAGCCGCCTCCACCGTCTCGGCATCCTCCACATCGCAGGGAAGGACGATCTGTGAGCCGACGCTCTTGGCGAGCGGCGCGACGCGGCGGCCAAAGGCTTCGCCCTGATAGGTGAAAGCCAGCTCCGCCCCGTGCTCGGCGAGCTTCTTGGCGATGCCCCAAGCGATGGAATGGTCGTTGGCCACTCCCATAATAAGGCCGCGCCGGCCTTCCATAAGATTGTTCATCAGCTTCAGGCGTTGAGGCGCTGGAAAACGAGCGTGGCGTTGGTGCCGCCAAAGCCAAAGGAGTTGGAAAGCGCCGTGTTGATCTCCACGCCGTCGCGCCGCTCGCAGATGATCGGCATATCGGCGAAGGCGGGGTCGAGCTCCTCGATATGGGCGCTCTTACAGATGAAGCCGTTCTGCATCATCAAGAGCGTGTAGATCGCTTCCTGCACACCGGTCGCGCCGAGCGAATGGCCGGTGAGCGACTTGGTGGCGGCGATGGGCGGGCAGTCGTCGCCGGAACCAAAAATCTCGCGAATCGCCTCGATCTCCTTGATGTCGCCGACCGGCGTCGATGTCGCATGCGGATTGATGTAGTCGATCTTCTCGCCGACATCCTGCAGCGCCATCTGCATGCAGCGCACGGCGCCCTCGCCGGAAGGCTGCACCATATCGTAACCGTCGGAGGTTGCGCCATAGCCGACGATCTCGGCGTAGATCTTGGCGCCGCGCGCCTTGGCGTGCTCCAGCTCCTCCAGAACGAGGACGCCCGCTCCGCCGGCGATGACGAAGCCGTCGCGGTTGACGTCATAGGCGCGCGAGGCGCTCGAGGGCGTCTCGTTGTAATGCGTCGACATGGCGCCCATGGCGTCGAAGAGCACCGACAAGGTCCAGTCCAGCTCCTCGCCGCCGCCGGCGAAGATGATGTCCTGCTTGCCCATCTGAATGATCTCGGCGGCGTTGCCGATGCAATGGTTGGAGGTCGCGCAGGCGGACGAGATGGAATAATTGATGCCCTTGATCTCGAAGGGCGTCGCCAGGGTCGCCGAATTCGTCGAGGACATGGCCTTGGGCACGGCAAAGGGGCCGACGCGCTTGGGGCCCTTTTCGCGGGTGATGTCGGCCGCCTCCACGATGGTGCGCGTGGAAGGTCCGCCGGAACCCATGATGATGCCGGTGCGCGGGTTGGAAATCTCCGATTTCTCCAGGCCCGCATCGGCGATCGCCTGCTGCATGGAGATGTAGTTCCAGGCCGCGCCCTTGCCCATGAAGCGGGTGGTGCGCCGGTCCAGCGCCTCCGCGGGGTCGGGCGTCGGCGCGCCGTGCACCTGGCTGCGAAAGCCGTGCTCGGCGTAATCGGGCGAGAAGACGATGCCCGAACGCGCTTCGCGCAGGCTGGCCATCACCTCCTGCGTGTTATTGCCGATGGAGGATACGATCCCCATGCCTGTGACGACGACACGCCGCATCAGGTTACTCCTTGTCGAAAGGCCGCGCCGGCCGCCTCATGCAGAGGAGACTGCCGTCGCGTTCTTGAACAGGCCGACCTTGAGGTCGGTCGCGCGATAAATTGTCTCGCCATCGGCCTTCAACCAGCCATCGGCGATGCCGAGGGTGAGCTTGGTGCGCAAAATCCGCTTCAGCTCCACGCCATATTCCACCCGCTTGACGGAAGGCAGCACCATTCCGGAAAATTTCACCTCGCCGACCGACAGCGCCCTTCCCTTGCCCGGGGCGCCGAGCCAGCCGAGGAAAAAGCCGAGAAGCTGCCACAGCGCGTCGAGGCCCAGACAGCCCGGCATCACCGGGTCGCCGCGGAAGTGGCAGGGAAAAAACCACAGGTCCGGGCGGACGTTAAGCTCGGCGAGCACCTTGCCCTTGCCATACTCGCCGCCCTCTTCGGCGATGCTGGAAATCCTGTCGAACATCAACATCGGCGGCAAAGGGAGCTGAGCATTGCCCTCTCCGAACAGCTCCCCGCGCCCGCAGGCGAGCAGGTCCTCGTATTCAAAATGACTGCGGCGCTCTTGCATCGAGATCTTTCTTCCCCAGCTTCAGCCGCCGAGTTGCCTCGGCGGCACCGGCGGCTTCCTAACATAGCGAATTGTCAAACGAAACCAAGCTGCGGCGGCCTGCCTCGCATGGCAGCGACATACCGTCAGAGTTGTCAGAACCATACAAATTCGCATATACAGCTTGGGCAGCTTCCAAAGTATATCCGGCTGCCGAGGGCCAAGGAAATGACCGCTTTACACCATCATGGCCACCATCATCAGGGCCATACGCCGGAACAGATCACGCGCCGCCTGCGTCGCGCCGGTCTGCGTCCGACGCGCCAGCGTGTCGCGCTCGCCGGGCTCCTTTTCAAGCGGGGGCACCGCCACATCTCGGCGGAGATCCTGCACGAAGAGGCACAGTCCATGCGGGTGCCGGTCTCGCTTGCGACCATCTACAACACCCTGCATCAGTTCACCGATGCCGGCCTGTTGCGGGAAGTCGCCGTGGATGGCGCGCGCACCTATTTCGACACCAATGTGTCGGACCACCACCATTTCTTCGTGGAAGGCGAGAACCTTCTCATGGACATCCCCGATGCCGTGAGCCTGACTGAGGTTCCCGAGCCGCCCGAAGGCATGGAAATCACCGCCGTTGAGGTGGTGGTGCGGGTGCGTCGCACCGATTCCTGAACGCACGCTTCAGGCCGCGTGGCGGTCTTCGGGGGGCAATCCGAAGACAACCGAGCATGACATGCGAAGCCGGGCCGGCCGGGCTTGGGTTGGATTGTCGCGCCTTGTGAAAATCAGGCCGTCAATCGGGCCGAGAGCTCAGCCGGCGACCTTCTCGTTCGGGTAGACGCCCCAGAGCGTCTCCTGCGGAAGCCAGCCTTCGTATTCCTCGCCGCGGACGTTGCACCAGCCGGTGTCGCAGCGCACCACATCGGCGATGACGCGCGATTCCAAGATCGCGGCGACCGGGCTCTGCGCGCTCGGCTCGGCGCGCGCCTGGAACCGCTCGCCTTCGCTCCAGGGCGCGACGATGGCGGTGCGGCGGCCGGAGAGGAGGCTTTGATGCACCCAGCCCTCGGCGCCGTCCGAATCGCGGATTTTCCGCCAGGTATCGAATTCCTGAATGATCTCCACCGGCAGCCCGGCGCGCACGAAGCGCCAGGCGACCGGATAATCCTTGCCGGGGCCGCGGCGCACATTGACGGCGCTCGATTTCAGGCTGACGAAGCGCGGCAAGGGCTGGCCGCTCGGCCCCACCTGCACGGATTGCGCCGCCGCGGCAAGCGGCGTGGCAGCAAGGGCAAGAGCTAGAGCAAGAGCAGGGATGAGGCCCCGAACGGTGCGGATATCAGCAGCCATCTATTGCCATCTTGGTGAGACGGAACGGTGTTAGCGCCATTGCACGGCAAGGCCAAGCGCTGGTTTGGTTCCTTGTTTTTGGCCGCCCCTTTGCTAGACAGGAGCGCTGTCATTCAGGCGGACGATTTTCTCCCCAACAAGGATCGCCGCAGGAGACCTGGTCAATGAGCAAGGCCAAGCCGCACGTCATCGTCACGCGCAAGCTTCCCGACGCGGTGGAAACGCGCATGCGCGAGCTTTTCCGCGCCGATCTCAATCTGGAGGATCGACCGCTCGCCCAGGCGGAGCTGGTGGAGGCCTTGAAGACCGTCGACGTCCTGGTGCCGACCGTGACCGACCGCATCGACGCCTCCATGCTCGCCCAGTCCGGGCCGCGGCTGAAGCTGATCGCCAATTTCGGCAACGGCGTCGACAACATCGACATCGACGCGGCCTATGAGCGCGGCATCACCGTCACCAACACGCCGAACGTGTTGACGGAGGATACCGCCGACATGACCATGGCGCTGATCCTCGCCGTGCCGCGGCGGCTGACGGAGGGGGCGCAGATCCTCGCCAGCGGCGAGCATTGGAGCGGCTGGTCGCCGACCTGGATGCTCGGCCATCGCATCTGGGGCAAGCGCCTTGGCATCGTCGGCATGGGACGCATCGGCACGGCCGTCGCCCGCCGCGCCAAGGCTTTCGGCCTGTCCATCCACTACCACAACCGCCGGCCCGTCGATCCGCAGACGGAGGAGGAGCTGGAGGCGACCTATTGGGATTCGCTCGACCAGATGCTGGCGCGCATGGACATCATCTCGGTCAACTGCCCGCACACGCCGGCCACCTTCCATCTCTTGTCGCGCCGGCGGCTGAAGCTGATGCGGCCGGAAGCCTTCATCGTCAACACGGCGCGCGGCCAGGTGATCGACGAGACGGCGCTCATCGAATGCCTGGAAAGCGAGGCGCTGGCCGGCGCCGGGCTCGACGTCTTTGAGGGCGAGCCGAAGATCAATCCCAAGCTCGCCAAGCTGGCGCGCGAGGGCAAGGCGGTGATCCTGCCGCATATGGGCTCGGCGACCATCGAGGGCCGCGTGGAGATGGGCGAGAAGGTCATCATCAACATCCGCACCTGGATGGACGGGCACAAGCCGCCCGACAGGGTGCTGCCGGGCTCGGTCTGACCGGAAAGGCTCGAAAACGGCCGCCCGCGCCGGCGCTCAGCCCTTGCGGCGCTTGTAGCGGATGGTCTCGAAGCGCTGGGCAAGCGCGTCATAGAGCAACAGCCGGCCGATCAAGGGCTCGCCGAAACCGGCGACGAGCTTGATCGCCTCCAGCGCCTGGATGCAGCCGATGACGCCGGTCAGCGCGCCGACGATGCCCGCCTCCGCGCAGCTCGGCACCAGCCCCTCCGGCGGCGGCGAGGGAAAAAGATCGGCAAAGCGCGGATTGTCCCCCTCATAGGGCTTCAGAACCGTGACGGAGCCGTCGAACCGGCCGACCGCGGCCGTCACCAGGGGCTTTTCCGCCCGCTCGCACGCTTCCGCCAGAAGGGCGCGGGCGGCGAAATTGTCGCTGCCGTCGAGAACGACATCGTAGCTCGCAAGCACTTGATCGGCATTTTCCTCGCTCAGGCGCAGCCGATGCGGCTCGACGGCGACATGCGGATTGACGCGGCGGAGCGCCTTTGCCGCGCTCTCCACCTTGGCCAGCCCGATATCGTCGGTGGCATGCACGATCTGCCGCTGCAGATTGGACAGCGCCACCACGTCGTCGTCGACGATGCCGAGCGTGCCGATGCCGGCGGCGGCGAGATAAAGGGCGGCGGGCGAGCCGAGGCCGCCGGCGCCTAGGATGAGCACGCGGGCGCGCTTCAGACGCCGCTGGCCGGCGCCGCCGATCTCCGGCAGGACGATATGGCGGGCATAGCGCTCGATCTCATCGGGCGCCAGGTCATCGGTTGCTTCCTTCACGAGCGCGCGGCCGCCTTCACGCCGGCTCAGCCATCGCCCGGCTGCGGGCCGTCATAGCCTTCCACGATGACGAGCTCGGCCTCCGAGACGGCGGAGCGGATCTCGCGCGCCGCCTGATATTCCGGCGAATGGTAGCAGGCGAGCGCGTCCTCCACGGAGGCAAACTCGATGACGACGTTGCGCGCGCGGGTCTTGCCTTCCAGCGAATGCGCCGGCCCGCCGCGCACCAGGAACCTCGCCTTGAACTTGCGGAAGGCGGGGGCGGCGCCGGCGACGTAATCCTTGTAGCGCTCCGGCTCGCGCACATCGACGCGGGCAATCCAGTAGCCTTTGGGCATGAAAATCCCCCTTCCTCAGGAAAAAGCTGCCATCTCTTCCACGATCGCCTCGGCGGCCTGCCGCGGCCGCTCCGCCTTCACCACCGGACGGGCGACGACGAGATAATCGGCGCCGGCCCTCACCGCCTCGCCCGGCGTCAGGACGCGCTTCTGGTCGCCGGCGCTCGCCCCTTGCGGGCGCACGCCGGGCGTGACGATGAGCATGTCGGAGCCTAGAAGCTGGCGCATCCTCGCCGCCTCCAAGGGCGAGCAGACGATGCCGTCCATACCCGCCTCACGCGCCTGCAAGGCGCGGCGGCGCACCAGCTCGGCGGCGCTCTCGCCATAGCCCGCCTCGGCGAGATCGTTATCGTCCATCGACGTCAGGACGGTGACGGCGAGAAGCCCGAGCGCCGCTTCGCCGCGGGAGGCGGCAGCGGCGCGCATCGCCTTCGGATAGGCATGCACCGTCGTCAGCGTCGCGCCGAGGCGGACGATATTGGCGATGCCGCCGGCGACGGTGTTGTCGATATCGAGGAGCTTCATGTCGAGGAAGACCCGCTTGCCCTCGCCGACAAGCCGCTCGGCCAGGGCAAGGCCGCCGGCAAAGACGAGCTCCATGCCGATCTTGTAAAACGAGACGGCATCGCCGAGCTCGGCGACCATCGCCTCGGCCGCGGCGCAATCGGGCAGGTCGAGGCCGACGATGAGGCGCTCGCGCGCCGAAGCGGGGCGGGAAAGCCGGCCCTGCCCGGCCCCGAGAGCCTTGGCGAAGTTCGCGCTCACAGCTTCCTCAGCGCCACTTCGCGCACCGAATGATCGGCGCTCTTGGCGATGATGAGATCGGCGCGCGGCCTGGTCGGCCGGATGTTCTCGTCGAGATTGACGAGGTTGATGCGGTCCCACAGGCCCTGCGCCACTTCGCGCGCCTTGGCGTCGTCGACATCGGCGTAGCGATGAAAATAGGAGCGCGGATCGCGAAAGCGGGTTTCCTTCAGGCGCATGAAGCGGTCGATATACCAGCGGCGGATATCGGCCTCCTCCGCGTCGATGTAGATGGAAAAGTCGAAATAGTCCGACACAAAGGGCACCTCCTTGCCGTCCTTGGGCAGGGCCCGGCTCTGCAGGACGTTGAGCCCCTCCAGGATGAGGATGTCGGGCTTTTCCACCGTCATCGTCTCGCCGGGCACGATATCGTAGGTGAGATGCGAATAGACCGGAGACGTCACGCTTTGCCTGCCGGCCTTGATGTCGGAGAGAAAGCGCAACAGCGCGGCCACGTCATAGCTTTCCGGAAAGCCCTTCTTCTCCATCAGCCCTTCCGCCTCCAGGACCGCGTTGGGATAGAGGAAGCCGTCGGTGGTGACGAGAGAGACCCGCGGATGGCCGGGCCAGCGGGCGAGAAGCTCCTCCAGGATGCGGGCGGTGGTCGACTTGCCGACCGCCACGGAGCCGGCGATGCCGATGATGAAGGGCATGGAGCCCTCCTGCGAGCCGAGGAAGCGCGAGCGCACGGCATAGAGCTTGTCGCGCGCCTCCACATGGAAGGAGAGAAGACGCGACAGCGGCAGGTAGACGGCTTCCGCCTCCTCGATGGAGATCGGATCGTTCAGCGATTTCAGCGTGTCGATCTCACGCTCCGACAGCGTCATCGGCGTATCGGCGCGCAGCTTCGACCATTCCTCGACGCTGAAATAGCGGTAGGGCGAGAGCGAGCACGGCGATACCTGATCCATCACCGCCCGCCCTTTGCCGCCGGCCGCGAGGCCTTTTCTTCAAGTCCGCTCTGCGAGGTGCGGCGCCCGAGCTCCGCCTTCACATCCTCAAAGGGCACCCCCGACACCTCCAAGAGGACGAGAAGGTGATAGAGCACATCCGCCGCCTCGCCGGTGAGGCCGGCGCGGTCGCGCTCTACCGCGGCGATCGCCGCCTCCACCGCCTCCTCGCCAAGTTTCTGGGCGCATTTGGCCACGCCCTTGCCGGCAAGGCGCGCTGTATAGGAGCCGGCATCGCCGGAAGCGGCGCGTTGGCGGATGGTCTCGGCAAGCTCTTCCAGGGTGAAGCCAGTCATGAGAGGCGTCGGGTCTCCTTCGGGGCGTTCCGCCAGCACGTTCCGGCACGGCGTGCCGGCACGGCCTTCTGGCACAGCCTTCTAATGCGAAACGGGGCGCATCGGTATACCCGCCTTCGCCATATGGGCCTTCGCCTCGGCGATCGAATAGGTGCCGAAATGGAAGATGGAGGCCGCCAGCACCGCCGTGGCGTGGCCCTCCTGAATGCCTTCCACGAGATGATCGAGCGTGCCGACCCCGCCGGAAGCGATGACGGGCACGCGGATCGCGTCGGCGACGGTGCGCGTCAATTCGATGTCGAAGCCCTTCTTGGTGCCGTCTCGGTCCATGGAGGTCAGGAGAATCTCCCCGGCGCCCAGCGAGACGACCTCGCGGGCATAGTCCACCGCGTCGATGCCGGTCGGCCGGCGCCCGCCATGGGTGAAGATCTCCCATCGCCCCGGCGCCACCTCTTTGGCGTCGATGGCGACGACGATGCATTGATCGCCGAACTTCTCCGCGGCGCGGCCGACAAAGGCGCGGTCGGCCACCGCGGCGGTGTTGATGGACACCTTGTCGGCGCCGGCCAGGAGAAGCTGGCGGATATCCTCCGTGGAGCGCACGCCGCCGCCGACGGTGACCGGCATGAAGCACTCATCGGCGGTGCGGGCGACGACATCGAGGAGCGTATCGCGCTCCTCGTGGCTGGCGGTGATGTCGAGGAAACACAGCTCGTCGGCGCCGGCCGCGTCGTAGGCCTTGGCGGCTTCGACGGGATCGCCGGCATCGACAAGATCGACGAAATTGACGCCCTTGACGACACGGCCGTCCTTGACGTCGAGACAGGGGATGAGACGAGCCTTCAACACCAGAGCGATCTAAAGCCGCGCGCCGGCAAGTGCAACGGGCGAGACGGCCGCGCCCCGCGATAGGATGTCCGCGTCGCCTATCGGTCCAAGGCCGAGATGTTCTACGCGTTGCGTAGAGCTTTGGCGGGAACGGGATCGCAAATCGCCGCCGGCGCCTGCGAGGAAGGCCGGCCCGGCGCGGCGAGCCGGCGGTGCGTCGCCCGTATCACCTGGGCGGCGGCAAGACCGGCCGGCGCCGGACGGCCGAGATAAAAGCCCTGCAGCTCCTCGCAGCCGACCTCGGTGAGAAAGCGCATCTGCTCCAGCGTCTCCACGCCCTCGCCCGTCACCTTCAAGCCGAGGGAGCGGCCGAGCGCCACGATGGAGCAGATGATGGAGGCCGCGCCCTCCTCGCCGTTGTGCATGCCGCGCAGGAAGGACCGGTCGATCTTCAGCTTGTCGACGGGAAACTTCCATAGATAGCTGAGACTGGAGAAGCCGGTGCCGAAATCGTCGAGCGCCAGTCTCACGCCGAGCTCACGCAACGTCTGCAACTGGCGCGTCACTTCCAGCGCATCGGCGGCCAGCACGCCCTCGGTGAATTCCAGCTCCAGGCGGTGCGGGGCCAGGCCTGTGGCTTCCAGCGCCTCGCGGACGAGATTGACGATATCGCCGCGCTCGAACTGGACCGGCGAGATATTGACGGCGACGGTGATCTCATCGGGCCAGGCGGCGGCCACCTCGCAGGCCCGCCGCAGCGACCAGCGGCCGATGTTGCAGATGAGGCCGAGCCGCTCCGCCAGCGGGATGAAATCGCCCGGCGGGATGTGGCCACCCTCGCCGTTGGGCATGCGAAGAAGAGCCTCAAAGCCCTCCAGCCGGTGCCCGCCGGCGCCGAAGAAGGGCTGGAAATAGAGCTCGAAGCTCCCGCTCTCCACCGCCTGGCGCAGCAACGATTCCAGATCGTGACCGGCACGGATCTCCGCGCTCATACGGCGGTCGAAAATCGTCAGGCAATCGCCGCCGCGCGCCTTGGAGCGACGCATGGCGATGGAGGCGCGCGCCAGAGGGCTTCCCGCATCCTCTTCCGGATCGCCGATGGTAAGGCCGGCGCTGGCGGTGAGGCGCATGGCCTTGTCATGCGCGAAGAAGGGTTGGCGAAGCTCCGATAGGGCGCGCTCGGCATAGCCGGCGGCTTCGCGAACGCTGCGGGCGGGAAAGGCATAGGCGAATTCCGCCCCGTCGAGGCGGGCCAGCAACGCGCCGCCGGGGGCGACCTTGCGCAACCGCGCGGCGATCTCGATGAGAAACTTGTCGCCGACCTCCGCGCCAAAGCCGGCATTGACGGCGCCGAAGCCGTTCATGCCAATGCTGACAAGCGCCAGCGAGACATCCGCGCCGAAGGCTTCCTTCTTGCAGGCGATCAAGCCGGCGCGGTTGAGAAGGCCCGTCAGGCCGTCATGCTCGGCCAAAAAGGCGATCCGCTCCTCCGCTTTCACCTTGGCGTTGTTGCGGCGCACGAAGGCGAAAGCCGGCAGGGCGGAGGCGACGCCAATGATCAGCGAAAGCAGAACGGCGCTCTCGCGCACCATCGCGGTGATGCTCTCATAGGGCTCCGTCTGGTCGACATAGACTTCCGCCGTCGCCACGGTGACGCCGTTCCGCACCACCGGCAGGAAGGCCTCGGCATAGTAGGCCGGGCGATGCGCCGCGTCGGCGCGCTTGACCTCGATGACGCTGTCGCCGCGCGCCACCGCACGGGCGGCGGCGGGGCTGTGGTCCATCAAGGACGTCTTCTCCTCGCGCAGGCGGCCATGCTCGTCGAGGCTCAGGCGCAGCGTGCCGTCGGGCCCGTAGATCTTGACGAGAAAGACGCTGCCGGCCGCGCGCGCCCGGCGAATGACGTCGAGGCTTTCCTGCGAGGGCGGAGCGCCGAGCGCGATTTCTTCCAGGTCGCGCATGTGGCCGCCGATATAGCGGGCCCAGTCGCGCGCCGCGGTCTCGGCGGAGAGGCGAAGCCCCTTCTCCACCGCCTGCGAACCCACCAGAAGCGCCGCCCCGATCGCGATGATTGGGACGAGGCCAAGCAGCAGAGCGATTCTCAGGCTACGGCTCTTGTCGCGCATGACAGCAACAGACGGTTGTCTCGTCTCATGCGTGATAAGTGTCTATGGCACGGGGCTCAATTCCATCCTACCGATGCGGTGAACACAGAGCTAATGGCGCTCTATTCACCCAAGAGTTGCAATGCCGCCCTGGCGTCGATGCGGCCGTCATAGAGGGCGCGGCCGGAGATGGCGCCCTCCAGAACCCTGGCATCGGGCATCGTCAGACGCACGATATCGGCCATGGAGGCAAGGCCGCCGGAGGCGACGACCGGAATGGCGACGGCTTCGGCAAGGGCGATGGTCGCCTCCCAGTTGATTCCGGCCAGAACGCCGTCGCGGTCGATATCGGTGTAGACGATGGCGGCGACGCCGGCATCCTCAAAGCGCCTGGCGAGATCGAGCGCCTCCATGTCGGAGGTCTCCGCCCAGCCCTCGACGGCGACGCGGCCGCCGCGCGCATCGATGCCGACGGCGATGCGGCCGGGATGACGTTGCGCCGCCTCGCGCACCAAGGCCGGGTCGCGCAAGGCCGCCGTGCCGAGGATGACGCGGGCCACCCCCTTCTCCAGCCAGGCCTCGATCTGCTCCTGGCGGCGGATGCCGCCGCCGAGCTGCACCTGCAGGCTCTGCCCGACCGCGGCAAGCACCGCCTCGACCGCGGCGCCGTTGCGGCTCTCGCCGGCGAAGGCGCCGTCAAGGTCGACCATATGCAGCCAGGAAAAGCCGGTCTCGGCGAAGGCCAGAGCCTGCGCCGCCGGATCGGCGTTGTAGATGGTGGCGCGGTCCATCTCGCCGCGCTGAAGGCGCACGCATTCGCCGCCTTTGAGGTCGATCGCCGGAAACAGAATCATCCCATGGGTCTTTCGCTAGGGTCTGGACACGCTCTAAGGCCGCCAGTTGAGGAAATTGGCGATCAATTGAAGGCCGAGGCCCTGGCTCTTCTCAGGGTGGAACTGGGTGCCGGCAAGGTTGTCGCGCCCCACCATCGCCGTCACCTTGCCGCCATATTCCGCTCTCGCCAGGACATGCTCCGGATCGGCGGCAAGCAGGTGGTAGGAATGGACGAAATAGGCGTCCAGCCCCTCCGGGATGCCGGCCAGCAGCGGATGCTCGGCCCTCTCCTCAAGCTCGTTCCAGCCCATATGCGGGATTTTCAGCGCCGGGTCGGATGGCGCGATCTCCACGACATCGCCCGGGATCCATCCAAAACCGGCCGAGGTCTCCTTCTCCAGGCCGCGCGTGGCCATCAGCTGGCAGCCGACGCAGATGCCGAGGAAGGGGCGGCCGGCCGACAGCACCGTCTCGTTCAGCGCCTCCACCATGCCCGTGACCGCATCGAGGCCGCGCCGGCAATCGGCGAAGGCGCCGACGCCCGGCAGAACGATATGATCGGCGGCGCGCACCGCCTGCGGATCGGCGGTGACGACGACATCGCCGCCGTAATCGACATCGCGGGCGGCGCGCTCGAAGGCCTTGGCGGCCGAGCGCAGATTGCCCGAGCCGTAATCGACGATGGCAACGCTCATCCGCCACGCTCCGGGAAGAGGCCCATCACCGCTGGCTCCTCGCCATCGGCGCGCCCGCTCGCCCGCCGCGGAGAAAAGCGCGGCACGCTCGCCGGCGCCCGGTCAAGCGTCGCTTCGCCCACCGCCGGCCGGTAAGAGCCGGCCAGCCCGCCGTCGGAGAAAAAACGCAGCGCGGCCTCCTCCTCGCCGGCGCCGGAGGCGGAGCCCACTTCGCGATAACCGCGCCGCTCCAGCGTCCAGCGGCGCAGATTGTTCGCCTCCAGCGCGAAGAGAATGGCAAAGGCGATGCCGCTCCAGGTCGCCGCCGTCTCGCCGGCGAAGGCGCCGATGCCGGCAATCGCCGCGCTCGCCGCCAAATAGAGCAGCAGCGCCAGCCACATGCGCCGGAACAGGAGCCAGATCAGCGGAATGAAGAGCGCCGGCCAGTTGAAGCCGTCCTTGACGAAAACGGCGCGCTCCACGGCCGCCTCGGCGAAGGGGCGCTCGGCGAGCTCGGCCGGCAGATGCACGGTGTAGTGCCGCATCGTCGCAAATCTCCGGGGTTCAGGCGATCAAGGTGCCCTTGGTGGAGGGCACCTCGTCGGCGATGCGCGGATCGAGCGCCAGCGCGGCACGGAGCACGCGGGCGAGCGCCTTGAAGCAGGTCTCGGCGACATGATGGGTGTTGTTGCCGTAGAGATTTTCCACATGCAGCGTGATTCGCGCGTTCTGGGCGAAGGCCTGGAAGAACTCCTTGAAGAGCTCGGTGTCGAAATCGCCGACCTTCTGACGCGGGAAATCGACGCGCCAGACGAGATAGGGCCGGCCGGAAACATCGATGGCGGCGCGCGTCAGCGTCTCGTCCATGGCCAGATCCAGCGAGGCGTAGCGGGTGATGCCGCGCCGCTCGCCGAGGGCGCGGTCGAGCGCCTGACCGAGGGCGATGCCGACATCCTCCACCGTGTGGTGCTGGTCGATATGCAGATCGCCATCGGCCTTCAAGCTGATGTCGATCAGCGAATGGCGGGCGAGCTGCTCCAGCATATGGTCGAAGAAGCCGATGCCGGTGGCGATGTCGTAGCGGCCCGTGCCGTCGACATTGATGGCGAGGCCGATCCTGGTCTCGCTGGTATCTCGGGAAATCTCGGCCTTGCGCATGGCTTGTCCTTCGCCCGCTCCTCGTGCCGGTCTTCTATCAGCGGGCGCCCGGCTTGCAAATGCGAAGCGCGCCCGGCGCGCAGGTCACGCAGGTCGCGGCCGGTTTGCAGCGGTTTTCTCCATGCCTACATAGGGCGCAACAAGGGGCGCCGGAGGAGGCCGACACCGGCTCGCCCGCGCCCGCTTGCAGAGGAGTATTTCGTGAACGACACCCATTCAGCCGCGCCCTGGCACGGCACCACCATCGTCACGGTGCGCAAGGACGGCAAGGTGGTCATCGCCGGCGACGGCCAGGTGACCATGGGCCAGACCATCATGAAGGCCAATGCCCGCAAGGTGCGCCCGCTCGCCAAGGGCGACGTCATCGCCGGTTTCGCCGGCGCCACGGCCGACGCCTTCACGCTCCTGGAGCGGCTTGAGGCCAAGCTGGAGCAATATCCCGGCCAGTTGATGCGCGCCTGCGTGGAGCTCGCCAAGGACTGGCGCACCGACCGCTATCTGAGGCGCCTGGAAGCCATGATGATCGTCGCCGACAAGGAGACGACCCTGGTGCTGACCGGAACCGGCGACGTGCTTGAGCCGCAGGGCGGCGTCGCGGCCATCGGCTCGGGCGGCAATTACGCCCTCGCCGCCGCGCGGGCCCTTGCCGAAAGCGACGATGCCGCCGATGCGGAGGCGATTGCCCGCCGCGCCATGCAGATCGCCGCGGAAATCTGCGTCTACACCAACGATAGCATCATCATCGAAAGCCTTTCCGCATGACCACCTTTTCCCCCCGCGAGACCGTCTCGGAGCTCGACCGCTACATCATCGGCCAGAAAGAGGCCAAGCGCGCCGTCGCCATCGCGCTCAGGAACCGCTGGCGCCGCCAGCAGCTGGAGGGCCCTTTGAAGGAAGAGGTCCTGCCCAAGAACATCCTGATGATCGGACCGACCGGCGTCGGCAAGACGGAGATCTCCCGGCGGCTCGCCAAGCTCGCCAACGCTCCCTTCATCAAGGTGGAGGCGACGAAATTCACCGAGGTCGGCTATGTCGGCCGCGACGTGGAGCAGATCGTGCGCGACCTGGTGGAGGCCGGTATCGGCCTGGTGCGCGAGCTACGCCGCAAGGAGGTCGCCGCCAAGGCGCACCAGCAGGCGGAGGAGCGGGTGCTGGACGCGCTGGTGGGCCAGCACGCCAGCCCGACGACGCGCGACGCCTTCCGCAAGAAGCTGCGCGACAACCTTCTCGACGACAAGGAGATCGAGATCGAGGTGCGCGACACCTCCAACCCGATGGGTGCCTTCGAGGTGCCGGGCATGCCCGGCGCCTCCGTCGGGGTGATGAATGTCGGCGAGATGCTCGGCAAGGCCTTCGGCCAGGGACGCACCAGGACGCGCAAGACCAATGTGAAGGATTCCTACGACCTGCTCATCGCCGAGGAATCCGACAAGCTCCTGGACGACGAGCAGATCGTGCAGGAGGCGATCCAGGCGGTGGAGAATGACGGCATCGTCTTTCTCGACGAGCTCGACAAGATCTGCGCCCGCGACGGGCGCGTCGGCGGCGACGTTTCACGTGAAGGCGTGCAGCGCGATCTCTTGCCGCTGGTGGAGGGCACCACGGTGGCCACCAAGCACGGGCCGGTGAAGACCGACCACATCCTGTTCATCGCCTCCGGCGCGTTCCATGTCGCCAAGCCCTCCGACCTTCTCCCGGAGCTGCAGGGGCGCCTGCCGATCCGCGTCGAGCTGCGGGCGCTGACGGAGGAGGATTTCAGGCGCATCCTGACGGAGACCGAAGCCAGCCTCGTCAAGCAGTATGTGGCGCTGATGGCCACGGAGGGCGTCGCCCTCGACTTCACCGACGATGCCGTCGACGCCATCGCCCGCATCGCCGTGGAGATCAACTCCAATGTGGAGAATATCGGCGCCCGCCGCCTGCAGACGGTGATGGAGCGCATCCTCGACGACATCTCCTATACCGCGCCGGACCGGCACGGCGAGAGCGTGAGGATCGACGCCGACTATGTGGAGGAGCATATCGGCGACCTTGCCCGCAACACCGATCTCAGCCGGTTCATTCTCTAGGGCCCGCGGGCGCGGCTCTGCGATCGCAGGCGCCGGCGCCGAAACCGTCGAGGCATGGATGGCCGGGTCAGGCCCGGCCAGGACGACGGGGTGTAAAGGCAGACGCGGGGCCTGGGAGCGCTGAGCCTATTTTGTCGTCATGCCAAGGCCCCGCCTTGGCATCCATTCCGTTCCGCTCTCCAAGCAGGAAGGCGCCGGCCGCAGAGCGCCGCTCGCGCCGCAAGGGGAGAGAAAGGGGCCGCGCTACGCCGCCATGTCGCCCAAAAGGCGATGCTGCTCGGCGAGCGCCTTCAGGGAATGCTGCGGGCGGGCGCCGATATGGGAGATGATCTCGCCGGCGGCGAGGCTGCCGAGCTCGGCGCAGCGTGCCAGCGGCATGTCGCGCGCCAGGCCGAAGAGAAAGCCCGAAGCGAAAAGGTCGCCCGCCCCGGTCTTGTCGAGGAGCTCGTCGACATCGGGCGCCGGCACGGCGATGCGCTCGCCGCCGCTCAGAACCAGGGAGCCCTTGGCGCCGAGGGTGACGGCGGCGAGCTCGGCATCCTCGGCCAGCGCGGCGATGCCGGTCTCAAGGTCGCCCGTCTGGTAGAGCGCGGCGACCTCGTGGTTGTTGGCGAAGATGATGTCGACGACGCCGGAGCGCAGAAGCTCCAGGAACTCGCCGCGGAAGCGGTCGACGCAGAAGGAATCGGACAAGGTCAGCGCCACCTTGCGCCCGGCCGCATGCGCCATGTCGGCGGCGGCGCGGAAGGCCTCCTTGGCCTTGGGCGGGTCCCAGAGATAACCCTCCATATAGGTGATCGCCGAGCCTTCCACCGTGTCGCGGTCGATATCGGCCGGCGTCAGCTCCTGGCAGGCGCCCAGATAGGTGTTCATGGTGCGCTCCGAATCCGGCGTGATCAGGATCATGCAGCGCGCGGTCGGGGCGCCCTCCTGAAGCGCGGCGGTCGGAAAGGCGATGCCGACGGCGTTCATGTCGTGGCGGAAGAAATGGCCGAGATCATCCTCGGCGACCTTGCCGATGAAGGCGGCGTTGCCCCCCAGGGAGGCGATGCCGGCGGCGGTGTTGCCGGCCGAGCCGCCGGAGACGAGCTGGGCCGGGCCCATCGCCTCGTAAAGGCGCTCCGCCTCCTGTGCCTCGATGAGACGCATCGACCCCTTCGCCAGTCCTTCCCTGACGAGAAAGGCCTCGTCGGTCTGGGCGAGGACGTCGACGATGGCATTGCCGATCGTCAGGACATCGTATCGTGCTCGGGATGCGGCGTTGGACATGCTCCCCCCTCGGCTGGGCGTTTTTTCGGCGGCAAGGCCGCCTAGCCGATCCCACCCGCAGATGCAAATCGTCGGCCGCCGCGGCGGCGGATCGCCGCTTGCCCGCGCCCCTGGCGGCGCCTATCTGAAGCCGGCCATGTTCCTCGACGCCAAGCGCGCCTTCGACGAAATCTTCTCCCCGCCCTTCCGCAGCGTCCTGTGGAAGTCGGTCGGGCTGACGCTCGGCCTTCTCTTCCTCGTCTGGCTCGCCCTGCAAGGCCTTCTCGCCTATTTCCTCGCCCTGCCCTATGGCTGGCTTGAGACCGGCATTGAGATCTTCTCCGGCCTCGGCCTCATCGTCGGCCTCGCCTTCCTGGTGGCGCCGGCGACGTCGCTGTTTGCCGGCATCTTCCTCGACGAGATCGCCGAGGTGGTGGAGGCGCAGCATTATCCGGGCGAGCCGGCGGGCCGGCCGCTGCCGCTCCTGGAAGGCATTGTCACGACGCTGCAATTCACCGCGGTGGTTGTGGCGGTCAACCTTGTCGCCCTGCCGCTCGTCCTCTTCCTGGGCTCCGGCGTCGTCATCTTCTTCATCGCCAACGGCTATCTCCTCGGCCGGGAATATTTCGACCTCGCGGCGCGGCGCTTCCACGACCGGCGCACGGCCAAGGTGCTGCGGCTGAGGCATTCGGGGCGCATCTTCCTCGCCGGCCTTCTCATCGCCGGCTTCACCGCCGTTCCGATCCTCAACCTTCTGGCGCCGCTCTTTGCCACCGCCTTCATGGTGCATGTGCACAAGCGCATCCAGCACCGCGAGCAGGCGCCGGACGGCGTGCTGAGAGCGGCACCGGGCGAGGCGGCGGCTTAGGCAACGGCCCGAATTGCCGCGAGCTCAGCCGGCGATCGCCGGACAATCCTTTTGCAGATCGGTGCGCACCAGCGCCGCGGGCGGGACAAGAGGCGGCCGGGCGCATCGATTTTTCCCTTACCCCTTGCGGATCGGCCGTCATTTCCTACTCTCTTGCAGATGAGCCGCCTTCACCTTGAAGATGGACCCGTGTAGTTTTCGGCGGCAAAGAGGGTCCGAACCCCAAGCTTTGGGGGCCAGTCTTGAAACTCTCAGAAGATCAGATCGCCGCGGTCCGCGAGACCGTGGGCGCGGAGCCCATTCCGGAAGACAATCCGGCGATGGAGCCGCTGAAGCAGAACTTCGGCGACCACACCTTCTATGTCGACAATACCGGGCTGCTCGTCCTGGAGCCGGTCGACGATCCGAGCCAGCCGGGCGAGCCGGCGGCCGTCATCCATATCGCCGCCTGGACCGACGAGGAGCGCAAGCAGCTGGCGCCGATCGAGCCGAAGGCCTCCGGCGCCGTGCTCGACCTTGCTCCGGCGGGACCGCCCAACGGCGGCGGCAACGCCGCGTAAGCTCAGATCCGCGGCCGCCAGCTGACGCGGCCGCCCGATGCTGTGACGCGAACGGGCCGGCCGTCGCCAGGCCGGCTTTGCTTGGCGTTCGACATTCCGGCGTCCAGGCGCCGCTTGCCGTGTCGCTCGCCATTCTGCGGCGCGCATGCGCCGCTTCCTAGGTGTGGCGCTAATGCGCCGCTTCCCAATTGTCGGCGGCGCGGGCATCGACCTTGAGCGGCACTTTCAGCCGCAGCGCCGGGAGCGGCGCCTCCTCCATTACCCTGGCGACGACGGGGATCGTCGCCTCCACCTCCTCCTGCGGCACCTCGAAGATGAGCTCGTCATGCACCTGCAGGAGCATGCGGGCCGACAGCTTCGCCTGTTGCAGCGCCCCCTCCATGCCGATCATCGCCCGGCGGATGATATCGGCGGCCGAGCCCTGGATCGGCGCGTTGATGGCGGCGCGCTCGGCGCCGGCGCGGATGGCGTGGTTGGAGTGCTTGATATTGGGGAAATGCGCCCGCCGGCCGAAGAGCGTCTCCACGTAACCCCTCTCGCGGGCGCGTTCCTTGGTCGCCTCCATATAGTCGCGGATGCCGGGGAAGCGCTTGAAATAGGTCTTGATGTAATCGCCCGCCTCCTCGCGCGGAATGCCGAGCTGGGCGGCCAGGCCGAAGGCGGAAATGCCGTAGATGATGCCGAAATTGATCGCCTTGGCGCGGCGACGGATCATCGGGTCCATGCCCTCAATCGGGGTGGAGAACATCTCGGAGGCGGTCATGGCATGGATGTCGAGACCGTCTTCGAAGGCCTGCTTGAGGGCCGCGATGTCGGCCATATGGGCAAGGACGCGCAGCTCGATCTGCGAATAATCGGCGGAAAGGAGCTTGGTGCCCTCCTCGGCCACGAAGGCGGTGCGGATCGCCCGCCCTTCCTCCGTGCGCACCGGAATGTTCTGCAGGTTGGGCTCGGAGGAGGATAGCCGGCCGGTGGTGGTGGAGGCGAGCGAATAGGAGGTGTGGACGCGCCCGCGCTCGTCGAGATAGGCGGGGATGGCGTCGGTATAGGTGCCCTTCAGCTTGGTGAGCTGGCGCCAGGCGACGATCTTCATCGGCAGGGGATGGCCCTCGGCCGCCAGATCCTCCAGCACCTTCACGTCGGTCGACCACTGGCCGCCCTTGGTCTTCCTGCCGCCCGGCAGGCCGAGCTTGCCGAAGAGGATCTCGCCGAGCTGCTTGGGCGAGCCGATGTTGAAGCTCTCGCCGGCCATCTCGACGATCTCCGCCTCCAGCGCCGCCGCCTTCTGGGCAAAGCGGCCGGAAAGGCGCGAAAGGATATCGCGGTCGACCTTGATGCCGCGCTCCTCCATCCTGGCGAGAACCGGGACAAGCGGCCGCTCCAGCCGCTCGTAGACGCGCGTCAGCCCCTCGGCGGCCAGCCGCGGCTTCAGAACGCGCCACAGGCGCAAGGTGATGTCGGCATCCTCGGCGGCATAGGCGGTGGCCTTGTCGATCGGCGCAAGGTCGAAGGTGACCTTGTCGCGGCCGGACCCGCAGACGTCCTTATAGGCGATCGGCTTGTGGTGCAGATGCCGCTCGGCGAGGAGATCCATGCCGTGCTGCTGGCCGAAGCCGGCATCGAGCGCGTAGGAGATCAGCATGGTGTCGTCGTAGGGGGCGATCTCGATGCCGCGCGCCTTCATCAGCAGCCAGTCGTATTTGAGGTTCTGCCCGACCTTGAGGATGGCGGCGTCCTCCAGGAGCGGCTTCAGCAGTTCCAGCGCCTCCGCCTCGGAAATCTGCCGATAGCCATCCTCGTCACTATCGTCATCTTCGCCTGAAGAGTTCTTCGGAGAAGCTTCGCCGCCGAAGAGGTCCTCGCCCGCCGCATCCGCCGCGGGGCGATGGCCGATCGGGACATAGCATGCCTTTCCGGGCGCTACGGCCAGCGAGATGCCGCACAGCCTGGCGCGCAGCGGGTTGAGATCGGTCGTCTCGGCGTCGAAGGCGACGAGGCCGGTCTCATAGGCCGCCTCGATCCAGGCGCGCAGCGCGGCGGCATCGCGCACACAGTCATAAGAGTCATAATCGATTTTCGGCGTCTCGGCCGCCTCGGCGCGCGCCCGCGCCAGGCCCGCCGGAGCGCCGAGATAGCCGCGCTCGCCGGCGAAGTGCGAAGCCGCCTTCCCGGCGGCCTCCGTGCCTTCCTCCCCCGAAGGGGTTTCTTGCAGATCCGGCCCATGCGCCGGGCCGCCCCCGCCCTCGCCCCAACCTTCGATGACGAGGCTCGCCGGCTCGATCTCGGAGGCTTCCACACCGAGCTTTTCCGCCACGCGGCGCGTCAGGGTGTTGAACTCCATCGCCCGGCAGAAGGCGATCGCCTTCTTGCCGTCGAGCGCCTCGACCTTGAGATCGGCGAGCGGCACATCGAGCGGCACATCGTCATCGAGCGTCACCAGCTTCTTGGAGATGCGCGCCTGTTCGGCGAATTCGATGAGGTTCTCGCGGCGCTTGTTCTGCTTGATCTCGGCGGCGCGCGACAGAAGCGTCTCCAGGTCGCCATATTCCTCCAGAAGCTGCGCCGCCGTCTTCGGCCCGATGCCCGGCACGCCCGGCACGTTGTCGGTCGAATCGCCGGTGAGCGCCTGAAGGTCGATCATCTTCTCCGGCAGGACGCCGTACTTGCCCTCCACGAAGGCGGCATCGATCAGCTGATCGCGCATGGTGTCGAACATGACGACGGAAGGCCCGAGAAGCTGCATCAAATCCTTGTCGGAGGAGATGATGGTGGTCGCCGCCCCCGCCGCGCTGGCAAGGCGCGCATAGGTGGCGATGAGGTCGTCGGCCTCAAAGCCCCGCTGCTCGATGGAAGGCAGCGAGAAGGCCCGCGTCGCCTCGCGGATGAGGCCGAATTGCGGGATCAGATCCTCCGGCGGCTCGGGACGGTGGGCCTTGTACTCGGCGTAGATGTCGTTGCGGAAGGTCTTCGCCGAATAGTCGAAGATGACGGCGAAATGCGTCGGCTCGTCGCCGGGCTGTGGCGTCGGCCCTTCCTGAAGCAGCTTCCAGATCATGTTGCAGAAGCCGGAGACGGCGCCGACGGGCAGGCCGTCGGATTTGCGTGTCAGCGGCGGCAGGGCGTGGAAGGCGCGGAAGATGAAGGCGGAGCCGTCGACGAGGACGAGATGGTCGCCGGGCTTGATGCCGGCGGCTTTCGATTCGGCTTTCGATTCGGGGGATGAGGCGGTCATGGCCGGAGATTTGACCGGCCGGGCGGCAATTTCAAGCAAAGTCCGGCGGAGCGAAGGCGGCGCCTGGGCACGGCGCCGCCCGCGGCCGCGAGCCTATTCTGCCGGGGCGATGGCCGCCTTCTGGCCGCGCGCCGCGCCCTTCTGCCAGGGTTGGTCGATGCGCGCCCAGGAAGGCCGCACGAAGAGGAAGGTGCACCAGCCGGTGCGCCGCGTCAGCTCGTAGAGGATAATCGGTCCGATGACGCCGGCCGCCGTCACCAAAAGCGCGATGAGGCTGACATCGCTGACGAGGCCGGAACGCAGGATCACCTCGCGCGAGACGACCATCGGCAGGAAGAAGGCGAGATAGACGACGATGGAGTTCTGGCCGAGATAGGTGAGCGGGCGCATCGCCAGCGTCTTGGTCGCCAGGACGGCGGCGATGCACACGGCGATGGCGCCGGCAAGGCCGAGGGCGAGCGAGACGAAGGGCCAATCGGCGATGCCGCTGAAGACCAGAAAGCCGTTCAGAACGCCCCAGAGCGCCAGATAGACGAGGCCGAGCGCCATGTGCCGGTCGACGCGTTCGGCAAAGCGCAGGATGGCGCCGGCCAGGATGAAGCCGGTGTAGAAATAGACGAAGCGGGAGGCGAATTCGTCGATCAGCATGGAGCCGGTGTGGATCGGCGCGATCTCCAGCGCCGCGGCGACGAGCCAGACGAGCCAGAACGGCACCCGGTTATGCACCAGCCGGGTGACGGCGAAGAAGATGGCGAGGTGGTAGATGAACCAGAGGGTTCCGAAAGGCTCCACGAAGCTGTGAAGATAAAGCCCGAGCGTGCCCGCCCAGCCGAAATCGGCGGCGAAGGCAGGCGCCTTGAAGGCGAATTGGATGGTCAGCCACAAGACGTAGAAATAGACGAAGTGCAGGATCTTGCGGTCGACGTAAAGGCGCAGCGGCGCGGCGATACGCGCCGGCAGGAACAGGCCCGCGATGAGGAAGAAATCCGGCATGCGGAAGGGCCGGGCATATTCCACCAGCGTGCCCATCCAGCCGGTCTCGCCCATCGCCGCTTCCACGCCGAGCGTGGAATGCATCATCACCACCATGACGATGCAAAATCCCTTGGCGACGTCGACCCAGGCGACGCGGTAGCGCGCGCTGTCGATCCTGCCTACGTTCTCCATCAGGGCGTTCCTCTGCAATGCTGCCAGGCGCGCCCCCGCTCTCCCAGCGCAAATATGGCCAGGAGGCGCTCAAACGTCGCGAAGTATTCTAAAAGACGGTTAAAATCGAAGCTGTTGCGCCAGCCGGCATCCTCTCGCCGAGCGGCGCCTCGTCCGCCGCCGGCCCGTCGGCAAGCCGGTTCAGAAGCCGCCACCGCCGGAGAAGCTGCGCGGCGCCGCCTCGATCTCGCGCGCGCCCGAACCCGTCACCTCGAAGACCGCCAGCTGGCGCTGGTTGGTGCCGTCGCTGCGAAGGCGAAAGACGCCGTCGAGCCCGCTGAAGCCGTTGGCATTGGTGAGCAGCGTCGTGGAGAAGGCATTGCCCGGGTTCTGCCGCACCAGACCCGCGGCCAGGACCGTCGCGTCGTAGGCGAGCGTGGCGTTGCGCGGCGGCGGGCCGCCATAGGCGCTGGCATAGCGCGAAGCAAAGCCCTGGAAGCCCTTCTTGGTCGGGGCCGGGAACCAGCCGCCGGCGACGGCGCGATCGTTGGTGACCGCCGGATCGTCCCACTGGCCGCTGCCGAGAAGCTTGATCTGGGCGCCCGCCGCGCCGAGGCCGCGCGCCACCGCGCCGGGGATCTGCCCGCCTTCCGGTACCAGCAGCGCGTCGATGCGCGGCGCGATCGCCGCGATCGCGGCCACCTTGGCGCGGATATCGGCATCGTTGCGCTCGTAGCGCTCGATCGCCATCACGCGTCCACCTGCGCTGGCGACCGCCTGGCGGAAGGCCGCATCGGCCACCGTGCCGTAGGCATCGTTGGGCAGCAGCGCGGCGAAGGCCTTGCGGTTCTGCGCCGAGGCGTAGGAGACGATGCGCTCGATGTCGGAATTGGGCAGGAAGGAGAGGAGATAGACGCCCGGCCCGGCGACGGCCGTGTCGGAGGAGAAGGCGACGACCGGCGCGCCGGCCTGGCGGGCGATCGGCGCCACGGCGCCGACGGAGTTGGAAAACAGCGGCCCCAGAACGATCTGCCCACCCTCGGCGATGGCCTTGTTGGCGGCAAGCTGCGCGCCGGAGGGCGTGCCGGCCGTGTCGTAGATGACGAGCTGGATGCCGGCGCTCGGAAAATCGCGCATCGCCATCTCGGCGGCGTTGCGGAAGGCCCGGCCGACATTGCCGGCATTGCCGGTGGCCGACAGCGGCAACAGCATGGCGACGCGCGTGGAACCCTGGCCGATCACCTCGCCGGTCGCAACGCGCCCCTGATCGGCGGCGGGAGGCGGGGCCACGGTGCCGAAACCGCCTGGCGAGAAGGAGGTGCAGGCCGCCAGCGCGAAAACCATCGCAAGGGCGGCGATGACGCCGCCAATGCGCGCGTAGAACCTCGCGGCCACGGCGCCCGCCCCTTGTCGCTCGTGCCTCATGCCTCAACTCCCGCGCCGGCGGTTGCCAGCCGTTCCATTCATGCCTACGGAATGTCATAAGCGGCCGGGCACGCCGCCTCAAGAGCGAGCCGGCAAGATGCAAGAGGCGAGACGGGCGACTTTCGTCGTCGAGGGACAGGAGATTGCGGCGCCAGCCCTGGCGCCGGGCCTTTATGTCACGGCGACGCCGATCGGCCATCTCGGCGACATCACCCTGCGCGCCCTGAAAGTGCTCGCCGCCGCCGACCTCATCGCCGCGGAGGATACGCGCGTCACCCGCAAGCTGACGGCGCGCTACGGCATCCGCACGCCGCTGAGGGCCTATCACGAGCATTCCGGCCCGGCCGCGGAGGAACGCATCCTTGCCGCGATCGCGGAGGGCGCGGCGGTGGCGCTCGTCTCAGATGCTGGCACGCCGCTCATCTCCGATCCGGGGGCGAGGCTCGTCGCGCGCGCGGCCGCTTCGGGGCTCAAGGTGGCGCCGATCCCAGGCGCGTCGAGCCTCGCGGCCGCGCTCAGCGTCGCCGCGCTCGGCGAGGGCCCCTGCCTCTTCACCGGCTTCCTGCCGGCCAAGGCGAAGGCGCGGCGGCAAGCCCTGCAAAGCCTCGCCACGCTGCCCTTCACACTCGTCTTCCTGGAGGCGCCGCATCGTCTCAAAGCCTTTGCCGAGGACGCCGCCGAGATTCTAGGCGAGCGCCCGGCCTGCCTGGCCCGGGAAATCACCAAGCTCAACGAGGTCTTCCTGCGCGGATCGCTTGAGGAGATCGCCGCCGCCGCCGAGGCACACCAGCGCGGCGAGATCGTGCTCGTCGTCGGCCCGCCAGCCGAGAGCGCGTCGCAAGCGCCGGGCGACGCGGAAGTTGCGGCGATGCTCAGCGAAAGGCTCCTCCATATGGGCGTCAAGGACGCCGCCCGCGAGGTGGCCGAGGCGACGGGCCTGTCGCGGCGCGAGCTCTATCAACGCGCTCTCGCCCTTTCCAAAGAAGCTTCCAAGGAAGCCGGCAGATGACCAGGGCGCGGCGACGGGCCTTGCGGCGCGGCCTGTCGGCGGAATGGATCGCCAGCCTCCTGCTGACGGCCAAAGGCTACCGCATCCTCGCCAGGCGCTACCGCACGCCGCTCGGCGAGATCGACCTTATCGCCAAGCGGGGCGCCACCATCGCCTTCGTGGAGGTGAAGCGGCGCCATAGCGCCGATATCGGCGAATGGTCGCTGACGAAACGCGCCGAAAGGCGCATCGGCGCGGCGGCGAGCCTGTGGGTGACGCGCCACCCTTCGGCCATCCACTTGACGCAGCGCTTCGACCTCGTCCTTGTCGCGCCCTGGCGCTGGCCGGTGCACCTTGCCGACGCCTTTCGCCCGCCGGACTAATTGCATCGGGCCGGCCACGCGGCTAACGCAGGGTGACGATCCCTGTGGAGACGAACATGGCGCTTTCCGTCGCGGTGCAGATGGACCCGATCGGCCGCATCGACATTTCGGGCGACACCACTTTCGCGCTGATGCTGGAGGGCGAGGCGCGCGGCCATCAGCTCTTCTACTACGAGCCCTGGCAGCTCTCCATGCAAGGGGGCGAGGTATTCACCCGCCTTCGCCCCGTGACAGTTAAGGACGAGGAAGGGGCGCATTACCGGCTTGGCGAAGAGGAGAGGCGCCGGCTCGAGGAGTTCGACGTCGTTCTGATGCGCCAGGACCCGCCCTTCGACATGGCCTATATCTCGGCCACGCATCTTCTGGAGCGCATCCATCCTAAAACGCTCGTCGTCAACGACCCGGCCCATGTCAGGAATGCGCCGGAAAAGCTCTTCGTCACCGAATTCTCCGACCTGATGCCGCAGACGTTAATCGCCCGCGACATCGCCGCCATCCGCGACTTTCGCGCCGAGCATCGCGACATCATCCTCAAGCCGCTCTACGGCAATGGCGGCGCCGCCGTCTTCCGCATCGGCGAGGGCGACGAGAACCTATCCGCCCTCATCGAGCTCTTCGAGACCACCTTTCGTGAGCCCTTCGTGGTCCAGCGCTACCTGCCGGAGGTACGCCAGGGCGACAAGCGCATCATTCTCGTCGACGGCGAGCCAGCCGGCGCTATTAACCGGGTGCCGGCGCTCGGCGATGCGCGCTCCAACATGCATGTCGGCGGGCGCGCCGAGGCGGCGGAGCTCAATGCCCGAGACCTGGAAATCTGCGCCCGTATCGGACCGGCGCTGAAGGAACGCGGCTTCATTCTCGTCGGTATCGACGTCATCGGTGACGTTATGACCGAGATCAACGTCACCTCGCCGACCGGCATCCGCGAATTAAAGCGGTTCTCCGACATCGACGCGGCGGCCATGGTCTGGGACGCGATCGAGGCAAGGCGGGCGGGCTAAGCCGCGAGGGCGAGCCTGTTCCGTTTTCGTTCTTGCCAAAAGCAACACATTCGGGCATGTTTGCAACCAGGACGGGGGTGCGAACATGGTTTCTCGTGTCACGACAGTGGCTTTCCGCGGGATCGAAGCGATCCCGGTCGACGTGCAGGTGCTGATCGCGCCGGGGCGCACGCTCTTCAACATCGTCGGCCTGCCCGACAAGGCGGTGGCGGAAAGCCGGGAACGGGTGCAGGCGGCGATCCACGCCTCGGGCCTAGCCCTGCCGGCCAAGCGCATCACAGTCAATCTCGCCCCGGCGGATCTGCCCAAGGAAGGCTCGCATTACGATCTGCCGATCGCGCTCGCCCTCATGGCCGCGATGGGGGCGGTGCCTTCCGATGCCGCCGAGGGGCATGTCGTCCTTGGCGAGCTCGGCCTTGATGGGCGAATTGAGCAGGTAGCCGGCGTGCTGCCGGCGGCGATCGGGGCGAACGCCCTCGGCAAGGGGCTGATCTGTCCAGCGGCTTGCGGCGGCGAGGCGGCCTGGGCCGGCGAGGGGCTTTCGATCCTGGCGCCATCGAGCCTCATCCAGCTCGCCAACCATATCCGCGGCAATCAGGTGCTGTCGCAGCCCAAACCGGCGCTGCGAGCCACCCCCGAGGCGCTGCCGGACCTTTCGGAGATCCGCGGCCAGGAGAACGCCAAGCGGGCTCTGGAGATCGCCGCCGCCGGCGGCCACAACATGCTGATGATGGGCCCGCCCGGCGCCGGCAAGTCGATGCTGGCGAGCCGGCTGCCCTCCATCCTGCCGCCGCTGGAGCCGCGCGAGCTTCTGGAAGTCTCCATGATCGCGTCCATCGCCGGCCAGCTCGCCGGCGGGCGGCTATCGGCGCAGCGGCCCTTCCGGGCGCCGCATCACTCCGCCTCCATGGCGGCGATGGTTGGGGGCGGCCTCAATGCCCGGCCGGGTGAGGTCTCACTCGCCCATCACGGCGTTCTCTTCCTCGACGAATTGCCCGAATTTCAGCCGGCCGTGCTCGATTCGCTGCGCCAGCCGTTGGAAGCCGGCGAGAGCATGATCGCCCGTGCCAATCACCGCGTCACCTATCCGGCCGCCTTCCAACTGATTGCGGCGATGAACCCCTGCCGTTGCGGCATTGCGGGCGAGCCCGGACATAGCTGCCGGCGCGGCGCGCGCTGCGCCGCCGATTACCAGGCACGCATCTCCGGCCCGCTTCTCGATCGCATCGATATGCGCCTGGAGGTGCCGGCTGTCTCCGCCGCCGACCTCATCGCCCCCGGGACCGGCGAGGCGAGCGCAGTCGTTGCCGAACGGGTCGCTGCGGCACGAACGCGTCAGCGCGATCGCTATCTTCAGCGCGGGCTTGCCGGAATTCGCACCAATGCGCGCGCCGGCAGCCGGTTGATCGAGGAAGTCGCCGCGCCGGACGAAGCGGGCGCGCGATTGATACGCGACGCCGCCGAGGCGATGGGGCTCTCGGCACGTGGCTATCACCGGGTGTTGAAGGTCGCGCGGACGCTGGCCGACCTCGACCAGGAGGAAAAGGTGCGGCGTATCCATATAGCCGAGGCCCTCTCCTTCCGGCAGAGCGGAACGCTGCTCGCGGCAGCGGCGTAGCGACCGGTTGTCGCGAGCGACCTGCCTTGCGCAAGGCGGGACCGAGGCCGGCCTTGCCGAGAAGGCCCGCTTTGGCGCACATCGTGCGCATCATCCTGTTTTGGCGAGTCTTTATCGTTTGCGCGCTCTGGCGCGAGCGCGTTTGCGGCACCATGTTTTTGCGCATGGGTCAACGCTTGTATCTGGTCGAAGCACCGGCGATCCATTAAGGGAGGAAGGAGTGAGATCGCGATTCCCCGGGGGCAGGGAGGCCATGCAGGGACGTCAAAATCTCTCGCCGAGACGGCTGGTGCGCCGCTTTGCACCCGCTTTCGGACGAGATGGCGGTGCCGGTTTGGTTCGCCCCTTCGCCAAGCCGGGCCGCGCGCCCTGGCGCGCGGCGCGTCATCTCGATGCTCTCGGCCGGCTCGGCGATCTGGAAGCGCGGCTCGCCCGCTCCCCCTCCGAGATCCGCCGCTCACAAGCCCTTCGCTACCACGTCTTCTACGAGGAGATGGCGGCCGTTGCCGACGCGCAAACGCATTTCCTGCGCCGCGACGCCGACCCTTACGACCTCATTTGCGACCATCTTCTGGTCCTCGATCACGCGGTGCCGCGGCGCCCCTTCCTGCGTTCGAAGCCGGAGATCGTCGGCACGTACCGATTGCTGCGGCAGGAGATCGCCGAACTCAACGGCGGTTTCTACTCGGCTGGTGAATACGACGTCGCACCGCTCATTGCTCGCTATCCGCATCTGCGCTTCCTGGAGCTGGGGCGCTCCTGCGTGTTGAAGCCCTATCGCGACAAGCGCACCGTGGAACTCCTCTGGCATGGCATCTGGAGCTATGTGCTGATGCACAGAATGGACGTGATGATCGGCTGCGCCAGCCTTGCCGGCACCGACCCGGACGCGCTCGCCCTGCCACTGAGCTTTCTGCATCACAATGCACGTGCCCCGGAGGAATGGAGTGTGCGGGCGTTGGCGGAACGGCATGTGGATATGAACCGCATGCCTGCGGAGGCGGTCGATGCGCGCGCGGCGCTGCGCCAGCTTCCACCGCTGATCAAAGGTTATCTCAGGCTCGGCGCCTATATCGGCGACGGCGCCGTCGTGGACTACCAGTTCGGCACCACCGACATCCTCATCATTCTGCCGGTGAGCGCGCTCAATCCGCGCTATGTCAACCATTTCGGCACCGATGCCGGCCGCTACGCCCCGCCGGTGCGCCGCCGATTCCCGCTGCGCCGCAACCTGACGTAAAGCGCACCTTCGCCGCCATGGCGGCGGGCCGCTCCATCGTAGGCGACAACGATCTCGGCGAAGGCCGGCTCGCGTAGCCAACGCGGCACCATTTCGCGCAGAACACCGCGCCCATCCGGCCCGCCCTTACCGGTGATCACCAGGACGATGGTGATGCCACGCCGCTGACCCTCGCGCAGAAAGGCAAGAAGTCGGTCATGGGCGCGGGCCTGCGTCATGCCGTGCAGGTCGATACGGGCCTCCGGTGCGCGCATCCCGCGGCCGAGATCGCGGCGCTCGCGCGGCTGAAGGCGCGTGGCCGCAGGCGGCGGCGCTGCCGGCCGCAAGCGCCTCGCCGTCGCCACGCCGAGACGGGAATCCTCGGCCGCAACGACGCTGTCTGCCACCGGCGCGCTTTCAGCCGCTGCCTTCTGTCCATCCGATGTGCCTTTGCTGGCGCCGCGATCCGCCGGCCCCGGTTTCACGGCCCTCCGGCGCAGCGGCCGCACGCTGCGCCGCACCTTCTCCCACAGCGCCCAGTCTTCGGCGGAGAGCGAGGGCCGCCTCGTCATGCAACGGAGCCTTTCTCGATTTCGGCCCTCGGCCAGAGCGCGATCATGCGCCCCGCATGTTGGATTCGGCCGGCCACAGTTCCGGCGGGTTCGCCGGTGCCGACGAAGAGATCGGCCCGGCCCGGCCCCTTGATTGCCGAGCCAACATCCTGCGCGACCATCAGCCGCCGGAATGGTGCCGCGCCGAAGCCCGGCAGCGGCGGCGCGTCGATGAAGAGCGGCAAATGCAAGGGGAGGTGATCGCTGTCGACGGCGGCGCTGCGTCCCGCCGTCAGCGGCGCCCCGACGGCGCCGAGCGGCCCGGCCTGCGCCGAATGGCCCTTCACCTCGCGAAAAAAGATGTAGGAGCGGTTAAGGCGCATCAGCGCCGCCCCTCTTTCCTCGTCGGCCTTCAGGAATGCCTCAAGCGCCGCCTTGTCGGCACCCTGGGCGGGAAGGAGCCCCTCCTCCACGGCAAGGCGGCCGATGGAGGTATAGGCGTGGCCCGACTTGCCGGCATAGGCAATGCGCATCTGGCGTCCATCCTCCAGGCGTAGCCGCGCGGAGCCCTGAACGTGGATGAAAAAAGCCGCCACCGGATCGGCGAGAAAGACGAACTCCAACCCCTGCCCGGCAAGCGCCCCAGCCTCGATTTCGGCACGGTCCGGCGCGCAAATCGCCTCTTGCGGATTCTCCTCGGCGGCGCAGCCGGCCGGCGGGCGGTAGAGCGGCACGCTGAACTCGGCCGATCTTTCCAGCCGCGCCTCGACGACGGGCTCGTAGTAGCCCGTCAAAAGGCCCGGATGGGGGTAGCGCCATGGCGTGAAGTAACGTTCAAAGAAGGCGCGGGCGGCGCTCTTGTCGCGAGCGGCATCTTGCATGGCAACGGCGGCTTCGGCCGTCTGCCGCAAGCCGCGAGCGGCCCGGCCGCGGCAGGGCGGGACGCCGCTCAGCAAGGCCTCGGCCGACAGTCTGAAAGCTGCAAAAGCGTGGGCGTGATCGTCCGCGTGCCAGCCGGCGATGGCATCGAAGGCAACGGGCACAAGCGCCGTTTCGGGCCCTATTGCGCTTTGGCAGCCGGAAGCGGGAGCGGGAGCGGACATGCGCGGGCCGGAACGGACAGCACGCGTATCGGGCCCGCGGCTCAGCCCGATTCGGTGGCGACCAGTTCCCAGTTCGGGTCGCGGCTGGCGGTGGAGCGGGCGAAGGTCCAGATCTCGTCGGGCTTTTGCACGCTGGTCGGATCACCCTCGATCACCCGCCCCTCCTTGTCGTAGGTGACGGAGACAAGCTCGGATTTGAAGCGGACGGCAATGCGCGCGACCTTGTCTTCCAATGCCGCCCCGGAAAGCTTGACGGTCTCAAAGCCGACGAAGGTCGTCTCCATGCGCTCGCCCCGCTCCTCGCGCTCGGCGATCGCCCCGGAAAAGCTCTCGTAGACGTCGGCGGAAAGCAGCGAACGCAACGTATCGCGGTCGCCAGCCGCGAAGCCCTGCACGATCATCTCGTAAGCGGATTTGGCGCCGTTCAGGAACGAATCGGGATCGAAAGCGGAGTCGGCGCGGCTTATCGCCACAAGCCCGTCGTAAAGCGGCGTATCCGGCTTGGCGTGGCGCTTCAGAGCGCTCCAGTCGGGCGCGCCCGTCTCCGGCGCCATGTCGCGCTCGGGCGCCTGCTCGGCTCGCGGCAGGGTGATGACGTTTTCCGGGGTCGGACGCGTTGCCATACGCGAGGGTTTGCGGCCATTCTCATACGGCGAAGGCTCGTTGCCGGTGCGCCGGCCGAGCACGCTGCCGAGGCGCATGAAAATCACCACGGCAATGACCAAAAAAATCAAGGAATAGATATCGAAGAAGCCGCTCATGCCTATCCTTGCACGCTCCCGTCGGGCGTCCGCTGCTTAAGGGCCAATGTAAGCAGGATCGGCCGCGAGTCCAGCAGGGCGCAGGCAAGTCTTTAAAAAACTCACCCAATCCCCATATCGGCGAACAGGAACCGCCCCATGCCGATCTTTCTCCTCCTTCTTATCGTGCCGCTCGTGGAAGTGGCCGTCTTCATCCTCGTCGGCCAGAGCATCGGCCTTGTCGCCACGCTGCTCTTGACGCTGCTGACGGCCGTGATCGGCACGGCGCTGCTGCGCCATCAGGGCGTGCAGACGATCCTGCGCATCCGCGCCGATTTGGAAGCCAACCGTATGCCGGCGCGCAGTATGGCCGATGGGGCGATGATCGCCGCTGCCGGCCTGTTGCTCCTGACGCCGGGCTTCGTCACCGACGTCATCGGCTTTCTGCTTTTCGTGCCGCCCGTGCGCCAGGCAATCTTTTCCTTCGTCGTCTCGCGTCTCAATCTGACGGTCGTCACCACCGAGCGCCGCTACCGCACTGGCCCCGACGGAGAGGTGATCGACCTGGAAGAGAGCGAGTTCAAGGTCCGCGATCCGAACTGAGGCGCCCGGCTTGTCGCCCGCCGTGGTTGCCGCAATCCACGGCGCATGCTAGTCGGCCAGCCAACCCTCAATATGCGGAAAGACGAGCATGGCCAAGCAAGCCAGCAATGGCGGCGAGCCCGCCGAAGAAACGAAGCCGGCGGAAGCCGCGGCGAACCAGGCGCCGGGAATCCATGTCCTCGGCCAGTACATCAAGGATCTGTCCTTCGAAAATCCCGGCGCGCCGAACAGCCTGAGGCCGGCCGGCTCCAACCCGTCACTTGACGTCAACGTCAACGTCAACGCTAAGCCGATCGGCGAGAATCAGTTCGAGGTCGAATTGAAGCTCGACGCGGCGGCCAAGCGCGGCGAGGATACGCTCTTCGTTACGGAAGTCGTTTATGGTGGGCTGTTTCAGCTGCGCAACGTGCCGCAGGAGCATGTGCATCAAATCGTGCTGATCGAATGCCCGCGGCTCCTCTTCCCCTTCGCGCGGCAGATTCTCGCCGACGCCACGCGTCAGGGCGGGTTCCCGCCGTTGATGATCGACCCGGTGGATTTCGCCGCGCTCTATCGCCAGCGCGCGCAGCAATCGGCCGAGGCCGAAGCGCCGAAGACGGCCTGACGATCTCTTGCCGCGATGGGTCCATCGCGGTTTGTTCGGCGCCGAGAGGCCATCGTCGGCAGAAGAGCTCAGTCGCCGCTCGCGCCGGGCTTTGCCGGCCAATACCTGTTCCACATCGCCGCCTCGCCCAGCTCCTTTGCGACATAAGCGCGATGGGCGGCGCGTGCGGCCCCGCAAAGACGCGATGGCAGCTCGTGCGGGCGCGCTCCGACAGGTTGGGCGCGCGGCAAGCCGTCCTCGCCAGCGGAGATGCTGCCAAGCTCCAAGAGAGCCTGGCGGCCGCCCTGCAATTCCACATAGACTTCCGCCAGGATCTCTGCGTCCAGCAGCGCGCCGTGCTTGGTGCGGGCCGAATTGTCGATGCCATAGCGGCTGCAAAGCGCGTCGAGGCTGTTGGCGCCGCCAGGATGGCGACGCCGCGCCAGGACCAGCGTGTCGACGAAGCGCTCATCCGGCAGGGCCGTCTGGCCCGCAAGCTTCAGTTCCATGTTGATGAAGCCGCGGTCAAAGCTGGCATTGTGGGCCACCAGCGGCGCATCGGCGATAAATTCCAGGAACTCCGCCACGCAATCTGTGAAAAGCGGCTTGTCGGCGAGAAACTCCTCCGTCAGCCCGTGCACGGCGACGGCTTCGGCGCTGATGGCGCGGCCGGGGTTGATATAGACGTGGTAGAAGCGCCCGGTGGGAATGCGGTTGATGATCTCCACGCAGCCGATCTCCACCAGCCGGTCGCCCCTGAGGGCGTCAAGGCCCGTGGTCTCGGTATCGAAGACGATCTCACGCATCGGCCAGCCATTGTGCCCGGAGAAAGTGCCGGCGCAAGCTGGCGCGCCGGTTCATCCAAGACTTTTGCGTCAGGCGGCTGACTGACCGATTCGGCACCCCGTCGCCAAGCCACCGATACGCGCATCGCGCAAGGCGAGACCTCGCGCGCCCTAGCTCATCGATGCCACGGCTTTGAGGATAGCCCCCACCTCGCGCTCGGCCGCGGCGAAGCCATGGGCGGTATCGATGACGAAATGCGCCCGCCGCCGCTTGTCGGCATCGGGCACTTGGCGCGCAACAAGCTTGTCGAACAGCGCCTCGCTCATGCCGCGGCGGGCCAGAACCCGCTGGCGCTGGATTTCGGCAGGCGCCGAGACGACGACGACGCAATCCATCCATGCCTCCGCCCGCGTCTCGAACAAGAGCGGTATATCGAGAAGGATGGCCCGCGCCCTATCGTCTGACGCCTTCTGAGCAAAGCGCAGCGTCTCCTCGCGCACCAGCGGATGAACGATCGCCTCCAGCCGCTTCAGCTGGGCGATATCGCCGGCGAGCGTCGCACCAAGCTTCTTTCGGTCGACCTCGCCATCCTTCGTCACGCCGGGGAAAGCTGCTTCGATCGGCGCCACCGCGGCACCGCGGTAGAGACGGTGAACGGCATTGTCGGAATCGTGCACCGGCATGCCACGGGCGCGAAACATCGCCGCCGTCGTCGATTTGCCCATGGCCATGGAGCCGGTCAGGCCGATGACGATCATGGAACAGCCCTCGCAAGATCGGCCAGAACGTGACGGCGTAGCTCCTCATCGACCTTTGGCACCACGCCGAACCAGCGCTCGAAGCCCGGCACCGCCTGGTGGAGAAGCATGCCGAGCCCGTCAACCGTGGCAAGGCCCGCTTCCGAGGCGCCGGCAAGGAACGGCGTCATAAGCGGCACATAGGTCAGATCGGTGGCCAGCGCCGTCGGTTTCGCCTTTTTCCAGGCAATGGCGAGCGGCGCGGCGCCGTGAAGACCGGCGGAGGTGGCGTTGACGATGAGATCGGCGCGGGGCAGGACTTTTTCCGCGGCCTCCAGCGGTCCCGGAACGAGGCGGCCCGCCGCGCGCGGCGCGAAGAACTCCACGAGTTCATGGGCGCGCTTTTCGGTTCGGTTGAGAAGATCAACCTTTTCGATGCCTCTTTCAATCAATGCATCGAGCACCGCGCGCGTCGCACCGCCGGCGCCCAGAACGAGTGCTCGCTCCGCGCCTTCCGCCCAGCCGGGCGCCGCGCTGTCGAGCGAGGCGAGAAATCCGACCGCGTCCGTGTTGTCCGCAACGAGCTCGCCCTTCTCCAACCACAGCGTGTTGGCCGCGCCGAGACGCTCCGCCGCGGCCATGCGCCGGTGCGCCGCGGCATAGGCCGTTTCTTTGTGCGGCAAGGTCACGTTCGCGCCGACAAAGCCGGAGGCTGCGAAGCTGCCATAGAAATCCGCCGCTTCGTCCGGCGACACCGGACGGGCGACATAATCACCCTCCACCCCGTAGCGCGCGAGCCAGAAGCGATGGATCAAGGGCGAGCGCGAATGCTCGACGGGCCAGCCGGTGACGCAGGCGATGGGACGCATATCAGAACGTGCCGATGCCGCGCTCGCGCAAGAACGCCAAAAGCGGCATCAGCGGAAGGCCCAGAATGGTAAAATAGTCGCCGTCCACGCGCTGCATCAGGCGAATGCCCGGCCCTTCGAACTGGTAGAGCCCGACGCTCGACAGCACCTCCTCGCCGGCAAAGGCGAGATAGCGGCCGACCTCCTCCGGCGAAAGCTGGCGCAGGGCGAGCGCCGCGCTTTCTTGAGCCTCAAACACGATCTGACCAGCCTCAGCGCAGGCGAGCGCGGCATGCAGGAAATGTGTCCTGCCGGAAAGGCGGAGGAGCTGGCGGCGCGCCTCGCCCATATCGTCGGCCTTGCGCAACAGCTCGCCCTCGCATTCCAGCGTCTGATCGGCGGCGATGACGAGCGCCTCCGGATATTGCTCACTAACGGTCAGCGCCTTGGCCATGGCGAGCGCGGCAGCAATATCGGCGGGACTGGCATTGCTCTCCTCCAAGGGGGCCGCCGCAGCTTCCTCATCGAGCTCGGCGCGCAAGACATCGAAGGTGAGGCCGGTGGCGCCGAGAAGCGCACGCCGCGCCGGACTGCCGGAGGCGAGGATCAATTGCTGCGTCATGTATGCGGCCCTAGCCGACGCTCGGCCAGCAAGGCAAGCACGGCGGCTGCCGTTTCCTCGATGGAGCGTCTCGACACATCGATGATCGGCCAGCCGTGCTTGGCGCATAACCGCCGGCATTGCAGGATTTCCTGCGACACCTCGTGGCGGTCGAGATAGGCGGAATTTCGCTCCTCGCCGTTAGGGCTGAGAATGCGGTGCTGGCGAATCTGCACGATGCGGTCGGGGCTCGCCACAAGGCCAACGACGAGGCAGCGCTTGGCGCGGGCAAGGGCGGGGGAAACCGGAATGTCTTTGACGATGGGCAGATTGGCCGTCTTGATACCGCGATTGGCAAGATAGATGGAGGTCGGCGTCTTGGAGGTGCGGCTGACGCCGATGAGCATCACATCTGCCTCGTCGATATCGGCCGGAAGCTGCCCATCGTCGTGCATCATGGTGAAGTTCAACGCCTCGATGCGACGGAAATAGCTCGCGTCTAGGGCATGCTGGGCGCCGATACGGCCGGTGGAACGTGCACCCAGATAGGCTTGGAAGGCCTGAAGCACGGGCTCCAGCACCGATACGGCCGGAACGGCGAGCTCGGCGCATCGCGCTTCCAAGAGGTCGGCGAGCTTGCGGTCGACGAGGGTGTAGAGAACGATGCCGGGTGTGTTCTCGATTTCCACCATGATCCGATCGATCTGCTTGGGACTGCGCACGAGCGAATGGATATGCTCAATCGCCCGGATTCCGGCGTATTGCGCGGCCGCGGCACGCCCGACATTGATCAGGGTCTCGCCCGTCGCGTCGGAAATAAGATGCAGATGAAAGAAGCGGGTCTGGGGCAATGGGGGATAGCCGTGAATAAGATGGCGCAATCCGGGCGGCGGCGACGTCGCCTGCCGACGTCATCCCGCTGGCCGCCACGCCGATCCACAATCTGCGCCGTGGGCCAAGGCTTGGCAACAGGGTGTGGGCAGGAGTCGACAGCTAGCGCTTTTCAACAAGCGCACATGGCAAGGCGCGCTATGGTGCGCGCTGCCTTGAATCGGCTCGAACGCTGCGCGGCAATTCCCGCGCTCGCCCGCTATCCACGCTGTTTTCCAAACGCCGTGATGCGGGCGCAGCCGCTTTGCCGCGGCTTCATACGTTGTGGGGGAGTTTGAATCCGGTTAATCCACGGACCAGAAACAACAACAGACTCTCTTCTCGTTAATTTTGGATTAAGAGCCCTGTGACTTCCCCAAAATCCCTCATGAAGGTCCTGGAGGGCGAAAGCCTTGCAGTGCCACCGCTCTGGATGATGCGCCAGGCCGGACGCTATCTGCCGGAGTACCGGCAAACGCGAGCCCAGGCGAACGGGTTTCTCGACCTGTGCTACACGCCCACGCTGGCGACGGAAGTGACGCTGCAGCCGATCCGTCGCTTCGGTTTCGACGCGGCGATCCTGTTTTCCGATATCCTGGTGGTACCCGACGCACTCGGACAGGACGTGCGCTTCGAGGAGGGTCGCGGGCCCGTTCTGGAGCCGATCGATCCGGCACGGATCGGCGAGTTCGCCGGCAAGGACGTGCTTGGCCATCTTGCTCCGGTTCTGGAGACGGTGGAGCGCGTGCGCCAAGCCTTGCCCGCTGAGACGACGCTGCTGGGCTTTTGCGGTGCGCCGTGGACGGTGGCGACCTACATGGTCGCCGGCTCCGGTACACCTGACCAGGGTCCGGCACGCAAACTTTCGATGGGCGAGCCGGAGGCCTTCGATGCGCTGATGGATATTCTGGTGGAGGCCTCCACCCGCTATCTGGTGGCGCAGCTGAGGGCGGGCGCCGATGCGGTGCAGATCTTCGACACCTGGGCCGGGGTCCTGGACGAGGAGGGTTTCAAGCGCTGGGCGATCGAGCCGGTGAGGCGGATCGTGGAAGGCGTGCGTGCGGAAATTCCCGGTGCCAAGGTGATCGCCTTCCCGAAGGGCGGCGGTGCGCGGCTCAAGGCCTATGCCGAAGCCACAGGCGCGGATGCGCTTGGGCTCGATTGGTCGGTGCCGCTGGCTGCGGCGCGCGACGCGGTCGGCGGGCTTGCGCTGCAAGGCAATCTCGATCCGATGCGGCTCATCGTCGGTGGTGCGGCGCTGGAGAATGGCGTGCGGCAGATCCTGGAGGCGATGCAGGGCTACCCGCACATTTTCAATCTCGGACACGGCATCACGCCCGATACGCCGGTCGCGCATGTGGAAAGATTCGTGCAGCTGGTGCGGGGCGGCTGATGGCCTATGAATGGGCGCGGGCCCTGCATGTGATTTCGATTATCGCCTGGATGGCCGGGCTTCTCTACCTGCCGCGGCTGATGGTCTATCACACCAAGGTGGCGGTTGGCTCCGACCAGTCGGAGCTCTTCAAGGTAATGGAGCGACGGTTGCTCGTCGCCATCATGACGCCGGCGATGATCGCCAGCTGGGGCTTTGGATTGTGGGCGGCGTTTCTCGCCCATGCCTGGGATCAGGGCTGGTTCCACATCAAGTTGACACTTGTTGTGCTCTTGACGTTGTCGCATTTTTTCATGATGGGCTGGGTCAAGGCTTTTCGAGAGGATCGGAATACGCGGCCAGAGAAGTTCTACCGGGCCGTCAATGAGATTCCGACATTGCTGATGATCGGCATCGTGATCATGGTGATCGTGCGTCCGTTCTGAGATCTGGACGATATTTCGGCTTGTGATTCAGGCCGAGCCGGGTTAAGCGAAAAGGACTGGCGTAATCGGCCATCTGCGGTGAGGCCGTCCCCCTTCTGGTTCCCGCTCCGTGGCGGCGCCTTCCAAGAACCCCCTTGCCTTTACGACCGTGTTTCACACGGGACTCAACTTTCATGGCAGAGATCAAGCTACAAGACCTTAAGGCGAAGTCGCCGACCGAACTTCTTGCGGTTGCAGAAGAGTATGAGGTGGAGAATGCCAGCATTCTGCGCAAGCAGGAGCTGTTGTTCGCCATTCTCAAGAAGGTCGCCGAACGCGATATGACCATCGTTGGCGAAGGCGTCATCGAAGTCTTACAAGATGGATTTGGTTTCCTGCGCTCGCCGGATGCCAATTACCTTCCCGGGCCGGACGATATCTATGTCTCGCCCTCGCAAATACGCCGGTTTTCTTTACGAACGGGCGACACGATCGAGGGAGAAATTCGAAGTCCGAAGGATGGTGAGCGGTATTTCGCGCTCCTGAAAGTTAACACGATCAACTTCGAGGAGCCTGAGAAGGCGAAGCACAAGGTTCATTTCGACAACCTTACGCCGCTCTATCCCGATACCCGCTTCAAGATGGAGCTGGACGATCCGACGATGAAGGACATGTCGGCGCGGGTGATCGACCTGGTGGCGCCGCTCGGCAAGGGACAGCGCGGCTTGATCGTGGCGCCGCCGCGTACCGGCAAGACGGTGCTGTTGCAGAACATCGCGCGTTCCATCACCAGCAATCATCCGGAATGCTACGTCATTGTCCTGCTTATCGACGAGCGGCCGGAAGAAGTGACCGACATGCAGCGCACGGTGCGCGGCGAGGTGATTTCCTCCACGTTCGACGAGCCGGCGGCGCGGCATGTGCAGGTCGCGGAAATGGTCATCGAAAAGGCCAAGCGTCTGGTGGAGCATGGACGCGATGTCGTCATTTTGCTCGATTCCATCACCCGCCTCGGCCGAGCGTACAACACGGTGGTGCCGTCCTCCGGGAAGGTGCTGACGGGCGGTGTCGACGCGAACGCATTGCAGCGGCCGAAGCGCTTCTTTGGCGCGGCGCGCAATATCGAGGAGGGCGGGTCGTTATCGATCATCGCGACGGCGCTGATCGATACGGGCAGTCGGATGGATGAGGTGATCTTCGAGGAGTTCAAGGGCACGGGCAATTCGGAGATCGTGCTCGACCGTAAGGTCGCCGACAAGCGGGTGTTCCCCTCCATGGACATCCTGAAATCGGGAACCCGGAAGGAAGAGCTTTTGGTGCCAAGGGCCGACCTTCAGAAGATTTTCGTGCTGAGGCGGATTCTTTCCTCCATGGGTGTCGTCGATGCCATCGAGTTCCTTCTCGACAAGCTGCGGCACACGAAGTCGAATTCCGAATTCTTCGATTCCATGAACACCTGAGACAGGCGGCCGCGAAGCCGTCTGCGGTGTCTTATGCCGACGGAGAGTTGATGCCCCGGCGGCTATCGCGCAGGAGTGCGGCCGCGGCCTCGGTATCAACGACATCAGGATAACATCGTTGGCGGTCGCATAGGCGCAGCGCGCCTTGGACGCTTTCCGCGGCGAGGGCGTCTTGCAGAAGGGCCGGGTCAGCCTCCGCGGCGACGAGACAGCGCAGCGGGGGCGCGTTGGGGCCTTCTGCGAGGGTGACGTGACGGGCGCGCTCGGCGGTATCCCATGCCGTTTGCACGCTCGCGGTGCCGATGAGGTCGCGGATCATGGCCGGACGGAAACGTTCGATGATGGCCTCGGCGCGGTCTTGGAACCGTCGTTCGGATGTGACCAGGGAAAGCCGGATCGCCGCTTCGGCCGCGACGCCGTTGGCGTTTGGCATCGCTTCGTCGGTGTCGCTGCGTGGGCGCAGGATCAGGGGCGGGGCGGAGTCGGCCGTGAGGAAATAGGTCCCAGAGTCTTTATCGAGGAAATCGGTCTCGAGGCGGTCGAAGAACGCCGCCGCGTGGTGAAGGTAACGTTTGGCGCCGGTTTGGGCGTACAGCTCCAATGCGGCGCGCATCATCTGGGCGTAGTCGGTGGCGAGGCCCGCGGCGGTGGCGCGTGCATCGCACCAGGCGTGGACGAGCGCGCCGGGGGCGTGGTCGTCGAGGTTTGTGAGGAAGGCGAACGCTTTCTCCGCGGCGGCGAGGAGTTCGGGACGCTCATTCACCTCGCTGGCGCGGGCGAGGCCGGCGATCGCGACCGCGTTCCAATCGGTAAGGATCTTGTAGTCGCGGGCGGGTTGGGGGCGCCGCTCGCGCACGGCAAGAAGCTTCGCCCGGTGTGTCGCGAGACGCGCTTCCTCCGCGTCGCCGAGCCATTCGAACGAATCGGCTCCGAGCCGATTGAGGATGTTCCTGCCTTCCCAGTTGCCGGCGGGCGTCACGCCGTAGCGGGCGGCGAAGTTGGCGCTATCGTTGCCAAGCAAGCTAGTGATCTCGGCGGCATTCCAGACATAGGTAGCGCCTTCTTCGTTTTCGGTGTCGGCGTCCAGGCTGGCGGCGAAGGCACCTTCGGCGAGTAGCATGTCGCGGAGGAGCCAGTCGGCGGTTTCGTTGAGCCGAGCGCGAAAGAGCGGCGAGGCGGTCTTTTGCACGGCGAGGGCGAGGAGCGAGAGGAGCTGACCGTTGTCGGAGAGCATCTTCTCGAAATGCGGCACCAGCCAGCGGTCGTCGACGGCGTAGCGTGCAAAGCCGCCGCCGAGGTGATCATAAATGCCGCCCTGGCAGATGTTGTGGAGGGTGAGGAGAACGGCGTGCAGGAACGACTCGTTTCCGGTCCGGAGACCGGCCCGCCAGGTCAGTTCCAGTAGGGGGGCTTGGGGGAACTTCGGGGCGCCATGGAAACCACCGTGGCGGGTGTCGTAGAGAGTCAGCATCTGGGCGGCGGCGGCGTCGAGAATGGGAGCGTCGGGCGCGGGAGAAGGCGCCGCGGGCTGGTGCGTCAGCCTTTGCAAAATGGCTGCGGTGTTAGCGGTGATCGTGTCGGGTTTGTCGCGCCAGGTCTCTGAAACCGCTGTCAGGAGCTGACGGAAGCTCGGTCGACCGAAACGCGGCTCCGGCGGGAAATAGGTGCCGCCCCAGAATGGCTCGCCCGCTGGGGTCAGGAACATGGTGAGTGGCCAACCGCCGGGCTCGCCGAGGGCGTGGAGGGCGCGCATATAGATATGGTCGATGTCGGGTCGCTCCTCACGATCAACCTTGATGTTGACGAAGCCGGCGTTGAGGAGTTCGGCCGTCTTCGCGTCCGAGAAGCTTTCATGGGCCATGACATGACACCAATGGCAGGCGGCGTAGCCGATGGAGAGATGTATTGGGACGTTGCGCCGGGCTGCCTCGGCGAGGGCTTTCTCGTCCCATGGGTGCCACATGACGGGATTGTCGGCGTGTTGGCGAAGATAAGGGCTGGCGGATTGTGCGAGGCGGTTTTCGGCCATATGGCTTCGGCGGTTCCTTCGGTTGGGTAGCAAGGTAGATGGAGACGATCTTCGCGTTGTCGAGTGGGGCGCCGCCAGCCGGCGTCGCGGTGATTCGCATCTGCGGGCCGCGCAGCCGCGAGGTGCTGGAGGCGATGGCCGGGTCAGTCCCGCCGGCGCGGCGGATGTGCCTGCGGATGTTGCGGGACGGCACCGGGGAGCCGATCGACGAGGCGCTTGTCGTATGGCTGCCGGCACCGGGTAGCTTCGCCGGAGAGGATTGCGCCGAGCTGCATTGTCACGGCAGCCGGGCGGTCGTGCTGAAGATATTCGAATCGCTCGCGGAACGGGACGGCGTCAGAGCTGCCGAGGCGGGGGAATTTACCCGCCGCGCTTTCCTGAACGGTCGTCTCGACCTGACGGAAGCGGAGGGGCTTGCCGATCTGATTGCTGCGGAAACCGAGGCGCAGCGGTGCCAGGCTCTGGCGCAGGCCGAAGGGGCGATGGCGCGCCGGCTTGCGCAATGGCGGGAACGGCTCCGCGATCTGCTCGCGGAGGTGGAGGCGCGGCTCGATTTCGCGGACGAGGAAGATGCTGCCGAGGAGCTTGGGCCTGAGTTCTGGAAGGAGCTTCGGCAACTTCTTGCGGAGGTGGAGTCGGTTCTGGCGGGATCGTATTTCGCCGAGCGGATCCGGGAGGGCTTCACGATTGTGCTGACGGGAGCGCCGAATGTCGGCAAGTCGACGCTGCTCAATGCGTTTGCCCGAAGGGAGGTTGCGATTGTCAGCGACGAGCCGGGTACCACCCGCGATCTCGTGACGGTACCGCTTTCGCTTGGGGGATATGCGGTGACGCTGGTCGATACGGCGGGGCTTCGCTCGGCGGCAAGCGCGGCGGAGATGGAGGGCGTGCGCCGCGCGCGGCTTAGCGCGGAGAATGCGGATTTGGTGCTTCGACTGACAGAGGGCGGGAACGCCGGGTGTGCGACGAAGGCCTCGGAAGTGAACGTATGGAGGGTCGAGACCAAGGCGGACATCTCGGGCGAGCCGCATGGGCGGATCGGCGATGCGGCGTTCCGTGTCTCGGCAAAGTCCGGGGTGGGGCTGGAAGAGCTTGAGGGGGCGATCGGTGACTGGTTGCGGGGGCAGCTCGGAGGCCGGAGCCCGGGGACCGGGGCTGAAGCGGTGAATGGGAGGCAGCGGACGGGTCTGCAGGCGCTGAGGCGGGGGATTGAATCGGTGCTGGAACGGGAAGGGATGACGGTCGACGAGTTGACGGTCGAGGAGTTGCGAAGCTGTGTCACTTCGATCGGACGCATCGCTGGGCGGGTCGACGCGGAGGAGATGCTAGGTGCGATATTCTCCCGGTTCTGCATCGGCAAATGAGGTTTCACGCGGAACGATTCAGCGGATGTTCCACGTGAAACCTATCCTGACTCCTCATCGGTTCCACGTGAAACATCTTCTCAAGGCGAGAAAGAGCGACTAGACCAAAGCCTATGAGCATCACCTCTTGCGATGTTGCCATCATCGGCGGCGGCCATGCCGGCTGCGAGGCGGCCGCCGCTGCGGCCAGGGCCGGGGCGCATGTCGTCCTCATTACGCACCGCTTCGATACGATCGGCGCAATGTCGTGCAATCCGGCTATCGGCGGACTCGGCAAGGGGCATCTGGTGCGCGAGATCGATGCCCTCGATGGGCTGATGGCGCGCGTCGCCGATGCGGCGGGTATCCAGTTCCGGATGCTCAATCGCCGCAAGGGCCCAGCGGTGCAGGGGCCGCGCGCACAGGCGGATCGATCCCTCTATCGCCGAGCGATGCAGGAGGCCATCGCCACGCAGGCGGGCCTTGTCGTCGTCGAGGGGGAAGCGTCCGACCTTCTCATCGCGCGCGGCCGCGTGGCTGGCCTTAAGCTTTCCGATGGTCGCGCGATCCACTGCGCCGCCGTGGTGATCACGACCGGTACTTTTCTGCGCGGCCTTATCCACCTCGGTGAGAGGAGTTGGCCGGCGGGTCGAGTCGATGAGCGGCCGGCCATCGCTCTGGCAGATACCCTGGCGCGACTGGGGCTGCGGCTTGGGCGGATGAAGACCGGTACGCCGCCGCGTCTCGACGGGCGCAGCATCGACTGGGAGACTCTGGAGCGACAGCCGGGTGACGAAACGCCGGAGCCCTTCTCCGCTCTCACGGATCGGATTGTAACGCCGCAGATCGATTGCGCCATCACTCGCACCGGGGCAGAGGCGCATGCCATCATCCGCACCAATCTTTCCCGCTCCGCCATCTACTCAGGGCGGATCGCGAGCCGCGGACCGCGTTACTGCCCTTCCATCGAGGACAAGGTCGTCCGTTTCGCGGAACGGGAATCGCATCAGGTCTTCCTGGAGCCGGAGGGCCTTGAGGATCATACCGTCTATCCGAACGGCATCTCCACCTCTTTGCCGGAGGAGGTTCAGACGGCGTTCGTGCGCACCCTTCCGGGGCTTGGCCGGGTGCGTATCCTCCGTCCGGGCTATGCCATCGAATACGATCATGTCGATCCGCGCGAGCTGACCGCCGGACTGGAGGCCAAGAGCCTTCCGGGGCTTTTCCTGGCAGGGCAAATCAACGGCACGACCGGCTACGAAGAGGCGGCGGCGCAGGGGTTGATCGCCGGCCTCAACGCGGCGCGCCGGGCCGGCGGGGCCGAGCCGCAGACCGTCTCGCGTGCCGATGCCTATCTCGGGGTGATGATCGACGACCTCGTTACCCGCGGCGTCTCCGAGCCCTATCGGATGTTCACCTCGCGGGCGGAATACCGGCTGGCACTGAGGGTCGACAATGCCGATGAGCGGCTGACGCCACTCGGCGAAGCCTGGGGAATCGTCGGCGCGGCACGCTCGACTCGGTTCCGGAAGAAAATGGCCGAGTTGGCACGACTCCGCGAGCTTCTCAACGCGAAGAGCCTGACGCCCAACGAGGCCGCACGGCACGGCCTTGCGGTCAACCAGGATGGCATCCGGCGCAGCGCCTTCGAGCTCCTCGCCTATCCGGATCTTCCCTACGCCAGGCTCGCGACGATCTGGCCGGAACTCGCCGCGGCAGAGCCGGCGCTTGTGCGGCACGTCACCACCGATGCGCGCTACGCGGTCTACCTCGATCGCCAGAAAGCGGATGTCGCGTCGCTGAAGCGCGAAGAGGCGGTAAGGATTCCGGCAGGCTTCGCCTATGCGGCGCTTTCCGGCCTTTCCAACGAGCTACGTGAGCGGCTTGAGACGGTGCGGCCGGCAAGCCTTGCCCAGGCCGGGCGTATCGAGGGCATGACGTCGGCAGCGCTCACCCTCATCCTAGCGCATGTGAAGAGACAGGCGAGGGAGCGTCGTGCCGCCTGAGCCCGCGCTGGCACAAGCCATGACGGCGCCTGACAAAGGTGCCGCTCTCCGCCCCTTCAATCTCCGACCGGGCATCGAATCGGCTCTGGAACGGTTCGTCGCTTTGCTCCTCACTTGGCAGGCCACCCACAATCTCATCGCCCCCAAGACGGTGCCGGAGCTATGGACGCGGCATGTCGCCGACAGTCTGCAGCTTCTGCCGCTGGCGCCGGAGGGCGCGAAGAGGTGGATCGATCTTGGCAGCGGCGGCGGCTTTCCAGGCATGGTCGTGGCCATCGCCGCGGAGGGCACGGAACTTCAGGTCACGCTGGTGGAGGCGAACCGGAAGAAGGCTGCTTTCCTGCGCCAGGCGGCACGCCTGTGCGCGCCGAGCGCGACAATCCGCGCAGAACGGATCGAGGCGCTTGGCAGCGCGTCACCCTACGATATCGTCAGCGCCAGGGCGCTGGCGCCGTTGCCGGAGCTCTTCACTCTGGCAGCGCCGCTGCTCGCACCCGACGGGATCGTGTTGGCCATGAAGGGCAAGGAATATGTGCATGAAGAGGCGGCGGCGGCTCACATCTGGTCTTTCGATCAGATATGGTACGAAAGCGCCGTCGGGGGCGGCGGTGGCGTTGCCGCCATCTCCAATCTGAAGCTGAGGAAGGCCTGAGACATGCCGCAGAATGTGGAGCGGCTTCCTTCTGTCCCGCGCGTTCTTGTCATCGCCAATCAGAAGGGTGGCGTCGGCAAGACGACGACCGCGATCAATCTCGGAACGGCGCTTGCCGCTATCGGCGAGAGAGTCCTTATCGTCGACCTCGATCCGCAGGGCAACGCCTCCACGGGTCTCGGCATCGGCCGCGAAAGCCGCCAGCGCTCCACCTACGACATTCTGATGGAGGAGGTCCCGCTGCGCGATGTCGCCGTGGAGACGGTCGTGCCGCGCTTGTCGATCGCGCCTTCGACGCTCGACCTGCTCGGCGTGGAGCTGGAGATCGCCAGCTTTCAGGATCGTGCTTTTCGGCTGCGCAAGGCCGTCGCCGCGCTCGGCAAGGAGGGAAATTCGCCCTTCACCTATGTCCTGATCGATTGCCCGCCCTCGCTCAACCTTCTGACCATTAACGCGATGGCTGCGGCGCATGCCGTGCTGGTGCCGCTGCAATGCGAGTTCTTCGCGCTGGAGGGTCTCAGCCAGATCCTGGGTACGGTGGAGCGGGTGCGCCGGGGCCTCAATCCTGAGCTTTCCATCCACGGGATCGTGCTGACCATGTTCGATGGACGCAACAACCTTTCCGGCCAGGTGGTGGAGGATGTGCGCTCGCATATGGGCGAAAAGGTGTATGAGACGGTGATTCCGCGCAATGTGCGCATCTCCGAGGCGCCCTCGCATGGCAAGCCGGCGATCCTCTACGATATCAATTGCGCTGGCAGCCAGGCGTATCTGAGGCTCGCCAGCGAGGTCATCCAGCGCGAGCGGGTCCTGAGGGCGGCTTAGGCCGTGCGGGCATAGGCGGAACGAGAATGGCGCAAGAACCGACAAGACGGCTGGGACGGGGCCTCGATGCCCTCTTACAGGATTATGCGTTGCCGGAGATGACGCCGGCGGAAGAGGGGGAGAGACCGCGCCCGGCGCCGCAGACGGCCCTTTTGGCCTCCATCCACCCCAATCCCCGTAATCCCCGGCGAGATTTCTCCGGCGAGGAGCTTGAGGATCTTGCTGCGTCCATCCGTGCCCATGGGCTGGTGCAGCCGGTCGTGGTGCGGCCGCGACCGGGTGTTAGCGGCGAATACGAGATCATCGCCGGCGAAAGACGCTGGCGCGCGGCGCAGCTTGCCGGCATCCACGAAGTTCCGATTACGCTCCTGGAGGTTTCCGACCGGGAGGCGCTGGAACTCGCCATCGTGGAGAACGTGCAGCGCGCCGACCTTAACCCGCTGGAGGAGGCGCAAGGCTATCAGGCGCTCATCGAGGAGTTCAGCTACAGCCAGGGCGATCTCGCCGACGTCATCGGCAAGAGCCGGGTGCATGTCACCAACACGCTGCGGCTCTTGAAGCTGCCGGAGAAAGTGTTGGAGCATCTGCGCTTCGGGCGCCTGACGGCGGGACATGCCCGGGCTTTGATCAATACCGAAGAGCCGGTGCGGCTGGCCGAGATCGCCATCGCCAAGGGCCTTTCGGTGCGCGATACGGAAAAGCTTGCGCAGCGCGGTGCCGAACCGGCCTCCGGCGAGCGGCGACAAACCGCGGAAAAGGACGCCGATACGCTGGCGCTGCAAAAAGAGCTGGGCGACCGCCTCGGTCTCCAGATCGATATCCGCCACAAGCCGGACGGCAAGGGTGAAGTGCGCATCAAGTATCGCGATCTGGCGCAGCTCGACATGGTGTGCGGGCGGCTGCGAAGCTAGAGCGTGACAGGACGAGAAGGTCCGCCGCGTTCATGGTATCTTCGCGACCTAACGCCGGGCGGCGCGGCGGGCGGCCAGAGCGAACTTCAGCAACGTGTCGGAGGCGATGGCGTGATCGAGCCCGGGAAACTGGCGTGTGAGCAAGATTGCCCGATCGACGGCGGCTCGGGCGCGCTGCAGCGCCTCTGAGGGCCATAGCTGCAGGGAACGCACCACCTTTTCCTTGCGACGGAAATGTACGGGCGGACGGGCCCGCTCAACGAGCGGGCCGAGCGCGGCACCGTGAGCGGCCTGGGCCGACAGGCCTGAAAGCATGATGAGATGGCTGAGCGCCTGGGCGAGAAGGGCGCCGGGCGAGCCTCCCTCCGCCTTCAGACGATTGAGGTCCAGTGCCAGGCGGTCAAGATCCCCCGTCAGAGCGTGATCGATCAGCCGATCGTTGCGCAGCTCAACGCTTTCTCCTGTGACGGCGAGGACGTCCTCCAAGGTGATCTCGGCCGCGTCGCCGGCGAAGAGGACGAGCTTTTCCAGCTCACGCCGCGTGACCCCGCGATCGCCGCCCAGATGGGCGAGGAGATAATCGAAGGCCTCCGGCTCCACGCGCAGCCCCGCCTCGCGCAGGCTGGAGCGTACGAGATCGGCGACATCCTCCGGGCTCGCCTCGTAGCAGGGGAGCGCGGCCGCGGCAGCCGATTCCTCGAAGAGCTTGCGCAGGGCGCTGCCGGCTCGCAACTCTTCCGCTTCCACGATGACGTAGGCCGCCTCGGGCGGCGCCTCGATCAAGGGGCGAAGGGCGCCGACGGCGTTGTGGCGGGCATCGAGCAGCTTCAAACGGATGAGGGGTGGGCCGCCGAACAGGAGATCGGCGTTCGATTCGTCGGCGATACGACCGGGATCGCCGGCAAGCTCGTCGGAACCGATGCGGATAAGCGTTGTGCCCTGCGGCTCGCGAGCCGAAAGGGCAGTGGAAAGGGCTGCGGCCCGTTCACTGACGGCGCCCTGATCCGATCCATAGACGAGAAACAGGCGCAACTCGGCCGGGGGTGCGGCGAGGAAACCGGATACGGAGGCTGGACGGATCGCCACCATCACAGGAGGCTCTAGCTGGTGGCGAGGAAGGCGGCGAGCCGTGTCTTCAAAATTCCGGCAATGGTCGTTGCGACGCGGTTTTCCGCGTCGCGCTCAGCGCGGATATTGGCGAAAGTCTGGGAGGAGCGATCGTAAGAAGCGACGTTGGCAATGGTGCCGCTGGTCAGCCGCTCGCCGGTTTGGGCGTCCGTCAGCACGTAGTTGAGCGTGCCGGAGATCTGATAGGCGGTGGGCACGCCGGTAACGCTCTCAATGCCGACGGAACTCGAAGCAAGCGAGAGGCTGTAGCGCAGATCGTAGCGCTTGGGGACGGGCGTGGCCTCCTCGAGCCCAAAGAGCAGGGTGTTGCGGAACACCTGCTCAGGCCGCGTCGAGGGGGCGGCGACGGAGACGGCGGCCAGTTCCGCCTGCACCGACCGGCCCGTCGGTCCCGGCGCGTAGAGCGGACGAACCTGACAGGCGGCAAGCAGCGCCGTGGCGGCGAGGATGAGCGCGAAAGAAGCTCTTCTAGCCGACCACATTGACGATCCTCCCCGGCACAACGATGACCTTGCGCGCCGGCCTTCCCTCAAGGAAGCGCTGGACGCACTCGGCCGCCAATGCGGCCGCCTCGATCTCGGCGACGCTAGCATCGCGCGCGACCTTGAGATCGTCGCGCTTCTTGCCGTTGACCTGCAGCGGGAGAATGATCTCATCCTCGCGCAAAAGGGCCGGATCGGCCTCCGGCCAGTCCGTTTCGGCGACGAGGCGGTCGTGGCCGAGAACCTGCCACGCCTCTTCAGCCAAATGCGGCATGAAAGGCCCCATCAACAGAATGAGGGATTCGAGGGCCTCACGCTGCGCCCACCCACTATCACAACTATCGTCTTTATCACCGCTATCATGAATAGCGATCTGATTGGCGAGGTCGTGCAAAAAGGCGATGGCGCGGTTGAAACGCAGGTTTTCGATGGCTTCGGTGACATCGCGGATAGCGCGATGAGTCGCGCGGCGGAGCCCGATATCGGCCTCCGAGAGTCGACCCGGCCCCGGAGAGCCGGCTGGCGGCAAGGAGGCGGCGGCTCCTGTCACCATGCGCCAGATGCGCTGCACGAAACGGTGGGCGCCCTCCACGCCGGCGGCAGACCATTGCACGTCGCGCTCCGGCGGGGAGTCGGAGAGCATGAACCAGCGTGCCGTATCGGCACCATAGTTGCGGCTGATCTCCTCCGGCCCGACCGTATTGCGCTTCGACTTCGACATCTTCTCGATCGGGCCGATCTCCACCGGCGCGCCGGTCTTGGCGTGGCGGGCTTGGCGTACCCCGCTCTTTTCCTCCACCACGATTTCCTCCGGTGGCAGGAACGCTCCATCCGGCTCGCGATAGGTCTCGTGTACCACCATGCCCTGGGTGAAGAGGCCGGCGAAGGGCTCGGCAAGGTCGAGATGGCCGGTCTCGGTCATGGCGCGGGTGAAGAAGCGCGAATAGAGAAGATGCAGGATCGCATGCTCAATGCCGCCGATATACTGGTCCACCGGCAGCCAGGCATTGGCGATCTCCGGCACGGTCGGCGTTGCGGCGCGCGGCGCGGTGAAGCGGGCGAAATACCACGAGGAGTCGACGAAGGTGTCCATCGTGTCGGTCTCGCGGCGCGCCTGTGCACCGCATTGCGGGCAGGCGACGTCCTTCCAGCTTGGATGGCGGTCGAGCGGGTTTCCCGGCTTGTCGAAATCGATGTCCTGCGGCAGGCGCACCGGCAAATCCGCCTCCGGCACCGGCACGGCGCCGCAAGTCCGGCAATGGATCATCGGGATCGGGCAGCCCCAATAGCGCTGCCGCGAGATGCCCCAGTCGCGCAGGCGGAAATTGACCTCGCGGCTGGCCTGCGGCGCCCCGGCGACCTGGCGGCCCTCAAGCCGACGCGCGACCTCCTCCTTGGCTTCCTCGACACCCATGCCGTTGAGGAAATCGGAATGGACGAGGCGCCCTGGCCCAAGATAGGCCTCTTCCAGGACGGTGAAATCGGCCTCCGCCACCTCGTCGGGCTTCACCACCGGGGTGACGGGAAGGCCGTAGCGGTTGGCGAAATCGAGGTCGCGCTGATCGTGCGCCGGGCAGCCGAAAATAGCGCCGGTGCCGTAGCCCATCAGAACGAAATTGGCGATGTAGACGGGCAGAAGCTTGCCGTCGAGAAAGGGATGGCGAACCTTGAGGCCGGTGTCGTAGCCGCTCTTCTCGGCCGTCTCCACGGCCTCTGCGGAGGTGCCGCGGCGTTGGCATTCGGCGATGAAGGCCCTGGCTTTCTCATCGGTGGCGGCGATCTCGGCCGAAAGCGGATGATCGGGCGACAGCGCCATGAAGGAAGCGCCGAAGAGCGTGTCCGGCCGCGTGGTGAAGACCTCCAGGATTTCCGCCCCGCCCGGCGCGGTCCCGGCGAACTGAAAGCGGATCCGCAGCCCCTCGGAGCGGCCGATCCACTTCTCCTGCATGATGCGGACTTTCTCCGGCCAGCGCTCCAGGGTCTTCAGCGCCTCCAGAAGCTCGTCGGCGTAATCGGAGATGGCGAGGAACCATTGGGTGAGCTCGCGCTGCTCCACCAGGGCGCCGGAGCGCCAGCCGCGGCCGTCGATGACCTGTTCGTTGGCGAGCACCGTCTGGTCGACCGGATCCCAGTTGACCTTGGCGCTCTTGCGCCGCACCAGGCCGGCCTTGAGGAAATCCAGGAAGAGACGCTGCTGCTGGGCGTAGTATTCCTCGTCGCAGGTGGCGAATTCGCGCGACCAGTCGATGGAAAAGCCCATCAGTTTCAGCTGATCGCGCATGGTGGCGATGTTGGCGTAGGTCCATTCCTTGGGATGGACCTTGTTTTGCATGGCCGCGTTCTCGGCCGGCATGCCGAAGGCGTCCCAGCCCATCGGGTGCAACACGTTGTAGCCGCGGGCGCGGCGGTAGCGGGCGACGACGTCGCCCATCGTGTAATTGCGGGTATGGCCGATATGGATGCGCCCCGAAGGATAGGGGAACATCTCCAGCACGTAGTATTTCGGCCGCGGGTCGTCATCGGGGCAGCGGAACAGACCGCGCTCCTCCCAGACGGATTGCCAGCGGGCTTCGACGTTTCGCGGGTTGTAGCGTTCGGTTGACGCGGTCATGGACGGCATGGTTGTTGGGGGCAAATCCACCGCTGCGGCGGCCGGAGAGCATCAACACGGATTGCCGGAGCCGGTCAACCTCGCCGAGCGGCGATGGTCCGTCCTTCGGCGCGGGCGTTCCAGATGAGCCACATGCAAGACAGCCGGGCGGCGCTTGCCGATATCACCCGGCGGATGACGGCGGCGGCGCGCGAAGTCGGGCGCCAACCGGACGCGGTGACGCTGATTGCCGTCAGCAAGACCTTCGGCCCGGAGGCGATCCGCCCGGTGCTGGAAGCCGGCCAGCGCGTCTTCGGCGAGAATCGCGTTCAGGAAGCGGCGGGCAAATGGCCCGAGCTGAAGGGCGTATACGCCGATATCGAGCTGCATCTCATCGGGCCCTTGCAGACCAACAAGGCGCGTGAGGCGGTGGCGCTCTTTGACGCCATCCATTCGCTCGACCGCGACAAGCTCGCCGCCGCGCTCGCCAAGGAAATGGAAAAACAAGACAGGCGACCGGAGCTCTTCGTGCAGGTCAATACAGGCGAGGAAGAACAAAAGGCCGGCGTCGTGCCGCAGGAGGTGGAAGCCTTCGTGGTGCGCTGCCGGAAGGAGCACGGGCTGTCGATCGCCGGGCTGATGTGCATTCCGCCCCTGGAGGAGCCGCCCGGGCCGCATTTCGCGCTCCTGGCCAAGCTCGCCGACAAGCTGGGACTTGCCAAGCTCTCCATGGGCATGAGCGCCGATTTTGAGACCGCCGTGAAACTCGGCGCCACGCATGTGCGCGTCGGCAGCGCGATTTTCGGCGCCCGGGCGCCTTTCAAGGGGGCGCGCCAAGGCTAGCGGCGTTTGCCTTTCGGCCTTCGCAGCTTCGGGCCGCTGTCGCCGGGCGGCAGGAGAAGCATCTTGCAGCCGGGGCGAAGCCGCGGCAGGAGGAGGCGCATCATCGCCCGTGGCACGGCGACGCAGCCTTCCGTCGGCGTCAGACCGGGGCGGGCAAGATGGAAGAAGATGGCGCTGCCCAATCCGCGCCTGGCCGGCGCCGTGTTCCAGGAAAGGCCGATCACCACGTCGTAGAGATGGTCACCGCGCCACATCTTCTCTGCCGAGGCGCGAAAGGGCAGACGTACCGGCCGATTGTAGCGCCGGCTTTCGGGTGCGTCGCACCAGCCATCATCCCAAGAAAGCGCAATGGTGGGCAGAGCTGGGCGCGGCATGGCTGGCCGCCGGTCGGCCCGAAGGGCGCACCATTCCAAAGTCAGGCATCCGACTGGGGTCGCCCCGTCGCCTTCGCGCTTGACCCGGTTCATGCCGCCGCGGCCGAGAGCCGCCCGGCAGGTGAGGTCGCCGAGGGAGAGGATCGCCGTCTGGCGTGCCCGGGGAAGCGCCCGCACCCAGATCTTGCGGCGCGGCGTGGCAGGGTCTCGCCTTTTCGGGCGCTGGGCGGGCGGACAGAAGCGTGGATCGGGCGGGGACATGAAACGATCTGGGAACGGCGGCATGGCCAGGCTGGCAGGCCTTATCAACTTGCCCTAAGGTCCGGCGCAAGAGATTCTCACGCAATCGTGGTGAGAGAGGAGCGCCGATGACGGCCAGACGAATCCTCATCGTCGACGACGACAAAGAGCTCTGCAATGCGCTGATGGAGCAGTTGTCGCTCTATGAGGAATTCGAGATCGCCTCCGCGCAGAATGCCGGCGCCGGCATCAAGGCGGCCAAGGACAGCCATGTCGACCTCGTCATCATGGATGTGGAGCTGCCCGACATGGACGGGCGCGAGGCGGTGAAGCTCCTGCGCAAGAGCGGCATCAAGGCGCCGATCATCATGCTGACGGGACACGACACCGATTCCGACACGGTCCTCGGCCTGGAGGCGGGTGCCAACGATTACGTCGCCAAGCCCTTCCGCTTCGCCGTGCTCCTGGCGCGCATTCGGGCGCATCTCAGGCAGCACGAGCAGAGCGAGGACGCCACCTTCACCATCGGGCCCTATACGTTCCGCCCGGCCGCGAAACTGCTCCTGGATGCCAATGGCAGCAAGGTGCGGTTGACGGAGAAGGAGACGGCGATTTTGAAGTACCTCTATCGGGCCGGCGAGCGCACGGTGACACGGGACGTGCTTCTGTCGGAGGTATGGGGATACAATTCGGGCGTCACCACGCATACCCTGGAGACGCATATCTATCGGCTGCGCCAGAAGATCGAGAAGGATCCCTCGCATGCGGAGATTCTGGTGACGGAGGCCGGCGGCTATAAGCTGGTCCGGAGCTAGGTTGCGGGCCGATGAGCCTTGGTTCCGATGTCGCGCTCCTGAAGGAGGCGCCTTTCTTCGCCGGCTTCTCGGAGGATCATCTGCGCCTTATCGCCTTCTCGGCCGAAAGCCGGACGCTGCGCGAGGGCGAGGTGGTCGTGGAGGCCGGACGACCCCTGCATTCCGCCTATCTCGTCGCGTCCGGTGCGTTGCGCGCGCTGCCGGGACGCCCCAAGGAGGGCAAGCCGGATATGGCGCAGGCCATAGCGCTGGAGCGGGGAGCGCTGATCGGCGAACTCGCCCTCATCACCGAGATGCGCGCCCATGAGACGGTCTTGGCGGCCGAGCCGAGCGTGGTGCTGCAAATCCGTCGCTCGGTGTTTCGTCGTCTCTTCGAGGAGTACCCGGAGATCGCCGAAGGGCTGCGCCAGGAGTTGACCCGGGCGCTGACGGAGACCGTCGAGCAGATCCGCCGCGTCGGGCGGCGGCTGGAAACTCCCGGCGACTAGAGAGCTCTTCTATTCCTCGGCGAATGTCGCGACCACCGGGACGTGATCGGAGGGGCGCTCCCAGCTTCTGGCCGCTTTCAGCACCTGCATGGAGAGGGCACGCTCACCTAGGTCCGGCGAAGCCCAGATATGGTCGAGCCGCCGGCCTCGGTCGGACGCTTCCCAATTGGGCGAACGGTAACTCCACCAAGTGTAGAGCTTTTCTTCCGGCGGCACGAAGTGGCGCATGACGTCAACCCATTTGCCGGCGGCCTGCAGGCGCTTCAGTCCCTCCGTCTCGACCGGCGTGTGGCTGACGACCTTGAGGAGCTGGCGGTGTGACCAGACGTCGGTTTCCAACGGGGCGATGTTGAGGTCGCCGACCAGGATCGTCCGCGGCCGCGCGAAACGCTCCGTGGCCGCCGTCATCTCCTCCACGAAGGCGAGCTTGTGGGCGAACTTCCAGTTCTTTTCCGGGTCAGGCTCGTCGCCGCCGGCGGGGACATAGAAGTTGTGCAAGGTGAGAGGCCCGGCACGTGTCGTCACTTCGGCCGAGATGTGGCGGCAATCTTCGCGGTTGCAGAAATAGCTGCGATCGATCTTGGCGAGCGGGCGGCGCGAGACGATGGCGACGCCGTTGTAGCCCTTCTCACCAGCGAAAGCGAGGAAGGGGTAGCCGGCCTCCTGGAAGGGCTTTTGCGGAAATAGCGCGTCCGGACACTTGGTCTCTTGCAGGCACAGTACATCCGGCGCCGCCTCCTGCAAGAAGTGGCGCACCAGATCGATGCGCAGGCGGACGGAGTTGATGTTCCAGGTCGCGACGGAAAAAGCCATGATGCGGGAATGGCCGCCCCGAGCCGGGAAATCCACCCGCCACGGGCAACGTCAACAAGAAAGGTGCCGAAAAGAAAGGCGTCCAGCCGGATCGACTGGACGCCTTCGCGGACCGAACCCGAGCGAGACGGGGGGCGTTGTATCGGCCGGGTCGATCTCCGCAGCGACTAGATGGGGCTTCCCGTCGCCGAGACAAGCCCACGCATCGCCATGTTCCTCATAACCTGTCGGCACGTTGTATTCCAACATGCAAAAGAGTCACAGTTAGGAAATATTCTAATCTCGAAGCGAGCGCTCGCGCGCCCTGTTGGTGATGGCGCTGTAGTTGATTTTGAACAGGTCCGGCGAAAGGCTGCGGCCCGTCTCCACGTTGTAGAGCACGACGGTCGTATCGAGCCCCTGCGCATCGCGGACCGTCCATTGGCGCAGCTCGTAGCTGGAAGGATCGAAGAACAGGGTGAGCGTGCCACCGCCGAACTGGGCGTCGTCGACGATCGTCACCTGGATAAGGTCGCTCTCCACGGCAACGCCGCGAACCTTGTCGGAGCGGGTCAGATTGAGGCCGATATCGAGGAGGAACTTCAGCGGCGTCTTCGACAGGGGCCACAGGTCGTCGGTCTTCAGGCTGGCATCTTGCACCAGCACCGATTCCCCGTCGGAGCGCACGGTGAGGCGCGAGGGCGGGTCGTAGTCGAAAAGAATGCGGCCGGGCCGGGCGATATAGAACTTGCCCTGGCTCTTCTGGCCGGTCGGGCCAAATTGGATGAACTCGCCATTCATCGTGCGCAGGCCGTCAAGCTTCTGCGAGATGGCGGCAAGGGCCGTGCTTTCCTCCTGGGTGATGGCGAAGGCGGGCGCTGAAAGGGTGGCGAGCGCCAGCGCTCCGGCGGCGAAAAGGCGCAAGCCGCGCCTGGCATCAATGCGCATTCGGTTCTCCCTGCCCTTTGCGGGGCCCTTGCGGGCCGTGCCGCGAACCGCCCGCTTCAACGGTTCTTCTGCTGCAAACACTGAAAGAGGGCTAAAATCGGATCAGGCCGCGTCCTCCTCGCCGACGAGGATCTCGCGCTTGCCGGCATGGTTGGCCGGGCTGATCAGGCCTTCCTTCTCCATCCGCTCCACGATCGAGGCGGCGCGATTATAGCCGATCGACAGGCGCCTCTGGATATAGCTGGTGGAGACCTTGCGGTCGCGCAAGACGATGGCCACCGCCTGATCGTAGGTATCGTTGCCTTCCTCGCCACCGGCGCCGCCAGCGAGCGCGTCCCAGCCGCTTTCGCCGGCCGCCTCCTCGTCGGTGATGGCGTCGTGATAATCGGGCACGCCCTGCGCTTTCAGATGCGAGACCACCTCCTCCACTTCGCCGTCTGTGACGAAGGGGCCGTGGACGCGCTGGATGCGCCCGCCGCCGGCCATGAACAGCATATCGCCCTGCCCGAGGAGCTGCTCGGCTCCCTGTTCGCCGAGGATGGTGCGCGAATCGATCTTGGAGGTCACCTGGAAGGAGATGCGGGTCGGGAAATTCGCCTTGATGGTGCCGGTGATGACGTCGACGGAAGGCCGCTGCGTCGCCATGATGACATGGATGCCGGCGGCCCGCGCCATCTGCGCCAGGCGCTGGACGGCGCCCTCGATCTCCTTGCCGGCCACCATCATCAGGTCGGCCATCTCGTCGATAATGACGACGATATAGGGGATGGGGTCGAGCGCCAGCTCCTCGGTTTCGAAGATTGCCTCGCCGCTGTCGTGGTCGAAGCCGGTCTGGACGGTTCGCCGGATTACCTCGCCCTTCTTCTTGGCGGCGGCGATGCGCTGGTTGAAGCCCTCGATGTTGCGCACGCCAAGCTTGGACATCTGCTTGTAGCGCTCCTCCATCTCCCGCACCGTCCATTTCAGCGCCACGACCGCTTTCTTGGGGTCGGTGACGACGGGGGTGAGCAGATGCGGGATGCCGTCATAGACGGACAGCTCCAGCATCTTCGGATCGATGAGGATGAGGCGGCACTCTTCCGGCTTCAGCCGGTAGAGGATCGACAGGATCATGGTGTTGACGGACACCGACTTGCCGGAGCCGGTGGTGCCGGCGACGAGAAGATGCGGCATCTTGGCGAGATCGGCGATGACCGGCTCGCCGCCGATCGTCTTGCCGAGCGCCAAGGCGAGGCGGCCACGGCTCTTCTCAAAATCACTCGAGGCGAGAATCTCCTTCAGGAACACCGTCTCGCGGCGCGCATTCGGCAGCTCGATGCCGATGACGTTGCGGCCCGGCACGACGGCGACGCGGGCGGCGATGGCGCTCATGGAGCGGGCGATGTCGTCGGCCAGGCCGATGACGCGCGAGGATTTGATGCCGGGCGCCGGCTCAAGCTCGTAGAGGGTGACCACGGGGCCGGGGCGCACATTGATAATCTCGCCGCGTACGCCGAAATCCTCCAACACCCCTTCCAGGGCGCGGGCGTTCTTCTCCAAGGCGGCCGGATCGAGGTGCTGGCCGCGCCTCACCTCGGGTTCGGCGAGGAAATGCAGCGGCGGATACTCGTAAGCGTCGGCAGGCAGCAGGGAAGGCTGCGCCTCGCGGGCGACGCGACGGCCGGGCTTGAGGCGCGGCGCCGCCTCGGCGACGCGGCGCGGTGCGGGCGCTTCCGGCACCGGCTCGAAATGCGGCTCCGTCTCCTCGTCGATATCGGTCTCGCCGAGCATCGGCTCCAGGCGAGTGTCCGGCGCCAGCCTCGCTCGTGGCTCTTGCTGCCGCTCCAGAGCTGCGCTGAGGGCGGCGCGACCGCCACGCTTGACGGCACGGCTGGCGGCTGAGACGGCGGCAAGACCGTGATGCAGGAGAAAGCCCGTGGCTAGGGCGAGCCGGCCTGCCTCCTCGTCGCCGGCGGCATCGTCTTCTTCCTCCACAGCAGCGCGGCGACGGTCCGCGGCGGGCGCGGCCAGCTCCAGCGGCTGCGTGAGGACGGAGGCAACGAGAAAGCCGAGCGCCAGGCCGAAGGCGAAGACGCCGATGGCGGCGCGCATGCCTGTGGAGAGGGGATCGCCGAAGATGGCCTCTGGCAGGCGCAGAAGGATGTCGCCAAGGGCGCCGCCGAATCCGACCGGCAGCGGCCAGGCCGTGGTGATGGGCAGACAGGCTAGCGCCAGGGCGGCGAGCGCGGCGCCGCCGATCCAGAAGCTCGATTGCCGGCCGGCATGGCGAGGCCTGCGGCTGCGCACGAGCGCCAGCGCCAGAAGCGCCGGCGGGACGAGGAGTGCGATGACCGCAAGGCCGAAGAACTGCATGGCGAGATCGGCGAGAATCGCGCCTGGGCGGCCGAGAAGGTTGCTCGGGCTCGCTTGCGTCAGATGCGAGAAGCTCGGATCGGCGACATTCCAGGTGATGAGAGCAAGGACGATCAGCGCCAAGAGGAAAAGAAGCGCAAAGCCGGCGAGCTGCAGAAGCCGGCGGGCCGCCAGCTGACGCAGGGCATAGGTGGAATGCAAAAGCTCACTATTCGCGCCGAAGGCCATTCAGCCGCCATCCCCTCGCTTGCCGATAGGGGCAGGATAGGTCAGGTCGGGTTAAGCGCTTGTTAACCAGAGGGCGCCGCAAGCATCTGGAAGAGAAAAAGAAGCGGCCCGGGCACAAGGCCCGGGCCGCCGTTGGCATGAAGCGGTCGGAGCGGATCAGACGCGCTGCGAGCCGACGCCGAACTCCGGATAGGCTTCCACGCCGATCTCCACCGCATCGAGGCCGAGCGCCTCTTCCTCGTCGCCGACACGGATGCCGATGGTGAGTTTGAGGATCATCCAGACGACGGCGCTGACGACCACCGTGAAGGCGCCGATGGAGGCGATGCCGATCGCCTGGGTGACGTAGCTGGTATCGGCATTGGACAAGGGCACGATCAAGGTGCCCCAGATGCCGGCGACCAGATGCACCGGGATGGCGCCGACCACGTCGTCGATCTTCAGCTTGTCGAGAAGCGGCACGACCAGAACGACGATGAGCCCGCCGATGCCGCCGATGAAGAGGGCGATCGGCACGCTTGGCGTGAGCGGCTCGGCGGTGATGGAGACGAGACCGGCAAGGGCGCCGTTGAGCGCCATGGTCACGTCCACCTTCTTGTAGATGACCTGCGTCAGGATCATCGCCACGACGACGCCGGCGGCGGCGGCGAGGTTGGTGTTGACGAAGATGCGCGAGATCGCCGAGGCATTCTCAAAGCCGTCAAGGGCGAGCTGAGAGCCGCCATTGAAGCCGAACCAGCCGAGCCAAAGGATGAAGGTGCCGAGCGTGGCGAGCGGGATGGAGGAGCCCGGAAGCGGGTGGACCGAACCGTCCGCGGCGTATTTGCCCTTGCGCGCCCCGAGGAGGATGACGCCGGTGAGCGCCGCCCAGCCGCCGACCGAATGAACCAGCGTGGAGCCGGCGAAATCGGAAAAGCCCATCTCCGAAAGCCAGCCGCCGCCCCACTGCCAGGAGCCGGTGATCGGATACATGATGCCGGTCAAGACCACGGTGAAGATCATGAAGGGCCATAGCTTGATGCGCTCGGCGAGCGTGCCGGAGACGATGGAGGCCGCGGTGGCGCAGAAGACCATCTGGAAGAACCAGTCAGAGGCGACGGAATAGTCGCCGCCGGTCTCCGAGGCCGGGTCGGGGATGTCCTTGGGCAGCGGAACGCCGAAGAAGCCGCCGTTCACGTCCATGTACATGAGGTTGTAGCCGATGGCCCAGAACATCAGGCCGGCGACGGAATAGAGCCCGATATTCTTCAGGCACTGCATGGAGACGTTCTTGGAACGCACCAGGCCCGCTTCCAGCATGGCGAAGCCAGCGGCCATCCACATGACGAGGAAGCCCGACATGAGGAAGGACAGGGTGTTGAAGGTGAAGGCGACCGAGGCCGCATCGGCCGCTGCCGCGGCGGGCGCCTCAGCGGCCGGGGCGGCATCCTGTGCCAGCGCCGGTTCCACCGCCAAAAGCGCCAGCGGGGCCATGAGTGGCGCCCGCTTTAACCAATACTCAAGTTTCATCGATTTTCCCTCTCTTGCAGTCCCCATGGTCTAGAGAGCCTCGTTGTCCATCTCGCCGGTGCGGATGCGCACCGCTTGCTCGATATTGACGACGAAGATCTTGCCGTCGCCGATCTGACCGCTCTTGGCGGCAGAGGCGATCGCCTCGACGGCGCGCTCGGCGCCGGCGGATTCCACAACGACCTCGATTTTCAGCTTGGGCAGGAAGCTGACGGCGTATTCGGCGCCGCGATAGATCTCCGTGTGCCCCTTCTGACGGCCGTAGCCCTTCACTTCCGTGACGGTGAGGCCCTGGACCCCGAGCCCGGTGAGGGCTTCGCGCACCTCGTCGAGCTTGAAGGGTTTGATGATCGCCATGATCAATTTCATCTCGGTCACACTCTCCCTTGGTTCGGCCAGCCGGCGGCCGGCCTGGCGACGAGCCGGAGCGCCGCCTCCGCCTGCCCGTTCCAAGAGCTGTGCCAGAATCGTGCGCTAGGAGCTAAACGTCTGATTGTGTTTGTAAAACGCGGCTAGTGCCGCGCGATTGCCAGCGCGAGCAGCAAAATTCGCCTAAAAATGCAGCAGATATGACGAGGTGCCCAATTTATGGGCGCGTTTCAGGTCGCGGCGATTGAGGGGGATTCGTGGCGCAAAACGCCTTTGCCGCCCGGCTTCAGCCGGCCCGTCTCATTCGCGCGGCGTGCGCTGACGGATGAGGCCTTCCTGGGCGACGCAGGCGATGAGCCGCCCGTCGCGGCCATAGATGGAGCCGCGCGTCAGGCCGCGCGCGGAGGATGCGGAAGGGCTGTCCTGGGCGTAAAGCATCCATTCGGCCGGATCGAAGGGCCTGAGGAACCACATGGCGTGGTCGAGGCTGGCCACCTGCATGGAGCGCGAAAAGACGCTCTTGCCGTGCGGAAACAGCGAGGTGTCGAGCAACGTCATGTCGGAGGCGTAGGCGAGCACGCATTTGCGCAGCGCCCCGTCGGGCGGCGTCGGGCCGGTGGCGCGAAACCAGACCCGCTGCTCGGGCGGCAGCGCCGTGCGGGAGATGTAATGCTGCAGATTGACCGGGCGGAACTCGATCGGCCGCTCGCGGCGCCAATAGGCCTTCACCGCCTCCGGCGCCTTGCTGGCCATCACCATCTCTTTGAACTCGGCCTCCGTCATCAGCTCTTCCGGGCCCGGCACCTGCGGCATCGGTAGCTGGTGCTCGAAGCCATCTTCCTGACGCTGGAAAGAGGCCGACATCGAAAAGATGGCCTCCCCATGCTGGACGGCGACGACGCGCCGGGTGACGAAGCTCTTGCCGTCGCGGATGCGGTCGACCTCGTAGATGATCGGCACGCTCGGATCGCCCGGACGCAGGAAATAGCCGTGCAGGGAATGGGCGTGGCGGTCCTGTGCCACGGTGCGGGTCGCCGCCACCAGCGCCTGGCCGATCACCTGGCCGCCGAAGACGCGCTGCCAGCCGACCTGCGGGCTGCGCCCACGGAAGAGGTTGTGCTCCAGATTCTCCAAGTCGAGAATGGCGAGCAGCTCTTCGATACCGTTGGTCATATTGCTCGTTCCGCGGCGGGGTCGTAAGGCGGGTAGTGCGGCCGTTTCGGCGACTGCGCGCCCCGTTTGGCCCGTCCGGTCGGTCAAGGACCGATGCCGGCGGCCAAGGTTGTCGGCGAAGGGCGCCAAGTCAAGCCGGGGTTGTGCTGAAAGCGGAATGCGCCATGTGGAGCTGGGTAGCGGCAAAGAGGTAAGCGAAGATGGCAAAGGCGAAGCGGGCAGATGTGGTCATCGCGGGCGGCGGCTCGGCGGGGCTGACGGCGGCGCTCGCCATCAAGCACGGCGCGCCGGCGCTCAGTGTCATGGTGATCGATGCCGCCGGGCCGCGAAAGGGCGGGCCTGACCAGCGCGCCTCGGCGATCGCCGCGGCCGCCAGGCGCATGCTTGCCGCTCTCGGCGTCTGGGAGAAGGCGGCAAGCGAGGCGCAGCCCATCCTCGGCATGGAGATCACCGACAGCGCCACGGGTGATGCCGTGCGGCCGATCTTTCTCACCTTCGACGAGCCGCTCGCCGATGGCGAGCCCTTCGCGCATATGGTGCCCAATGGCGTGCTCGGCGCGGCGCTGAAGGAGAGCGCGGAAAAGGCCGGGGTGAAGATCGTGGCGCCGGAGACCGTGGCCGATTTCACGGTGCAGCCGGGCGCGGTGACGCTTGCGCTCGGCTCGGGCGACAAGGTGGAGGCGAAGCTGCTGGTGGCCGCCGACGGAGTGCGCTCCGGCCTCCGCGCCAAGGCGGGTATCCATACCGTCTCCTGGCGCTACGAGCAGATGGCGATCGTCGTCAACGTCGCCCATGAGCGGCCGCATAACGGCATCGCCGTGGAGCATTTCCTGCCTTCCGGACCTTTCGCCATTCTGCCGCTTATCGGCAACCGCTGCTCGCTCGTATGGACGGAGCGCGAGACGGAGGCGAAGAAGCTCCTTGCGGAGGACGAATTCGTCGTCCAATTGGAGCTTGAGCGGCGCTTCGGCCATCATCTTGGTGCCATCACGCTGGATGGGCCGCGCCAGGGCTTTCCTTTGGGGTTGACGCTGGTGCGCGATTTCGTGCGCCCGCGCTTCGCGCTCCTCGGCGATGCGGCGCATGGCATCCATCCGATCGCCGGCCAGGGACTCAATCTCGGCTTCCGCGACGCGGCGGCGCTTGCCGAGATCGTCGTGGAGGCGAACCGCATCGGCCTCGATATCGGCGATATGGAGGTCTTGAAGCGCTATGAAAGATGGCGGCGCTTCGACACCTTCCAGATGGGCGTGACCACTGATGTCCTCAACCGGCTGTTCTCGCGTGAGAACGGCTTGCTCCGCATCGCCCGCAGCGTCGGGCTCGGCATTGTCGACCGGCTGCCGCAGCTAAAGCGCGGTTTTATCCGCGAAGCGGCCGGGCTCGGCGGTGAGCTGCCGCGGCTGATGCGCGGGGAAACGCTGTAGGCGAAGTTCGGGTTCGGCCGCGCATCGCAATCTTCATCGGCAGCACAGCGCAGCGGCCGCGCCGGTTTTCCCGCCGTCTTGCATCCTTGCAGCCAGAGGGCCGCGTGCGGCCGTCAAGCCAGCTATCTGTAAAGGGATCAGAAGGTTGTCGACCCGGCCTGTGGCGGCGGCTCGGCGAGCCTGCGGCGCATGGCTGCCAGCGCCTCCCTCAGAGGTGCCTCGTCCTGGCGCGCCTCGGCGACGGCGATGCCGCCCTGCCAGAGGGCGAGGCATTCTCCCGCCCGGGCCGCCGCCTCCTCGCCGGCAAGGCCGGCGGCGACAAGCTGCGCCTCCAGCCAGGCGCGCATATCGGCAAGCACCTTGCCGGCCCTTGCGGAGGCTTCCGGGGCCGGCAGGCGGAACTCCGCGGCGGCGCGGCGGATCGGGCAGCCCTGCACGGCCCGCATGCCGGACGATCCTTCCAGAAGCTCGATCAGGGCCGAGATGCGCTGGCGCGGATCGGCATAGAAACCGGCGAGCTCGCAAAGCGCCGCCTGCATCTCTTCCTCCATCATGGCGGCGACGGCATCGGCCAGCGCCGCCTTGGAGCGGAAGTAGTAGTAGATGTTGCCGAGGGGAATGTCGGCGGCGTTGCCGATATCGGCCAGCGAGGTGGCGGCGAAGCCCTGGCGCCAGAAGAGATCGGCGGCGGCGCTGACGAGCCTTTGGCGCGCCTCTGCGCCGCGTCGTGTTGCCGTGCCGCCTTCTGCAACCATGCCCGCTCCCCGCAGGCTCAATCTTTAAGAGGCCGCGCCTCTTCTTCAAGCAGAATCGGGATGCCCTCGCGGATCGGAAAGGCGAGCCGCGCCGCCCGGCTCACCAGCTCCTGACGCTCGCGGTCGTATTCCAGGCTCGTGCGCGTCACCGGGCAGACCAGGATCTCCAAAAGCTTGGGGTCGACGCGCCGCTCTTGCTTTTGTGGCTCCGACGAGCCGGTCGCCCCCGTATCGGCATCTTCGTTCATCTTTGCCTCTCCCCCGATGCGCTAGTGAACCGGGCTCTCACCCTCGCCGCCGGCGAGCGACAATTCGGCGATGGCGATCAGTGTCTCCGCCCGGCTCTTATGGCTCGGCGCTTCCAGAAGGGCTTGCTTCTCGGCCGGGCCCCAGGGGCTCATCATACACAAGGCCGTCAAAAGCCCGACATTGGAAGCGCGCTCCACGCTGTCCCAGTCGGCTTCCAGATCGTGCGCCGTCAGATAGGAGCGGAAGGCCCGCTCCAGCGCCGCTCGGTCGATCTCCTCCTCGCCGCGACGCGGCTCGAAATCGGCGACGAACTCCTTAAAGCAGACCTCGCAGCGCCGGTAGCCGGCGATGTCTTCCAACTCCTGGCGCACGCAAAAGCGCGCAACGCCGGTCAGCGTGATGAGATAGCGGCCGTCGCCCGTCTCTGCGATCTGGGTAAGCCGTCCGGCGCAGCCGACGCGGCAAAGGGAAGAAGGCGCGTTGCCATCCGGTTCGGCGAGAGCGGGCTGGATCATGCCGATCAGCCGTTCGCCCCGGATGGCATCATCGATCATGGCGAGATAGCGCGGCTCGAAGATGTTGAGCGGCAATTGGCCGCCCGGCAGAAGCAGGGCCCCTGAGAGAGGGAAAATCGGCATTTCGCCGGGCAGATCGGCTGGTCCGGAGTAACATCTATTGCCGGCCTGGATGGCCATGCCAAGCACCTCACAAGTGGCTTTCCCCTCTACAGAACTAGGCGAAAAGCAGCGACGACAAGCGCTGACGGAACTTCGCCGTCGCCGGCTCGTTCGGGCCCCAGACTTCGAAGAACTGCAGGAGCTGCTTGCGGGCCGCCTCTTCGTTCCATTCCCGCTCGCGGCGCACGATCTCGATGAGATGCCCGGCCGCGCCGGCGCGGTCGCCGCGGGCATTGAGAATGAGGGCGAGATCGAAGCGGGCCTGATGGTCCGCCGGATCGGCCTCCAGGCGCCGGTGCAGCTCATTGGGGTCACCGAGATCAGCCGATTGCTCGGCAAGCTCCAGCGCGGAACGGGCGGCCGCGATGGCCTCATGGTTCTCGATGGCCGGCGGCACCTGATCGAGAAGGGCGCGGGCGGTGGAAAGGTTGTTGAGAGCGATCTCGCAGCGAATGAGGCCGGCGAGTGCGGCGGCGCTTTCCGGCTCTTCCTGCAACACCTCTGCAAAGAGGCTGGCGGCTCCGGCGGGATCGTGGCCGGCAAGCTCTTTCTCGGCCGCCTCCAGCTTCGCCTCGGCGGAGGAGGGGCCGATCGGGCCGGCGATGCGCTCGATGAAGGACATCACCTGGCTTTCCGGCAGGGCGCCCATGAAGCCGTCGAGCGGCTGGCCGTTCTGGAAGGCGATGACGGCCGGGATGGAGCGGATACCGAGCTGGCCGGCGATCTGCGGATGCTCGTCGATGTTCATCTTCACCAGACGAACCTTGCCGCCGGCCTTGTTGACGGCGCCTTCCAGGATCGGCGTCAGCTGCCGGCAGGGCCCGCACCAGGGCGCCCAGAAATCGACGAGGACCGGAACGTTGCGCGAAGCGTCCAGGACGTCGGCCTGGAAATCCTGCGTGGTGGTCTCCTTGATGAGGTCGCCTCCGGCTCTGGCACCGTCCTGCGCGCCGCTGCCGGGCGCCTTCGGCTGGCCGCCGAGAATGAAACCTTGCTCGCTCATGGTCGGCTTCCTTGCTTTGTCGGCAATTTCCTGATTGCCGCCTTATGTGGCCAAGCCGGCGGCAAAAGCAATCGGGCTCAGCGTCGCCGACGCGGCGGGCCTTTGTTGCGCCCGCCGCCTCACTGCGTCTGCGAGGCGGACTGGAGGCTGAGAATGCGGGGCGGATGGCCTGTCGCCTCCAGGAAGGCGATGAGATCGCCGCGGGCGATGCGGGTCGTGGCGCTGTTGTCGAGCGGATGAAAATTGAGCTCAGCATGGGCAAGCAGCGCCTCGTCGAGGATGACCTCGACCTTCTGCTCGGCGTCGTTGATGACGGCGAAGGGGGTGACGGAGCCGGGGGTGACGCCGAGAAGCGCTTCAAGCAGCTCCGGCTTGCCGAAGGAAAGCCGCGCGGAGCCGATCACCCTGTGCAGGCTCTTCATGTCTATGTCGGCCTCCTCCTCGGCGACGAGGAGAAAGACGGCGCCCTTCTTGTCCTTCAAAAACAGGTTCTTGGTGTGACCCCCGGGCAGCTCGCCGCGCAGGCGCTGCGATTCGGCGACGGTGAACAGCGGCGGATGCTCCACGGTCTCAGTCTTGATAGCGAGCCCGTCCAGGAACGCCATCAACGCGGCGCGCGTCTTGCCCATCGGCTCCACCCCTTCCTTTCCGTGTACCCCTATCCTTCAGGCGGGCCGATGCGATCAAGCCCTTCGCTTGCATCAAGTGTTGCAAAGGCCGGGCTCTTGCGCCATATAGGCGACCGCCCCGCCAGCGGGGCTTCTCGGATGCGGGTGTAGCTCAGGGGTAGAGCACAACCTTGCCAAGGTTGGGGTCGTGGGTTCGAATCCCATCGCCCGCTCCAGATTTTCCCGTGTCCGGCCGGAGACTTGGATAACATATTCGATCTTCTCTTGGCCGGCACCCTGACAGAGCCGTAAAGCCGCCAAATCAAGCGCTCCTGCAGCTTGCGCGCCCCTTATGCGGCTTCTCACGCTTCAGCTAACCATCAGGCCGTCGGTATCGTCCGGAAAATGCGCGTGTTCGCCAGTGCCGCGACCTTCCCGGCGCTCTCACCGGACCCGCCAGGAGAAGGCCTTTCGTCGGGCGCAGCAGGCTCAACTCCCGCTGCGTCGCAGCGCCCATAGGGTAGGGATGATAGGGCCGTTGAGGAGCGCCACTTCCTCGATCTGACCGGCGACATAGGCGTCGAGGGCTTCGGCCAGTTGCGGGTTGCTTTGCTTCAACTCGCCGGCGCGCTTCGGAATCACCTCCAGCGCCAAGTCGTTGAACGCGGCCAGGGCGTCGCTGCCTTCATGCACGGCGAGGATTGCGTCGCCGAAGCGGGTGAGGGCGGCCTCTACCTCGGCCTTGCGCCGATACATGCCATAGCCTGCCGGCGCCTCAGCGCCATCTGTCAGATAGGCGTCGTCAATGACGATCAGCCCGCCGGGGCGCGTGACGGCGCGCAGTTTTTCCATGGTCTCGCCGGCGTCGCCGAGCACGGGGCCGACGGCGATCAACAGGACCGCATCGTAGCGGCTGCCTTCCGCCAAGGCGCTGCGGAGATCGGCGGCGACGAAGTGGCAGGCGTGGTGAACGCCCGCAGTCCGGGCCGCCCTCTGCGCCTCGCCGATGAAGCCGGGATGACCGTCGAAGCCTTTCACAACGGCGCCGAACTCGCGTGCCAGTCGGATCGCCAGGTCGCCGCGCCCGCATCCGAGATCAAGTACGCGCCCGCCGGGCGGGAGATTGAAGCGCCGCAGGACGGCGAGTACCTCGTCATCGGCGCCGCTCAGCGAGGGAAGATCCTGCAGCAGGTAGGGCAGATGCGGCAGAAGCACCGCGCTCGCCTCCATGGCCCCGGCGATCTCCGCTTCGAGCGAGGGCGTCATTCTTCGTCCGCCCTCTCGCCGGCTTGCGGCGCGGTGAAGGAGACGGGAGCTTGTGGGCGCGTATCGACCGTCAGGCGGAACACATCCGGCCGCGCGTAGTGGCCGACGACGTCGAAATCGTACTTGCCGCGGGCAATGGCGGCAAAATCGAGCTCGGCGAAGCGCACCGCCTCGCCCTCGAAGGAAGGCTCCACCAAAATGTTGCCGAGCGGGTCGACGATGAGGGCGCCGCCGCGCATCAACACCGTGGACGGCTCCTCGGCCTCAGCGGCGCCGTAATCGGACGGGCAATCGCCGCGGGTCAGATACTGACAGGCAGACAGCACGAAGCAGCGCCCTTCCATGGCGATCGTGCGCATGGTCGGCAGCCAGGTCTCGCGATCGTCGGCCGTCGGGGCACAATAGAGCTCGATGCCCTTGGCATACATCGCCGTGCGCAGGAGCGGCATGTAATTTTCCCAGCAAATCACCGCGCCGATGCGCCCGATGCCGGTCTCGGCGACCGGCAGGGTGGAGCCGTCGCCGAAGCCCCAGACGAGACGCTCCAGGGCCGTGGGCATCAGTTTTCGGTGCTTGCCGAGGAGGCTGCCGTCCGGGCCGAAGATAAGAGCCGTACAGTAAAGGGTGCCGCCGCCGCGCTCGATGACGCCGACGACGAGATGAAGCCCGTTGATGCGGGCGATGCGGCCGATCTCCTCCGTCTCTGGACCCGGCACGGCGATGGCGCTGTCATAGTAGCGACGGAAATCCTCGCGGCCTCCCGGTGTGCGCGAGCCGAGACGGGCGCCGAAGTCGAGGCCTTTCGGGTAGCCGCCAACGAAGGCTTCGGGAAAGACCGCGATCTCGGCTCCGCCGGCGCTTGCCTGACGCGCTAGATCCGCCAGTTTGGCAAGGGTTTTGGGCGTGTCGAAGAGAACCGTCCCGGCCTGCACGACCGCCGCCTTTACGTATCTTGTCATCCGCTCTCCATTCGCAGGCGGGGCATGGCGCCGCCTTGGCCGAGGGCGAGCGCGCCAGATTCCGCTTGCCTATGCAGGCATCTTTGTGGGCGCGGAGCAAGTGTGGCCGCATGGCGCGGCGCTGCGGGCATGGGAAAGTGATTGGCAAGGCGGCTGGCGGCCTTGGCGGGAGGCACGCGCCGCGGAAGGAACGCGCTACTCGCTCGCCAGAGCCCGGGCGGGCTGGCGGCGCGTCTTGGCAAGCGTGGCGACGGCGCTGTCGCGGATCGGGTCGCCGAAGCGCAGGCCGGCCACAAGCCCGTTCTGCCAGACAAGGGTCGCGGGAAACGTATCGTAATTGGGGATACGCAGTCGGAAACTCTCCGGCAGCGAAACGGGGCTGAAAAGTTCGATGCAAGCACCGGAGACGCTGATGTTACGGATGATGGCGCGGGCAAAAAGGCGCGGCGAGATGATCGCCGCCTGCTTGCCTATATGCAGGCGCTCGGCGCTGCGCCGGTCTTCCATGATGGAGCTTCCTCGTTCACAGGCATATGCGCCGTGAAGGCTAGCTGTTCTAATGTGACTGTGGCGTTAACCCCGTTCAGCGCCGGGAAAGTCAGTCGGCGCTGGCGGATGCGAAGTCGGCAGCCTGCTTGCCCAGCCAATCGAGGAAGAACGCCACCTTTTCTGCCGGGCGCGCATGGGCGAGTGCGACGTAGCTCTCGCCATTCTCCAGAAAGCCGTGCGGGGCGAGGAGGCGGCCGGCGGCGACATCGTCGGCGACCAGCGGCCAGGGCGCGATGGCGACCCCCAATCCGGCGGTCGCCGCTTCCAGGAGGAAGTAGAGATGCTCGTACTCGGTGCCGGGTGGCGACGGGTTGCGGCGCAAGCGCTCGGCGCGCTCCGGCCCGAACTTCCTGTGCGTCCATTCGGCCCAGTCGTGGGGGCGGGTGCGCGCGCGCAGGATCGGCAGAGCTTCAAAATCGGTCTGGACCGGGCGGGCAAGACTGGGCGCCAGAACGGGACCGATCTCGGTGGCAAAGAGCTTCAGCACGGTTTTGTCCGCCGGCCAGGGCCCGGTGCCGTGGCGGATTACGACGTCGAAATCGCCGCGCTGAAACTGCTCGTCGTTGTGGCAGGCGGTGAGGCGCACCTCGATCCTGGGATAAAGATCACGAAAGCCATGCAGGCGCGGGATCAGCCAACGCATGGAGAAGGTGCCGCCGCAGGCGATATCGAGGATCGCCTCCTCCTTGCCCGCCACCATGCGCACCGCCATGTCGAGCTGATCGAAGGCGGCGGTGAGGTGCGGCAGGAGCGTGCGGCCCGCCTCCGTCAGCCGGAGGGCGTTCTTCGGGCCCTCAAAGAGCGCCACGCCGAGGCTTTGCTCAAGCTGCTGCACCTGCCGGCTGATGGCGCTGTGGGTGACATGAAGCTCCTCGGCCGCATGGATCATCCGGCCATGGCGGCCGGCCGCCTCGAAGGCGCGCAGCGCGTTGAGCGAGGGAAGGCGTCTTCTCATGTGAAAAAACCGCACATATGTCGTGCGATCTTATCGTTTGAATCTCTTTCAATAAAGGGCTCTCAAGGACGGTATGCACAGTCATTCCGTCACATTTACGCACAAAGGCCGCGACTTGTCGCGCGGCCTTTGCCTGTGGCTCCAACGGGCGCGGCAACGGCGGCAGCTGGCCGAGCTTCCGCCCTGGCGGCTTGCCGATATCGGCATCAGCGAGGCGGAGCGGCGGCGCGAATGCGCCAAATGGTTCTGGGAGAAATAGGCGGCCGGCGGCCCGCGCCTGCTCAGCCGCTGCCGCGCAGCCGGTCGCTGTCGGGGAAGAACTGGTAGATCCAGGTTTCCGTCAGCGCGCGCTCGCCGTGCTTCAGATAGAGGCGGAGATCGAGCGGCTCGGCACCGGAAGCGTGTAGCTCGAAGGCGGCCCGGAAAAGCCCATGGCGACCGACGACGGGATAGGCGCCGGCGCGGCCGATGCGCCCGCGCGAGACATCGATGACCGGCACGACGCCGTCATCGGCGGCGAAGCGGGCAAGATCGCCGCCGGTGAAGTCGACGACGAATTGATGGGCGTTACGAGGGCGCGCCTGCCCGGGAATGCCGCCGGCGCCGATGAAGGTGTCGACGACGCGCCCGGCGCCGCTGGGAAAAGGCTCCTCGGCATTCCAGTGAAGGCGGTAGGCGAACGGGATCGCGCGGCCAGGCACGGCCTCCATCTCGGGCACCCAGTAGGCGACGATGTTGTCGTGCGTCTCGTCGCCGGTCGGGATCTCCACCAGTTGGACGGCGCCGCGGCCCCATGGCCCGCGCGGCTCCACCCAGAGCGATGGGCGAAGGTGGTAGAAGACGTTGTCGTCCTGATAATGGTCGAAATCGCGGTCGCGCTGCAAAAGGCCGAAGCCTTTCGGGTTCTCGTCGGTGAAGCTGTTGGTCATCACGGTCGGCGGGTTGTTCAGCGGGCGCCAGATGCGCTCGTCGCTGCCGGTCCAGATGGCGAGGCCGTCGGAATCGTGGATCTCCGGCCGCCAGTCGATCGCGTGGCGACGATCCTTCTGCGAGTACCAGAACATGGAGGTGAGCGGCGCCATGCCGAGCCGCTGCATCGCCTGGCGCGGATAAAGCTCGGCCTCGGTATCCATGACGACGCCGCCCTGCCGGGTGCAGTCGAAGCGGTAGGCGCCGGTCAGGCTCGGGCCTTCCAGAAGAGCATGCACGATCAGCCGGTCGCGCTCGCCCGGAACGGCCTCCAGGAAGAAGCGGGAAAAGCGGGGGAACTCCTCGCCGCTGGCAAGGCCGGTATCGATGGCAACGCCGCGGGCGGACAGCCCATATTGGCGACCGCTACCGGGGGAGCGGAAATAAGAGGCGCCGAGAAAGGAGAGCCAGTCCCAGTCAAGGCTCTCATCCATCACGCGAAAGCCGGCAAAACCGATATCCTCCGGCAGGCGGTGGGCGATATGGCCGTCGGGAATGTCGAAATAGGCTTGGCGATAGAGGATCTCGCGGGCGGTGCCGTCCTCCACGATGGAGATCGAGACCGGTTCTCGCTGGTAACGGCCGAGGTGAAAGAGCTGGATTGGCGTGCCGTCGTTGCGGGCGGGTCGGATCGTGTGGTCCTTGCGGAAAGCGATCTGGAAATAGGCGTCGTAGTCGATCTCCTGCAGGATCTCTGCGGCCACCGGTGGGGTCGCTCGCCAGGGCCGGCGGGCGAGCCTTTGCGCCACTGCCTTGAGCCGCTGGAAGGAGAAGGTCTCCGGCGACCCATAGGCGATCCCGTCCCCCTCGCCCGTCGCGGGCGCTGCCAGAGCGCTCTCGCCCAAAGAGTTGAGGGCTAGGGCGCCCGCGCCGAGGAGGGCGGCGCGGCGGGATATCTCTGCCATGGGTGTCCCGATGTCTTGAAGCTTGCCTGCCCGCTAAGCCGCCTATGCGGCGGAATGTAGGCAAGCGGCGTGAGGGCGAGAGCCGTTGCCGGGACGGCCGCGGTGTGGCGCTCCCGCGGCCGCTCAGGGGCGAAGGAAGCGCGCTTTGCGCGTTACATCGCCAGTATCGCTTCGCACCTTGCCCCTCGCGGCGAGGTCAATGAGATGGGCGAGCGTCGATTGGGCGGCTGCCTCCAGGAGGGAAGGCGAGATGCCCTGATAGATCTGCAGCACGATATCGTCGATTGAGCGCGGCTCGGGGCCGAGCGTTCCCAGGATGGCGGCCTCGCGCTGCCTGCGATGCTGCAGCAGGGCCCGCACGAAGCGTTTGGGCGCCTTCACCGGGCCGCCATGGCCGGGCCAGTAGAGCCGATCGTCGCGCTCCAGGAGGAGGCGCAGCGAGGCCATGTAGTCGCCCATATCTCCGTCCGGCGGTATGACGACGGAGGTCGACCACGCCATGACATGGTCTCCGGAGAAGAGCGCCCGCTCCTCTTGCAGCTCAAAGCAAAGATGATTGGCGGCGTGGCCGGGGGTGGCGAGCGCCGTCAGGGTGTAGCCCGGGCCTTCGATGCGTTCGCCACAGGCGAGAATGCGGTCGGGGCGGTAGGGTGCATCCGAGGCGGCGCCGACGGCGCGTGATGCCGCGTCCGATCCGGGCGCGCAGCCGAGGATGGCGGCGCCCGTCGCTTCCGCCAGCGGCGCCGCTGCCGGATAATGGTCCGGGTGGGTATGGGTGACGAGGATGTGGCTGACGCGCTCGTCTCGCACCGCGTGGCGCAGGGCGGAGAGATGCGCAGCATCGGCGGGGCCTGGATCGATGACGGCGACATCCCCCTCACCGACAATGTAGGTGCAGGTGCCGCGATAGGTGAAAGGGCCCGGATTGGGCGCGAGCACGCGGCGCACCAGTGGGGAAAGGCGCACCGTCTCTCCCGGCGCGCCCTCCAAGGCGAGATTGAACTCCGGTGCGCTCATATCACCAACTGATTCCGATTATCGTTCTCTAACAGCGATTTATCCATCAGTCGGACAACTTACTACCGCGCAGTTGGGAAAGCGTCTTCGCAGGCGTGATGGCTTCCGGATCAAGCAGGCAATGCACGATTGCTGGCTTGCCGCAGGCGAGCGCCCGCTCAAAGGCCGGGGCGAATTCCTGCGTCCTTTCCACCCTCTCGCCATGGCCGCCATAGGCCCTGGCGAGCGCGGCGAAATCCGGATTGGCCAGATCCGTCGCCGAGACGCGGTGCGGATAGCGCCCTTCCTGGTGCATGCGAATGGTGCCGTACATGGCATTGTCGACGACGACGACGACGATCGGCAGGCCGTGCTGCACGGCGGTGGCGAATTCCTGGCCGTTCATCAGAAAGCAGCCGTCGCCGGCGAAGGCGATGACGATGCGCTCAGGGAATAGGTGCTTGGCCATCACCGCGGCCGGCACGCCGTAGCCCATGGAGCCGGAAACGGGCGCGAGCTGGGTGGCGAAACGGCGAAAGCGATAATAGCGGTGGATCCAGCCGGCGTAATTGCCGGCGCCGTTGCAGATGATGGCATCCGGGGGCAGGCGCTGGCGCAGCCAGACCATCGCCTCGGCGTATTGGAAGTCGCCGGGCACCTTCAGCGGCTCCTGCGACCAGGCTAGATAGTCTTGATGCGCGGCGCCGGCTTCCTGCGCCGGGGGGCCGAAATCGAGCTCAGCCGCAGCGAGGGCGGCGAGGAAGGCGCTCGGCGAGGCCTGGATGGCAAGGCTCGGCTGGTAGACGCGGCCGAGCTCTTCCGCACCCGGATGCACATGCACGAGCGCCTGACGCGGCATCGGCACGTCAAGAAGCGTGTAGGAGCCCGACGGCATCTCCGAGAGCCTGGCGCCGAGCAGAAGGACGAGATCGGCCTCCTGAATGCGCCGAAAGAGCTTGGGGTTCGGGCCGATGCCGAGATCGCCGGCATAGTTCGGGTGATCGGCGGGAAAAAGATGGGCGCGGCGGAAGGAGGTGGCGACCGGCAGGCCCGTGCGTTCGGCAAAGGCGACGAAGCCGGCGCTTGCCTCCTCGCTCCAGCGCGAGCCGCCTAGGATGGCGACAGGCCTGCGGGCGCCGCGCATCAGTTCGGCAAGACGGCGAAGATCGGCAGGGGCGGGGGCCGCCTCGGCCGGCTCCACTTTCGGCGCATCGGCGATAACGGCCGTCTCCTCCGAAAGCATGTCCTCCGGCAGTGCGACGACGACCGGTCCCGGCCGCCCCTGCATGGCGACGCGGAAAGCGCGCGCCATCAGCTCCGGCAGTCGCGAAGCCTCATTCACCTCCACCACCCATTTGGCGATGCGGCCGAACATCTGTTCGTAATCGACCTCCTGGAAGGCCTCCCGGTGGCGCATCGCCCGTCCGACCTGGCCGATGAGCAGGATCATGGGCGTGGAATCGTGGGCGGCGACGTGCACGCCATGCGCGGCGTTGCTGGCGCCGGGCCCGCGGGTGACGAAACACACGCCCGGCCGGCCGGTCAGCTTGCCGGCGGCTTCCGCCATCATCGCGGCGCCGCCTTCGTTGCGGCAGACGAGGACCTCGATGGCGGAGCCGTGGAGTGCGTCGAGCGCGGCGAGAAAGCTCTCGCCCGGCACGCAGCTCAGCGTCCGCACGCCCTGGGCGAGAAGCTGGTCGACGAGAATCTGTCCGCCCGTGCGCCCGCGAAGGGCGGATGCGCTTTGCGCTTGATCGTTCATGGCTCGGCCATTACTCCGGCGTGCATCGGCTTTCGCTCTCTTGCGCGCATGCGCCGTTCGACGCAAGGCATGCGCGCATAAGATGCGGCGCCAGAACGCGCCACGACGTTGACGCTTTCGCATTTGCAGCACAGGTTGGCCGATCGCCGGACCCACGCACGAAGACACAGCCCATGGTTCACATCACGCTCCCCAAGAATTCCACCGTCCGTCAGGGCAAGGCCTGGCCGAAGCCCGACGGCGGCACGCTGAAGGAATTCCGCATCTATCGCTGGGATCCGGAAGACGACGCCAATCCGCGCCTCGACACCTATTGGGTCGACACGGAAGATTGCGGGCCGATGGTGCTCGACGCGCTCCTATGGATCAAGAACAAGGTCGATCCGACGCTGACGCTGCGCCGCTCCTGCCGCGAGGGCATCTGCGGCTCCTGCGCGATGAATATCGACGGCAGCAACACACTCGCCTGCCTGAAAGGCTGGGGCGAGGTGAACGGCCCGGTGAAGGTCTATCCGCTACCGCATATGCCGGTGGTGAAGGATCTGGTGCCGGACCTTACCCGCTTCTACGCCCAGCATGCGCTGATCGAGCCCTGGCTGCAGACCGTCTCGCCGATGCCGGAAAAGGAATGGCTGCAAAGCCGCGAGGACCGAGAGAAGCTCGACGGCTATTACGAATGCATCCTGTGCGCCTGCTGCACGACGGCCTGCCCGAGCTATTGGTGGAACCCGGAGCGCTATCTGGGCCCGGCCGCGCTTCTGCAGGCCTGGCGTTGGATCGCCGATTCGCGCGATGAGCGCACCGGCGAACGGCTCGACCAGTTGGAAGACCCGTTCCGACTGTATCGCTGCCACACCATCCTCAATTGCGTGCAGGTCTGCCCGAAGGGACTTAACCCGGCGAAGGCGATCGCCGAGATCAAGAAGAAGATGGTGGAGCGGCGCGTGTGAGCCGCCTTCCTGCCTAAGCCGGCGTAGAACCCGCCGGCTGGGCGCCTCCTATCTCGCATTGGCCTGAAGAGAGGTCAGGATCCGGTCTGCGATCGCCCCCGGCCCTACGGGCTTTGTCGCGGCGGGCGCTTGCTGCGTCGAACCGCTCGCCCGATGCCTCGCATCGCGCTACGCGTCTCTCCTGTCGCTCGCCTCGCGAAGACCAGCAAAACAGAAGCGGCGTCCAACAAGATGTGACACGCTCTGGCGGCATCTCACCTCCGCCGCGACCGGGCTCGCTCGATCGCTTCGGGGTCTCTGACGTTGACTGTTAAGAAGCCGTCTGGAGCGCGGTTTTGGGGCCAATGGCTTTGGCAAAGGCCTCCAGGATGAGGCGCAAGAGAAGCCTCAGCCAGCGGAGGATGAGGCGGAAGTTGTAGCCGGCGGCGGTGAGGACGGCATTGGCGTG
>NZ_JHZK01000010.1 GCF_000688515.1 Afifella pfennigii DSM 17143 | reverse complement strand
GCCTGATCGAGCCACCCCCAGAGCCGTCCAAGGACCCCAACCAAATGCTCCTGCAATGGGCGTGAAATTAAACCGGACAGCCGTGGGCTTGACCCGGGCATCCAGTCCTCTCCGGCTGCGGCATGTCTCTACGGCCACGGCATGGCTCGCCGGATCAAGTCCGGCGATGACGATAAAGCGTGGGGGAGGGACAAGAGCGGCGGCCTTGCGCTCTCCATGTGCCCATCGGCACGCTGTCTCTCAGCGCGTGCCGCGCCGTCCGCCGCGTCGCCGCCTTCCGCCCCCTTCGGCCTCCGCCAGCACCTTGCGGGCCGGCAGCTTCACCGCCTCGGCGAGGTGCGGAAAGGCGTGCGCCTTGTTGGGGAAGGCCATGGCGGCGACGAAATGCTCCTGGAAGCGCGGCTCCAGCGCCGTCTCGATCTTTTCGATCTTTCGCACCACCTCCTCGATCTCGCGCCGGTGGCCGCGGTTGAGGAGCGCCATGCGCGCCCCCGTTCCCGCCGCGTTGCCGACGCCCTTCACCTTGTCCAGCCGGCAATCGGGAATGAGGCCGATGAGCATGGCGTATTTCGGGTCGATATAGGAGCCGAAGGCGCCGGCGAGCTTGATCGCCTCCACGCTCTCAAGCTCCAGCTTGTCCATCAGCAGGCGCACCCCGGCATAGAGCGCCGCCTTGGCGAGCTGGATGGCGCGGATGTCGGTCTGCAGGATCTTGATCTCCTGGCTGCGCGCCGCCTCGCCGCCGCGCCACAGGAGATAGGAGAAGGTGCGTCCGCTCGCCTGGATGCGGTCCGACGTCTCCGCCAGCCTGCCGTCGATCACCCCGTCCTCGTCGATGATGCCGGCAAGGTACATCTCGCCGACGACCTCGATGATGCCGGAGCCGCAGATGCCGGTGACGCCGACATCCTCCATCACCTTGTCGAAGCCGTCCTCGTTCGACCATTCCTCGCCGCCGATCACCTTGACGCGCGGCTCCAGCGTCTCCGGATCGATCCTGACGCGCTCGATGGCGCCCGGCGCGGCGCGCTGGCCGCCGGATATCTCCGCGCCCTCGAAGGCCGGGCCGGTCGGCGAGGAGGCGGCGAGCAACCGGTGCTTGTTGCCCAGCACGATCTCCGCATTGGTGCCGACATCGACGACGAGGGTGATGTCCTCGGCCCGGTGCGGCCCCTCCGAGAGGGTGACGGCGGCCGCGTCCGCGCCGACATGGCCGGCGATGCAGGGCAGCACATAGACGCGCGCGCCCTCGTTGACCGGCAGGCCGATGTCGCGGGCGGGAAAGGCGACGGCGCCGGAGACGGCGAGTGCGAAGGGCGCCCCGCCGAGTTCGGTCGGATCGATGCCCAGAAACAGGTGGTGCATGATCGGATTGGCGACGAAGGTCGCCTCAATGACGTCCTCCTGGCTCACGCCCGCCCCCGAAACGAGCTGGGCGATGAGCTGGCCGACCGCCTCGCGCACGGCCTTGGTCATCGCCGCCCGCCCTTCCGGGTTCATCATCACGTAGGAAACCCGGCTCATCAGGTCTTCCCCGAAGCGGATCTGCGGGTTCGGCGCCCCGGCCGAGGCGAGCGTGCGGCCCGACAGCATGGAGGAAAGATGCGCGGCGATGGTGGTGGAGCCGATGTCGACGGCGATGCCGCAGGCGATGTTGTGAAAGCCCGGCCAGATGGCCGTCACCAGCGGCCCGTCGCCGTCGTCGTGAACGGCGCAGGTGACTTTCCACTCGCCCTCGCGCAGGAGGCGCTGCACGTCGGGCAGGAGCCTTGTCTCAATGCGCGGATTTTCCAGCTGCCATTCGCCGGAAAGCGCCTGAAGGAGCCGGTCGGCGTCGCCGAGCGGCTTTTCCATGTCCGGCTCCTCCACCTCCACATAGCAGAGGCGGGTGGCCGGATCGCGCTCGATATGGCGCGTCTCGGCGCGCTTTCTGACGATCTGCCGGTTGATCTGCACGTCCTGCGGCACGTCGACGACGAGATCGCCGTCCACCAGCGCCTGACAGGATAGCCGCCGCCCTGCGGCGAGGACACGTTTCTCAGAGTAGCGGTTTTCCGCCTCCGTCACGCCGGTGAGGTGCGCCGGCGAGGAGCTGATGCCGTGCTTGGCGAAATGCCCCTCTTCGACCTCGATCTGGCAGCGCCCGCAGATGCCGCGCCCGCCGCACACCGATTCGATATAGACGCCGAGCTGGCGCGCCGCCTCCAGCACGGGCGTGCCCTTGGCGAAACGTGCGCGCCGGCCGGACGGCATGAACAGGACGAGTGGGTCTTTCTGGGGCTCGGTCACTGAATGGAGTTCATACGGCTTGAGCGGGCGCGCAAGCCTTTGCTGGTGGCACGGTCCCGTTGCCCTCCCCCGCGTGGGGAGGGGCTGGGGGAAGGGTGAAGGTCCGAAGGCTGGGTGATCAGAGCCCTCACCCCCCGATCCTGGCCCTGCGCGCCTCGCGTCCGCCGCGGCGGCGCCCGCCGGCGCCGGCGGAGGGCGGCGGGGGTGCGGCTGGCGTGCCGCCCGCGGCCGGCTGGTAGTCCTTATAGGAGGTGATCCAGGTCATGCAGTCCCTGTCGGTGCCCATCAGCACGTTGGCCGCGCGCACCGCCTCGATCTCCTGCGGGCGCAGGGGATTCATGATCGCCGATGTCATCCCCGAAGCGATCGCCATCGGCAGGAAGGCGGCGTTGATGCCGTGCCGGTGCGGCAGGCCGAAGGAGATGTTGGAAGCCCCGCAGGTCGTGTTGACCTTCAGTTCCTCGCGCAGGCGTCGCACCAGCGCGAAGACCTGCAGCCCCGCCGTGCCCATCGCGCCGATCGGCATGACCAGCGGATCGACGACGATATCCTCCGGCTTGATGCCGTGATCGGCGGCGCGCTCCACGATCTTCTTGGCGACGGCGAAGCGCACGTCGGGGTCCTCGGAGATGCCGCTCTCGTCGTTGGAGATGGCCACCACCGGCACGTCATATTTCTTCACCAGCGGCAGGATGGCTTCCAGACGGTCCTCCTCGCCGGTGACGGAATTGACCAGCGGACGGCCTTCGGCGACTTCCAGCCCCGCCTTCAGCGCCGCCGGCACGGAGGAATCGATGCACAAAGGCACCTGGACCAGCGACTGCAAGATCTTCAGCGTCTCCACCAGAAGCGGCGGCTCCGTCTCGTTGGGGTCGACGGCGGTGACGCCGGCATTGACGTCGAGCATGGTGGCGCCGGCGGCGACCTGCGCCAGCGCGTCGGCCTTCACGGTCTCGAAATTGCCTTCCACCATCTCGGCGGCGAGCTTCTTGCGCCCGGTCGGGTTGATGCGCTCGCCGATGATGCAGAAGGGCTGCTCGAAGCCGATGACGACTTCGCGGCTTGCCGAGGCGACGATGGTTCGGGTCATGTTCAATCCTTCCCTTTGGGCAGGCCTCTTACGCGGTGAGGGGGCACGCGGTCAAAGCGCGGCGCGCCAGAGCCCGTGCCTCAGCTCTCAAGGCCGCCATTCTTCGCCAGCGCCACCAACCGCTCCTTCGGATATGCCGCTTCAAGGGCGGCAAGGGCGCTGTCGGCCTCTGCTTCCAGGTCGTCGCCGCAGGGCTCCGGCTCGCCGCGCCGCCATTCGGCGAGATAGGCCTCCGAATCGCGGGCGCCGACGCGCATCGCCGCCATGTCGATCGCCTCGGTGAAGCGCAAAGGCAATTCGCGCTTGGCCGTGCGCCGTCCCGCCTTGACGATTACCTGGGCGGGGATGTCGCGCCAGGAAAGGATGATGCGTTCGGCCATGTCGGCTCCTTGCGTTCTTGCGCCTATGGCAGGGGTGTTGGCGGCAGGCGCGCTTGCGCGCGACCTGGTGCGCAGAGGATTGCGACCTGAAATGCCAGGTCCGATCAGGACACCTTGTCGGTCGCTTTGAGAAATTCCGCAAGGTCACCATAGCCGGTGACGCGCTTCTCGAAGGTGAGGCCGAGAAACTCTGCCGCCGCGCGGGCCTTCTCCGTCAGCCCCGCATCCTCGCTCTGGGCGAGATAGATGAGGCGCGCATAATTGCCGAAATAGATCTCGGTAAGCTCCGGGTGCTTGTCCAGCCCGAGCGGCTCCACGACGAACGCCTCGAACTGGCGGGCGAGGAAATCGGTGAGGAAGAAGGCGTCCATGTCGTCGTCGCCGCGCGCGGCGAAGGCGGCGTTGCCCCAATAGAAGGCGTAGCAATGCGGGCCGGCGATGCGGGTAACGCCTTCCGCCTGGCACACCTTGTCGAGCGCGCCGCCCGTGCCGCAATCGGCATAGCCGATGAGGATCTTCTCAAAGCCCTCGGCCTTGGCCTTGCCGATCGCCGCTTGCACCGCGCCGGCGATCTTTTCGGGCCGGTTGTGCAGGATGGCCGGCAGGCAGGTCAGCGCGACATGGCTGAGCCCGTTCGCCTCCACGAGGTCGCCGATCTCGCGCGCTAGCGCCCCGCAGGCGATGACGAGGACCTTTTTTGTCGTTGGTGCATTCAATGAAGGCTCTGAACTGGCCGAAGCGTTCCCCTCGCGCGCCGGGCGCCGCCCGGCACCCTCTGCCTCGGAGGGGGGAGGGTGGGGAGCGGGCCGGTCGGCCTTCGTCCCGAACCTTGCTGCGGAGCTTTGCGGAACGCGGAGAGACGTTGCTTTGTTGCCGCGAGTTTGCAGCCCGGCACGGCATCGACCCTCCCCCCTGAAGGGGGAGGGTGGTCGGCGGAGCCGACCGGGTGAGGGGGAAGTGTCGGCGAGCGCCGGCGTCTGCGAGCCGGCTCTCCTTTCAAGCTCGAAGCGGATGCGATCGAGAACCAGGCCGAGATTCCCCAAGATCTCTTCTTCCGAGAAGCGTATCACCCTGTAGCCTGCGGCTGTGAGCCAGGCGTCTCGGCGCCGGTCGGAGGCGCGACGCTCTGGTTCTGAGTGCAATGGGCCATCGGCTTCCACGACGAGGCGTGCCTCGGCACAGAGAAAATCCACGACATACGGCCCAATTGGTGCCTCCCGTCGGAACTTCCAGTCAATTCGCCGGGCACGAAGCTGATGCCAGAGGTCGCGCTCGATGCGGCTGGATATCCGGCGTCGGCGCCGTGCCAGGTCGGTTTTCGGTTGCGGGACGCGAGGTCCTGTCATGGGGTAAGCTCCCCCTCTCCCGGCTGCCTCCGGCAGCCACCCTCTCCCTCCGGGGGAGAGGGTGGGGGCCGTGCCCGCCCAAGCCGCTAGCGCGCCTCAGCCTGCCGCGGCGACCCGCTGGTTGTGCCGGCGCTTGATCAGCTCCTTGGCCGTCTCCACCGCCACGGCCGCGTCCCTGCAATAGGCGTCGGCGCCGATGGCGCGGCCGAACTCCTCGTTGAGCGGCGCCCCGCCGACGAGCACGATGTAATCGTCGCGGATGCCCTTCTCCTTGAGCGTGTCGATGACGACCTTCATATAGGGCATGGTGGTGGTGAGCAGAGCCGACATGCCGACGATATCGGGCTGGTGCTCCTCGATGGCGGCGAGGTAGTTCTCCACCGGGTTGTTGATGCCGATATTGATCACCTCGAAGCCGGCGCCCTCCATCATCATGGCGACGAGGTTCTTGCCGATATCGTGGATGTCGCCCTTCACGGTGCCGATGACCATCTTGCCGATCTTCGGCGCGCCGGTTTCCGCCAGAAGCGGGCGCAGGATGGACATGCCCGCCTTCATGGCGTTGGCCGAAAGCAGCACTTCCGGCACGAAGAGGATGCCGTCGCGGAAATCCTCGCCGACGATGCGCATGCCTTCCACCAGCGCCTTCGTCAGCACGTCGTAAGGTACCCAGCCGCGCTCCAGGAGGATGTTGACGCCTTCCTCGATCTCTTCCTTCAGACCGTCATAGAGATCGTCGTGCATCTGCGCGACGAGCTCCTCGTCGTTGAGTTCGGAAAGGACGATTTCCTCTTCGGACACGGCAGACTCCTTGCCAAGCTGCGATTGCGCAGTGTCATCGCATCAATACGACCTTCGGGGCAACCGAGTGGTTCGAACGCGACTCGTAAAACCGGTGTCTGCGACTTTTCCGCACCCCCTTTCCCGCCCGCGTCACGCTCTGCCGCTGTCGGAAGACCGTCGGGGAAATTGGCTCTCTAGGGGTTGGGGACAAGCCCTGTGCCAGCATGGGAGCGGGAGAATGACGATGACTGAGGCCGGAACCGGAGAGCGCCGGCGTCGCTCCGCGGGCGGGGCCGATGCCCGTCGCGCCCGCCGCCAGGGCGGCCGCGCTCTCAAGCTTCCCTTCATCCGTCGCACGCTGGCCGAGCAGCTTGTGCTCGACGAGGAGGGCCTTGCGCTGATTGAGGCGAATGCCGAGCGGGTGCTTCAGGAGATCGGCATTGAGTTCCGCGAGGACGCCGAGGCGCTTGAAATGTGGCGTCAGGCCGGGGCCGATGTTTCCGGCGAGCGCGTGCGCTTTCCCGCCGGCCTTTGCCGCGAGCTTCTGAAGACGGCGCCGGCGAGCTTTGTCCAGCATGCGCGCAATCCGGAGCGCTCGGTGGAGATCGGCGGCAAGGCGACGGTCTTTGCCCCGGTCTACGGCCCGCCCTTCGTGCGCGACCTCGATCATGGCCGCCGCTACGGAACCATCGAGGATTTTCGCAACCTGGTGAAGCTCGCCTACCAGGCGCCGGCGCTGCACCATTCCGGCGGCACGGTGTGCGAGCCGGTGGATATCCCGGTGAACAAGCGCCACCTGGACATGGTCTATGCGCATATTCGCTATTCCGACCAGCCCTTCATGGGGTCGGTGACGGCGCCGGAGCGCGCCGCCGATTCGGTGACGATGGCCAGGCTCCTCTTCGGCGAGGAATTCGTCGAGGAGAACTGCGTCCTCATCAATCTCATCAACGTCAACTCGCCGATGGTCTTCGACGGCACCATGCTCGGCGCCTTGAAGACCTATGCGCGCGCCGGCCAGGCCTCAATCGTCACGCCCTTCATCCTCGCCGGCGCCATGTCGCCGGTGACCATCGCCGGCACGCTGACGCAGATCCTGGCCGAGGTGCTCGCCGGCGCCGCCTTCACCCAGCTTTGCCGGCCGGGAGCGCCGGTGGTCATGGGCACCTTCGCCTCCTCCATCTCCATGCAGTCGGGGGCGCCCACCTTCGGCACGCCGGAGCCGGCGCTGGTGCTCTACGGCGCCGCCCAGTTCGCCCGCCGTCTCGGCATTCCCTTCCGCTCCGGCGGCTCGCTCTGCGCCTCCAAGGTGGCCGATGCGCAGGCCGCCTATGAGAGCGCCCAGACGTTGATCCCGAGCGTCATGGCCGGGACGAACTTTGTCCTCCACGGCGCCGGCTGGCTGGAGGCGGGCCTCGTCTCCTCCTACGAGAAGTTCGTCATGGATTGCGACCAGCTCGCCATGATGCAGCGCTTCTCGCAAGGCATCGACCTGTCTGAGAACGGCCAGGCGATGGACGCCATCGCCGAGGTCGGGCCCGGCAGCCACTATCTCGGCTGCGCCCATACCCAGGCCAATTTCGAGGATGTCTTCTACCGCTCCACCATCGCCGACAACAATTCTTTCGAGCAATGGTTCGCCGAGGGCGCCCACACGGCCGAGGAGCGGGCGAACGCGCTGTGGAAGAAATGGCTCGCCGAATACGAGGCCCCGCCGCTCGACGAGGCCATCGACGAGGCGCTGAAGGCGTTCATCGACAAGACCAAGGCATCGATGCCCGACGCTTTCTCGTGAGCTGCCGGCGCGCCCGCCCTCAGAAGCCGAGAAGGATGCGCGCGGCAAATAGCGCCCACATCCCCATGAGGATGAACAGGCCGACGATGAAGGCCTGGAAGCGCTGCTTCAGCACGTTGGAGCCGGTATGGATGAAGGCGTGCACCAGCCGGCTCGCCACGAAGGCGTAGCTGAGCAGGACGAAGAAGAGGTCGGTCTTGTTGGTGACCACGGCGAGCGTCACCACGGCATAGAAGAGAAGCGGCAGCTCGAACTGGTTGCGGAAGGAATTGGCGATCTGGGTAGATTTCGCCGGCCACAGAGCCGTGCCGGCCGTCACGTCGGCAAGGCGCACCTCGCCGCGCCTTATCGCGCCGAGGCGCGCGCGGCCCATCCAGAAGGCGATGAAGAAAGTGAGCGCGATCTGGACGAAGACCGGCAGAAGGACGAGCGAAAGCGGCATCTGGCACCTGTGCAGTGACGTGGGGTGGTTCGGCCGCAGGCCGGGCCGGCCTGTGGCGGCAGGAGGGTGATGGCCGGAAAATTGGCCAATCGAGACAAGGTTCCAGTCCGAGAGCTGCGTCCAAGCGCCCCATGGCGGTCTTGCCGGCGCCTTGCGGCTCTGGCGCCTTAACTTATGCCCCTCACTTGGCGATCAATATCTCGACCGGCTCGCTGCGGCCATGCAGCTGCACCGCCCCGTGATCCTCAAAGCCGGCCAGAAGCTCCTCGGCCTTGTCCGGCGCTTCCGCGCGCGCCGCATCGGCGAGTGCCCGGCTGATGACGGCGCGGCAGGAAAGCTGGCGCGTCAGGCCCTCCAGGCGGCTCGCCACGTTCACCGTATCGCCGAGCACGGCGAATTCCAGCCGCCTCTCCGTGCCGATATTGCCGACGACGACCTTGCCGTAATGCAGGCCGAGCGAGATGCGCACGGGCCGTGCCCCCCTTTGCGCCCGGCGGTCGTTCCAGGCACTGAACTTGGAGAGGATTTCGACCACGCAAGCCAGCGCGTCGATGGCGTCGCGCTCGCCCGGCTCCGGTGTGCCGAAGGTCGCCATCATCCCGTCGCCGATGAATTTGTCGAGCGTGCCGTGATGGCGGAAGACGGCGGCTTCCAGCCGCGCATGCACGTTTCTGAGATAGGCGATCACCTCCGCCGGCTGGCGTTCCTCCGACCAGGTTGTGAAGCCGACGAGATCGGCGAAGAGGACGACGCCGTTCTGCTCGCGGATCTGCGACAGCGCCGCGTCCTCGCTTGCCAGCCTGTCGACGGTGGCGGGCGGAAAGTGCCGCGCCAGATTGGCCCGTTCGCGTTCCAGATTGGCCTGACGCGTGACGAGGCTGCGCGAGCGGTCCACGACCATGGTCAGGACGAGGGAAACGATGAGAAAGACGCCGACATCCTGGATGGCGCGGTCGATATCGATCAGCGTCGGCTCCTGGCTGGCAAGTTGCATCGTCTCCACCACGCCGAGACGGCTCGGCGCCAGCACCGTGTCCGGCAGGCTGACGAGATAGACCACGCCGAGCGCCCAGAAGAGGGCGCCCATGAGGCCGCCCCACAGCACCTCCTTGGGCTGGAAGGAGAAGGCAAGGCCGGCCAGCATGACATAGAAATAGACGAAGCTTCCCGTCCTCAGCGCGTATTGCGGCGGGTGCTCGGCCGGCCAGAACGGGTTCGGATAAAGCAGCACATAGGCCAGAAGGGCGAAGTCGACCGCCGTCAGCAGATAGCCCGTCCACCAGCGATAAAGCTGGCCCGCATCCAGCCACAGCCGCACGAAGCCGAGAATGATGAAGACCGCCAGGATCGTCTGATAGTAGAAGACCGCCGGCACCGGAATGAGGAAGAAGAGCAGCAGCAGGATGCACAGGAAGGCGATCGACCGCCCGTGAATGGCGAGCCGGCGCCCGGCGCGTTCTTCGCCGATGAGGCTCCGCGCCAGGCGCTGCGATATTCCGCTTGCTTGTCCTGCAGCGAGGGGGCTCTCCCTCAAGCCGCCTTGATTCATTGAGAATGCTCCCTCCGTGATGCGAGCTCCAGCCATCGTCCCTCCTTCCCGGCTAGGTCATTTCGGCGTGGCTTTGAAGGTCACCGATTGTCCGTCGAGGAGCGCCAGCCAACGGCCTATCGCCGCATTCGCCGGCAACGGAGAGCTTTCCGTCGCGGCGGCCCGGCGAACGGGGTTCGGAAGGATAAGTGCATGATAAGTTTTCGTTTTCTCCCGCTCTTCTTGCTTGCCCTTGCATCCCCCGGGCTGGCGCAGGATAGGGCCGCGCTCTTTAACGAGGCGGCCGCAATCGTCGAGGAGCAGTTCTTCGACCCGTCGATGAACGGACTGGACTGGGCGAAGGTGAGCGCCGAGCACCGTGCCCGGCTGACGCCACACATGGAGCCCTCCGCCTTTGCCGACGAGGTCAACGCGATGCTGGCGCGGCTTCAGGCCTCCCATACCAGGCTCTACACGCGCGATATGCCCGCCTGGTATCAGCTCGCCGGCGTGTTCATGCCCGCCAGTCCCAGGCTTGCGGAGGAACTGGCGCCGTTCCTGCAGGACGGCGCGCCGAGCTATGTCGGCATCGGCGCCTTTACAGAGAGCGATGGCGAGGCCCATGTCGTCACTGGCGTCTTGGAAGGCCTGCCGGCGGCGGAGGCCGGCCTTCTTCTCGGCGACCGCATTCTTTCCGTTGGCGGCGAGCCCTTCCATCCCATCCTCTCTTGGGAGGGGCGGGCGGAAGAAAGGCTCGCCCTTGAGGTGGAGCGCCGGCCTGGCGAGACGCGCACGCTCACCGTCACGCCACGCCTTCTCGACGGCCGAACGATGTTCAAGCAGGCGATGCGCGCCAGCGCCAGGCTCATCGAAAGGCAAGGCAGGGACAGGCAAGGCAGGCGGATCGGCTATATCCGCGCCTGGTCCTACGCCGGCGGGGACTATCAGGACATTCTCGCGGGCGAGGCGCTTTACGGCTCCCTGAAGGAGGCAGAGGCGCTCGTGCTGGATCTGCGCGGCGGCTGGGGCGGCGCCAATCCGCAATATCTCCAGCTCTTCGCCGAGCGGGCGGTGGAGACGACCAGCCTTGCCCGCGACGGTAGCGCCTTCACCTTCGCCTCGGCCTGGACCAAGCCGGTCGTGCTCTTGGTCGACGAGGGCTCGCGCTCCGGCAAGGAGCTGATCGCGCATGGCTTCCGTGCCCTTCGCATCGGCCCCATCGTCGGCGAGCGCACGGCCGGGGCGGTGCTTGCCGGCACGCTCAACGTCCTTTCCGATGGCAGCCTTCTCTATGTCGCCGTCAGCGATGTCCGCGTCGACGGCGAGCGGCTGGAGGGCGTCGGCGTCGCGCCCGACATTGAGGTGCCGTTCGAACCGCTCCACGCGGCCGGCGCCGATCCGCAGCTGGAGCGCGCGCTTGCCGAGGCCCTGGCGCTCGCAGAGAGCTGAGGCCGAGGCGCGTTTGGACGTCGTCTTAGGCCCGCTCGCGCCGGCTGGTGCGCCGGCGTCCCTCAGCGCCTTCCGCGCGCGGCGGAGAGGCGAGGGGGCCTATCGTCGCTTCGATGCGCGTGCGGTCGGGCCGCTCGCCGCGCTGGTGGCTGTCGATGGCCTCGCGGATCGCCTTCAGATGCACTGCCGTCGTGCCGCAGCAGCCGCCGATGATGGAGGCGCCCGCATCGATGGCGAGCCGCGCGTAATCGGCCATCAGTTCCGGCGTGCCGGAATAGCGGACCTCGTCGCCGGAAACGACCGGAATGCCGCAATTGGCCTTGGCGATGATCTTGCGCTCCTTCGAGCCGTCCATGCCGAGGACGGAGACGACGAGATCGGGCGCGCCGACGCCGCAATTGGCGCCGAAGGCGATGGGCGGCTCGGCAAGGCCTTCAAAAACGCCTGCCATCTCTTCCGGCTTCATGCCCATCATCGTGCGTCCGGCCGTGTCGAAGCTGGCGGTCGTCGTATAGGGCATGCCGGCATTGATGGCGCCCTGCGCGGCGGCGCGCATCTCCTCAGTGGAGGACATCGTCTCCACCCAGCACACATCGGCGCCGCCGGCCTTGAGGCCCTCCGCCTGCTCGGTGAAGGCCTCCACCGCGTCCTCTTCGGTGAGCGAGCCGAGGGGTACGAAGAGCTCGCCCGTCGGCCCCACGGAGCCGGCCACTACCACCTCGCGCCCGGTGGCGTCGGCGGCGGCGCGGGCGATCTCGGCGGCGCGCTTGTTGAGCTCAAAGACGCGGTCCTGCGCCCCGTGCAGCTTCAGGCGATGTCGGTTCGCCCCGAAGGTGTTGGTCAGGATGATGTCCGCGCCCGCTTCCAGGAAGCCCTCGTGTAGCCGGGTGATGCGGTCCGGATGGTCGGTATTCCAAAGCTCCGGCGGCTCGCCGGATTCCAGCCCCATGGCGAACAGGGTGGTGCCGGTGGCGCCGTCGGCCATCAGGATGCCCTTCTTGGCGAGAAGCTCGCTCAGCGATGCCATATGCGCTCCTTGGTCAGAAATCGTCGGCCCGTAGACCATCTCTGGCTGCGACGAGCAAGGGGCAGGGCGCCACAGCCTTGCGCTAAGCAATCGGCGGCGGCGCCGGGTTGGAACGGCGAGCGCTGCAAATCGTTGCCGCAGACATGGGCGTCCGCCCAGAGCAATTTCCATGTCCAATTGGAGTTCTGTATGACCGATCGCAATCCTTCGCCTCTTGCTCTTGCCGCCGCCATCGGCCTTTCGGCGGCCGCTGTCTTCGGCTTCACCGGCGCAAAGGCGCAAGAGCGGGTCGAGGTCGGCTCTCTCGACTGCATGGTGGAAGGCGGAACCGGGTTCATCATCGGCTCCACCAAGGATTTGACCTGCACCTACACGCCGGCCGGGGGCGGGCCGGTGGAGCAATATGCCGGGGTGGTGCAGAAATTCGGCCTCGATGTCGGCGTCACCGACGCGACCTTGATCAAATGGGTCGTCATGGCCCCGACACGCGATGCCTATGCGCGCGGTTCGCTTGCCGGCGACTATGCCGGCATCGGCGCGGAGGCGACGGTCGGAGCGGGCGTCGGCGCCAACGCCCTCGTCGGCGGCTCCAACGACACCTTCGTGCTGCAGCCCATCAGCGTTCAGGCGCAGAAGGGGCTTAATTTGGCCGTCGGCTTCCAATCCTTCACCCTGCGTCCGCTGATCCAGTAGGCCCCTGTCTCAGCCGACCTCCAGGCCGCGGACATGTTGCGCGGCCTGATGCGGATTGAGCACGGCGTGGCGGATGAGGTTGTCGAAATGGTGCGTCAGCGCGCGGATGTGTTCCGTGGCGTTGAGGACCAGATACATCTCGCCGACGAAGATCGCCGCCCGCTGCGAGCCGAACACCGTATAAGGTATCGAATAGGTCTTCACCTCGTCGTAGAGGAAGAGCCGGAAGGTCGGATAGAGCTCGTCCAGCAGGCCCGCCATATGGCGAAGCTGCTCCGCGCGTGACGGCCGGTCCAGGTCGCGCCAGACGCCGCGCCCTTCCGCCAGCAGCGCCAGGCGCTGGCGCGGCATGCACACTTCCATATCCGTCTCCGGCCGACGATTGTAGTCGAGCCGAAACGCGGCCTCGCGCAATTGCGTCTGCGGCAGGGGGCTGATGCCGCCGGAATATTCGTAGTCGATGACCGCTTCGGTTCGGAGCAGGTCCGGGATTTGCTTCGGCACGTAGCGGATCTTGGTGCCGACCGCCTCCCTGTGCCAGCGCTCCAGCGGCGTCTCGCCTGCCGCGCTTTCGCTCTCGGCGATCTCCAGGACCGGCCGCATTTCCGCCGCCAGGTGCTCGTCCTGGCTGAGCCCCACCAGCCAGTCGAGACTGACGGCATAGCGTTCGGCGATGCGCCAGAGTGTCTCCGTGCGCGGCAGGCGTGTCGACTGGCCCGAAAGGAGCTGCGTCATCGCCGAGCGGTCGAGGCCGACGGAACGGGCGAATTCGGAGCGGTTCTGGCCCGTGCGCGCCATCAACAAGGCGAGCCGCTCGCGCAGAACGGGCAGGAGATCGCGCTTGTCCATCATCTGGCGAAGATGCCGCATTTGATGATTTTGCACAACAAACACGCCCCTTGCGCACCAAACGCAACGTCTGTTCCGCAACGTCTCGTTGCCAAGAAAAGCCGGCTAAGGATTTTCTTTGGCCATGGGCAAGATTCCTGCGTTACCCGCATTTCTGGAACGCGCCGAATGGCCGACCCTGGCGCTGATCTTCCTCTGCTACCTCGTCTGGGCGGGCGCGCTGTTCCTCCACGAAACGCTCGGCCTGGCGCTGACGGCGCTTCTTACCGTGCCGATGGTCACCCTCCATGCCTCCTTGCAGCACGAGGCGCTGCACGGCCATCCGAGCCGTTCGGCCGCGCTCAACGAGGCGCTGGTTTTCCTGCCGCTCGGCCTTGCCTATCCTTATCGCCGCTTTAAGCGCCTTCATCTGCGCCATCACCGGGACGAGACGCTGACCGACCCTTATGACGACCCGGAATCCTATTATTACGCGCTCGCCGATTGGCGCGGCCTGCCGGCGCCGCTGCGCCGCCTCCTCGATTTCAACAACACGCTATTCGGCCGGCTTCTCATCGGCCCGGCGGTGATGCTCGTCGGCTTCTACGGCGCGGAGCTGCGCCTTGCCCGCGCCGGCACGGAGCGGGGGCTCCGCAAGGCCTGGGCGCTGCATGCCCTGGGCCTTGCCCTTGTCCTCTTCTTCGTCCTCCTATTCGCCGCCATGCCGCTCTGGCAGTATCTTCTCATCGCCTATGGGGGGCTGTCGCTCCTCAGCCTCAGGACCTTCGCCGAGCATCAGGCGAGCGAAAGCCTCGGCGCGCAGACGGTGATCGTGGAGGGCGGGCCGCTGACCGCGCTCCTCTTCCTCAACAACAACCTGCATTACGTGCATCACCGGCATCCGCGGCTCGCCTGGTATCTTCTGCCGAGGCTCTACCGGGCGGAGCGGGCCGGCTTCCGCGCCGGCAACGAGGGCTATGTCTTTGCCGGCTACGGCGACATCCTTCGCCGCTACCTCTTTCGCCGCAAGACGCCCGTGCCCCATCCCTTTCTGCGCAGGTAATGCCTCCCGCATCGGCATCCGCCGCCCTCGCTTGTCTTCCCATGTACGACTGGCCGCAACTGCGGGCGGCGACGGACGCGCTCTGGGCAGGCATCGCCAGGGAGCTTCAGGCGCACGGATTGACAGCGCCGGAACGTCTCGACCGGGCGCGGCCGAGGGAGGAAATCTGGCGCGATCCGGCGCTCCTGCTGTCGCAGACCTGCGGCTGGCCCTATGCGAGCGGCCTTTCCCGCCATCTTCGGCTTGTCGCAACGCCCGTCTACGCCGTCGAGGGCTGCGAGGGCGCTCTTTATTCCAGCGCCATCGTCCTGCGCCGGGAGGAGCGGGCGGCAAATCTCGGTGGCCTTGCCGGCAGGCGGCCCGCCATCAACGCGCCCGACAGCCTTTCCGGGGCCGTGGCGCTCGCCGAGGCGCTGCGCGCGGTCGGCCTTTCGCCCGATCTGTCGCGGGCGCTTCGCACCGGCGCGCATCGCGCTTCCGTCCTGGCCGTGGCGGCCGGCGAGGCGGATTTCGCCGCCATCGACGCCGTCGCCTGGCGGCTTGCCCGGGATTTCGAGGCCGAAGCCGTGACGGCGCTGAAGGTCCTCGCCTTCACGCCCTTGCGGCCGGCCCTGCCTTTCGTCACCGCGCGCGGCCGCCCGGCGCACGAGGTCGCGGCGATACGCGCGGCGCTCGACGCGGCCTTCTGCGATCCCTCGCTCGCGTCGGCTCGCGCGGCGCTGCACCTTGCCGGCCTCAAGGTGCTGCCGGCGCGTGCCTATAGCCGGCGGGCTCTTCTGCGCGCCTGACCGCAGAGATGTCGACCCGGGCTGGCAGGCCCGGCCAGCCTGTCCTAGTTTCCAGGGGCCGTGGCCCCGAGTCGCGGTCTTTTTTTGCAGTCCCGATGCTCATCGCCCTTCGCTTTCTCGCCGCCGTTCTCCTTCTCCTCTTGGCCGCCCCGGCTCCGGCTCTGGCGCAGTCGCCGGTGCTGGAGGGCTATTTCATCGCCTTTGCCGATTGCGCTGCGACGCGCAAGAAGGACGGCGACAATCCCGGCAATGTGCGCCTTGAGCCGATGCGCGCCTACGAGATTTTGGCGCGCAACGCCGTGCCGGGCACGCATTATCGCCTGCGCGTGCCGAACGCGCCGCAGATCGAGGAGCGTTGGGTGCCCATGGGCTGCGGCGCCTATGCGCCGGCCGCCTCGCTGGTCATGGCAGAGGAGCCCCGTCCCGCCGAGCCTTCTTCGGGTACAGGCTCCGCCCCCGCGCTTGCGGCGGACACGCTGGAAAACGTCCTCGCCGTCTCCTGGCAGCCGGGCTTCTGCCGCAGCGCCGCCGGCCGCGGTAAGCCGGAATGCGCATCCCTGCGCTCCGGCCGCTACGATGCCACGCATTTCACCTTGCACGGGCTGTGGCCGGATGATCTCGACGATAAGGCGATTTTCCCCTGCTACTGCGATCGCGGCGGGCCGCGCGCCTGCGACGAGAACCTGCGCGCCGACGAGACGATCGCGCTCAATGCCGATCTGCTGGCGGCGCTTTCCGTGGTCATGCCGGGGGTCAAGTCGGGCCTGCACCTGCATGCCTGGACCAAGCACGGCGCCTGCTACGAGGACGATGTGACGGGCCCTGAGGCCGGTGCCGATCCCAACGAGTATTTCGCCGAGAGCCTTTCCCTGCTGAGCCAGCTCAACGCCTCGGCGGTGCGCCAGGTCTTCCTCAGCGCCCGCGGCCAGAAGCTCAGCCGCGCCGCCATCGAGGCCGCCTTCGACCGGGCTTTCGGCAATGGTGCCGGCGAGCGCGTCACCATCGTCTGCGACGGGGCGAGCGGCGCCATCACCGAGCTGCGCATCAATCTCAAGGGCGCCATCGACGCCAAGGCCGATCTCGGCGCGCTGATTAACGCTGCGCCGCCCCGGCGGGTATCGAGCGACGCCAGGAGTTGCGCCTCCGGCGAGGTGGTGCGGGCAAGATAGGCCGCCTGCGTGTCAAGCCTCACCCCCGCATCCGTGTCCCGGCCGGATCGAAGGGCGGCTCCATCTGCAGCCGGGCGGGCCGGCGTTCGCCCAAGATCTCGATCTGAAAGGTACTGTCGCCGCCACCGTCGACGAGTTCGCTCGGCACGTAACCCTGGGCGAGCGACTGGTCCACGTAATGGGCATAGCCGCCGGAGGTGACCCAGCCGACCACCTTCTCCCCGCCGTCGGCGGCATGCCAGATCGGCTCGTCGCCGATGACATCGGCATCCGCCGCATCGACGACCATGGAGACGCGCCTCAGCCTCGGCCCCTCTCGCTGCTCCCTTGCCGCCGCCTGGCGGCCGATGAAGTCGTTCTTCTCAAGGTCGACGAAGCGCTCCAGTCCGGCTTCGAAGGGACCGTAGATGGGGCGCAACTCGCGCGCCCAGGTCGGCCAGTTCTTCTCCAGCCGGAGCGAGAGAAGGGCGCGCATGCCGAAATTCTTCAGGCCGAGATCGGCGCCCGCTTCCGTCAGCCTGTCGTAGAGCGGCCGCTCGTATTCCGGCTTCACCCAGATCTCGTAGCCGAGGTCGCCGGTATAGGTGAGCCGGTTCACCCGCGCCGGCGCGCCCGCGACCTCCATCTTCCTGTGGCTCATGAACGGGAAGGCCTCGCGCGAGACGTCCTCGTGGGTGAGGCGGGCGAGAAGCTCGCGCGAGCGCGGGCCGGCGATGGAGAGCCCGACAATGCCAAGGTCGATACGCTCCACCCTGACCGAGCCGTCCTGCGGCAGCTGCGCCTCGAACCAGCGCACATGGTAGATCTGCGCCTGGCTGGAGCCCCAGACGAGAAAATCCTCCTCGGCGATCTTGGCGATGGTGAAGTCGCCGATGAGCTTGCCGCGCGCGTTTAGCATCGGGGTGAGCGCTATGCGGCCGAGCCGTGGCATGCGGCCCGCCATCATCCGATTGAGCCAGGCCTCCGCCCCCGGCCCCGTGACGCGGTATTTGGCGAAATTGGCGATCTCGGTGACGCCGACGGCCTGGCGCACGGCAAGGCACTCCGCCTTCACATGCTCAAAATCGTTGGAGCGGTGGAAGGAGAAGATATCCCGCGCCTCAACCCCCTTGGGCGCGAACCAGAGCGGCGTCTCCAACCCCCAGCTATCGCCCATCACCGCGCCCTCGGCGACAAGCCGGTCGTAGAGCGGCGTCGTTTGCGCCGGCCGCGCCGCCGGCAGCTCCTCGTTCGGAAAGCGGATGCGGAAACGGCGTGAATAGTTCTCCCGCACCTTGGCGTTGGTATAGGCGAGCGTCGCGAAATCGCCGAAGCGGGCGACATCCATGCCCCAGACGTCGAAGCCCGGATCGCCCTCCACCATCCAGTTGGCAAGGGCGAGCCCGACCCCGCCACCCTGGCTGAAGCCGGCCATGACGGCGCAGGCACACCAGAAGTTCTTCACCCCCTGCACCGGCCCCACCAGCGGGTTGCCGTCCGGCGCGAAGGTGAAGGGGCCGTTGATGATCTTGGCGATGCCGGCGTTCTGAAAGGCGGGAAAATGCCGGAAGCCGACTTCGAGCGAGGGGGCGATGCGCTCAAGGTCGGGCGGCAGAAGGTCCTGGCCGAAATCCCAGGGCGTTGTGACCGGTGACCAGGGCGTCGCCGCCTTCTCGTAGGTGCCCAGAAGCATGCCGCTGCGCTCCTGGCGGGTGTAGATCTCGCCGGCGAAATCGATGGCGTGGACGATCTCCTTGCCGGTGGTGCGGTTGATCTCGGCGACTTCGGGAATGTCCTCCGTCAGGATGTAGTGATGTTCCATGGCGAGCACCGGCAATTCGATGCCGACCATGCGGCCGACCTCGCGCGCCCACAGCCCGCCGGCATTGACGATGTGCTCCGCATGGAGGGTGCCCTTCTCGGTGACGACCTGCCAGCTCCCGTCCGGCTGCGGGTTGAGCTGCAAAACGCGGTTGCGGGTGATGATCTCAGCGCCCGCGAGCCGCGCCGACTTGGCGTAGGCCTGCGTCGTGCCATAGGGGTCGAGATGACCCTCGATGGGGTCCCAAAGCGCGCCGACGAAATAGCTCTCGTCGATAAGCGGCAAGATTTCCTTCGCTTCCGCGGCGGAGATGATCTCCGTCTCCATGCCGAGATAGCGGCCTCTGGCATGCGCTTGTTTCAGCCATTCCAGCCGTTCCGGCGTATCGGCGAGCTGCAGCCCGCCAGTCAGATGCAGCCCGCAGCTCTCGCCGGAAATCTCCTCGATCTCTTTGTAGAGCGAGACGGTGTAGGCCTGCAGCTTGGCGACGTTCGGGTCGCCGTTGAGGGTGTGAAAGCCGCCTGCCGCATGCCAGGTGGAGCCTGAGGTGAGCTCGGCGCGCTCGATGAGAACGACGTCTTTCCAGCCCGCCTTGGTGAGATGGTAGAGGACCGAGCAGCCGACGACGCCGCCACCGATCACCGCGACCTGCGCATGGGACTTCATTGACGGCCCCTTTCCCCTTGGAGCGCCTCCGTTCCGCATGGGCCCGGCCCGCCGGGCAGATCGGAAGGTCGCACGCTGCGCGATCAAAGCTCCAAACCGCCCGGACCTCCCGCCGCCTTGCGCCACGGCGTGTCCAGCCTGCGCCTCGGCGCCTCTGCGGCGACACGGCATTGCACGCTCAAGCACAACTCTAGCTAGATTAATTCTATCCAGCATTGTAGATTGCGGGGCGGCTTCTACTTCAGGAGGATTTTCCCATGCGTCGTCTTGCCAGCCTGGCCGTTGCCCTTCCGCTTCTCGCCGTGGTCGCCTCGCCCGCTTTGGCCCAGGATATGAGCCCCCGCCAATCCGCCGAGGCCTTCGGCGTGCCGGCCGTCAGTTCAAGCTGGGTCAACCAGGACGGCTCCACGATGACGCTGGTCTTCGGCGCCGGCAATTCCGTCTCCGGCTTCTACGTCAACAACGCGCCGGGCTTCGGCTGCCAGGGCACGCCCTATCCGCTGGTCGGGCTCACCTGGGGCAATTTCATCGGCTTCACGGTGGCCTGGGACAACGCCACGGCCAATTGCAACTCGGTGACGAGCTGGACGGGCTTTGCCGAGGCGGCCGGCAGCGACGTGACAATCGTGACCGATTGGAACCTCGCCTATCAGGGCAGCTCTAGCGGCGAGATCCAGCAGGGTTCCGATACCTTCACCCTGGTCAACAAGGCGATGAAGGAAACGCCGAAAATGTAATCGGCCCGAACGCGAGCCGCATCGTCCCGGCAAACGCTGGACAGCCTGACCGGCCTAGAAATCCGTCGGCGCGCCGCCCTCGCGCTTGCGGCGCGTCACGAACGCCGCCAGCTCCTCGCGGATCGCCTCGTCCATCGGCGGCGGCTCGAACTCGGCCAAGATCGCCTTCCAGATGGCAAGCGCGCGCTCCGGCGCGGAAAGGCTTCCAGCCTGCTGCCAGGTTTCGTAATTGCGCCAGTCGGAGAGAAAGGGCGAATAGAAGGCGCTCTCGTAGCGCGCCTGCGTATGCGCGCCGCCGAAGAAATGCCCGTTCGGCCCCACTTCGGCAATGGCGTCGATGGCAAGGTCGTCTTCCGTTACCGAGACCGGCTTCATGGCGTGCTGCACCTGCTGCAGCATCTCGCAATCCATGACGAATTTCTCGTAGGACGCCGTCAGTCCGCCCTCCAGCCAGCCGGCGGCGTGGTAGACGATGTTCGCCTGCGCGCTGGTACAGGCCCACAGCGAGAAGGCGCTCTCCCAGGCGGCCTGCGGATCGGGCGCATTGGCCGCGCAGGCGTTGGAGGCGCGAAAGGGTAGGCCGTAATAGCGCGCCATCTGCCCCGACATCTGCGTCGCGCGCAGATATTCCGGCGTGCCGAAGGCGGGCGCGCCGGACTTCATGTCGACATTGGAGGTGAAGGAGCCATAGGCGACCGGCGCGCCGGGCCTGACGCATTCAAGCAGTGCGATCGCCGCCAGCGCCTCCGCCGTCTGCTGCGCCACGGCTCCGGCGAGCGTCACCGGCGCCATCGCCCCGGCGAGCGTGAACGGGGTGACGATGACCGGCTGGCCGCGCCTTGCCATGCGCATCGCGCCGTCGAGCATGGGAAAGTCGTGCTTCAAGGGCGAGGAGGAGTTGATGTTGGTGTACATCCGTGGCTCCGCCTCGAAGGCGTCGTGGCTGAGCCCGCCGGCGATCCTCACCATCTCCATGGCGTCCTCGATGCGCTCGCGGCCGAGCGAATAGGCGTGCACCACCTTGTCGGTCAGCACGAGCTTGTCGAAGATGGCGTCCAGATGGCGGATGGAAGGGTGGAGGTCGAGCGGCTCAACCGGATAGCCGCCGGCCAGATGCAGGCAATTGAAGGCCTGGGTGAGCTTCAGGAGCTCCTGGAAGCTCTGCCGGTCGCCGACCCGCCGCCCGCGTTCCAGGTCCGAGCAATTGGGTGGGCTGGAGACGTTGACATAGACGGCATGCGGGCCGCCGATGGTGACGCAGCGCTCAACATTGCGCGGCGTCAAGGTGAATTGAGGCGGCGCCAGCGCCACCATCTCCATCACGAATGCGCGATCCATGCGCACCCGCCCGGAGCTTTCCTCCACCTCGCAGCCGGCCTGGCGCAGCACTTCCTGCGCCTCCTCGTTGAGGAACCAGATGCCGATCTCTTCCAGGATGCGCATGGCGCCCAGATGGATGCGCTCCACCTCCTCGGCGCTGAGCGGCTCGCTCGGTCGATCGGCATAGCGCGGCACATCCCAGGGGGCCTGTCGGAGGCTTGAGATGCCCGGCGCCGGCCGCCTTTGGTTGCCGGCGCGCCCTCCGGCGCGGCGGCGGCGCGGGCTCTGCGTCTCGGCAAGGCTGTCTGGCGCCATGGGTAGTCTCGCTTCGGCCGGAACCGCGCTTGGGGTGCGTCCTGCGGCCGCAAGCAGAAAAGAGATTCCGATTCCGCCAATAACCAGCTTCCTTCAGCGACACCTTCTGGCTTCTTCGCGACCCAGCCTGCACTAAGTTCAACTCAAAATCTGTCGGGGTTGCCCATCCGCATCCCCCACATGTTAGGCTTGCATCCAAGGGAGGGCGTCGTCCGATGCCGCGTTTACTGCCACTCCGATATGCCGGTATGGCCCGTATCTCCCACTCGAACGTGCTCAAGAGCCAAGAGGGAGCAAGAAAAGAATGAAGCGTGAGGAAACGACACGGCTACATCCGAAGGCTGCCGAAGCCAAAGATCTGATGGAGCGCGGGCGGCTCAGCCGACGCGGCTTCATCCGCGTTGCCGCGCTGACCGGCCTGTCGGCCGCGGCCGCCTATGCCATGGCCGGGCTGCCGCAGCCCGCCTATGCCCAATCCATGGCCGACCTTCCCTTCCCGGAGCCGGAGGGCACGCCCCAGATGGGCGGCATCCTGAAGGTCGGCATGCAGGTCCAGAAGATGGAGGACCCGGCCACCTATTCCTGGACGGAGATGTCCAACCAGACCCGCCACACGCTGGAATACCTGGCCTATACGACGCCGGACAACGTCACCCACCCGATGCTGGCGGAGCGCTGGGAAGCCTCCGACGACCTCTCCGAATGGACCTTCTACCTCCGCAAGGGCGTGACGTGGCACAACGGCGATGAGCTCGTCGCCGATCATGTGCGCTGGAACGTGGAGCGCTGGTGCGATCCCAATCTCGGCTCCGCCAATGTCGGCCTGTCCTCCATCTCCGCCCTCGTGGAAGAGGTCGATTCGGGCGAGAAGAACGAGGACGGCACCGCCAAGATGGTGAAGAAGCTGAGAGACGGCGCCATCGAGCTCGTCGACGACCACACCATCCGCTTCAAGCTCTCCAAGCCGGTCCTGTCCTTCCCGGAGGACATGTACAACTACCCGACGGCCATCCTGCATCCGAGCTTCGAGGCGCCCTTTTCCGACAATCCCATCGGCACCGGACCCTTCGCTCTCGCCGAGCTCGTCGTCGGCGACCGCTGCATCCTGAAGCGGGTGACGGAGGTGAATGGCGCGCCTTTCGAATATTGGGGTGGAGACGTCTATCTCGACGAGATTCACTATTACAATTTCGACGAGGACAACCAGCTCACCGCCTTCGCCTCCGGCGACATCGACGCCATCTACGAGTTCGGCGTGGAGCAGATGGAGCTCGCCAAGGCTCTGGAGGGAGAGATCATCGCCGCCCGCACCGCGCAGACCCTGTGCGTGCGCTTCCAGGTCGATAAGGCGCCCTGGGACGACAAGCGGGTGCGCCAGGCCTTCGTCAAGGCTTGCGACAATCCCGCCGTGCTGCCGCTGGTATACGCGGAAGGCGGCGATGTCGGCTGGAACCACCATGTGGCGCCGATCCATCCGGAATACTTCGAGCTCCCGGCGCTGGAGCGCGACGTGGAGGGCGCCAAGGCGCTCCTCGCCGATGCCGGCATGGAGGACCTCGATGTCACCGTCGATGTCGGCAACACCGACGGACCGTGGCAGCAGACCATCTGCGAGGTGATCCGCGATCAGGTGAAGGACGCCGGCATCACCCTCAACATCAACGTCATGCCGCCGTCGAAATATTGGGAGATCTGGGACAAGACCGCCTTCGGCGCCACGCAATGGACGCACCGCCCGCTCGGCACCATGGTGCTGTCGCTCGGCTACCGTACCGGCGTGCCCTGGAATGAGACGAAATACGCCAATCCGGAATTCGACGCCGCGCTCGACGAGGCCGAAGCGATCCTCGACGTGGAAGAGCGCCGCGCCGTGATGGAGAAGGTGGAGAAGATCCTCCAGGACGACGCGGTCATGGTGCAGCCGGTCTTCCGCCCGGTCTATACCATCGTCAACGCCAAGGTGCACGGCTATCCGGCGCATCCGACCCAGTACCACCAGTTCAACAAGGTCTGGGTGGAAAGCTGATGACGACAAGAGGCCCCGGGACCCGTTCCCGGGGCCTTTCCTTGTCGCCCGACAAGAACGCTGACGTCGGCGGGCGGCATGTCAGAGAAAAGAGGGGGCGGCTGCACCTGGCAGGCGCCAAAACGACATGGTGAAGCTGATTGGCCGCCGTCTCATTCAGATGGTGCTCATCATTCTTGTCGCGTCGCTTCTGCTCTTCGCGATTTTCGACACGCCCGAATTCAAGCGGCGCCTCGCCGTTCAGGAGCTAGGCGGCTTCGCGGTCTCGGCACTGTCGCAGGACGCCTACAACGAGTGGCTGGCCCGGCGCGGGCTCGATGTGCCCTTCTACCAGCGCTACTTCAATTGGATCGGCAAGATCGTCCAGGGCGATTTCGGCTTCTCCTACGAGAAGAACCGGCCGGTCGGCCCGCTCCTTGCCGACCGTCTCGCCAATACTGGCATCCTGGCGCTCTGCGTCTTCGCGTTGATGATCCCGATATCCTTAACGCTCGGCGTCCTCTCGGGCATGCGGGAGGGGTCCGGGCTCGACCGGTCGATCACCTTCCTGTCGGTCTTCACCACATCGATACCGGAGATCGCCACGGCCATTATCCTGACGGTCGTCTTCGCCCTCGGCCTCGGCCTCCTGCCGGCCAAATCGGCGATGATCGCCGGCTTCGACCCCTGGCAGCTCGTGCTGCCGGTGCTGACGCTGGTGATCTACGATTTCGGCTATGTGGCGCGCATGACCCGCGCCTCCATGGCCGAGGTCATGACCTCGCAATATATCCGCACCGCCATTTTGAAGGGCATTCCCTATCGCCGCGTGGTGATGAAGCACGCGCTCCGGAACGCGCTGATCGCGCCCTTCACCGTCATCGTCCTGCAGATGAACTGGCTTCTGTCCGGCGTCGTCGTGGTGGAGGTGTTCTTCGAATACGACGGTTTCGGCAAGCTCCTTCTGGAAGCCGCGCTCTTCCCCGACGTTGAAGTGGTGCAGGCCTGCACCCTCGTTGCCGTCGTCGTCGCCGTCACATCGCAGATCATCTCCGATGTCGGCTACACCTTCCTCAACCCGCGCATCCGCTTCTCGTGAGGGACAGGACATGGCCGTCACCAGCCTGAGCCCGCCGCCGGTACCGCTCCTGAAGCGGCTGCAAAAGCCGAGGATCGCCGCGCTCATCTTCGCCATCGCCTGGCTGCCGCTGATGGCCTATGTCATGGCCGGCGACCAGCTCGGCGATTTGGAGCAATACGTCCTCGTTCCGGCGATCCCGGCCGTCATCCTCCTCTACCTCATCTGCATGGCGGCCTTCCGCGAGAGCTGGATCGCCCTGCTTGGCGCCACGCTGGTCTTTTTCTGGTTCTTCATCGCCGTGGCGGCGCCCTATCTGCCGCTGATTGACCCCAACAAGCCGATCGCCCCCTTCACCACGCCGCTGACGGAAAAGAGCGGCTTCTTCTTCTGGCTCGGCACCGACTTCAAGGGCCGCGACATGCTCTCGCGCACCTTGTGGGGCTGCCAGCGCGTCCTCGTCTGGGGCGTCACGGCGACCTTCGTCGCCTATGTCGTCGGCACCGCTTTCGGCCTTATTGCCGGCTACATCTCCGGCTGGTGGGACGAGGTGATCTCCTTCCTCGCCAATGTCCTTCTCTCCTTCCCGGTGATGGTGCTGTTCATCGTCATCCTAAATTATCTCGGGCCGTCGGGCTTCAACATCGTCATCGCCGTCACCTTCGCCTCCGCCCCGGCGATCATGCGTATCGTGCGCGGCCTCGTCCTCGACGTGAAGACGCGCGACTATGTCTTCGCCGCACAGACGCGCGGGGAATCGGCGCTGTGGATCATGGTGGTGGAGCTGCTGCCCAATGTGCGCGGACCGATCATCGTCGATGCCTGCCTGAGGCTCGGCTACACCACCGTCGCCATCACCACGCTCACCTTCCTCGGCCTCGGCCTGCAGCCGCCCGATCCCGATTGGGGCCTGATGATCAAGGAGAGCGCCAAGACGGCGATGCTCTTCAAGTTCTCCTACATGCTGCTCATTCCCGCTCTGTCGGTGTCGAGCCTCATCCTCGGCTTCAACCTGATGGCCGACGGCCTGCGCGAAATGAGCCTTCGGGATTGATGCAGAAAAGAACCTCAAATTCGTCATGCCCGGATGTGATCGGGGCATCCATGCCAAAGCGGCTGAGATTCGCTGTGGAATGGATTGCCGGGCCGAGCCCGGCAATGACGACGGCGCAGGAGGCCGCTTGATGAGCATGGCAAGCGACACGTCTGGCGGCACGGCGCCGGCGGCGCAAGCTGGGGAGGGCACCTCGCAAATCCCCGTCCTGGAATGCCGCAATCTCTCCATCTCCTATTTCACCCGGGCCGGCGAGATTCCGGCGGTGGCCGATTTCAACCTCACTTTGATGCCCGGCGAGAGCCACGGCATCGTCGGCGAATCGGGCTGCGGCAAGTCCACGGTCGCCCTTGCGATCATGCAGTATATGGGCCGCAACGGGCGCATCGTCGGCGGCGAGATCCTGTTCAATGGCCGCGACATGCGCGCCATGAGCGAGGAAGAGCTGAGGCTCTTGCGCGGCTCGCAGATCGCCATGGTCTACCAGGAGCCGATGGCCTCCTTGAACCCGGCCATGCGCGTCGGCGACCAGCTCGCCGAGGTGCCGATCTACCACGAAGGTGCCAGCAAGGAAGAGGCGCTGGAACGCGCCCGCGCCATGCTGGAGAGCGTGCGCCTGCCGGAGCCGGAGCGTATCCTGCGCTCCTATCCGCACCAGATTTCCGGCGGCCAGCAGCAGCGCGTCGTCATCGCCATGGCGCTCCTGTCGAGCCCCAAGCTCCTGCTCCTCGACGAGCCGACGACGGCCCTCGATGTGACGGTGGAGGCCGGCATCGTCGATCTCATCCGCGAGATCGCCGCCGAATTCGGCACCTCCATGATCTACATCTCCCACAATCTCGGCCTGATCCTGGAGACCTGCGACCGCATCACGGTGATGTATTCCGGCGAGGCGGTGGAGGTGGGCACGGTGGAGGACGTCTTCGAGGCCATGCGCCATCCCTATACGCGCGGCCTTTTCGCCTCCATCCCGCTGCCCGGCGCCGACAAGAACGCGCGGCCTCTCATCGCCATCCCGGGCCAGCTTCCCCTGCCGCACGAGCGCCCGCCGGGCTGCAATTTCGGCCCGCGCTGCGACTATTTCAAAGCCGGGCTGTGCGACAGGGGCGAAATCCCCATGCTGCCGATTTCCGGCGATGACCGGCATTTTTCGCGCTGCCTGCGCATTGAGGAGATCGACTGGCATGCCGGCCTCGGCGAGGGCATCGGCAAGGTGGCCACCGAGAAGGGCGATGTGGTGCTGAAGGTCGACGACATGACCAAGCACTACGAGATCGAGGAAGGGGCGCTGTTCTTTTCCGGCGAGGCCAAGACGGTGAAGGCCAACGAAAAGCTCAGCTTTGAGGCGCGCGAGGCGGAGACGGTCGCCATCGTCGGCGAATCCGGCTGCGGCAAGTCCACCTTCGCCAAGGTGCTGATGGGCCTGGAAGAGGCGACGGCCGGCAAAGTGCTCCTAGGCAATGTCGAGCTCGGCCACATGCCGGTGGATAGGCGCGGCCCGGAGACCATCTCCAAGCTGCAGATGATCTTCCAGAACCCCTTCGACACGCTCAATCCGAGCCACACGGTGGGCGGTCAAATCGCCCGCGTCATCAGGAAGTTCGGCGTGGAGAAGGACGAGGCCAAGGTGCAAGAGCGCGTCCTGGAGCTGCTCGATATCGTCAAGTTGCCGCGCGATTTCGCCCTGCGCCGCCCCCGCCAGCTCTCCGGCGGGCAGAAGCAGCGCGTCGGCATCGCAAGGGCCTTCGCCGGCAACCCGGCCGTCGTCATCGCCGACGAGCCGGTCTCCGCCCTCGACGTCTCCGTGCAGGCGGCGGTGACGGAGCTTCTCATGGACATCCAGCGCGAGAACCGCACCACCTTGCTCTTCATCAGCCACGATCTGTCGGTGGTGCGCTACCTGTCGGACCGCATCGTGGTCATGTATCTCGGCCAGATCATGGAGCAGGGCTCGACGGAGGAGATCTTCGCCCCGCCCTACCATCCCTATACCGAAGCGCTGCTTTCGGCCGTGCCGATTGCCGACACCAAGGTGACGAAGCGCCATATCGTCCTGTCGGGCGAGATCCCCTCCGCCTCCGATCCGCCGGCCGGTTGCCCCTTCTGCACGCGCTGCCCTTATGTCATCGAGGGCACCTGCGAGACCGAGCCGCCGCCCATCCGCGAGTTTCAGCCGGGCCACCGCATCGCCTGCCATCTCTCCGAGGAGACGCTGAGCGCCATGCAGCCGGTGATCCAGATCGGCGACGGGACGGAAAAGGGCGACAAAGGCGATGAGGTGAGCCCGGCGGCTGCCGCCGAAAGCGCCCGCCGCTCCGACGCCTGAAATCTCCCGCGGGCGAAATTTCGCGTTGCTTCAGTTGCTTCCGGCGGCGGGCCCTTCCTATAGAGCGGCCCATGCCGCCCCGTCCTTGCCGATTCGCTTTCCTGCTCCTGCTGCCTTTCCTCACGCTTCTGACCGGCGAGCGGGCCGCGGCCAATGCCTGCGCCACCTGGAGCGCGGAGATGACCCTTTTCGCCGTCGATGGGCGCGGCATGGTGGCGAGCGTCTGCGGCACCGAGCATGTCACACCGGCCGAACTTCGGCTGGAATGCCGTGGCGCCGATGCCCTCAATATCCGCTACGCCCCCGGCCATGACGGCGAGGAGCCGGCCGACTTCGCCGCCGCGGGCATCAAGGAAGAGGTCTTCCTCTTCTCCACCGACAAGGGCTCGCATCGGCTGAGGATGCGCTGGGACGGGCAGGCGGGCGTCTTCTGGGCGATCGTGCCGGCGCGCGATCGGCTCATCGAGGACCTGAAGGCGGGCATGCGACTTTCCCTCGCCTTGCTCTTCGGGCGCACCCAGCCGTCCGTGCTGTCGCTTGTCGGCTCGCGCCGGGCTATCGAGCGCGTGGAGGCCGCCTGCCTCAAGGGCCGCGTCCTGGCGCCCTGAATCTTTCTTTCTGGCGCTGCCGTCCGATCCGCCCCCGCGCTATAAACTGCAGGAAGGGACGCGCCGGCCGGGGAGGGAGCGCCATGGAGCTGATCCACACATACGCCGAGATTGCGGTGGAGGCCGGGCCGGGCCGCCTCGCCGGTCTGGCCGTAGACGTGGACCGGCTTGCCGGAAAGGGCGCCACGGTGCTTCTCCTCGCCGATGCCGGCCTCAAGGCGCCGGGCATCGTCTTGCAGGCGGAAAAAGCGCTGCTTGAAGGCGGCCACCGCGTCGTTGCCTACGACCGCATCGCCGGCGAGCCGAAGGAAGGCGAGGTCGCCGAGGCCGCCTCGATGGGGGTCGGGGAGGGGGCGAGCCTCGTCGTCGCCCTCGGCGGCGGCTCGGCCCTCGATGCCGGCAAGATGGCCGCCGCGATGCTGACAAATCCGGGCGAGGTGGCGGACCACCGCCTTGCCGCGGCGCCCTTCGCCCGCCCCGCCGCGCCGCTCGTCGCCGTCCCCACGACCGCCGGCACCGGCTCCGAATTCACCTCCATCGCCGTCCTTTCCGGCCCCGACGGCACCAAATACTGGTACTGGGCGGGCGAGCTGAAGGCTTCGCTGGCGCTTCTCGATCCGGAGCTGACGCTGGTCCTGCCGCCAACCTTCACCGCCATGACCGGCATCGACGCGCTCGTCCATGCGGTGGAGGCGGCGACCTGCCGGCGGGCGAGCGAAAAAAGCGTCGCGCCTTCCCTTGCCGCGATCCGGCTGGTGGCGGCAAACCTGCCGACAGCCGTCGCGGAGCCGGGAAACATCGCCGCGCGCACGGCGATGATGGAGGCGGCGGGGCTTGCCGGCATCGCCATTGAGATGGTCGGCACGGCGCTTGCCCATAACATCGGCCATGCGCTCGGCTCGCTGGCGCCCATCCCGCACGGGCTCGCCGTCGGCATCGCCATGGCCGCGACGGCCGATTGGGTGGTGGAGGGCAATCCGCAGGCCTTCGCCCTCGTCGCCGAGGCGATGGGGGCGGAAAGGGACGCGGCGGCCTTCGCGCCCGCCTATCGCGACCTCTTCGCGCGCGTCGGCCTGCCGGCGCGGCCGCGGACGCTGGATGCGGTGAGCGTGGAGGCGCTGGCCGAGCGCATGGCCGCGCCGGAGAACGCGGCGATGCGCAAATCGACCAAGCGCTTCACCACCGATGAGGACCTTTCGGTGCTGGCGGCGATGGTGCTGGCCGGAAAGGGGAGAGACGCGGCGTGAAGATCGCCGCGATCAACGTCAGCCATCACCGGCTGAAGCTCGACCCGCCCTTCCGGCCGAGCTGGGATTTTAGCCCGCGCCATCACTTTGACGCCACCGTCGTGCGCGTGACGACCGACGAGGGCCATGAAGGCGTCGGCTCGGGCGACGCCATGCTCGGCTTTGAAGGCCATGAGCATCTCTTCCTCGGCGAGGACCCCTTGCGCCTGGAGCGGCATTTCCGCCTCCTTTCCAACATCCAGTTCCACGGCGGCAGGTGCTGGCCGCTCGACCTTGCCCTTTGGGACCTTGCGGGAAAGATCACCGGCCAGCCGGTGTGGAAGCTCCTCGGCGGACGCTGTGACCGCATCCCGGCCTACGCTTCCTCCGCGACGCTCCGCGACGATGCCGAGATGGCCGAGACGGCGGCGCGCTTCCACGGGGCGGGCTTTGCCGCCATGAAAGTACGCTTCCACCGGCCCGACTGGCGCGAGGATATCGCCGCGCTTCAGGCCGCGCGCGATGTCGTCGGCGACCGGCTCACTTTGATGGTCGATTGCAATCAGGGCTGGCGCATGGCCCATGACGACGCGCCGCCCTGGAGCTTCAAGGACGCGCTCGCCGTTGCCCGCGAACTGGAGCGGCTCGGCGTCTATTGGATGGAGGAGCCGCTTTTTCGCGGCGATGCTGCCGGCATGCGCCGGCTCTCCGACGCCACCGACATCCGCATCGCCGGCGGCGAGATGAACCGCGAGCTTCACGAGTTCCGGGCCCTCATCGAGGGGCGCTGCCTCGATGTCTTGCAGCCGGACGCCGCTCTTGTCGGCGGCATCACGGGGCTGCGCCGCGTCGCCGTCATGGCCGAGGAGGCTGGCCTCGTCTTCACCCCGCATACCTGGACGAACGGCCTCGGCCTCATCGCCAACGCGCATCTGACGGCCGGCCTCGCCGCCGCGCCCTTCATCGAGTATCCGTTCGACCCGCCCGAATGGTCGCTGCAGCGGCGCGACTTCATGCTTTGCGAGCCCGTCGGGCTTCAGGACGGCATGCTGGTTCTCTCCGAAAAGCCCGGCTTCGGCGTGGAGCTCGACGAGGAGCGGCTGGAGCGTAGCTTGAAACGGTAGCAGGACGCCCCTAATATTCGCAAAGCACGATGACATGTCGTGCTCAAAGGACAAGCGATGTTCAAAGACGGTTTTCACGGCCTCTGAGGCACAAGATGGATCGCGACGCGCCGTCCGCGGTCTTTGTAAATCTTATGACCCCGCGCGCGCTTCTCGTCGCTTGCGGCGTTTTTGTTTTCCTGGCGCTCGGAACGCTGATACTCGCAGTTGGAACCAGCCTCACCCTCGCGGATGTGGGCGTGTCAATCTCGCTCTTCTCGGCGGTAGCCGGCTTCCTCTTCAACTCGTCAGTCAAGCTGCATTCGGAGGCGCGCGACCGTGCCTTTGATTTCCTCAAAGAGCATAGCGAGAACGAAAAGCTCGACGCAGCCTTCCGGCGAGTCGGCAACTTTGGTCGCCATCACAAGAGTATCGCTGAAGACAGAGCCATTGAGCTGACGAAACGAATGCTCGCGGCCGCGGAGGCCCCACAGCCGGCACGGTGCTGTAAGCTTGGCGCGGCCCCCACCGATGCCGCCGATATCGACCATGAACTCCTGCAATCGATCCTCCGTGCAGGCAACTTCTTCGAAGTGATGGAGATCGCGACCCGCCAGGGCGCGGTGCAGGAGACGATCGTGCGCGACTATTACCGCGAGGCCGTGCACCGCTACGCGAGGATTGCGGGACCGATCATCGACGTCTTTCGTAACAATCCACCCAAGAAGGCCTCGCCTTACGGTGAAGTTCGCCGGCCTCGCGCTCTCATTGGTGTTGATCGCTTGGTTGCCCGCTGGCCAGAACCGGCGCAAAGGCCGCATCGGCCATATGTCTTCCCGGCAACCGGTCGGGAAGGCGGCGGCTGACGCCTACCGAGCCATCCCCAGCCTCGGCTCTTCCTCGATCTCGCGGATGAGCTTCCTGACCATCGCCGCGGCGAAGTCCTCGTAATCCTTCACCTCCATGACGAAGGCGGAGGGGCCGGCGATGAGATTTCGTCGGTACCAGGCGCCGAGCTCCGGATCGTCGTTGAGGATGGCGAGCCCGTTGAGGGTGACGCCGCGCGAGATCGCCATGCCGCGCGCCGCCGGCATCAACAGGACGTTCTCGCGCGGCGGCGTCTCCTTGCCGTCGCCGGAGACGTCCACCGTCTGGCGCGGCGCGGCAAAGCCGTTGCGCGTAAAGGCGCGGATCGCCGTCGCAACGCCCGCCCCGATCCCCGTGCCGCCGAAGACGCCCCTTCGCATGGCGTAGACCATGGCCGCGAAGGCCTCCGCCTCGGCCGCATCGCCGATCGCGAACCAGGCGCTCTCCTCCTTGGGCAGCGTTGCGTCGGCCCACACGACGATGGAAACCGCGATCCGCCCGGTCGGCCCGCTCTGAATGGCCGCAAGTACCTCAGGATGCCGGAAGGCGGCCGCGATCCCCTCCAACTGCAAGCGGAACTCGCCGGCATCGACGGAGCTGGAAGCGTCCACCGCCATGACGAGCTCCAGGTCGACCGGTATGTCGGCGCCCCGCGCCGGCGCAAACGGCGCAAGGCAGAAGGCGAGGAGAAGTGCAGCGCGAAGGAGCCGGCCCATCGCCTGAGCCTAGAGCCTTTCATGGCCAGGTGGGAGCGTTCTGCCAGAGCGCATGGGCGACAAGACCCGATGGATTTGGCGCCAAGGCGCCTGGCCCGCCGGGTTTCCGCGCGCCGGGCGCCCGCTTTGTCGGGTCTCTTGCCCGATGCCTCGCATCGCGCCGCGAGCCCCCCTTGCGGTTCGCCGCGGCGACCAAGAAACAGAATCGCTTCCACCTGGCCAGGAAAGGCTCTAGGCGAGGAGGGTTGCGGCGGGCGAGTGCCTGGCTCAGCGCCCCATCGCGATGCCGAAAGGCGCGCCGGCATCCAGCAGCCATTCCGCCGCCGCCTCGGCGAAGCTGCGATGGAAGAGGAGCTCGAAGCAATCCCCCGCGCGGCGCAGGAGCGTCACGTCGAAATGCTCCATCTTCGTCTGCGTCGCCGCGCCCGGCGGCATGCGCGCAAGGTCGATGGCGATGCCGCGGGCGAGCACCTCCTGCGCCGCCGCGCCCTCCAGGCTGAGAAGCGTGCGCGCATGCGAAAGGTCGGTGACGGTGCCGCTTGCGCCGATGACATCGCGCAGCTTTGCGGCAAGCTCCGCCTCGCCGGAGAGAACCAGCAGGCGCCCGACCCCGAGCGAGACCAGCGTGACGGCCTCGCCCTCGGCGAAATAGGCGTTCTCCGGCATCGCCAGCCCCAAGGTCTCGCCGAGCGCCTCGCCGAAAGCCTCCGCGCCTTCCAGGAATGCCTGAAGCTGCACGATGGAGGCCGGGGCGAGCTCCGAGAGCCGCAGCGCGGCCTCGCCCTCCGCGCGCGGCGGCGCGGCAAGCTCGGCGAGGGCGGAGATGCGTTCAGCCATGAAGCCGCTCTCCCTTCGGGTCGACGAAATGCGGCGAAACCACCTCCACCCGGCAATGGCCGCCGCGGATCGGATCGGCGGCGTAAAGGCTCTCGCCGCGTCGCTCGCGTCCGCCCTTCAGAAGCGCAAGGCCGATCGTCTTGCCGAGCGCCGGGCTGAAGGTGACGGAGGTGATATGCCCCTCGCTCGGCCCCGGCTGTTCGGCCGGCCCGGCGACGAGATGGGCGCCGGCGCGGAAGGCCTCGTCGGCGGCGATGACGCCCACAAGCTGCAGCCGGCCGGGCTCCGACAGCGCCGGGCGCTGGGCGAGCGGCTTGCCGACGAAGGGCTTTTTGGTGGAGAGGAGCTTTTCCATGCCCAGATCGTGGGCGCTGACGCGACCGTTCAGTTCCGGTCCGGCGACATGGCCCTTCTCGATGCGCAAGGTCCCCATCGCCTCAAGCCCGTAGGGCGCGACCTCAAGGTCGGCGCCCTTTTCCAACAGCAGCTTCCAGATGAAAGGCCCGTGATCGGCGCCGACATAGACCTCATAGGCGTTCTCCCCGGAGAAGGAGAGGCGGGCAAGAAGCGCCGGGGCACCGCCCACCGTCGCCTCGCGCACGCCCATGAAGGGGAAGGCATCGTTGTCCATCCCCGTGCCCTCGACCAGGCGCGCCAGAAGCTCGCGCGCTTTCGGCCCGGCGACGGCGATGCCGGCATATTGGTCGCTGACGGAAGTGAGCGAGACCTTCAGTTCCGGAAAGGCTGCGGCGGCGAGGAATTCCAGATGCAGCATCACCTCGGCGGCCTTCGCCGTCGTGGTGGTCGCCAGATAGCGGTCCTCCGCCAGTCGCCAGGCCGTGCCGTCGTCGAAGACGAAGCCGTCCTCGCGCAGCATCAGCCCGTAGCGCGCCTTGCCGACGGCAAGGTTGGAGAAATTGTTGGCATAGACGCGGTCGAGAAAGGCCGCCGCGTCCGGCCCGGCCACCTCGATCTTGCCGAGCGTGGAGACGTCGGCGATGCCGACGGCGCGGCGCACATGCCGCGCCTCGCGCGTATAGGCGGCAAACAGCGTCTCGCCCCTTTTCGGATAGATGCGTGGGCGCATCCACAGCCCCGCCTCCATCATCTGCGCCCCGGCGGCCAGATGCGCATGGTGGAGCGGCGAGCGCCTTACGGGAGCGGCATGGCGGCCGCGCTCGCGCCCGGCAAGCGTGCCGAGCGGAACGGGGATGGCGGGCGGTCGGAAACGCGTCGAGCCGACCGCCGGAAGCGGCATCTCGCGTTCGCCCGCGAGGATGGCAAGGCCGGCGAGCGCGGAGGTGCGGCCCTGATCGTTGGCCATGCCGAGGGTGGTGTAACGCTTCAGATGCTCCGCGTCGGCAAAGCCCTCTTGATGCGCCAGGCGAATATCGGCGGCGGTGACGTCGTGCTGCAGGTCCACAAACGCCTTATCGGCGGCCTTGCCCGGCTTTGCGCCCTGCGGCTCCACCTCAAAGAGCGGCAGAAGCCCGCCATCCTCGGTGGTGACGCGCAGGCCCTCCACCGGGATTTTGACGGCGAGTTCCTCGTTGCGGGCCTCAAAGCCAGCGGCGCTGGCGGCGAGCGCGCCGGCCTCCGCGCCCTGGTTGATGGCGATTTCCAGCGTTGGCGCGCCGGCGGCGGCGCCCGCGGCGATGAAGGCCTGGCGCGGCTCTCCCGGCACGAAGGCGGCGATCTCCTCGCGCCAGACCGGCGGGCCGCCCGCCTGGCTGGCGAGGTTGATGACCGGGTTGAAGCCGCCGGAGACGAGGATGGTGTCGCAGGCCCTCTCCAAGGCGCCGCCGGGGGCGGGCGGGGCCGCGTCCTCGCCCTGTTCGCTCTCTTGCGCCTGCGCGCCCGGCCGGTCGATGTTGCCGGCCGCTTCCGCCAGCGCCGCCTCGCCCACCGGGACGATCGTCGCGCCTTCCACGCGCTTGACGCCCCTGGCGGCGGCGACGACGTGGCTGAGGATGATCTCCGCGCCGCGCTCGGCGAGCGGGCGGGCGAGGGCGTCGAGGATCTCCGTGCGCGGATCGACGATGGCGGCGATCTTCACGCCCGCCTCGGCGAGAAGACCCGCGCTCCGCCAGGCCTCGTCGTTGTTGCAGAACAAGATGACGTTGCCGCCCGGCGCTGCGCCGTAGCGGCGCGCATAGGCAAGGCCGGCGGAGGCGAGCATGACGCCCGGCCTGTCGTTGCCGGCAAAGACGATCGGCCGCTCGATGGCGCCGGTGGCGAGCACCGCCTGGCGCGCCTCGATGCGCCAGTGACGGCAGCGGGTCTCGCCCTCGCCGCCGCAATCCTCCAGCGCCGCCAGCACCCCGCCGTCGTAATAGCCCCAGACATGGGTGCGCGGCATCAGCGTGACATTTTCCATGCCAGCGAGTTCGACCGTCGCCGCCGCCGCCCATTCGCCTGCCGGCCTGCCGTCGATATCGGCCTCTTCCAGGTCGAGCGCCCCGCCCGGCCCGGGCGCGGCCTCCGCCAGGATGACGCGCGCCCCGGCGCGGCCCGCCGTCAGCGCCGCGGCAAGCCCCGCCGGCCCGGCCCCGACGACCAGGACATCGGCGAAGGCGCTCGCCTTCTCGTAGCGCGCCGGATCGGGTTCCAGGCTCGCCCGTCCCATCCCGGCGGCGCGGCGGATAGCCGGCTCGTACCACATCCAGGAGCGCTTCAACGGCCCGATGAAGGTCTTGTAGTAGAAGCCGGCGGCAAGGAAGGGCGACAGCTTCTCGCCGACGGCGCCGATATCGCGCTCCACGGAGGGAAAGGCGTTCTGCCCGCTCACCTCCATGCCGGGCGCGGCAAGGCGCGTGGCGGCGTTGACGTTCGGCTCGCGCACGGCGCCGGAGCCGACCGTCACCAGCGCGTTCGGCTCCTCCGCCCCGGCCGAGAAGACGCCGCGCGGGCGGTGGTACTTGAAGGAGCGGGCGACGATGGAACGCCCCGAGGCGATCAGCGCCGAGGCGATGGTGTCGCCGGCGAACGCTTCCACCGGCGCCCCGTCGAAGGTGAAGGTGAAGCGCGCCGAGCGGTCGATGCGCGTGCCGCCGGAGGCAAGGCGAAAGCCCGGCATCGCCTAGCCTCCCTCGCCGAAGGGGCCGACGAGGCGCGCCTCGAAGACCTCGTGCGTCTCGGTGTTGCGGCGCACGACGAGAAGCTGCCGGCAGCCATGCGCGTGCTGCCAGAATTCCAGATGCTCGCCGCGCGGATTGTGCCGCGCATAGACGTACTCCACCCAGGGCCGCTCCGCCTCCTCCTCAAGCGGCGGGCGCGCGGCTGTGGCGTCGCCGCGATAGAAGAACTCGCCGGCGTCGCGCTGGCCGCAGACGGGGCAGGGGATCAGCATGCGGCGCTCCGCTTGTCATTTGCGATCCGGGGCATCAATGCAGCCCCGCCATGGCGCCCGTCCCGGCCTCGTCGATATGCCGGCCCTCGGCGAAACGGGTGAGCGTGAAGGGCGCGCTGAGGGCATGCGGCTCCTCGCGCGCGATGGTATGGGCGAAGCACCAGCCGGAGGCGGGCGTCGCCTTGAAGCCGCCGTAGCACCAGCCGCAATTGAGATAGAGGCCGGGCAGGGGCCCCGGCGCGATGATCGGGCTGCCGTCGAGCGACATGTCCATCACCCCGCCCCAGGAGCGCAGCAGCTTGATGCGCGCCGCGTTCGGGAAGACGGCGAGAAGCTCGCGCGCCATCTCGTGCACCGCCGGCAGGTTTCCGCGCTGGGCGTAGGAATTGTAGAAATCGAGCGAGCCGCCGAAGACCAGCCCGCCCTTGTCGGATTGCGAGACATACATGTGCCCCGCGCCGTAGGTGACGACGCAATTGACAAGCGGCTTCACCGGTTCTGAGACGAAGCCCTGCAGGACGTGGCTTTCGATCGGCAGGCCGTCGATGCCGGCAAGGCGCATCACTTCGGAGGTCATGCCGGCGACGGCGACGCCAACCTTCTCGGCGCGGATCTCCCCGCGCGGCGTCACGACGCCGGCGACCTCGCCCGCCTCCATGATGAAATCGGTGACCGGCGCGTTCTCGATGATGTCGACGCCGAGCCGGTCGGCCGCATGGGCGTAGCCCCAGGCGACCGCGTCGTGCCTTGCCGTGCCGGCGCGCCGTTGGATGAGGCCGCCGACGACGGGAAAGCGCGCCTCCTCAGAAAGGTCGAGGCCGGGGCAGAGCTGGCCGACCGCCTCGCGGCCGATGAGATCGGCGTCGATGCCGGCGAGCCGCATGGCGTTGCCGCGCTCGGCATAGGCGTCGAGCTGCTCGGGCGAATGCGCGAGGTTGAGCACGCCCCGCTGCGAGAACATGACGTTGTAGTTGAGCTCATGGGAAAGGCCTTCCCAGAGCTTCAGGCTCCATTCGTAGAAATGATAGTTTTCCGGAAGGAGGTAGTTGGAGCGTACGATGGTGGTGTTGCGCCCGACATTGCCGAGGCCGATCGGCCCGCGCTCCACCACCGCCACCTGCCGGATGCCGTGGTTCTTGGCGAGGTAATAGGCGGTGGCGAGGCCATGGCCGCCGCCGCCGACGATGATGACGTCATAGCGCGGCTTCGGCTCGGCCTTGCGCCACGCCGGTCGCCAACCGCGATTGCCTCTGAGCCCCTCCGAGATGACCCGCAGGGCCGAATATTCCGCCATGATCTTCGGTCCGCGCAGGGATAAGAATCCCTTAAAGTGTCGCTTAGATCATTGCCGCAAAGTGGCCCGTTCCGAAAGCGCCTTCGCGCAATCGGGCTCCGACAGATTGCCGCTTGTGGATGAGAGGGCGCGCCGCGCCTCGCCCGTGGGCTTTCAGATGCGCTCTTCCACGCCCGGCGGCAAAGGCCGGCCCTTCTCCGGCGTCGGCAGGATCATGGAGCGCTCGCGCAGCCAGGGATCGATCTTCACCGCCTCGCGCAGCGCCTCTTGCCCGAGCCGGAAGCGGCCCTGGCGCATCAGGATGACGCCGCGCCCGGCGAGCGCCCCGAAATGGCGCGGCTCCAGCTCCAGCACGCGGTTGATGTCGTCGAGCGAGCGGTCGAACTTCTCTTTCAGGAAATGCAGCGTGGCGCGCTGGTTCCACGCCTCCGCGTAGTCGGGATGAAGCTCGATGACCTCCTCCACGATGGCGAGCGCTTTGTCGTAATCGGCCTCGCGCCGCGCCTTCAGCGCCGTCTGCATCATCTCGCTGGTCTCTTTGTCCGGCGCCACCAGCCAGGCCTGCCAGATCAGCGCTTCCACGCGCCGCGCCTCCTGCTCGCTGCGCGCCTGGCGCAAGAGGACGAAGAGCCGGTCGAGCTCGCGCGCCGATTGCTCGTAGGCGTTCTCGACCTGTGTGTTCGGCTCCGCCTCCTGGGCGGCGATGGCTGTCGGCGGCGCGATGACGGAGACGACGGAAAAGCTCGCCGCCAGCGTCAGCGAAGCGACGGCGACAGGCAATGCGCAACGGCGGTTTGGGGCGTCAGGGCCTCGGCTGAGGGCGCGAAGGCGGCTTGGGGCGTCAGGGCCCCGGCTGATGAGGGCGTGAAGGCATCGGTTCTGGCTCATGGCTTGCACAAGCGCTCCTTTCCGCCCCCGCATCGACCCATGATAGCGCAGCCCGCTCGGGCGGCGAATCAAAGCCCTGCGAGACAGGCCGCGCCGACCCGCCCGCAAGGTGGTGTTTGCTGCCTGGAACGGTTACCAAATTCGGAAGACTGGGAACGCCTGAGACTGGGAACGAGGGTGTGGGTTCGCCGGTGAACGGAGCGAAAGGCCTTTTCCCGCGCGCCGAGGCCGCCTGCGGACGCTATGTCGGCCTGCTGGCGCAGGTTTTCGCCGTTCTCGGCGGCCTCGTTCTCCTCGCCGTCACTGTCATGACCGTTCTGTCGATCACCGGGCGGGCGCTGACCACGCTCGGCCTCGGCCCGGTCCCGGGGGATTTTGAGCTGGTGGAGGCGGGTGTCGCCTTCGCCGTCTTCGCCTTCCTGCCCTGGTGCCATTTCCGCCGCGGCCACGTCACCGTGGATATCCTGGTGGAACGTTTCGGCCCGCGCGGCCTTGCCGCCTTCGCGCTTCTCGGCAACCTCTTGATGACGGCGGCGGCCGCGCTGATTGCCTGGCGGCTCGGCGCCGGCCTTCAAGACCGCATCGCCTATGGCGACACCACCTTCATCCTGCAATTTCCGCTTTCCTGGCCTTATGCGGCTTCGCTTTTCGGCGCCTGGCTCTTCGTCCTGACGGCCGCCTACACGGTCTGGCGCTCGCTCAACGAGCTCCTTGGCGAAGGCGAGGGGGCCGGCATCCGGCCGAGCGGCACGGAGTGGGGCGAGTGAGCAACCTGGAGCTGGCGGGCTGGTCCTTCGTCGTCCTTCTGGTCCTCATCTTCCTGCGCGTGCCCATCGGCCTTGCCATGCTTCTCGTCGGCATCGTCGGCAATGTCCTCGTCAACGGCTCCCTGGTGCCGCTTCTGGCGCAGCTGAAATCGCTCACCTACGAGACCTTCTCCTCCCATTCCCTCTCGATCGTGCCGCTCTTTCTGTTGATGGGCCAGTTCGCCACCCGCGGCGGCATGTCGAGACAGCTCTTCCGCGCCGCCGAGGCCATGCTCGGCCATCGCAAGGGCGGCGTCGCCATGGCCTCCATCGGCGCCTGCGCCGGCTTCGGGGCGATCTGCGGCTCCTCCCTGGCGACGGCGGCGACGATGGCGCAGGTGGCGATGCCGGAGATGCGCCGGCTCGGCTATTCCGGCGCCCTGTCGACGGGATGCCTTGCCGCCGGCGGCACGCTCGGCATCCTCATCCCGCCCTCCGTCATCCTGGTCATCTACGCCATCCTGACGGAGCAGAATATCGCCAAGCTGTTCCTCGCCGCCTTCATTCCAGGCATTTTCGCCGCCATCGGCTATATCGTCGCCGTGGCAGCCTATGTGCGCCTCTGGCCGGAGGCGGGCGGCCTGCGCGAGAAGGCGCCCTGGGGCGCGCGGCTGCGCGCGCTTCTCGCCGTCTGGCCGGTCCTCATCGTCTTTATCCTGGTCATCGGCGGCATCTATCTCGGCATCTTCACCCCGACGGAGGCGGCGGCGGTCGGCGCGGCCGGCACCGGCCTCATCGCCCTCGCCTCCGGCGAGCTCACCTGGCGCGTCCTCGTCAAGGTGCTTCTGGAGACGGCCGTCGCCACCGGCATGATCTTCTTCATCGTCTTCGGCGCGGCGACCTTCAACACCTTCCTCGCCTTCTCGCAGCTGCCCCAGACCCTGGCGGGCCTGGTCGTGGAGGCGGGGCTAGATCCCTGGCTGGTGCTGGCCGCGATCTTGCTTTGCTACCTCGTCTTCGGCTGCGTCATGGATTCGCTTTCCATGATCCTTCTGACCATCCCGATCTTCTTTCCGATCGTCACCGGTCTCGACTACGGTCTGCCGCCGGAGGAATTCGCCATCTGGTTCGGCATCCTCGTCCTCATCGTCGTGGAGGTCGGGCTCATCACCCCGCCGGTCGGCATGAATCTCTTTGTCATCAACTCCCTGTCGGATGGTGTGCGCATGAGCGAGACCTTTCGCGGCGTCCTGCCCTTCGTCGCCAGCGATCTCGTTCGCGTCGTCGTCCTCGCCGCCTTCCCCTCCGTCACCCTGGTGATGCTGCGACTTCTCTATTGAGCTGTTACGCTTCCTTCTTATCTCAGGGGTCACATTCCCGCTTCGCGCGGCGCCTTGGCCTGCAACTTGCGGCACCCTCTCGGCGTTGGCGATGCAACAGAAGGGAGCCCGCCCATGTCTTTTCGCGCCCGCTATCTGACCCGTCCGCTCTTCGGCTGGGCGAGAAGCGTCCTTCCACCGATGTCAGACACCGAGCGCGAGGCGATCGAGGCGGGCAGCGTCTGGTGGGACGGCGAGCTGTTCACCGGCAATCCCGACTTCGAAGAACTCCTCAAGGCGCCTCCCTCCAAGCTGACGGAGGATGAGAAGGCCTTCCTGGAAGGTCCGGTGGAAGAGCTCTGCCGCATGCTCGACGACTGGTCGATCAATTTCGAGCGTCAGGATTTGCCGCCGGAGATCTGGGCCTTCCTGCGCGAGAAGCGCTTCTTCGGCATGATCATCCCGAAGGAATACGGCGGCCTCGGCTTCTCCGCCTTCGCCCATTCGGAGGTGATCCGCAAGGTCTCCACAGCCAGCGTGACGGGCGCCGTCTCGGTGATGGTGCCGAACTCTCTCGGCCCGGGCGAGCTCTTGATGCTCTTCGGCACCGACGAGCAGCGCCAGTACTGGCTGCCGCGCCTTGCCCGCGGCGAGGAAATCCCCTGCTTCGGCCTCACCAGCGCCCATGCCGGCTCCGACGCCGCGGCGATGATCGATACCGGCACCGTCGCGCGAGGCACCCATAATGGCGAGGAGGTGCTGGGCATCCGCCTCAACTTCGCCAAGCGCTACATCACGCTCGCCCCCATCGCCACCGTCATCGGCCTCGCCTTCAAGATGCACGATCCGGACGGGCTTCTGGGCGGGGAGGAGGATCTCGGCATCACCGTGGCGCTCATTCCGGCCGATACGCCCGGCGTCAAGTGCGGCGAGCGGCACATCCCCGCCATGACCTTCTTCCAGAACGGGCCGGTGGAGGGCGAGGACGTCTTCGTGCCGATGTCGGCGATCATCGGCGGCGAGGCGCAGATCGGCAAGGGCTGGCGTATGCTGATGGCGGCGCTGGCGGCCGGGCGCGGCATCTCCTTGCCCTCGCTCTCCTCCGCCGCCGCCTCCTTCGCCGCCCGCTCCACCGGCGCCTATGCCCGCATCCGCCGGCAGTTCAACATCCCCATCGGCGAGTTCGAGGGCGTGCAGGAGCATCTCGCCCAGCTCGCCGGCACCGCCTACCTCCTCGATGCGGCGCGGCAGATGACCTGCGCGGCGCTCGACGACGGCCACAAATCTGGCGTCATCGCCGCCATCATGAAGGCGCACGCCACCTACCGCATGCGCGAATCCGTCAACGACGCCTATGACGTGCATGCCGGCAAGGCGGTCATCGACGGGCCGAAGAACTATCTCGGCAATCTCTATCGCGCCGTGCCGGTGGGCATCACCGTGGAAGGCGCCAACATCCTGACGCGCAATCTGATGATTTTCGGCCAGGGCGTCATCCGCGCCCATCCCTATCTTCTCGACGAGATGACGGCGCTCGCCGAGGTGGACAAGGACAAGGCCCTCGCCGATTTCGACAAGGCCTTCTGGGGCCATGTCGGCCACAGCTTCAAGAATGCCTTCAGGGCGATCGGCCGCGGTTGGACCTTCGGCCTTTTCGCGCCGGCGCCGGATGTGGGCGATATGCTCGGCCATTATCGCCAGATCGCGCGCTATTCCGCCGCTTTCGCCTTCCTGAGCGACCTTGCGCTTCTTTCGCTCGGCGGCTCCTTGAAGCGCAAGGAGCGCATCTCCGCCCGCCTCGGCGACATACTTTCGGAGCTCTATCTTCTGTCGGCGGTGCTGAAGCGCTTTGAGGTCGACAGCCGGCCGGCCGAGGACCGGGCGCTGGTCGATTATGTCTGCGCCCGCGGTTTCCAGAATATCGGCATCGCCTTTTCCGAGCTTATCGACAATCTGCCCTCGCGCCCGGCCGCCTGGCTCTTCCGTCTCGCCTGCTTCCCCTTCGGCGCGCGCCGCGCCGGGCCCTCCGACAGGCTGGCGGAAGCATGCGCCAGGCTTCTCCTGTCGCCTTCTGAGGCGCGCGACCGGCTGACCGCCGGCCTGCATCTCGGCGAAGGGAAAGAGGAGAGTGCCATCGCCGATCTGGAGCGCGCCTTCGTGCTGGTGGTGGAGACGCAGGAGGCGCGCAAAAAGCTCGCCAAGGCGAAGATCCGCACGCCCGAGGAGGGCAGTGAGAAGGGCCTCATCACCGCCGAGGAGGCGGAGCGCCTTGCCGAAGCCGACGCGGCGGCGGCCAAGGTGGTCGCCGTCGACGCCTTCCCGGCCGAGGCCTTCAAGAATGTGGCGCTCCTCTACGAGCCGGACGAGCGCCGCCCCGACAACGTTCACGACCTCAAACGGAGCGCTTAGAGCTAGAGAATGGTACAGCCAGTCTATATCGTCGACGGGCTTCGCACCCCGTTTCTGAAGGCGCGCGGCAAGCCCGGCCCCTTCACGCCGGTCGATCTCGCCGTCCAGTGCGGCCGCCCGCTTCTGATGCGCCAGCCCTTTCCTCCGAGCGCCTTCGACGAGGTGATTTTGGGCTGCGTCAACGTCATCGCCGACGAGATGAACCCGGCCCGGGTGGCGGCGCTGCGCCTTGATATGGGCGATGAGATGCCGGCCTTCACCGTACAGATCAATTGCGGCTCCGGCATGCAGTCGATCGACACCGCCTTCCGCTACATCCAGGACGGCAGCCGCGATCTCGTTCTGGCCGGCGGCGCGGAATCCCTCAGCCATTCGCCGATGGTCTTGAAGAACGAGGCCGTCGCCTGGCTCGGCGAGTTCAACACCTCGAAATCCGTCTGGGACAAGCTCGGCAAGGCGGCCTCCTTGAAGCCCGGCTATCTGGTGCCGGAGATCGGTCTTGAGCGCGGCCTCACCGACCCCATCGTGGAGCTCAACATGGGTCAGACGGCCGAGGTTCTGGCGCAGATGTTCGATATCTCCCGCCAGGAGGCCGACCGCTACGCCATGGAAAGCCACCATCGCCTTGCCGAGGCCCAGAAGGAGGGCTGGCTTGAGGACGAGGTGACGCCCGCCTTCGACCGCGACGGCAGGGTCTATGAGAACGACGACGGCGTGCGCCCCGACAGCTCCATGGAGAGCCTTGCCAAGCTGAAGCCGGCCTTCGAGCGGCCCTTCGGCAAGGTCACGGCCGGCAATTCCTCGCAGATCACCGACGGCGCCTCATGGGTGGTGCTGGCTTCGGAAAAGGCGGTGGAGGAGCACGGGCTGAAACCCAAGGCGAAGATCCTCGACTGCACCTGGGCCGCCACCGATCCCTCCATCATGGGGCTCGGCCCGGTCGTCTCCGCCGCCAAGCTGATGCGCCAGCAACAGGTCGGGCTCGACGACATCGATTTGTGGGAGCTGAACGAGGCCTTCGCCGCCCAGGTGCTCGCCTGTCTCGCCGCCTTTGAGGACGAGACGGTGTGCAAGGACGTGCTCGGGCTCGACGCGCCGATCGGGCGCATCGACCGCGACAAGCTCAATATCGACGGCGGCGCCATCAGCCTCGGCCATCCGGTCGGCACCAGCGGCAACCGCATCGTGCTGCATCTGGCCAACGCGCTGGAGCGCACGGGCGGCAGGCGCGGCATCGCCACCGAATGCATCGGCGGCGGCCAGGGCGGCGCCATGCTCATCGAACGCGTGATGTGAGGTCAGACATGGGACGCATGCTCAAAGCGCTGTCGCCGCGCCTGATGGAGACCGGTCCGGTCGACCTTGCCGCGGCGCCTTCCGACGCGAACTTCAAGCGCGGCCGCGACGCCGAGGGGGTGGAATGGCTCCTCCTCGACATGCCGGGCCGCTCCGTCAACGTCGTCGACGGCTCGATGCTGGAAGAGCTCGACGCCATCCTTTCGGAGCTGGAGAAAAGCCCGCCCAAGGCGCTGGTCATCCGCTCGGTGAAGCCGTCGGGCTTCATCGTCGGCGCCGACATCAAGATGTTCCGCGACTTGAAGAGCGCCGGCGAGGTGGAGGAGGCGCTGCGCCGCGCCCATGCCGTCGTCGACCGCCTGGAGAAGCTCTCCTGCCCGACGGTGGCCGTCATCCACGGCAATTGCCTCGGCGGCGGGCTTGAGCTGGCGCTCGCCTGCAAGCGGCGCCTTGCCGTCGGCAAGGCCAAGCTCGGCTTCCCCGAAGTCATGCTCGGCCTGCATCCGGGGCTCGGCGGCACCTACCGCGCGACCGAGCTCATCGACCCGGCCGAAGCCATGCAGATGATGCTGACGGGCAAGACCAAATCCGCCCGCGCCGCCAAGCGCCTCGGCCTCGTCGACGCCGCCATCGAGGAGCGCCATGTCGCTGCCGCCGTCTCGGCGGTGGCGAAGGGCGAAGTGAAGAGCGCCGCTTCCTCCGGCCTGATGGACAAGGCGCTTTCCACCGGTCCGGGCCGGCGCTTCGCCGCCGACCGCATGCGCTCCAAGGTGGCCGAGAAGGCGCGCAAGGAGCATTATCCCGCGCCCTATGCGCTGATCGAGCTCTGGCAGGAGCATGGCGGCGACAGGAAGGCGATGCAGGCGGGCGAGATCCGCTCCTTCGCCTCGCTTCTCGTCACCGACACGGCGCAGAACCTCATCCGCGTCTTCTTCCTGCGCGAGGGCCTGAAAGGCGAGGGCGCCGGCAAGAGCGGCATCGGCCACGTCCATGTCGTCGGCGCCGGCACCATGGGCGGCGAGATCGCCGCCTGGTGCGCCAGGTCCGGCATGACCGCCACCCTGGAGGATTTGGCGCTCGCCCCGATCGGCAAGGCCATGAAGAGCGCCTCGCGCATGCTGGAGAAGAGCCTGCGCGATCCTCTCGCCATCCGCGACGCGCGCGACCGCCTCATTCCCGATCCGAAGGGTTACGGCGCCGCCAAGGCCGACCTCATCATCGAGGCGGTACCGGAGAAGCTGGAGCTGAAGAGGACGATCTATGCCACGCTTCAGGAGAAGATGCGTCCCGGCGCCATTCTCGCCACCAACACCTCCTCCATCCCGCTTGAGGATCTGCGCGCCGGCCTGAAGGAGCCGGGCCGCTTCGTCGGCATCCATTTCTTCAATCCGGTCTCGCGCATGCAGCTCGTGGAGGTGGTGCGCCACGATCAGCTCTCCGAGGAGACGCTGAAGACGACGCTCGCCTTCGTCACCGATATTGAGCGTCTGCCGGCGCCGGTCGCCTCCTCGCCGGGCTTCCTCGTCAACCGCGTTCTGACCCCCTATCTGTTGGAGGCGATGCTGCTGCTTGACGAGGGCGTCGCCAAGGAGGTGATCGACGAGGCGGCCGAGGAGTTCGGCATGCCCATGGGCCCCGTGGAGCTCATGGACAATATCGGCCTCGATGTCGGCCTTGCCGTCGCCGAGGAGCTGCGCGGCCGGCTGTCGACGCCCATCCCCGAAGCCCCTGCCTGGCTGAGGCAGAAAGTGGAGAAGGGCGAGCTCGGCAGGAAGACCGGCAACGGCCTTTACGCCTATGGCAAGGACGGCAAGCCGCAGAAGAAGAAGCCTGAGGGCGGGGCGGCGCGCGCCGAGCTTGCCGACCGCCTTGTCCTGCCCATCCTCAATACCTCGGTCGCCTGCCTGCGCGAGGGCGTCGTCAAGGACGAGGAGACGCTGGACGGGGCGATGATCTTCGGCACCGGCTTTGCGCCCTTCCGCGGCGGCCCGATGCACTATGCCAGGAGCCGCGGCGTCGACGAGGTGGTGAAGCGGCTTTCCGAGCTTGCCGAAAAGCATGGCGAGCGCTTCCGCCCCGATGATGGCTGGTCGCAGCTGAGACGGGAAACGCGTGAAGCTGCCTGAAGTCTTTTCCAACGCCGATGAGATCGCCGAGCGCATCCTCGCCCATGTCGGCCGGGACGTCGTTCTCGGCCTGCCGCTGGGGCTCGGCAAGGGCAATCTGGTGGCGAACGCGCTCTATGCCCGCGCCGCCGCCGACCCTTCCATCTCCCTGCATATCTTCACCGCCCTGACGCTCCAGGCGCCCTCCGGCTCCACCGAGATCGAACGCCGCTTCCTCGGCCCGCTGGCGGAGCGCCTCTACGCCCGCTATCCGCCGCTCGCCTATGGCGGGCCGGCGCGGCAGGGCACGCTGCCGCCGAACGTCACCGTCAGCGAGTTCTTCCTTCTCGCCGGCAAGTATCTTGCGAGCCCTTCCGCGCAGCAGGCCTATATCAGCGCCAATTACACCCACGCCACGCGCTATCTCCTCGACCGCGGTGTCAACGTCGTCGCCCAGATGGTGGCCGCAAGGGGCGAGGGCGGCAAGGCGCGCTACAGCCTCTCCTGCAACACCGACATCACGCTCGATCTCTTGCCGGCCCTTCGCCGCCGGCGCGAGGCGGGCGAGAAAATTGCCATGGTCGGCGAGGTGAACGCGGCGCTGCCCTATATGCCGGGCGCCGCCGAGCTCGATGCGCAGGAATTCGATTTCCTGCTTGAGGCGGAGGCCTATCCGCTCTTTGCCGTGCCCAAGCCGCCGGTCTCGCTCGCCGATTACGCCGTCGGCCTTCATGCCGCCGGCCTGGTGCCGGATGGCGGCACGCTGCAGATCGGCATCGGCTCCATCGGCGACGCGCTCACCCACGCCCTCATCCTGCGCCAGCGCGAGCCGGAAGTCTTCCGTGCCGCCTTGGAGGCGCTGGGGCCGGCGCCGAAGGGGCTGGAGCGGCATGACGAGCCCTTCCGCGAAGGCCTCTACGGCGCTTCGGAGATGTTCGTCGACGGCTTCCTCGACCTTTACGAGGCCGGCATCCTGAAGCGCGAGGCGTCCGACGGCGCCGTCCTGCATGCCGGCTTCTTCCTCGGCCAGCAAAGCTTCTACGAACGCCTGAAGGCGATGCCCGAAGCCGAGCGGGCGCGCCTTTGCATGCGCGAGATCTCCTTCGTCAACGAGCTTTACGGCGACGAGGAGGGCGCCAAGCGGCGCGACCGGCAAAAGGGGCGCTTCGTCAACAACGCCATGATGGCGACGCTTCTGGGCGCCATCGTCTCCGACCAGTTGGAGGACGGGCGCGTCGTCTCCGGCGTCGGCGGGCAGTACAACTTCGTCGCCCAGGCCTTCGCGCTTGAGGATGCCCGCTCGGTGATGACGCTGCGCGCCACGCGCCTTTCCGCCGGCGAGGTGCGCTCCAACATCCTCTGGGACTACGGCCATGCCACCGTCCCCCGGCATCTGAAGGACATCGCCGTCACCGAATACGGCATCGCCGACATGAGGGGTCGCAGCGACCGCGACACGGTGGCCGCGATGCTGTCCCTCGCCGATTCCCGCTTCCAGGAAGATCTGGCGCAGAAGGCGCGTTCGGCCGGCAAGCTGGAGGAGGATTTTCGCCTGCCGCGGTCCGACAACACGCCGGAGCGCATCGCCGCCGCGCTCGCGCCCTTCCGCCGTCAGGGGCATCTGCCGCCTTTCCCGCTCGGCACCGATTTCACCGAGGAGGAGCGGACGCTGCTGCCGGCCCTGTCCTTCCTCAAGGACCATCAGGGGGCCAACCGCGCCCTCATCGGCGCTTTCCGCAGGGGCGCCCTGGTTCTCCGCCCCGAGGAGGACGAGAGGAAGGCGCTGGCGCGCATGGGCCTTGCCGATCCCTCCAGCTTCAAGGAGCGGGCGCTCGCCACGCTCATCCTCGGGGCGCTACGCTCCGTCTGAGCGCGGGGGGGGCGCGTCCGCCTCTTGCGCAACCGGCTGTGAGCGTGCACAGCGTGTGGCCTAAAGCGAAATCGCGCGCGGGACGCGCGAGAGGTGTGACCGAAATCCGGGCGCCCGTCGACCAAATGAGGGACAAAGAATGCTGAGATTGACCGCACTTTCCGCCGCCGCTTTCTTCGCCGCCACGGCGCCTGCCTTCGCCCATCTCAATCCGGGTGAGCACGGTTCCTTCGCCGCCGGCCTGTCGCATCCGCTCTTCGGCCTCGACCATATCCTCGCCATGGTGGCGGTCGGGCTGTGGGCGGCGATGCTCGGCGGGCGCGCCCTCTTTGCCGTGCCGGCTGCCTTCGTCGGCACCATGATTGCCGGCTTTCTCCTGGCGCTTTTCGGCCTCTCCCTGCCTTTCGTGGAGCCGGTGATTCTCGCCTCGGTCGTCGTTCTCGGCCTCATCGTCGCCATGGCGGTGCGCCTGCCGGCGGCCGCCGGCGCCGTGCTCGTCGGCGCCTTCGCGCTCTTTCACGGCTACGCCCATGGCACGGAGCTCGGCGCCGCGAGCGCGCTCTCCTATCTTCTCGGCTTCGCGCTGGCGACGGCGGGCCTGCATGCGGCCGGCATCGGCATCGGCCTCGTTCTGGGGGGCGGCCGCTCCAGGCCGGGCATTGCGCTTGCCCGCGGCCTCGGTGGGGCGACGGCGGCGGCCGGCATCGCCCTTTTCGCCGGCGTGCTCTGAGCCGTTCTTGCAAGGCCGCGTGAATGTCGCGCGGCCTCTTCGCTGAGCATCGCGTCCTGTGGATGCCGCTCGCCTGGCCGTGGCGGCCGGCTTCGCCGGGCGCGCGCCATTGCTGCGAGGCGATGGCGGCAGCGCTGGAGCACGATTGCCCGCAGCACGCCAATCCCTGGCAATGCCCCGACACCGTGCTCGTCTACCACGAGCCCTTCGACGAATACGGGATCCCGATCCGCGACGGCGGCATGTCCTATCTGCGCCTCGCCCATTGCCCCTGGTGCGGAACGCCGCTTCCAAAGAGCTGGCGCGAGCCTTGGTTCGCGGCGGTGGAGGCGGCCGGGCTCGATCCGCAGGCCTGGGAGAGCTTGCCGGAGCGCTTTTTGACGGCGGCCTGGCGCGCGCCGTGACGCGCCGCCTCAGCGCGGCGAGGCCCTTGGCGGCAGCGTGCGCAGATAGGCGATAATCGCCTCAAGGTCGCCTTCCTCCATCCGCGCGTAATAGGCATAGGGCATCGGCGGCATCATCTTGCGCCCGTCCGGTTTGATGCCGGTGGTGATGATGGTCTTTAGCTCCGCGTCGGAATGATGGGCGATACCGTCCGCGTGCGGGGTGATGTTCGCGGAGGTGGAAACACCCCAGGGCCCGGGGAACTGGAAGCCCCCCGCGCCGAGCTGGTTCTCATAGTCGCGCACCGGTCCGGCCATCGGCGTATGGCATTCCACGCAATGGCCGAGCGGGCCGGCGAGATAGGCGCCGTAGGCGATGAGATCGTCCCTTGGCACCTCCGCCACTTTGTCGACGGGCGGGCCGTAGCTCTCCGGCAGGGGAATGTTGTAGGCGGAGGCCGGAACTTCGTTGCGAACCGGCGGCACGTTGCGCAGATAGGCGGCGATCGCTTCAACGTCGCTGTCAGACATATGGCGATAATGCTCGATCGGCATCGGTGGCCCGATGAGGCTGCCATCCGGGCGCACGCCCTCGCGGATGGCGCGGACGATCTCTTCCTCGCTCCAGGCGCCGATGCCGGTTTCCTCGTCGGGGGTGATGTTGCCGGCATAGGCGGTGAAGGCCGCGTCCTTCATCACCAATTGGCCGGCGAGCTCCATGCCCTCCACCGGCCCGTCGGGTCCCATCGGCGTATGGCAATTGCCGCAGGCGACGATCGATTGCATCAGATAGGTGCCGCGCTCCAGCGGCGTTTCGGCCCGCGCCGGCAGGGCGGCCAGGAGGAGGGCGCCCACAAGGAGCGTTGCGCGTGGGCTCATCGGTCGTCTCCTCGCGGGGGCGCTGCCGCGGCCGCCTTCTCTTATAGGTGCGACAGACTGTCGCACACTCTGTTCTATGGGACGGGCAGGTGCCTTGGCAAGAATTCTTCCAGGTTGCGGCGGGCTTGCTTGACGCGCCAAGATCATGGCTTGGGAACGTCGCGCGCCCGATAGGACGGGCTTTTCCCGCAGCACCGCGTGCCTAGGATAGATTGGCTTTCGCAGGAGATGATGATGCCGGTAGAAGCTGCCGGCGGAAGAGGAGAGGCATGGCCTTTTTCGATCCCGACAACCGAACGCGCACCATGCGGCACCGCAAGGTCTATGCCGCCTACGAGATCGCTCATACGGCGGTCGATTTCTCCGCCGCCATTCTGTTCCTCGTCGGCTCCATATTGTTCTTTTACAAGCCTCTGGAGAACTTGGCGATTTGGTGCTTCGTCGTCGGCTCGGCCTGTTTCGCCATGAAGCCGACGATCCGCATCGTGCGCGAGTTCCACTACCTTGCGATCGGTGATTTTACCGATCTGGAGAAGGCGGCGCGCGCCGGTTGAGGCTTGCCGGCCGTGCGGGGCCGCGCCCTCAGCCTTCCGGTGCCGCCTTGCCCGCCAAGGCCTCCGGCCGTGACGATGATGTGGGCGCTGCGCCGTCGGGCTGTTTGCCGCCGAGCTCGGCATAGAGCTTGGGGAAATGCGGCAGGAACTGCGTCCCCGAATGCACCACGAAATCGAGGAAGGCGCGGGCCGATGGCGACATGGTCTTGTCGCGCCTGCGCACGATGAACCATTGCCGGCGGATCGGCAGTCCTTCCATGTCGATGGCCACCAGCCGCCCCGCCTTGATCTCTTCCGCCACCGTATGGGCGGAGAGGAAGGCGATGCCGAGGCCCGCCATCACCGCCTGCTTGATGGTCTCGTTGGAGCCGAACTCCACATAGTGGATGGAGTTGTCGGCGATGAGGTCGGCCAGATACATCTCCATGGAGGTGCGCGTGCCGGAGCCGGCTTCGCGCACCAGGAGCGTCTCGCCGGAAAGCTCGTTCTTGGAGAGCCCGACGCCGCCGGCGAAGCGGTGCTCGGGCCCGGAGATCATGACCAGCGGATGGTCGCCGAAGGCGGCCGCTTCCACGGGGATGCCCTTGGGCGGGCGCCCCATGATGGCGCAGTCGATGGTGAAATCCCCGAGCGCCTTGATGACGTCCTCGCGGTTGCCGAGCGTCAGGCGCATATCGATGATCGGATGCTGGCGCTTGAAGCCGGCGATGAGGGCCGGCGTGTAGTATTTGGCGGTGGAGACGGCGCCGATCTGCACGGTGCCGGCGCTGAGACCCTTCAGGCCGTTCACCGTCTCCTCCAGGCGATTGAGGGCGCCGGCGACCTCGCCGGCCGTTTTGTTCACCGCAATCCCAGCGTCAGTCAGTCGCATCCCCTGCGCGGTGCGGTCGAAAAGGGTGAGGCCGAGACCCTCCTCGACTTGTTTCAACGTCAGTGTGACGGCCGGCCCGGTGAGCCCTAAGGCCCTGGCGGCGCTGGCGATTGTGCCACGTCGGGCGATCTCCGAGACGGCCCTGAGCTGGCGAAGCGTAATCCAGTCCATGGCCGGCAGTTAAATATATTTACTGCTTCAATTACAAGAATTAAATTTACTTAGGCAACCAAGGGTGTATGCGTGGCGCCATAAGGCCGGGAACGTTTCCTGGCCGGGGGGAGGGCGAAGAGATGGCCGGGCTAAGCACGCTCGAGGCTTTTTTATCAGCCTATAGCGGGAAGGACCCGCGCAAAATCGCAGTCGTCGAGACGATCAGGGCAATCGCCCGCGCCAGTCGCCAGATCCGCGACGTGGTCTCGCAAGGGGCTCTCGCCGGCGATCTGGGCGGGGCGCGCGGCTCCGTCAATGCCGATGGCGACCGCCAGCGTTTTCTCGATGTGCGCGCCGACGAGATCGTCCTGGCGGAGCTGCGCCAGGCGCCGGTGGCCGCTTATGCATCGGAGGAGATCGGCGCGCCGATCCTCATCAATCCGGAGGCGCCGCTCGCCGTGGCCGTCGACCCGCTCGACGGCTCGTCCAACATCGACACCAACGTCTCCATCGGCACCATCTTCTCCATCCTGCCGCATATCGCCGAGCCGGATGAAGGCGTCGGGGAGAGCTTCTCGCAGCCCGGGCGCGAGCAATTGGCCGCCGGCTTCGTCGTCTACGGCCCGCAGCTCGCTCTGGTTCTGACGGTGGGCGAGGGCACGCATGTCTTTGTCTATTCCCACCGCATCGGCGGCTATCAGCAGATCGTCGATACCGTGCAGATCCCGCCCAACACCAACGAGTTCGCCATCAACATGTCGAACTACCGCCATTGGCACGAGGGCGTGCGTCTTTACATCGACGATTGCCTCGACGGGCAGGCCGGCCCGCGCGGGCGCGACTTCAACATGCGCTGGATCGCCTCGCTCGTCGCCGACGGCTATCGCATCTTCGCGCGCGGCGGGGTCTTCCTTTATCCGCGCGATGATCGCCGCGGCTATGGCGAGGGTCGCCTGCGCCTGGTCTACGAGGCCAACCCGATCGCCATGCTGGTGGAGCAGGCCGGCGGCGCCGCCACCGATAGCGTCAACCGTATTCTCGACCGCGAGCCCCAGAGCCTGCATCAGCGCACGCCGCTGGTTTTCGGCTCCAAGCGCGAGGTGGAGCGCATTGCCCGCTACCACGAGGCGCCGGCCATGATCGGCGAGCGCTCGCCCCTTTTCACCCATCGCGGCCTGTTTCGGGCCTGAGGCAGAAGAATGTCAGCTAAGCATCCGATTATTTCCGTGACCGGTTCTTCGGGCGCGGGCACCACCTCTGTGCGCCGCACCTTCGAGCAGATTTTCCGTCGCGAGGGCGTCAACGCCATCTTCATCGAGGGCGACGCCTACCACCGTTTCTCGCGCATGGAGATGCGCGCCGAGACCGAGCGCCGCAAGGCCAAGGGCGACTTCTCCTTCTCCCATTTCAGCCCCGAGGCGAACCTGCTCGGCGAGCTGGAGGCGACCTTCGAGGAATACGGCCGCAAGGGCAGCGGCCGCACCCGCCATTACGTGCATGACGACGCGGAGGCCGAGCTCTGGGGCAAGGCGCCGGGCGAGTTCACCGATTGGGAGCCGTTTCCGGCCGAATCCGACCTGCTTTTCTATGAAGGCCTGCACGGCGCGGTGGTCACCGAGGACGTCAACATCGCCCAGTATCCGGATCTGAAGATTGGCGTCGTGCCGGTCATCAACCTGGAGTGGATCCAGAAGATCCACCGCGATCGTTCCACCCGCGGTTATTCCACCGAGGCGGTGACCGACACCATCCTGCGGCGCATGCCCGACTACGTGCACTACATCTGCCCGCAATTCACCGAGACGACGATCAACTTTCAGCGCGTGCCCATCGTCGACACCTCCAATCCCTTCGTCGCCCGATGGATCCCGACGGCCGACGAATCGATGGTCGTCATCCGCTTCGCCAATCCGCGCGGCATCGACTTCCCCTATCTGCTGTCGATGATCCACGACAGCTTCATGTCCCGCGCCAATGCCATCGTCATTCCGGGCGGTAAGATGGACATCGCCATGCAGCTCATTCTGACGCCGCTCATCCTGCAGCTCATCGAGCGCAAGCGGCGCGTTTCGTGAAGACGGAGGACAGAGAAATGGCTTCCTTGCAATCCGCTGCTCTGGCTGCCGCCTCCGCCGAGGGCGAGCCGAACCTGAAGCGCATGGCCGATGCCATCCGCGTCCTGTCCATGGATGCGGTGGAGAAGGCGAAGTCGGGCCATCCGGGCATGCCGATGGGCATGGCGGACGCGGCGACGGTGCTTTTTTCCAAGTTCATGCGCTTCGACCCTGAGGACGCCGCCTGGCCGGACCGCGACCGCTTCGTCTTGTCGACCGGCCACGGCTCCATGCTGCTTTATTCGCTGCTCTACCTGACCGGCTACCCGGAAGCGACGATCGAGCAATTGGCCAATTTCCGCCAGCTCGGGGCGAGGACCGCCGGCCATCCCGAATATGGCCATCTCGCCGGTGTGGAGGTCACCACCGGGCCGCTCGGCCAGGGCCTGGGCGCGGCCGTCGGCATGGCGCTCGCCGAGAAGATGATGCAGACGCGCTTCGGCGCCGAACTCGTCGACCATTACACCTACGCCATCGCCGGCGACGGTTGCCTGATGGAGGGCGTCAGCCACGAGGCCATCGACCTTGCCGGGCATCTGAAGCTTTCCAAGCTCATCGTCCTCTTCGACGACAACGACATCTCCATCGACGGGCCGACCTCGCTGTCGACCTCCGTCGATCAATTGAAGCGCTTTGAGGCGGCCGGCTGGTCGACCCGCCGCGTCGACGGCCACGACATGGCCGCCATCGAGGAGGCGATCGCCGCCGAGCGCCAGACCGACCGGCCCTCGCTGATCGCCTGCCGCACCGTCATCGGCAAGGGCGCCCCGACCAAGGCGGGTACCCATGGCGTGCATGGCGCCCCGCTCGGCTCCGAGGAGATCGCCGCCGTGCGCGAGGCGCTCGACTGGTCTCACGAGCCCTTCGTCGTGCCGCAGGACGTGCTCGACGACTGGCGTGCCGTCGGCGCCCGCGGCACCGCCGCCCATGCCCGCTGGCGCGACAGGCTGGCGTCGGTGCCCTCCACCATGCGCCAGGTCTTCCACGAGGCGCTGGAGCTCGATTTCGACACCGATCTGGAAGACACGATCGACGCCATCAAGGTTCGCTTCGCCGCCGAGAAGCCTAAGCTTGCCACGCGGCAATCCTCGCAGAAGGTGCTGGAGGAGCTCGTTCCGGCGCTGCCCTGGCTGATTGGCGGCTCGGCCGACCTCACCGGCTCCAACGGCACGCGCGTTCCCTCGCACCGCGCCGTCACCCCGGACGATGCCTCAGGCACCTACCTCCATTACGGCGTGCGCGAGCACGGCATGGCCGCGGCCATGAACGGCCTGGCGCTGCATGGCGGCTTCGTGCCCTATGGCGGCACCTTCCTGGTCTTCGCCGATTACTCGCGCCCGGCGATCCGGCTCGCCGCGCTGATGGGCGTGCGCGTCATCCATGTCATGACCCACGATTCCATCGGCCTTGGCGAGGACGGGCCGACGCATCAGCCGGTGGAGCATCTGGAATCGCTCCGCGCCATGCCCAACGTCAACGTCTTCCGCCCGGCCGACGCGGTGGAGACGGCCGAGGCCTGGCTCTGCGCCATCCAGAACGCCAACGGCCCGTCGGTCCTGTGCCTCACCCGCCAGGGCCTGCCGACCTTGCGCACCGAGCATTTGTCGGAAAATCTGACCGCCCGCGGCGCCTATGTGCTGCGCGAGGCGGGTGGCGCCCGCGACGTGACGCTCCTGGCCACCGGCTCGGAGGTGACGATCGCCATGGAGGCGGCCGACCGGCTGGCCGAGGAGGGCATCGCCGCGGCGGTCGTCTCCATGCCCTGCATCGACCTCTTCAAGGCTCAGGACAAGGCCTATCAGGACGAGGTTCTCGGCTCCGCCCCGCGCATCGCCGTGGAAGCGGCCGTGCGCGACGGCTGGGACCGCTGGATCGGTCCGCAGGGCGCCTTCATCGGCATGGAGGGCTTCGGGGCGAGCGGGCCCTACGAACAGCTCTACGAGCATTTCGGCATCACCCCGGCCGCCATCGTCGAAGCGGCCAAGACATTCATCAATATTGGCAAGGAGAGCGAGTGATGGCGCGCATCACCCTTCGGCAGCTTTTGGATCACGCCGCCGAGCACGGCTACGGCGTTCCCGCCTTCAACATCAACAACATGGAGCAGGGCCTCGCCATCATGGAGGCGGCGGCCGCCACCGATTCGCCGGTCATCATGCAGGCGAGCCGCGGGGCGCGCTCCTACGCCAACGACATCATGCTGGCCAAGATGATGGAGGCGCTGATTGAGATCTATCCGCAGATCCCGCTCTGCATCCATCAGGACCACGGAAATGACGAGGCGACCTGCCTGACCGCCATCCAGCACGGCTTCACCTCCGTGATGATGGACGGCTCGCTGGAAGCCGACGCCAAGACCCCGGCCTCCTACGAGTACAATGTCGACATCTCCCGCCGCGTCGCCGAGATGGCCCATTGGGTCGGCGCCTCCGTGGAGGGTGAGCTCGGCGTGCTCGGCTCGCTGGAGACCGGCGAGGGCGAGGCCGAGGACGGCCACGGCGCGGAAGGCAAGCTTAGCCACGACCAGCTTCTGACCGACCCCGACCAGGCGGTGGAGTTCGTCGCCGCCACCAAGGTCGACGCGCTGGCCATCGCCATGGGCACCAGCCACGGCGCCTACAAGTTCTCGCGCAAGCCGGACGGCGACATCCTCGCCATGCATGTCATCGAGGAGATCCATCGCCGCCTGCCGGATACGCATCTGGTTATGCACGGCTCCTCCTCCGTGCCGCAGGAGCTGCAGGACGTCATCAACGCCTTCGGCGGTGAGATGCCGCAGACCTACGGCGTGCCGGTGGAGGAGATCGAGCGTGGCATTCGCCACGGCGTCAGGAAGGTCAACATCGACACCGACTGCCGCATGGCGATGACGGGGCAGTTCCGCAAGATCGCCCAGGAAAAGCGGGCCGAGTTCGATCCGCGCAAATTCCTGAAACCGGCCATGGACGCCATGCGCGACCTCTGCCGCGACCGCTTCGAGCGCTTCGGCACGGCGGGCAACGCCTCCAAGATCAAGGTCATCCCGATGTCGGAGATGGCCAAGCGCTACAAGGCGGGCGAGCTCGACCCGAAGACCGATATGGCGCGCGCCGCCGCCTGAGGGCGCCGCTGTCACTGACTTAGAAAGCGAGGAGAGAGATGGATACCGAAGCCAAGACCGTCACCGGCAAGGACCGCTACAAGTCCGGCGTCATGGAATACAAGAAGATGGGCTACTGGGAGCCGGACTACGAGCCCAAGGACACCGACGTCATCTGCTGCTTCCGGGTGATCCCGCAGGACGGCGTCGACCCGGTTGAGGCCTCCGCGGCCGTCGCCGGCGAGAGCTCCACGGCGACCTGGACGGTGGTGTGGACCGACCGTCTGACGGCGGCCGAGAAGTACCGCGCCAAGTGCTACCGCGTCGATCCTGTGCCGGGCGCGGAGGGCCAGTACTTCGCCTATATCGCCTACGATCTCGACCTCTTCGAGCCGGGCTCCATCGCCAACCTGACCGCCTCCATCATCGGCAACGTCTTCGGCTTCAAGCCGCTGAAGGGCCTGCGTCTGGAGGATATGCGGCTGCCGACGGCCTATGTGAAGACTTTCAACGGCCCGGCCACCGGCATCGTCGTGGAGCGCGAGCGCCTCGACAAGTTCGGCCGGCCGCTGTTGGGCGCCACCGTCAAGCCGAAGCTCGGCCTGTCCGGTCGCAATTACGGCCGCGTCGTCTATGAGGCGCTGAAGGGCGGTCTCGACTTCACCAAGGACGACGAGAACATCAACTCGCAGCCCTTCATGCATTGGCGCGAGCGCTTCCTCTACTGCATGGAGGCCGTCAACAAGGCGCAGGCCGCCACCGGCGAGGTGAAGGGCACCTACCTCAACGTCACCGCCGCCACCATGGAGGACATGTACGAGCGCGCCGAATTCGCCAAGGAGCTCGGCTCGGTCATCGTCATGATCGACCTTGTCATCGGCTATACGGCCATCCAGTCGATGGCCAATTGGGCGCGCAAGAACGACATGGTCCTGCATCTGCACCGGGCCGGTCACTCCACCTATACGCGCCAGAAGACGCATGGCGTCTCCTTCCGCGTCATCGCCAAATGGATGCGCCTTGCCGGCGTCGACCACATCCATGCCGGCACCGTCGTCGGCAAGCTGGAGGGCGACCCGGCCACGACCAAGGGCTACTACGATATCTGCCGCGAGGAGTTTAACCCGCAGAAGCTGGAGAACGGCCTGTTCTTCGACCAGAACTGGGCCTCTCTCAACAAGCTGATGCCGGTTGCTTCCGGCGGTATCCATGCCGGCCAGATGCACCAGCTTCTCGACCTTCTCGGCGAGGATGTGGTGCTGCAGTTCGGCGGCGGCACGATCGGCCATCCGATGGGCATCGCGGCCGGCGCGACGGCCAACCGCGTGGCCCTGGAAGCCATGATCCTTGCCCGCAACGAGGGTCGCGACATCGTCAATGAGGGGCCGGACATCCTCAAGGCGGCGGCCAAGTCGTGCCAGCCGCTGCAGCAGGCGCTCGACACCTGGAAGGACGTGACCTTCAACTACGCTTCAACCGACACGCCGGACTTCGTGCCGACGGCGACCGCCGCCTGAGCCTGAAGCCGAGACAGCGAAGAGGACGCAAGAACATGCGCATTACCCAGGGCACCTTTTCCTTCCTGCCCGATCTCACCGACGAGCAGATCACCAAGCAGGTGCAGTACTGCATCGACAACGGCTGGGCCGTGAACCTGGAGTTCACCGACGATCCGCATCCCCGCAACACCTATTGGGAGATGTGGGGCCATCCGATGTTCGACATTGAGGATGCGGCGGGCGTGATGATGGAGCTCAACGAGTGCCGCAAGGTCTATGGCGACCGCTATATTCGCCTGTCGGCCTTCGATGCCAGCCATGGCTGGGAATCGGTCAAGCTCTCCTTTATCGTCAACCGGCCGAGCGAGGAGGAGCCGGGCTTCCGTCTGGATCGCCAGGAAGCGGCTGGTCGCAATATCCGCTACACGACCAGCCCCTATGTCGCGGCCAAGCCCGAAGGCCAGCGTTACGGCTGAGGGCTCCGCTCTTGATGATGCGGCCGCGCCCCGCCGGGGCGCGGCATCTTTGCGGCGCAAGTTAAGGGACGAAATCGGCGATGAACGACGTTGCGAATTCGCCTGAGGAAGTAACCGAGGAACCCGTCACCTCTGTCGATCTGCATCGGGAGTTCGAGGAATCCGGCGTCGGCGACGTTCTGCGTGAGCTCGACGAGACGCTGGTCGGCCTTGCCCCGGTGAAGAAGCGCATCCGCGAGACGGCGGCCCTGCTTCTGGTGGAGCGGGCCAGGAAGCGCCTCGGCCTCGCCCATGAGGCCCCCACCCTGCATATGAGCTTCACCGGCAATCCCGGTACCGGCAAGACGACGGTGGCCATGAAGATGGCCGACCTGTTGCACCGCCTCGGCTATATCCGCAAGGGCCACCTCGTCTCCGTCACCAGGGACGATCTCGTAGGCCAGTATATCGGCCACACCGCCCCGAAGACGAGGGAGATCCTGAAGAAGGCGATGGGCGGCGTCCTCTTCATCGACGAGGCCTATTATCTCTACCGGCCGGAAAACGAGCGCGACTATGGCCAGGAATCCATCGAAATCCTCCTGCAGGTGATGGAGAACCAGCGCGAGGACCTCGTCGTCATCCTCGCCGGCTATGCCGACAAGATGGACCGGTTCTTTGAGAGCAATCCGGGCTTCCGCTCGCGCATCGCCCATCATATCGACTTTCCCGACTACACCAACGAGGAGCTCTCAAGGATCGCCGAGATGATGCTGAAGGAGCAAGGCTACAGCTTCTCCGAGGAGGCGCGCGAGGTCTTCGCCCGCTATATCGATCGGCGCCGCCAGCAGCCGCATTTTGCCAACGCGCGTTCGGTGCGCAACGCCCTTGACCGCGCCCGCCTGCGCCAGGCCAATCGGCTGTTTGAGGGCGCGCAAGGACCGCTGACGGCGGACGACCTTTCCCTCATCGCGGCCGAGGACATCACCCCGAGCCGTGTCTTCAGCTTGCCGACCGACGCCGAACGCCAGACACAGGAAGCCCGATGAGCGACATTCTGATCGCCCCCTCCATCCTTTCCGCCGACTTCGCCAAGCTCGGCGAGGAGGTCGCCGCCGTCGACCGGGCCGGCGCCGATTGGATCCATCTCGACGTCATGGACGGCCACTTCGTCCCCAACATCACCTTTGGCCCGCCGGTCATCAAGGCGTTGCGCGGCGCCTCGCCGAAGGTCTTCGACTGCCATTTGATGATCGCTCCTGCCGACCCTTATCTGGAGGCCTTCGCCGCGGCCGGCTGCGAATACATCACCGTCCATCAGGAGGCCGGCCCGCATCTCGACCGCTCGCTTCAGGCGATCCGCGGTCTCGGCGTCAAGGCGGGCGTCTCGCTCAACCCCTCCACGCCGGAGACGACGCTGGAATATGTCCTCGACCGGCTCGACCTCATCTTGCTGATGAGCGTTAATCCGGGCTTCGGCGGTCAGGCCTTCATCCCCGCGGTGGTGGAGAAGGTGCGAAGGGTGAAGGCGATGATCGGCGACCGCGACATCCGCATCGAGATCGATGGCGGCGTCACGCCTGAGACCGCGCCGGCGCTCGCGGAGGCCGGGGCGGACGTTCTCGTCGCCGGCTCGGCCGTCTTCAAGGGCGGCAACGAGGAGGCCTACCGCCAGAACATCGAAGCCATCCGCGGCGCCGCCGAGGGCGCGTTGCGGAAGGCTGCGTAAGGAGGATTTGCATGGCAGCGACCGCCGGTATCTGCGATTTCGGCTGGAAGGCGCCGGATTTCCGGCTGAAGGCGACCGATGGCAACACCTATTCCCTGGCCGAGCTGGCCGGCGAGAAGGGCACGCTCGTCGCCTTCATCTGCAACCATTGCCCCTATGTGAAGGCCGTCATCGACCGGCTGGTGCGCGATGCGAAGGAACTGGAGGCGCTTGGCGTCAAGACCGTCGCCATCTGCTCCAACGACGCTGAGACCTATCCCGACGATTCCTTCGACAACATGGCGAGGTTTGCCCAAGAGCACGGCTTTGCCTTCCCCTATCTGCACGACGAGGACCAGGAGGTGGCGCGCGCCTGGGACGCGGTCTGCACGCCGGATTTCTTCGGCTTCAACGCCGATTTGGAGCTGCAGTATCGCGGCCGCCTCGACGCCTCGCGCAAGCAGGCGGGGCCGAGCGATGCGCCGCGCGAATTGTTCGAGGCGATGAGGCAGGTCGCCGAGACCGGCGAGGGCCCGCGCGAGCAGATCCCCTCCATGGGCTGCTCCATCAAATGGAAGGCCGCCTGATGGCGGCCGCCACCTGGCCCAGGGCCATCCTCTTCGATCTTGACGGAACGCTCGTCGATTCCGTCCCGGACCTTGCCGGGGCGCTCAACGCGCTTCTGGAGGCGGAGAGCCTCGACCCTCTGTCGGAGGGCGAGGTGCGCAAGATGGTGGGCGACGGGGTGGAAAGGCTGGTGGAGCGGGGCCTTGCCGCGCGCGGGCGCAAGCTGGCCGGCGAGGAGTTGGAAGGCTTCACCCGCCTCTTCTTGTCGCTCTACGAGCCGCGCGCCACCTTGAAGACGCGGCTCTTTCCCGGCGTGGCCGAAACGCTTGAGAGCCTTGCCGGCGAGGATATCCGCCTTGCCGTCCTCACCAACAAGCCGGCCGAGGCGACGCGGCTCATCCTGGAGGGGCTGAAGGTCGAGCGCTTCTTCTCCGTCGTCATCGGCGGCGATAGCGGCCTGCCGAAGAAGCCCGATCCCGCCGTGGTCTTCCGGGCGCTGAAGGAGCTTGGCGTTGCCGCCGAGGAGGCGCTCTTGGTCGGCGACAGTCCGGCCGATATCGGCGCCGCCCGTGCCGCCGGCCTTGCGGTCATCGCCGTCAGCTACGGCTACACCGCCATACCTCCCGCCGAGCTCGGCGCCGATCAGGTCGTTGACGAGCTTGGCGAAATCGTCTCCGCGATCCGCTTGATGGGCCGCGCCGCGTAAGGCGCGCCCGTTCCTGCCGTCCTGGAAAGGCTCCAGAGAGGCTGGCTTTCCGTGCCGAGCCGGCTATAAGGCGATTGTCATTGTCATGTTTTCGGCGGAAGGCCGACAATTGAGGGATTTCACCCATGTTTATCGCCATGAACCGTTTCAAGGTCCGCCCGGAGGCCGTGGAGGAGTTCACCGAGATCTGGCGCAGCCGCGATTCCCAGCTTTCCAGGGTGCCGGGCTTCGTGGAGTTCCAGTTCCTCAAGGGCCCCGAGCGCGAGGATCACGTGCTCTTTGCCTCGCACACCGTCTGGCGCTCCTTCGACGATTTTGCCAATTGGACGAAATCGGAGCATTTCCGTGCCGCCCACAAGAATGCCGGCGACAACAAGCCGCTTTATCTCGGCCCGCCGGAGTTTGAGGGCTTCGAGGTGGTCGACGACGTGAAGTAGGAGCCTGCGGGGGGCGCCACGGTGCCGCCCGGATTTGGGCAGGCGCTATGGCGCTTCATGCCGCCCCCTCCTTCGCCGGCTCGCGCACGAACAAAAGCGTCACCATGCCGAGGACAAAGAAGACGAGGATGGAGGCCATGCCGGCGCGCTGGCTGTCGAAGGCCGCCGTGACGAAGGCGAGCACGGCCGGGCCGATGAAGCCGGTGACCCGCCCCGACAGGGCGTAGAGCCCGAAGATCTGCGCCTCCATTCCCGGCGGCGCCAGGCGCGCCATGAAGGAGCGGCTTGCCGATTGCGCCGGTCCTATGAAGACGCCGAGCGCCAGACCGCCCGCCCACAGCACGGCCTTTTCCTCCGTGAGCACCAGGATCGTGCCGAGGACGAAGAGGGCGAGGAGCGCCGCGAGGATCGTCTTCTTCGGCCCCAGCCAGTCGTCGACCCAGCCGAAGATAGCCGCGCCGATGCCGGCTGTGACGTTGACGCCGATGGCCAGCAGCGTGACCTCGCTGAGCGACATGCCGAAGGTGCCGGCGGCGTAGATGCCGGCGAAGGCGAACAGCGTCGCCAGCCCGTTGGAGGAAAACAGCCAGGACAGAAGCAGGAAGGCGATATTGGCGTGGCGCCTGGCATGCCGCAGCGTCGCGGCGAGGTCCTTCAGACCGGAGGTCACCGCCGCGCCGACGGACATCGGCAGTTTCGGCGTGTCGGGTGTCAGAAAGTAGAGCGGCAGGGCGAAGAGCGCGAACCACAGGCCTGCGAGGATGGCCGTGGCGCGCACCGATTCAAGGGCGCCGCTGTCGAGCGCTTTCAGCGGCGCGTCCTCGCGCACGAAGAAGACAAGGGCGAGGACGAGCGAGGCCATGCCGCCGAAATAGCCCAGGCTCCAGGCCCAGCCGGAGATACGCCCGACGCGCTCGCGCGCGATCAGCGTCGGCAGCATGGAATTGTAGAACACCCAGGCAAGATCGGAGGCGATCAGCGCCATGGCGAAGAGGATGAGCGCCGGCCAGACGAAATCCGTCGAAGGCTCGATGAAGTAAAGCGCGCAGGCAAGCACGGCGCACAGGCTGGTGAAGGTGGCGATCCACGGTTTGCGCCGTCCGCCGCGATCGGCGATGGCCCCGAGCGCGGGGCTCAGCACCGCCACGCACAGCGCCGCGATGCTCGTCGTATGACCCCACATGACGGTGCCCTCCGTCGGGCTCGGCGCCACGGCGGAGATGAAATAGGGGGCGAAGATGAAGGTGGTGACGATGGTGCCGAAGGCCGAATGCGCGAAGTCGTAGGAGCACCAGGCGAAGACGCCGAGCCGGCGGCGGCGTGCGCCCGGCCCGGCGGGCGATATCGGCGTGTCGGAAGCGTCCATCATCGCCGATGTGACACGGCAGAGGCCGTTTCACCAAGCGCCGGCTTGCACGCGCCGGCGATGCGGGGCGCGCGTTTCCTTGCGTTGTTTCCTCCTGAAAGCCGTAAGGGCCGGCCACAGACCGGCGCGATGGTGCGGGGCGGGAGCTCATCCATGCGCAGCATATGTGGCAGAGCCGGAGCATTTTCCTAGATGTCTATTACATAGCAAGCTATGCGATGATACATAGCTTGCTATGTGATTGGCGCGGCGAGATGAGGATGGCGCTGCTGGCCTGCATGCCTTTCTGCCGCGCCGCAGCCGAGGGAGATATGCGATGATGATAAGGAGCACGCCGCGAGCCTATGGCGAGGTGAGGGTCTTCCTGCATTGGTCGATCGCCGCGACGGTTTTGGTGGCGCTCGTCTCCGGCTTTGCGGCCGACAATATCGGCATGGCGGGGCGTGACGCCTTGCGCCTGCATGTCCTTGCCGGCCTGTTGGCGGCGGTGCTGACCCTGGCGCGCATCGCCTGGTGGGTGGCCGAGCCGAAGCAGGTCCCGGGCGCCGGCGGCGCGGAGCGCAAGGGCGTGCTGGCGAGGGCCGTGCATCTCCTTCTCGTTCTGGTTCCCCTCGGCATGACCGTCAGCGGCCTCAGCCTCATCCTGCGCTCGGGCGCCGCGCCGCAGCTTTTGACTGATGCGCCGGGCATGCTGCCACCTTTCGAGATGCTGCGTCCGCGCCGGCCGCACGGCTTCGGCGCGCGTCTCATCCTGGCGCTCGTGACGGTGCATGCCGGCGCCGCGCTCTATCACCACTTCGTCCGCCGCGACGGGCTGATGCAGAAGATGTGGTTCACCGGCCGGCCGTAGGGCGGCAGGAGGCGGCCGGCCCTGGCGCCGGCCGTGCGGCCCGCATCAGGGCGCTAAGTAGCGCGAGCCTCGCTTTGCTTCCTTGTCGAAAGCGGTGGTCTGCTTGACGTGCCGCAGATTGTCAAAAAAGGCCGCGCGGGCGTCGGCGCCCTGTCGGGGGGCTCTGCCACTGGAGGATATCGAACAGCTCTGCGGCGTCCCTCTCTTCCTCAAAGGCCATGACGCGGGCAAGCGCCTCCTCCTGCCGCGCTCCATCCAGAAGCCCCTCGGCGCAGTCGCGGAACTTGCCGGCGAGATCGGCGTCTGACAGCGGGTTGTGCGGGCCGCCGCGATAGGCCTCGTCGGCCCAGCGGCTCAGGACCCGTCCGTCATGGGTGGTGACCTCCACGCGCGAGCGGATGCGGTCCCAGCCCATATCCTCGATCTCTTGATCGAAGTGCGTCTCGATCCGTGCCTGCATGTCCTGGCAGGCGGGCGAGGCGACGAATGCGTCCGTGAACTCGGCTTTGCCGGCGCGTCCGCGCAGGATGATCGCGCCAAGAAGGAAAGCGAAGGAGAACTTGCCCTCAAGCTCGGTGCGGGCGATGCGGAAGCGGATCGGGCCGAGCACGTTCGAGCCGGCGCACAGCCGCACGGCGGCGATGTCCTCTGCCGCGAGCCCCTCCTCGCGCATCAGAAAGAGCATGGCGTCCATGCTGGGATGGGTCAGCACGCCGGAGGGGTAGGGCTTGATGCTGACCCCCGGCGAGACCATCGCATGCGGTGCCCCGAAGCGCTCGCGCACGAGCGCGGGCTCGCCGCCGGGACCGGCGATGGCAAGGTAGCCCCAGCGCCCGTCGAGCGCCTCCGTGTTCGCCGAAAGGCCGTGCCGGGCCAGGAGCGCGGCGGTGACGCCGTTCTCGGCTGCGCGCCCGACATGCAGCGGCTTCGTCATCGTGCCGAAGCCCGCGCGGATGCCGGCGGCCATCGAGGCCGCGATCCCCAGGGCGCGCGCGGTCTGTTCGCTGTCGAGACCCAAAAGGTTCGACGCCGCGGCCGCCGCCGCGAAGGTGCCGATCGTGCCCGAAGTGTGGAAGCCGCGCATGTAATGGTCGGGAGCGATGGCCTCGGCCACCTTGCAGCCCACTTCAAAGCCCGCCGTGAAGGCGGCGAGAAAGCGCCGTCCGTCGACCGGCGCGCCGGTCTCTGCCGCGACGGTCTGGCAAAGCGCGAGCGTTGCCGCGAGCGGCGGCACCGTGGGATGCATCAAAAGCCCGTAGGGACGTCCGGGCCCCTCGGCGAGCTGGGTGTCGTCCCAGTCCATGGCGTGACCGGCGGTTCCGGCCCAGAGCGCCGCGGCCGGTGCCGGCAGACCCGGATGCGCAAGGCCGATAAGCCGTGCCTGGGCTGCGCCTGCCTGCGTTTCGAGGAACGACAGGAGCGGCGCCATGCCGGGCTGGTCGCTCCCCGCCAGCATCACCGACAGCCCATCGAGCATGCAGCGCCGAGCGATCCGCAATGTCTCAGCATCGAGATGCTCGAAAAGGTGCGTGGCCGCAAAGCGCGCAGCCGCGGCCGTTAGCCCTTCAAGATGCGCCGTGGCGTCGCCCGTTCCCGGCTGTCGAAGCTCCGCCGTCATCGCAGCGCCCTCCTAATTTGTCGGCAATCTTGGAAAAAATAAGAACTAGATGAAAATATTGTCGGCGATTGATGTGCCAACGTCAATCCGCCAGCGCATTGCGTCGACAATATGCTGGCGCCCAGCGCCAGGCGGCGCGCCCACGCCTTGCATGCGGTCTTTGGATGGGGGCGGGATCAGCCCGTTGTCGTGCCGGCCTGCTCCACGGTCGAGCGGAAGCGAAGCTTCGCACGCTCGACGTGGCGGAAGAACGCCTCCTGCGCCCGCAGCCTGTCGCCGGAGGCGATGGCATCGACCATTTCGCGGTGTTCGCGGTTCGAAACGGCAAGGCCGCCGGCCTGAACGAGCCCGCGCGCGCGGCACAGATGCAGCTTGCTCACGAAGCCGCGGTACTCGGCAACGAGGATACTGTTGCCGGTGGTGGTGATGAGATAATCGTGGAAGGCGAGGTTCAGCCGATAATAATCGTCGAAGTTCCGCGTCCTGGCCAGCACCTCCATTTCCTCCAGGAACTGGTGCATGCGGGCAAGGATGTCGTCATCGACGAGGTCGGTGAGGATGCGCCCGGCCAGTCCGAAGACCGCCGCCCGCACGTCGTAGAGCTCCATCGCCTCCTTGGTCGAGATGGCGCGCACGAAGACGCCGCGGTTGCGGATCATCTCCACGAGGCCCTTGGCGTAGAGCGCCTGCATCGACTCGCGCACCGGGCCGCGGCTGATCCCGAAGCGCTGCGCGAGCTCAAGCTCGTTCAGCCGCTCGCCCGGCAGCAATTCGCCGGTCAGGATCAGATGTTCCAGCCGGCGTTCCGTCTGCTCGGTAAGCGAAAGCGAGCGATCCGTCTTCGGCTCGGCCATCGGCATGACCCCGTCGAATGCGCTGCCGTCCGACACGATCGCTCCTTCATCACAAGACCCGAATATACCGGTCGTTATATACCAAAACCGCCTCGATCCAGCGAAAGGAACCTCTGTTTTCACCACTTGGCGGTTTCTTCACTCCTCCATCCCCGCCAGGATGCCCTCCACCATCGCCTGCTGCGTGGCGCTTCCGCGTATGTCTGGCGTCCTTGTGGCGGGGTCGGCAAGCGCGCGGTCCATGCCGCGCCGCATGCGGGCGGCAAGCGCCAGGCAGGCCGGCCGTTCGTGCCGGTGTCCCAGCCATTCGAACAGCATCCGCGTGGATTCGATCATCGCATAAGGATTGGCGATGCCCTTGCCCGCGATGTCGGGGGCCGAGCCGTGGGTCGCCTGCGCCATGGCGATCGATCCTCGGCCGATGCAAAGGCCCGGCGCCATGCCGAGCCCGCCGACAAGTCCGGCGGCCTCGTCCGTCAGGATGTCGCCGAACATGTTGGTGGTCACGATCACGTCGAAGCTCTGCGGATCGCGCACCAGCCGCATGGCCATCGTGTCGACGATCACCTCCTCGACGGTAACGTCGGGAAACTCCTCGGCCACCTCGTAGCAGCCCTCCACGAACATGCCGCAGCCGAGCTTGAAGACGGTGTTCTTGTGAACCAGCGTCAGTCGCCGTTTGCGGGTTTGGGCGATCTGGAAGGCGGCGCGCGCCACCTTCTGCGACCCCTCGCGCGAGATCACGCGCACCGAAATCGTCAGGTCCGGGTTCGGGCGGAACTCGCCGCTGCCCATATGGAGGTTGCGGTCGGGCTGGAACCCCTCGTTGTTCTCGCGCACGATCACCAGATCGATGTCGTCGCGCAGGCAGCCGATGCCCGGGTAGGAGCGTGTGGGGCGCAGGTTGGCGAAGAGATCGAAATGCTTGCGCAGGATGGGGTGGGGGTTCACCGCCTCGGGCACTTTGGGATAGTCGCGGTGTCCGATGGGGCCGAGGATCCAGCCGTCGAGCCCGGCCAGCGCATCGAGCGTGCCCTCCGGCATGGTGTGCCCGTGGCTGTCGAGCGCGGCGCGGCCGAGCGGCAGCTGAACCCAGTCGATCGCCTGCCCCTCGGCCTCCGCCGCCGCGCTGGCGACGGTGACGGAGGCGGGCACGATCTCGTGCCCGATGTCGTCGCCGTTCAGAACACCGATACGCAGCGCCCGCGCGGCTGTCACGTCGCCAGCTCCGGCACCGCCACGGAATGCCGGGGCACCGTCGCGACATCCGCCAGTTCCGGCGTTTTCCAGGCGAGCGCGAGAAGGGCCTCCGTCGCCGCCGTCCCGATCACCAGCGCCGATTGGTTGCGGAACTTCGTGTCGATCTGCGCATCGGACAGCGGCACGTCGCGGCTGCCGATGGCGCGGTGGACGTGCTTCTGCATCGTGCTGCCGTCGCCGAAGGTCACGTCGATCGTCACAGAGGCCTCGTGGCAGGCCGGGTCCGCCGTCGCCTCGATCCGGTCGCGCAGGCCGATGATCTCGGGCAGGTTCACCACCTCGTCGGTGAAGGCCGTCGGGGCGCCGTCGCCCCTCAGCAGCGCGCAGGCCGCGGAGTGGAACACGCTGAACTTGCCCTCCAGCCCGGTCTTCGGCGTGCGCTTGCCGGTCAGTTCCAGCACCAGCGGATGCGTCGTCAGGTGGACCTTGGCGATGTCGTGGACGCGCTCGCCGATCTCGGTGCGGACCTGCAGGCAGCCGTCGATGGTCGGATGGATCACGATCCCGCAGGCAAAGGGCTTGTAGCTGTTCAGTCCGGCTTCCCAGCGGGTCCCGAGTTCGCCCAGGATCTCGGTCCAGTCCTGTTTCTGCGACATCACGCAGGCGAAGCCGCGCGGCGCCTCCAGCGCCCGTTCGGACGAATCGAAGCCCGCCTCGGCCAGCAGCGCTGCGAGCAGGCCGTTTTCGGCCGACTTGCCGGGATGGAAGCTCTTCGTCATCGTGCCGAACATCTCGCGCAGGCCGGCGGCCTGCGAGGCGGCGATGCCAAGCGCCCATTGCATCTTCTGGCGCGACAGGCCGATGGCCTTGCCGACCGCTGCGGCGGCGCCGAAGACGCCGGCGGTTCCGGTGATGTGCCAGCCGCGGTCATAATGGTCGGGGTAGACGGCGTTGCCGAGACGGCATTCGACTTCGACACCCACGATCAGCGCGGTGAGGAAGTCCTTGCCGCTCATCTTCCTGGTCTCCGCCAGCGCCAGAAGCGCGGAGGCGACCGGCCCGGCAGGGTGGATGATCGTCTTCAGATGCGTGTCGTCGTAGTCGAGGACATGCGAGGTGATGCCGTTCACAAGCGCGGCTTTCAGCGGGTCCAGCCGCTCGGGCCGGCCGAGCACCGTCGCGGCCTTCGGACCAGAGAACGGCCCGATCGCCCTCAGCGCGGCGTCGACCGTTTCGTGGCGCGCGCCGCCAACGGCGCAGCCCACCCAGTTCACAAAGGTTCGAAGCCCCTCGCGCCGAACCTCGTCGGGAATGTCCGAACCCTCAAGCGCAACGATCCAATCGGCAAGCAGCCGGGTGACCTCCGGGGTTCCCGGAGGTGTGGCGTGATGTCCGCTCATCTTCATTCTCTCCTTAAAGCAGGCCGCGAGCGATCCCGCCGTCGACATTGATCGCCTGGCCGCCTGCGCCCTTCCTCGGCGGCGATCTTGTCGGCGCGATTGGTCCAGAGCGGCGTCAGCGTCCGTCCCGGCGCGACGAGGTTCACCCGGATGCCGAGCGGCGCGAATTCCGAGGCCAGCGTCTTGCTGAGACCAAGAAGGCCGGCCTTGTGCACGTTCGAGACGATTTGGTGCGCATAGGGCATCTTGGAGGCAGCGGCGCCCAGCATCACCACCGCGGGAGCCTCGCCGGAGGTCAGAAGCGGCAGGTGCGCGCGGATCGCCCGCACGGTCGAAAGCACGTTGAAGGTGTAGTTGCCCAGCCAGTCCTCGTCGCTCAGCTCGGCGAAGGCCGAGCGGATGCTGCCGCCCACGGCCGAGACCAGCACGTCGAGCCCGCCCCAGAGATCGGATACCCGCCCCGCGAGCTCTTCGGCGGAGCCGGGCTGGGTGACGTCGGCGACGATCGTCTGCGGGCGCCGCCCGAGGGCGGCTTCCATCCGCGAGGCGGCCGCTGCAAGGTTGTCTTCGCTGCGAGATGCGATCGCCACTTCGGCGCCTTCCGCGAGCGCCAGATGTGCCGTTGCTTCGCCGATGCCGTAGCTGCCGCCGATGATAAGAACGCGGCGGTTGCGGTATTCAAGGTCCAATTTTCGTCCCCACGATAGCGCAGTAGAGTTTGAAGATGCCCAGAACCGTCGTCGCCACGATCACGATCCGCATCACGTGAAAGGCGGCGACGGTTTCGGCGTCGAGGTGCATGACCTTGGCGATGAGGACCATTTCGGTGACCGCCGCCGGAGCGAGCGACAGGAAGGCCGTGGCGAAGGGAAGGTCGCTCAGCCCGGTCAGCGCCGCCGCGCCGAGCGCGGCCATCGCCACAAGGAAGCCGCCGACCGCGACCGCTGCGGCGGTCACGCGCGGCAGCGCCGTCAGAAGGTCGCGCCGGAACTGGCAGCCGAGCCAGACACCGAGCACGATCTGGGCGATCATGATCAGCCAGCCCGGCACGACGATCCCGGTAAGGCCGGCCAGAGCCATCGCCATCCCGGCGAGGATCGGGCCGACGAGCCATGGATTGGGAAGCGGCGTCGGCCGCAAGAGCAGGGCGCCGAGATAGGCCGCCAGCAGCCCCGCGATCAGAAGCGGAAGCCCCGCTATGCTACCCGGCTCCCCGAGCCCGCCACCTCCGCCGGTCCCGGCCGTGCCGAGAACGATGAAGGGCGCCGTGGCCACGACCAGCGACACGCGCATCGCGTGGACGACCGCCACGGAGGAGGGAACGCCGCCGAAGCGTTCCGCGACGACCGCCATGTCGGCCACGCCGCCCGCCGCCGTGGCGAAGAAGGCGGTGACCGGGTCGACCCCGCTGAGGCGGCGGAACAGGAGGGCGGCCGCCGTCGTGACCACGAGCAGGTACAGCGTCGCCATCACCATCTGGGGCGTCAGCAAAAGCATCGCGGCCACGACCGGGCCAGTGAAGCGAAGCCCGATCGCAAGCCCGATCGCTACCTGTGCGAGCTCGCGTCCTTTCGGCACCAGCCGGAAGCGCCCGCCCGCCGCCGACAGCACCGCGAAGACGAAGAACGGCCCGAGCATCCAGGGCAGGGGCATGCCCAGCCAGGCAGCGGCGGCGCCGGCGACGGCGGCGAGCGCATAGGTCGTCACGAGCTGGCGGATCCGGGCCGACGGCCGGTTCGAACCCGCGCTTGGCGCCGCTGTCATGCGACCTCCGTCAGCGGCGCAGAAGCGCCATGAGGCCGTGAACGTCGGGCAGGCCTTCCATCTCGGCGACCATCGCGACCACCTCGTTCGCCTTGGCCATGTCCCAACGCGCGAACTCGGCGCATTCGCGGAACTTCTCGGCCACCTCGTCGTAGCTCATCGGGTTGGCCGGGCTGCCCTTGCCGAAATCTGCAACGCCGGAGATCACGCTGCCATCTGCAAGATGCACGTCGATATAGGTCGTCATCAGGTGGTAGCCTGCGGCCTCGGCGCGCTCGTCGACCACGAAGTCGATCTTGGCGATCATCTCCTTCACGTCGGGCCGCAGGACGACCTCGTCGGTGAACTCGTTGAGCCCCGCGCGCCCTTCCAGCAGCAGGATTGCCATGCAGAACTCCATTGAGAACTTGGCTTGGAGCTCGTTGTGCGGTTGATGGTGGATGAGGGCGTTCGGCATGTTGGAGTTGGTGCCGATGCGCACGCGCACGACGTCTTTGGCCTCAATCCTGTTCTCGCGAATGAGGCGCAGCATCTCCGTCATCCCCGGATGGGTCAGCGATCCCGACGGGTGCGGCTTGATCGACACGCCCGGCGAATCGAAGGTCCAGGGTGCGCCCAGCTTGCCGGCGATCGCCGTCTTGTCGTAGCCGCCGCCCGCGGCCTGGAAGAAGCCGCGCGGCGCCTCCAGGATGTTGCCGGCGGCCGTCCAGCCGTAGCTGGCGAACTGCGCCGCCACGATCCCGCTTTCCGACGAGCGCCCGGCGTGGAACGGCTTGGTCATCGTTCCGAAGTTCTCGCGCAAGCCGGCGGACTGGCTGCCGGCCATCGACAGCGCGCGCTTCATCGTGTCGAGGTCAAGCCCCATGAGACGGCCAGCCGCCGAGGCCGAGGCGAAGGTGCCGCAGGTCGCGGTGGCGTGGAAGCCGTCCTGGTAGTGCCGGGGATTGATCGCCTCGGCCACCTTGCACTCCACCTCCACGCCGAGGTGGTAGGCGAGCATGACGTCGGCGCCGGAGGCGCCGGTTGTCTCGCCGAGAGCGAGCGCGGAGGGCAGGGCGGGGGCCGTGGGATGGGTCAGGAGCCCGTAGACCCGGTCCTTTGCGACGGCGAGCTGCGTGTCGTCGTAATCGTCGGCGTGGACGCCGACGCCGTTGCAGAACGCCGCGAACCGCGCCGGGACCTTAATGTCCGATCCGATGACGGTTGCGGCGCCCGCGGGCGCGCCGATATCGGCGATATGCCGGCGGACGAATTCGCCTGTCTTGGCGACCGAGCCCGATAGCGCGAGGCCGAGCCCGTCCAGGATGGATTTCTTGCCGCTCGCGACAACCGCTTCGGGCAGGTCCGCCAGCTTGGCGTTCAGCACGAATTCCGCGACCTCTTGGGTCAGCCCGGCCAGTTCGCTGGCTCCCTCGGCGCCACGATTCTCGATGTTCATCGTCGAATTTTCTCCCGATCTCAGGCGCGGCGGACGGCCGTCTCGAAACCCCGTTCACGCGCGCCGGCAACCCGCTCCTCAAAATCAGCAGGTCAGAGAATTGTCAACAAAATTCGCAGATGAGTTGAGCTGTCAGGATGCGGAATGAGGCCCGAAACGGCTTGTTTCTCCGGTGAGAAAGCAATGAAAAACAATGCGAAAATGAGATTTCACGTGAGGGCTTGGTCTAGGTTCGCTTCTCGTGTCGCCGTAGGAGTGCACGCGGCGTGAAATACGAAATATGGTAAATTCGCCGCTTATCGCGATAAATTGTTGACAATAGGAAGTGGCGCCATACAGTCCCCGTGCTCGTCTCTCGAGCCAAAGCGCCGGGGTGGGGCGGGTAGATGTTCCGGGTATCGGGCATCGACCAGCATGAAGGAGGAAATCGCATGACAACAAACATCACGCGGCGGACAATGCTGAGGCTGGCCTCCGGCGGGGTGGTCGCGGCAGCGTTGGCCGCGCCTACGGTTCTGCGCGCGCAGGGCGTCTATCCCGACCGGCCGATCAACGTCGTCGTTCCGTTCGATACCGGCGGCTACAACGACCGTCTCTCCCGTGCCTTCGCTCCGTTCTTGCAGGAGCGTCTTGGTCAGCCGCTCAACATCATCAACCGCGGCGGCGCCGGCGCGCTACTGGGCCATACCTATTTCCTGCAGCAGCCCGACGACGGCTACACGCTGCTCTGCACGTCGGCGGCGCCCTACATCCCGCTCAACATCCTGACCCAGGATGCGCCGTTCAACCTGGAAGACTTCCACATGATCAACCTGCCGTCCCAGGATTATACGCTCCTGGCGAGGAGCGCTGAGTCGGACATCACCGACATCGGCGAGGTGATCGAGAAGCTGAAGGCCGACCCCGGCTCGCTCTCCATCGGTGTGCAGCCGGCATCGGCCGACCTGGTGAACCTTATGTTGCTCGCGGACGCCAACGGCATCGCGCGTGACCGCCTGCGCATCGTCACCTTCGACGGCGGCGGCCCCGCTCGCAACGCGGTCGCGGGCAATGTGGTGGACATCGGCCTTGCCGGTGGACAGGGCTTTCTGCCGCTGGCCGAGAAGATCAAGCCTCTTCTCGTCTACGAGAAGGTCCAGCGCGACGGCTGGGGCGGCAAGCTGGTAACCGAACTGAGCGGCGCGGACACGGCCTTCGTCTACGGCTCGCAGCGCGGCTGGGGTGTGCATAGCTCGCTCGTTGCCGGCAGCCCCGAAATCTACGACACCATCCTGACCGCGGTCGAAGCGACCTCCAAAGATCCCAAGGTCATTGAAGCGCTCACCGCGCAGCAGCTTGCCACCGACTGGTACGGGCCGGAGGCGTCGAACGCCGCGCTGGCTTCCACCGCACGGGTGATGGAGCAGCATCTGGACCTGCTGAAGGGCGCGTGATCTCACGCCGCCGGGGCGCCATCCCCTGGAAACGGGGGGTGGCGGTCTCGTTGCTTCAACAGCCAAAGGAACTGCCCGATGACGATGAACCGCTCCCACCGGATCGTCGTGAACTGGGGGCATCTCGCCCTGCTCGCCGTGATCGGCAGCGTGATCGCGGCCTATCTCCTCGATACGCGGGCCACCTCCCTGCGCGTCAACAATCTTCTCTTTGTGCAGCCGGCGGCCCTGATAGGGCTGCTGCTGGTTCTGCTGGTGGTGCCGCAATGCTTCCGTCGCCGCCCCGCCGGTGCGGAGGCCGAGCCGGCTCAGCCGCTGTCCCATCTCGCCAAGGCCGCCGGTCTCATGGCCGCTCTCGTGGCGCTGGCGCTGTCGATGGAGCGGATCGGCTTCGACGTCGCCACCTTCTGCTTCCTCCTCGCCGCCTTGCGTCTTTGCGGAGAGCGGAACTGGTTCGTGAACCTCGGCTATAGCGCGGTCTTCACGGCGATTTTGATCTACGGCTACGGCACCATCATCCCGTTCCCCTTCCCGCTGACGATCCTTTAAGGCCCCGCGATGCTCGATCTTGCCTCCATCCAGGGCGCCTTTGACCTTTTGACCTCCTCGGCATCGGCTTGGGTATTCGTGATCCCCGGCCTTCTCATCGGCCTCTTCTTCGGCTCGATGCCCGGCATTTCGATCACCATGGCGATGGCGATCTTCCTGCCGATGACGCTTTACATGGACTTCCTGCCCGCGATCATCTTCTTGACCGCCATCTACACCGGCGCCGGCTTCGGGGGCTCCGTCCCTGCCGTCCTGATGAACATCCCCGGCACCTCTTCCGCCGTCGCCACCACCTTCGACGGCTACCCGATGGCGCGTTCGGGGCGCCACAACGAGGCGCTCGGTGTCGCGCTCGCGGCCTCGGTGACCGGGTGTCTTGCAAGCTACCTCTTGCTTCTCTTCCTGATCGTGCCGGTGTCGAGCGTGGTCCTGAAGATGGGGCCGCTGGAGATGTCGGCCGTCGCAATCTGGGGGATGCTGCTGCTCGGCTCGCTGTCGGGCAACTCGCTTCCCCGCGGGCTCCTGGCCGGCGTCTTCGGCCTCCTCCTTGGAACGGTGGGCATGAACACCGCCGGCTACGTTCGCGGCACCATGGGCGTGCCATGGCTCTTGGATGGGGTTCCCACCATTCCCGCGATGATGGGGCTGCTGGCGGCGAGCCAGCTCATCGGCCTGGTGAACACGAAATACCTCATCGAGGACGAGGGCTCGCGCAAAATCAGCTTCGCCAAGATCATCGGCGGCTTCCGCCTGTCGCTGAGCTTTCCCACCATCATCCTTCGCGGCTCGTTGATCGGCGTCATCATCGGCGCGATCCCGGGTGTGGGCTCGTCGATTTCGAACCTCCTTTCCTATTCGGAGACCAAGCGCAACGCGCCCGATGGCGACAGTTTCGGCCGAGGCAACCCCAAAGGTGTCGCCGCGGCCGAAGCCGCGAATTCTTCCTCCGAGGGTGGAGCGATGGCGACGATGCTTGCCCTTGGCATCCCCGGCGGCGGTGCGACCGCGATCCTGCTGGCCGCCTTTGCGACGCACAACATCGTCGGCGGCCCCAGCTTCATCGCCAACAGCAAGGATATCGTCTACGCGATCATCCTCTCCAACTTCGCGCAGGCGCTTCTTCTGCTCGGCGTCGGGCTCGGCTTCGTCTACCTGGCGGGCTACATCGTGCGCGTGCCGATGCGCTTTTTGATCCCCAGCGTGCTTGTCGTCGCGGTGTTCGGGTCCTACGCGATCGATGGCACGATCTCCGGGCCGATCACCTTGGTCGTCTTCGCGATCCTCGGCTGGGCGATGGTTCGCTATGACTACCCGGTCGCCGCCACGGTGGTTGGGCTGCTTCTTGGAAGCCTGGTGGAGGGCAATCTTCTGAGGACATGGCAGATCAGCGGCGGCGATCCCGCCTACGCGCTGGAGCGCCCCGGCGCTCTTCTGATCTTCGCCTTGATGGCGCTCTCCATCGGCCTGACCGCCTGGTCGGCGCGCCGCCGGCGGCGCGCGGCGATACCGGCCGCCGGGAGCGGCTGAGGCGCGCAGGGCCTGAGAGGAAGAGAAAAAGGGGCGCCTCGCGGGCGCCCCTTTCGCGTTCTGTCCGGCCGCTCAGTCGGCCGGATAGAGCCGGAACTGCGCCCTCTCCGCAGGCGTCAGCTGCGCGACCAGCCCGGTTTCCCACGCAAGATAGCGGCGCGAGGCCTCCAGGTTTCCGTCGTGGCGGTCGTGGACGAAGAACAGGTAGTCGATACGCTCCGCGTCGGGCGGGTTGTCGGGTGTGGCCTCGCAGCTTGCCCCGGCGGCGATGAGGGCCGGCATGCCGCCTTCGATTCCGAACACCTCGTTCACGCCAAGGTCGCGCATCTCCTCTGCCGCCAGCGCCGCTTCGCCGGCATCCTCGGCGAGGAGAAGCGCCGCCGCCGGTCGTGTGCGGCGCACCACTTCGGCAAGGCGGGGCCGCCGAGCCCAGATGGCGCCCTTCACATGGCCCTCGCGGAACGCGGCCGAAGCGCGCAAATCGATGAGCGACGCGCCTTGCCGGAGCCGCTGAAGCGCCGCATCCGCCGTAAGCGTTGCGATCTCCCTCGCTTGGGCTGCGATCGCCTCGGGCGGAGCAAGGCTGCGCAGCGCCTCGTCGATGCGCAGAACCTGTGCGTCATAGCCCAATTGCCGCAGCCAGAAGGCGCCGAGCGCGGACCGAAGGCCGGTGTCGCAGCACAGGACCACCCGCGCCCGGCGCAGCCCGATCCATTGGTCGCTCGCCTGAGCCAGCTGTCCCGACGGAGCATGCACCGCTGCCGCGATCGGATCCGCCGCCGCCTCGGGGGCGGAGCGCGTGTCGAACAGGTAGGTCGTTCGGCCCTTCTCCGCGCGCATCTTCTCCAGTTCCCGCGCCGTGACCTCGGGCAGGCCGAAGCGCGCGATCACCCGGTCCGCCGCCGCGCGCGATGCCGCCAAGGCTTCGGGCGAGAGCTCGGGGTAGGGGGCGGCGGTGTTGCCGCGTTCGAGCCGCTCGCCCGACAAGGCCCAGCCCTGCGTGCCGTTCTCGAGTGCGAAGACCTCGCCCGAATGACCCGCGACCCGAAGCCCGATCGCGCCCACGATGCCGCGCGTGCGACCTGCGCAGGTGATGATCACGGGCGCGTTCGGCGCGGGCAGGGCGGCGAGCCGGTGCGCGAGTTCGCCGTTCGGAAGGCAGCTGGAGCCTGGCACCCGCATCTTGCCGTACTCGGCCGGCGGGCGCGCATCGAAGAACCTGAGCTCACGGCCTTGGCGTTGCCATGCGGCGAGCTCGTCGGCCCGGATCATCGCCGGGTGCCAGACGGCCTCGACGAGTTCGCCCAGCGTCTTGGAGGGAACGTTCACCCCCTGGTAGACGGGAAGGCCTGCGGCGGCCCAGGCCGGCATCCCGCCATCCATCACCGCGATGTCGCAATAGCCCATCGCGCTAAGCCGCGCGGCCGCACGCTCGGCCACGCCGTCGCCGGCGTCGATGAGAACGAGCGGCGCCTCTTGCCGGGGCACCAGCGCTCCGATGTCGAGTTCGGCCCGCGAATAGGGCAGCGGCACGGCGAAGAGCGCGTGCCCTTCGCCGAACTGTCCCGCTTCTCGCAGGTCGAGCAGGCCGACCTCGCCCGTCCCGCACACCCGTTCCGCGGCTTCGCGTGCCGTGATGCGGATCATTGCACCCTCCTCAGGTTGGGTTCCTGCCCAGAAAAGAACTCCCAGAAAATCGGGTAGACGAGATCGGGCCGATGCTCGGCCGGATAGTGACCGGTGGGGATGTCGGTGCCGCGCAGGTCGTCGGCCCATTCGCCCCAAGCCTTCAGCGGTTCGAAATGCCGGCCGCAGTGACTGTTGGAGCCCCAAAGCACCAGCACCGGGCAGTCGATCCGGCGCTTGTCGTGATCGGCGCTGTCCATCGCGAAATCGAGCGTCACGGTGGCGCGATAATCTTCGCATACCGCGTGGATTTGCTCCGGCGTGGTGCAGCGAATGTACTCCGCCATCGCCTCGGGCGCGAAAATCTGAAGCCCGACGTTCTTCTTGTCCAGCTTGTAGCGGATGTAAGACGCCGGATCGGCCGACAAGAGGTTCTCCGGGAAGGGCGCCTCCTGCGCCATGAAGAACCAGTGGTAGGATTCCAGGCCCCAGCCGAGCGTCATCTGCGATAGCACGTTATATGTCGGCACGATGTCGAGCGCGGCCATCCGCTCCACCCGCTCGGGCCGGTCAAGTGACATGCGGAACGCCACGCGGGCGCCGCGGTCGTGGCCCGCTACCGCGAAGCGGTTAAAGCCGAAATGGTCCATGACCTCGAAGAAATCCTCGCCCATCCTGCGGAAGGTGTAGGCGGCGTGATCGGGGCCACCCTCGGGCTTGGAGGAATCGCCGTATCCGCGCAGGTCGGGCGCGATCACGGTAAAGCTCTCCGCCAGCGTCGGCGCGATTTTGTGCCAGCTTACATGGGTCAGCGGATTGCCGTGCAAGAGAAGTAGCGGCGGCCCGTCTCCTGCCATAGCGAGATTGATCTCGGCTCCGGCGGTCCGAATACGCTCGCGGCGAAACCCCTCCATGAGGTTGCGGCTCTGCCGTAGCGGTGGCATCGGCATCATATCCTCCACTGTCTGCAATTTCGGTCGTTCGCGCGCGTTCTGAAGCGTCTTACCGACAACCATCGCGAAAATCTGCCTATATCATCTATGATTGTTGACATTAAGCAACCTTGACTTTCTATAAGCCGCTGGATTGCCGACACTGGAGGACACCGGAATGCACGCCACGCCAGTTGATCCGCCCGCTGGCAAGCCGGTGTTGGCGCTTGTGCCCGGCGACCCCACGGGCATCGGGCCGGAGCTTGTCGCGCGACTGCTTGCCGATGGAAGGATGGCGGACGTCGCCGACTTTCTTCTCGTCGGGGACCGGCGCGTCGTGGAGATGGGTATGCGGCATGCGGGGGTCACGGTTCCGCTGGCCCCGGTGGCAAGTCCGTCGGAAGCCGATTTCGCAATCGGCGCCGTGCCGATCGTCGACCTTGGAAACCTCGATCCCGCCGCGATCGTCCTCGGCCGTCCCGATCCTGAGGTCGGACGAAAGGTAGGCGAGACGCTGGCCGCGGCGGTTGAGATCGCGCGCGCGGGCGGGGTGCGTGGCATCACTTTCGCGCCGCTGCACAAGAAGGCGATGTTCGACGGCGGCTGGCGCTTCAACGATGAACATCAGCTTTTCGCGCACCTGATCGGGCATGAAGGCCTTTTCCGAGAGATGAACGTGCTTGAAGGGCAGTGGATGAGCCGGGTCACCTCGCATGTCTCGCTGCGACAGGCGCTCGATCTCGTCACGGAGGAAAGCATCTGCGATGCGTTGCGCCTGACGGACCGGGTGCTTCGTGCCGCCGGCATTGCCCGGCCGCGCATCGCCGTCGCGGCCCTCAACCCGCACGCCGGCGAAGGCGGCCTCTTCGGGCGTGAGGAAATCGACGTCATCGCCCCCGCCATCGCCCGCATGCAGGCCGCGGGCATCGATTGCAGCGGCCCCTTCCCGTCAGACAGCGTTTATATCAAGGCCTTCGCGGGAGAGTTCGACAGCGTCCTTGCCATGTATCACGATCAGGGTCAGATCGCGACGAAACTCAGGGGTTTCAACAAGGGTGTGACGGTGACGGCGGGCCTTCCCATCGTCTTCACCACGCCGGCGCATGGCACCGCCCATGACATCGTCGGTCTGGGCGTCGCCGATACCGGCGCGCTGGAAAGCGCGATCCGTCTTGCCGCCCGGCTTGCCGCTAGAGGCCACCAGACCATTGAGGAGACCGCGCAATGACTGCGAACACCCATCGTATCGCCGTGATCGCGGGCGACGGCATCGGAAAGGAAGTCGTGCCCGAGGGGCTTAAGGTGCTGCGAGCCGCGGCGGATGTTTTCGGCATCGGCCTTGCGTTCGAAGAGCACGACTTTGCCTCGTGCGATTTCTATGCCCGCCACGGCAAGATGCTGCCGGACGACTGGAAAGACCGCATCGGCGACACCGACGCGATCTTCTTCGGCGCCGTCGGCTGGCCAGACACCGTTCCCGATCACATCTCGCTCTGGGGCTCGCTGCTCAAGTTCCGGCGCGAATTCGACCAGTATGTGAACCTGCGCCCGGTGAAGCTGATGCCGGGTGTGGTGTCGCCTTTGGCCGGGCGGTCGCCCGGCGAAATCGACTTCTGGGTGGTGCGCGAGAACACGGAGGGTGAGTATTCCTCCATCGGCGGCCACATCTTCGAAGGGACGGAGCGCGAGGTCGTGGTGCAGGAAACCGTTATGACGCGGCAGGGGGTCGACCGGATCCTGCGTTTCGCATTCGAACTCGCGCAGCGGCGCCCCAGAAAGCGCCTGACCTCGGCCACCAAGTCGAACGGCATCTCCATCACCATGCCCTACTGGGACGAGCGTGTGGAAGAGATGGCCAAGGCCTATCCCGACGTGGCGGTCGACAAATACCACATCGACATCCTGACGGCGCATTTCGTCCTGCATCCGGACTGGTTCGACGTGGTCGTCGCCTCCAACCTCTTCGGCGATATCCTGTCGGACCTCGGGCCCGCCTGCACCGGCACCATCGGCATCGCGCCCTCCGGCAACATCAATCCCGACCGTCGGCATCCCTCGCTTTTCGAGCCTGTCCACGGCTCTGCGCCCGATATCGCCGGCAAGGGCATCGCCAATCCGGTCGGACAGATATGGGCGGGAGCGATGATGCTCGACCATCTCGGCTATCCGGAAGCCTCCGCGGCGATCGTCGCCGCGGTCGAGAAGACGCTTGCCGATCCGGCGACGCGCACGGGCGACCTCAAAGGCACGGCGGACACGCTTGCCTGCGGCGATGCGGTCCGCGAGGCTCTGCTTGAGGGCTGAGCCCGGCTTTTCAAAGCCCGGCGGGACCGATGGGCGCCCGGCCGCGCAAGGCAACCGCCTTACGTTCTGCCCGGCGCCCGCGCGCCGACCCATTCGCCTCGCTCCAGAAGGCCGAGGATCACCTCGCGCAAGAGGTCGCGAACCGCCGCCTGCGCGCGGGTTGCGGGCCGGCCCGTCGGCTGGATCAGGTATGCCCCCCGCCAGAGCCCCGGCGCCGCGATCCGGCTGATCGACAAGACGCCGCTGCGCACCTCCTCGGCGACCGCGTGCAAGGGCAGGATCGAGGCGCCGAAGCCCGCCGCGACCAGCCGTTTGATGTTGGCGTAGGAATCGATCTCGATGGCGATCTCGGGGCTGAATCCCAGGACCTCGCACGCTTCGTCGATCTGGGCGCGAAGTCCGTGGGCCGCGCTCGGCAGGACAAGGGGCGTCCCGCGAAGCTCCGACAGGCCGATCTGATCGGGAAGATCCGCCTCGCGGCGCCAAAGAACCACGAGTTCTTCTTCCAGCAGCAGTTCGGAGGTCGCCACGGCATCCTCCGCCCGGGCGTAGAGCACGGCAAGATCGACACGGCCCTCGCGCAGCCAGTCGCCGATGAAGCCGCTCATCGCCTCGGCGATGTTGACCGTGACGCCCCGGTACCGCTCGCGCGCGGCGATCAGCGCCGGAAGCGCCACGATGCCGCTGATCGTGCCGGGCAGGCCGATGCGCACCAGGCCGCCCGGCTCGCGGTCGAGCCTGCGGATCTCCTCCTCGGTGCGGGCGAGGTCGTCGAGGATCATCCGCCCCCGCCGTGCCAAAAGCTCGCCCGCCTCGGTCGGCGCAACCCCCAACCGGCTCCGCTCCAGGAGGCGGGTGCCGAGGCCGGCCTCCATGTTCCGCATGTGCAGCGACAGGGCCGGCTGCGCCACGTTGAGCGCCTTCGAGGCGCGGGTGATCGAGCCCTGATCGACGATTTCCAGGAAATAGCGCAGCTGCCGGAAATCCATGCCGTTCTCCGCGAGCGATGCCATATCAATTTGTTATGAAAAACATCCAGAACATATATTTGCGTACTGGCCAAGGTCCTTCTACTCGTCCCGCAATGGTATCTTGAAGCGCAAAGGCCTGCCGATGACCCGTCCGAGCGACGACTATGAGGACATCCGCGAGGGAGTGCGCGCGCTCTGCGCTCAGTTCCCGCCGGAATACCACCGCAAGGTCGACCAGGAGCGCGGCTACCCTGAGGATTTCGTCGCGGCGCTGACCCGCGAGGGCTGGTTGGCCGCGCTGATCCCGGAGGAATACGGCGGCTCGGGGCTTGGCCTCACCGAGGCGAGCGTCATCATGGAGGAGATCAACCGCGCCGGCGGCAATTCGGGCGCCTGCCACGGTCAGATGTACAATATGAACACGCTCGTCCGGCACGGCTCGCATGAGCAGCGGCGGCGCATCCTTCCCAAACTCGCAAGCGGCGAGTTGCGGCTGCAGTCGATGGGCGTCACCGAGCCGACGACCGGGACCGACACGACGAAGATCCGCACCACCGCCGTGAAGAAGGGCGACCGTTATCTGGTCAACGGCCAGAAGGTCTGGATCAGCCGCGTGCAGCATTCGGACCTGATGATCCTGCTTGCCCGCACGACCCCGCTCGCCGAGCTGCGCAAGAAGTCCGAGGGCCTGTCGATCTTCCTTGTCGATATCGCCGAAGCGATGCGCGGCGGGATGGACGTCAAGCCGATCCCCAATATGGTCAACCACGAGACCAACGAGCTCTTCTTCGATAATCTGGAGATTCCGGAGGAAAATCTGATCGGCGAGGAGGGGCGCGGCTTCAAGTATATCCTGACCGGGCTCAACGCCGAACGCGCGCTCATCGCGGCCGAATGCATCGGCGACGGCTACTGGTTCACCGACAAGGTGACGGCCTATGCCAAGGAGCGCCAGGTCTTCGGGCGGCCCATCGGCCAGAATCAGGGCGTGCAGTTTCCCATCGCCGAAGCCTTCATCGAGGTCGAGGCGGCCAACCTCATGCGCTACAAGGCCTGCGCGCTCTACGACGCGGACCAACCCTGCGGCGCGGAGGCCAACATGGCGAAGTACCTCGCCGCCAAGGCGTCTTGGGAGGCGGCCAACGCCTGCATCCAGTTCCACGGCGGGTTCGGCTTCGCCTGCGAATACGATGTGGAGCGCAAGTTCCGCGAGACCCGGCTCTATCAGGTCGCGCCGATCTCCACCAATCTCATCCTGTCCTACGTCGCCGAGCATGTCCTCGGCCTGCCGAGGTCGTTCTGATGCGCCCGCTTGAGGGACTGAAGGTCGTCGCCATCGAACAGGCGGTGGCCGCGCCTTTCGCCACCTCGCGGCTCGCCGATGCCGGCGCCCGGGTAATCAAGGTGGAGCGGCCGGAGGGCGATTTTGCGCGCGGCTACGACGATGTCGCCCGCGGCCAGTCGAGCTATTTCGTCTGGCTCAACCGGGGCAAGGAAAGCGTCACGCTCGACCTTGCAAGCGAGGCCGGCCGCGCCGCCATGGCCCGCCTCGTGGAAGAGGCCGACGTGCTGGTCCAGAACCTTAAGCCCGGCGCGCTCGCCCGGCTCGGTTTCGAGCCGGCGGCGCTGCGGCGTGCCAATCCGCGGCTCGTCACCTGTTCGATCTCCGGCTACGGCGAAGCCGGCCCGATGGCGCAGCGCAAGGCATACGACCTTCTCATACAGGCCGAAAGCGGGCTCTGCTCGATCACCGGCGGCCCTTCGGAGCCGGCGCGCGTGGGTATCTCCATCGTCGATATCGCCACCGGCGCCACGGCCTATTCGGCGATCCTGGAGGCGCTGATCCGCCGCGGCATCACCGGAGAGGGCGCGCAGATCGAGCTGTCGATGTTCGATGTCATGGCGGACTGGCTGACCGTGCCGCTGCTGAACCACGAAGGCGGCAGGCCCCCGAAACGCGCCGGCCTCTCGCATCCCTCCATCGCGCCTTACGGCGCCTTCCGTCCCAGGACGGGTGCGCCGATCCTTATCTCCATTCAGAGCGAGCGTGAATGGAGCCGGTTCTGCGACGTCTTTCTCGGCGACCCGGCGCTCGCGAGCGACCCGCGCTTTGCCACCAATCTTGCGCGTGTGACCCATCGCGAAGCGACCGATGCGCTCGTCGCCGAAGCCTTCGCCCGTCACGATGCCGCCACGGCGATCGAGCTTCTCCAGAAGGCGGGTATCGCGCTTGCCTCCGTCAACGACATGGCGGGGCTTTCCGCCCACCCTCATTTGCGGCGCATCACCGTCGACACGCCGAACGGCCCGGTGAGTTTTCCCGCCCCTGGCGCACGCTTTGTCGGCGAGGAACGCGCCTATGGCCCCGTGCCTGCACTGGCGGCCCGGAGCCGAGGGTGACCAAGACCGGCCTTGAAGGCCTGCGGCGATGGCCCGGCGCGAGAATGCGCAGGAGCGATTGCCATGCGCGTTCGCAAGTTCGGCGGACGTCGCCTCCATCGCGGCAGACCCTCCTCGCCCGGTGACGAACGTGCCGGCAATATCGTCTTGAGCGCCCGCGCCGCTTGCTGAACGCGCGATCCTGGCGCGCGGCGGGGCGGGGGCTTGCGGGAAGGCGCCGCCTCGCCGATCTTGCGCGCATGGCCGCCAGACGGCAGGGAAGGGGGCGCATGTTTCGCCTTCCGCCCTCCCGCGCACCTTGCCCGGCCCAGCGGGCGCCACCGCCAGCGACGAGGAAAAATGCCCTATCGCCATCCCTTCGCCGTCGCCCCGATGATGGACTGGACGGACCGGAGTGAGAAGGGATAATAAAAACAGTCCATTAGGCACTATCGTGATGGACCATGGACCAAAGCTTTTTAAGCCGAGTTTCATCTGCCTTAGTTCGGGCCGACCGACACCTCAGACCTTGACGTGCTGTCCACTAGATCCGCAGAACCAGCCTGTCGTGTTTCGTCGCAGCGTCCCAAGCGATACGCTTGGAGACGATCGTCTTGCCCGATCCTGCATGACCCTTGAGAAGCACCAGACGCGGCCCGTTTGTGACGGACGTTGACAGGATTTGCTCCTGAAGCACGTCCTGACTGACGCGTCGTTTCACATCGAGGTTACGGATTAGAGGAAGCCATCCGAGCTCAGCTCCACGATAAAACTTCTTTGGGTCGGCGTCTTCGATTGTGGCGTTCGCTGACACATGCTCACATCGGGTGGCCAAGTATGTCTTGAGGCGATCAGTCTCGGTCGCATCTGCCCGGGATATGAAGCGTGTGAAGGTCGTCTGCATCACCGCGACCGGCGCGAGAGCCAGCGCGCGGGAGTGCTCCGTTATTTCGCGATCAACGGCTTCTAGGAACTCGCTGAATTTCGCGCTGATGGTCTTTATTCTGCGCTCGGCCCAGTAGTCGGCCTCAGTGGGTAAGATACCCGGCCGGACGATGTAATGACGAGGGTGCGCATCACCTTCCTTGCGTATCTCATCGATCAAAGTTCGCAGGTTGTAATCAGCGAGAGCATAGCCAGCGAAAATGATCGTCTTCGTGCGCGCCCATTCCATGAACTGGGCGAATTGCCCGGATCGGCCAGTCTTGTGATTGATAATTTGCTCAGTGCTCGCCACCATTGGCGGGTCTATTTCTTGGTAGCGAGTGATGCATCCGTGCAGCTTGACATAAAGCACGGTGTCGGGACCGATCTTATCGTTCGCTCCATCGCCATCGCGGGTATTTGCTATCAACGTTTGCTTGGCGTCATGGTCGCGTTTGTATGCCTTTTCGATCAGAAGGTCGTAATTCGTCGTCGCTAGGCCAGCCCACACCAGCTTTGGTATAAGCGCGTGATGGTCGGCCGGCTCAAATCCGAATAGAATTCCATGCAAAAAATCCTGAACTTCCCTCGTGCTTCGCGCAGAACAACTGAAATCGTATATAGTAGAAAAATCAGAATCCTCATAATCTGGACTTAGAAATTCATCGCACAGAAGTTTTGCGAGTCTTTTAGCATCGGGAATAGTCTCGGTCCCCTTTTTTGCTCCAAGTGACGCGCCGGCACCTAAAAAAATGACTGCTCGCTTCGATCGAACTGCATCGACTAACCCCGGCTCTAGATCAAGCGCCACGCCACATTCCTTTCAATCCTTCTGCAACGCGAGTTTGCATGATCGTCGAGAACTCTCAAGCGCGGAGATCGCGGTGCGCAGTGGACGCTTTCGGACCTGCCAGTCGCCGCGATAAAATGATCTGCCGACTTGGCGTCAACAGCCAGAGCAGGATGGTCTTGCATGTCGGAAATTCCGACATTATATTGGCTGTTAGTCCGAGAAAGACACAGCTATGGTCGCCACTACGATTCTTCCACCCCCCGTCAAGACAGCGCCATTTCCCAAGGCGGCTGTCGAGGCCAAGTTGCGCGATGAGTTGATCGAGGCCGTAAAGGTCGAGGCTTCGATCAGGGGAGTGGCGCTGCCACCCACTCCGGCGGAGGTAGCGAAGGCGGCGGTTCAGGTCGACTCGCTGGTGGCGGTCTCGATCCTCTGCGCCGTGGAACCGATCGTCGGCTTTGAACTGCCCCAAAACCTCGTCCGTGCTGGTGGCTATGGCTCGGTGGACGGCGCGCTTGAGCATCTGTTGCCCCGCCTGGAGAAAGAGTGGACGAAGAAAAAAGGAGCAAAGCCATGACCGAACTCGCACTTCAACATGAGAATGATGACGAGGCGCGACGCCTTCTGGGTGATCGGCTGCGGGACGCCCGCAAGTATCTCGGTCTGAAGCAGGAGGAGGTCGCGACCTATCTGAAGATTCCGCGCACGGCTCTGACTGACATCGAGAACGGCCAGCGCCGCGTAGAAGCGATCGAGCTTGCCCGCCTTGCCAAGCTTTATCGTCAGCCAGTGGGCTACTTCACCGGAGAGGATGCCGCCGCAGGATTGCCTATCGACGTTGCCCACCTGGCGCGTCAGGCGGCCGATCTCTCCGAGCAGGACCGCACCGAGCTTGGGCGTTTCGCCGAATATCTTCGCGCCAGATCGCGCGCTCCGCGAGGCTGATAAATGGTTTCCGCGGATTATCCGAGCGCGGTCCGCGCCGGCACGATGGCCGCGACGCGGTTGCATCAGGAACTCGACCTGCGCCGCCAGATCGAGGGAGCAGGCGGGAACGTCGATGTCTTCGCGGCCATCCATACACTCGACTTGCCGTTGCTCGTGCGCCCGCTTCAGGGGCTCCTCGGCGCGTATCTGAGCGATCCCCAGCCCGGCGTGCTCGTCACGACGCAACGGCCGATGAGCATCCAGCGCTTCACCGCCGCGCATGAACTCGGACATTACCGCATGCGGCATCAGCCGAGTCTTGATGACGAAAACATCCTTCGAAGGATGCCGTTGCAGGCGCCGCCAGGGGGAGATTTCCAAGAGGTCGAGGCCAACGCCTTCGCGGTTGAGTTCACGATGCCGCGCTGGTTGATCGCGTGGCATACGGCACGCCAGGGCTGGACCGTGGCCGATTTCAGGCGACCAAATGTGGTTTATCAGCTCTCCTTGCGCATCGGGACGAGCTACGAGGCGACCTGCTGGACACTCGCGCGTCATGGATTCATCACAGCCGCCCAGGCTCGTGAGCTTCTTCAGACCCAGCCGCGGGAACTGAAGGTAGCGTTGCTCGAAGCCTATCGTCCGCAAGACTATCGCGGTGACGTCTGGCTGCTGACAAAGCGGGACGCCGGATCGCGGATCGACGGTAGCCGCAACGATCTGTTCGTTCTGCGGCTCGAGGAGCATAGCGGCGGCGGCTACCTCTGGGACATCGACCAGCTCAAAGAGAGCGGATTCGCGATTGTGCGGGACGATCTTCAGGCGATCGACGCGGAAGGTGTCGGCGGCTCTGTGATTCGTCGCGTGACGGCCGCGCCGCCGGAGACTTATCGAGGTCGTCTGGAAATCGACGAGCGCAGGCCCTGGGAGCCTGACCCGCCTCTCAGCACGCTTGTTGTCGACGTCGACCTGACCGGCCCTGAGCAGGAAGGTCTTTCCCGTGCCGAGCGGCGGAGGCTGCTTGAGGCCGCATGAGCACAATCGCTGTTTCTGTCGATCTTCGGACTTCGTTCGGACTGGCACGCGATCAGGGCGCGCGTCCGACCTGCCTTGCTTTCGCGGCAAGCGACGCCCACGCGGCGCTGCGTGCCGGCTGGGCACCCTTGTCCTGCGAATACGCCTTCTATCATGCGCAACGGCGTGCCGGTCGGCCGCCAGACGCGGGCGCTCTCCTCTCGTCCATGCTGGAAACGCTGCGTGAGGACGGTCAACCCAAGGAGAGCGGCTGGCCCTATCTGGCCGCGACGCCCGCAGACGCCGCATCGTGGATGCCACCTAGCGAGGTCGGGCAGCTCTTCGGCCGCAACGGCGGACCGGCCAGCCACGCGATCGACTGCGTGATTCAGGAACTGGATCAAGGCCGACCTTTGATCGTCCTGCTGATGTTGTCGCGCGCTTTCTATCTGCGAAACCCGCAAGGCATCGTCGATGCCGGACCCGAGGAATTGCCCGAACCTGATCGACGTCACGCGGTTATCGCGGTCGGTCACGGCGTCGTCGGCGAACATCGTGCCATTCTGGTGCGCAACAGTTGGGGCACGAACTGGGGTGATGCCGGCTACGGCTGGCTTACCGAGCGCTTTCTAGGCCCGCGCATCTACGCGGCCGCAACGCTCCTGGAGGAGGTCGATGTATCTGCCCGTTCCGTCACAGCCTGATTGCGCAAGGGCGTGGCGAGAAGCCGTCCGCCTCGTTGATGGCCAGCCGGGCCATGCCGCGTACAACGTCATCATCGACGTGGCCGATCCGGTTGCCAACGCGACACTCGCCGATCCCCGGATCGCCGTCGTTGATGAATTTCTCTCCGGCTACGACAAGTCAGTCGAAACGGTTGCGAATACGATCTTTCCCGCCGGTCTCTATCGTCGCTATGGCGCCCCCGAATTTTTCAGCGTATTCCTCGACACGGTTCTGAAGAAGGTGCGCCGCACCGAGCGCTGGTCCGGCTACTATTTCGAGCGCATGATCCAGTATCCCACGCTCTCGGGAGAGCCGCCCAATCAGCTTTGGAACATCGTCCAGCGGTTGCGCGACGACAATGTGAGTGCTCTGAACAAGTTCGAGCTTTCGCTGTTCGATCCAGGCAGGGATGTCGATAACTCGCCCTATGGCGGGCAATGCCTCAGCTTCATGAGCTTCAAAGTCGTACCCGGCCCGGAGAAGACGCTGACCTTGACGGTCATGTACCGCAATCATTTCTACGTCGAGAAACTGCTGGGAAACCTGGTCGGCCTCGGCCGCCTGATGGACTTCGTCGCAGGCGAAGCCGGCCTCAAGGTCGGCGCGCTCACCGTCATTTCCACCCATGCGGAGATTGACCAGCCGAAGCGCAACGGAAAGGCGGCAACCCGCGCCGAGATCGGTCAGTTGATCGCCAGCTTCGATCAGGCAGCGGCCCCGCTTGCGGCGTGAGCGGCCGCGAAGGGAAGCTCTCCGGTCCCCTCACGGCCATCGTCGTCCGGCACGCCATAGATTCGATGAACGCCGGCGATGAACTCGGCCTGGCCTCCGTAGCTTGGATGCCGGACGACTTCGACCGTGATGTCCAGGCCGGTCAGAGCCATGCCGGCATCCCGTCCGATCGCCACGATCCTGCGGGGCTGGATCATGTCGATGAGGGCGGTGAGCAGCGGCCATGTCGCCTCGCGCTCGGACCGTGTGTGGCAGCGATTTGAAAAGGGGTCGGCGGGTTCGTGCGGGTGCAGGGGGAATATGTTCCATAGCACGGCGGGCTCGCCGATACGGGACAGGACTCTCCAGACCACCGCGGCTGTCCGCTCCGCAACCGCCGGACCGCGTGTCGCGCGATCCAGTTCTATGCCGCCCATGAGCGCGGCGGCATGATCCAGATGAACTTCGTCGGTCAGCGGCACGCCCGTCCTGCGTCCTCCCCGATAACCGAGATCCCGCGCGATCCAGATCGTATCGACGTGCTCGGCCAGGGCCGCATCCAGGCACCGCACGAGATTGCGCCGCCTCACGCGCGCGGCATCCGCCCGGTCATGGTCTGGGCAGCAGTCGGAGTAGGGGTTGAAGACCGACGGCAAGCGGGTCCGGGCAAGGGCTTCGGCAAAGGATCGCGGTGTTTTCAAGGTAAAGTCTCGATTGTAAGGCGGCGATTGTGCATGTCGATGTGAAGGCGGCCGCGCCGGTGCTCGCGCAGGAACCGGAAGGCGGCGTAGCCCTGCAGAATCGCCTCTTCCCATAGCCACAGCGGGATTTGCTCGGCCTCGTAGCCGGCGACGAACTGGCGAACGTGCTTCAGCATGTCGAACGGCAACTCGCCAGGCTTCACGTTGGCGAAGAAATCCAGCTTGACCGCCTGCCCGAAAACCCAGGTCGCGACGCCTTCTTCAATGAGGGTGGCCCGCGCCCCGTCTTGCGCCTCGTCAACCTTCGGAGCGCTCTTGCGCTTGAGCCGGAAGAGGGCGCGGATGACCGGCGACCACGACAGCACCGCCACATAGGCGTAGTGGAAGACATCGTGGAAACGGTAGTCATCCGCGGTCATGGCGTTGTCGGTCAGCCGGTCGCCGATGTTGACGCCATTGCAACGCTGAAACACATAAGTCCGGCCACCGACCTTGCGCTCGAAGACATCGACATAGAGATCGCGCGGCAATTGTTCATCCGGCTCGGCCGACTCGTCGAGCGGTGCCGGGTAGATACGTTCGCGCGGCCAGCGATCGAAGATCTTGCTCAGATTCTTGACCGCGGCCGCCTCCAGCGTCACGCCGGCGTCGTTTGCGGCCTGGATCAAGTTCCGCATGATCGCAGTAAGCCGGGCCGTTAGCGCGGCCTGGTCGGACGCCAGACGAACGGCTTCGTGCTCACTCAGGAGCATGCCGACTTCGCCTGCGAGCTGGAGCAGGGTCTTCTCGAAGGCAGGGGTAGGGTCGGCACCACGCTGCATGATCGCAGGTTGCAAGGAGGCAAAGGTAGGCGTGCTGTCGGGTGCAGACTGCGGGCTGGGGTGCTCCGATCCCAAATTCCTCACGATGTCATCGAGAGACAGGCCGCTTCGAGCCGCGACCACCGTGAGATACCAGAGCACATCGCCCAATTCCTCGACGACCGCACCGGCGTAGCCGAGATAGGAAGCACGATCACGCTGCTTCTTCTTGACCTCGCTGAGCAGGCTGCCCGTCTCCCCGAACAGGCCGAGCAAAGGGAATGTCAGGGAGCCGGCGTCGCTGCGCTGGTCGGTGGTCAACGCCTGCTGGGCGTAGTCCTGAAGGGTAAGCGGAGAAAATTCGTCCGTCATGCGCGCCGCCTTTTTCGGCGGTCGGAGATCGCCTCTTCGGGAACGGTCACGCCATACGCTTTCAGCGCACGCAGAACAATGACCCGGATGGGCTCGCGCGTTTCCGCCGCCCGGATGCCGAGATCGTGCCTCGTGACTGCCGGCACCTGAATCTGCAGGTGTTCGTCCGCCTGATCGCGTGTTTCGGTGTCTCCTGCTTTCATGAAACCATTTTACCATGATTTCATGAGAGTGAGAAGGTTCCGCCAGGAATGGAGAATCGGCCGGGCTGATCGCTCCTGCGTATCGGGGCAACCGCCGGCCGCAAAGCGGAATCGCCGGCATCTACGATCGCCCGTTGCCGTTGAGCTGCTCGCACTCTTTCAGCGCTGCGGCCCGCTGCTTGTCCAGATAGGCGGCGAGGTCGTTGAGATGGACCCCTTTCGCGCATTTCTGCGAGGCTTCCATGCGGATGAGGGGGAGGGCGATGTGACCGGATGACACCTTGCGGATGAACTTCTCCGTCGACAGCTCGAAGAAGTCCCTCGCCACATCCTCGGCCGGAATGACCGGCCGTCCCGAATACATCGCCATCAGCATGAAGGCTGTATTCACGATTCCACGCTGATCCCATCTCGACCCAGCGAGACGGCGGCACCGGACGGTCGCGATAGCGGGTGAGCCTTTCGCGCACGCTGCCTTTCGATCTGTCCGGTTCCGCCGCTGCGCGTTGCTGCACCCTGAACGGACCATTCCATCCGTGCGGAGGCTGGGCCGGAATCGTGCCGATGTGAACGCGAAATCGCGGGTAGGTCCGCGATCTTCAGCGCCGCGCGACGTTCGTTGTCGCATCGCCTCGTGGGCGCTGGTGGATCATGCGGCGGAAATAGCGTGCGCCATCGTAAAAATAGCGGTCTGCCCACATCGGCGTTTCCATGATTGTCCGAGCCGCGGCTTCGCCGGTTGCGGAGGAGGGGAGGTGGGTCGACCCGGCCGGGCCTGGGCGCCAGTTAGTCAGTGGTTTGGTTTCGGGGGAAAGCCTTCCCCCTGGCCGGCACTACGTTGCCGGCGCACCCCCTTCTGCGGGGAGACCCTGCAACGCCCCCTAGAGTGAGAGGCAGGCCGGGCTTGCCGTGACGGGCTGGGATCGGGAGAGAGGCTCCCGAGGCCCGTCGCGGAGAAATCCCGATGGCCAGACACGACCGCAGCGCCCGGACCGGCAACGACCGGACGAGCCTTTATGACGACATCACCGACAAGATCATCGCCGAGCTCGAGGCGGGCCGCGTCCCCTGGGCCCAGCCCTGGGGCACACCCGAGGCCGGCGCGCTTCTCGGCCTGCCGAAGAACGCGGCCACCGGCCGCCAGTATTCCGGCATCAACATCCTCCTTCTCTGGGGCGCCGTGGTCGAGCGCGGGTTCCCCGGCCAGGGCTGGCTCACCTTCCACCAGGCGCTCTCGCTGGGCGGCAATGTCCGCAAGGGCGAGCGCGGCACCACGGTCGTCTATGCCAACCGCTTCATCCCCGATGGCGAGAAGCAGCGCGCTCAGGAGACCGGCGAGGAAGCCCACGCCATCCCCTTCCTGAAGCGGTTCACCGTGTTCAATACGGCGCAATGCGAGAACCTTCCGGAAGACGTCACCGTCGCCGTGCCGCCACCGCCGCCCGGCCAGATCGAGCCCACGGTCGAGGCGCTCATCAAGGCCACCGGCATCGACTTCCGCATCGGCGGCGACAAGGCATTCTATATGCCGGTCCCCGATTATGTGGTCGTGCCGCCTCCGGCCGCCTTCTTCGAGCCGATCAACTGGCACCGCACGGCCCTGCACGAGCTGTCGCACGCCAGCGGCCATCACTCGCGCCTCGCGCGCGATCTCGGCGGTTCCTTCGGCTCGAAGAAGTATTTTATCGAGGAATGCGTCGCCGAGCTTTCAAGCGCTTTCTGTTGTGCGGCTCTGGGCATCAAGCCCACCGTGCGCCACGCCGACTATATCGGCGCGTGGATCGAGACGATGCGGGAGGACAATCGCGCAATCTTCCGCGCCGCGTCGCAGGCCAGCAAGGCGGCCGACTGGCTGCTCTCCTTCCTTCCGCCCGACGACCAGACCGACGATCAGATCGCCGGGCAGCCCTCCGTCGAGACCGTCTCCTCTATCGACAGGAGGGCGGCATGATGACCTATGCCCAGTCGCGCACGGCGCTCGCCCGAATGGAGGCGGGCCTGGCGGAAACCCGGCACAACCTCGCCTTTGTCGAGCACCGGCTTTGCGACGGCGCCGAAGCCGAGACCATCCGGCGGCGTCCGAAGTCGCGCTGGTATCATCGCCGGATGAGCCGGTGGACCGGCGCCGACGAGGCCGAATACCGGCGCATCCTCGACCGAATGACGGATGCCGCCCAGGCCGAGCTTGAAGCGGCTTCGCCGCAAGGTCGAGCGGCAGAACGGCGCGATTCTGGCGTTGCGCTGCAAATACCGCGTCAACGACGAACGGCCCCGGCAGTACGCCTTGTGACCGTTCCGGCCGATGGCTGCGCTGGCTTGTGCCGGCACAGCCGAGAGGAAGAGAGGGGACCGGGTTTTCCGTGACGGGTTGGAAGCGGAGAGAGAGGCTCTCCGCGCCCGTCGTGGAGAAACCACGATGGCAAGAGCTGCCAGGAAGAAGTCCGCCGCCGTCCCGATGATCGTCTTCTCGCGGGCGCGCGATATTCCCTTCAACCGGATCAGGCTGTCGGACAGCAACGTCCGCGAGGTCGACGTCGAGGCAGGCCTGGACGAACTCACCTTCGACATCGACCGCCGCGAGGATCTCGTGCAGGGCCTCAATGTCCGCGCCATCCTCGATGCGGACGGCAACGAGACCGGCGATTTCGAGACCCCGGCGGGCGGTCGCCGCTACAGGTCGATCGCCCGGCTGGTGAAGGCGGGGCGTTTCCCCGAGGACGGTCTTGTTCCCTGCATCGTCAAGAAGGCCGACGCCAAGACGACGGCCGTGGACGATTCGCTGGCCGAGAACGTGCTGCGGTTGGCGCTGCATCCGCTCGACCAGTTCCGCGCCTTCAAGCGCATGGTCGACGGCGGCATGTCCGAGGCGGAGGTCGCCACCGCCTACTTCACCACCGAGCGCTATGTCGCGCAGCGCCTCGCGCTCTCCAAGGTCTCGCCGAAGCTGCTTGAGGTCTATGCCGAGAACGGCATGACGCTGGCGCTGCTGGAGACCTTCACCGCGAATCCCGATCATGCCCGTCAGGAGCAGGTCTGGGATGCCGTGAGGCAGTCGCACTACCGCGAACCCTGGCACGTCCGCCAGATGCTCACCGAGACCAGCGTTCCCGCGTCCGACAAGCGCGCCATGTTCATCGGCCTCGACGCCTATGTCGCGGCCGGCGGCCCGGTGCTGCCGCGCTACCTGTTCGACGAGGAGGACAGCGGCTGGCTGGACGACGTGCCGCTCCTCGACAGACTTGTTGCCGACAAGCTCAGGACCGTCGCCGACGAGGTGGCCGCCGAGGGCTGGAAGTGGATCACCGTCAGCCTCGACCTCCCGCTCGGTCACGAGCGGGGCCTTCGCGTGCTCGCCGGCACCTTGCCCGAACTCACGCGCAAGGAGCGCAAGCAGCGCCAGGCGCTGCGCGACGAGTACGACGCCCTGATGGCCGAGCATGACGGCTGCGACGAGCTGCCCGACGAGACCCACCAGCGGCTCACGGAGATCGAGGAGGCCCTGGACGCCTTCGAGAACCGTCCGGCCATCTACGACCCGGCCGAGATTGCAGCCGCCGGCGTCTTTATCTCGGTCGACTCCGATGGCGATCTTGTCGTCGAACGCGGCTATGTCCGGCCCGAGGACGAGCCGGCCGCAGCGATCGACGGCGAAGCGCCGGAGGCCGTAGGCGCCGACGCGGACGGCGGCGGCACGGAGGAGCCGCGCGTCATCCGGACCGTCATCACCATCGGCGGCGAGCCGGCCGAGCCGGAGGAGGACGAGGAAGACGTCATCCGTCCCCTGTCGGAAAGGCTGGTGGCCGAACTGACGGCGCATCGCACGCTCGCGCTGCGCGATGCGGTAGGCGCAAACCCGCAAGTCGCGCTCACGGCGCTGCTGCACAAGCTGGTGCGCGACACGTTCGGGCGCTCCACCACCGGCGCCGCGGTTGGGGCTTCCGTCCGCGAGGTCTATTTCCGCGAGCAGGGTCCGGACCTCAAGGACAGCCCCTATGCGCAGTCGGTCAAGGAGCGGCACGACGGCTGGAAGGCGGACCTTCCCTCCGACGACGACGCGCTCTGGGACTGGCTCGCCGTGCTGGACGAGGCCAGCCGCCTGGCGCTGCTCGCCCATTGCGTCAGCTTCGGCATCAACGCGCTCTACGAGCGGCCGAACCCGATCAGCGCCACCGGCATCTCGCAGTACGGTCTCGACCTTCGCATGGCCGAGGCCGATCGGCTCGCACGCACCACCGGGCTCGACATGATCGAGGCGGGCTTCCGGCCCACGGTCGACAACTATCTCGGCCGCGTTCCCAAGACCCGCATCCTCGAAGCCGTCCGCGAGGGCGCCGGCGACCGTGCGGCGGACCTCATCGCCCATCTGAAGAAGGGCGACATGGCCGAGGAAGCCGAACGGCTTCTGGCCGACACCGGCTGGCTGCCCGAGCCGCTGCGTCCGCTCGATGCCGAGCCGGAGCTTGACGCGAGCAGCAGCGACGACGCCGAGGCGCTGCCCGCCTTCCTCGCAGACGACGAGGACGATGTGGCGGCCGGCGCCGAGGGGAGCGATCCCGAGCATCTGGTCGCCGCCGAATAGTCGTGGAGCGGCTCCGGCCGCTCCGTTCCTTCCTCACTCTCGGCCCGGCCATGGCCGGGCCGTTTTCGTTTCAGGAGATCACGATGGCGATTCCCGACCATGCTCGCACCAACTTCAACACGCTGCTGAAAGCCGCGGGCGACGGCAGCCTCGCGCTGATGGAATGCCAGGACGCCGCGACCGGCGACCTGCGCTACGTCATCTGCGCGGTCGGCCGCGACGGCGGCGATTACGTCTTCACGCCGTTCGGCCATCTGGCCGATGGCAATCCCTACGACGCCTATCTTCCGCCGGACCCGGACGACCCGTCAGGCTTCCTACCTCGCGATGACGGAGGCCGGTGATGTTGCGCTCGCACTATCCCGATCTCGGCGTCGCCCCGCTCGATACCGACCGGGCCGTGGTCCGGGCGGCGGCAAAATACGTGCCGCGCGAAGTCCGCGCCGATCCGTGCCGGCGGCTCCTTCGCAGGATGTTCTACTGCGCGATGCTTCGCCGGCACGCGGAGATCCAGCGCGCCTTCATGCGAACCCGCCACTGACGCCCCCCGCCCATTCTCCCAACCACGCCCGGCCTCGCGCCGGGCATTTTTCGTTTCAGGAGGCTTCCATGCCCACCTTCACTATCGAGACCGCACATGACGTGCCGGTCTACCGACTTCGCCCCTACGAGGCCGATACCGTCGACAAGGCGTGCCGGCTGGCGTTGGAAGACGAGGATTGGTCGATCCGCAAGATTTCCCACGACACCCCCGGCGAAACCTTCGTCACCGGCATCTGGGAAGGAACCGGCGCACCCCATGCGGCGCGCAGCCTTCCGGTCCCCTCGCAATATGGCGAGACCATGCGCCGGAAGGCGCGGCATTTCGAGGTGCTGCTCGGCCTTCTCAAGATGTTCGCCGCCGCCGATCCCGCAGCGCCCGAACTCGCGCTCTGGCGGCGACGCGCCGTCTCGGCGATCGCCAAGGCGGAAGCGATCATGGCCGGCGCCCGCGATCCCGATGGGAGCGGCCGCAATGCCTGAGATCGTCGAAACCACCGTCTATCGCCTCGACGAGCTGTCCGAGGGCGCGAAGGAGAAGGCGCGCGTCTGGTATCGGCAGGGCGCCTTCGACCACGACTGGTTCGAGTTCGTCTTCGACGATTTCGAGCGTGTGTGCGAAATCCTCGGCGTGCGGCTGCGGACCCGCGCCGTTCCCCTCTATGGCGGCGGCACAAGGCAGAAGCCGTGCATCTTCTTCTCCGGCTTCTGGAGCCAGGGCGACGGCGCCAGCTACGAGGGAAACTACAGCCATGCCAAAGGCGCGGCGCGGAACATCCGCGACTACGCGCCGAAGGATGGCGAGCTTCACCGGATCGCCGATGCGCTCCAGGCGATCCAGCGCCGCAACTTCTACCAGCTCCATGCCACCATCAGCCATCGCGGCCGCTATTGCCACGAATACAGCATGGCGATCTCGGTCGGGCGCGTCAGTCCCGTCTATCAGGACATGACCGCCGAAGCCGAGGATGACGTGACGGAGGCGCTGCGCGATCTCGCACGCTGGCTCTATCGCCGGCTTGAGCGCGAATACGAGTATCAGACCTCCGACGAGGTGGTCGACGAAACCATCGTCGCCAACGATTACACCTTCACCGCATCAGGCCGCCGCTTCGGCTGATCCGCTTCCGGCAGATCGGCCGACCGTTTGTCGGTCCCGGTGGTCCGAGAGGCAGAGGAAGGCCTGGACGGGTTCGAGCCGGTGCGGTCGAGAGAGAGCGCTGCGCGGCTCGTCCCGTTCCCGCTCTCCCGAGGTTCCCCGATGAACATGATGCCCGCTACCGTGGCCGCCAACGCGGCCGCGTCGATCCCGCACGCCTGCGAGCCCGACACCGCCGCCGCCATCCTCGCGGCCGCGCAGCTCCTCCTTCCCCATCTCGAACGCGGCCAGCGCATCGACGCGCCGGCCTTGCGCCACGCGATGGAGACCGCCTTCGGCGGCTCCGACGCGGCGGGCGCCTGGAACTGGAAGACGGCCTACGAAGCCTGCGAGGCGGCCACGGTGCTGTTCCTGCGCAGGTTCGGCAAGGCGCTCTACCGCAAGGGCGGCTCCCCGGCGGCGAGCCTGCCGCTGCTTGCGAAGATCGCCGCGCTGATGCCGACCCACACGCGCCGGTCCGAGGAGGCGCAGTCCTTCCAGCAGTTCTCGACCCCGATCCCGCTCGGCCTGGTCGCGGCGACGGCGGCCGCGATCACGCCGGCCGACCGGGTGCTGGAACCCGCGGCCGGCACCGGCCTGCTTGCCATCCTGGCGGAGATCGCCGGCGGCACGCTCGTCCTCAACGAGTTGGCCGAGACCCGCGCCTCGCTTCTCTCCTCCCTCTTTCCGGCCCTGTCCGTCACGCGCTTCGACGCCGCCCAGATCGACGACCACCTCGATCTTGGCGTGACGCCGACCGTCGTGCTGATGAACCCGCCATTCTCCGTCATGGCCAATGTCGAGACCCGCATGGCCAACGCAGCGTTCCGCCATGTCGCCTCGGCGCTGGCGCGTCTGGCTCCCGGCGGCCGCCTCGTGACGATCACCGGCGCCAACTTCGCGCCCGACGCGCCCGAATGGGCTTCCGCCTATGCCCGTCTGCAGGAGCGCGGCCGCGTCGTGTTCTCAGCCGCGATCGACGGCTCGGTCTATGCCAAGCACGGCACGACCTTCCCGACGCGGCTCACCGTCATCGACAAGGTGCCGGCCGACGATCCCGCCGTCTTTCCCGCTTCGCGCGGTATCGCAGCCGACGCCGCGACGCTGATGGATTGGGTGGCCGGGCATGTGCCGGCCCGCCTGCCGGTCGATCCCGCCGTCGCGGTTCCGGTCGCCGCCACGCCCGCGCCCCGCACCGTGCGCGGCTATCTCTCCCGCGCGGCGAAGGCCGCGCCGAGGAAGGCGCTGGCCGAGCCGGAGGGCGTCGATCTCGTATACGAGACCGTCGATAGGCAGGATGCCGGGACCGGCCGCATCACCGATTCCATCTATGAGGAATACGCGCTCCAGGCGATCCGTATTCCCGGCGGGCAGCCGCATCCGACCAAGCTGGTCCAGTCGGCGGCGATGGCCTCCGTCGCGCCGCCGAAGCCGAGCTACCGGCCGCGCCTACCGGCCAACATCCACGATCTGCTGTCGGACGCCCAGCTCGAAACCCTGATCTATGCAGGCGAGGCGCATTCCGACCATCTGGCCGGATCATGGACGGTCGATGAGACCTTCGATGTCGTGAAGGCCGCTGCCGACGACGCGAGCGGCTCCGTCCGCTTCCGGCGCGGCTTCATGATCGGCGATGGCACCGGCGTCGGCAAGGGCCGCGAATCCGCGAGCATCATTCTCGACAACTGGATGAGAGGCCGCCGCAAGGCGCTGTGGATCTCGAAGTCGGACAAGCTCCTGGAAGACGCGCAGCGGGATTGGTCGGCGCTCGGCATGGAGCGCCTGCTGATTACCCCGCAGTCGCGGTTCCCGCAGGGCAAGCCGATCACGCTGCCCGAAGGCATCCTGTTCACCACCTACGCCACGCTAAGGACCGACGAGCGCGGCGAGAAGGCGTCGCGCGTCCAACAGATCGTGGACTGGCTCGGCGCGGACTGGGATGGCGTCGTCATCTTCGACGAATGCCACGCGCTTCAGAACGCGGTCGGCGGCAAGGGCGAGCGCGGCGACGCCGCCCCGTCGCAGCAGGGCCGCGCCGGGCTTCGTCTTCAGCATGCGCTTCCCGATGCCCGCGTCGTCTATGTCTCGGCCACCGGCGCCACCACCGTCCACAATCTCGCCTATGCGCAGCGGCTCGGCCTGTGGGGCGGCGAGGATTTCCCGTTCTCAACCAGGGCCGAGTTCGTCGAGGCGATCGAGGCCGGCGGCGTGGCGGCGATGGAGGTGCTCGCCCGCGACCTGCGCGCGCTCGGCCTCTATACCGCCCGCTCGCTGTCCTTCGACGGCGTGGAATACGAGCTGGTCGAGCACGAGCTGACGCCCGAGCAGACCCGCATCTACGACGCCTATGCCGGGGCGTTCGCGATCATCCATAACAATTTGGATGCCGCGATGCAGGCCGCCAACATCACCGGCGGCGGCGAAGGCGGCTCCGGCACGCTGAACAAGCAGGCGAAGTCCGCCGCGCGCTCCGCGTTCGAGTCGGCCAAGCAGCGCTTCTTCGGCCATCTGCTTATCAGCATGAAAACGCCCACCCTGATCCGCTCGATCGAGCGCGATCTGGAGGCGGGCCATTCCGCCGTCGTGCAGATCGTCTCGACAGGCGAGGCGCTGATGGAGCGCAGGCTGGCGGAGCTGCCGACCGAGGAATGGAACGACGTCCGCGTCCACATCACGCCTCGCGAATACGTCCTCGACTACCTTGCCCATTCCTTCCCGGTGCAGCTCTACGAGCCCTTCACCGACTCGGAGGGGAGGCTGTCGTCGCGGCCGGTCACGCGCGACGGCCAGCCCGTCGAGAGCCGTGAGGCCGTCGCCCGCCGCGATGCGCTGATCGCGAAGCTCGCCAGCCTGCCGCCGGTTCCCGGCGCGCTCGACCAGATCGTCCAGCGCTTCGGCACCGACATGGTGGCCGAGGTGACGGGCCGCTCGCGCCGCATCGTCCGCAGGACAGGCGCCGGAGGCCACGATCGCCTTGTCGTAGAGACCCGCGCCAGCTCGGCCAACCTTGCCGAAACCGCCGCCTTCATGGACGACCGGAAGCGGGTGCTGGTGTTCAGCGAGGCGGGCGGAACCGGCAGGTCGTATCACGCCGAGCTGTCGGCGCGGAACAGGCGGCTGCGCGTCCACTACCTGCTCGAACCTGGCTGGAAGGCCGATGCCGCGATCCAGGGGCTCGGCCGCACGCATCGCACCAACCAGGCACAGCCGCCGCTCTTCCGGCCGATCGCCACCAACGTCAAGGCCGAGAAGCGGTTCTTGAGCACGATCGCCCGCCGGCTCGACACCCTGGGCGCGATCACGCGCGGCCAGAGGCAGACGGGCGGACAGGGCCTGTTCCGCCCCGAGGACAATCTGGAATCGCATGTCCGTCGTCAGATATTTCGGGACTTCGGAGGCCATGACGCTTTGGAGGGTCTGGCTCGATTGGGTTGACGTTAGGCTGCGGGCTGCTGGTTGAGCAAGCGGCGCTGCCGGATGGTTTCGTCCTTGATCCTCCTTCTCTCCTCGAGGATGGCCGGCGCCCTGCCGAAGTAGGCATCGGCAGGCGTGACGTTACCGAGGCTCTCGTGGACGCGGCGGTGGTTGTAGTGATCGATGAAGTCGCCGATGGCGGCCTCGAGCGCGCCGGGCAGATAGTGGTTCTCGAGCAGGATCCGGTTCTTCAGCGTCTGGT
>NZ_JHZK01000009.1 GCF_000688515.1 Afifella pfennigii DSM 17143 | reverse complement strand
TTCCGGGTTTCTGTCTCATCTCCACTCCTTGGCGGTTACGATGAGCCAGAAACCCTCCTTTACGAAATCACCTCAGATGGCCCATGGGCGCTGATCCCGGACAGTCGACAGCCGACGCACATGCTTGTCCGCATGGTGCTTGTCCACAAGCCGTTCGAACACGCCCCAGGGAACATGCTTCAAGACGTCGTGGAAAACGCTATTGTGGTGCCGCACGGTGTTGCTCCCTCGCGTCCGGAAGACGCGCCAAACGTCTGAACACGAGTAGAATCAACACCGTGCGCTCAGTCCACAAAATTAAACCGGACAGCCGTGGTTCTATCGCTGGTATGACCGGTATCTGTCGCTCGGCGAAGCCGGGCTGGTGGATCGGCTATCTCGGCCCAGTCGGGTCTGGAATCGCATCCCTGATGCTGTGCGACGGCAGATCGTCGATCTGGCCCTGGATGAGCCCGAGTTGTCGCCCCGGGAGTTGGCCGTGCGGTTCACCGACACCGAGCGTTACTTCGTCTCCGAAGCCAGTGTTTACAGGCTTTTGAAGGCACATGACCTGATCCCGAGCCCGGCCTACATCACCATCAAGGCAGCCGATGAGTTCCGCGACAAGACCGTTCGACCGAACCAGCTTTGGCAGACCGACTTCACCTATCTCAAGGTCACCGGATGGGGGTGGTTCTACCTCTCAACCATCCTTGATGACTACAGCCGGTATGTCATCGCCTGGCGGCTCTGCACGACGATGAGGGCAAACGATGTCACAGCTACCCTCGAAGACGCTCTGGTGGCTTCAGGCTGCGACACCGCCACGGTCGCCCACAGACCTCGCTTGCTCTCCGATAATGGCAGCAGTTACATCTCCGGCGATCTGGCCGACTGGCTGGAAGACCGCGGCATGGATCACGTCCGCGGGGCGCCAAATCATCCTCAGACGCAAGGCAAGATAGAGCGCTGGCACCAGACGCTCAAGAACCGCATCCTGCTCGAGAACTACTATCTGCCGGGCGCTCTCGAACATGCCATCGGTGCCTTCATCGACCACTACAACAACCACCGGTACCATGAGAGCCTTGGCAACCTGACGCCTGCGGACGTCTACTTCGGCCGGGCCGAAACCATCCTCAGACAAAGAAGGGAGATCAAACAGAAGACGATCGAACAACGCCGCTTGCTGCACCAACAGAACGCGGCATAAACTCAACTATCAGGGAGCCAGATCCTCCGATATCGATCTCGCCACCATGTCCCAAATCATCTGACGACGGACATGGAGGCAGAGGCTCTCGTGCCTCCTGCAGAGCGTTGTCCGCGGCATGCGTGAGCGCGCTTCCTGAAAGCCGACATGGTGCGCATGTTCTCGACAGCGACTTTCTGCGCGCCTACTGAGATGGCTCGCCGTCCCCGGGCTTCGCGGATGCACCCCGCGGGCGCGGACGGCCTCGCAGCCCATCTGAAGCCGTCAACGACAACGCCGACGAGGCCGAGAGTGTCCAAGTTCAGCGGCAGGGATCCTCGCTCCCTCCTTTACGTGATCGGCAGCCTCGACCGAGGCGGGGCAGAGCAGCATCTTGCCTCGATCACGCCCAGGTTGGCGGCACGCGGCTGGAACGTGACCGTCTATTGCCTGACGCATCGCGGTCAGCTTGCCGAGGCGCTCGAGGCGCAGGGGGTGGAGGTGATCGGTGAGCCCAGCGCGGGACCCGGGAGCGGCGGCATGATGAGCCGCGTCGGCCGCATGATCCACAGAGCAGTATCGCTCTTCCTATATCTTGTGCGGCGAAGACCCCAGACGATACATTTCTTTCTCCCCGGCGCCTATCTCGTCGGCGCGCCGGTCGCCCTGGTCGCGCGCGTTCCCATCCGTGTCATGAGTCGGCGGAGCCGTAACCATTACCAGGCGCGCTGGCGCCATGCGGCGCGGCTGGAGCGATGGCTGCACCACCGCATGACCGCGCTCGTGGCCAATTCCCGCCGCGTCATGGACGATCTCATCGAAGAAGGCTGCCCGGAAGATCGCCTCAGCCTCATCTACAACGGTGTCGATCTTCCCGCCTTGGAGGAAAGCGCAGAGCGCTGGGCGATGAGAAAGCGCCTGGATGTCAGCGACGACTGCATCCTTGTCGTCTGCGTCGCCAATCTGATCCCTTACAAAGGCCACAGAGACCTCATCGATGCCCTTGCCAGCGTGGAAGAGAAGATGCCTCGCGCGTGGAAGCTTATCTGTGTGGGACGCGATGATGGCATTCGGAATGACCTGGAACGGCATGTCCTGGCCAGGGGGCTTGAGGATCAGGTCGTTTTTCTCGGTGCGCGCGAAGATGTGCCTGACTTGCTTGCGGCGGCGGATATTGGCGTCCTTGCCTCCCATGAAGAGGGCTTCTCCAACGCTGTGCTGGAGATGATGGCGGCTGGGCTGGCGATCGTGGTGAGCGATGTTGGAGGGAATGCCGAGGCGGTGGCGGACGGCGTTTGCGGGCTTGTGGTGCCGCCTCGGGCGCCGGAAGAACTGGGCGCAGCGATCCTGCGGCTGGCATCCGATGCTTCGCTTCGACAGAGGTTGGGCGTGGCCGCGCGAGATGTTGCGGCTTCAAGGTTCAGCATGGAGGCATGCGTGGAAGCCTACGACGGCTTCTATCGGAACATGCTTTGCGGACCGGAAGCGAACAAGAGGCCCCGGTGAGCTCGATCCGAAATCTCCTTTTATCTCCGTGAACGAGGCGGGGGGCATCCTGCACCGGCCGCCATAAGCGGGGCATTTCACTGCGTGGGCGGTTGCAATTTGCAGGCTATTTTGCCACCCATCGCTTCGTGCTCTATGCGGCATTCCACGCAGATCAAGGCAAATCGTCCAGGACCGGTGTTTGATGAAAGTCCTCGTTACCGGCGCGGCCGGCTTCATCGGCTTTCACACGGCACGCAAGCTTTTGGCGCGCGGCGACGTGGTGATCGGGCTCGACAACCTGAACGATTACTATGATGTGGCGCTGAAGGAGGCGCGCCTTCGGCAGATCGAGGGCCATGAGAATTTCCATTTCGTGCGGGCAAGCCTTGAGGATGCGGAGGCGATTGGCGAGCTATTCCTCACCCACAAGCCTGAGCGGGTGATCAATCTCGCGGCCCAGGCCGGCGTGCGCTATTCGCTGGAAAACCCGCATGCCTATATCGACGCCAACATCGTCGGCTTCATCAATATTCTCGAAGGCTGCCGGCATCACGCAGTGGAGCACCTGGTCTACGCCTCGTCCTCCTCCGTCTACGGCGCCAATACGCTGATGCCGTTCAGCGTCCATCAGAATGTCGACCATCCGCTCAGCCTCTACGCCGCGACCAAGAAGTCGAACGAGTTGATGGCGCACACCTACGCCCATCTCTACGGCTTGCCGGTGACGGGGCTGCGCTTCTTCACCGTCTACGGCCCCTGGGGGCGGCCGGATATGTCGCTGTTCCTGTTCACGCGTAAGATTCTGGCAGGAGAGCCGATCGACGTCTTCAACAACGGCCACCACTCCCGCGATTTTACCTATGTCGACGATATCGTGGAGGGCGTGGTGCGAACGCTCGATAGGGTAGCGCAACCGAACCCGAATTGGTCTTCGGATGCGCCCGATCCCGCCACTTCCAACGCTCCGTATCGGTTGTACAATATTGGTAATAACAATCCGGTCGAATTGATGTACTTCATCTCGTGCATCGAAAAAGCCGCGGGCCGGGAGGCGGAGAAAAACTTCCTGCCGCTGCAGCCAGGCGATGTTCCGAAGACCTATGCGGATGTCGAAGCGTTGACGGAAGCCGTCGGTTTCCGTCCGCGGACGCCGATCGAGCAGGGCATTCAGAACTTCGTCAAATGGTACCGCGATTTCTACGGGGTTTAGTCGCCGTCGTGGCAGCGCGGCGCCAAGATTGGGGCGGTCGCAACTCTTAGCCCCTTATGGATTAGGGGAGCCGTCGCGCTGGCAGTGGCGAACGGCACCCTGTGGCGTGGACGCCTCAGCCTGGCCGCAATGGTCGTGAAAAAGCCCCGCCGCTTGCGGGCATAGATGGAACAGAGGCGAGCATGTGCGGGATCGCGGGCTACATGTCCATTTCAGACCGTTCGGAGCTTCCCGACGGCAACGAACGGCTGTTCCAGCAAATCCGCACCCTGACGCACCGGGGACCGGACGCGCAGCGGGTCTGGAACGGTCATGGAATCGGCCTTGCGCATGCGCGGCTTTCCATCATCGATCTGTCTGAGAGCGCGAACCAACCCATGGCGAGCGCCGATGGTCAGATCGTGCTCGTCTTCAATGGCGAAATCTACAATTTCTCGGAGTTGCGCAAGGAACTAGAGACGCTCGGCGCGCATTTCGACACCCATTCCGATACGGAGACCATCCTCCGCGGCTACGAGGCGTGGGGACTGGATGTGGTCGAGCGCCTGCGCGGGATGTTCGCATTCGCTCTTTGGGATGGGCGCCAAGAGCGTCTCGTCCTCGTGCGCGATCGGGTGGGCAAGAAACCGCTCTACTATACCCACTTCCGGGACAGGCTGATCTTTGCCAGCGAAATCAAGGGTATCCTTGCCTGGCCGGGCATGGAGCGCACGCCCAATCTGCAGGCCATTCACGAATATCTGACGTATCAGTACGTTCCTTCGCCACTGACGGCTTTTGAGGGAATCCATAAACTGCCTCCGGCGCATATGTTGCTGCAGGAACGTGGCAAGAAGCCTTATCTGCGGCAGTATTTCTCTCTGCCGGAGCCTCGGAGCGGTGCGGCCCGTCCGCTCCCGGAGCTGCGCGAGGAACTCGTTCATCACCTGCGTGAGGCGACAAGGCTGCGGCTGATCGCCGATGTGCCAGTGGGAGCGTTTCTCTCCGGCGGCGTCGATTCCTCAGCAATCGTGGCGATGATGGCGCTGGAATCGACGGCCCGCGTCAAAACTTTCACGATCGGTTTTGAGGAGCAGGTCTATGACGAGCGCCCCTATGCCCAAGCGGTCGTGGACCGATACGATACGGAGCACCACGAATACATCGTGCGCCCGGACGGCATGGACATCCTGCCGCGCATCGTTTGGCACTATGGAGAGCCTTTCGCTGATTCCTCGGCGATTCCAACCTACTACGTGTCCGAGGTCGCAAGGCGAAACGTCACCGTCGCGCTCAACGGCGATGGCGGGGATGAGTCCTTTCTCGGCTATCCGCGCTATGTGAACTTCCGTGAATGGGCCGAAAAAGCGTCGTTGCCCGCGCCGGCGCAGAGCATCGTCTCGAAGATCCTTCAGACAATGCCCGCCTCCTGGAGCCCGACGCTGCCCGCACGGGCTTTGCGGCACTGGGCCGGGCGCCTGCATGCGCAACCGAGCCGCAGATATCAGCAGGCGATCGCGTTTTTCGGCGACGAGGCCAAGGAGCCGCTCTATGGCGAGCGTATGCAGGGCTATTTGGAGACATCGCCATTGGACCGGCTCGATCCCTATTTGCTGGCGGCGCCGACGCCGGCAGCGGGCGCGGCATGGGCCGACATCCACACTTATCTTCCCGACGATCTGCTCGTGAAAGTGGATGTCGCCTCGATGGCGCATTCGCTCGAATGTCGCTCGCCGTTCCTCGACCATGTACTGATGGAATGGGCGGCTTCTCTGCCGGAAGACGTCAAGCTCCAGGGAAGCGAAACAAAAGCGCTGCTCAAACAGGCCATGGAGCCTTACCTGCCGCACGATTTGCTTTACCGCCCCAAGATGGGGTTCGGCGTGCCGATCGATCGGTGGCTGAAGGGCGAAATGCGCGATTTCGTCTACGAAGTGCTTCTGTCTCAGCGCGCGAGGGAGCGGGGGCTGTTCCGGCCGGAGGCGGTGCGGCAGCTGCTCGACCTGCATTGCAGCGGGCACGGGCACGCGCCCAGAATCTGGGCGTTGCTGATGCTCGAGCTATGGTTCGAGATGTGGATCGATGGCGCCTGTCCTTCGACGCCGCCGGTCCAGTCGAGGCTGGAGGCTGCGCTGGTCTGAACGCCGGCGAGGCAGGCACGCTGCAGCGCGTCGGCGCAAGCCGATCCTCCTTCGGCTCGCAGCAGCGCGCTATCGGATGCCGATATCGCTGCTCGCGCACGAAATGCGCAGTTGATGTGGATGCTCTGGGAGGCGCCAACCAAGACCCGCGCTTGCGCTTGCTTCGCAGCTCTTGGTATGGGACGCGCGACATCCGGGGATAAGAACGCCCCTAAGGTTGATGCTCCCATTCATAGCATGAGGAATCTGTTGGCGAACGCACGAGACGCGTCTCCTTCATTCGGCCTCATGCGGGTGCGATTGGACCGACCTGGCGGCACGAACCCCAATAGGGCAGGCCGTGGGCGTGTTGCTTTTCGCAACCACCGGCTGGGTCGGCGCGAACGTTGGGGCGGTATCCGGCGATATGTGGGTCGGGTGCTGCGCCTTGAGACATTTTCACTGCACGCCTTGCCGTGCCGCAGTCGGCGGAATGTCCGCTAGATGACGGTTGCGACTGGGCTGCGAAGCGGAGAGATTCGGTGAGCACCGCAACAGACCGTCCGGTCAAGGTGATCGAGGCGAAACGCTCCTGGTGGCGGCTGGATCTTGCCGACGCCTGGGCGCACCGCGAATTGTTGTGGCTGCTGATGTGGCGCAACGTGACCTCGCGTTACGCTCAAATGGTGCTCGGCATCTTCTGGTCGGTGCTGGAGCCTTTGGCGATGCTGCTGACGCTGGTCGTCGTGTTCGGCCTTTTTATCCGGGTGCCCACCCCCGGCATTCCCTATCCCGTTTTTGTCTTCTCCGCGCTTGTGCCCTGGTTGCTGTTCAGCAAGGCGACCATGAATGCGATCGGCTGCCTGCATGACCATATGGCGCTGGTTTCCAAAGTCTACTTCCCGCGTATCCTGCTGCCTTTCGCGGCTGTGTTTCGCGATCTCTTCGATGCGACGATCCTCGTTGTGATCTTGGTGGCAATCGCCTGGTTCTACGGCTATCCGCCGACATGGCGCCTTCTGATGCTGCCAGTGCTTTTAATATCCGTGACATTGCTGACGGTTACCATCGGCCTTTGGCTCGCCGGCTTGCTCGTGAAGATGCGCGATATAAGACCGCTGATGCAAATCATCCTTCAGATCGGCTTTTATTTCACGCCGATCCTGTTTCCTCCCTCGATGGTTCCTGCCTCGATCATGCCATTCTATCAGCTCAATCCGATGTATTGGGCCATCGAGGGGTCGAGGTGGATTTTTCTCGGTCAGCCGCTTGCCTTGAATGCTTCCTTCTACGCATCGTTATTTCTGAGCGTGGTGCTGTTTTTCCTTGGGCTTTTCGTCTATTCCAGCCAGGAAAAGGCGGCCGTGGATGTTCAGTAAACGCCGACGCTGGAAAAAGCAGTCTTCCGGCGAAGTGACAGTCGCCGTCGAGGGGCTCAGCAAGCGCTATTTCAAGCCTGAGGACCAGCGTGAGGATGGCGGATCGCGTCAAAGGTCATGGCAACGCCGTCTGAGCGGCTTCATGCCGGGGCGTAGCGACGCCTCAGGCGATTGGTTCTGGGCGCTGCAAGATGTCTCCTTCGAGCTGCGAGAAGGGGATATCCTCGGCATCGTTGGCAGGAACGGCTCGGGCAAGAGCACGATGCTGAAGATTCTCTCCGGCGTGACGACGCCGACTTCCGGCCGAGCGCGAATCAACGGCCGGGTTGGGTCGCTGCTGGAGGTGGGCACGGGCTTTCATCCTGATCTCAGCGGGCGCGAGAACGTCTTTCTGTCAGGCTCGCTGCTCGGCGTATCGCGCGCCGAAATCGCCCGCAAGTTCGACGAGATCGTGGAATTCTCGGGCATCGCGCCGTTTATCGACATGCCAGTCAAACGCTATTCCAGCGGCATGTATGTGCGGCTTGCCTATTCCGTCAGTGCGTTGCTGCGCTCCGACATTTTGATCCTCGACGAGGTGTTTGCCGTTGGGGACGAGGCGTTTCGCAAGAAGAGCCGGGGACATATCGACGATATCGCCCGCGACGGACGCACCATCCTCTTCGTCAGCCATGACATGGATGCCATCAAACGCATCTGCAATTGGTGCCTCTGGCTGGAGAACGGCCGGGTCAAGGATTTCGGCCCGGTCGGAGAAATGACGGAGCGCTATGCCGAATCGACGGCGGTGCGTCCGCACGAGACCGACGAGGCCTATGCGCGCAAGCCGGCCTGGCTCGATCTGGGACGCGATTCGGGTTTCTGGGCGACGCGCGAGAACCGCATTCTGCGTTCGGTAGAGACGCTCGACGGTCATGGTCGCGCAACGCGGCTGATGGAGCGCGGTTCGCCGCTGACGGTGCGGATCGGCTACCGAGCAGAGAGCCTGGAAGCGCAAGCCGCCTACTTCACCGTCTTCTTCCTCCGCCCCGACGGCAGCCGGGCGCTCGTGCTCTATAGCCTCCACTGCGACCGGATCTTCTATCCGGTGGGCGACGGGCTCGTGGAATGTCGCATTCCTTCGGTGGATCTCGTCGCCGGGGATTATGAGATCATGATCGATGTCGGCAAGATCGATTTTGAGCGGCTCGTCTCCGTTGACTGCATTCCGACAGCGACGACCGTGCGTATCCGCGAGGCCGATCCGCATCTGGCGTTGCTCGACGCCGATGACCTGGGAAGCTTCGTCACGCCCTCATCCTGGCGCATCGCGGAGGCCGCGAGCCAGCTATGAGCGGCAACCGCGAGATCGCCGTGCGCGTCGAAAATCTCGGCAAGCGGTATCTGCTGCCGGGCGCCGGCGGCGGCGAGCCGCTGCGCGGCCCGATATGGGTGCAGCGGGCCAAGGCGCGGTTTCCCGCGCTGCGACGCGAGGCGGAGAAGGACTGGTTTTGGGCGCTGAGCGATGTCTCGCTGGAGGTTCCTCGCGGCGAGGTGCTCGGCATCATCGGGCGTAACGGCGCGGGCAAGAGTACGCTTCTCAAGCTCTTGTCCGGTATCACGGTTCCGACCACCGGCAGGGCGGAGATGTCTGGCCGTGTGGGCTCCCTGCTGGAGGTCGGCACGGGCTTTCATCCCGACCTGACCGGCCGCCAGAACATTTTCGTCGCGGCGGCGCTGATCGGGATCAGCGTGGCCGAGGCGCGGCGCAATTTCGATGCCATCGTCGACTATGCCGATCTTGCCGACTTCATCGATGTGCCGGTCAAACGCTATTCGAGCGGCATGTATATGCGGCTCGCCTTCGCCGTCACCGCGCTTCTGGAGAGCGATATCTTGTTGCTCGACGAGGTGCTGGCGGTGGGAGACGCCAACTTCCAGAAAAAGACGAAGGCATCCGTGGCGCAGACCTCGCATGAGGGGCGTACCGTTCTCTTCGTCAGCCATAGCATGCAGGCAATCCGGCAGATCTGCACGCGTTGCATCTGGATCGATCACGGCCGGATCGTGCGCAGCGGAACGCCGGAGGAAATCGTCGAAGCGTATCTGGAAACGGTCGCCATGCCGGCCGCCGGCGCCAGCGAGGCGCAGGATATAGCGGACGCGCCGGCACAGGTCGCACTTGATAGGCATGAAGGCTACTACACGCATGTGCGGGGACGCATTCTCCTTGAGGCCATTGAGACGCTGAACGCCGATGGCCGGCCGGCCACCGTGTTCTCCACAGGTGAGGAAGTGCGCATTCGCGTGACCTATCGGGCGCCTTCGGTCGCCGCGCCCTATATCGGCATCGGCATCCACACGATGGATGACGAACGGCTGACGATGCTTCTCTCCCCGCTCGACCCGAAAGCAGCTCCCTTGCCGGAGGCCGGCACCGTGGAGTGCGTCGTGCCGGCGCTGAAGCTGACCAGCGGCGATTATTCATTGATGCTTGAGCTCGGCTCGGCGGCCGACGGCAATCTCGTCACGCTCGACAGCGTCGTCGACGCGACGCGCATCCGCATCTCGCTTGATGGATATCTGGGAGAGCAGGGATTGGTGCGCAATCAGGGTTTTCTCTCCCAAAGAAGCCATTGGCAGGAACTCGATATGCCGGTTCGCCGGACGCTGCGCAGCGCGTGATGGGCATCGAGTTTCTGCCGCGCGCACAAATCCCTGCGCAGGATTGGGATGCGCTTGTGAACGCGTCGCCCGACGGATGGGTGTTCGCGCTGTCGGGCTGGCAGGATCTCATTCTCGCGGTCGAGCCCTGGGGCCTGGAGGATCTCAGCTTCGCGACGCTCGAGAACGGTCGGCTTGTCGCCGTCATGCCATTGCAGATTCAGCGCGCATCGGGACGCGCAGGTTCAAGCGGCTGGGGGTGGGCCGGGCCGATCATCGCCGTCAGCGTGGAAGCCAGCCACCGGAAACGGCTGTGGTCGCGTGCCTTGCGCCATGCGGAAAAGGTCGGAGCCGATGCCGGCGCCAACGTGCTTGAGGTCGGTCTGTCGCCGCTGACGGAGACGTCGCAGGACGTTCCATGGCAGGTCAACCCGTTCATCGAGGCCGGGTTCGAGGACCTGTCGACCGTTACGCGCATGATCGATCTTTCCGTGGGCCAGGAGGCGTTGTGGTCGGGCCTGTCGGCAAATGCTCGCCAGATGGTCCGCAAGGCGGAGACGGCCGGCTACACCGTCGAGCGCTGCGATTGGGGTGCCTATGCCGATCGTTACTTCGAGGCCCATCGTGAAACCTATCATCGGACGGGCGTCAGTCCTCATCCGAAAGCCTATTTCGACGGGATCGCCAACCACATAGCTCCGGAAGGATACGCAGTTCTTCTAGTAGGCTTCTCGCCCTCCGGCGAGCCTATTGCCTTCCACAATGATGCGACCATCGCGAATGGTCGCCTCTACCACACCGGCTGTTCCTTCAATGGCCATCTAGATAGTGGCATCAACTATCTTCTGATGTGGAGAGCGATTACTGGCGCTTTGGAAAGCGGTTGCAGGTGGTACGAAGTTGGTGACGTCTTTCCGTGGGTCCAGGACGGGAAGCAGCGGGGACTTACGGTTTTCAAATCCAAGTTCGGCGGAGAGTTGCATCGCAGTTTCAAGGCTCGGAAGGCTCTCCGTTCCGCGGCCGCAAAAACTGATCTAAATGGAGCATTGCCGATCACTGCGAGCAACCAAGGAGGTGCCAATCAGGGCGGCGGCATGCCATCACGTGCCGCGTATGCGGCGGGGTCGCTTTATGCGACCGAGAAAATATGCCGTGCCTTCGATGCCGCAGCGAGCGAATATGTCGACCGGCTGCTGCACGACCGGTTCTCGCTTGTTGCGCGCAACTATCGCGGCGGCGCGCTCGTCGATCTGTGCTGCGCGGCAGGCGCGCATCTGGTCGATCTGTCGACCTCCGTCGACCAGGCGATCGGGCTGGACTTCAGCGAGCGGTATCTGCAGGCCGGCCGGGCGCTGGCTGAGGAGCGTGGACGCGGCAACGTCGCCTTCGCGGGCGCGGATGCGCGCGCCTTGCCGCTCGGCGATGCCTCGGTGGATTGCCTCTATTGCTTCTCCTCGCTCTATGCGATCCCGCAGGCCGAGACGGTGGTGGCGGAGGTTGGCCGCGTTTTGAAGCCTGGCGGCCGGGCCATCCTCGACTTCGGCAATCGGCGTTCGCTCAATGCCTATTGCCTGCAGTTCTACACCGACTGGCCAGAGACCTATCCGCTGTCGCTGAAGGAGATCGGGGCCGCAATCGGCGATGCCGGGCTTGCGGTGAAAGAGCATCGGTGCTTTCAGTTGCTGCCGCTATGGGCGGGCAGGCCGAATTGGCTGCGTCCCTTGCTGCATCCTGTCTGGCGCGAAATCTTGAAGCGCCGGGTCTTCGGCCGGATGCTCGATGAACGGATCAGCAGTCTGCCGCTTCTGCGCCGATTCGCCTTTCGTCATCTCATCGTCGTGGAGCGAAGGAGCTAGCCCCATGAATTCTGTGCATCAGCGCTACAGCGGTCTGGAAGCGCATGGGGAATTCTTTGACGCTATGACCGATCAACACGAACGCGCCATTTGCCCGGGTGCTCTCCTGCCAAGCTTCGCCGATGTCATTGGATGCGTGTTTCGGAAGCCGGTCTGACAGTAGCACGCGGTTCGCACAAGGCAGACGCAATGGTTTCGGTGGAGAACACGGGCAGAGAGCCGCGCCATGTCGAGCGCTGCGCGGAGATTCTGACGGCTCGGGAAAGCGCCGAGCTTGAGAGGCATCTGCGCCAGGAGTATGCCGGGGTCTTCGACGATGCCTCGATAGCCTTCCATATCGAGAGCCATGCCGGCATGGCTTTCGCCGATTATGCGGTCCAGGTGGTGGGCGCGGCGATTGCGGCGCCAGCGCGCATCCTCGATGTCGGCAACGGCTTCGGCAGCTTCGTCGTGGCGGCGCGCAACGCAGGCTACGACGCCATTGGCACGGAGGTCGCCGCCTATGAGGTCGATTTCGCGCGGCGCCGGCTGGGGCGACTGCGCCCGCAGGACGATGCCGAGCGCGTCTTTCTGGAGGGCGGGGTGTTCGCATCCGAGCTGGAGCCGGAAAGCTTCGATGCCGTGACATTGTGGAACGTCATCGAGCACATCGACGATTATCGCGCCGTGCTTGCCCGAGCCGCTGAGCTCTTGAAGCCGGGCGGTTCGATCTACGTCCTGTGTCCGAACTATGCGGCATGGCGCAACGAGGCGCATTATCAGGTTCCCTGGCATCCGTTCCTGAGCCGACGAGCGGCGGCGGCACGGCTGAGAGCTCACGGAAAAAACCCGCAGTTTTTCGAGACCTCGATCTTCTACCGCTCGAATTGGGGCGTCATGGCAACGCTGCGCAGGCTCGGCTTCGATCTTTATGACCGGCTCAACCTGCAACCCATGTCGGGGCTCGGCGTGCTTTTCGGCGGGCTCGTCCGCCGCCCCCGGTCCCTTCTCGATTTCTACAATCCTGCCCGTTTCGCGGTTGAAGTCGCCGGTCGCAAGCGGCGCCAGCCCTAACGGAGTTTTGCGAGCAATATGGCCTCCATGTCGTCGTCCAACGCGGCCCGCCGCCTGCTGGTCATCATCCCCGACCGCGTGACGGATATCCTGACCAAGGGCGAATACCAGCCCAACTATTACAATCCCGGGGAGCTCTTCGACGTCGTGCATATCCTGTCCACGAGTCAGGACTCGCCCGATCTGCAAGCGCTCCAGCGGACTGTCGGTCGGGCCGAGCTGCACTGGCACACCCATCCGGAAGATCCGGGCTTGATCGCGCAAAACTGGCAAAGCTGGTGGAAGAAGCCGCTGCGCGACTGGGCGGCGCCGGGCGTGGAGACCGCCAGACGGATCGACCCGCATCTCATCCGTCTGCATGGCGCTGACTGGAACGGCTATCTGGCGAGCCGCATCAAGCGCAAGCTTGGCATTCCCTATGTGATGTCGCTGCACATCAACCCGGACGTCAATCCGGTCCGGCGCCACGTCCGGCCGCCCTTCACGCCCGAGCAGGAACGTCACAACGCGTTCTTTGAGTATATCGAGCATGCGGGGCTGCGCTCCGCCGATCTCGTCATGCCGGTCTACAAGCCCATCGTGCCGTATGTGCAGCGGCACGGCGTGGAGCGCTTCGAGGTGTGCTATAACATCCTCAACGGTCCGAACCTGCGCGAGAAGTCCGATTACAGCCGAGGCGAGCGGTTCCGCATGGTCTGCGTCGGCCGTCTGGTGCCGGAGAAGAACCCCGACAACATCATTCGCGCCGTCGCGGAGCTGCCCGAGGCCGAACTGACCATCGTCGGAGACGGCCCGCAGCGGCCAGCGCTGGAGGCGCTGAGTGCGGAACTTGGTGTGACGGACCGCGTGATCTTCCGGCCCGCCGTCGACAATGACGAGCTTTGCGAGATCCTACCGTCTTTCGATGCGTTCGTTGTCCATACCGAATACTGGGAGCTGAACAAATCCGTGCTGGAGGCTCTGCTGACCGGATTGCCTCTCGTCATCAACAGGCGTCTGGGTCCGCCCGTCCCTGAATTCGAGGATGGCGACTTCGTCCATCTGGTGGAGAACTCGGTCGAATCTTACAGCCATGCCATCTCCTGGCTGATGCGAGACGACGCCGCGCGCGAGGATCTCGGCCGCCGAGCCTACCGACATGCGCAGGCCAATTGGGCGCCGGCCGTGACGGAGAAGAAGGTCGTCGAAATCTACGAGCGCTTCATGCGCGGCGGCCGATGAGTGTGACGAGCGAGGCGGCCTATGCCGGGCTCGTCTGTCCGGCATGCGGCGCCAGTGCGCTGCAAGTTTCCGGGCAGGAGCGTGTCGCCTGCGGCGCATGCGGGGAGGTGTATGGCGCGGTTGCCGGCGTGCCGGTGCTGGTTCGAAACTGGCAAGAGCTCTCGGCCGAACTTGAGGAGGCGCGGCGGGTCAATCCGCTCTGGTACGAGGCCGTGCAACCGCCCGAAGAGGCGAGCCCCTGGCGTCATCACCTGAAGAAGCGGCGGCTCTATGTGGAGAGCGCGCTTGCGCGCCATCTCGGCGCCGGCCGCAAGGCGGCGCGTCTTCTCGATCTCGGTTGCGGCGACGGCAATCATCTTCTCTGGCTTGCCCGCTACGGCGAGCACGTCTATGGGAGCGACTACAACGCCGTGCGGCTTGCACGGGCCAAGGCGCTCAATGCCGATGCGACCTTGTTTGTCGCCGATATCCTCGACTACCCGGCAGAGGATTCGGCCTTCGACGTGATCTTTTTCAACCATGTCATCGAGCACATCCCCGACGATATCGCGGCGCTGCGCGCCATCAGGCGTATCCTCAGACCCGGAGGATTGCTGGTTCTCGGCACGCCGAACGAAGGTGCCTGGTGGTGGCAGTGGGCCTATCGGCGCGATGCGGCGGCGATCATGAGCACCGACCATTGTCACTTCTACACCGGCCAAACGATCGGGCTGAAGATGATCAAGGCCGGCTTCAAGGTGCTGGATACCCATCATCTGGGCTGGGGACCGCCGGACTGGGCGCTCGACGGCCGCATCCGCAAATACAAGATGGTGGACGATCTATTCTCGCTAGCCGGCCGGGCGTTGCTGCCGCGACAGGCATCGTCGCTCTATTTGCTGGCCACGAAGGAGGGCGTGTCGGCATGAATTCGCCAACCGCCGTACCTGCGGGCCTGCCGCTGACGCTCGCCTGGACGCCCCCGCCGAAAGCCGGGCGGACGTTGTTCGTCGTCCTTGCCTATCACGGCCGCGATCGGGACGGCACGGGTGCGCCGAGAAGCTTCGCCGCGCGGCTGGAAACGCCCGCTGCGCGCGGTCATCGCATCGTTCATCGCGACCATTATGCCAATCCGCGCGCCTTCGCCTATCAGATGGCGATGGTGGTAAGCGCAACGGATATCATCGCCGCTTCGGACAAACCGGCCCTGGTTCTCGACAGCGCCCTTCAGGACGCCGAGAGCCTACCATCAGAAGTCGCTGATCTCTTCGCATCGATCGAACGGGTCGATCCTCTTGATCCCGCCGCCTGGCGCGAGGGCTTACTCGGTCAGGCTGGCGATTTCGCCAACGTCGTCCTCGTCTGGGCGGATGCGCTGGGCTTGGGCTGCGAAGCCGTGGATAGGGTGGCCCTGGAACGGGCGCCCGGCCTATTCGTTCTGAACGGCCGCCGGCGAGCCTTTCGGTTCGACCGACGCTTAGCGCGGCGCCTGCGACTATCTCGCTTTCTGGCGCATACGCGCATCGTTGAGAAAGCGCTCGCGCTCACCGTTCAGCCGCTGTCGGCCTTGCTGGCCGCCCTCGATGCGCGGAGGTCTCGTCATGGTCGATAATGCCGACGTGAAAACCGCCATTCGTCGCTGGTGGGCCGACTTCCCGATGACCTACGGGGAGGAGCACGGCAACACCGAATATGCTGGCCAGGGCGGCGTCGAAGCGGTGGAGCTCGGATCGCGGGAGTTCTTCGAGAACGCCGACGCTACGTTCTATCGCTGGAATATGCCGCTTCACGGGCCGGAAGGCCCATTTTCGCGACTCTTCGACTATCCGCGCTACCGTGGCGCGCGCGTCCTTGAAGTCGGATGCGGCATGGGCTGTATGGCGATGAACTGGGCGCGTCAGGGGGCAGAGGTCGCAGCCGTCGACATCAACCCGGTGGCGGTGGCTCAGACGCGCAATCGCTTCAGTATCTTCGGTCTATCGGGCGACATTCGAGAGGCTGACGGCGAGACCCTGCCGTTCGAAAGCGAAAGCTTCGACTTCGTCTATTCCTGGGGCGTGTTGCACCACACGCCGGGTACGAAGGCGGCCATCGAGGAATTGCGGCGGGTGCTCAAGCCCGGGGGCGGCGTCGGCGTCATGCTCTATAATCGGGAGTCTCTTCTCTACCGCTTTCTGGTCGGCTGGCAGGAAGGGTTCGTCAACATGGAGCGTCGATGGCTGAAGGAAGTCGAACTGGCCAGCCGCTACGCGGACGGGGATCGTCGCGAAGGCAATCCGCATACCTGGCCGGTGACGAAGCGCGAGATTCGTGAGGAGCTCTTCCAGCAATATCAGGGGGTGGACATTCGGGTTCTGGGTACCGACGTGCCGAATGTACTCAACATCTGGGGCCCTGAACTTGGAACAAAACGCCTGCCGTTGCCGAGAATCAAGGCTTTGGCACGTCGCTGGGGCTGGAGCTTGTGGATCACCGGCAAGCGGTCTACCTGAGCAGAGCATGGGACGCACGATGATCGCCGCCCTCCTGCAACGTTTCGGATTCCGCCCGTCCCCCGAAGACAGCGGGGTGCCGGCCGGTCGGCAGAATGCTGAGCCTGAGGCGGAGAACGTTGCCCAGATGCGGGGCTACGCCGAGCTTTGCCGGGCCGCGGGCGTCGATCGGCTCTACCTGCTTCTGACCTTCGATTGCGATACCGACGAGGATATCGCCGCCGCCGAGGCGCTTGAGACCGATTTGCGACGACGCGGGATTCGGTCCGGCTATGCGGTTCCCGGCGTACAGCTGGAGAACGGGGCGGCCACCTGGCGGCGTCTTGCCGAATCCGGAGCCGAGTTCCTCAATCATGGCTACCGGCCGCATGCGGAGTGGCGCGACGGGCGTTACCAGAGCGCGACGTTCTATGCCGACATGGAACGCGATGAGGTGGCTGGAGATATCGCTGCGGGCCACGAGGCGGTGATCGCGGCGACCGGCGTCGTGCCGGAGGGCTTTCGCGCGCCGCATTTCGGCTGCTTTCAGGCACCCGAGCAGCTGCAATTCCTCTATGGGCAGTTGAAGCCGCTCGGCTATCGCTACGCCTCGACGACGATACCCGCAATGGCGCTTTCCCGCGGTCCCGTGGTCGATATGGACGAATTCGTCGAGCTCCCGACCATGGGGTCGTATCGCTACCCGCCGACCATTCTCGATTCCTGGACCTATCTGACGGACCGGACGAACTACGCGCTCGGCGAGATATATTGGGAGCTGTTCAGCGAGACGGTGGAGCGTATGCTCGCCGAGGAAATGCCCGGAATTCTGACCTATTACTGCGACCCCTCGCATGTCGCCGGCCAGGCGGCGTTCGAGAAGGCGATCGACCTCGTCGCGAAACGGAACCTGCCGTCCCTGCAGGGGCGCGAGGCGGTCCGGCGCTTCCGCGCGCTCTGATGGCACAATCGGCGCGCTAGGACGATGTGCGGTATTGCGGGGTTCCTAGGCGTCGCGGAATCGGAAGACGCGCGCCGTGCGATGCTTGCGGCGATGTGCGACACGATCGTTTATCGCGGGCCGGACGATCGCGGAACCTATATCGATACCGACGTAGCGCTGGGCATGCAGCGGCTCAGCGTCATCGACATCGCGGGCGGGCACCAGCCGATGGCGAGCGAGGACGGCGCCGTTCAGATCGTCTTCAACGGTGAGATTTTCAACTACCGCGATATTCGGCGGAAGCTTGAGCTGGAGCGCGGCGCCCGGTTCCGAACGGTATCCGATACGGAGACCATCCTTCGCCAATACGTGGCGCATGGTCTTGATGGATTCCATGAGCTCAACGGCATGTTCGCCGTCGCGATCTGGGACCGGCGTGAACGTGCCTTGCACCTGGTTCGCGACCGCCTGGGCGTCAAACCGCTCTACTACTATTGGGATGGGCAGATCTTCGCATTCGGCTCGGAGATCAAAGCGATCCTGGCGCTGGCCGGTACCCGCCGCGACATCGAACCTGGGGCGATTTGGGACTATCTGACTTTCCGCTACGTGCCGGGACCCGGCACGATGTGGAAGAACATCTTCAAGCTTCCTGCGGGCCACCGCCTCGTCATCAAGCCCGGCATGGAGCCATGCATCGAACGATGGTGGGACATCCCGCCACCCAATGCGCGCGCGCGCGAGCAAGCGGAGCTGGTGAAGGAGTTCGGCGATCTTTTTACCGACGCCGTGGAGCGTCGCATGATCGCCGACGTGCCGGTCGGTATCATGTTGAGCGGCGGGCTGGACAGCAGCGCCGTTGCCGCCGTCGCCGTCCGCAGCCACGGCCACAATCTCAAGACCTTCTCGGTTTCCTTCTGCGATAGTCCGGAGACGGACGAGCGCGTCCATGCTCGCCGCGTCGCCGACCATCTCGGAACCGACCATGCCGAAGTGGAGATTGGCGAGCGCCAGTTCCTCGATTTCCTGCCGCACTTCGTTCATTTGACCGACGAGCCCCTGGCGGATCTCGCTTCGGTCCCCCTTTACTACGTGTCGGAACTGGCGCGCCGCAGCGTCACCGTCGCTCTGTCGGGGGAGGGCGCCGACGAGATCCTGGCCGGCTACGATTTCGACCGCTGGCTGATGCGCCGCGAGGAAATGTTTCCGGCGCCGACGGCAGGACCCCTCCAGCGGCTATACGAGCGTCTCGGGCTCGCCACGAGGGGGATGGCCGGTGGCGACGTGAGGCACGATGCGGTGCCCGGCCATATGACCAACTATCTCAGCTCGCGCGAGAAAGGCGACCTGCTTTCGCGACCCATCGAAGCGCGAGACAGCCTGGATGTCCTCAGGGCACATCTGCAACGCGGCGGATGCCGGCCGGCGCTTGATCAGATGCTTTATCTCTACTGCCAGGATTGGCTGGTGGAGGATCTCCTGATGAAGGCCGATCGCATGTCGATGGGCCACTCGCTCGAACTGCGGACGCCCTTTCTTGACTATCGGCTTGTCGAATGGGCGGCGCGCGCGCCCGCCGCGGCAAAGGTCGGGCGCGGTCCCCAAGGCGATCTTGAGACCAAGCACGTGCTGCGCCGTTTCGCGGCAAGCCTGTTGCCGGCCGAGATCATCGAGCGGCCAAAGCAGGGCTTTCCGGTACCCGTCTACGGCTGGTTGTCAGGCCCGCTTGCGGGCTGGGCGCGAGAGTGCCTGCTGTCGCCTTCCAGCGCGCTTTCCGCATGGTGTCATCGCGCCGCCTTGGAAGATGCGGTGCGGGCCGGTACCGCTGTCGACGCCGACGGTCCCTCCAGGCACCGTCTTTGGAACCTGATCATCCTCGAACAGTGGCTGCGCGTATGGACAAGCGCCTGATCGCCGTCTCCTGGGCAATGCCGCCGGCGCTTTATCCGCGCTCCATCCAGGTGGTTCGTCTGCTGAAAGGACTGAGCAAGCTCGGCTGGCAGAGCGTCGTCGTGACGCCTCGGCTGGCGGATTTGCCGAAGACCGATATCCTCGATCTGACGCTTCGGGACCTGAATGCCGGCTATTATACGCCGTTTCTTGTCGATTTCGGCAATCTCGACCAGGAACCCTCTCATCCGCTCGTCCGATTCTGGTCGCGACTGAAGGGCGCCAAACCCGACGAGGACGAGATCTGGGCAAGCCGTGCCGCCGAAGCGGTGCGCAATGCCGATCTCGTGGATGGTTGCGATGTGCTGGTGACCTTCGCCCAACCCTGGCGTGACCATCTCGTTGGACTGAAGTTGCGACGGTGGCGGCGAGGTATACCTTGGATTGCCCATTTTAGCGATCCGTGGGTGGACAATCCCTACGTCTCCGGCCTTTCTAAGGAGAGCCGCCAATTGCAGGCGCGGCGGGAGGCCGCCGTCGTGCGTCAGGCGGACCTTCTCCTGTTCACCAACGAATACGCTGCCGATCTCGTCATGCGCAAATACCCTCCGGCGCTTCGCCGGAAGGCTCGGGTGCTACCGCATGCCATCGATTCGGATTTGCGGACTTTGGTGGAAGAAGGCCAGCCGGCTGAAGCAATGAAACGTCCGTTAAGACTTGCCTATGTCGGCCAACTCTTCCCCGGCCGGCGTACGCCGAACGTGCTGCTGCGGGCGTTGTCGATGCTGCGACAGAAAACGGAACTGGCTGGGCGTATTGAGTTGCAGGTCGTCGGCGAACGATCAGGCGCGGAAGAAGCGGAAACCCTTGCGGCAGATCTTGGTCTTGGGGATATCGTCGTTTTCGCCAGTCGGATGAGCTATTTGGACAGTCTCCGGGAGATGTCGAAGGCGGACGTGCTGGTGTTGATCGACGCGCCGGCAGAGACGAATGTGTTTTTTCCCTCCAAGCTTGTCGACTACATGATGATGGAAAAGCCGATTCTAGCTCTCACGCCCCAGCGGGGAGCATCGGCTGACATCGTTCGCGAATTGGGTTACGAAGTATTGGACCCCAACGACCCAATTTCTGTCGTTAACGCTCTGTCGCAAGCGTTGTGTAGATTTGAATTAAATAAACTTGCAATGAGCAATCAGCATCGGGAGGCGGTAAGGCAGTACGAGGTTCCGTTTGTCGCGGGGAAATTTGAGAAGATGGCGCTTGAAGCCAAGGCTGCGAGAGGGCGGAGGTCGCCGCTTCAGAGAATATTCTTTTGAGATCATGCCGACTCGCTTCATGATAGATGAAAGCGCCATACGCTTGGGTGCCTAATGTCAGAAGGCTCCGATAGAGGTCAGCCGATCCTGCGCAAGGTTCTTCGGCGCATCCCGCTTCGAGCTGAGCTCCATGCAATCCTCGTATACTGTCAAAGGTGGTTTTCGACGCTTCGAATTGTGCAGCCGATACGGCGCGTGTTTGCTCGCGGAACCTTGCCGCCGACCTATCCGGCACGGCCCCTCTCACGTTCCTCCGGTCAACACACGGCCGTTGCGGGGCGCGTCATCGTCGTGACTGGCACCTTGGGTGCCGGTGGCGCTGAGCGACAGGCGGTGAACACGCTGACTGGATTGGTCGCGCGCGGCCATCGCGACGTGGCGCTTCTATGCGAAGCGATGGCTCCGGGCGAAGGCGACTTCTTCGCCGCGCCGCTGCGGCGCGCCGGGGTGTCGGCCAGAACGGTTAAACGCCTGGACGAGATGGATCCTGCGATGCGCGCTCTCGCGGAGCTTGTTGCATCGCGGTACCGGCATAGGCTGTCCACCTTGCCGCCGTGGATCGCGGAGAGCATATGCCGTTACGCGGCCGAGTTCATTACCCAGCGTCCGCAAGTCGTTCATTCTTGGCTTGACGAGATGAACGTCAAAGCTGGTATCGCCGCGTTGATTGCCGGGGTGCCGAAAATCGTCCTCAGTTGTCGTAGCGTTGCCCCGACCCATTTCGGGCTTTATCAGCCCTATATGCGCAATGGCTATCGCACGCTGCTGCGTCAGCCGAACGTGACGATCTTGAACAACAGCGTTGCGGGTTCTCGGGATTATGCGCGCTGGCTTGGTATTTCCGCCGACCGTATCAAGGTGTTGCGGAATGGGGTGCGTACAGAGGATTTCGTGCGCGCCTCGGCCAGGGAGGCAAGGGCTTTCCGCGACCAGATTCAAATCTGGAACGGACCCGTCATCGGCGGGTTGATGCGTTTCAACGAGGAAAAAGGGCCGTTTCTTTGGATCCAGGCCGCCGCCATCGTGGCGCGTGAACGACCCGATGCGAGCTTTCTCATGGTTGGCGACGGAGCGCTCTTGGCCGCTGCGAAGGATCGCGCGCAAGCGTATGGCTTTCTGGAGCGGATGGTCTTCCCGGGCGTCGTCGCCAATCCGGCGGCGGCGCTCAGCGCAATGGATGTCCTGCTTTTGACCTCCAGGCTGGAAGGGCTCCCGAACGCCCTCGTGGAAGCACAGATGATCGGCGTGCCGGTGGTGACGACCGATGGAGGCGGTGCATCGGAGGCGATTTTGCCGGAGGTCACAGGATTTGCCGTCAGGCCGCATGATGCACGCTTCTTGGCGGAGCGCATTTTGTTCATCCTCGCCGACGAGACATGGCGACGGCGCGCCACGCAAGAGAGCCCGGCTTTCATCGCGGAACGTTTTGGATATGAACGTATGATTGACGAAACGCTGGCGGTCTACGAGATGCCTTCGGCGGTCGAAGACTTTTCGCCCAGCTTGATCAGGGCGGCGGCTTGAAAACCTCAAATGTCTGCTTCGTTGCGCTGTATGCCTATCCGTTGTTCGATACGGCATCGCGCGCTCCTTTCGGCGGGTCGGAGGTCCGTGCCGCTCTCCTGGCGCGTCTGGTGGCCGCCAAGGACGACCTCACTGTCCATTTCTTCGTCGGCCATCACGGTGCGGCCGACCGGCAATTGATCGACGACGTTCTTGTCCACCAGCATCCGGGCTACCCGATGATCGGGGCGCCGGCTCTCATTGCCGGGGCCTCGGCCCGCACGCTCGTGCGTCGGCTCGCCTATGCTGTCTGGGCTCGTCTTCCCTTCAGGAGGGTACTGCGGCCGGTGGTGCGACCCCTGCTGGCGCTACCGCATCGGTTGAGGCCCGCCGTCGGCGGAACCGAGGCTCCCCAGGCAGAAGCCGATGGCGCCACCGCCGAATTCGCGGAGCCGTGCTGCGCCAGCGAGACAGCGGCCTTGCTGGAGCGCTGCGCTGCCGATGTCGTCGTGACCTTCGGCGTCAACGACGTCAGCGCTGAGACGATCGCTTGTTGCCGTCGCCGTGGATGTGCCAGCGTTCTTTGTATTGGCAGCGATTCCGATCTTGCGGACCATTTTCGGTTCGCCAGCGAGGAGGTCGATGCATGGGGGCGGACGTCATGGCGTGGCCAATATGCTTTAGCTCACGCATCGGCGATCGTCGTTCAGACCGAATGGCAGCGGCAGCGTCTCGCGGAGGCCTTTGGCAGGGATGGCCTCATCATCGCAAATCCGGTGGTGACCGATCCGGTCGCGCCAGGTGAGGGCCGCGATATCGACGTTTTGTGGGTCGGCAAATCCGACGGATGCAAGCGCCCGGAGCTCTGCCTCGAACTCGCTCGCGCATTGCCGAATCGGCGCTTCCATATGGTGATGACGCGCTCAGATCCGACACTGCATGAAACGGTTCTGAAGGAGCGTCCGGCGAATGTCACGATCGACGATTACGTACCGTTCTCCGAGATCGACGGGCTATTCGCCCGCGCCCGCATCTTGGTCAGTACGTCCACCCTGGAAGGCTTTCCGAACACCTTTCTGCAGGCAGGCAAGGCAGGGGTGCCTATCGCATCTCTGGTCGTCGACCCAGACGGGTTCCTGACCGCCACCGGATCCGGCTTCGTCGCCGCCGGTGATATGAATGCTCTGTGTGCCGGGATCGAGCGGCTGGTGTCGGACGAGGCTGCGTGGTTGCGGGCATCAGACGCCGTACGAAGCTATATTGACCGAACGCACAATGCTGGACGGGCGGCCGAGGGTCTCGTTCGTCTAATACGCGCCTGCGCCGACGAACCCGAAGGCGACAAGCAATCTTCCTCTGTCGCGACGCTGGCTTCTCGATGACCAGCGCGGTCCTACCTCTCGCAGCACACGGGAGCGCGCGTTTTTTAGGGTTCTTCGATATGTATTTTGTTTAAATCTAGTTGCGTTCTTCTCGTCTCCGACGGACATGCCGTAGCAAATGACGGGGCGGGTGATGTGTAGACGCGTATATGACAGTCATTGTTGGCTGTGACGGGCGTTATGGGCGCATGTGTTGCATTTGCGTGCTTGCGAGCAGCGCTCCGGCCGCCTACGAACAGCGGCGACATGAGCGGAGAGACCCGGGCGTTGGTTCGGGGCGATACGGGGACAGCGCCGCGTTTACCGTGGATGCGACGACCGTGAGGAGGTCTCAATCGCTTTTCGCCGCTCCCGAGGGGTATCCCAATGGGACTAACCGTAGCCGTTTTTGGATTGGGTTATGTCGGGGCAACCAGCACCGCCTGCTTGGCCCGCCTCGGTCATCGAGTGATAGGTGTCGACCCCGACCCGAACAAGGTGGACTGTATCGCCAACGGGAAGGCGCCTCTGCAGGAACCTGGCATTGACGACCTGTTGGCGCAGGCGCATCGGCGTGGCGCAGTCTCAGCGACGACCAATGCCGGAGAGGCGTTGCAGGAATGCGATGCTTGTTTCGTTTGCGTGGGAACGCCCTCGCTGCGCAATGGCGCGATCGACACTTCTTTTCTTCGCCAGGTTGTCGGAGAGATCGCCGAGTTTCGCGCTGCGCATGAACGATGCATCCCAATACTTACACGCTCGACGGCGCTTCCCTCCGTTCATCGGGAACTGATGGATATTCTGGCGCGTGAGCTTATGCCGCGACAGCCAGTCGGTTACTGTGTGCATCCCGAATTTCTCCGCGAAGGTCAGGCTGTAACGGATTTCTTTGAGCCGTCGAAGATCGTTTTTGGCTGTACCGACGAGGCTGTCAGAAAGATCTGTCAGCAGCTTTATCCCGGCATTGACGCGCCTGTCCGCTATGTCGAGCCCGACGTCGCGGCAGTGGTGAAGTATGCCGACAATTGCTTTCACGCGGTCAAGGTCACTTTTGCGAACGAGATCGGTCTCCTGGCACATTCCTTCGGCGTCGATTCGAGATCTGTGATGGATGTCTTCTGCCTCGATACCAAACTCAATATCTCGACGAAGTATCTTCGGCCCGGCATGCCTTATGGCGGCAGCTGTCTTCCGAAGGATCTTAGAGGTGTGATCAGTTGGGCGAGGCAGGAGGCGCTTCACGTGCCTATGCTTGAGCATGTGCCGCTGTCGAACGAGGCGCAGATTCAGAACATCATCTCGCAGATATTGCACATGGAAGGCCGCCGAATTGGGATGATCGGTCTAGCTTTTAAGGACCAAACCGATGATCTGCGCGATTCCCCTATGGTGACGATTGCCGAGCATCTGCTCGGCAAGGGCAGATCGATCCTTGTCTACGACAACAATCTGATGCCCGAGCGCCTGGTTGGAAGTAACCGACGTTTCGCCCTGGAAAGCCTGCCTCATTTGGCGACCATGCTGGTGGAAGACTGTCACCGGCTCGTTGAGGAGACGGACCTTGTGATTCTGGCGCGCGCTTGCACACCCGTCCCTATAGCCAGCCTGCCATGGAAACGCGGACAAACGCTGTTCGATCTGGTCGGTCTGTCAGACCATTCGGGGATCAAGGCCGATATTTCCGGCTTGTTCTGGCCGGGCTCGTGCGGGCATGCGGCTTTGCGTACCGTCTCGCACTGAGCATGCTGTTTGCGCGGCGGATGCGGATCAATTGTTCATGGCGGGTCGCGAGGCGGCTTTCGGCGGCCGCAGCCCGTCGCATTGGCACTGCGGCTTCAGGACGCCAATCCTGGCGGCGCGGCTCGCTGGCGACATTCACCCTGTCATCCAATGATCACGCGATCCGTTCGGGTTTGACGGCGGCCGTACAAGGATACTGCTGATGCCAACTGCCGTCGTGGTCATCCCCACCAAGAACGAGCAGGCCTCGATCGCGGCGGTGATCGAGGAGGTACGGTCCTCGCTGCGCGTACTCCACTACGATCGCATCGAGATTCTGGTTGTCGACGATTCGCGTGATGCGACCCGCGAACGTGCCGAAGCCGCCGGGGCTAGCGTGCTCATCGGCGGCGGCGAAGGGCTAGGCTCGGCGATGTACCGGGGGCTCAAAGCGGCGCTGGCGTTCGAGCCAGATATCATTCTCAGCATCGATGGTGACGGCCAGACAGCCGTGCGCGAGGAAATCGGGCGCTTCGTGGCCGCGGTGACGCAGGGCGGCGCCGATCTCGTACTCGGCTCGCGCTTCAAGGAGTCTGGCCTGGTAGGTTATCGCTACCGGTTCATCAACCGCGTCGGCACACGCATCCTCACCTACATGCTCAATCGCAAGACGGGGCTCGATCTGACCGACAGCCACGGCGGCATTCGCGCCATGGTTCCGGTGGTCGCGCGCGAGTTGGAGATGATCGGCACGCACACTTACGTGCAGGAAACGATTATCGATGCGGTTGAAAAAGGCTTCAAAGTCGTAGAGCTGCCCAGCGCCTGGCGGATGCGCCAGCACGGCAACTCGCGCGTTGTTGGCTCAATCCCGCGCTATATATTCTATACATTGCCGGTTCTTTTGTTGCGTTCCGGTCATCACATGCAAACCCTGTATATGCTTGGCTTGTCGCTCATCGGTTTCGCGTTTCTCTATTTCTTTTTCATTCTGTATCAGGAAGACTTTTCGCTCAGGTTGGCTCACCGAACGCCAGGGCTGGTTCTTATCGCCTTGCTGGTCCTGGCCGGCATGCAGTTTTTCTTCTTCGGCGTTCTCCTGCAGCTGGTCACGCAGATCAAGCGTGCCGTCGATCGCGGCCGGGTCAGTCCGCCGTTGCTCGGCAGTTCCGCCGAGCGGAAGGCGACAAAGGAAAGACATGCATCAAACCTCTGAACTCCGGGCGGCCGTTATCGGTCTCGGCAAGCTTGGCCTCTTGCACGCGGCGACCCTTCACGCGCTCCCCGGTTGCCGCCTCGTTGCCGTCGCCGACAAGGCCAAGACGGTTCTGAACGGCCTCAAGGCTCGCACGACGGGGATCGAGGTTTTCACCGACTTTGAGAAGCTGCTCGACCAAATCGAGCCGGATGTCGTGGCCATTGCGACGCCGACTGGATTGCATGTGCCCGTCGCTCTGGAATGTATCCGCCGGGACAGGCATGTTTTCATCGAAAAGCCGCTATCGACCGATGCCGCCCAGGCCGAGCCTTTGCTTTCGGAGCTGACGGCGCACCCGGTCGTCAACATGGTCGGGTATATGACACGGTTCCAGCACACCGCGGTCAAGGCCAGGGAGATCATCGCCAGTGGCGCTCTTGGCAGGCTCCAGATGCTGCGCTCGAGCATGTATATCGGTCAGCTTTTCAAGCGCGGAAAAGGCTGGCGCTACGATCCGAAGGTCTCCGGGGGTGGGGTCCTGACTACACAGAATTCGCACCTCATCGACCTGTTGCGTCACTTTTTCGGGCCCATCGATTGGGTCAGCGCACAGATGGGTCGCCTTTACTCCCAGCAGGTGGAGGATCACGCGCACGTCTTCCTGCAGTTCGAGAATGGTCTTCGCGGTTTTTTGGATGCCTCGTGGTCGGCGCGCCACTATCGAACGCCTACCGTCGCAATCCATGTGCAGGGCGAGAACGGGACGCTCGATGTCGATGACGATCAGGTCCAGCTCTTTCTTGTCGATGGCGTCGGGAGCCTCGCCGCGGGGTGGCACCGATGGCGCAAGCCCGATCTCTACAAGGGCGTGCCTTTCGATATCGGTGGAACGATCTACACGGATCAGGCGATGGAGTTTCTTGGCGCCGTGCGCGGCGAAGGCGAGGTCGGCTCGGACATCCGCTCCGCCTTCGAGGTTCAGCGCGTAATCGACGCGGCCTATCTGTCGGCGGAAGGTAACGGCGTGCCCGTCTCCCTCAAGGAGGGACATACGAATGTCCGCTGACGTGCTTGCCGGGATCGTTCTCGGCCACAACGCCTTCTTCGGTGTCGATCATCTCTCAAGCCAGCGAGGAATGGAGAGGGCGGCGCATTTCGCCGATCCCTCCGCAATCCTGGCGGTGGTGAGGGAGGCGCATGCCGCCGGGGCGGGCGGTATGATGATGTCGACGCATGAGCGGGCCGCCCCCCTATCTGCCGCGATCGCCGCCGATCCGCGGCTGCGACAGGATCTTCGCATTTATCCTCTGCTGCCCTACGCCCAGAAATATGTAACGAGGGCCAACGAGGTCGGCATGGTCAACGTCGTGCTGGAGATGTTGTCCGGCACGACGCTGTCGCAGAAGCTGAAGCTGTTCGCCATGGGCAGCCGGGCTTTCGTGTCGAAAGACATCAACGCCACGCTCTCCGCGTTGATGCAGCTGGAACTCAAGCCATTTTTGCCGCTGAACATGCCGGCGGTTTTCCTGCATGACGCGTTCACCGACCTGGCGCTTGCCTTCGGGATGCCGCAGGTCTTCGAGTTCTATCTTGAGGAAATCCGCAAATCCTATTCCGCACAGGGCGGTTTTGCGACAAAGAACCTGCCCTTCCTGCTCGCGCGCTTCAGGGAATGGGGCCTTCCGCCACCGCTTGTGATGACGCATTTCAACAAATGCGGCTACCACATGAATCCGGATCGCGGAGCGTGCGAGAAGGCGGTGGCCGAGAACGACTGCAGCCTACTCATCATGGGATCCTTGGCTTCAGGTTATCTGAAGCCCGAGGAGGCCTACAGCTATTTGTCGACCGTTCCGAACATCGATGGCATCGTGGTCGGCGTGTCACGGAGCGAGCATATCGCCGAGACATTCTCAGCGATCGACCGTAACATGCCGCGCATTGCGCGTTTGGCGGAATAGCGTTCCGCCGGCACCAACAGGCGCACTCTAACATGTGCGGAATTGCCGGATACACAGGGCCACGGATCGATGGGCTCATCGATCGCATGGTGGACGCCATCCGTCATCGTGGTCCTGATGGCGAGGGCACCTATTGCGCGAGCGGCATTTGCCTCGGTCATACCCGGCTTGCCATCCTCGACATGGATGGCGGCGCTCAGCCCATGGTCACAGAGGATGGCAGGATATCCGTTAGCTACAATGGAGAGATCTACAACTACCCTGAGCTGCGAGCGAGAATCGAAGCCGCCGGCCAGAGCTTCCGCACAGACTGCGATACGGAGCTGATCCCACTCGGCTATGCGATTTTCGGCCCGACTTTTTTCGCCGAGTTGAATGGTATTTTCGCCTTCGCCCTTCACGATGCGCGCACCAAAACGGTTTACTTGGTGCGCGATCATTTCGGCATTAAGCCGCTTTACTATGCCGATATTCCCGGCGGCATAGCTTTTTCCTCATGCGCCCAGGCGCTTGCTTGCCATCCGGAAGTCGACCGCAGCCTCGACGAGCGGGCGCTCCGAGACTTTCTCCAATACCGCTATGTCCCAAACGGGCAGCATTTCTTTCGTGGAATCCGCACGCTTGCACCCGGCACGATCCTTGAGAAGCCGGCGAACGAGGAACCGCGGCTAACGCATTACTGGCAGCCCGCCGCGCGCAAGGAGCACTCGCAGCTCAGCCTTGCCGAATGGGTCGACGAAACCGAGGCGCTCATCGACGATGTGGTTCGTGCTCAGCTGCAGTCGGACTTTCCGGTCGGGCTGTTTCTGTCCGGGGGCGTCGATTCCTCCGTGATCGCGCGCTTTGCCGCCCGCCACGCCGCCTACGATATGACGGCCTTTACTTTCAGCATGCGCGATGCTGGCGATGAGACGGCGGGCGCTCTTGAAACCGCCGAGGCTATTGGGGCTCGGCACAAGGTCGTTGATGTCGACAATGCGGACGATTTCTCGAACCATTATGACGCGATTGCCTGCATGGATCTGCCGGTCGGTGACGCCATCATCCTGCCGACCTACCAGCTCTGTGAAGCGGCCGCCAGGGACGTGAAGGTGGTCCTGACGGGCGAAGGCGCTGATGAAGTGTTTGGCGGCTACGTCCATTTTGCCGCCTTTGCGAAGTTCGACCGGCTGCGGCGGCTTCTTCCCTTCGCCCATCTCCTGTCGCCCCTGGTGCGCATGGTCCCGAGTGCCCTTCTTGATCGTTTCTTCGACTATCAGGCATCTCTGGGTGTGTTGGGCCGTGAGAAAGTGGCAAGGATGGTCACGGATCTGCACCGGCCGGAAGGCATTTATCGCAATGCCTGTGCCGTGATTGACGATCGCGACATCACCCGTGCGGCCGATCTCGGCATCCCGACGCCCGCGAACGGTATGGATCTCAGCCTGTCGAACGTGATGCTCGAGACAGTGCGCACCTGGCTGCCCTATCAGATCCTCAACAAGATGGATCAACTCAGCATGGCGCATGGGTTGGAGGCGCGCGTTCCTTTCCTCGATCCGCGACTCTACGAGCATATGCTTTCGGCGCCCGATGAGCTCTTTTTGGCAGACGGTCACAATAAACGTGTCCTACGGGAGGTTCTGAAGCGCCAGGGCGGCGCCTGGGCAAGACCAAAGCTCGCCTTTCACGTGCCGATGGAGCAGCGCTATCGTGCGGGTCTGGAAAGGCTCTGCGGCGATTGGCTGTCGCCCGAGACCGTGCGTCGCCACGGCATTCTGAAGCAGCCATTTGTTGAGGAGAACCTCGCCCATCTGCGGCGTGGCGACTTTCTCGCCTCGAAGCGCCTGGTGACGATGGCCAGCCTGCATATGTGGCTCGATGCCAATACAGCAAATCGCTAAGGGCGAAGCCGTCGTGGGGACAGCGGATGCGGGCCTCGATCTCGTTGGTGAAGTCCGAGCCGCGGCTGGACGGGCTTACGCGCTCCTGGATCTGGGGCCCTTGTCGCGCACCTATGGCTGCGCCGACCGAGCGTATTGGTATTACCGGACGCTGACCAACTTTCCGGGCGCAACCTGGCAGCAACTCATGCTCGGTCTGGCGGCGTTGCACCGGCTGGGAGCCGACGGCTCGGACACCGGTTTGGAGGTGTCACCGGCCGAAGCTGCCGCGGCGGCGCTCGGCTGGTGGGCCCGCCATGCCCATCGCGACGGCTCGTTTGACGAATGGTATCGCAACGAGCACAGCTACTGCCCGACGGCGATCACCGCAGCCGGCGCGGCGCTGACACTCGACCTTCTCGGCGACGCGTTGCCCGGCAGCGTCCGCGACACCGCAGTGGGAGCGCTGGAGCGGGCGGGCGGCTGGCTGGAAGGCCGCTACAATCCGACGGTGATGAACCAAAACCTTGCAGCTGCAACCGCGATGCAAGGGCTCTTTCGCCTCACGGGGGCGCCCCGCTGGCAACGGGCTGGCGAGGACAAACTGGCGGCAATCGCCCGTGATCAGCATGAGGAGGGGTGGCTGCCGGAATATGGCGGCGCCGACTTCGGCTACAGCACGCTGGCGCTCGACTTTCTTGCGGCATGCCACGGTCTCGGCGCGGCTCAAGCAGGTCCGATTGCTGAACAGCTTATCGGCTTTCTCTCACTGTTGGGCGTCGATCATGCAGGCTATCCCGGACGGCTCGGGAGCCGGGGGACAGGGCATCTCTTCACCTTCGGCGCGCTTTACTTCGCCGACGCCAATCCCGCAGCCGCCGCGCTCGCGGGTCGATGGCTGTCGCAACTCGCGAACGGGCGTGGTCCCAATCTGCGTGGGATCGATGATCGCTACTTCGCCTATTTCTACTTTCCGCAATTTGCTCTTGCTGCACTACAAGCGACCCACAACCCGGCCGGCTTGAGCGAAAGGCAACGGGGCGGTCCGGCTTCGGTCGAGCTGCCGGGCGCCGGTTTCGTCCTTCGCCGCCAAGAGGGGCGCGCGCTGATGATCAGTCGCCGGCTTGGCGGGGCTCTCGCTCTTCAGCCGGCCCGTGGCGTCCCACTCTATCATCTGGGCTATGAAGTCGTGGCCGGCGACAGGAGGTATTCGTCGGCAATCTGGACCGATGGACCGCTGCAGGGGTCCGACGATCTCAGCGAGGTCTCGGTGTCCGCGCCGTTTTACGCGGCCGCCTCCGGCCTGCCACTTGAGCGGTTGATGGTCCCGTTTCAACTGCTGACGGAGCTTCTGGCGAACGGCCGTCTCGCCGAGCTTTTCCAGAGCGTGGTCAAGAAAAGAATGGTGACGCCGCGCCGATCGCTGGCCTTGCGGCTGGAGCGCAAGGTGCATCTCGGCGAGACGATACGCATATGCGATCGACTGGTGCCGGGGGACGGGTTGCGATCGCTCGAGCGTCTGGCGATTGCCGGCGCGATCTCCATGCACAGCCCGTCGGCACGCCAGGATGGCGCCCTGGTGATCCGATTTCCTTCGGCGGCGCTCGAGCATCTGAGGCAAACATTGGCGAACGGCAGCCCCGTTTGCGTAAACTGGCGACTTCCGATGTCCGGGCCCGACGCCGAGATCGATGACATCGAGTGAAGGCAATGGTCGACCTATCGCCCGCAGCAGACGCCGATGCTTCCGTACCGGATTGGGTGCGCAGACACTGGGACGCGTGGGAACGCAAGGCCGGCTTGCGCCGCTATTACGAGAGCGAGTTCTTCGCACGCATCGTTGCCGCGATGCCGCAGGGGCGGAGCCTTGAGGTCGGGGCCGGTCCGGGCTTCTTCGCGCGCCATCATCGCTGCGATACCGTCACCGACGTCACGCCTGCGCCGCATATCGATCGCTGTGTCGATGTCCACAATATGCCCTTTGAGGACGACAGCTTTTCCTGCGTCGTTGGCATCGACGTCATCCACCACCTCCAGATGCCGGCCACGGCCTTCGCCGAGATGGCGCGTGTGCTGGTTCCCGGCGGGCGTCTGGTGCTCATCGAGCCGTGGACCGGCCCCGTGGGCACGATCGTCAACACCTATCTGCACGATGAGGATTGCTTTGCGATCGCCGAGCCCTGGGGCCCCGTCTTTCGTGGCGAGAAGGATCCGATGGACGGAAATGCCACCATTCCACGTACCTATTTTGAGAAATACGCCGACGAGCTGCCGGCCCGCGTCGGCCTGCGAACAGTCGAAGTAACGCCCTTTGCCTGCCTTGGGTATCTCGCAACCGGCGGATTTACGGCCTTGCATCTGCCCGATGCCGCTGTTCGGCTGATGCAGGCCATCGATCATGCTCTGCTCGATCGGACCGGTCGGTTCTTTGGCCTCAAGGTGCTGATCGTTGCCGAGAAACCGCCTTTGTGAAGGGGAAGCCGATGTCCAGTGGAGCCTTGGAGCGAGCGCCGCCGGGCAGAGGGGCGCAGTTGCGCGATGAGGATGGCGCGCTGGCGTTGCTTGCCTGTGCGATCTGCGGCGCGGCAGATGTCAGACTCACCGAAATGGCCCTCGATTGCCAGGCCTGCGGGGCCAGCTATCCTTGCGAGGATAACATCATCGATTGCCTTTCGGTGACCGGCCATGGGCAGGAGCGCCCGCGTCTTTACGACAATCCCTACTATCAGCGTTTCATCGAGAATATCGAGGCTCACCACGCGGCGCATTACGCGCCTGGAAGCCTCTCTGCCGAGATCGAGCGCCGTCTGAAGGAGGACCTCTATCGCCTGGTCGTGCCGTCGACGGAGACGGGGATAGATCTCGGATGTGGCGCCGGCGATGCTTTGCAGCGGCTGAGTGGAGCAGGCGGCGCGATCGGCATCGACCAAGAGATGTCGTTGTTGAAGATGGCGCGAAGACGGAACCCAGAGGCGACGCTCATTCGCGCCGATCTGGCAGCCTTGCCCTTCCGCTCCGCCAGCGTGAGGCGCGTTTTCGCCATTGCCGTTCTGGAGCATGTCTTCTTCCTGGAGGCGGCGTTGAAGGAGATTCAGCGCTGCCTGGCGCCGGACGGAGCTTTCTATGTCATGGTTCCGACCGAAGGCAGCTTGGCGGTCACGGCCGCCCGCTACGTCACCTCGATACGCAATGCCAGAATCAACGGGATGACGCCGGCTCAGAGCCGCACCGCCCAGCGGATAGACCATTGCAATACGGTGTTCCTGATCGAGAACAGCCTCGAAAAGTTCTTCCGGATCGAAGCTACCTCGTGCTGGCCGTTCCGGTTTGGCGGGCGCCAATTCAATCTGGCCAAATCCTACAGATTGAGACCGCTTTAGAGCCGGCCGCTCGAGGGCGGCGTGCCTGACTGCGGGACCGACCGCTCAGTCTTGCCTATGGCCGGCGGCGTTTCGGTCAGGCGGTTCGTCGGTCTGCGGAAGAAATAGCTTCGTCGCGCGCGCCGTCAGGAAGGAGATCACGAAGGCAATCGCCTGCGCGGCGAGAAACATCAGCGACACGGCGATGGCCGTTTCTGCCGCTTTGCCGAAAAATCCAAGGTACCAGATAAGAACCAACTCTCTCGTTCCCAGCCCGAAAACGGTGATCGGGATCGCCCCCGATACGCCGACGGCACCGACCATCGTCAGTAGGGCGAGAAGTGAAAGATCAAGGTCGATGTTGGCCGTCAATGCCCAGATGGCGCCGGCATAGCCGAGAAAAGCGCTGATGCTGAGCAAGGTGAGAGACGCCATACCCCGTCCGCCGAGGCGCGTCAGCATATCCTTCACGAACTCCGTCAATCCAGGCAGTTGTCTGAGGCCAGGGAGATAGTCGTGGGCAAATAGCAGAATCGCCGGCGTGAAGATCAGCGCTAAAGATCCAGAGAGAAATATTCCTGCATAAAGAAGCGGACCAAGCGAGTTTTCGGCTGAGAGGAAGAGGATCGGTAGCCCTGCCAGAAAGAACAACGCCATTGCTGCGAGATCGAGCGCCAGGTCGAACGTCACCAACCAGCCGATCACGACCAGGCGTCGCCCGCTCGCGCGCCGCACCTCCATGGCTCGGCGGAACTCACCTAACCGCCCGGGCGTCACCAGGCCGAGCCAGATCGCTTCGCTACAGCTATGCAGATTGGTGATGAATGGCAGATTGCAGCCGGTACTTCTCACCAGCATGTCCCAGCGCGCACAGCGCAGGCCAATGAAGGCAGCGATGATGAGGCTTGCAAGAGAGAGTTCGCCGATGGATAGCCCTGCGAGCGCGGCGGCCACCTCCCGCAGATCCACCACCGAGAGGATGTAGATGAGAAGCCCTACGCCAATGAGGCGGTAGGGGAACCGTTGCCACCATCGTCGTCGCTGCGTGTGCTCCGCCGACCTCATGGTATGTAAGGTGGCGGCTTAAGCGTTCTTGCCGATCGCAGAACCGCCCAATAGCGCGGCAGCGACGGCACCTCGTCCTGGTCGGCTTCGATACGCAAGACGCCATCGACGACACTGTCTTCCAGGGGGCTTCCCGTGACCACGGCTCCCTCAAAACGCAGCGCGATCTGTGCATAACCGTCGCCCCGGTGATCTCCAAGAATATGGGCGATGAAATACTGTACCGAACCATTGCGATGCAGGCGCCGATCGAAGCCTCTCCAGCAACAGGCAGAAGGCGGGGGCATCATCAGATTTAGGACCCGGATCGAAGCCCGATACTCGGTCCCGGGCTTGAGTGGCAATGGTGCCTCCAACTCGCCGCGTAGCATGCGTGGATCGAGCCGAGGTATTGCAGAATCGGGGGCGACGGCGGGCTCGAAGCGCCAAGCATTCGACATGATCGGCCTGAATTGATGGGTCCGACCGAAGGCGAGGTGGGCTGCAATCATGGTGGGAAGCAGCACGATGAAGATCGCGCCAATAATCGTTCCCCAGGGGACCGGTAGAGCCACATCTGGAGCTGACGGCTGCGAGCGCCCGCCAAGGGCGAATGGTGCGAACACCGCCGTACCCATCAGAAGATGTAACAACAATGGCGGATAGGAGATGCGGCTTTCGGCGGAGCCTACGCTGAGCCCGACGAGCAGATTCGCGGCTATCAATCCCGCAAAGAGGAGCTGAAAACGCGAGCGTGGGCGGGCCAGAACGCCGAGAGCGGAAAGGAGGAGAAGCGCCATGAAGGGCGATACGGTATCGAGCCAAGGCCAAAGCTCGTTTTCCCAATCCGCTTGCCGAGCCACCGTCTCGAGAGTCCCCGGCGGTAGCAGGCCGTAAAACGCCATCGCACGCCAGGGCGCGGCTTCCACAAAGTAACCGGGATCCGTCATGAGACGGCGCATCAGTTCGCCGCGTTGAGCCTCAATTCTCTCGGCTTCGTCCGGATAGCGTCGCTTCCATTCCTCATTGACCTCGTCGGGCACTTCCCAGTAGCGGATGCCATAAAGGGGGGTTCGGGGATCGTTCAGCGTTGCCGAAAGGATGGCCGATTGCGTGCTGGAGGGCGAGAAGCGACCCTCTTCGACCCAGTTCCTCAGAGACCAGGGCAGTATCCCGAGTGTGAGGAAGAGAAGGAAGAAGACCGCGACATGCTGGGCCCGGCGCCGCCATCCCGTGTCAAAAATGAAGAAGACGGAAAGCCCCAAGGCGGCAGCATAGAAAGCCCCCTGCAGGCGGGTGTTGAACACGAGGGCGGCGGCCAGGGCAAGAAGCACCAATGTCTTCCAGCCGGGTCGGCGGATATACAGAAGAAGAGCCAGAATGGAGGCGGCAAAGATCGGGATGTACCATCCCTCGATCTGTGTTCGCCAGGAGACGTGATGGAACTGCTCCCAACAGACGACCACGACAGCGACGATCAGCACGGCGTGCGCCCGGCGGAACAAGAGCCACGCACTGGTCGTCATGATGCCGACGGCGAAGGTGGCCAAGGCGACGTTCACGATCTGCTGGACAAAGAAAAAATGTCCGAACGCCCAATAAAAAGTGGCTAGTCCGTACTGGTAGACGGGCATGAAATAGCTGGAGCCAAGCGGCTCTGTGCCGGCGGCTATGCGATGTGCGATGAGATCGTAGCTTGCCGAATCCCACCAGCCTGATTCATCCCAGTAACGGATAACTTCCGGCAGCACGACGATGAGGCAGGCCACCATGGAGGCGAGGATAATTCGTCGGACAAGCTTTCTTTCATCGGCTGCCTCCAACGCCGTCCACCAAGAGACGAGATGTGAAACGGCAGAATAACGGCGATCCCGGCCAGCGATGACTGGTAGAGCGGCGAGCACGCCCATGGCCATGCCCCAGTACTGGACCGGGCCGACGACGAGGTCCGAGATTCCGTATGCCAGGAGGACGAGGCCGACGCATTGCAGCAGATGCCGGTGTACCGAGCGAAGATTGCGGAGGCTTTGAATGAGAAGCGCTCCGGCTGCGAAAGAAAGGCCGAAAACGGCGGCCTCCTCGATCGCTCTGCGCAGCCCCTTGAAGAGCTTTGCTGCGATATCGGGCACCGCAAAGAGCATCACGCCGCCCATGAGGAGACCGAGCCCGCACGCAGCTACGAGGACCGCCAATGGGGACAGGCCGAAGAAGACCTGCCGGGTGACCCGAAGCAAGCCGGCACGAGGCTCGCTCCGGTCGATCGAGGCTAAGACGACGAGGCCGAAAACCAAGATGACGAGCAGCGTTAGCCAGACTGACGGGTAGACTTGGTACTGAAGCGTGTAGGTGCGCCCGTTTTGCCGGGGGTCGCTGTTGTCGCTTGTGGAGAAATAGAAATAGTCTTGGTAATGCGAGTAACCTCCGCCGCCATTTGCAATAATGTTAGCGTGCAACGTGTGGGCAGGGCCGAGTTCCTTGCCGTCCTCCAGAAGGCGCGCCTTTGAACGTCGTGGAGCGGTGTTGGTGTCATCGCGGGTCTGGAGGAGCGGAAGCGGCGAGGTGAGGGGCAGATGATACATCCACCCGTCGGGCCCCTGGATTGCCTCGTCCGTCAGGACCCGCGATTGGGGTAGGCCGAACTGCAAGATGACCGCCAAGATCGAGAGCACGGCGAGCGCGCGCAATAGCCAGATGCGAAAACGGCCTACGGATTTGAAGGAGCCATTCGCGGTGGCAGTAAGAATGCTCGAAAGAGGCTTCATGAGCGTCCGGGCGAACCCTTCATCCGTGTGTGGCACCGTCTTGACCGATCAAGCCCGCAAGCGCTGGTTCGTCCCTTTCGCTACCGCTGGGAAGCCCTGGCGCGACATTTATCGGCTAGAATAGCATCGAATCGGCGGATTTTGCCGGATTAGGGCTAGTTGGACAGAAAGAGCGTTTGGTGGTTTATGGGAGCTCCAATTCGCCTCGATCCGCGATTTTTCGCCATAATCTACTCGCTCAGGTGGCCGGCGAACCAACGGGTGACCCGCCTGGCCGCGGATGATCATCGCTCGATGGCGTGACAAGCGGCCTATCCTATGTTGACGATCCGGCTAGTCAGCGGCAAAAGCGCGGTCGCACGTGCCTGCCCCCTTCCCCCTCATGCAGGAAGACGAGATGTCAACTGAATCGTCTGAAATGCGGTACGAGTTCGGAAAAAACTGGTCCCGTTTCGCAAAGAAAAGCTTTTCACAGGAACGGGTGGATATCGCCGCCAAGCATATGATGTCGTTACTGAAGCGTGACAATCTGGAAGGTGTGCGCTTTCTCGACATCGGTTGCGGCAGCGGAATCCATTCCCTCGCCGCCTTCCAGGCCGGCGCCGCTGAGGTTCGGAGCTTTGACTACGATCCGAATTCGGTGGAGACGACGCAGAAGATGTGGGAGTTCGCCGGTCGCCCAGACAATTGGACGATCGAGCGCGGCGACGTTCTCGACGATGCCTATGTGGCATCGCTCGGCACCTGGGATCTCGTTTATTCCTGGGGCGTGCTCCACCACACGGGTGATGTTTGGAAAGCGGTCGAAAATGCGCGCAAGCGCGTGGCCGAGGGTGGCACGTTCTATATCGCGCTTTATGCGGCGGACGTGCAGCCCGATCCGGATTTCTGGCTGCGTATCAAGCAGGAATACAATCAGGCGAGCGAAACCAAGCGCCGTCGCATGGAGGCCTGGTATGTGTGGACCTACATGCTCAACCGCCGGCCATGGCGTCTGCCTCATCTCGGTTGGCGCATGGTTCATCACCGGATGACGCGCGGCATGAGCCTTTTCACCGACATCCGCGACTGGCTCGGCGGTTGGCCCATGGAGTTCGTCTACGATCAGGACGTCATCGATCGAATGAAGGAGACGGGGCTTCAGCTGGAGAACATCAAGACCGGTGAGGCGTGTTCGGAGTACGTCTTCCGCGATGGCAGAACGCCAGTCTCTCCGGCGGCCTGACCAGGCGGCGCCGCGGCCGGGCCGTCACGCGCTACGCGCCGTGAAGAATTCCCTAATGCTCCGTGCTACGCGTTCAGCGGTGTGACCGTCCCATAGTTCCGGCCGGCGGGCCGCTGGCGCCTCGTCGGCGAGGCATTGCGCGACGGCCACGGGCAGATCGGCTGCATCGATGAGCCGATTTGTGCCTTCCGTCACGGTGATTGGTCGCTCTGTATTTTTGCGGATGGTGAGACAGGGAACGCCGAGATACGTCGTCTCCTCCTGGAGCCCGCCGGAATCTGTAATCACCAGGCGAGCCCGGCGCACAAGAGACATGAAGTCGACATAGCCGAGCGGCGACAGAAGGTGGATACGTGGATGCTTGAGTGCGGCGGTCATGCCGAAGCGCTCCAGAGCCGCGCTGGTGCGGGGATGCAGCGGAAAGACCAGCCGAATTTGCTCGGCCGTTTGCGTTACGGCCGAGACGAGTTCCTCCAATTTCGTCTGCGTATCGACATTGGACGGACGATGCAGCGTGACAACGGCGTAGTCCTCGCCTGCCAGGCCGAGGGACGAGGGGCCAGGGGCGGCTTCAATGCGGTCGCGCAGCAACTCGTAGGCGTCGATCATGATGTTGCCGACCCGGTGGATACGGTTCTCCGAAACACCCTCTGTGCGCAGATTGACATCGGCGTCAGGCGAGGGTGTCCATAACAGGTCGGCGATAGCGTCCGTTACAAGGCGGTTGATCTCTTCCGGCATCGACCGGTCGCCGCTGCGCAATCCGGCTTCCAGATGCGCGACGTCCAATCCGAGCTTCTTGGCGGCAAGGGCGCAAGCCATCGTCGAGTTGACGTCTCCGACAACCACCACGAGGTCCGGTGCGGTCAAGGTGCATAGTTTCTCGTAAGCGATCATGCATCGCGCCGTCTGCTCGGCGTGGCTGCCACTGCCAATGGAGAGCTGGTGGTCCGGTGTCGGCAGGTCGAGATCGCGGATGAAGGTCTCCGACATCTCCGAACTATAGTGCTGTCCCGTATGAACCAGCACCGGGCGACACCAGTCGGCGCGGGCAAGCTGGTGGTAAAGCGGCGCGACCTTCATGAAATTCGGTCGGGCTCCCGCCACGAGATGGACGAAACGGCTCATTGAGGATGGTTCCGAAAAGCGGTCTTACGCGTTTTGGCGCGGGGTTGCCTGTGTGAGTGCCACGGGGTTGCGGCGCCGATCAAGCCAGCCATCCGCCGATGCACCGCGCCTGGCGATGGCGTGCCTTGAAGCTGGACGCCTTATAGCCAAGGCTGTCCCTTGTTGGATAGAGTTGCGGTTCGTCGAGCGGGCCGGCTGTCACGGGGGAAGATGCGGTGGTTGTTGTCCCGGTGATCTTGAGTGGCGGCGCCGGCTCGCGGCTATGGCCGGTATCGCGCGACACCTATCCGAAGCCTTTCATCAAGGATGCCGACGGCATCTCGCTGATCCAGCACGCCTTTCGCCGTATGACGGCGATCGCGGAAAGCGCCGAGCTTCTGACCGTCACCAATCGCGAGCTCCTGTTCGTGACGGAGGAGGAATATGCGGCCTGCGGGAAGGGCGGACTGAAACGCACCTATCTGCTTGAGCCGGCCGGGCGCGACACGGCGCCGGCGATCGCCGCTGCAACCGTCCACGTCAAGGAGAGCCACGGCCCCGACGCCATCCTCTGCGTCGCGCCAGCCGACCATATGGTGAGCGACATGGCCGGCTTCTTGGCGGCGATAGAGCGCGGCGTCGCACGCGCCGGCGAGGGGAAGCTGGTGACCTTCGGCATCCGTCCGGCCCGCCCGGAGACCGGCTTCGGTTACATCGAAGCGCGGGGCGAGCATGTCCTCAGGTTTATCGAGAAACCCGACCTGGAAACCGCCGAGCGCTATGTGGCCGCGGGAAACTTCTATTGGAACTCAGGGATGTTCTGCTTTCAAGCCGCGACGATGGAAGCGGCCCTGACGGCGTATTGCCCCCAGGTTCTGGAAGCTGCGCAGGCCGCTCTGGCGAAGGGAACGCGGATGCAGCCGCACGGCTTCGCCGAACTGCATCTGGACCCGACCAGCTTTGAGGCCGCGCCGAAGATTTCGATCGACTATGCGGTGATGGAACGTGCCGAGGGGATTGCGGTCGTGCCCTGCGATATCGGCTGGAGCGATATCGGCTCATGGAACGCCATGGCCGATCTCGTCGCGCCGGACAAGGACGGCAATCGTATCCTCGGCAATATCGTGGCGCTCGACACGCGCACGAGCTATATCCGCGGCAGTGAGCGGCTCATCGCGACCATGGGCGTTGAGGATCTGGTCATCGTCGATTCACCGGACGCGCTCCTGGTGACGCGGCGCGAGCGGGCGCAGGACACCAAGCAGCTCTACGATGCGCTGAAGCTCTGCGGGCGCGAGGAAGCGCGGCTTCATCGCACGGTGCACCGGCCATGGGGCAGCTATACCGTCCTGGAGACCGGCTACCGCTTCAAGATCAAGCGTCTTGAGGTGAAGCGAGGCGGCCGGCTGAGCCTGCAATTGCACCACCACCGGGCAGAGCACTGGGTCGTGGTCAGCGGCACGGCGAGGATCGTCAACGGCGATGAGGAGCTGATCCTGACGACCAATCAGTCGACCTATATCCCCTGCGGGGCGAAGCACCGGCTGGAGAATGTCGGCATCCTTCCCCTCGTGCTCATCGAGGTGCAGAGCGGCGACTATCTAGGCGAGGACGACATTGTGCGCTTCGACGACGCCTACCATCGGAGCTGAGCCTATCGTGAGCGAAGCCAAATCCTTCGGCGCTGAGACGAACGGGGAGGCACTGCTTCGGCGGCCCGTGGATCGGCTTCCGCCGAACAGCGCAGAATACGAGACGGTGCCATTGGTGAAGCCGACGGGGTTTCGCGAATACGACGCCCGTTGGCTGCTGGGGAGCGAGATCAACCTGCTCGGTATGCAAAGGTTAGGCGCCGGTCTCGGCGTTTTGCTCGCTCGAAGGGGTATCTCCGACGTCGTGACGGGTCACGATTTCCGAAGCTATTCCATGCCTGTGAAGCACGCGCTGGTGCTTGGTCTGCTGGCGACGGGGAGGAACGTTCACGATATCGGCCTTGCTCTTTCTCCCATGGCCTACTTCGCACAGTTCGAGCTCGGCGTGCCCGGTGTGGCGATGGTGACCGCCTCGCATAACGAGAACGGTTGGACAGGGGTCAAGATGGGCATGGACCCGCCCGTCACCTTCGGCCCAGAGGACATGCTGGAACTCAAAGAAATCGTGTTGACGGAAAAGCTCTCGGCGGCTCAGGGCGGCAGCTACCGCTTTGTCGACGATTTCCCGGCGCAGTACGCGGCGACCCTCACCGACCGGCCAAGTTTCACCCGAAAGCTGAAGGCTGTGGTTGCGTGTGGGAACGGGACGGCCGGGGCGTTTGTGCCGGCCATTCTGGAACGGCTCGGCTGCGAGATTTTTCCGCTCGATTGCGAGCTCGATCATTCCTTCCCGAACTACAACCCGAACCCCGAAGATCTGCGCATGCTGCGCGCACTTTCTTCGGAGGTCGTGCGCACGGGAGCCGATATCGGTTTCGGCTTCGATGGCGATGGGGATCGGTGCGGCGTCGTGACGGAAAAAGGAGAGCCGATCTACGCCGACAAGATCGGTCTAATGCTCGCACGTCATCTGTCCCGCCATCATGAAGCGGCGGGGTTCGTGGTCGATGTCAAGTCGACCGGCCTCTTCGCCACGGATCCGATCCTCAAGCAAGCGGGCGCCAGGACCGACTACTGGAAAACCGGCCACAGCCATATCAAGCGCCGCGTGCGCGAGCTCGGGGCGTTGGCGGGCTTCGAAAAGTCCGGGCATTTCTTCTTCGCGCCCCCCATCGGCCTCGGCTATGACGATGGAGTGGTGACGGCGATCGCCGTCCTCGACATGCTGGCAGAAGCTGAGGGAGCTACCCTATCGGAGCTTTATGGGGCTCTGCCGAAAAGCTGGAGCTCGCCGACCATGTCGCCCCATTGCCCGGATGAGGCCAAATACGAGGTGGTCGAGCAGCTAGCGCGAGCGATTGAAACGCGTCAGGCCGCTGGCGAGGAGCTGGCCGGCGCGCCGATCGCGGAGATCGTTCGCGTGAATGGAATTCGCGTCAGCAATCCGGATGGCACCTGGGGGCTCGTCCGCGCCTCCTCCAACAAGCCGGAATTGGTCGTCGTGGTGGAAAGCCCCGTTTCGGAAGAGCGCATGATGGACATGTTCAGGTCCCTCGACGTGCTGTTGCGCCGCTCGCCGCAGGTTGGAGCGTACAATCAGACCTTCGGTCCGTAAGGTATCCAGGAGTCCGGGGGCGCGATCGCCGCCTCCCTTCTTGCTCCTCTGACGCCGCTCCTAGGCGATGCGGTGGCCCCAGAAGCTGACGCTGCCGCTCTCGGCATAGCCGTCATAGCCGCTCATGCGGGCGCGCAGATCGATGGTGTCGCCCTGCGCCAGGCTGTAGAGCTGGAGGTGCTGCACGGTGGAGACGAGGCTCGCGATCGGGCCCTGCTGCTCCGCACTATCGCTGCCTGTCGCGGGGTCGGCGCCATTCTTGCCGAAGCCCGTCAGGATGGTGGAAGGCACCGTGGCGTTCGCCTTAAAGCGGTATTTGCCGCCGAAGAGATAGTAGCCGGCGGCCGGGGCGGTGAAACGGCTGGTTGCCGCGTCGAAAGCCAGCTGATCGTTGTGTTGGGCGACGTTGACGCCGATCTTGGTCCAGGCATCGGCGGCGCAATATTGGTCGTAATTGATCGTGGCGGAGAATTTGGGCGCCTGCGGGAAGCTCACCTGGCCGCTCGCGGCCGCGATGGCGATGCCCTGGTGGAAGCTTGTGCCATCGGCGCTGACCTTGAAGGAGAAGTCGTCCTCGCCGGCAAGTCCGATCTCGGCGCGGCCGGAGAAGCCGGTTTGAAAGACGAGAGAGGCCGTGTCGGCGGCCAGGGCCTTGTTGACCACCACGCGATGATCGTCGCCCTCGTGGCTGAGGAGCGTTGCCGCGGCGCTGACGGCGAGCCGGTTGGTGGCATCGGCGCTGGCGTTGATGCCGAGCATCGGCAGGGCCTCAATCTGCCCGTTCGCGCTCTCCCAGCTCGCCCCGTCGAAGGCGAGAAGCGTCGCCTCGTCCGTCACCCAGCACAGCCATCCCTGGCGCGGGGTCAGAAACGCCCAGGCGCCATCCTGCCAGGCCGCCAGCATGCCCGCCTTGGCCTCCCACTCGCCCGTGGCGCCGGCGGGGACGAGATATCTCTCCCCTTCGGCAGGCAGGGCTGGCGGCTCGGCAAGGTCGCGGTCAAGGACGGCAAGGTGGATGAGACTATCGAGGATGCGCAGCGCCTCGTTGTGGGTGACATGCTTCTGCGCCTGCGCGGCGAGGATGTAAGGAAGACTGAGATTGGCCGTGTTGTTCGTCATCTCTGTGCTGCCGGGCGAGGTTGTCCGTGGAGACATGAAACACGGGCGAAGAGGGCCGGGGATAAGTTCGGCGCGGGCTTCCTCGCCGTGCGCTCTGACCCCCCGGAAGGTTGCGAGCAAATCCGCGGGCCCATACCGGCGACGATATCTCCGTTTACGATCGCAGCGGCGCCTGATAGGCGCTCAACCTGCCTATCGGGACATCGCGAACCCGCTCTGGCGTCGCCCATGCCTTCCGGCCGGGCGCATGGTCGCCATCCGCGTGTCGGTGGTGTATGCCCCTGAGCGCAACGTATCGGGAGGAAGGTTGGGGATGCTACTTGCCGCCACGCGCACGCTTTTCGGCCGGAAACGGAAACCTATCTGCTGATTTGTTGCAGCTCGACCCAAATCGGAAAATCCCCTTGCTCAATCCTTCCGCGACCAACCTTCTGCCGGCTCGGCAAGAACGCCTTGCGCCCTTCGTCGCCTTTCTCGCCTTCTTCATGATCGCGCTTTCCAGCCAGGCGCTCGCGGCGGACCCTGAGAGCTTTGTGAGCAAGAGCCAAGAGCGCCTTACCGCGGCACGCCAGGCGCCTAGCGGCGGGCCCCAGCGCAGCGCCTGCTCGAAGCTGGTCGGCGACACCTTCGACCTTAACGCTATCGCGAAGGCGAGCGCCGGTCAGGATTGGAACGTCTACAGCAACCGCCTGAAGGGCAAGCTGGCCGAGGCGATCGGTACGCGCCTGACGGGCGAATGCCTTGACCTTCTCGACGATCGCATCGCGGGCGAAGCCGTGGTGCGCCGCGTGCGCCAAACGCAGGGCGGGGCCAGCGTCACGGCGCAGATGGACAACGCCAAGGCCGCCGTCTTCGTCTGGCGATTGCGCCCCGGCGGGGCGCTCGGCTGGACGGCGGTCGATCTTTCCGTAGACGGTCGCGGCCTGGTGGCGACGATAAAAGCCGATCTTGCAAGCTATATCCGCACGCGCAACGGCGAAATCGAACCGGCCATCGAGGACTTTGCCAGGGCGGGACGGAAATGAGCGCCGAGCCGCTTCTGCGCCTGGAACAGGTGCGCCGCAGCTTCGACCGCGGTCATATCGTGGCGCTCAAGGGCCTCGATCTCGCCTTCAAGGCGAATGAGAGCGTGGCCATCGTCGGGCGCAGCGGCAGCGGCAAGTCTTGCCTGCTCAACATCGCCACCGGGCTCGACCGGCCGGATGCGGGCCGCGTTCTGTGGCAGGGGCGCGCGATCGGCGAGCGCCAGGAATGGGCGCGTCTGCGCCGCTCGGCCATCGGCATCGTCTTTCAGGAATTCCATCTCTTGCCGACCCTGACGGCGCAGCAGAATGTGGAGCTGGCGCTGATGAGCGGCGCGCTCGGCCGGCACGAGCAGAGCCAGACAGCGGCGTCCGCCCTGGAGCGCGTCGGCCTGTCGGGCCGCGCAGGTCAGCTGCCTTCGGAACTTTCCGGCGGCGAGCGCCAACGCATCGCCATCGCCAGGGCCCTGGTGCGCGAGCCCGCGGCGCTCTTCGCCGACGAGCCGACCGGCAATCTCGACAGCGGTAACGCGGAGGCGGTGGAGCGGCTGCTTTTCGACCTGCAAGCTGAGCGGCAGATGGCGCTCGTCCTCGTCACCCACGACGAGCGCCTTGCGGAACGCTGCGACCGCCTTGTGCGGATCTCCGACGGCGAGGTGGTGGAGGACCGACCGACGGAGAGGATGGCGGCATGACGTTCTTAGAATTCGCCTTCGCGAACCTCAAACGCCGGCCGGCGCGCACGCTCCTCACCATCCTCGGCGTGACGCTGGCCATCGGCACGGCGGTGGCGCTCCTGGCGCTCGGTCGCGGCATCGCCGAAAGCGTCGAGCAGGGGCTCGACGAGCAGGGCGCGGAGATGGTGGTCATGGCGCGCAGCGCCACCGACGTCATCTCGGCGCGTTTGCCGGGGGACATGGCCGCCGAGCTGGCGTCGATGGAAGGGGTGGAAGCGGTCGCCGGCACGCTGATGGCCTTCACCGTCGTCGGCGAGGGCAACCATGTGCTTGTCTCCGGCTGGGACCCCGCCTCGCAGGCCTGGCGGGACGTGCCGCTGTCGGAAGGGCGCATGCCGGAGCCCGGCGCCAGGGAAGTAGTGGTCGGCGACGTCATCGCCGACACGCTGCAGCTTCAGGTCGGCTCCGAGGTGTTGATGTTCGAGGAGCCGTTCACCGTCGTCGGGCTGACCGAGTTCGACACGGCGATGAATCGCGGCCTCACCATCGCGCCGCTCTCGGTGCTACAGGAGGCCTCGCTGCGGGAAGGACAGGTGACGTACTTCTCCGTGCGCCTCGACCCCGAACTCGGCGCGCAGGAAGCGGAGGCGGTGCGGCAGGCAATCGCCGAGGCCCTGCCGGTTACGGTTTCCAACGCGGAAGAGGTGATGGAGGGCGACCGCAATACGGAGGTCCTGGAATCGATATCGACGGCGATCTCCATCGTCGCCCTGGTGATGGGCGGGCTCAGCCTTCTCGGCACGCTTCTTCTTTCCGTGCAGGAGCGCACGCGCGAGATCGGCATGATGACGGCCATGGGCTGGAGCGACATGCAGGTGGTCGGTCTCATCGTGGTGGAGGGCCTGGTCATGGGCCTTGCCGGCTGCGCGGGCGGCGTCGTGCTCGGCATCGCCTCTTCCTCGTTCTTCGGTTCCTTGCCGGCGCTCGGCGACCTCATCGAGTTCACGCCGCGGGCGGCCGATCTGGCGCTGCCACTGGCCTTTGCGGTGCCGCTTTGCGTGCTGGGAGCCTCCTATCCGGCCTGGCGGGCCGTGCGCATGCTGCCGGCGGAGGCGTTGCGCAGCGTCTAAAGGCCTTCCGAGGCACCGGCAGGGGCGCGCTCCGCCCCGATGGAAGCTCAGGCGATGTCGCGGAGAATGTCGCGCACGCTGTGCCGCGAAAGGCTGGGCCGCGAGCGGAGGCCGTGGTTCTTCAGCCGGTGACGGAGGCGCTTGCCGTTGACGGCGAGGGCGTAGCGCCAATCGGCGAGGTTGGAGGCGACATCCGGCGGCGCTTCGTCTGCGGTTCCCGCCCGGACGAGGCGCATGGACCCGTCCTTCAGCGGATAAAGGCGCATATCCTCGTTGCCGGTGAGCCCCGCATCGAGGATCACGCGGCGCTTCTGCAAGTGGATATAGTCGAACTCGACCTCATCGCCGGCGACGGTGACGCCGAAGAGGCGGCCCTGGCTTACAAAAAAGAAGCGGAAGCGCGTCTTGCCGATGAGGGGCAGGCGGTGGAAGGGCTCCACATCGCCGATGGAGCCGGGAAAGCCGGGCTCCCATGCGATTGTTTTGTGCGCGTCGAGCTCGGCGAGTACGACATGCAGGAAAAGGAACTCGTCGAGCGCCAGATGCCGGCCGGGATCGAACATGCGGTAGGCGGGAAAGCGGCGATCGGCCTCCAAAAGCACCTCTTGGGCCTGCCTGAACGCAGCCGCATCGCCGATCATCAGATGCCCAAACTGGCCATGCATGCGCGGCCTGTCGCCTTCGGCTCGGGCGAGCGGGGCGAGCACGCGGTCGGCATATAGGCAATCGATGTCGGCGAAGCCCCAGCGCCGATCGGTGCCGGTGAGAGAGGGGAAGAGGAGATTGAGGAAGGGCTTCAGATCGCAGATCTTGTAGGGATTGGCCGCAAGCGCGGGGAAGGAGATGCCGAGCGGATTGCCGGCGTCGAAGGCCGATGCGAAATCGACATGGCGGATACCGGCGATATCCGGCGAGGGCCGATCGGAGAGAAGGATCAGCTCCGCCATCTCGGCGTTGCGCGCTAGCATGCGCAAGGACAGTCGCGCGAAACCGGAAAGCTCGCCGAGATAGGGCAAGAGGATGACGGGCCGCGCTTCGGCCTGGTGCGCCTCTCGCGCCTCGGCAAGGCATCTCGTGTCGGTGATGTCGAGCATGGCGCTCTCCGCTCCGCCGGGTTCCGCCGCGCGGCGGTAGGCTCGCCAGACAATCCTCTTGGCCGACTGCCATAGCAACGATTGGAAAAGTTTGAGGTTAACTGAAGCTATTGCGAGCGGCGGTCGCAAGGGCCAGGGGCGGTGACGCTTCGCCCCTTGTCCGACCGGGGCAAGCAATGGCATGTCGCTCGCTATCGTTCAGCCCGCGGGGGAACTGCCATGAAGACGAGCTTTCTCACTCTCCTCGCCGGTGCCTTCATCGCCCTTTCCGGCAACGCGGCCCTGGCCAACGATTCCACCGCCAGCCTCGACACCGGCGAGCTGGTGCTGGTGCCCAACGAGGACATCGCGCTCCTGGAGGAGAACCTTTTCATCAGCGCCGATAAGGTCACCGTGCGCTACCTCTTCCGCAACACCTCCGAGAAGCCGATCACCACGGTGGTCGCCTTCCCGCTGCCGCCCATCGATCTCAGCGAGGATGTCGGCTACGCGATCTACCCCAAGGATCCGGTGAACTTCGTCGACTTCCGCCTGTGGGTCGCGGGAGAGCCGCATGCGTTTGAGACCGAAGCGCGCGCGACCGTCGCCGGGCGCGACGTCACCGAGACGCTGGCGGCCGCCAATATCCCGCTCACCACCTTCGTGGAGGATATGCAGAGCTTCGATGCGATGCGCCTGCGGCCCGATCTTTTGCCGCCCGGCGTCATGGAAAAGCTGGAACAGGAGGGCATCGCCAAGGACGATGACGGCTATTTCATGCCGCTATGGACGGCGCATGTCTCCTTCTACTGGCGCCAGACCTTCCCGCCGGGCGAGACGGTGGAGATCGCCCATGCCTATAAGCCGGTTCCGACGGTCACCTTCTTCACCGATTACGATATCGAGGCGGGCACTCTGCGCGAGGAGGCTTGCATCGACGCGAGCTTCGCGCGCGGTGCCGCCCGCAAGCTCGCCGCGAGCGCCAATGGCGCGCTCGAGGCGACCATCCTGAAATACATCCTGACGACGGCGAATAACTGGCGCGGCGCCATCGGCCGCTTCCATCTCACCATCGACAAGGGCTCCACGGACGCGCTCGTCTCCTTGTGCCGCGACGGCATTGAGAAGACCGGCCCGACCACCTTCGAATGGACGGGGCAAGATTATCAGCCCGAGCGCGATCTGACGGTGCTGTTCGTAAAGCTGCTGGAGGAGGCGCAGTAGGCGGCGGGGCGGGCCGATCAGCTCTTCAGCCGCCAGCCGGTTCTGAAAATCCACCAGATGGCAAGGAGGCAGATCACCATGAACAGCGCCGTCATGGAAAGGCTGACGGCGACGGAGACGTCGGCGATCCCGTAGAACGACCAGCGGAAGCCGGAGATCAAATAGACCACCGGGTTCAGGAGCGTCACCTTCTGCCAGAAGGGCGGCAGCATATCGATGGAATAGAAGCTGCCGCCGAGAAAGGTGAGCGGCGTGATGATGAGGAGCGGCACGATCTGCAGCTTCTCAAAGCCGTCGGCCCAGATGCCGATGATGAAGCCGAAAAGCGAGAAGGTGACCGCCGTCAGCACCAGGAAGGCGATCATCCAGCCGGGATGGGCGATGCGCAGCGGCACAAACAGCGTCGCCGTCATCAAGATGATGACGCCGAGCAGGATCGACTTGGTCGCCGCCGCGCCGACATAGGCGATGACGATCTCCAGGAAGGAGACCGGGGCGGAGAGAAGCTCGTAGATGGTGCCGGTGAATTTCGGGAAATAGATGCCGAAGGCGGCGTTGGTGACGCTCTGCGTCAGAAGCGAGAGCATGACGAGCCCCGGCACGATGAAGGCGCCGTAGGAGACGCCGCCGATCTCATCGATGCGCGAGCCGATGGCGGCGCCGAAAACGACGAAATACAGCGTCGTCGACAGGACCGGGGCCAGAACGCTTTGCAGGAGCGTGCGGCCGGTCCGATTCATCTCGAAGCGGTAGATGGCCCGGATGGCGTGAAGGTTCATGTCTCCTCCTTCACCAGGGAGACGAAAATCTCCTCCAGCGAGCTCTCGCGCGTCTCAATATCGCGGAAATGGATGCCGGCGTTGGAAAGATCCTGCAACAGGGCGGTGATGCCGGTGCGCTCGCGCTGGGTGTCGAAGGTGTAGACGAGGGCGCAGCGATCCTGTGAAAGCTCCAGGTCGTAGCCGGCCAGCGCCTCGGGGATCGCCTCGATGGGATCGTGGAGATAGAGGGTAAGCTCCTTGCGCCCGAGCTTGCGCATCAGCTCGTGTTTCTCCTCCACCAGGACGATCTCGCCCTTGTTGATGACGCCGACGCGGTCGGCCATCTCCTCCGCCTCCTCGATGTAATGGGTGGTGAGGATGACGGTGACGCCGGTCTCGCGCAGCGCGCGCACCAGCCGCCACATATCGCGGCGCAGCTCCACATCGACGCCGGCCGTGGGCTCGTCGAGGAACAGGACCTCCGGCTCGTGGGCGAGAGCCTTGGCGATGAGGAGCCTACGCTTCATACCGCCGGAGAGCGTGATGATCTTGGCGTCGCGCTTGTCGTAGAGGGACAAGTCGCGCAGCACCTTCTCGATATGCGCGGGGTTCCTGGGCTTGCCGAAGAGGCCGCGCGAGAAGGAAACCGTCGCCCAGACGCTCTCGAAGGCGTCGGTCGCGAGCTCCTGCGGCACCAGGCCGATCTTGGCGCGGGCGGCGCGGTAGTCGGCCACCACGTCTTGGCCGTCGACCGTCACGGTGCCGGAACTCGCCTTGACGATGCCGCAGATGATGCCGATGAGCGTCGTCTTGCCGGCGCCGTTCGGCCCGAGCAGGGCGAAGATCTCGCCGCGCTCGATCTCAAGGCTGACATCCTTCAGCGCCTGGAAGCCTGAATCGTAGGTCTTGGAGACGTGGGCGAGGGAAAGAACGGGCGGCATGGCCTGCCTGATAGCGGAGATGGCCGGCCGGGGAAACGGGCGCGATGTCTACAAATGTCGATGCAGCATGCGCCACGCCTGGCCGGCGACGCCTCAACAGGCACGGATCGTCGTGGCTTCGGCGTCCCGTAGCGGCAGGAAGCGCCGCCCGACAGTGCCGGGCTTTCCCGAGTGGCTGCCTGGCGGGAAAGCTCCGGCACCCGGCAAAGCGGCCCGGCTCGCCGGCGTCCAGCCGCGGGGCTCGATCATACGGCCGGCTGAGCGCTCGCGTTGACGCTCGGCGCCGCCAATCCGGTGTCGAGATCGCCGAGCTCCTGCAGCATGTCGATCAGCAGCTCCATCCTGTCGCGGCCGAAAGCCGTTTCGATCCGCTGATAGATCTCCGCGATGGGCGGCGTGGCGCTGGCGATGAGTTCCTTGCCCGCCGGGGAGATGCTGATGGCCAGACGCCGGTTGTCCTTGCCGTCCGGCTTGCGCGTGATGAGACAACGCTCCTCCAGCGCCTTCAGGATGCGCGTCGTGCTCGGGGTGAGCAAACAGGCTTTGGCCGAAAGCGCCGTTGCATCATGCGGCCCCGTTTCGTGGAGAATGCGCAGCACGCGCCATTGCTGCTCGGTGCAGCCGTGCTCGGCGATCACCGGTCGCATATGCACCATGAAAACTTCCCGGGCGCGCGTCAAAACGATCGGCAACGCCCGCTCCGTTTGCGGTAGTGTCATTATCGGAAAGCCCCCCCAGGCAATGATTAGCTGATCATGTTAGCGACAAACGCAGCGTTACGTCGACCGATTTTGCGGGGTTTTGTCGGACAAAAGTACCGCTCACGATAATTTGTACACATGTTCGAGAGCGATCGCGAGGCAGACGCAAATTCCTCGCCGACAAAACACCTTAGGGTAGCAAGCCGCGCAGTGATAAACATTGGGGACAGGCCGACCGGCGTGCATTGAGGCAAGCCCACCGGTCGCACCGGGGGCAGGGGATTGAGGATGCGAGCGTCATGACGGTGATGAGCGGGGGCGAGGCGATCGTTCGGCAACTGGAAAAGCACGATGTCGATACGGTCTTCGGCCTGCCCGGAGCGCAAATCTACGGCCTCTTCGATGCGCTCGCGCGTTCCAACCGCATCCGCACCATCGGGGCGCGGCATGAACAGGCCTGCGGGTACATGGCTTTCGGATATGCGCGCGCCACCGGCCGCCCTGGCGTCTACGCCGTGGTGCCGGGGCCGGGCATGCTCAATACCGGCGCGGCGCTCGTGACGGCGCTCGGCGGCAACGAGCCGGTCCTTTGCCTGACAGGTCAGGTGCCGAGCGCCTTCCTGGGCAAGGGGCGGGGGCATCTGCACGAAATGCCCGACCAGCTCGCCACCATGCGCACGCTGGTGAAATGGGCGGAACGTATCGAGCATCCGGGCGCGGCGCCCTACCATGTCGCCCGCGCCTTTCAGGAAATGACCTCGCTGCGGCCGGGGCCGGCGGCGCTGGAATGTCCGTGGGACCAGTTCACGGCGACGGCGCCGACGGAGCTCTGCGAGCCGTTGCCGCGCCAGCCCGACCCGATCGTCGACGGCGAGCGGGTGGCGGAGGCGGCCAAGCTGATCGCAAAGGCAAGGGCGCCGATGATCTTCGTCGGCTCCGGGGCGATCGAGGCGGCGGAGGAGGTGGCGGCGCTGGCGGAGCGGCTCGGCGCGCCGGTCACCGCCTTCCGCTCCGGGCGCGGTATCGTCTCAGAAAGCCATCCGCTCGGCCTCAACATCGCCTCGGCCTACGAATTGTGGCCGCAGACCGACCTTGTCATCGGTATCGGCACGCGGCTGGAGCTTGCCGCCTGGCGCTGGTCGTGGCGACCGCCGGAGCTGAAGACGATCCGCATCGACATCGACGCGGCGGAGCTGCGCCGCGCGCCGGGCGATGCCGACATTCTCGGCCGGGCCGCGCCGGCGGTCGCGGCGCTCTTGGCGGAGGTGGAACGGCGCGGCATCGATCCGCCGAAGCGCGACGAAGCGATCGCCGCCGCCAAGGCCAAGGCCGCCACCGAGGTGAAGGCCGTGCAGCCGCATGCCGACTTCTTGGCGGTGCTGCGCCAGGTGCTGCCGGAAGAGGGGATCGTCACCGACGAAATGTGCCAGGCCGGCTTTGCCTCCTGGTTCGCCTTTCCGGTCTACCGGCCGAGAACTTTCGTCTCCTCCGGCTATCAGGGTACGCTCGGGGCCGGCTTTCCAACCGCGCTCGGCGCCAAGCTGGCGCATCCGCAGCGGCCGGTCGTGGCGCTGTGCGGCGATGGTGGCTTCCTCTTCGCCGTCCAGGAACTGGCGACGGCGGTGCAATACGGCATCGCCGTGACCGCCATCGTCTTCAACAACGCCGCCTATGGCAATGTCCGGCGCGACCAGGAGGAGCGTTTCGAAGGACGGGCGATCGCCTCCGCCCTCACCAATCCGGATTTTGTGAAGCTCGCCGCTTCCTTCGGCGTAGAAGGCGAGCGAGCGAGAGACCCGCAAGAGCTGAAGGCGGCTTTGGAGCGGGCGCTCGCGGCCGATGCATGCCGGCTGATCGAGGTGCCGGTGGAGCTGAAGGACGAGGTGAGCCCGTGGCGCTTCATCCATCGGCAGGGGCCGCCGGAGCGATGAGGTTTCGCCTCCTGGCGCAACCGGTCAGGGCTATGCGACGGCGGCCTTGCGCTTGGCCTGGGCGAAGGCTTTCAGATCGAAGCTCGGATCGTCGATTTCCTCTTCGCTCACCTCGATGCCGAGCTTCATCAAGGTGCGCACGGCCATGTGGTCGGCCGGGCGGTTGACCGATTCCACCGCGATCAGCCTGCCGGCCTTGAAGACGAAGATGGAAAAACTCTCCGCTTCCCTGTCGCCGCGCAGGATGTTGCGCTCGGCGCCGACGGGCAGGCCGACCATTTGCAGCTTCAGATCCGCCTGATCGCTCCAGAACCAGGGCACGTCGGCATAGGGCGTTGGATGGCCGGTGAGACGGGCGGCGACGCAGCGGGCTTGATCGACGGCGTTCTGCACCGATTCAAGGCGTATCCGGCTGCCGGCATAGACGTTGGGATGGTTGGCGCAGTCGCCGATGGCGGAGATGAAGGGATCGGAGGTCTGAAGCAGCTCGTCGACGACGATGCCGTCCTCGACCGCGAGGCCGGCAGCCTCGGCGAGCTCGCTGTTGACGACGACGCCGATGCCGAAAAGGACGATATCGGCGGGCAGATGCCGTCCTTCCTTCAGCACCACCCCCGTCACATGGTCGCTCTCGCCGGTGAGGCGTTCCACCTCCGTGCCCGTCAGCACCTCCACGCCGCGGCGGCGATGCGCCATCTCGAAGAAGGCCGAAAGGCTGGGCGTGACGGCGCGGGCCATGACGCGCGGAGCAAGCTCCACGACGGTGACCTTCTTGCCAAGCTTGGCCGCGCCGCCGGCGAGCTCAAGGCCGATGAAGCCGCCGCCGATGATGACGATGTTCTCGGCCGCCTCGATATGCTCGCGCAGCCGGTTGGAATCGTCGATGGAGCGGACGCTGAAAACCCCGTCGAGCTCGCCGCCGGGCACCGGAAGGGGCCGGTTGCGCACGCCGAGCGCCAGGGTCAGATGGTCGTAGCGCAGACGCCGGCCCGATCGCAGCTCGACCTCCTTGGCCGCGCGGTCGATGAGCGTCGCCGGCTCGCCAAGAAGGAGCTCGATATCCCGGTCCTCGTAGAATTTGGCGCCACGCAGAAGCAGCCCCTCGGCGGTGACGGCGCCGGTCAGATAGCCCTTGGAAAGCGGCGGGCGCTGATAGGGAAGATCGGGCTCCTCGCCGATGAGCACGATACGCCCGGAAAAGCCAAGCTCCCGCAAAGAAGCGGCAAGCTGGACTCCCCCATGGCCAGTGCCGATGATGATATGCGTTTCGTCGGACATTTTCGTCCTTCCTATTGCCCGCCGGGGCCTGACGCAACACGCAAGGGGAGGGCTCTTCGACACAGGTAAACGGTTTGCCGGCAAGGGCTCCGCCGGCGCACAGCGAGCCGATGGCTGGCTGCCCGCACCTCTACATTACAGATCGAAAAAGACGGTTTCCCGCTCGCCCTGCATGCGAATGTCCCAGCGATAAAGGCCAGGCATCGAGGGGTCCGGCTGGGCAAGAAGGGTGGCGCGGCGCTCCGCCGGCACGCTCGCAAGCACGGGATCGGCCGCGTTGCGCGCGCTCTCGTCGGCGAAATAGATGCGCGTATAGGCATGGCTCAAAAGCCCGCGCATGAAGAGGATGACATTGATGTGCGGCGCCGCCTCGCCGCCCACGGGGCCGGGCTTGACGGTATCGAAAAGGAAGCGGTTCCGGCTATCGGTGCCCGTGCCCTGGCGGCCGAAGCCGCGGAAGCCGGTATTGGAGCCGCGCCCGTCGGCGGGATGGGCGTAGCGGCCTTCGCTGTCGGCCTGCCAGATTTCGACCATGGCGTCGGGGATCGGCGCATCCTCGCCGTCAAAGACGCAGCCGAGGATGCGGATACGTGTGCCGGAGACCGTTTCGTCGGCGAGCGTGCCGTCGGCGATCTGGCTGTTGGGATAGCCATATTGCCGGGCCGTCAGGCCATAGGCGAAATAGGGGCCGACCGTCTGCGAGGGCGTCTGCTTGAGGAGGTCGCGCATCCTGCGCTCCTCACACGCGGCTCTCAAAGGGCGTCTCGCCGCGCCCGCGCAGAACCATGTCGAAGACATAGCCGAGGGCGAAATCCGGCTCCGTCATGGCAAGGTCGAAGCGCGAGACGAGGCGCTCGCGCGCGCCTTCCGGGGCGCCGAGATAGATCGGGTCGTAGGCCAGAAGCGGGTCGCCGGGAAAATACATCTGGGTCACGAGCCGCGCGGCGATGCTGGGCCCGAGCAGCGAAAAATGGATGTGCAGCGGCCGCCAGGCATTGGCATGATTGGCCCAGGGATAGGCGCCGGGCTTGATGGTGTAGAAACGGTAACGGCCCTTTTCGTCGGTGACGCAGCGACCGGCGCCGAGGAAATTCGGGTCCAGCGGCGCGTCGTGCCGGTCGGTGAGGTGCACGTAGCGACCGGCCGCATTGGCCTGCCACACTTCGATCAGCGTGTCGCGAACCGGGCGGCCCTCCTCGTCGAGAACGCGGCCGGTGACGATGATGCGCTCGCCGAGCGGCTCGCCGTTGCGGCGGGCGTTCCTCGTCAGATCGGCATCGAGCGGTGCCACCGCTTCGTGCCCATAGACGGGCCCCGTCATCTCCGAGAGGCAGTGCTTGATGGGAATGAGAGGTCGCGTGGGGGCGCGCAGGGCGGTGGAGCGGTAATCGGCAAACAGATAGGGCGGATGGCTCTGCCAGTCGCGGCCGCCTGCCGTATCGCTCATCGCATGCTCCTCCCCTTGCCCGAGGTTGCAGCTCCGCGACCTCAAGAGGCGACAGGTGAAATGGCGCATGCCCGCTTGGGCAAGGTCAAGCCGAAAGTGTCGTGTCGGTCTTGTCCAGCAGCACCGAGACGGTCATCCGATGGCGTCGGGCGCTATTCGGCGGGGGTCTTGGTCTCGTCCTTCAGCGAGCGAATCTCGTTGAGTGCCTTGAAGAAGCGAGCCTCCGCCGCGCCCAGCCCGCCTGGCCGTCCCTCGGCCTGACGCGCTTGCGCCTGCTTGCCGTTGGTGCGCGGGGCAGATTTGCGGCCGGCTTTGCCGGCCTCGTCCTTGTCAGGGCGGCCCTCCTCGCCCACGAAGGCGGCCAGTTCCTTATCGTTCGCCATGCGCCGGATGTCGTCGGCGATGCGAGCGATCTCCCGCATGCCCGGCTGCTCGTTCCCGCCGTCGCCGGTGACCTGACGCGGCGCCTCGGTTGCGGGAGGCTTGCTCCGGGTGGCTGTTGCGGCCTTCCTGGCGGTATCGTCGGCGTTGGCGTCGGCCTCGCGCACCGCCTCCGCGCCTTCGGCCAAGGCTTGCGCCTCCCCAGCCTCGGCCGCGTTCTCACTTACAAGCGAGCGCAGATACTCGATCTCGGCCTGTCGGCCGACGAGCTCCACGCGCCTGTCCTCGGCAGTCTGGCGAAGCTTGGATATCTCGTCCTGCAAGGCGAGACGACGCTGCATCTCCGTTTCCAGAGCGTGATGGCCGGCGCGCAGCGCCGTGCCGGTCTCGGCGAGGCGGCGCTTGGCTTCCACCAGAGCTGCTTGCAATTCCTCGATGCGGCCGCCTAGCTCGGTGACCTCTTCCTCGCGCGCGGCGAGATCGGCGCGGAAGGCGGCGATCTCCTGCGTCTTCAGGTCGGCGTCGAGACGATGCGCGGTCACGCGATCGCGAAGGGCGCCGGTCTCGCGCTCCAGGCGGTTGATCTCGATGGCATTGCGGGCGCGTATCTCGTCGCGCTCGGCGTCGAAATCGGCCCTCTTCGTTGCCAGGCTCGCCTTCAGGCGCTGTTCCGTCACGCGCCGAATGCGGCGGGCGAGGACCGTGAAGAACGCAAGGCAGACAAGTGCGCTCGCGATCGCGCCGAGGGCGAACAGCATAGCCGCTTGAATCATCACCGGCTCCGTTCGCGGCAGGATCGCGAAAATATAGCTGGCGAGCCCCAACGGCAACAGAGCTTATGCTGCCGGCATGCGAGCCCTTACGAGTATCGTAAAAATGTCACGGACGGGAAAGCTGCCCAGAGGGCGGAGGACTTGGCCTCAGAAAGGATTCCAGGTCGGCTGCTGGGTGAATTTCAGGTAGCCGATATTGATGCCAAGACGCGCGCCGACGCCGGTGCGGATCGGTACGACATAGATGGTGCGGCCAGGCCCACCGTCATTGGCCAGCACCGTCATGCCGAGCCCGCCGACCAGATAGGCCGAGCCGTTGACGCCGGCAAAGCGCCGGTAGATGGAATCGGTTCCGGGCAAATTGTAGACCAGCATCATGGTGCGGTTGCCATCGCCGCCCAGATCCCAGCCGATGGAAGGGCCCTGCCAGAAAATGTGCCGTGGCGGCATCAGCTTGGTGTAGATGGTGCCCTCGCCGTAGCGCAGGCCGCCGATCAGGGCGCCGGAGCCTTCCTGGCCGATGACGTAGCCGTTCGGCAGGCCGTATTGCGCGACGAGCTTCTCCACCATCGTGGCCAGCCCGCCGGAGGTGGAGCCGAAGAACTGATGGCCGGCCCCGACGATCTCGGCGGCCGAATAGGTGGTGGCGGGCTGCTGCGCCGGCTGCGCATAGGTCGCCGGCGCGCCGCTGGCGGGCAGAGCGGAAAGAGAGACCGCCACGAGGCTGGCGGCAAGAATCCTGGCAAGGCGCATCGTCACTCCTAAACGGCTGGCCGATCTTCCTTTGCTTCCGGAAGGTGACGCCAGAATGGTAAAGGTTGCGTAAACTGGCCTCCGTTTGGCCGCTTGCGGCTGGTCGGCCCGCACGGCGCTGGCTAGGTTAGGCGCCGCCTGGCCATGATTCGCCCAGGCGCCCGCGTCTTCGGAGCCCTCTTCATGACCAGCGAGAACATTGCCCCCGTCGAGCTAGCCGCGCTGATCGCCAGCCGCGTCTGCCATGACGTGATCAGCCCCGTCGGCGCGATCGCCAACGGATTGGAAGTGCTGGACGAGGAATCCGACCCTTCCATGCGCGAATTCGCCATGGACCTCATCCGCAAGAGCGCCCGGCAGGCTTCGGTCAAGCTGCAATTCTCGCGTCTTGCCTTCGGCGCTTCCGGCGGTGCCGGATCGCATATCGACATGGCCGAGGCCGGGCGTTGCGCCAACGAGCTTCTGGCGCGCGAGAAGGTGGAACTGAAATGGGAGGTCGCGGCCTCGCTCCTGCCGAAGACGGAGGCGAAGATCCTGCTCAACCTCCTGCTCCTTGCCGCCAATACGATCGCGCGCGGCGGCGTGCTCACGGTGAAAGCGAGCGAGCGGGGCGGGGCCGTCGACATGCAGGTGGCGGCCGAAGGCGACAGGGCAAGGCTGCCGGAGAATGTGCGTGACGTGCTTCTCGGCAGAACGGCGCCGGATCCGCTCGACGCGCATTCGGTGCAGCCGCTTTATGCCGTGCTTCTCGCCCGCGAGGCGGAGCTTGTCTTCGATGTGGAGGAGGAGGAGGAGGGGCGGATCGTCTTGTCGGCGGCGCCCGCCGCCTAGCTCCTCCACTCCTTCGGCTGGGAAGAATTTCGACGGGGGAAGAACGAAAACGGCCCCGCTGCCGATGGCTGCGGGGCCGTTTCTTTTCCGGTGTTGCGGGGCGCCCTAAGCGCTCTCGCGCAATTCCTCCTGGTCGGGCTCGCGCAGCACGTAGCCGCGGCCCCAGACGGTCTCGATGTAGTTCTCGCCATCGGTGGCGGCCGCCAGCTTCTTGCGCAGCTTGCAGATGAAGACGTCGATGATCTTCAACTCCGGCTCGTCCATGCCGCCATAGAGGTGGTTGAGGAACATTTCCTTGGTCAGCGTGGTGCCCTTGCGCAACGATAAGAGCTCCAGCATCTGGTATTCCTTGCCGGTCAGATGCACCCGCTGGCCGCTCACCTCCACCGTCTTGGTGTCGAGATTGACCTTCAGGTTGCCGGTCTGGATGATCGATTCGGCATGCCCCTTGGAGCGGCGGACGACGGCGTTGATGCGCGCCACCAGCTCGTCCTTGTGAAAGGGCTTGGTCATGTAGTCGTCGGCGCCGAAGCCGAGCCCGCGCACCTTGTCCTCAATGCCGCCGAGCCCGGAAAGGATGAGGATCGGCGTCTTCACCTTGGCGACGCGCAGTTGCTTCAAGACATCGTAGCCGGTCATATCCGGCAAATTGAGATCAAGAAGAATAATGTCGTAGTCGTATAGCTTGCCGAGATCGACACCCTCTTCCCCGAGATCGGTCGTATAGACGTTGAAGCTTTCCGACTTCAACATCAGCTCGATCGATTGCGCGGTGGCGCTGTCGTCCTCGATCAAAAGAACACGCATGCCAATCCCCCTTAGGCCCTGTCGCGCCGTCCGGCGAACCGCGCGGGACGCTCTGGTCGAGCAGGCGAAACCGCGACCATAATTACGTCGGAATGGTTAACAGAGTCTTTGCCAGCCCGACAAGGCCAATGATCCCATGTCATGATATAGCCGCTTGATTCCATTCCGAATCCGCTGCGTCGCCCGCTTTGGTAGATCGTATGATCCCGGCGTAGCGGCAGCGACTGAGCGCTGGGCTGCGCCGGTCGGCAAAAGGCGGGGATGCGCCACTGGTTTACCCTGCCTTAAGTCCTGCTGCCTATCATTAACGGCAGTCGTAAACGAACGGTTACCGCCGTGCGGCATCGGGCTGTGCCCGCGCCACGCGGCGCTCGGGGCTGGGGAGTATTGAGTATGAGGTCGCGGGACGCAGCCATTCGGCAAAAAAAATTCGCCGTGGAAGATTGCAAACGTCGTCTTGGCCAAATTGAGGCGATGATCGAGGAATTCAGCCGCATGGCAGCCGATCTGGAGCACGAGATCGCCGCCGAGAAGCGCCGCACCGGGATCGAGGACGAGAAGCATTTCGCTTATTCCACCTTCGCGCGAGCGGCCGGGCAGCGCCGCGATAACCTGCTCGTTTCGGTTCGCGATCTGGAAAGCCAGCGCGACGCGGCCAAGGCGGCCCTTGAAGCCGCAAAGGCCGAGCTGGAGCGCGAGGAAGGCCGCTACGACCGCGCAAGCGGGGCCGGCGGCGCGGCGCCGATGGGCCCGAGAGCGGGCCGTATGGCGAGCTGAGCCGATCCACGCCTCAGGTGACTTTCAGACGTTTCTCAGATAGCCGCTCGTAGATCGGCAAAGCCTCCGATTCCACCCTTTTGAGACGCGGATCGGTGAGCCGCGGCGCCGGCGCGGCCGGCTGAAAGCCGGTGGAGCGCCAGACCGCATCGTACCAATGCTCGCCCCAGACGCCGTCGCTGGCGCGCCTTCCGGCCGGCCAGGCGAGCATTTGCGGCAAGAAGACAATGCCAAGCGCGGCGCAGAGCGCCTTCAAGAGCCCTTCCGGGTTGGCGAGAAGGTCGTCGGCATCGACAACCGGGGGACGGGCGCCCGTCAGCTCGCTCGCCATCTCGTAGAGCTCGGCCTGTTCGATGAAGCCGATATCGGCAAGGCTAGGGTCGGCGCGCTTTCTGGCATAGGAGGCCAGGACGCGCGCGGGATGGCGGATGAGGAAGGCGTGGCGACAGGACTTCATCCAGTCGCGGCCGATCGTCTCCACCATATGGTGGGTCATGTGCTTCTGATAGAAGAGGGGGCTGCCAGCGGGCGCGGCTCCCGAGGCGCGCTCAGCGACGCGCCGCCAATCGGTCTCGTGGGCGGCGCAGATCTCCTTGCGCATCGGATGCTCCACGCCCGTCAGTTGCAGCCAGGCGGCGTAGAAGGGCTCGTCCCAAACCTCGCAATCGGGCCGGTTCTCGAAAGCGCGCATCATCGCCGTCGATATGTTGCGCGGGCCCGACCACATGGCGATGCGGATCGTCGTGCCGGGCTCTTGGCGACTGGACGGAGAAACCATCGACCTGATGCCTCTGCGGCTGCGCTCGGTTCGCCTGTGCACCGGCGGGCCTTGGAAGGCAAGGGCGGGGCAGGCCCGTTTCACACCAGCGGCGTGGCGAGGGCCTCAGCGCGCGCCTTGTAGAGGCCGGAAAGCCGCGGCAGGAGCGGGGAGAAGCCCGGGCGGGCCGCCCCGATCCTTCGCCCGTCCACCTGGCGCACCGGCACCAGGCCGGCGAAGGTGCCGGTGACGAAAGCTTCCTCGGCGCCATAGACGTCGGTTAGGGAGAAGCGCTTCTCGCTGACCGGCAGGCCGGCCTCGCGCGCCGCCTTCAGCACCTCGCCGCGGGTGACGCCGCCGAGGCAATAATCGCCGGTGGATGTCCACACCTCGCCGCGGCGGATGATGAAGAAATGCGTCGAGTTGCAGGTGGCGACGAAGCCGTCCGGATCCAGCATCAGCGCCTCGTCGGCGCCGGCCTTGGCCGCCTGGATACAGGCGAGGATGCAGTTGAGCTTGGAGTGCGAGTTAATCTTCTGGTCCTGCTCGGCGGGGCCGGTACGGCGCACATGCACGGTGAAGAGCGAAAGGCCGCTCTCGGCGAGTTCGGGCTTCGGCGCCTTGTATTCGGGGATGATGACGATGGTCGGCCCGCCGATGGTCATGCGCGGGTCCTGGTAGGGCGTCGCCTTCACGCCGCGTGTCACCATCAGCCGGATATGCACCCCATCGCGCATGCCGTTGGCGCTCAGGCATTCGGCAAGGCGCTGGGTCAGCTCCTCGCGCGTCAGGCCGATATCGAGGTCGAGCGCGGCGGCGCCCTCGTAGAGCCGGTCAAGATGCGCATGAAGGAAGGCAACCCGCCCCTCGCTCAGCCGCAGGCCCTCCCAGACACCGTCGCCGAGAATGAAGCCGGAATCGAAGACGGAGACGACCGCTTCCTGGCGTTTCTTCAATTCACCGTTGACGGAGATGAGAATATCGGCGTTGCGTGGATCTTCATGATAGTCGTGGGTGCCGGTGCTCATGGAGCGATCGCCTCGGCTGACTTGGGCATGGCTGCGTCTCAGCGGCAGCGGGGCGTCCTGTCAAGCCGCGCGAGGCGGTTCTGCCGGCCTTGGCGTGGCTGGCTCGGCAGGAAAGCTCAGTGGCGATATTGTTGAATGCGCGTCGTGCGCAGGCCGGCAAGGCCGTGAGTCTCGATCGACATCTGCCAGGAAAGGAATTCCTCGACGGTCAGCGTATAGCGCGAGCAGGCTTCGTCGAGGCTGAGCAGACCGCCCCTGACGGCCGCTACCACTTCGGCCTTGCGACGTATCACCCAGCGTTTCGTGTTGGGCGGAGGCAGGTCGGCGATGGTCAGCGGGCTTCCGTCGGGTCCGATGACATATTTCACGCGCGGTCGAACATGCTCGGCCATGGCAAACTCTTGAACTAACTCACCAACAACGACCGTTATAGGCGGCGCAGCTTAACAAGCGCCTAAGTGTCTGTTGCGAAAACCTTAAGGCGAATGGATAGATTTTTTGAGAAAGCACAGCAGCTTGACAGGAGGCCATTGGCGCTGCAACCAGAGCTTATGCTGGATGTAAATCTCGACCTGCCAGGGCCGCGCGGGGCAAACCGCGTCCTCGTCGCCATGTCGGGGGGCGTCGATTCCTCGGTCGTCGCCGCCCTCGTCAAGGCTGCGGGCTACGAGACGATCGGCGTGACGCTGCAGCTCTACGATCATGGCGCGGCGACCCACCGCTCTGGCGCCTGCTGCGCCGGTCAGGATATCCGCGACGCGCAGAAGGTGGCGTCCGACCTCGGCATCCCCCATTACGTGCTCGACTACGAGAAGCGCTTCCGCGAGGCGGTGATCGAGCCCTTCGCGCAGAGCTATATCTCCGGCGAGACGCCAATACCCTGCATTGCCTGCAATCAGACCGTGAAGTTCGCCGATCTTCTGGGAACGGCGCGCGAGCTCGGCGCCGCGGCGATGGCGACGGGGCATTACGTGCGCTCGCGCGACATCGGGGCAAGGCGGGCCCTGTTCCGTCCCGCGGATGCGGAGCGAGACCAGAGCTACTTCCTCTATGCCACGACGCAGGAACAACTCGACTTCCTGCGCTTCCCGCTCGGCGACCTGACGAAGGCGCAGGTGCGCGCCATCGCCGAGGAGATCGGACTGCCGGTCGCCGCCAAGGCGGACAGCCAGGATATCTGCTTCGTGCCCAAGGGCCGTTACAGCGACGTGGTGGAGAAGCTGAAGCCGGATGCCGCCCAGGAGGGCGACATCGTGCATGTCGACGGGCGTGTGCTCGGCCGGCACAAGGGCATCCTGCACTACACGGTGGGCCAACGACGCGGTCTGGGTATCGCGGCGCGCGAGCCGCTCTTCGTGGTGCGCCTCGATGTGGCGCAATCGCGCGTCATCGTCGGGCCGCGCGAGGCGCTGGAGACGCGGCGCTTCTACCTGCGCGATCTTAACTGGCTGGGCGAGGATCTGGGGCACGCATCCGACAGCGGCCTGGCCGTTTTCGCCCGGGTCCGCTCCACGCGCCCGCCGGTCGAGGCGCAGCTGCACGTGGAGGGAGACGCGGCGAGCGTGGTGCTGGCCGACAGCGAGCTTGGCGTTGCTCCCGGACAGGCCTGCGTCTTCTATGACGGGGCGGGCGCCGATGCACGCGTCCTGGGCGGCGGTGTGATCGCTTCGGACGGTCAAGATCGGCGAGCCCGCGCCGCCTGAACCGTGGCGTCTCGGCCGCGGCAGAGGCTTTTCAGCCTGGAACTCGGCTTACCGCGCCACGTTACCTGAGCGAACCAACACCCCCAGGAACGGAGGCTTTTCATGGCAGACACCACCCGCACCGGCACCGGCTCGACGGCCGGCGGCTCCAATGGCCGCAAGAGCGAAACGGAGAAGAAGGCCGAAGCGCTCAGCAGCGATCTCAACCGCGAATTCGAAGAGCTGAAGGCGGACGTCGCCGAACTGTCGGCGCGTCTCAGCGACCTGTTGCGCACCGGTGCGCGCGAGGGGCGGGACATGCTGCACGAGCGGGCCGAGCATTACCGGCGCGAAGGCAAGCGGCAGGCGGATGCCGCCATGGCCGAGGCGCAGGCCCTTTCCGACGATCTTTCCAAATCCATCAGCCGCAATCCGCTGACGGCGGTGCTCGTGGCGCTTGGCCTCGGCTTCCTCATCGGCGCCATTTCGCGGCGCTGACGCGGCCATGTTCCGATTGCTGTCCTCCATCAGCCTCGCTTACGGGGCCGCTAATCTTCGCCGCCGCATCCGCGTTCTGGTCATGCAGGCGGTGCTGGCGGCGATCGGTCTCGTCATCCTCCTCTTCGCCATCGGCTATGCCCTCGCCGCGCTGCACATCTTCCTGTCGCAGCTATGGACGCCTCTCGTCTCGGCGCTGGCAATAGCCGGGGGGCTTTTCTTTATCGGGCTTATCGTCCTCCTCTTGGCGCTCCGGCCGCAACGGGAGACATCGCGGGCGGCCGAGCAGCCCTTCAAGGAACTTAGCCAGAGCGCGGAAAACACCTATCGGCGCATGCAGCGCTCCTTGAGCCAGAGCGGCTCGCCGCTTGCCAATCCGGTTGTGCAGGCGGCCGGCATCGCCCTTATCATCGGCGTGCTTCTGGGACGGCGCCGATAAGGCCGAAGCTCACTCCCGCGCCTGCATCTCCGGCACGGGCGTGAGCAACGGGCGGCCGGCGAAAAAGGCCCGGAAATTGTCGACGACAAGATCGCCCATGGCACGCCGCGTCTCCACCGTGGCGCTGCCCTGGTGCGGCTGCAGCACGACGTTGTCGAGCTTGCGCAGCGCTTCGGGCACATGCGGCTCCTTCTCAAAAACATCGAGGGCGGCGTAGCCGAGCCTGCCTTCCTGAAGAGCGGCGATCAGCGCGCTCTCATCGACGACCGGCCCGCGCGCGACGTTGACCAATATGCCGTCCGGCCCGATCGCCTCCATCACCTCGCCCGAGATGAGATGGTGGGTCTCCGCGCCGCCCGGCGTGATGACGACGAGCGCGTAGCAGTCGCGTGCCATCTGCCGAAGGTCGGCATAATAGCGGTAGGGCTGATCCTTCTGCTCGCGCCGGCCGTGATAGACGATCTCTGCATGGAAGGCCTTCAGCTTCTCGGCGATGGTCTTGCCGATGCGGCCGAAACCGACAATGCCCACCTTGCGACCGGCGATGCCGTGGGTAAGTGGCGGATCGCCCTCCTCCTCCCAGCGACCGGCGCGCACATAGCGGTCGTATTCCACGAAACGCCTGGCGGCCGACAGAAGCAGGAGGATAGCTGTATTGGCCACCTCGTCGTTGAGCACGTCCGGGGTATGGGTGACGGCGATGCCCCGGGAAAGCGCATGGGCGACGTCCACCGTGTCGTAGCCGACGCCGAGATGGGAGATGATCTCAAGGTTCGGCAGGGCGTCGATCAGCGGCTTGTCGGCCGCCGCGAACGCCGTGGAGGCAAGGCCGCGGATGGAGGGGCCTATTTCCTGAAGCCGTGCCGCCGGGTTCTCCGCGTCCCGCAGGTCGTGCAAGAGGAATTCTTCGCGAAGGACGGTAAGGACGTGCGGCATATGCGCACTGACGACGAGGATCTCCGGCTTCATGATGCCTCTTGGGGGAAAGATGCGGGGGGACCGGCATCATTCACATCCGCGCGCAGCGAAGCAAGGCTGCGCCAGATGCCGGGCGCGTGCCATGGTGTCGGCCGGACCGCAAAAAAATGCTGCATATTCAAGACATATGCCGACGTTTCCGACATCGCAGTAACACTCTCCTCATTTTCCCCCGCTAGGCTCTCTCGGAAGTGACTTGCACAAGCAAGCAACGAGGGAAGGCATGTTCGGCGAGAAGCCGCTTCGAGGCGATTCTTCGATCCTTGCGCAGGGGGAAACGCGGCGCGAGGCGCAGCCGTGCGGCGAGACGTCGGCCCTTGACCGCGAGCCGAGGTCGCGCCTTCGCCTGGTATCGGATGCAGGCCCGGAGGCGGCGCCTGCCTCCCTGCGAAAGGTCGCCCAGGAAAGCGTCTCGCACCTGGCTTTCAAACCCCGCAAAGCCAACGAAGATATCCCGATCCTTCTGCGTTCCTCGGCGCAGCGACGCGGGGCGGTGCGATTGGCGGCGGCGATCGATGCCTTGATCGTCTCGCGCGATCGCAAGATCCGGCGCTGCATCATCCGCGATCTGTCGACGGCGGGCGCACAGCTGGAATGCGAAGAGGCAAACCTCTTGGCAGGCGAGATGGTTCTGGCCGTGCCGTTGGCGCATATCGCGATCACCTGCGAGGTCGCCTGGCGGCGCGGCAACCGGGCCGGCGTGCAGTTCTGCCGCGGCCGCATGACGCCCGCCCAGATCGAAGAGTTGCTGTCGCTTTAGGGTCTTTGGGGTCAGCACATCCTGCTGCGTCGGTGCCTATCCCGAAGGGGGCCGCGCAGATGCGCCATTTCGGCGTCGCGCCTCGTCGCATATCCGTCGGCATGTCCTTCCTCCTCGCTTCTGGAGCTGACGGATTCTCTTCGCCGCGCAGCGCATGCGATGATTCTCAACAGACCCCGGGGCCTCGCGTCGCACTGGCGATGTGGTTCCGCCGCGGCGCATCGGGCTTTGAAATCCGGCGCCTGTCTCTCTAGCTTAGAGAAGGCGCAGAGTACGAGACGGCGTAGCCGGCGCGGCGCGGCGGATCGCCGGAAAAACCCTATGGGCTTTCAGGATCAGGATTTCAGCATGGGTGCTTTCGGGCGCCAGGTTGCCAGTGCGAGCGTAGCGGCGGAAAACGTCCTGCCGTTTCCGGCCTGCCAGAGCTTCGCGCCGCTATCGGCGGGACCGGCGCCGCTGTCGCCCCGCGAAGCCGCCGAGATGGAGGCGCTGCGGTGGCTGGTTCTGAAAAGCCTCCTCTCCTCGCAAGCGGATATCGAGCGTGCCTGCTTCCTTCTCGCCGGGGAGCGGGATGTGTCGCTGGAACGTTTTGCCATTGCCTTCTTCCGCGCCCTTTCGCGCAAGGCTCGCCGGCCGCTCGCCTTCTATCGGCCCGGAACGGCGGTCCATTCGGCGGACGAGATCTGGTTGGCGCGGCTGCTTCGCGCCTGGCGAGAGGGAGACGAAAACGGCGCTCGTGCGTTGATTGCCTGGCGGGTGCGGCCGGAAGGACATCGCTGGTTGCGCTTTTTGTCGCGTGGTCTGGCGCTGGCGCGACATGGCCTTGAAGGCGGCACGGGAAGAGGATAGTTTAGAGATATTCTAATTTATACGTCAGCATCGAGACGGAAATGGAGGGCGAAATGGGTTTAGTTGCAGCCAAGATTGAGCCAGGGGCAAAGCAGGACCTTGTCGAAGGCCTGACGCAGGCGGTTGCGGAGACCGCGGTGGCCATGAGCAAGGCTCAGAATTTCCACTGGAACGTCACTGGCATGGCCTTCGGGCCGCTGCATGACCTGTTCCAGAAGGTCTACGAGGATCATTTCGAGGCGATGGACGAGCTTGCCGAACGCATCAAGGCGCTCGATGCCCATGCGGAGGGACGCTACTCCAAGTATCTGGAGCGCAGCGCCATCGAGGAGCATGACGGGCACGCTTCGGACCGGGAAATGGTTGCGGCGCTTCTGGCGGACCAGGAAACTCTCTCCTCGACGCTTTCGGCGCTGTGCGAGGTGGCCGACAAGCATGGCGACTGGGCAACCAACGATCTTGCCACGGCGCGCGTGGCCGCCCATGACAAGTTCGCCTGGATGCTGCGCGCCCATCTCGGCAAATCGGCGTAGCTGGTACCGCGCCGCCGCGGTTTCTGCGAGGGCTCTTAGGGATTGAGGCAAGGGCCGGTGCGTATGCGCCGGCCCTTTCGCGACACCCGCCAAGCGGCGGCGCCGGCACCCGCCATAAAGCCCGCCCGGGCCTCAAGCGTCCATGGTGAGCTTGTCGAGCGGACAAGGGACGCCGCGTTTGTCGCATTTCCTGCGGTAGGCGGTGGCCCAAAAGGCGAGGCCGCCCTGTTGCTCCAGCCGCGCTACCAGCTCACGGAAGAAGGCCTTCTTGTCGGCCTTTGCATCCAGGCGTTTGAAGAGCGACTTCTCTTCCTTCGTCATCGAGCAGCCGATGCAACGGCCCTTGCGCTTGTACTTGCACACGTCGATGCAGGGCGAGGGCGCATTCGTCCACGTCTTGGCCATGGGTGTCTTGAGGTCTGTTGGCTGGGTCGGCCGCAGAGATTTGCCTTTTGCCCGCCTTCGTCAAGGTTCGACACCTCGATGGAGCTTTGCCCGCGCTGCGGCGTTAGCCTGTTTTGCCGGCAAAAAGCTTGCCCGCCTCCGGGCGGTTGACAGGTGCCACGCAAGGCGCCAAGCCGAAATCGGGCAGAGGCGGCTTGCCGCGCCAGAATGGAAGGGTCAAGGCTGCAAGTGGTCGTTGCAGAGAGCGAGTCCCGCTTCAGGCGGATTGCCGACAGTGCCCCGGCGCTCATCTGGGTGAGTGACGCGGAAGGCCGCATGATCTTCGCCAACCGCCATTACGAGACCGTTTTCGGGGCGCCGGCGACCGAGATGCTCGGCGATGGCTGGCAACGGGTGTTGATCGCAGAGGATCTGCCGAGCTTCTATGCCGCCTTCATGACGGCCTTCGCCGCCCGTCAGGTGTTCAAGACGGAGGTGCGCGTCAAGGATCGAGACGCGCGCTTGCGCTGGTATCGCTGCGAAGGCGCGCCGCGTTTCGATTCCGGCGGCACCTTCCTGGGCTACACCGGCATCAACGTCGATATCTCCGATGGCAAGTTGGCGGAGGAGGAGCTGCGGCGCAGCGAGGCGCAATTTCGCGCCATCGCCGAATCCATGCCGCAAATCGTCTGGTCGAGTCTGCCGGACGGGCGGCACGACTATTTCAACCAGCGCTGGTACGATTTCACCGGCCTGCCGGCGTTGGCGGAGAGCCAGGACTGGCCCTCCATCTGTCATCCGCAGGACCGGGAGGCGGTGCGCGCACGTTGGCAGCACGCGCTCGCCACGGGCGAGCTCTACGAGGTGGAATACCGTCTTCGCCGCCATGACGGCGCCTATCGATGGGTGCTGGCGCGCGCCCTGCCCGTCTATGACGAGCCGAGCGGGAAGATCGTGCGCTGGTTCGGCACCTGCACGGATATTGAAGACCAGATCGTCGCCCGTCAGGCGCTTGCTCGCAGCCAGGAGGAGTTGGAGCGGATCGTCGATGCGCGAACCGCCGAGCTGAAAGCCGCCAATGAACGGCTCTTGGAGGAGATCTCGGATCGCCAGCAGGCCGAGGAAGCGCTGCGGCAGGCGCAGAAGATGGAGGCGATCGGACAGCTCACTGGCGGCGTGGCGCACGATTTCAACAACCTCCTCACGGTCATTTCGGGCAATCTGGAATCGCTGCTGCGCCGGCTGGACAAGAAGGAGATCGACCTGGAGCGGGTCAGGAGCGCGGCCAAGAACGCCATGCGCGGAGCGCAAAGAGCGGCGACGCTGACGGAGCGGCTGCTCGCGTTTGCCCGCCGGCAGCCTTTGAAGCCGCAGCCGATCGATCCCAACCGGCTGGTCCTGGAGATGGTCGATCTGTTGCGCCGCACGCTCGGCGAGACCATCGAGCTGCGCACCGATCTGGCCGAGGACGCCTGGCCGATCATCGCCGATGCGAACCATCTGGAGAGCGCCATCCTCAATCTGGCCGTCAATGCCAGAGACGCCATGCCAGAGGGCGGCGTGTTGACCATTCAGACGGTCAACCGCTCCGTCGGCGAGCCGCGTGCCGCCGACCTCGACCCGGATATGGGGGCCGGCGATTATGTCTGCATCTGCGTCACCGACACCGGCGAAGGCATGAGCGAGGAGACCCTGCAGCAGGCGTTCGATCCCTTCTTCACCACCAAGGAAATCGGCGCTGGCACCGGTCTCGGCTTGTCCCAGGTCTACGGCTTCCTGAAGCAATCGGACGGCGGGATCACGCTGGACTCGACGCTCGGCGAAGGCACGGAGGTCTGCCTTTTCCTGCGCCGCTCGCAGGACATGCCGGCGGAGGTGCCGGCAAGAACGGTTCCGGAGGCGCCCACCCTGGCTCAGGAATGGCGCTGCCGAACCATCCTCGTCGTGGAGGACGATGAAGATGTGCGCCGCTATTCCGCCTCGCTCCTGGAAGAGCTCGGCTACTCCGTCATCGCCGTGGCGGACGGCGAAGAGGCGCTCGGCGTGATGCGCGAAAGCGCACGGATCGACCTCCTGTTCACCGATGTCGGACTGCCGGGCGGGCTCAACGGACGCGAGCTCGCCGAGGCCGCCGTGGCGCTCCGTCCCGACCTATCGGTGTTGTTCACCACGGCCTATGCGCATAACCTCTTCGCCGTTGATGAAGGCGGCCTTCCCGCGGACGCGGAAATCCTGCGCAAGCCATTTGAGAACGCCGAGCTTGCCGCTCGCGTCAGCGCGCTTCTTAATCAGGCCGACAAGGAGGTGGATGACGTGGCCGAACCGCGTTCCGTCCTGATCGTGGAGGACGAGGTGTTGATCTCTATCCTGGCCACCGACCTGTTGGAGGAGCTCGGCCACTCCGCCGAGACGGCGGTGAGCGCGGAAGAGGCTTTGCGCAAATTCGGCGAGGCGCCGGAACGGTTCGGCGCGATCATGGTCGATATCGGCCTGCCGGATGCGGACGGGGCGGATCTGGTGCGACGTTTGCGCGCCATTCGGCCCGACCTGCCGATCATCTTCGCCACCGGGCATTCCACCTCCGAGTTGGTCGCCGAGCATCAGGGAGATCCGCGCATCCGCGTGCTTGCCAAGCCTTATGACGGGCACAGCCTCGATGCGGCGCTGCGCGATCTGGGGATGCAAGCGGGCTGAACCGCGTCGGCGGATGCGGCAGATGGTCTGCAAGCTGACGAAAAAGTAAGTCGCCCTTTCATCCGCCACCGCTAAGATGCGCGCCGGGATTTAGCGCAAGGCCTTGCCGCCTTTGGCGCGGGCGCCCGTTGCTCACGGAGTACCACATTTGTCTTTTGTGAAGCAGGCGATCGGAATCGTGGTCGCCGCACTCTTGCTGTTTGGCGGCTATCAAGCCCTGCAACTGTGGCTGCAGCCGGAAAACTCCGCTCCAGATGCGAACGCCGCGCGCGGGCCTGCCGCCATCGCGGTGGAGACGGCGCTTGCCAAGGAGCTTGAGATCGAGCGCACCTTGGAGGCCGTCGGCACGACGCGGGCGCTGCGCTCGGTGGAGATCGTGCCGCTCGCCTCCGGCCGGATCGTGGAGCAGAGCTTCGCGGCCGGGCAGAAGGTGCACGGGGGAGAGCCGCTCCTACGCCTCGATGACGATATCGAGAACGCCGATGTGAAGGAGGCTAAGGCCAAGCTGCGCGAGGCACAGCTGGCGCTGGAGCGTGCCGAATCGTTGCGCCAGTCGAGAGCCGTCACGGAGGCGACGGTCGATCAGCTCACCGCCGCCAGAATTACCGCCGAGGCGGAGCTGGAACGGGCCGAGCGCCGTCTCGCCGACCGCGTCGTGCGCGCGCCCTTTGCCGGCGTTACCGGCCTGAAGCGGGTCGATCTGGGGGCGCGGGTGGACGATTCCACGGTGATCACGACGCTCGACGATCTTTCGGTCGTGGAGGTAGAGTTCGCGCTGCCGGAGACGGTGTTCGGCGAGGTGCAAATCGGCCTGCCGGTGATCGCCGAGAGCGCCGCTTTCGCCGGCAAGAGCTTTGCCGGCGAGGTGGTGGCGATCGACAGCCGCGTCGACGCCGTCTCGCGCTCCTTCAAGGTGCGCGCCTCCATCCCGAATGCGGATCTCGCCCTGCCGGCGGGCATGTTCGTGAACCTTGCGGTGGTGTTGGAGCGGCGCCTCGTCGTCATGGTGCCGGAAGAGGCGGTGACGGCGGAAGGAGCCGGCTCGTTCGTCTTCGTTGCGGAGGGCGAGACGGCGCGTCGGCGCGCGGTCGTCACCGGCCAGCGCCATGCCGGCATGGTTGAGATCGCCGAGGGGGTCAAGGACGGCGAAAGGGTGGTGATCCGCGGCATGCAACGGCTGCGCGAGGGCAGCCAGATCAACATCCTCGGCGAAGAGGCGGAGCCAGCGACCGTTTCGGGCGGCTCCGGCGATTTCGGATGATCTTATCGGACATCTCCATCAAGCGGCCGGTGCTGGCGGCGGTCGCCTCCATCCTCATCGTGGTCTTCGGGCTGGCGGCGCTGCTTTCCATCCCGGTGCGCGAATTGCCCGATGTCGACACGGCGGTCGTCACCATCACCACGGCCTATGCCGGCGCAGCGCCGGAAATCATCGATACCGACATCACCGAGACCATCGAGGGGGCGGTGGCCGGCATTTCCGGGGTCAAGTCGATCAGCTCCCAGAGCCGGCGCGGGCGCAGCCGCACCACGGTGGAATTCATCATCGGGCGCGACATCGACGAGGCGGCGAACGACGTCAGGAGCGCGGTGGCGCGGGTCAGAGGCCAGCTTCCGGCCGAAGTCGACGAGCCGCAAGTGGTCAAGAACGACGCCGATGCCGATCCGGTGATCCGGCTCGCCGTCACCTCCACGCGCATGAGTGCGGCGCAGATCACCGACTATCTCGACCGCTTCCTGGTCGACCGGCTGGCGACGCTCGACGGCGTGGCCAATGTGGAGATTTTCGGTGAGCGGCGCTACGCCATCCGCATCTGGCTCGACCGCGAGGCGCTGGCGGCGCGCAACCTGACGGTGGCCGATGTGGAAGCCGCCATTCGCCGCAACAATGTCGAGCTGCCGGCCGGCGACGTGGAATCGCGCAGCCGCATGCTGGCGGTGCGCATCGACAGCCGCCTCGCCGATGTCGACGCCTTTTCCAATATCGTCGTCGATCGGGTGGCGGGCTATCCGGTGCGCCTCAAGGACGTGGCGCGGGTGGCGCTCGGGGTGGAGGACGAGAATACGCTGGTGCGCGCCAACGGCGTGGAAGCGGTCGGCCTCGGCATCTCCCGGCAATCGCAGGCCAACACCATCGCCATCTCGCGCGCGGTGACGGAAGAGCTTGAGCGCATTCGCCCAACCTTGCCCGACGGCATGGAGATCACCGTCGGATCGGACGATGCGGTCTTCATCGGCGCCTCCATCCGCGAAGTCCTGACGGCGCTCGCCATCTCGCTGGTGCTCGTCGTGCTCGTCATCCTGCTCTTCCTGATGTCGGTCAGAGCCACCCTGGTGCCGGCGGTGACGATACCGGTGTCGCTCATCGGCTGCTTCATCCTCATCTCGGCGCTGGGCTTTTCCATCAACGTCCTGACCCTGCTCGCCCTGCTCTTGGCGATTGGCTTGGTCGTCGACGACGCCATCGTCGTTCTGGAGAACATCCAGCGGCGCATCGATGAGGGAGAGCCGCCCATGGTGGCGAGCTTCCTCGGCGCGCGTCAGGTCACCTTCGCCGTCATCGCCACCTCGCTCACCCTCATTGCCGTCTTCGTGCCGATCTCCTTCCTGGAGGGGCAGGCGGGCCGGCTCTTCACCGAGTTCGGCTTCGTCATGGCGAGCGCGGTCGCCATCTCCACCTTCGTGGCGCTGTCGCTGTGCCCGGTGCTGGCCTCGCGCCTGCTGAGACGCCATCGCGGCACCGGCGAGGACGGCACGCCGCCGCGTCCCTCGCGCTTCCGTCAGGCCTACAGGGCGGTGCTCACCCGAGCGCTCAACATGCCGCTCGTCGTCCTCACCGTGGCGGTTGCCATCGCCGGGGGCGGCATCGCGCTCTATCAGGAACTGCCGCGCGAGCTCTCGCCTTCGGAAGACCGCGGCATCATCTTCATCCCGCTGACCTCGCCGCAGGGCTCCACCGTCACCTATACCGATCAGGAAGTGCGGATCCTGGAGGATGAGCTGATGCCGCTTCTGGAAAGCGGCGAGGCGAGGACGGTCTATTCCATCGTCGGCTCCTGGGGGCGGCCCTACCGCGCCTTCGTCATCGTGCGGCTGGCGCCGTGGGAGGAGCGCGAGGCGAGCCATACCGACATCCAGCGTCAGATCATTCCTTCGGTGGAAAAGGTGATCGGGGCGCGCGGCTTTCCGGTGACGCCCTCAGGGCTCGGACTCAGGGGCAACCGCACGCCGCTTTCGGTGGTGATCGGCGGGCCCGATTTCGAAAGCGTCAAGGAATGGACCTACGCGCTGCTGGAGAAGGCGCAGGAAAATCCCGGATTGCGCAATCCGGAGATCGATTTTGAAGAGAACCAGTCGCAAATCGACATCGCCCTCGATCGCGAGAAGCTGGACGATCTCGGCATCTCCGTGGAGGCGGTGGCGCAGACGCTGCAAACCATGCTCGCCTCGCGCGAGGTCTCGACCTTCGTCGATCGCGGCCGCGAATACCCGGTGATCCTGCAGGCGCAGGCCGATGACCGGCAGACCCCCAGCGATATCGGCAACATGTTCGTGCGCGCCGGCGACGGCGAGACCCTGGTGCCGCTGGTGGCGCTGACGCGGCTTTCAGAGCGCGCCGCCGCGCCGGAGCTGAACCGCTACGACCGCCTGCCTTCCATCACCCTGGAGGCGGCGCTGGCGGAGGGCTACGATCTCGGCTCGGCCATCGACTTCATCCGCGAGGCGGCGGCCGAGACGCTTCCGCCGGAAGCCAAGATCGCCTTCTCCGGCCAGTCGCAGCAATATTTGGAGACATCCGGGGGCGTCGCAGTGACCTTCGGGCTCGCCGTGCTCATCGTCTTCCTGGTGCTGGCGGCGCAGTTCGAGAGCTTCGTGCATCCCTTCGTCATCATGCTGTCGGTGCCCTTGGCGCTCGCCGGCGCGCTCTATGCGCTCTTCCTCGCCGGCCTGTCGCTCAACATCTACAGCCAGATCGGCATCATTCTCCTGATCGGGCTGATGGCCAAGAACGGCATTTTGATCGTGGAATTCGCCAATCAGCTACGCGACGAGGGGCGGTCCGTGCGCGAGGCGGTGATCGAGGCTTCTATCTTGCGCTTCAGGCCGATCGTGATGACGGTCATCTCCACCATCCTAGGCGCCGTGCCGCTGGTGCTCGCCTCCGGCGCCGGCGCGGAAAGCCGGGTAGCCATCGGCACCGTCGTCATCGGCGGCCTGGCGCTCGCCTCGGTCTTGACCCTGGTGGTGACGCCGGTCCTCTACGACCTTCTCGCCCGTTTCACCGAACCGCGGGGCGCGGTGGAAAAGCGCCTGGCGGCGGAGCTTCCCTCGCGGCCGAAGGGCATCGCAGGCTGAAGATGAACTGAAGCCCTGCCGCAGGCGGCGTTGCAGCGGCCCGGATGGCGATGTCAGGTCGGCCGTCGCTCGCCAAGGCCGGTCGCGGCGAGGCCGAGCGCGGTCTCCATGCCTTCCTCGTCGGCCTTCTGGCCGGGATGGCGGACCATCAAATCGGCGAGCGTGTGCTGGTCGAGCACTTCGGTGAAGGCGCTCACGGCCTGGCTGAAGATGCGGTTGACCGGCGAGAGCGGACGGATGGAGCAGTCGATCGGTTCGCCGAAGCAGTCCGCTTCCATGGAGGTCGCTTCGGTCAGGCGCACCACCTCGCCGAGATTGATCTCCTGCGGCGGGCGGGCGAGGCGCACACCGCCCGTGCGGCCGCGCATGGTCTGCAGGAAGCCGCCCTGAACGAGCAGCGCCACCAGCTTGGCGACGTTGTGCTCGGTGATCAATGTCGTGCGGGCGATCTCGCCTGCATTGGTGAGCTGGCCGATGCGCGCGCAATGCAGGAGAATGCGCAGGGCTTGGCTCGTCTGCTTGGTGAGGCGCATCTTGCTCCTCAAATCCCTCGGGGCTGGCCTTGATGTGGCATGCCAGTACGGCAGAAATACGCCGCGGGCCCGCGTGGCGTCAACGGCACGGTTTCGCAAGCGAGGCAAGGCGTGGCCGCCCGCGTCGGCGCGGCGCTTCGAGCGGGGCTCAGCGCATGCGGCTGAGGGCGCGCGAAAGATTGGCCTCGAAGGCCTCAAGCGCCCGCAGCGCGTCGACGATCTCTTTTTGAGAAAGGCCGTGCCCGGCAATGTCGGCGAGCCTTGCCCAGGCCTCGTCGACGGCCGCGAGCGTCGTCACGCCCTTGTCGGTCAGATGCACGGTGTTACGCCGGCTATCGGCCGGATCGCAATCGCGGCGTACAAAGCCGCGCGCGGCAAGGCGATCGAGCATCTTGCTGACGGTCGGCGGACGCACCTGAAGCGTGAGCGCAAGCCGCCCCGGCGAGTTGGCGCCATCGCGGAGCGCCCATAGCAGCGTATCCTGTCCAGGATGCAGCCCGATGCGGGCGAGCTCGATGCCGAGATAGGCACGGCAAAGCTTGGCCGTCCGAGCCACAGAACGGATGGCGGCAGCACCATCGCCCGGCGCCGCCTTCGCGGCAGGGCGTTCGCCGCATCCCTTCGTCTCCTTGTCGCTTGTCAGTTCCACCTCTGCCGCCTTTATTTGCCCGCGATCGGTCGCTGTTAACGGCCTATGTCGATGCGGCGCGGCGGCGGCGAGCGCATTAAACTAGCTTAAGCAATCTCCCATTGGCGCGGGAACCAGCTCGTATCGATGGCGTAATAGCGGTCGGAAAAATCGATCTGCGTCTGGGCGCGCTGCAAATCGGGAAAGCTGAAATGGCGCGCATCGCGCTCAATCAGCCCCGCTTGGGCCAGCTCCTTAAGGGCGTGGCTGACGGAGATATTGCTGAGGCCAACCATGTCGCCAATCAGTTCCTGGCGGAGCGGCATGTCCAGCCCGTCCTGCCTGTCGGGGTCGGTGATGCGCAGCCGGGCGAGGCATTGCAGAAGAACCAGAAGCACGCGTTCGGCCGCGCCCATGCGCCCGGTGGCACGCAGCCGATCCAGGATGGTGGCGTGGTCGAGCACGGCAAAAGCGTAGAAAAGCGCTGTCAGGGCCGGAGAGCGCGAGAAGATCGCATTGAGGCTGCGCTTGGGAAACGGGCAGACGATCGCCTCCGTCGCGGCGGCGACGCCATAGCCGATGCGCTCGAACGGCGCTTGGCTGGCGCCGACGATATCGCCGGGAAAATGCACCTCAAAGACCTGCCGGCGCCCGTCGAGGGTATGGGTGTAGGTGTAGAGCCAGCCCTCGCTGACGACGAACATCTCGCGCAGCTCGCCGTCCTCCTCGATCAGGATCTCGTCGCGGCGCAGCTTGCGGCTCGTCTCCTCCAGCCTGGCGAGCAGGCGCTTCTCGTCCTCGGTGAGATCAAGATAGTGAGAGATCTTGCGGATGAGGCAGCTTCCATCGCGTGCGACCATCGCTCATTTCGCCCCCGTCGGCTTCAGCTCTTGCGCCGCATCCGTTAAACCGCTTCAGCCGAGAGAGGAAGGTGGCGCCGCCCTTGCCAGGCTTTCACAATCATCGCATGGACCTTGATAAGTTCCCAACCTAGATGAGAGCCATGTCCAACCCGGCGGCTCGGCGCTGATGGCGAGAGCGAGCGTTTCTGTGTGTCTGAACTTGTTTGAGACGCCGCGGCCCGGCCCGGCCGCATGAGCGGGCGGTTGCGGCGATGCGCCAGGTGAGACGATTGAAATCGGTGCTGGCGCCCTCCGTGGCGCGCCTGGCGGCGCTTGTCGGCCTTGTCGGCGCGCTGACGGTTCTGGCCGCCGTGTCGCTGCTGGCTTTCGAGCAATGGCGCGAGCTGTCGCAAAAGACCGAAGACGCCACGCGCAGCGCCGCCTTCTTCCTGGCCGACCATGCCGCGCGGCTCTTCGAGGTCTCTGATCTGGCGCTGGAGAAGGCGGCCGTGGCGAGCCAGAGCATGAGCTGGGAGGAGGTCGAGACATCGCGCGGCCTTTACGACGAGCTGGCGGCGGTGCGTGCCGACCTGCCCTATGTCGATGATCTGTGGCTGAACGATACCGATGGGAAGCTGCGCCTGACGACCTTCGCCTTTCCCGCCCCGGCCTCGCAGGCCAGCGACCGCGACGCCTTCAGGGCGCATCTTCAGCCCGGCGGCGCGCTTTATGTCGGCATGCCGATCGTCGGCCGCGTGACGGAGCGCGCCACCTTCCTCGTCAGTCGTCGTCTGGAGGAAGCCGATGGCAGCTTCCGGGGCGTCGCCTTCGCCACGCTCGACCTTGCCTATTTCCACTCGTTCTGGGAACGCATTCCCTTGCCGCCCCAGGCCTTGGTGACGCTGTTTCGGCGCAGCGACCAGGCCGTGCTCGCGCGCCATCCGCACGCCGCGCTCACCGACCTGCCGGGCTTCAGCGAAGAGCTGGAAGCCTTGCTCGCCGCCGGGCCGGGGGAGGGCCGCTTCACCCAGCTCGCCCAGAATGGCGAGACCCGCTTCGGCGCCTATCATCAGGTCGGCGCGCTGCCGGTCTATGTGCGCGTTTCGGTGCCGACTCACGCGCTCGTTTCCCTCTGGCTCGGCAATGCCTGGCCCTATGGTGTCTTCGCACTGGCGGCGATTTTGTCGCTGCTCGGGCTGACCGCCTATGCGCGCCACGAGGCGCGGCGCGACGCGGCGAGCCGCGATTTCCTGCAGCAGGAGGTGGCGCGACGCACCGCGGCGCTGGAAGAGGAGACGCAGGCCCTTGAGGCGCTGAACGGAGCTTCGCGCATCCTTTCCGCCGAACTCGATCCCGACCGTGCCGTCCGGGCGGTGGTCGATGCCGGCGTGGTGCTGACCGGGGCCGAATGCGCTGCCTTCCTCGGCGCCGATGCCGCAGGAGAGGCGGAGGGCGCAGCCGCCGCGGCCTTGCAGGCCTTCTATGTAAGGCCGGGCGCCAGCGCAGAGGCGTTTCGGCGCTTCTTGCAGGAGCGCCAGGCGCAGCTCCTGGCCATGCAGGGCATCAGGCGCAGCGCGAACCTTCACGAGGAGGACGGGGATCCGGGGGGCAAGGCGGCATCGGCGGGGCCAAGAATTCACTCACTTCTGGCCGTTCCCGTCGCCTCGCGCTCGGGAAAAAATCTCGGCCGCCTGATCTTCCTGCATAGCCGGACGGCGGTCTTCTCGGCGCGTTCGGAACGCCTCATCCTCGGGCTTGCCGCGCAGGCGGCCATTGCCATCGACAACGCGCATCTTTTTACCGCGGCGCAGGCGGAAATCGCCGCACGCAAGGCCACTCAGAAGCGCCAGGAGCTTCTCATCCGCGAGTTGCATCACCGGGTGAAGAACACGCTCGCCATCGTCCAGGCGATCGCCGGGCTGACGGCACGCTCGGTGGAGGACGTGGCGGCTTTCAACGAAGCTTTCTCCGGTCGCCTGGCCTCCTTGGCGGCGACGCACACCCTTCTGACGGAATGGTCTTGGGAAAAAGCGCCCTTGAAGGACCTGCTGCGGGAACAGCTTGAGCCCTATGCAGGCGACTATGTGCTGGAGGGACCGGATATCGAGCTGAGCGCGACCCAGGCAGTGCCGATCGGCATGGCCATGCACGAGCTGGCGACGAACGCCGCCAAGCACGGCGCGCTGTCGAAGCCGGAAGGACGCGTGACGGTACGCTGGCACTTGCAGGCGCCGGCAGACGAGGTGAGGGCTCCGACACTCCTTCTGGAATGGCAGGAACGGGGCGGCCCGCCGGCCGCGCCGCCGGAGCGGCAAGGCTTCGGCTCGCGCCTCCTCGCCGAGGTCCTGAAGGTGCAGCTGCAGGCCAAGACCCACGTCGTCTACGGCGAGGAGGGCTTGACCTTCCGTCTGGAAGCGAGCCTCGGCGCAGCCGAGGCGGACGATGCAGACAGGTCGGGCCAGCCGGCTCGACCGGCGCAGGCAAGCGAAGACGCCGCAGTCGCGACGCAGTGAAAAAATCTCCAGTCTGGGGGAACCGACCAAGCTCGGCGGCGTTGAAACCCAGCTAAGCTGCGCCCGCCGCAGCGTTTTTGAGTAGACGGCCCCACAGGAGAAAATTTCCCGGAATGCTTGGATCGCAGGGAGGAGAGGGTACGACACCTCTTCGAGACCAGAATATTCTGCTCGTTGAGGACGAGGCGCTTGTCGCCATCGACCTCGCCTACGAGCTCGAAAAGGCCGGCGCGGCGGTGACCTTCGCGACGACACTGGCGGAGGCGCTCGCCATCGCGGAGATCGAACCGCATCATTCGGCCGCCGTCCTGGATATCAACCTTCGGGGCGAAGAGGTCTATCCGGCCGCGGAGTTGCTCGCGGAGAACGGCATACCGTTTCTTTTCTGCACCGGCCATGGCAGGCGCGAGGAGTTGACGCCGCGCTTTCCCGGCGCGCCAGTCCTCGCCAAGCCGGTCATGGGCCGGCATCTGGTGCGCGAGCTTGAAAAGCTGCTCTGCTGAGCCTGCTGCCCAACCTACCGCTCCGTGGCCCTATTGCGCGGCGCTGACGCGAAGCACCTTGCCGTCGGCTTCGTCGGTCAGCAGATAGATGGCGCCCTCCGGGCCTTCCACGACATCGCGGATGCGCATGCCGAGCTCCGTCAGGAGCCGCTCCTCATGCGTGACATCCTCGCCCTCAATCTCCAGACGTACCAGAGCGCGTGAGGCAAGGCCGCCGACAAAGAGGTCGCCGCCCCAGTCGGGGAACATCTCGCCTTCGTAGAAGGTCATGCCGGAGGGGGCGATGACCGGCGTCCATTGATAGATCGGGTCGACCATGCCTTCGGCCTCGGCCTTGCCGGTACCCACCGGGCTACCGTCGTAATTGACGCCGTAGGAGATGACCGGCCAGCCGTAATTCTCTGCGGGACGGGCGATGTTAAGCTCGTCGCCGCCGCGCGGGCCGTGCTCGATCTCCCATAGCTCGCCGGTTTCAGGATGCATCGCCGCGGCCTGGATGTTGCGGTGGCCGTAGGACCAGATTTCGGCAAGCGCGCCGGCCTCGCCGACATAGGGATTGTCCTCAGGCACCGAGCCGTCGTGATGAAGGCGCACCACCTTGCCGAGATGGGAATCCAAATCCTGAGCCTGGTCGCGGAATTGGCGCGCCGAGCGCTCACCGAGCGTGATGAAGAGATGCCCGTTGCCGTCGAAGACGAGACGCGAGCCGTAATGCATGGTGCTCGCCACCTTCGGCTCTTGCGAGAAGATGACGTTCACATCCTCCACTTCCCTCACCGCGTCGTTGAGCCGTCCACGGGCGACGGCGGTGCTCGTCGTGCCGTCCTCGCCGGGCTCGGCATAGCTCCAATAGATGAGGCGGTTGTCGGCGAAATCGGGATCGAGCGCCACGTCGAGAAGGCCGCCCTGACGACGGTTATCGACTTCCGGGAGGCCGGAGAGCGGCTCCGATACCGCGCCTTCGGGCGTGACGTGAAGGAGATTGCCCGGCCGCTCCGTCACCAGCATGGAGCCGTCCGGCAGGAAGGCGAGGCCCCAGGGGTGGGAAAGCCCGCTGGCAACGGTCTCAACGGCGATCGACGGCCCCTCGGTGGCGTAGGTCTCTTCAGCCAGCGCCGGCCCGGCCATCAGCACGGAAGCAAGGCCGGCTGTGGCAAGCAATGTCTTTGGCATGCGCATTCGTCTCCTTCTTGGCCCCGATCGCTGTCCTCCTTGAGGCAGGCCGCGGCGTGTCGCCCTTGTGAACGCCAAGGGGCAGCGCCCCCGCGGGTTCCGGCAGGGCACCGATAAGCCGATAACGTTGTGTTGAAGAGGGGATGTGTTGAAGAGGCGATCAGCCGGTGCCGGTCGCCCGGCGCAGCGTGTCGATCAGTTTCGCCTTCGCCTCAAAGCCGATCCCCGGCGCGTCCGGCAGCCCGACCCGGCCGTTCGCGACGCTCAGCGCATCGGCGAAGCCGCCGAATGGCGCGAAGACCTCCGGGTAGGATTCGTTGCCGCCGAGCTTCAGGCCGGCGGCGATGTTGAGCGAGAGCTGATGGCCGCCATGCGGGACGACGTTGCGGCCGGTGAAGCCATATTCGGGCAGAAGCTGAAGCGTGCGCATGTATTCGACGAGCCCATAGGAGAGGGCGCAGTCGAATTGCAGCACGTCGCGATCCGGCCGCATGCCGCCATAGCGCAGGAGGTTGCGGGCATCCTGGTGGGAGAAGAGGTTCTCGCCCGTCGCCATCGGTCCGTCGTAATGGCGGGCGAGTTCGGCCTGGAGCGCGTAGTCGAGAGGGTCGCCCGCCTCCTCGTACCAGAACAGATCGTAGGGCCGCATCGCCTCGGCATAGGCGATCGCCGTTTCAAGGTCGAAACGGCCATTGGCGTCGACGGCGAGATAGCGGCCCTCGCCCACCACCTCCAAGACCGCCTCGATACGGGCGATGTCCTCTGCCAGTGGGGCGCCGCCGATCTTCATCTTGACGACCTCGTAGCCCAGGTCGCGGTAGCGGCGCATCTCGTCCTGAAGCGCGGCGAGGCCCTTGCCGGGATAGTAATAGCCGCCGGCCGCATAAACGAACGCGTCCGCATCGACCGTGCCGTCTCCATAGGCATCGGCGAGATGCCGGTAGAGCGGTTTGCCGGCGATCTTGGCGACCGCATCCCAGACCGCCATGTCGATGACGCCGACGGCGACGGAGCGCTCGCCATGGCCGCCGGGCTTCTCGTTGGCCATGAGCGTGTCGAAGATGCGCTCCGGTGAGAGATTGTCGCCGGCGTCGTTGAGGAGCCGCGCCGGATCGGCCTCTTTGAGGCGCGGGATGAAGCGCTCGCGCAGAAGTCCGCTGGCGCCGTAACGACCGTTGGAGTTGAAGCCGTAGCCGATCACCGGCTCGCCGTCGCGCACCACATCGGTGACGAGCGCGACGACGCTCGCCGTCATCTTGGAGAAATCGATATAGGCGTTCTTGATGGGCGAGGCGATCGGCACGACCGTCTCGCGAATGTCGGTGATCTGCACGCAGGGTTCCTTCGGAGGCACGGAAAAGGCAAGTTTGCCCATAGGTTTCTAGGGCATAGCGGCCGGTTCTGGCCAGGGCTGACGGGCTTCGTCGGGCGCGCGAGCCGCGCTTGCGGCGGCGGGGTTTTTTGACCTTTCGGTCTCAATCACTAAAAAGACGGGCAAGCCCGTCACCACGACAGCCAACCAGCAGAGACATTTCCCCATGTGCGGCATTTGCGGCGAAGTGAGCTTCGATGGCTCACCGGCCGACCCTTCTTCCATCGGACGCATGCTCGACGTGCTTGCAGCGCGCGGCCCCGACGCTTCCGGCGCGATCATGCGCGGTGCGGTGGCGTTCGGTCATCGGCGACTGAAGATCATCGACCTGTCGGCGCGCTCCGAGCAGCCGCTGAGCGACCCCGATCTCGGCCTGACCATCGTCTTCAACGGCTGCGTCTACAACTACAAGGAGCTGCGCGCGGAGCTGGAAGGCAAGGGCTACCGCTTCTTTTCCTCCGGCGACACGGAAGTGATCCTGAAAGCCTATCACGCTTTCGGCGAGGATTGCGTCAACCGCTTCCACGGCATGTTCGCCTTCGCCATCCACGAGCGCGAGAGCGGCCGCGTGGTGTTGGCGCGCGACCGCTTCGGCATCAAACCGCTCTATCTCGCCGAGAACGGCAAGTGGCTGCGCTTCGCCTCCTCGCTGCCGGCGCTGGTGGCGGCGGGCGGCGTCGACACGGCGATCGATCCGGTGGCGCTGCAATTCTACATGAGTTTCCACGCGGTGGTGCCGGCGCCCTACACCATGCTCAAGGGTGTCAGGAAGCTGCCGCCCGCCACCGTCAAGGTGATCGAGGCGGACGGGACGAGCCGCGAGAAGGTCTATTGGGATCCCGCCTTCGAGCGCAGCTCGGAGGAAATCACGCGGCCTTTCGAGGAATGGCGCGACATGGTGCTCGATGCGCTGAAGAAGGCCGTCGAGCGGCGCATGGTGGCCGACGTGCCGGTCGGCGTGCTCCTGTCCGGCGGCGTCGATTCCTCACTCATCGTCGGCCTTCTCGCGGAAGCCGGCCAGAAGGGCCTGATGACCTTCTCCATCGGGTTTGAGGCGGCGCATGGCGAGAAGGGCGACGAATTCGTTTATTCGGACATCATCGCGGAGCGGTTTCAGACCGACCATCGCAAGCTCTTCGTGCCCTCATCCGACCTTCTGAAGGAGCTGCCGGGCGCGATTGCCGCCATGTCGGAGCCGATGGTCTCCTACGACAATATCGGCTTCTACCTGCTCTCCCGAGAGGTGGCGAAGCATATCAAGGTGGTGCAGTCCGGCCAGGGCGCCGACGAGGTCTTCGGCGGATACCATTGGTATCCGCCGCTGGCCGCCTCCAACGATCCGGCCGGCGACTACGCCAAGGTCTTCTTCGACCGCGACCACGACAAGCTGGCACGCCATCTTTCGCCGGAATGGATGCTGGCGCGCGACGAGGCGCGGGCCTTCGTGGAGGCGCAGTTCAACCGCGCCGGGGCGGAGGATCCGGTGGACAAGGCCTTGAGGCTTGATTCCACCATCATGCTGGTCGACGATCCGGTGAAGCGGGTCGACAACATGACCATGGCCTGGGGGCTGGAGGCGCGTGTGCCTTTCCTCGACCACGAGCTTGCCGAACTTGCCGCGCGCATCCCGCCGGAGCACAAGCTCGCCGATGGCGGCAAGGGCGTATTGAAGGCGGTGGCGCGCGAGGTGGTGCCGCGCGAGGTGGTGGACCGCGAGAAAGGCTATTTTCCGGTGCCGGCCCTGAAATACATCTCCGGCGACACGCTCGACATGGTGCGCGACGCCCTGACCAGCCAGCCGGCGCGTGAACGCGGTCTCTTTCGGGAGGATTACCTGCAGGCGCTGTTTGAGGAGCCGTCGGCGCATATCACGCCGCTCAGGGGCTCAGAGCTCTGGCAGGTAGGGCTCCTGGAGCTTTGGCTGCAGAACCACGAGCTTTAGGGGGCGGAAATGGCGCGTCGCGCAGAACGCAATCGGCCGAGCAAGCGTGCTGGAGCACTGGGGCAGCGGCTGGTGCGGCTGCGCGAGCAAGGCGCGCGGCCCGTGCATGAGGACATGGACGACAGCGATATCGTGCAAGATGCGGTCGTGGAATGCGGCTGGGGCCGGGTCCTGTTCACCCAAACCTTCCAAAGCAACGAGGCGATTATCGACAGGCTGCGCGCCGAAGGGCTGGAGCAGCGCGATATCGCCTTCTATGTGCGCGATCCGCATGTGCTGCTGGCGGCGGCGCCCAACGAATTGTTCCTCGATCCCTCGCACACCTATCGGCTCGACCTGACCACCTATCGGCCGAAATGGCGCAAGCTGCCGGGCTTTTTCGTGCGCCGGCTGACCTCGCTCGCCGATGCGGAGGCGGTGAACCGCATCTACGGCAGCCACAACATGGTGCAGATGAACCCGGAATTCTTCTGGTCCAAGCGCGACAGCCGGGCGCTGACCTATTTCGTCGCTGAGGACGACGAGACCGGCGAGGTGCTCGCCACGGTAACCGGCATCGACCATGCGCGGGCCTTCAAGGATCCCGAGCGAGGCTCCTCGCTCTGGTGCCTGGCCGTGGATGGGCAGGCCCGCCATCCGGGTATCGGCGAGGCGATGGTGCGCCGGCTCGCCGAGCACTACCTGGCGCGTGGCGCCACCTATATGGACCTTTCCGTCCTGCACGATAACGAGCGGGCGATCGCGCTCTACGAGAAGCTCGGCTTCCGCCGCATCCCGGTCTTCGCGGTGAAGCGCAAGAACCCGATCAACGAGCGGCTGTATTCCGGCCCCGATCCGTCGGCCAATCTCAACCCCTACGCCAAGATCATCGTCGACGAGGCACGCAGGCGCGGCATCGGCGTTGAGATCATCGACGATGCGGCAGGCTTCTTCCGCCTCTCCTCCGGCGGGCGGTCGGTGCGCTGCCGCGAAAGCCTGTCGGAGCTGACCAGCGCGGTCGCGATGTCGCTCTGCGACGACAAGGCGGCGACCCGGCGGCTGGTGGAAAAGGCCGGGGTGAAGGTGCCGGCGCAGATGGAGGCGGCCGGCGAGGAAGCGATCAAGGGCTTCTTGAAAGAGCATGGCAGCGTCGTCGTGAAGCCGGCGCGCGGCGAACAGGGTAGGGGGGTCGCCGTCGATCTCGACGACTTCACGGACGTCAAGGCGGCGATCGCGGAGGCGAAGAAATCCTCCGACCGGGTGATCCTGGAATCCTATTTCAAGGGCGAGGATCTGAGGCTCATCGTCATCAACTTCCGCCTCGTCGCCGCGGCGGTGCGCCGTCCGGCGGAGGTTCTGGGCGACGGCACCAGCACGGTGGAGAAGCTGATCGTGCGGCAGAGCCGTCGGCGGGCGGCGGCGACGGGGGGCGAATCGAACATCCCGGTCGACGCGGAGACGGAGCGCTGCGTGAAGCGCGGCGGCTACGAGATGAGCTCGGTGTTGCCGAAGGGGGAGCGCTTGCAGGTGCGCAAATCGGCCAATCTGCATACCGGCGGCACCATCCATGACGTTACCGCCCAGGTGCATCCAACGCTGGTCGAGGCGGCGATCAACGCGGCGCGCAGCATCGACATTCCTGTGGTCGGCATCGATCTGATGGTGACGGCGCCGCACGAGCCGGATTATGTCTTCATCGAAGCCAACGAGCGGCCTGGTCTTGCCAATCACGAGCCGCAACCGACGGCACAGCGCTTCGTGGACCTCCTTTTCCCGCTCTCCATGCCGGCTTCGGCACGCCTTGCCCAGGAAAGGAGGGTCGAGGCCTGAGCGAACGAGGAGAGAAAGCCATGCCGCGCCTTGCGATCGACACCGATTATCTCGCCGACCGCCTGGCGCATCTTCTCGCCATTCCGAGCCCGACCGGCTACACCGACACGATCGTGCGCGATTGCTGCGAGGAGCTGGAGCGGCTCGGCGTGGGCTACGAGCTCACCCGCCGCGGCGCCATCCGCGCCATCTACCAGGGCTCGCGCCGCAAGGCCGCCCGCGCCATCGTCGCCCATCTCGACACGCTCGGCGCGCAGGTGAAGTTTCTGAAGGATAACGGCCGGCTGGAACTGGTGCCGGTCGGGCACTGGTCGGCGCGCTTTGCGGAAGGCGCGCGGGCGACGATCTTCACCGATCACGGCTCCTATCGCGGCACCATCCTGCCGGTGAAGGCTTCCGGCCACACGTTCGCCGACGAGGTCGATACGCTGCCCGTCGGCTGGGAATATGTGGAGCTTCGTATCGACGGACCGGCGACCGACCGCGCCTCGCTGGAAAAGCTCGGGGTGGAAGTCGGCGATATGGTCGCCATCGATCCGCAGCCGGAATTCGTGGAGAACGGCTTCATCGTCTCCCGGCACCTCGACAACAAGGCGGGGGTGGCGGTGATGCTGGCCGCCATCGAAGCAATGGTGCGCGAGCATGCGGTGACGCCGGTCGACATCCATTTTTTGCTCACCATCGCCGAGGAGGTGGGGGTGGGCGCTTCGGCCATCCTCTCGCACGACGTCGCCTCCATGGTGACGCTCGACAACGGCACGACGGCGCCGGGGCAGAATTCCTCCGAATTCGGTGTCACCATCGCCATGGCCGATCAGACCGGGCCCTTCGACTACCATCTGACGCGCAAACTGGCGCGGTTGTGCGCCGACAACGAGATCCGCTACCAGAAGGACATCTTCCGCCACTATCGTTCCGATTCCGCCTCGGCGCTGGAATCGGGCGCCGATGTGCGCGCCGCCCTGATCACTTTCGGCATCGATGCCAGCCACGGCTATGAGCGCATCCACATGCACGCGCTGCGCTCGCTCGCCGAACTCGTCACGGCCTATGTGACCAGCCCGCTGGAGATCCAGCGCGACCGCAACGAGCTCGGCTCGCTGAAGGGCTTCACGCACCAGCCGACCGAGGACGAGGAGGCGGAGGAAGCGCGCGAGGATCCGGTCGTGCTGCCCTGAAGCGAGCTTGCCCCGGCCGGACCGGCCGGGGGCGCGGGGGAGGCCCCTCTTGACCTTCCATTGTCTGGAAGGCCCATCTGCTTGTCCGCACGACAGGAAGGATAGTCAATCCCGATGACCGAGCGCGCGGACAGCAAAGATCGCAAGCAGCAGGAGACGCATTCTTGCCACAGCGGCAAGACCGAGCCGGGTGCGTGTTGCGGCGGCCATCATCATGACGAGGCGGCCGAGGTGAGCCCGGCTCTCCTTGTCGATCCCGTTTGCGGCATGAAGGTCGACCCCAATGCCGGCAAACCGTGGGCCGAGCATGAGGGCCGCGTCTACCATTTCTGCCGCGAAGGGTGCCGCGAGAAATTCCTCGCCGATCCGCAGAAATATCTCTCCGGCGTCGGCGCGGAAGCGGAGGAGGCGCCCCCAGGCACGCTCTATACCTGTCCGATGGACCCGGAGATCGTGCAGGAGGGCCCAGGAACCTGCCCGATCTGCGGTATGGCACTGGAGCCGATGGGCGTGCCGGTCGACGGACCTAACCCGGAACTCATCGATTTCACGCGCCGCTTCTGGATCGGCGCGCCGCTCGCTCTCATCCTCCTGGTGGTGGAGATGGGCGGACATGTCCTCAATATCGACGTGTTGCCCTTTCTGGAGCCGCGGGCCGAGCAATGGCTGCAGCTGGTCCTCGCCCTGCCGGTGGTGCTCTATTCCGGCCTGCCCTTCTTCGAGCGCGGCTGGCGCTCCATCGTGACGCGCCGCCTCAACATGTTCACGCTGATCGCCATCGGCACCGGCGCGGCTTTTCTCTACTCGCTTGTCGCCGTGCTGGTGCCAGGCGTCTTCCCGCGAGCGATGCTGGAACACGGCGTTGTGCCGGTCTATTTCGAGGCGGCGGCGGTGATCATCGTTCTCGTGCTTCTCGGCCAGATCCTGGAGCTTCGGGCGCGCGAGCGCACCGGCGGCGCGATTCGGGCGCTGATGGACCTTTCGCCGAAGCAGGCGATGAGGGTGAAGGAGGACGGCGGCACGCAGGAAGTGCCGCTCGCCGAGGTGAAGAAGGGCGACATCCTGCGCGTGCGCCCCGGCGATACGGTGCCGATCGACGGCTTGGTGGTTTCCGGCCGCAGCTCGGTCGACGAATCCATGCTGACCGGCGAATCGGTGCCGGTGGAGAAGGCCGAGGGCGACCGGGTGACCGGCGGCACGGCCAACAGCCGCGGCAGCTTCGACATGCAGGTCGACCGCACCGGCGCGGAGACGACGCTGTCGCAGGTCGTCGCCATGGTGGCGGAGGCGCAGCGCTCGCGCGCGCCCATCCAGGGCCTTGCCGACCGCGTTGCCGGCTATTTCGTCCCCTCCGTCGTTGCGGTCGCCGTCGTCGCCTTCCTGGCCTGGCTCTTCATCGGGCCGGCGCCGCAGCTTGCCTATGCGCTGGTGGCGGCGGTCAGCGTGCTTATCATCGCCTGTCCCTGCGCGCTCGGCCTGGCGACGCCGATATCGGTCATGGTGGCGACCGGACGCGGCGCCCAGGCCGGCATTCTCATCAAGAACGCCGAGGCCCTGGAGCGGATGGCGCATGTCGACACGCTCGTCGTCGACAAGACCGGCACCCTGACGGAGGGCAAGCCGCGGCTCGTCGCGGTGGAGACGGTTACCGGCGGCTCGCAGGAAGAGTTGCTGCAGCTGGCCGCCTCGCTGGAAGCTGCGAGCGAGCATCCGCTGGCGGAGGCGATCGTCAAGGGGGCGGAGGAACAGGACGCCCGCCCCATCCGCGCGGAGGATTTTGAGGCCATAACCGGCAAGGGCGTTACCGGCCGCGTCGATGGTCGCGCCGTCGCGCTCGGCAACGAGGCGCTGATGCGCGGGCTGGGCGTCGATGTCGGCGCGCTCGCCGAAAAGGCCGCGGCGCGCCGCGGCGAGGGCGAGACGGTGATGTTCGCCGCCGCCGACAAGATGCTTCTCGGCCTCATCGCCGTTACCGACCCGGTGAAGGCCACGAGCGCGGAGGCAATCAAGGCACTGCATCGCCAGGGTATGCGCATCGTCATGGCGACCGGCGACAACCGTGCCACCGCAGAGGCGGTGGCGAAAAAGCTCGGCATCGACGAGGTGCGCGCGGAGGTGCTGCCGGAAGACAAGCAGACCATCGTCAACGAGTTGAAGCGCGAGGGCGCCAAAGTCGCCATGGCCGGCGACGGGGTGAACGACGCGCCGGCGCTGGCGGCGGCCGATGTCGGCATCGCGATGGGCGCGGGCGCGGATGTCGCGGTGGAGAGTGCGGGCATGACGCTGATGCGCGGCGATCTCAACGGCGTTGCCCAGGCCCGGCATCTGGCCCGCGCGACGCTGCGCAACATCCGCCAGAACCTCGTCTTCGCCTTCGGCTATAACACGCTGGGCGTGCCGATCGCGGCGGGCGTGCTCTATCCGTTCATCGGCATATTGCTGTCGCCGGTGATCGCGGCGGCGGCGATGAGCTTCTCCTCCGTTTCCGTCGTCGGCAACGCGCTACGGCTCAGGCAGATACGGCTGTAACGAAAAGGGCGGCCGCAAGGGCCGCCCGACAATCCCCACCGCGGCGGGGGCGATCGCTGAAGGCGATCAGTGCGACATCAGGATCGGCACGGTCATCTGGTCGACGATCGACTGGGTGGCGCCGCCGAACACCGTCTCGCGCAAGCGCGAATGGCCGTAGCAGCCCATGACGATGAGATCGGAACCCAGATCGGAGGCACGGTTCAATATCTCGCCGCCGACCGAGGTCCGGTCCGGACGCGAGGTCATCGCCTCCACGTTGAGACCGTGGCGCGCCAGCGTGCGGGCAAGCGCGTCGCCCGGCACCAGGCCGTGACCCGGCTCCTTGTGGCCGGCATTGACGGACAGGATCTGCACCTTGGCGCCCTTCTGGATCAGCGGCAGGGTGTCGAAGGCGGCGCGGGCGGCCTCGCGGCTGCCGTTCCAGGCGATCAGCACGTTGTTGCCGATCTCGCCGAAATTGCCGGCGGTCGGCACGACCAGCACCGGACGCCCGGCCCCGAGCACGATATCCTCCGGCCGGTAATAGGAGGGAAGGTCGTCGCTTGCCTGTGAGGCGACGACGAGATCGGCGTTGCGGCAGGTGCGCACGGCCAATTGCGTTGCATTGACGTCACGCGCGTCGAGCTGCAGCCAGGAATAGGCGAGGTCCTCCGCGCTTGCTGCACGATCGAAGGCGGTGCCGATCTCCTCGGCGATCTGGTTGTCGCGCTGCATTTGCATGGACAGCCATTCCCCGCCGAGCGGGTCGACGACATCGGGCGGGATGCGTGGGATGAGGTGCAGGCCGACGAGATGGGCCGAATGCGAACGGGCGATCGGCGCGGCAACGTTCATCAAGCGCGGGATGGTGTCCACCGAAGGCAGGTGAACCATGATCGTCCCAAGGGGGTAACGGCTGCTCACGGCGCTTTCCTTTCGTCACTGGCAGGGACAGGGGGCATGGAATCCGGCACGATATCGAGCCTATTTTTCGGTGCCGAATTGACGCGTTGATCAGGATCAAGGAACCTCTGGAATTGCAACGGCTTCGTCGATATGACTCCCTTATGATGAAGGTCTTGAAGCGCGCTCCGCTTGAGAACGATCCAGTGCCTGATCTGTGCCGGGCTTGCAAGGCTCGGCATCGCGGAATCTGCGGCGCTCTGGATGCTGACCAACTCGCCGAGCTCTCCCGCCGCTCGCACAAGCAGGTGGTGGAAGCGGGCAAAACCCTCCTGGATGCGGAGGAGCCGACGACCTCCTACTCCAACATTCTTGCCGGGGTGGTGAAGCTCTCCAAGATGCTCCCCGATGGGCGCCAGCAGATCGTCGGCCTGCAATTCGCCCCCGATTTCGTCGGCCGGCCCTTCTCGCCGGAGAGTTCGCTGAAGGCGGAAGCGGTGACCGCCACCGTTCTGTGCACCTTCCCGCGCAACCTCCTGGAGCGGATGATCGAGCAATCCTCCGGCCTGGAGCACCGGCTCTATCTGCAGGCGCTCGCAGAGCTCGACGATGCGCGCGACCTTCTGTTGACGCTGGGGCGCAAGACGGCGCGCGAGCGGGTCGCCACCTTCCTTCTCATGATCGCTCGCCATACGCCGAAAGGCGAGGAACTGGAGGGCGAGGCGGAAAGCGAGGCGGGCTTCGATTTGCCGCTGACGCGCGCGGAGATCGCCGATTTCCTCGGCCTCACCATCGAGACGGTGTCGCGCCAGCTCACCAAGCTGAAGAGCTCCGGCGTCATCCGCGTGGAGCAGAACCGGCGTATCCGCGTGCCGGATATGGAGCTCCTGGCGGCCGAAACCGGCGATTGAGGCGGGGGCGCGCTGGTTCGCAGCGGAGCCGGGCAAAGGCGCAGCGGTCTGCGGCAGAGCCGGAAGCCTTTTTGGATAGAAGGCGGGGTCGCCGCGTTCTTCTGAGAACCTGCGCCCCTTCCCTGACGCCCCTTCCCTGACGCCATGGCAGGGCCCCGATCTGCTTTCAAAGCGAATGAGCCACGACGCTTTCAGGGCGTGAGGCAGGGCGCCTCCGTGCTCGGCGCTCACATCCGTTGGCGATGAATGGGTCGTCCTCGTGGCTGATCGCCGACCGCCGGGGGGCCAGAATTCGCCCTTCAGGCGATGGCGCTTGCCGGTTTTTCCTCGCAATCGGCGCAATTGCCGTTGCACGGCTTTTTCTGCGGCGCCAGCAGCGAGACCAGCGGCAGGCATTCGCAGCGCATGCGATGGCGCAGAAGCGCGGCGGCAAGGTCGGCCTTGGAGGCCGCGCTGAAGCAGGAGCGAGCCATCGGGAAGACCACCGTCTCCTCCCAGGCGATATGACGGCGCTGCTGCTCGAAAAAGGAGCGCAAGAGATAGCCGAGCGCCTCCGCCTCGCGGTAGCGGCCCTCCTCGTCGCGATTGGCCAGCGCCTCCGCCAGCTCCAGCGCGCTCGCCTCGTCGGCATCGTGCTCGGAGCGCGCCAGCGCGATCGCCTCGCGCACCGAACGATCAGCTCGGCACGGCGCCGTCAGCGCCGGGAAGAGAATGTCGTTCTCCAGCTTCAAATGAGCGGGGAAATACGTGCGCAATGTTGTCGCAGCCGCGTCGGCCGCGTCGAGCAAAACCTGATTGGGCAGCGCGTCGGCTATGGCCTCCAACAAATCGCACAGCCGCTCCTGCAGAGCGTGCTCAAAAGCGATAAGTTGGAATGGGTCCAATCGGATAGCCTCCGCAGCCGGCGCCTTGGCCGCGCATGCGATGAGCGCTTCCAGTTGCTGTTTCTGCGGCGGCATGAGGGGAAATCCTTCCCGAGCTGTGCCCTCTCTTCAGTTGGTGATGTTGCCGGAACTGCGCCTTTTGGAACTTGATCTGGGTCAAGGGTTGTGGTCGGGCTTGCCGCCATAGCTTGCTTAGAAGCCTTCCAGTGCGCGGCCACGCGCCGGTTGGCGTAATGTTGAGGAGAAGAGGCCATGGCGATGGCACAAGGGGGCGGTCTGTTCCTGATCGCGCTTCTGGCGCTGATGGGATCGGTCAAGGCGCACGACACGCAATTTGCGGTGCATATGGCGATCGTCGCCGTCCTGGCGCTCGTCGGTGCCGGCTGGCGGCTGAAGACCATGGATGTGCGCGCAAGGGACATCCCGCTTCGCGAGCGCGAAGCCAGCTACATGGACGACGTGATTCGCGCCGGCGCGATCGCCACCATGTTCTGGGCCGTGATCGGCCTCACCGTCGGCGTCTTCATCGCCTTCCAGCTCGCCTATCCCGACCTCAACGTGGAGCCCTGGTTCAACTTCAACCGGATGCGGCCGCTGCACACCTCGGCGGTCATCTTCGCCTTCGGCGGTAACGCGCTCATCTGCACCTCCTTCTACGTGGTGCAGCGCACCACGGGGGCGCGATTGTTCGGCGGGGCGCTGCCCTGGTTTGTTTTCTGGGGCTATCAGCTGTTCATCGTGCTGGCGGCCACCGGCTACCTCCTCGGCGTCACCCAGTCGAAGGAATACGCCGAGCCGGAATGGTACATCGACCTGCTGCTGACCGTCGTCTGGGTCGCCTATCTCGTCGTCTTTCTCGGCACCCTGGCGAAGAGGAAAGAGCCGCACATCTACGTGGCGAACTGGTTCTATCTCTCCTTCATCGTCACCATCGCCATGCTGCACGTGGTCAACAACCTCGCCATGCCGGTCTCCTGGCTCGGGTCGAAGTCTTATCCGATCTTCTCCGGCGTGCAGGACGCGCTGACCCAATGGTGGTACGGCCATAACGCCGTCGGCTTCTTCCTGACCGCGGGCTTCCTGGGGATGATGTACTATTTCATCCCCAAGCAGGCGGAGCGGCCGGTCTATTCCTACCGCCTCTCCATCATTCATTTCTGGTCGCTGATCTTCCTCTATATCTGGGCCGGTCCGCACCATCTGCATTACACGGCGCTGCCCGATTGGGCGCAGACGCTCGGCATGGTCTTCTCGATCATGCTGTGGATGCCCTCATGGGGCGGCATGATCAACGGCCTGATGACGCTCTCGGGCGCCTGGGACAAGCTGCGCACCGACCCGATCATCCGCATGATGGTGATCGCTGTCGCCTTCTACGGCATGTCGACCTTCGAGGGCCCGATGATGTCGATCAAGGCGGTCAATTCGCTGTCGCACTACACCGACTGGACGATCGGCCACGTGCATTCCGGCGCCCTTGGCTGGGTCGGGATGATCTCCTTCGGCGCCGTCTACTTCCTGGTGCCGCGGCTTTGGCACCGGCAGAGGCTCTACTCACTGCGCCTCGTTTCCTGGCACTTCTGGCTCGCCACCATCGGCATCGTCCTCTACGCCGCCTCCATGTGGGTGTCGGGCATCATGCAGGGCCTGATGTGGCGCGAGTATAATGCCGAGGGCTTCCTGGTCTATTCCTTCGTGGAGACCGTCGCCGCCATGCATCCCTACTACATCATCCGCGGCCTTGGCGGCGTCCTCTACCTGACCGGCGCCGTGATCATGGCCTTCAACATCTACAAGACGATCCGCGGCGACATACGGCAGGAAAAGCCGATGGGCGCTGCGGTCGAGCCGGCCGAGTGAGAGGGAGACGAAGGTGCTCGATCCTTTAACCAAGTTCATCATGCGCCACCACCATAAGGTGGAGCGCAACGTCACCCTTCTCCTGGTGCTCTCCTTCCTGGTGGTGACCGTCGGCGGCATCGTGGAGATCGTCCCCCTCTTCTACGTGAAAAACACCATCGAGAAGGTGCAGGGGATGCGGCCCTACACGCCGCTGGAGCTGGCCGGGCGCAACATCTATGTGCGCGAGGGCTGCTATGTCTGCCATTCGCAGATGGTGCGGCCGATGCGCGATGAGGTGGAGCGCTACGGGCACTACTCGCTGGCCGCGGAATCGATGTACGACCATCCCTTCCAGTGGGGCTCCAAGCGCACCGGCCCGGATCTGGCCCGTGTCGGCAACCGCTATTCCGACAGCTGGCATGTGGAGCACCTGATCGAGCCGCGCTCGGTGGTGCCGGAATCGATCATGCCGAGCTATGCCTTCCTCTACGAGAACGAGTTGAAGACGGACGACATCGCCTCGCATCTGAGGGCGAACGCCCTGGTCGGGGTGCCGTATTCCCAGGAGATGATCGACAACGCCAAGGCGGATCTTCTCGCTCAGCTCGATCCTTTCGGCGACACTTCCGGCCTGGAGGAGCGTTACCCGAAGGTTCAGGTGCGCCATTTCGACGGCGATCCGGACCGGGTGACGGAGATGGACGCGCTGGTGGCCTATCTGCAGATGCTCGGCACGCTGGTCGACTTCACCAGCTACGAGCCGCTCGCAGAAGAAAACCTGCGGTGAGCCGATGAGCACCTACGATACCCTTCGCCATTTCGCCGATAGCTGGGGGCTTCTCTTCCTGTTCCTGGTGTTCCTGACGGTGCTTGTCTGGGTCTTCCGGCCCGGCTCCAAGCGCGTCTACCGCGACCAGGCGGACATTCCCTTCAAGCATGAGGACCGGCCGGCCGCCGACGATCGGGGGCACGAGAACAGGCACGGACGTGGAGACAAGTGATGGCCACGAACGCAGACAACAAGCCCAGTGAGGCGAAAGGCCAGCATGCCGGGCCCGACATCGACAAGGTCACCGGCCAGGCGCTGACCGACCACGAATGGGACGGCATCCGCGAGCTCAATAACCCGCTGCCGCGCTGGTGGCTGTGGGTTTTCTACGGCTCGGTCGTCTTCGCCGTCGTCTACATGATCCTCTATCCCTCTATCCCTCTCATCAAGGATGGGACAACAGGCCTGCTGGGTTGGAACTCGCGTGCTGCCATCGCCCGCGAATTATCGGAGGTGGAGGCCGGGCGGCAGGCCGTGATGGAGCAAATCCGCTCCCTGCCGCTGGAGGATATCCGCGCCGATCGCGAGCTTTCCCAGATTGCCTTTCGCGGCGGCCAGTCCGCCTTCAAGGTGAACTGCGTGCAGTGCCACGGCTCCGGCGCCGAGGGCGGGTTCGGCTATGCCAATCTCAACGACGACGACTGGATCTGGGGCGGCACGCTGGAGGAGATCGCCGCGACCATCCGCCATGGCGTGCGGTACGACCAGGATCCCGACACCCGGATTTCCGAGATGCCGGCCTTCGGGCGCGACGGCTTGTTGGACGACGACCAGATCGCCGCCATCACCCAGTTCGTTCTGTCGCTCTCAGGTCAGGAGCATGACGCGGCAGTCGCGGAGACCGGCAGCCAACTCTATGTCGACAACTGTGCCGTGTGCCACGGCGAAAGCGGCGAGGGCCAGCCGATGCTGGGCGCGCCGGCTCTCAACGACGCGGTCTGGCTCTACAGCAGCGAGCCGGAGGTGATCGCCTCGCAGATCTACAATCCCAAGCACGGCGTCATGCCGGCCTGGACAGGGCGTCTCGACGAGGTGACGATCAAGCAGCTTGCCATCTACGTGCACGGCCTGGGCGGTGGCCAGAGCGCAGAGGAGGTTTCGGCCAACTAGGCCGTGCTTTCACGCCGCTCACAGCGACCTGAGCGCCGCGCCTTTCATCGGGCGCGGCGCTTTTGCATTTGTCGTGCCGCTTGCTCTTTCATCGCCGGAAGGTTTATTCACGACCTCCAATAGATTTCGTCTTAATGGGAGTGCACCCGTGACCAGCCTTGCCGAAAGCCGTTCGCTCGCCAGCAGCGTTATCTCCGACCGGCCAGCATCGCGGCTGTTCTGGGGCTTCGCGCTGGCTCTTCTCGGCACGGCGCTCTTGACCATCTCGGCCAAGACCAAGGTGCCGATGTGGCCAGTCGATATCTCCTTGCAGACGATGGTCGTGCTCCTCATCGGCGCCACCTATGGCAGCCGGCTCGCCGTTGGCACGCTTCTCCTCTATCTCGCCGAGGGCGCGACGGGCCTGCCGGTCTTTCAGGGCACGCCGGAGCGCGGCCTCGGGCTTGCCTACATGGTGGGACCGACTGGCGGCTATCTTATCGGCTTCGTGGCCGCCGCAGGTCTCGTCGGCTGGGCCGCCGATCGGGGCTGGAGCCGCGATCCCTTCAAGCTGTTCGCGGTGATGCTGGTCGCCAGCGTCCTCATCCTGGCGCTGGGCGCGGCTTGGCTCGCCTATCTCTTCGGCGCCGAGAAAGCCTTCGCGCTCGGGGTCGCGCCGTTCGTTTTCGGCGACCTCGTCAAGGCGGGCCTGGCGGCTGCGCTCGTGCCGGCTGTCTGGAGCCTGATCGGCCGTTTTCGGCGCTGAGCAGACGGGCGGCGAAGGCTCGCCGCGACCGTTATCCGCTGCGGGCCGGCCCCGCGGAAGTCTCCGCTCTTTTGTCGCACCGACGGAGGGGGTAGATCGCTTGCATCCTGCTGTTGATATGGGTCAAACAATTTAGACCTTTTCAAAGCTAAGGACGAGGCACTGCCGCGACCGAAGCGGTGGGATTCGACATGGCCAAAATGAACCAGGACACCTACGCGGGGGGCGGGGTTGTCGACCAGATCGAGGCCGATCCGGTCAACAGCAGCACGGAGCGCTCGCTCTACGAGGCGCGCGTCAAGATCTTTCCCGCGAAGGTGACCGGTGCCTTCCGCCGCCTGAAGTGGTGGATCATGGCTGTCACCCTCGGCATCTACTGGCTGACGCCCTGGGTCCGCTGGGACCGGGGGCCGAACGCACCGGATCAGGCGGTGCTGGTGGATCTGGCGAACCGGCGCTTTTATTTCTTCTCCATCGAGATCTGGCCGCAGGAATTTTACTACGTCGCCGGCCTGCTCATCATGGCCGGCATCGGCCTCTTCCTCATCACCTCCGTCGTTGGGCGTGCCTGGTGCGGCTATACCTGTCCGCAGACCGTGTGGACCGACCTCTATATGGCGGTGGAGCGCTGGATCGAGGGCGATCGCAACGCCCGCATGCGGCTGGAGAAGGCGCCATGGAGCTTCTCCAAGCTGCGCAAGCGTGTCAGCGTGCACGCCATCTGGCTGTTGATCGCGGTGGCGACGGGCGGCGCCTGGATCTTCTACTTCGCCGACGCACCGAGCCTCGCCATCGCCTTCGTGACGGGGCAGGCGCCCGCGGTCGCCTATGTCACCGTCGGTATCCTCACTTTCACCACCTATGTCTTCGCCGGCTTCATGCGCGAGCAGGTCTGCACCTATATGTGCCCCTGGCCGCGCATCCAGGGCGCCATGCTGGATGAAGACAGCCTCATCGTCACCTATAACGACTGGCGGGGCGAACCGCGCTCGCGGCACCAGAAACGGGCCGCGCAGGAAGGGCTCGATGTCGGCGATTGCGTCGACTGCAACGCCTGCGTAGCCGTCTGCCCGATGGGCATCGATATCCGCGACGGCCAGCAGCTGGAGTGCATTACCTGCGCGCTGTGCATCGATGCCTGCAACAACGTCATGGACAAGGTGGACAAGCCGCGCGGCCTGATCTCGTACACGACGCTGAGCGATTACGAGGCGCATGCGGCGACGGCCGCGAAGAACGGGCGCGAGGCTGCCAAGAACGAGCAGCGGCGCGTCTCCATCTCTCATATCGCGCGTCCGCGTACGATCATCTATACGGCGCTGTGGTCCTTCATCGGTATCGCCATGCTGGTGACGCTGACCATGCGCGACCGTCTCGACATCAATGTGCTCTTGGAGCGCAACCCGCTCTTCGTCACGCTGTCGGATGGCTCGATCCGCAACACCTACACGGTTAAGCTGCTCAATATGCAGCCGGAGCTGAAGACCTTCTCCGTGGAGTTGGAGGGATTGCCGGAAGCCACGATGTGGTTCCAGGGCGGCGAAGAGCAGCGCGGAACAAGCTTCGAGGCGGCCGTGCAACCGGATCGCGTGCGCGAACTGCGTGTCTTCGTGGTCAAACCGGAGGCGACCGGCACCGAAAACTTCCGCTTCGTGCTTACCGATGAAGGGAGCGGCGCGGCAGATACCGCCGAGGCGCAATTCCACGGGCCGCAGCAATGATGAAGAAGACGCTTCGCTTCCTGCGCGTGAGTAGCGACAACCCGTTCACCGGCTGGCACGCCTTCGCCGTCGTGACGGCCTTCTTCGGCACCATCATCGTCGTCAATCTCGCTATGGCCGGCTTCGCCGTGGGCACCTTCCCCGGGCTGGTTGTGAAGAACAGCTACGTCGCCAGTCAGCAGTACAACGACTGGCTGGCGGAAAGCCGGGCGCAGGAGGAGCGCGGCTGGCAGGCGAAGTTCGATGCCAGGGACGGCGTGGTTAAGGTGCGTCTTGCCGACCGCTCCGGCTCGCCGATCACCGGCGTCGACGTCTCTGCCCTTATCGCCCGCGCCTCGACGGCGCAGGAGGACCGGCGGGTGCAGCTCTCCTTCGTGGAAGGCATCTACCAGGCGCCCGGCGTCCTCGACCCGGGCCGGTGGATCGTCGAGATCACGGCGCGCTCCGGCGAGGAGCTGGTGTTTCGCACGACGCGGCCGGTCATGGTCGCCGCCAAGGCGCAATAATGAGCTGCTGCGGCGCAGGCCCCTCCATCGCCGCGGCCGAAATCGCCCGCGCCCGGGCGCCTGCCGAGGAAAGCGTCGATCCTTCTTTCCTGCGCGAGGCCAAGGATGGGCTTTCAGAGCTCACGCTGATCGTGCCCGACATGCATTGCGCCGGCTGTATCTCCAAGGTGGAGCGCTCGGTGAAGGCCGTGGAGGGCGTGGAACGGGCGCGCGCCAATTTAACGGCGCACAAGCTCATCATCGGCTTTGCCGAGGGCGCGGTGGAGCCGGAGCGGCTGGTCTCCACGGTGCGCCGGGCCGGCTACGAGGCTCGTCCGGTCGATCCGGCCGTCTTCAAGAACATGGCCGATGAGGCGACCGGAACGGAGCTCATCCGCGCGCTGGCCGTCGCCGGCTTCGCCGCCGGCAACGTCATGCTCCTGTCCGTCTCGGTGTGGTCGGGGGCGGATGCGGCGACGCGCGATCTCTTCCACTGGATCTCGGCGATGATCGCGCTTCCGGCTATCGCCTATGCCGGCCGGCCGTTCTTCCGCTCCGCCTGGCGGGCGCTGTCGGCGAGAAGCCTCAATATGGACGTGCCAATCTCGTTGGCCGTCATCCTTGCCGCCACGATGAGCCTTTTTGAGACCATCGTCGGGGCCGAGCATGCCTGGTTCGACGCCTCTATCGGCCTGCTCTTCTTCCTTCTCATCGGGCGCGTTTTAGATTTCCGCATGCGCGGGGTGGCTCGCGCCGCCGCCACGCGGCTGCTTTCGCTGTCGGCCGACAGTGCCCGGATTGTGGACGAGGACGGCACCACGCGCCTGGTGCGCACCGGCGCGGTGAAGCCCGGCGCCGTCGTCGAGGTGGCAGCCGGCGAGCGCTTTCCTCTCGACGGCATCGTCGTCTCCGGGGCGAGCGATGTCGACAAATCGCCGCTGACGGGCGAGCCGCTGCCGGAGCGAGCCGGGCCCGGCGCTGGCGTCTTCGCCGGTACGCTGAACCTCACCGGGCCGGTGCGCGTGAAGGTGGAAAAGGAAGCCGCCGACAGCCTACTCGCCGACATTATCCGCCTGATGGAGAGGGCGGAGGCGGGGAAGGGGCGCTTCGTTTCCATCGCCGATCGCGCCGCGAGGCTCTACGCGCCTGCGGTGCACGCCCTTGCCGCCGGCACGATCCTCTTCTGGCTCTTTATCGGCGTCGGCTGGCACGAGGCGGTGATGATCGCCGTTGCCGTGCTCATCATCACCTGCCCCTGCGCCCTCGGCCTCGCCGTGCCGGCGACCCAGGTGGTGGCGAGCGGCCGGCTTTTGCGGCGCGGCGTCATCGTCAAGAACGGCGGCGCCCTTGAACGCCTCGCCGGTATCGACACGGTCGTCTTCGATAAGACCGGCACCTTGACCTCCGGCGAGCCGGCGATGGCGGGCGAGCCGAAAGCGCGCGCAGAGGATTGGGCGCTCGCCGCGGCGCTGGCGGAGAAAAGCCGCCACCCGCTGGCACGGGCGCTCGCCCGCGAGGCGGCGGCGCGCGGCATCGCCCCGGCAGCGCTTGATGAGGTGCGCGAGGAGCCGGGCTCGGGCATGGAAGGCATGGCGGGCGCCGCCCGCATCCGCCTCGGCCGCGCCGGCTGGGCGGGCGAAGGCGAGAGGCATGAAGGCGAGAGGCACGAAGGCGAAATGTGCGGGCAGGCCGCGCGCGGCGCCCATTCGGAAATCTGGCTGCACCGCGAGGGCGCGGCGCCGCTCGTCTTCCGCTTCGTCGACCGGCTGCGCCCGGACGCGGCCGAGCTCGTCAAGCGCCTGAAGACGATGGGCCTTTCCGTCATGCTGCTTTCCGGCGACCGGGAGGCGGCGGTGGAGGCCGTCGCCGCCGAACTCGGCATCGCCGAATGGCGCGGACGGATGAGCCCGGCCGACAAGGTGGCCGAGCTTGAGCGGCTGAAGGCGCAAGGGCAGAGCGCCCTGATGGTCGGCGACGGCATCAACGACGCGCCGGCGCTGGCGGCGGCCGCCGTCTCCATCTCGCCGGCCTCCGGCTCCGACATCACCCAGGTGGCGGCCGATTTCGTGCTCTCCTCCGGCGAACTCGCCCCGGTCGCCGAGGCGGTGACGACCGCAAGGCGGGCGCGGCGCATCATCGTGGAGAATTTCGCCATCGCGCTCGGCTACAACGCCATCGCCGTGCCGGTGGCCGTGGCCGGCTTCGCCACGCCGCTGATCGCCGCCATCGCCATGTCGAGCTCGTCCATCCTGGTGACGGCGAACGCGCTGCGCCTGTCGCTCGGCGCCCGCCCGGCGAGGCGACCGGCGCAGCCGGCGCCGGCGCTCCGGCAAGCGGCGGCATGAACGTCCTTCTCTATCTCATCCCCGTGGCACTCATTCTCGGAGCGCTCGGCCTTGTCGCCTTTCTGTGGTCCTTGAAGAGCGGCCAGTACGAAGACCTGGAGGGCGCCGCCCAGCGCATCCTTCTCGACGACGAGGAGACGCCGCCGATGCCGCCGCGGGAGACGACAAAGAAGAGCCAGGAGGGGGAGAGAGACGGACATGCATGAAATCCTGCGCATGGCGCATCTCATCATGATCGCCATGCTGACCGGCATGGCCGTGTCGCATTACATCCTCCTGCGCGCCAGCGCCGGGCACGAGGGCGAGGGGGGAAGGGCGCTGGCGCTCGCCCGCCGCACGCTCGGCGACTTCTCCACCATGGTCGTCGTCTTCGTGTGGATCACCGGCCTGACGCTGCTGTGGAGCCAGTACGGCCAGGCCGAGGAGACGGTCAGCGCCTTCTTCTACGCCAAGCTCGGCTTCGTCGGGCTTCTGACGGTCGCCCATATCATGCAGCGCATCACCGCGGCGCGGGTTGCGGCGGCGAGCCGGGAAGGGCGGCAGAAGATTGAGCGCTTCGTCGCCATCGTCTGGCTTTCGGCGCTTCTGGCCATCTGTTTGGCCGTCATCTCCTTCACGCCGGGCTGAGGCGCCGGGGCGAAGCGCAAGGCGCTTCGCTCCCCCGTGTCGTCGTCATGGCCGGGCTTGACCCACGGCTGTCCGGTTTAATTTCACGCCCATTGCAGGAGCATTTGGTTGGGGTCCTTGGACGGCTCTGGGGGTGGCTCGATCAGGCG
>NZ_JHZK01000008.1 GCF_000688515.1 Afifella pfennigii DSM 17143 | reverse complement strand
ACATGGTAGAGCCGGGCCGCATGGCTCTCAAGGCCGCCGACGATCTCGCGCAGGCTCTGAGCCCCCGACAATTGCCCATAGAGCAAGGCCACGAACTGGCTCTTGGTCGACAGCCGACGCACATGCTTGTCCGCATGGTGCTTGTCCACAAGCCGTTCGAACACGCCCCAGGGAACATGCTTCAAGACGTCGTGGAAAACGCTATTGTGGTGCCGCACGGTGTTGCTCCCTCGTGTCCGGAAGACGCGCCAAACGTCTGAACACGAGTAGAATCAACACCGTGCGCTCAGTCCACAAAATTAAACCGGACAGCCGTGGGTCAAGCCATGGCATGACGACAGATGAAGCGCGTGGCGATACCCTTGAGCGCCAAGGCTGAGGAGACAGGGGACATGGAAGAACTCACGGGCGGCTGCCTGTGCGGCAAGGTACGGATTGTGGCCTCGGGCCGCCCATACCGGGTTGGCCTTTGCCACTGCCTGGACTGCCGCAAGCATCACGGAGCGCTTTTCTACGCTTCGGCGGTGTACCCGCAGGAGGCGGTGACGATCGCCGGCGAGACGCGCGATTACGCCGGACGCTTCTTCTGTCCCAATTGCGGCTCGTCCGTTTTCTCGCGCAGCGCAGACGAAATCGAAGTCCATCTTGGGACGCTGGATGCCCCTAACCTGCTGACCCCGACCTACGAGAGCTGGATCATCCGCCGCGAATCCTGGTTGCCGCCCTTTCCGCTGGCGCGGCGCTACCAACGCGACCGCGAAGCCGCGGGCCGCTACGAGGAATAGGCCGCGCTCGCGAGAGATTTCCTTCAGATCGAACCTGTCCATGGCCGCCCGCCTCCCCTCGCGTTAAGGAATCGGCTAGCTTAGCGCGCCGGCGCGATTGTGCTGTGCTCGCCGTGCATCCATATCCGCGTAGCTGAGAAGGCCGCATCGGCCTGGAGAAAGGCACATGCCCATGCTCGGTGGTTTCGATATCGCCGTAATCGTCCTCGTCGTCCTGATCGCGCTCGTTCTCTTTTCGGGCGTCAAGACGGTGCCGCAGGGCCACAACTACACAATCGAGCGCTTCGGCCGCTACACCCGCACCCTCTCTGCCGGCCTCAACCTCATCGTCCCCTTCATCGACCGCGTCGGCGCCAAGATGAACATGATGGAGACGGTGCTGGATGTGCCGAGCCAGGAGGTGATCACCCGCGACAACGCCACGGTGACGGTGAACGGCATCACCTTCTTCCAGGTGATGGACGCGGCCAGGGCCGCCTACGAGGTGAACTTTCTGGAGAACGCCATCGTCAATTTGACGATGACCAATATCCGCTCGGTCATGGGCTCCATGGATCTGGACGAGCTTTTGTCCAACCGCGACGAGATCAACGACAAGCTCCTCAAGGTCGTCGATGCCGCGGCCGGCCCCTGGGGCGTGAAGATCACCCGCATCGAGATCAAGGATATCGATCCGCCGCGCAACCTCATCGATTCCATGAACCGGCAGATGATGGCCGAGCGCGAGAAGCGGGCTCAGATCCTGACGGCGCAGGGCATGAGGGAATCTGCGATCCTCAAGGCGGAGGGCGAGAAGCAATCCCAGATCCTGGAGGCGGAGGGGCGCCGCGAGGCCGCCTTCCGCGACGCGGAGGCACGCGAGCGCGAGGCGGAGGCGGAGGCCAAGGCGACGGCCTATGTCTCCGAAGCCATCTCCAAGGGCGACGTGCAGGCGATCAACTACTTCGTCGCCCAGGAATATGTCGGGGCGCTGAAGGCCTTCGCCACCTCGCCCAACCAGAAGACCTTCCTGATGCCGGTGGAGGCCTCCGCCGTCATCGGCGCCCTCGGCGGCATCACCGAGATCGCCCGCGAGGCCTTCGGCAATGGCGGCGCCGGAGCGAACGGCAGCGGCGAGGGGGGACGTCCCGCCCGGCCGGTGCCGACGACGCCGCGCGGCCCCGTTCCCGGCCCGACCGGCATGCCCGCCGCCGGCAGCTCCGCCTTCACGCCGCCTTCGGGAGGCGAACAGGCATGATCGTCGACATCATCGAGGCGCTCGGCGGCTGGACCTGGTGGATACTCGGCCTCGTCCTCCTCGGCGTGGAACTTCTGGCGCCCGGCTTCTTCTTTCTTTGGTTCGGCATCGCCGCCATCGTCATCGGCATCAGCGCCTTGCTCGTCTCCTGGCCCTGGCAGCTGCAGATTCTCGGCTTCGGTGTCCTCTCCCTGGTGGCGGCGCTGATCGGCCGGCGCTTCTACGGCCGCAGCGAAATGCCGAGCGCCGATCCGAACCTCAATCTGCGCGCCGAGCGCCTCAAGGGCCGCACCTTCACCCTGACGGAGCCGATCGTGGAAGGCGCCGGCCGGGTCAATATCGACGACGGCGTGTGGCGGGTGAACGGGCCGGACGCGCCCGCCGGCGCGCGCATCCGCGTCATCGGCGCCGATGGCTCCACGCTGCTGGTGGAGCCGGCGGCGAGCTGATTTTCGCGCCTTTGCGCATCCGCGCGCCTCTTCCCCTAACTACCCGTTAACCATAAGGCTTTACCGCTCGGTAAGGCTGTCTCGCCCCGCGGGACGGCATGTCCCGCACGGGTGCGGGACGGGATCGCCGGATGCGCCGCAGCCTTGTCCTTATCCTTGCCGGCGTCGCAGCCCTTCAGCTGCCGGCGCCGCCTGCCGCCGCCCAGGAGGCGGAGTTCAACGACGCCGCAGCGCCCGTCGATTTCCTCCTGCGCGGCACGCGCTCGGCGGAGGAGGAGGATCTCTTGGCGGGCGAGGCACCGCCGCCGCAAGGCGGCCCGGCGGTTCCGCCCGGCAGGCCCTATCCCCGCCCGGACGCGGCTATCGGGCCGCCACTCTTCGGCCCGACCGGCACCGCCCCGCTCGGCCCGCCGCTCGCCGGACCTGACCCTTACGCGCCGGCGCGGAGCGAGGAGGCCGGACCCATCGTCGACGGCAGGCGCCTCATCCGCCGGGCCGAGCGCGAGGCGGAGGCGGAAGACCCCTTCGCCGCGCCGGGAATCCGTGTCGGCACCTTCATCCTGCGCCCCACCATCGATGTCGGCGTCGTCGTCTCCGACAATCCCGACGGCGACACCGAAAAGAACTGGGAGACGGGCGGCCTGTTGGAGCCGACGCTTTCTCTCCTCTCCGACTGGGACCGCCACGAACTGGCTGCCGAGCTGCGCGGCACGGGCAGCTTCTACGACGAGGAGGTCTATAACGACCGCGACGCCGCCGCCCGGCTGCGCGCCCGCTACGACATCTCCCGCGATACCGACCTCACCGCCGAGGCCGGCTATGTCTACGCGCTGGAATCCTTCACCGATCCCGACACCCCCGCCGCCGCGGCGGAGCGCCCGGCCCGCCAGACCTACGACGCCGCCCTGACCGGCACGCACCGCATGAACCGCCTCGGCCTGGCGCTCGGCGGTGACGTCAAGCGCGAGACCTTCCAGGACGCCACCACCGCCAGCGGCGCCACCATCGACCAGGGCGACCGCAACCGCACCGAGGCCGCGCTGAATGCTCGCGCCAGCTACAAGCTCTCCGGCGCGCTGGAGCCTTTCGTGGAGGCGCGCGGCGGCAAGGTCGTCTATGACGAGAGCGTCGATTCCAACGGCTATCGCCGCTCCAGCCGCTTCGGCGAGCTCGCCGGCGGCCTCATCCTCGACCTCTCGCCCAAGCTGCAGGGCGAGGTCTCGGCAGGCTGGCGCCACGAGGAATACGACGATGCGCGCCTTGCCGCCCTTAGCGCCCCGGTCGTCGCCGCCGCGCTGATGTGGTCGCCGCGCCGCCTGACGGACATCCGCCTTAACCTCGCCACCACGGCGGACGGCTCCACCATCCCCGGCGCCTCCGGCTCGCTCATCTATTCCGCCGATCTGACGGCGAGCCGCGAGCTTCGCCACAACCTTGCCGCCGAGGCCGGTCTCGGCCTCGACTGGCGCGATTATGTCGGCATCGATCTTACCGAGACCACCTGGTCGGCCTTCGGCGGGCTCGTCTACGATCTCAACCGCTATGCCGCGCTGGTCGGCCGCTACAGCTACGAGCGGGTTGAGAACGATCCGGGCGAGCGCACCGACACCAACACCTTTTCGGTTCGCCTCAGGCTGAAGCGCTAGCTGAGAAGCTGCTTGATGGCCGCCTCGCCGAGGGTCTTTTTCAGCTCCGCCTTGAACTCCGCCGCGATATCCGCCCGCTCCAGCGCATAGGCGACATTGGCGGCGAGAAAGCCGGCCTTGGCGCCGCAATCGAAGGTCGCGCCGGTAAAGCGCACGCCGGTGAAGCGCTGCCTCTCGGCGAGCCGGATCATGCCGTCGGTGAGCTGGATTTCGCCGCCGGCGCCGGGCTGCGTCGTCTCCAGAATCTGGAAAATCTCCGGCTGCAGGATATAGCGGCCGGAAATGTAGAAGGTGGACGGCGCCTCCTCGCGCTTGGGCTTCTCCACCATGCCGGTGATCTCCACCCCGGCCTCGTCCTCCGCCCCGAGGGCGACGATGCCGTATTTGTGCACCTTCTCCGGCACCGTCTCTTCCAACGCGATGACATTGCCGCCGTGCTTGTCGTAGGCCGCCATCATCTGGGCGAGGCATCCGGGCTCCGAGCGCATCAGCATGTCGGGCAGAAGCACCGCGAAAGGCTCCTTGCCGACGATCTCGCGCGCGCACCAGATGGCGTGGCCGAGGCCGAGCGGCGCCTGCTGGCGGGTGAAGGAGACGCCGCCCGCCGCCGGCAGCTCGGCGGCGAGCGCTGCAAGCTCGGCCTCCTTGCCGCGCGCCTTCAGCGTCTCTTCCAGCTCCGGCTGGATGTCGAAATGGTCCTCGATCGTCGCCTTGCCGCGTCCGGTGACGAAGACGATGTGCTCAATCCCAGCCGCCTTCGCCTCGTCCACCACGTATTGAATGACCGGCCGGTCGACGATGGTCAGCATCTCCTTGGGCACGGCCTTCGTCGCCGGCAGGAAGCGGGTGCCGAGCCCCGCCACGGGCAGGACGGCCTTTTTGATGCGGTTAACCAATGTCACCTCTCGCGGTACGTGCTTCAGGCTCGCCCGTTTAGAATGAAGGTTCGGCCGAAGTCCAGTTGGCGACCTCGCGCAAGAGGCGGACCCGCGGCGCGGCCGAAGCGTGAAGGGACGCGCGCAAGAAGGGACGGGCATGAGCGTCTTGGTGACCGGTGGGGCCGGCTATCTCGGCAGCCATCTGGTTCTGGAGCTTTTGGGCGCCGGCGAAGAGGTGGTCGTCCTCGACAACCTCTCCACCGGCTTTGAATGGGCCGTGCCGGAGCCGGCGGAGCTCATCGTCGGCGATGCCGGCGACCGACTGCTGCTCAACCACGTCCTGCGCACCCGCAAGGTCGAAGCCGTCATGCATCTGGCCGGGGCTCTGGCGCCGCCGGCCTCGGTGGCCGACCCGCTCGCCTATTATCTGGACCAGACCGTCAAGGCCCGCGAGGTCATCGCCGCCTCGGCGGCCAACGGCATCGGCCGTTTCGTCTTCCCCTCCTCGCTCGCCGTCTACGGGCCGCCGACCTGCCTGCCGCTCGGCGAAGACGCCCCATGCGCGCCGGCAACGCCCTACGCCCTCCACAAGCTCGCCGTGGAGCGCATGCTTGGGGAGGCCGACGCGGCTTACGGGCTCTCCTATGTGGTGCTGCGTTTCGGCCATATCGCCGGCGCCGACCCGCTGGGCCGGGCCGGCCAGTCCACCATCGGCACCACCCATCTCGTCAAGGTGGCGCTGCAGGCGGCTCTGGGACGACGCGACCATATTCCCGTCTTCGGCACCGACTACGATACGCCCGACGGCACCGGCATCCGCGACTTCATCCATGTCAGCGACGCCGCCGCCGCGCATCTTGCCGCGCTCAGGCATCTGCGGGGGCCCGGACGCAGCCTCACCCTCAACGGCAGCTATGGCGAAGGCCACAGCGTGCTGGAGGTCATCGACACCGTGCAGCGGCTTGCCGGGCGCGTTCTGGACGTGCGCGCCCGCGCCCGCCGGCCGGGCGATGTGCCCTCGCTGGTGGCCGCCGCAAGCCGCATTCGCGCCGAGCTCGATTGGCGGCCGCGCTTTTCCGCGCTTCAGATCATCCTCGGCCACGCCCTTGCCTGGGAGCGGCGCTCCGCCGCCGCAGCGGCCTGAAGCGGCTTTGCCGCAAACACGCCCTTTTTCCGAACGAACCGTCCCGGCAGGTCACGCCTTCTTGCGCGCGCCGTTTCGCCCGCCCTCGCCCGCCCTCGCCCCAGGAATGGCCGGAGGGTCACCGCGGGGGCTTTGACGACGGCGCCGCGCGCGCTAGAATTCGGCGTGGCTTCGGGGGCGGATCGCGACGATCCGAAATGGCCCACGGGAGCGTTTCATGCGGCATATGTCATTTCTGGCGGCTTTTCTGGCGGCCTTCGCCCTCCAGGCGACGGCGCTGCCCGCGCCTGCCGCCGCCCAAGCGCCGATCGTGCTCGCCCAATCGAACCAGCCCTCCCTCTTCCGGTTCCTCTTCGGCCCGCGCGACAGCAGCCGGCAGCGCCGCAACGTGCGCCCCCGCGAGCAGCTTCAGCAGCGCCGCGTCACGCCGCGCCGCTCCACCACCACGCGCCGCACCGCCCCGCGCGAGCCGAGCGTCAAGGCTCTGGCCGTCGTCGACAAGGCCGAGGACGCCAAGCGCGTCATGGTCATCGGCGATTTCTTCGCCCGCAGCCTCGCCAAGGGGCTGAACGAAGCCTTCGCGGAGGACCCGAACGTCGTCATCATCCAGGCGGCCAACGGCTCCTCCGGCCTGGTGCGCGACGATTTCTACGACTGGCCGGCCAAGCTCCCCGAACTCATGGAGGAGCACAAGCCCGACGCCATCGTCGTCATGCTGGGCGGCAACGACCGCCAGGAGATTTCCGCCGAGGGCGGTAAGGCGGCACCGGGCACGGAGGCCTTCAGCAAGGTCTATGCGAGCCGCGTCGCCGCGCTCGCCAATTCCATCGTGGAGGCCGACAAGCCCGGCCTGTGGGTCGGGCTGGTGCCCGTCGCCTCCGCCTCCATGTCGCGCGGCTACTCCGCCTTCAACTCCATTTACCGCGAGACACTGGAAAACTCGCCGGTGAAGTTCATCGATGTGTGGAACGGCTTTGCCGACGACGAAGGCAAATATGTCGGCTCCGGACCGGACATGAACGGCCAGACACGGCAGCTTCGCGTCGGCGACGGGCTGAACTTCACCCGCGCCGGCCAGCGCAAGCTCGCCTTCTTCACCGAGCGCGACCTGCAATCGATCCTGAAATCGGGCGGCAACTTCCTGGCCTCGCTTGAGGGCGGCGGCAACCTGGGAGCCGCCTCCGTGCCGGCGATCAGCCCGATGATGTCGATCGACGCCGTCATCACCGGCCCTTCGACCGGCCTTTCCACTTTCGCGGAGGAAAAGCCGTCCGGCGCCGCGGCCAAGACGGGCCCGCCCGATCCCGGCGCCGAGACGGGCCCCTCGCTCACCGCCGCCGCGACCCAGGCACCGGCGCCCGGCGCGGCAAGCGTGCCCGCCCCAGGCGCACAGGCAACGGAGGCGGAGGCGCAAGAAGAAGAGGCGGACGAGCGCACCGTCGTCGAAGCCCTGACCGCAGAAGCCATCTCCGGCGCGAGAACGCCCGCCGGCCGGATCGACGATTATCGCTGGTCGCGGCCGAACTGAGGCGTTTCTTCGCTCTTTCCCGACCGGATGGACGGGCTCGCGCGCGCCTCAGCGCGGCAGCGAGGTCTCGCCCATCATGAACGCGTCCATGGCGCGCGCCGCCTGGCGGCCTTCGCGGATCGCCCAGACGACCAGGGACTGGCCGCGGCGCACGTCGCCGGCGGCGAAGACCTTATCGAGGGAGGTGCGGTAGCTCTCCTCGTCGGCGAGAATATTGGTACGCCGGTCCTGCTTCAGCCCGCCGCCGAGCTCCTTGACGAAGGTATCCTCAAGCGGCCCGGCGAAGCCGATGGCGATGAAGGCGAGATCGGCCTTCAGCACGAACTCCGTGCCTTCCACCGGCACGCGCTTTTCGTCCACACGGGCGCATTTCACGCCCGTCAAGACGCCGTTCTTGCCGACGAATTCCAGCGTCGCGGCCTGGAACTCGCGCTCCGCGCCCTCCGCCTGGCTGGAGGAGGTTCGAAGCTTGGTCGGCCAATAGGGCCAGACCAGCCCCTTATTCTCCTTCTCCGGCGGACAGGGCCGGATGTCGAGCTGGGTGACGGAGATCGCCCCCTGGCGGAAGGCGGTGCCGACGCAGTCGGAAGCGGTGTCGCCGCCGCCGACGACGACGACGTGCTTGCGCCCCGCCCAGATGTCGTCGGGATGGTTCATCTCCGGCACCGGCTCGCCGTTCACGCGCCTGTTCGACTGCACCAGATAGGGCATGGCGTAATGCACGCCGTCGAGCTCCATGCCGCCGATGCCGGGATCGCGCGGCCGTTCCGCGCCGGCGGCGATGAGGACGGCGTCGTGCCCCTCGACGATTTCGCGCATCGGATGGGTGACGCCGACATTGACGCCGTAATGGAAGACGACGCCCTCCGCCTCCAGCTGCGCCACCCGCCGGTCGATATGGTGCTTTTCCATCTTGAAATCGGGAATGCCGTAGCGGCACAGCCCGCCGGCGCGCGGCTCGCGCTCGTAGACATGCACGTCATGGCCGACGCGGGCGAGCTGCTGGGCGGCCGCCATCCCGGCCGGTCCGGAGCCGATGATAGCGACGCGCTTGCCCGTGCGCCGCTCCGGCGGCTGCGGCTGCACCCAGCCGTTCTCCCAGGCCTTGTCGGCGATCGCCTCCTCGATAGTCTTGATGGTGACCGGCACGTCCTCAAGGTTCAGCGTGCAGGCTTCCTCGCAGGGCGCCGGGCAGAGCTTGCCGGTCCATTCGGGGAAGTTGTTGGTGGAATGCAGGTTGCGCGCCGCCTCTTCCCAATCCCCCTGCCAGACGAGATCGTTCCAGTCGGGAATCTGGTTGTGCACCGGGCAGCCCGTCGGACCGTGGCAATAGGGAATGCCGCAATCCATGCAGCGCGCCGCCTGCCGGCGCACTTCCGGCTCCGGCAACGGCAGCACGAATTCCTTGAAATGCCGGATGCGGTCGGAGGCCGGCTGGTAGCGCTGCTCCTGCCGGTCGATCTCCAGAAAGCCCGTAACCTTAGCCATAACCGTCCTTCACGTCCTTGCGCGCCCTGGCCGCCCCGCGCCCGTCTTGGGCGATGCACCCAGCGCGGGGGCGTCCGCGCGCGCTCCTATTCCGCCGCCATCCGGCGCGCCTCGCCGTGGCGCCGCTCTTCCATCTCCAGAAGCGCCCGGCGGTACTCCACCGGCATCACCTTGACGAATTTCGGCCGGTAATCGGACCAGTTCTCCAGGATGTGCTTGGCGCGCTCGGAGCCGGTGTAATGGTGGTGGTTGGTGATCAGCGTCAAAAGCCGCTCCTCGTCATGTGCGTTCATGTTGGAGGAGACGTCGACGCGCCCGTGCCATTCCATATCGCCGCCATGGTGATGCAGTTCCTCAAGCAGCGCCTCTTCCTCCGGCACCGGCTCCAGCGCCACCATGGCGAGGTTGCAGCGCCGCTCGAAGGTGCCGTCCTCGTCCAGCACATAGGCGATGCCGCCCGACATGCCGGCGGCGAAGTTGCGCCCCGTCTCGCCGATGACGACGACGATGCCGCCGGTCATGTATTCGCAGCCATGGTCGCCGCAGCCTTCCACGACGGCGATGGCGCCGGAATTGCGCACCGCGAAGCGCTCGCCGGCGACGCCGGAGAAATAGCATTCGCCCTCGATGGCGCCGTAAAGAAGCGTGTTGCCGACGATGATCGCCTTGGCCGGATCGACCGGCAGCTCCGCCGGCGGGCGCACCACGATCCGCCCCCCGCACAGCCCCTTGCCGACATAATCGTTAGCATCGCCGACAAGGTCGAAGGTGATCCCGCTGGCGAGGAAGGCGCCGAAGGACTGGCCCGCCGTGCCTTGCATCTTCACCACGATGGTGTCGTCCGGCAGGCCGGCATGGCCGTAGCGCTTGGCCACTTCGCCCGACAGCATGGCGCCGACCGAGCGGTCGAGATTGGCGACCTTGGTTTCGATGCTCACCGCCTCGCCGCGGGCGAGCGCCGGCTCGGCTTCCCCGATCAGCTTGCGGTCCAGCACATCGGCGATCGGATGCTCCTGCCGGCGCGTCCAGCGCAGCTCCTCCTCCGGCGCGTCGGGGCGCTGGAAGATCGCCGAGAAGTCGAGCCCCTTGGCCTTCCAATGGTCGATCAGCGGCATGGTGTTGAGCCGCTCGCTCTGGCCGATGAGCTCGTCGAAGCGCCGCACGCCCATCGCCGCCATGATCTCGCGGACCTCCTCGACGACGAAGAAGAAATAGTTGATGACGTGCTCCGGCTGGCCGCGGAAGCGCTTCCTGAGCACCGGGTCCTGCGTCGCCACGCCCACCGGACAGGTATTGAGATGGCATTTGCGCATCATGATGCAGCCGGCGGCGATCAAGGGCGCGGTGGAGAAGCCGAATTCGTCGGCGCCCAGCAGCGCCCCGACGATGACGTCGCGCCCCGTCCTCAGACCCCCGTCGACCTGCAGGGCGATGCGCGAGCGCAGGCCCTCATGCACCAGCGTCTGATGCGTCTCCGCAAGGCCGATCTCCCAGGGCAGGCCGGCATGCTTGATGGAGGTGAGCGGCGAGGCGCCGGTGCCGCCATCATAGCCTGAGATGGTGATATGGTCGGCGCGCGCCTTGGCGACGCCCGCCGCCACGGTACCCACGCCCACCTCGGCGACGAGCTTCACCGAAATGTCGGCGGCCGGATTGACGTTCTTCAAGTCGAAGATGAGCTGCGCCAGGTCCTCGATGGAATAGATGTCGTGATGCGGCGGCGGCGAGATCAGCCCGACGCCGGGCGTGGAATGGCGCACCTTGGCGATCACCGCGTCGACCTTGTGGCCGGGCAGCTGGCCGCCCTCGCCGGGCTTGGCCCCCTGCGCCACCTTGATCTGGATCATGTCGGAATTGACGAGGTATTCCGTCGTCACGCCGAAGCGGCCGGAGGCGACCTGCTTGATGGCCGAGCGCTCCGAATCCCCGTTCGGCTTGGGCGTGAAGCGCTCCGTCTCCTCGCCGCCCTCGCCGGTATTGGACTTGCCGCCGATGCGGTTCATGGCGACGGCCAGGGTCGTATGCGCCTCGCGCGAGATGGAGCCGAAGCTCATCGCCCCGGTGGAGAAGCGCTTGACGATCTCCGCCGCCGGCTCGACCTCCTCCAGCGGCACCGGCTCAAAGCCCATCGCCTCCGCCTCGCGGATGCGAAAGAGCGAGCGGATGGTGAGCCGCTTGGCCGCCTCGCCGTTCACCATCTCCGCATAGGTGCGATAGCGCTCAAAGCCCTCGCCGCGCACCGCGTGCTGCAGATGCGCCACGGCGTCGGGCGTCCACACATGGTCCTCGCCGCGCATGCGGTAGGCGTATTCGCCGCCGATCTCCAGCGAGCGGCGCAACACCGGGTCCTCGCCGAAGGCGAGCCGGTGACGGCGCACCGTCTCCTCGGCGATCTCGGCAAGGCCGATGCCTTCGATCATCGTCGCCGTGCCGAAGAAGAAGCGGTCGACGAAGGCGGAGGCAAGCCCCACCGCGTCGAAGATCTGCGCCCCGCAATAGGATTGGTAGGTGGAGATGCCCATCTTGGACATCACCTTCAAAATCCCCTTGCCGACGGACTTGATGAAGCGCTCCACCACCTCCCGGGCGTCGACGACCTCGGGAAAGTCGCCGCGCTGGTGCATCGCCGCCAAGGTCTCGAAGGCGAGATAGGGGTTGATCGCCTCCGCGCCGTAGCCGGCGAGCACACAGAAATGGTGCACCTCGCGCGCCTCGCCGGTCTCCACCACGAGGCCGACGGAGGTCCTCAGCCCCTTGCGGATGAGGTGGTGGTGAACGGCGGCAGTCGCCAGCAGCGCCGGCATGGCGATGCGCTGCGGCCCGACCAGCCGGTCGGAGAGGATGATGATGTTGTAGCCGTCGAGGACCGCCTTCTCCGCCCGCTGGCAGAGCTTCTCGATGGCCTCTTCCATGCCATCGGCGCCGCGCCCGAGATTGTAGGTGATGTCGAGCGTCTTGGTCTGGAAATGGTTGTCGGCGATCTCGCCGATGCCGCGGATCTTCTCAAGGTCGGCATTGGTGAGGATCGGCTGGCGCACCTCCAGACGCTTGCGCTCCGAAAGGCCTTCCAGGTCGAAAAGGTTCGGCCTCGGCCCGATGAAGGAGACGAGGCTCATGACGATCTCCTCGCGGATCGGATCGATCGGCGGGTTCGTCACCTGGGCGAAGTTCTGCTTGAAATAGGTATAGAGCAGCTTCGGCTTGTCGGAGAGCACGGAAACCGGCGTGTCGGTGCCCATGGAGCCGACGGCTTCCTGGCCGGTGACCGCCATCGGCGCCATCAGCAGCTTCAGGTCTTCCTGGGTGTAGCCGAAGGCCTGCTGGCGGTCGAGCAGCGAGGCCGCCGTCGCCGGCGCCCGCGAGCCCACTTCCGGCATTTCTTCCAGGACGATCTGCGTGCGCGCCAGCCATTGCCGATAGGGATTGGCCTCCGACAGCCGCGCCTTCAGCTCCGCATCGTCGATGATGCGGCCTTCCTGAAGGTCGATGAGCAGCATGCGGCCCGGCTGCAGGCGCCATTTGCGCACGATGCTCTTGTCCGGCACCGGCAAGACGCCGGCCTCCGACGCCATGATGACGAGGCCGTCCTCGGTGACGACGTAGCGCGCCGGCCTCAGCCCGTTGCGGTCGAGCGTGGCGCCGATCTGCCGCCCGTCGGTGAAGGCGATGGCAGCCGGCCCGTCCCAGGGCTCCATCAGCGCGGCATGGTACTGATAGAAGGCGCGCCTGGTCTCATCCATCAGCGGGTTGCCGGCCCAGGCCTCCGGCACCAGCATCATCGCCGCATGGGCGAGCTCGTAGCCGCCGGTGGTGAGGAATTCCAGGGCGTTGTCGAAGCAAGCGGTGTCGGACTGTCCCTCATAGGAGATCGGCCACAGCTTCTCGATATCCTCGCCGAAGAGCGGCGAGGATATCGAGGCCTGGCGCGCCGCCATCCAGTTGACGTTGCCGCGCAGCGTGTTGATTTCGCCGTTATGGGCGACCATCCGGTAGGGATGGGCGAGCTTCCAGGAAGGGAAGGTGTTGGTGGAAAAGCGCTGATGCACCAGCGCCAGCGCCGAGGCAAAGCGCGGGTCCGACAGGTCCTTGTAGTAGCGCCTGAGCTGATAGGCGAGGAACATGCCCTTGTAGACCGTGGTGCGGCTGGAGAAGGAGCAGATGTAAAAGCCCTTGTCGCGCCCGTCGCTCTCGGCGAAGACGCGATTGGAGACGACCTTGCGCAGGACGTAGAGCCGCCGCTCGAAATCGTCGCCCTCAAGTCCTTCCGCGGCGCCGACGAAGAGCTGGCGATGCACCGGCTCGGCCTCTCGGATCTTCGGCGCCTTCGACAGACAGGCATTGTCGACCGGCACGTCGCGCCAGCCGAGCACCTTCTGCCCCTCCTCCGCGACGACGTTCTCCACCAGCTTTTCCAGATGCGCGCGCAGCTGCGCATCCTGCGGCATGAAGAAGACGCCGACGCCGTAGCGGCCGAGCGGCGGCAGGGCAAAGCCGGCCGCCTCGGCCTCGGCGCGGAAGAAGGCGTCGGGAAGCTGGATCAGCATACCCGCGCCGTCACCGACTTCCGGGTCCGCCCCGACGGCGCCGCGATGGGTAAGGTTCTCCAGGATCTGCAGGCCGTGCTCGATGATCGTGTGGGAGGGGCGGCCCTCAAGATCGGCGACGAAGCCGACGCCGCAGGCATCGCGCTCGCCGCGCGGGTCGACAAGGCCTTTGCCCCTGGCGGCGGCCGCCGCGTCCATGCGCGCGGCTCGGCCGGCGGCGGCACGCGCCTCGCCCTGCCTTAGCGTCCTGCGGTCACAGCTTGTCAGCTTCACGGGCCTGCCTCCGCCTCTTGCCTTTCACAACGCCTGCCGGCGCAGGCGTCTTGGGGCACCTCTTTCGTTCGGGTCGCACTCCGTTCGGGAGATGCGGCTCGAGCCATCGGCCCCTCGGGCCTTGCGCTCAGCTTATCCTAAATCCTCGCGCCGCGTCGCGCGGCCTCCCCCGGGCCGATGCGCAATCCGGCGCCTTGCTCGCGCCCCTCGCCACGCGATGGAGCGCCAACTAGGACAGGACGCCTGTCCTATTCTTTCACCATCTCAGATTTTGCCGGCCTCGGCAAGTCGGCGCAACCGTCGCGGCCTTTTGGCTGTGCGTTCTTCACGAAGGCCACGACGCTCCGTGATCTTCCGTCAACGCGCCCTCACGGCGAACTGTTGTGATTTGAGTTCCACCGACCGGAAGCTTCCGTCAACCTCCACGCGCCGGCGTCATCCCCCGCCGGTTGAACCGAAAGATAGGGAGAACGCTGATGTCATCCACCCCCAAGGGCTTCACCGCCGCTGCGCTCGCCGGCGCCGTACTGGCCGCGACCAGCATGATGGCGGCGCCCGCAAGCGCCCAGGACAACAAGGAAAAATGTTACGGCGTGGCGCTTGCCAGCCAGAACGATTGCGCCGCCGGGCCGGGCACCACCTGCCAGGGCACGTCCAAGGTCGATTACCAGGGCAATGCCTGGAAGTACGTGGATGCCGGCACCTGCGCCACCATGGAGGTCCCGGGCGACCGCATGGGCTCGCTGGAGCCGCTCGAGCGCGACGTGCCCCAGGGCTGACCCGACCGGCCTCGCCACGGCCGGCCGCTACGACAAGACCGGCCGCTACGACAAGATAGGACCGCCATGCCCCTTTCCCTGCGCAGCGAAGCTGCCCTCGCCGACCGCCTGCCTCACCGGGCCGGCGTCGGCCTGAAGCTCGACCATGTGAGCGAGATCCTCGCCGACAAGGCGGATATGGGCTTCTTCGAGGTGCATCCGGAGAATTACATGGGGGCTGGCGGTCCGCCGCATCATTATCTGACCGCCATCCGCGAGCGTTACCCTTTGTCGCTGCACGGTGTCGGCCTGTCGATCGGCGCCGCCGGCCCGCTCGACAAGGCGCATCTGAAGCGCCTGCGCGAGCTACTCGACCGCTATCAGCCGCAGAGCTTTTCGGAGCACCTTGCCTGGTCAACGCACGATACGGGCTTCCTCAACGACCTCTTGCCCTTGCCCTACACGCAAGAGACGCTCAGCCTCGTCGCCGCGCATGTGAGCGAGGTGCAGGAAAGGCTCGGCCGGGCGATGCTGATCGAGAACCCCTCCACCTATGTCGCCTTCTCCTCCAGCGACATGGACGAGGTGGACTTCCTCGCCGAGCTCGCCGCCCGCACCGGCTGTGGCCTGCTGCTGGACGTCAACAACGTCTATGTCTCCGCAACCAATCACGGCTATTCGCCTGAGGCCTATCTCGACCGCTTCCCGCTGCATCTGGTCGGCGAGGTTCATCTGGCCGGCCACGCCGTCGACGCCGACGAGGCCGGCGCGCCGCTCCTCATCGACACCCATGACCGCGCCGTCACCGATGCCGTCTGGACCCTCTACGAGCGGGTCATCGCCCGCGCCGGTCCCTTGCCGACCCTGGTGGAATGGGATTCCGAATTGCCCGACTGGCCGGTTCTCGCCGCAGAGGCGAAGCGCGCCGAAACGATCCTCAACGCCCGCCGGGAGCCCTGTCATGGCCGCCGCGTCGCTTCCTGAGCTGCAGGCCCGCTTCGCAGCGGCGCTGATCGACCCCGATTTGCCGCCGCCCGCCGGGCTCGCCAGCGCCACCGGCCGGGCGCGCCCGGACGAGAAGCGCTTCGCCGTCTATCGCAACAACGTCGTCGTCTCGCTGTCGCGCGCCCTGCGCGATGCTTATCCGGCGCTCCGCAGCATCCTCGGCGATGCCTTCTTCGCCGACATGGCGGGCGTCTATGTCCGCCGGCATCCGCCGCGCCGGCCGATGCTCATCGATTACGGCGCCGAGCTGCCGCAATTCCTGGAGAACTTCGAGCCGGCGCGGCCCCACCCCTATCTGCCGGATGTGGCGCGGCTGGAGCGGGCGCGGCTTGAAGCCTATCACGCCGCCGACGCGCCTTTTCTCGCCCCTGCCGATATCGCCGCGCTGGCGCCCGAAAGCCTCGCCGGGCTCAGCCTTCGCCCGCATCCGGCGGCGCGCCTGCTTGCCTCGCGCTTTCCCATCGTCACCGTGTGGATGATGAATTCGGGCCTCGCCGAGCCGGCGCCGGTCGATTTCTCAAGCGCCGAGACGGCCCTCGTCACCCGGCCCGGCCTCAATGTCGAGCTGAGGCGCCTGCGCCCCGGCGGACACGCCTTCCTGTCGGCGCTCTTCGCCGGCAAGAGCCTTGGCGCCGCGGCCGCAAGAGCCGCCGCCGAGCCAAATTTCGACCTTGCCGCGAACCTCGCCGACGCGCTCGGCGCCGGCGCCTTCCTGCCGCTTGAAAAGATTGCTTCGACCTTGAGGCCGAGCTGACCCATGAGTGAGACGCGCAGCGCGCCCCCCACCGCCTCCGGCGCCGCAGCTCTCGCCGAGCTGCCGGCACGGCTCTTCGGCCTCATCCCGATGAGCCTCGTCCAGCTTGTCCTTCGCCTCGCCGTCGCCATCCCCTTCCTGAAATCCGGCTTTCTCAAATGGGACGGATTCCTGAAGCTCTCCGACGTCGCGATCCTGCTGTTTCGCGAGGAGTTCCGTCTGCACATTCTGGGCGCCACCTATGCCTTCCCGGCGCCGGTGATGATGGCCTGGATGTCGGCGCTCGCCGAGGTGATCCTGCCCTGTCTTCTCATCGCCGGCTTCGGCACGCGCCTCGCCGCGCTCGGCCTTCTCGTCATGACCGGCATCATCCAGCTCACCGAGCCCGGCGGCTGGTCGAACTTTCACCTGCCCTGGGCGGCGATGCTGCTCGCCATCCTCGCCTACGGCCCCGGCAAGCTCTCGCTCGACTCTTTCCTCTCCAGGCTCGCGCGCTGGAACGGCGTCGCCAACAGGTAAGGCTTGCGCGTCGCCCACCGGAGGCCTAAGCCGCGACAAATGCAGTTTGCCAGTGACAATTGGTCGGGCGCGGCGCCGGAAGTCGTGGAGGCGATAGCCCGTCAGGCCGCCGGCCATGCCGACGCCTATGGCGTCAGCGCTCTCGACCGAGCGGTGGAGGACCGCTTCAACGCCCTCTTTGAGCGCGAGGTGGCGGTCTTTTTCGTCGGCACCGGCACGGCCTCCAACGCCCTGGCGCTGGCCGCCGTCAACAAGCCCGGCGGCGCCGTCTTCTGCCACCGCGAGAGCCATATCGTGGAGGATGAGTGCGGCGCGGTAGAGTTTCAGAGCGGCGGCGCCCGGCTGATGCAGCTGGGCGGCGAGCTCGGCAAGATCGAGCCGCGCGAGCTTGAATCGGCACTCGCCCGCTTCCAGCCGGGTTTCATCCATGCCGGCCAGCCGATGGCACTCTCCCTCACCCAGGCGAGCGAGATCGGCACCGTCTACAGCCATGCCGAGCTGGAGCGGCTCTGCGCCCTGGCGAAGAAGAGCGGTATCCCGGTGCATATGGACGGGGCGCGCTTCGCCAACGCCATGGTGCGCCTTGAGGCGAGCCCGGCCGACATGACCTGGCGACGCGGCGTCGACATCCTCTCCTTCGGCGCCACCAAGAATGGCTGCGTCTCGGCGGAGGCGCTCATTTTCTTCGATCCGGAGATGGCCGCCGAGCTGCCCTACCTCAGAAAACGCGCCGGCCACCTCTTTTCCAAGACGCGCTTCATCGCCGCCCAATTCGAGGCCTATCTTGCGGACGACCTGTGGCTCAGCCTCGCCCGCCACGCCAACGCCATGGCCGAACGCCTGCGGACAGGTCTTCAGGCCGCCAAGACGGCGCGCCTCGCCTGGCCGACCGAGACCAACGAGAGCTTTGCGCTGCTTGACCGAGAGGCGGCCGATACGGCGCGCCGGGCCGGCGCCACCTTCTACGACTGGCCGCACCCGCACGGCCTCGCTCTGGGCTCAGACGAAAGCGAGCTTCTGGTGCGCCTCGTCACCAACTTCCAGACCAGCGAGGATGAGGTCGACCGCTTCCTGGCGCTTTTCGGCGCCTGAGACGGCACGCCCCTCGCCGCCCGGCACCGGGCCGATGGCACCTGCCACAAGATACGGCACGCTTTGCGCACAAGGCGGCCGTGCCCATGGGAGAAGGCGGTTCGTGCCTTCATGCCCGGACGGCGAAACGGGATGCATGCCAAGGTGGAGCCTCGGGGAAGCGACACCAAGGCCATGAGCGCAAAGCGGCGGGGCCGCCGCGCCAAGACTGGCATAGCTTGCATAAAAAAGGCGCCCGCAAGGGGCGCCTTGGAAAAGCCGATGCGGCGCGCCTTAGGCGGCCTTGTTGACCGTCGCGTCGATCTGCTTGCCGGCATCGGCGCCGGTGCCGATCGCGATCTTGCGCGGCTTCATGGCTTCCGGAATCTCGCGCACGAGATCGATATGCAGAAGACCGTTCTCCAGCGTCGCACCGGTCACCTCGACATGGTCGGCGAGCTGGAAGCGGCGCTCGAAGGAACGGGCGGCGATGCCGCGATAAAGGATCTCGCGGTCCTTGCTCTCCGTCTCCTCGTTGCGCTGCGCCTTGACGGTGAGGATGTTCTGCTTCGATTCAATATCGATATCGTTTTCGCCGAAGCCGGCGACCGCCATGGTGATGCGGTAGGCGTTCTCGCCGGTGCGCTCGATGTTGTAAGGCGGATAGGTCTGCCCGCCATTGTCGTGACCGCCCATCGTGTCGAGCATGTTGAACAGCCGGTCGAAGCCGACGGTGGAGCGGTAGAGCGGGCTGAGATCGAACTGACGCATGATGTAGTCCTCCTAGTGAAGCGACATTGCATTCGGCGCGGGCGGCCATTTCGAAACGCGGCCCGCCGGCACCGTTGGGACCCTGTCGGCATCCCACAAGGGTGAGATGGGCATTGTCCGCGCGCCTTTCAAGCGCCGCTAAGCTACTGAAAACAAAGGGAATGCCCAACGATTCCAAGGCTGAATGGAAGATGAATGGCCGGTTCTGAGCCGGTTCAGTCGCCGCTTCCTAATCTCCGCCTGTCATTTCCAAGGGGCGCCGGCCCCGACAGTCAGGAGAACCGTCATGAAGCTCGTTCCGTTCGCCGCCGCCGGGCTCGTCGCCCTTTCCGCTCTCACCTTCACCGCCCCGGCCAAGGCGGCGAACGTCACCCTCACCCTGGATGCCCGCGGCCCGGCGATCGTGGCCGACTGGCGCGCCCCGAACCGGCGCGGCCCGAACTGGCGTCATGACCGCGACAACCGCCGCTTCGACAGGCTCTCGCCGCAGCGCGTGCGCCATATCCTGCGCCGGCAGGGGATCACGCCCATTCGCTTCCTCGACACGCGCGGCCGCACCTACGAGTTGGCGGCCCGCGGCCGGCGCGGCGCCCCGCTGCGGGTCGCCGTCAACGCCTATACCGGCGAGATCGTCAGCCTGCGCCGGCTCGGGCGGCCGGGGCGCGGTGGCTGGGGCCCCGGCCCGCGCTACCGCTGAGCCTCAGAGATACCGGACATCGCTATCGCCCCCTCCGGTGTCCGGTGGAGAGCCGGCGGCCCCAGGGCCGCCGGCTCGCTTCCTTGGCTTGCCGCCACCGTCCCGCGCGTCTATCAGCGGTTTCGATGCAGTCCGGCCGCAAAGGCGTTTCCTTGCGAGATCTCGTCGCCATTCCGCACAACCCGGTACCTCCCGGCGCCCGCACCGCCATGATTGCGACGCCGGACGGCAAGGAGCTGCGCGCCGCCTGGTGGGGTCCGGACGCGCCCGCGCGCCAGGGCACTGTGGTGCTCCTGCAAGGGCGGGCGGAGTTCATCGAGAAGTATTTCGAGACGGTCCAGGATTTGCGCCGGCGCGGTTTCGGCGTCGTCGCCTTCGACTGGCGCGGCCAGGGCGGCTCCACGCGCAGCCTGCGCGATGCCCGCAAGGGCCATGTCGACGATTTCTCCGAATATCTAGTCGATCTCAGCACCATCATGGACGAGCTGGCGCTGGCGCGCTGCGCCCCGCCCTTCCACATCCTCGCCCATTCCACCGGCGCCGCCGTGGCGCTGCTCTATGCCGCCCGCGCCCGCACCCAGGTGGAGCGCATGGTGCTGACGGCGCCGCTTCTCGGCCTCGCCTTCGGGCACACCGCCACCCTCAGCCGCCTGACCGGCCTCATCAACTATCTCGGTCTCGGCGAGGTCTATGCCGGCCCCGACCGCGGCCGGCTGGTGCAGCTAGCGCCTTTTGAGAACAATCCGGTCACCAGCGACCGGCGTCGTTACGAGCGCAACCAGGCCGTTATCGACAACAGCCCCTCCCTCGGCCTTTCCGGCCCGACCTTCGCCTGGCTGCATTCGGCCTTGCGCGCGGCCGAATATATCGCCGCCCCGGGCTTTGCCGAGCGCGTGCCCTTGCCGGTTCTCATCGCCTTCGCCGGCCGCGAGAGCGTCGTCTCCAACGCCGCCATCGAGGCCTTCGCGCTCAGAACCAAGACCGTCGCCAGCGTGCGCATCGTCGGCGCCAAGCACGAGCTGCTGCAGGAGGCGAGCCGCTTCCGCGACGATTTCTGGGCCGCCTTCGACGCCTTCATCGGCGACACGGCGCAAAGGTGGAGCGCCGCGCTTCAGACCTGAAGGTTTCAAACCTGAAGACAGGCGACCGCCGCCTCCTTCAGGCGCCGGTCGCCCAGCGCGAGGATGCGCCCGCCGAGCGCCGGTTCGCTGCCGTCCCAGCCGCAGACGAGGCCGCCCGCCCCCTCCACGATGGGAATGAGCGGCACGATGTCGTAGGCGTTCATGCCGGCCTCCGCGATGATATCGACGAAGCCCATGGCCAGCATGCCGTAGGCGTAGCAATCATAGCCGAACCTGGTCAGCCGGACCTTTGAGCCAAGCCGGCGGAAGGCCTCGCCCTCCGCCGGGGAGAACATGTCCGGACTGGTCGCGGCGAGCATTGCCGCGTCAAGGGCCGGACAGGGCCGCGCCTTCAGCCGCTCGCGCCGGCCGCCGCGCTCCAGAAAGGCGGCTTGCGGCGTGCCGAAAAAGCGCTCGCCGAGATAGGGCTGGGAGAGCATGCCGCAAACGGGCCGTCCCTCCACCGTCAACCCGGCGAGGCTACCCCATAGCGGCAGGCCGCAGATGAAGGCCTTGGTGCCGTCGATCGGGTCGATCACCCATTGATGCGAGCGCCCTTCGCCCTCGGATCCGAATTCCTCGCCGAGAATGCCGTGCTCGGGAAAGCGCGCGCGAATGAGCCGCCGCATCGCCGTCTCCGCTTCCCGGTCGGCCTCCGTCACCGGATCGAAGCCAGCCTTCTCCGTCGTCTCCTTGTGCCGCACCTCGATCGGAACGCGGAAATGCTTCAGCACTGCCTCGGCGGCCGCATCCGCCAGCTCGGCAAGGAAGGGAAGGTAGTTTTCTGCAGATTGCATAGCTGGGTTGCCTTTTTGCAAAAGCACCTGAAAATTCAATGATTTCAGTAGCTTAAATGGGTGTTTCGTCGTCTCGGCGGGTTTGTTGCGCCGTCAACCGGCGCTCCGGGCCAAGATGTGGCGGTGGCGCACTTGCATCTTGTGCAAAGCAGCATAAATTGTGCGTTGCGATACGCTGTATCGCAGCCCTCATTGGGCGTTTCCTCCCTAGACTTGGCCGCACTTCGGTGCGGCCTTTTTTCTTTCAGGGAACCACCAAGCCCTTGGGCTGCTTCGCGTTTGTCTCATTCGGCCGCTTCGTCCAGCGCCGCCGGCGGCTCAAGGCGCGTGGCCATCAACTCCCCCGCCAGAACGCCGACATTGCGCCGCAGCGCTTCGAAGCCATCATGCAGGCGGATCGCCTCCTCGTCCATGTAAAGGGCTCGGTTCACCTCCACCTGCAGGACATGCAGGCCGGCGGCCGGCCGGCCGTAATGCTCAGTGATGAAGCCGCCCGCATAAGGCTTGTTGCGCGACACGCAATAGCCGAGCCCGCGCAAGACGCGCACCGCGCATTCCGTCAGCTCCGGGGCGCAGCTGACGCCGAAGCGGTCGCCGACGACGAAATCGGGCCTGAGGCCGGGCGCGGCGTTGCGCGCCGTCGACGGCATGGAATGACAGTCAATGAGGACGGCGATGCCGAATTGCGCGAGGGTCTCCGCCAGGTAGCGGCGCAGCGCCTCGTGAAAAGGATGGTAGATGCTCTCGATTCGCCAAAGCGCCTCTGAAAGATCGATCGGCCCGGCATAGATATGCCGCCCCTCCGAGACCATGCGCGGGATGGTGCCGAGCCCGCCGGCGGCACGCAGCGAGCGGCCGTTGGCCCGCGGCGGCAGGGCCTGGCGAAACATCTTCGCATCGAGCTCGTAAGGCTCGCGGTTGAGATCGACATAGGCGCGCGGATAGACCGCCGCGATCAGCGGCGCGCGCCCCTCCAGCGCCGAGGAGAACAGCATATCGATCATGAAATCCTCCGAGCGCCGGATGGCGAGCGGATCGAGCTGCGAGGCGGCGAGGAATTGCGGCGGGTAGTAGCGGCCCGAATGCGGCGAGGAGAAGAGGAACGGCGTCGTCGGCCTGTCCGGGCCGAGAAAGCAGAACGGTTTTTGCGGCACGGGCTCTGATTGCGAGGGGAACATGCAGCTTCTGCTCTCCGGCTCAAGGTGAATGCGCGTCTTGCCCCGTCCCATGTTGCCGGGGCGGCCTCGGCCTGTCCACAACTGCGTGGCGCCACGGACACGGGCGGCGATTGTATCTGCCTTGCTTACCCGATATTTACCGCCTGAGCGCACAAGAACTGGAACGAGCGAGGACATAGCCGGGGACGCATGTTGGGCCGAATTCTGCTTGCCGAGGACGACGAGGATATGCGTCGCTTTCTCCAGAAGGCGCTGGAGAACGCCGGCTACGACGTCGTTGCCTTCGATAACGGGCTGTCAGCCTATCAGCGCCTGCGCGACGAGCCGTTCAACCTGCTTTTGACCGATATCGTCATGCCGGAGATGGATGGCATCGAGCTTGCCCGCAAGGCGACAGAGCTCGATCCGGATCTGAAGATCATGTTCATCACCGGCTTCGCCGCGGTGGCCCTCAACCCCGACATGGCGGCGCCGCAGGACGCCAAGATCCTGTCCAAACCCTTCCACCTGCGCGATCTCGTCAACGAGGTCGGCAGGCTGATGGCCGCCTGAGGCGGGCCTTCCGGCCCTGGCGAACGCAATCGCTCCGCCGCTCTTGCGCCCCGCCACACCAGACGATATATCCGCCGGACCGCCTTCGGCGGTACCCCTTTGAAGGGCGCGTAGCTCAGCGGGAGAGCACTACGTTGACATCGTAGGGGTCACAGGTTCAATCCCTGTCGCGCCCACCATTTCTCTGCCTGTCCCGGCCGCAGTTTTTTCAAGCAGCCAAGAACGAAGCGAGAGGCGTTCGCGCCTGTCGCCGGTGTCCGCCGGCCGCGCTGCGCCCAAGCCCCCCTGCCTCTTCGTCGCAGCACCGGTTCTGAACAAGGCCGATCCTGCATGAGATGGCGCCGGCCGCCTCGGCGAGCCCGGCCGCCCGTGGCCCGCAGCTCTTCGACCCTGCCTGCCGGACGCCTTCGCCGCCCGCACCTGGCGCCTTCACGCCGGAGGCGCGGCCGCGCGCCAAGAGCCGAAGCAAGGGCCCGGGCACATGCCGGGCGATCCCTTTCGCGACGAGGCTTGCCACGTTTCCATATTTCGCGTATTCTCGAAATATGGAAGCGAAAGACGCCCTCGACGGCCTCTCCGCCCTTGCCCACGAGACCCGCCTGTCGGTCTTTCGCGCCCTGGTAACAGCCGGCGCGGACGGCCTTGCGGCCGGCGAGATCGCCGAAGGGCTCTCGGTGCTGCCGAACACGCTTTCGGCGCATCTCGCCCAGCTTTCGCGCGCCGGTTTGGTGAGCGCCACGCGCGAGGGAAGGTCGATCCGCTACCGTGCCGATTACGCGCGCATTGAGGCTCTTGTCGGCTTTCTCATCCGCGACTGCTGCGGCGGGCGTCCGGAGGTCTGCGCTCCGCTCGCCGCGCTGGCGGCCGAATGCGTCGCCTGCGCGGCGGACAATGCATCCGCCTAGCCCCGAAAGGCCCTGAATGGAGGAGACGATGGAAAGGCCTTACGACGTGCTGTTTCTGTGCACGGGCAATTCCGCCCGCTCGCTCTTGGCCGAAGCGATCCTGAACCGGGAAGGCCGAGGCCGCTTCCGCGCCTATTCGGCGGGCTCGCACCCCAAGGGCGCGCCGCACCCCTATACGATCGACCTTCTCGCATCGCTCGGCTACGACACCGGCTTTGCCCGTTCCAAGGACTGGGCCGAATTCGCGACGCCGCACGCGCCGCATCTCGATTTCGTCTTCACCGTCTGCGACGCCGCCGCTGCCGAGCCCTGCCCCGTCTGGCCTGGCCAGCCGGTGAGCGCGCATTGGGGCGTCCCCGATCCAGCCGCGGCGACCGGCAAGGAAAGCGAGAAGCGGCTCGCCTTCGCCGAAGCCTATCGGATGCTCTTCAACCGCATCACGGCCTTCGTCAGCCTGCCGATCGCCTCGCTCGACCGTCTGGCGCTTGAAAAGCGCGTGGCCGAGATCGGCACGCTCTCGCCCAAGCCCGAAAACGCCTGAGATCCCATGTCCATTTTCGAACGCTATCTCACCCTTTGGGTGGCGCTGTGCATCCTTGTCGGCATCGCCCTTGGCCATTTCTTCCCGGCCATCTTCCAGGCCATCGGCGCGATGGAGGTCGCCAAGGTCAACCTGCCCGTCGCCCTCCTCATCTGGGCGATGATCGTGCCGATGCTGGTGAAGATCGACTTCCGGGCGCTGAAGGAGGTGACACAGCACTGGCGCGGCATCGGCGTCACCCTCCTCGTCAACTGGGCGGTGAAGCCGTTCTCCATGGCGCTTCTGGCCTGGCTCTTCATCGGCTTTCTTTTCCGCCCCTACCTGCCGGCAGGCGAGATCGACAGCTATATCGCCGGCCTCATCCTGCTCGCCGCCGCGCCGTGCACGGCGATGGTCTTCGTGTGGAGCAACCTGACCAGAGGCGAGCCGCATTTCACGCTGAGCCAGGTGGCGCTCAACGACGTCATCATGATCGTCGCCTTCGCTCCCGTCGTCGGGCTTCTGCTCGGGCTTTCGGCAATCACCGTGCCCTGGGAGACGCTTCTTCTGTCGGTCTTCCTCTACATCGTCGTACCGGTCGCGCTGGCGCAGCTCTTAAGGGCGCGGCTGCTCGCGGCGGGCGGCCAGAGCGCCATTGCGCGCATCCTCACCTGGCTGCAGCCGCTTTCTCTGGTGGCGCTGCTCGCCACGCTCGTCCTGCTCTTTGCCTTCCAGGGCGAGCAGATCCTGGCGCAGCCGGCAATCATCGCCTTCCTGGCGGTGCCGATCCTCATCCAGGTCTACTTCAATTCCGGCCTTGCCTATCTGCTCAACCGGGCGAGCGGCGAGGCGCATTGCGTCGCCGGCCCCTCGGCCCTGATCGGGGCGAGCAACTTCTTCGAGCTCGCCGTGGCGGCGGCCATCAGCCTTTTCGGCTTCACTTCCGGCGCCGCGCTCGCCACCGTCGTCGGCGTCCTCATCGAGGTGCCGGTGATGCTGTCGGTGGTGAAAATCGTCAATGCCAGCAAGGGCTGGTACGAGGCGGGGCCCGCCGTCAGGCGAAGGGCCGAGCGGGAAGCCGCGGGCACGACGCCCGCCGCCATGCGCGAGGGAGCCGCGAGCTGAGCCATGGACGTCGTCATCCACCACAATCGCCAATGCGGCACGTCCCGAAACGTCCTTTCCATCATCGAGGCGGCGGGCTACCGGCCGGTCGTGATCGAGTATCTCAAGGAAGGCTGGACGCGCCCGCAGCTCCTCGCCCTTTTCGCGGCGGCAGGGATCACGCCGCGCCAGGCGCTGCGCACGACGAAATCGCCCGCAGAGGAACTCGGCCTCCTAGATCCGGCCGTCTCCGAGGAAGCGATCCTTGAGGCGATGCTTCGGCACCCCGTGCTGGTCAACCGGCCGATCGTGGCGACAAAGAAGGGGGTGCGGCTCTGCCGCCCGAGCGAGGTCGTTCTCGATCTTCTGGAGCGGCTGCCGCCAGGCCCGCTCGCCAAGGAAGACGGCAAGCTCGTCATCGACGAGGCAGGTCGGCGCCTCGGCTGACAGAGCCGGCGAGGTCTCAGCTCTTCACGAGCAGAGCTGCAAGGCAGGCGAGCCCGATCGGGCCTATTCGTCCCCCACCAGCAGCTGCGCAAGCGTCGCCGCCGTGTCGCGCAACAGCGGCACATGCGCCTGGGCGCTCTTCAGGTCGAGCCGCTGCGTCGGCGCATGGAAGGAAAGCGTGGAGAACATCCGCCCCTTGCTGTCGCGGATGGGAACCGCCATGGCGATCATGCCCTCGATGAATTCCTCATTGTCCTGCGCCCAGCCCTGCTGGCGCGCCCGTCTCAGCTCCTCCATCAGCTGGCCGCGATCGGTGATGGTGTTGGGCGAGTAGGCCTCCAGGCGCAAACCGCCGACGAACCGCTCCAGCCGGCTCGTGGGAAGGCTGGACAGATACGCCTTGCCGCTCGCCGTGCAATGGAAAGGCACGGCGCTGCCGATGGGAAGCTGGATGCGCAGCGGCCACTTCGTCTCCACGCGCTCGATATAGACCATGCCGGTGCGGTCGGGCGCGGCGATGTTGCAGGTCTCGCCGATGCGTTCCGCCAGTCCTTGCAGGATACCGACGTTATCGGTCTTCAGGCGCAGCGAGGAGAAGACGTTGGTGGTCAGCCGCCGCAGTCTGAGCCCCGGCGTATAGCTGCGCCCGTCGAGCTCGCGCTGCAGGAAGCCCTGCGTCTCCAGGGTCGCGAACAGGCGCTGCACGGTGGGCTTGGGCAGGTCGACGCGCTCCATCATGTTGGTCGGCGTCACCGGCACCCCCGCCCGGGCGATCTCCTCCAACAGGACGAGCGGTCGCAGACTGGGCGGAATCCCGCCTTTCTTGCCCGCATCGGCAGCGTTCAACGTCCTACCCTTTCCTGCTCTGCTTGCATTGACCGGCCGCGCACCAGGACCGCCGCGCGCCGTGGCCTCGCATCTGCCGCGCCGGCCGCATGCCGCGCGCCAGGGGCCTTATTTGGCAAAACAAGGTTCGGATCAAGTCTTTGCGCTGAAAGCAAGCAATCTCCGGCTGGCCGCCGCGCCTTGGCCCGAGGATTAGCTATAGGCGGCCCGCCGGCGAACGCCGGCAGGCCAGTCTTGGCGTGGGCGAAAGGCTTCGCCCGCCGCCCTGTGACGCTATTGGGCGCCCCCACGCATGCTTTCGGCACCGCGCACCACTTCGTTGTGCAGCTTCTGCACCCGCGAATGATAGGGATAGACCAGCTCGGCGAAGTCCTCCTGCGACTTGTAAACCTTGGCGAAGAACTCGTCCTCCTCCAGATAGTTCTGGATGATCTTGTTCTGCGCCTCGATGAACATCGGATAATATTCGTCCGGCGTGTCGAGAAGGTTCACTCCGGCCTCGGCATATTCCTTCACCGCCACCGAATTCTCGTGCAGATTGGTCGCCTGGGTCTGCAAGGCGTTGGCCAGAACCGCGGCCTCCACGATCGCCTTAAGATCCTCCGGCAGATCGTCCCAGAAGTCCTTGTTGATCAGGAGCTCGCCGACATCGGTCTGCTGGTGCAGGCCCTGCAGATAGTAGTTGTTCCAGATCTTGTTGAGGCCGAGATTGCGGTCATCGGCCGGACCGATCCATTCGGCCGCGTCGATCGTGCCGCGCTGCGCCGCCGGCACCAGCTCGCTGCCAGGCATGGCGACGGCCGGCACGCCCATCTCGTTATAGGTCTGGCCGGCGATGCCGGGAGGGGCGCGGTACTTCAGGCTCTTGAACTCCTCCATGCTCTCGAACGGCTTGGCGAACCAGCCGAGCGGGTCCGGCCCCATCGGCTGCATGGGGAAGGGCACGACATTGAGGCCCATCACGTCCTGCACCAGCTCGCGGTAGAGGTCGAGCCCCGGCCCGGCGTAATACCAGGACATCAGGCTCTGCTGATCCATGCCGGTGCTCGCCGGCACGTTGGAGAAGAGCACGAAGGCGGAATGCTTGCCCGACCAGTAATGCGGCCAGGCATAGCCGGCGGTCACCACGCCGTTGCTGACGGCATCGAGGATCTCGAAGGCCGCCACCTCGGCGCCGTCCGGCAGGACGCTCACCTCGATACGCCCGCCCGACATCGTCTCCACGCGCTCGGCGAAGTCCTCCGTGAGCTGGAAGTAAAGGCTGGAATTGGGGACTGCCGTCTGGATGTCCATCTTGTAGGTCTTGTCCTGCGCGGCGGCGGCTCCGGCTCCGCCGAGGACGACGGCCGCGCCCAACAGCCCGCAGGCAAGCGATTGCGTGATATTCCTCATCGCTGGGGTTTCCTCTTGTTGAACCTCATCTGGGTTTCGTTGTCGTTGATCAGAATTGTCGGCCGGCCTCCTTTCCTTGACGTGGCTTGCAGGCGGCTGCGGCGGCTCATTGCAGAACCCGCGGCAGCCAGAGAACGATTTCCGGGAAGACGACGAGCAACAGCACGACGACGAGCTGCAGCACGACGAACTGCGTCATGCCCAGATAGATGTCGCCCATGCGCCAGTCCGGCACGACGCCTTTGAGGAAATAGGCCGACAGCGCCATCGGCGGCGTCAGCCAGGATGTCTGCAGCGTCACCGCCACGAGGATGGAGAACCACAGCGGGTCGTACCCCATCTCCACCATCGTCGGCAGGAAGATCGGCACGATGACGAGCACGATCGGGATCCATTCCAGCGGCGAGCCGAGGACGAAGACGATGGCAAGGATGATGAGCAGCATCACCATCGGCGACAGCGGCAGGCTGAGGAGGTACTCCGTCAAGAGGTCGGCGCTGCCGAGCCTGGAGAAGACCGCGCCGAAGAAGTTCGCCGAGCCGAGCAGGAACATGATCATCGAGGTCATGACCAGCGTGTTGAACACGCATTGCTTGAAGGAGTGCCAGGTCATCCGGCGATAGGCGACGGCCAGGATGAGCGAGGCGAGCGCCCCGCTGGCGGCGGCGTCCGTGGGCGTGGCGATGCCGGCGACGATGACGCCGAGGGTGAAGCCGATCACCACCATCACCGGCACGATGCCGAGAAGAAGCTCCACGATCTTCTCGCCGAAGCTCGTCTCGCTGAGCTCCGCGCTGGTCAGCGGCGGGCCGAGCTCCGGGTTAAGCTGGCTGCGCACCAGCGTGTAGACGATATAGACGGCGGCGAGCAAAAGGCCGGGAACGATGGCCGCGGTGAACAGGTCGGAGACCGGCACGCCGACCACCGGCCCCATGACGATGAGAAGGATGCTCGGCGGGATGAGGATGCCGAGCGTGCCGCCGGCGCCGATGGCCCCGGCGGAAAGCCGGGTGTTGTAGCCGGTCGATTGCATGATCGGCGCGGCCATGACCCCGAGCACCGTCACCGAAGCGCCGACGATGCCGGTGGCGGCGGCGAACATCGTCGCCACCAGAAGCACGACGAGATAGAGCGAGCCGCGCAACCGGCCGAGGAGCAGCCTCAGCGCCCTGAACATGCGGTCCATCAGGCCGGAGCGCTCCAGCACGAAACCCATGAACAGAAAGAGCGGGATCGCCGCCATGGTGGTGTTACGCATCAGCGAGAAGAACTGATACTGCATCAGCCCCACCACCCGGTCGCCCATGCCGATATATCCGAAGACGAGCGAGACGAAGATGAAGGTGAACGCCATCGGATAACCGGTCAGGATGCCGAGAAAGATGGCGCCGAGCGCAACAAGACCGAGGATCGGCTCGGTCATGAGGCCGCTCCCTGGCGGAAGGAGCGGTTGTTGACGATGGCGTAGTAGCTCTTCAAAAGCTCCGAGACGCCCTGGACGAGCAACAGCGCGCCGGTGATCGGCATCACCGCCTTCAAGGGGTAGATGATCGGCATCATCGGGCTTGTGGGGATGCGCTCACCCTGCACCCAAGAGGTGCGGGCATAGATGAAGGTCGCCTCGGTGAAGAAATACATCGCCGGGAAGAACAGAAGCACGATGAGCGTGCCGTCGATGACGCCCTGCCAGCGCGGCTGCAGGATGTTGAACAGGAAATCGGCGCGCACATGCCGGTCCTGGCCGAGCGTATAGGCGGCCCCCAGCATGAACAGCGCGCCATAGAACATGAAGGTGGCGTCGTAGGCCCACATGGTCGGACTGTTGAAGCCGTAGCGTGCCACCACCTCGTAGACGAGCGCGCCGATCATCGGCACGATCAGCCAGGCGGCCGTCTTGCCGACGAGCCGCCCCGGCAGGTCGAGAATGGCGGTTATCCTACGAAGGCGGCGCTCGCTCGCCTCGCTCATTGCCATGAAGGCACTCCTCCCCGTTCAGCGGTCGCGCCGCCGCGCGCCGCCTTTTGTCGTTATCTTTTCGTGTAATCCGCAGCCGGTCTTCGCCGCCGCGACGGGCAAGCCTCGCATGCCGGAATTCGCCCGCCCACGGGGCGGCGTCGGCTAAGAAGCGCGCCGACGAGAGGACGGCTTCGACGGGGTGGAAAACGGCCTTTCCTGCACCCAACCTTGCGCTCCCTCTCGCAATTGCTCAAAAAATGATGCTTGCAGGCTCAATAAACGCGCATTAGAAGAAATTTGCAAGCATTATAAAGAAAACACGGGGCGGGAACGCATTGGGCGAGCTCGAGTTTGACTACATCGTGGTCGGCGCCGGCTCGGCCGGCTGCGTGCTCGCCAACCGGCTCAGCGCCGATCCGGCCAATCGCGTTCTCCTCCTGGAGGCCGGCGGCTCCGACAACAGCCTATGGATTCACGTCCCGGTCGGCTACTTCAAGACGATGCACAATCCGAAGATGGATTGGTGCTACGAGACGGAGCCCGATCCCGGCCTCAACGGCCGCTCCATCTCATGGCCGCGCGGCAAGGTGCTGGGTGGCTCCTCCTCCCTCAACGGCCTTCTTTATGTGCGCGGCCAGCCGGAGGATTACGATCGCTGGGCGCAGATGGGCAACGCCGGCTGGAGCTGGGACGAGGTCTTGCCGCTGTTCAAGCGCACCGAGGACCAGGAACGCGGCGCCGACGCTTACCACGGTGCCGGCGGGCCGCTCGCCGTCGGCGATCTGCGGCTGAGCCGCCCCATCTGCGATGCCTGGGTGGCGGCGGCGCAGGCCGCCGGATTCCCCTTCAATCCCGATTACAACGGCGCCACGCAGGAAGGCGTCGGCTATGCGCAGCTCACCGCCCGCAACGGCTGGCGCTGCTCCTCTTCCGTTGCTTTCCTGCGACCGGTCAGATCAAGACCGAACCTAGAAATCATCACCAAGGCGCAGACGACGCGGCTGATCGTGGAAGGCCGCCGCGTCACCGGCGTCGCCTTTTGCCGCGACGGCGGGCCGGAGGAGACGGCGCAGGCGCGCGGCGAGGTGGTTCTGTCGGCCGGCGCCATCAACTCGCCGCAGCTCTTGATGCTGTCAGGCATCGGCGAAGCCGCGCAGCTTGCCGAGAACGGCCTTCCCATCCATGTCGACCTGCCAGGCGTCGGCAAGAACCTGCAGGATCATTTGCAGGCCCGCCTCGTCTACAAATGCCGCGAGCCGACACTGAACAACGAGGTGCGCAGTCTTTTCGGGCGGGGCCGCATCGCGCTGGAATACGCGCTGAGGCGCACCGGCCCGATGGCCATGGCCGCAAGTCTTGCCGTCGGCTTCTTCAAGACCCGGCCGGAAGCGGCGACGCCCGACGTGCAATTCCACATCCAGCCCTGGTCGGCCGACAGCCCCGGCACGGGCGTGCACCCCTTTGCCGCCTTCACCGTCTCCGTCTGCCAGCTTCGCCCGGAAAGCCGCGGCGAAATCCGGTTGAAATCGGCCGAGCCGACCGCCCATCCGGCCATCCATCCGAACTATCTCGCCACCGAGACGGACCGCCAGACCATCCTCGCCGGCGTGCGCCTTGCCCGCCACATCTGCGCCCAGAAGCCGCTTTGCGACGAGATTGTTCAGGCGCATTCGCCGAGCGACGAAATTGAGGGCAACGAAGAATTGCTCAACTGGGTGCGCGACACGGCGACGACCATCTACCATCCCGCCGGCACCTGTCGCATGGGCAAGGATCCGGGCGCCGTCGTCGACGAGCGCCTGCGCGTTCATGGGCTTGCCGGCCTGCGCATCGCCGATTGCTCCGTCATGCCCGAGCTCATCTCCGGCAACACCAACGCCCCGGCGATGATGATCGGCGAGAAGGCGAGCGAGATGATGCTTGCCGACCGCCGCTGAGCCTGCCCCCTTTCAAGCCCCCGATCGGAGATACCATGAAGACAAGACGCGTGAGCGGCAGCGAGGCTTTCACCGAGGCGCTCCGGCTGGAAGGCGTGGAAGTCATCTACGGCATCGTCGGCTCCGCCTTCATGGACCCGCTCGACATCTTCGCGCGCGCCGGCATCCGCTTCGTGCAGGTGCGCCACGAGCAGAGCGCGGCGCTGATGGCGGAAGGCTACGGCCGGGCCAAGGGCGTGCCCGGCCTATGCATCGGCCAGAACGGCCCCGGCGTCACCAATCTCGTCACCGGCCTTGCCAGCGCCAGGCTGAACCACACCCCCGTCGTCGTCATCACCCCGGCGGTGCCGAGCACGCTGATGGGCACCGGCGCCTTCCAGGAAATCGACCAGATCGACATGCTGCGCTCCGTCACCGTGCACCAGGTGTCGGTGAAGCGCGGCGAGCGCATCGGCGAGGCGATCCGCACCGCCTTCCGCGCCGCCCTGGCGCTGGGCGGGCCGGCGCAGGTCGATATCGCCCGCGATTTCTTCTACGACGAATGGGACGAGCCGGAGCTGAAGCCCTTCCAGTACCGCACAGACGGCCGCCGCGGCGGCGCGCCGGCGGAGGAGATCGAAAGGGCCGTAACGCTGCTTGCGCAGGCGAAGAGCCCGGTCATCCTCGCCGGTCTCGGCGTCGTGCGCTCCGGCGCCACCGGCAAGGTGGAGGAGCTTGCGCAGATGCTCGGCGCGCCCGTCGCCACCATCTTCCAGCACAACGACGCCTTCCCGATGAACCATCCGCTCGGCCTCGGGCCGATAGGCTATCAGGGCTCCAAGGCGGCGATGAACGTCGTCGCCAGGGCCGACACCATCCTAGCCCTCGGCACGCGCCTCAACGCCTTCGGCCTCAACACCCAATACGAGATCGACTTTTTTCCGCAAGATGCGCGTCTCATCCAAAACTCGCACGATCCGCTGGAGATCGGCGCGCAGAAGCCGATCGCCGCCGGGCTCCTGGGCGATTGCGCCGCCGTGACGGAGCAGCTCATCGCCGCCCTCAAGGAAAGGCCGGTTTCGCCCGACCTGGCGGCGGTGAAGGCGATGGTGGCGAAAGAGAAACAGGCCTGGGAGGCGGAGCTTGAAGCGATGTCGGCCATCGATGCCGAAACCATGCATCCGCGCCGCGCTCTCCTGGAGATCGCCAGGGCGCTGCCGCAGAACGCCACCACGGTCCTCGACATCGGCAATGTCTGCGGCACCGCCGCGGCCTATCTGCGCCCCGAAAGGCCCGGCGATTATCTCGGCGCCGGCTCGCTCGGCGGCATCGGCGTCAGCTATCCGACCGCCATCGGCGCCAAGATGGCCCGCCCGCAAGAGCCGGTCTGCGTCATCATCGGCGACGGCGCCTGGTCGATGACCCTGCAGGAGGTGATGACGGCGGTGACGGAGAAGGTGAATATCGTCGCCATCCTGATGAACAACGGCGTCTATGGCGCGGAACGGCGCAACCAGTACGACTTCTTCAACGAGCGCTATTTCTGGACCGAGCTCGACAATCCGAGCTTCTCCGATCTCGCCCGCGACATGGGCGCCGTCGCCCGCCGCATCGCCGATCCGGCGGAGATCGCCCCGGCGCTCGCGGAGGCCTTCGCCACCGAGGCTCCCGTCGTCCTGGAACTGATGGTCGACGGCAAGGCGCTGTCGGAGCCTTATCGGCGCGACGCGCTGCGCCACCCCAAGCGCCACCTTCCCCTTTACCAGAACTGAGAGAGACGCCCGAAAGATGGCCGAGACCAGACAAGCCTATTGGATCGCGCATGTGCGCGTGACCGACGACAAGGCCTATGCCGACTACAAGGCGAAGGCGCGCGGCGCGATTGCCGCCCATGGCGGCACCTTCCTGACCCGCGGTGGCCGTTACCAGCAGATGGAAGGCCCGGAACGGGCCTGGAACACGCTCGCCGTCTTTCCGAGCTTCGAGGCGGCGGTGACCTGCTACAACTCGCCCGCCTATCAGGCGGCCGTCGCCATCGCCCGCACCGCCTGCGAACGCGAGCTCGTCATCGTGGAGGCGAACTGAGCGCCGCTCACGCGGCGAGACGGTTGTGCGGGCAATAGGGGCTCGGGCCGGTAAGGCGCCGATGGGCGAACCAGGAATCGCGGAAGCAATGCCCGCGCTTGACCGCGCAGAGATCAAAATCCGAGCAATTCTCGCACAGCGTGCCGGCGAAGGCCGCCCGCTCCGGATAGGCCATGGCGAGCGCTTCGGGGCTGTTCCACACCTCCAGCAGCGATTGGTGAGCGAGATCGCCGACGACAAAGGGCGCGTGATGCGGCACCTGCTCGCACAAGGTCACCTTGCCTTCCGGGGTGACGAAGACGGCGCTGCGCCCGCCGGAGCAGCGGCCGCGGCCGTGGAACCAGAAGCGCCGCTTTTCTTCCGGCCCCATCGCCTCGGCCGGCTTCAGACGTGAATAGAGGACGTCGACACCGCGCGGCCCCCATTGGCGTTGCAGACGCGCCACCTCTTCCTCCAGCGCCTCCGCCTCTTCCTCGCAGATGACGTAATCGGCGCCTTCCAGGTGCTGCGAGGGAAAGGCCGGCGAGATCTTGATATTGTCGATGCCGAGCCCGGCGAGCATCTCCACCGTCTGCGCCATCGTCGTCACGTTATGGCGCGTCACCACCGTGTTGGTGCGCACATAAAGGCCGGCCGCCTTCAGGTCGCGGATGCTCTGGAGAAGCGCCGCGTGATGGCCCCTGCGCCCGACCATCTTGTCGGAGATCGCCGCATCGGCGCTGTCGATGGAGACCTGCAGATAGTCGAGCCCGCTGGCGGCCAGGCGCCTCGCCTGCCCCTCCGTCAGCGGCACCTTGGTGGAGATGTCGGTGACGAAGCCGAGACCGACCGCCTCTTCCACGATGGAGAGAAAATCGCTGCGCGCAAAGCCGTCGCCGCCGCACAGATTGACCTGCCGCACGCCGATGCCGTGGGCTTCGCGCAAGAGCTGTAAGATGCGCTCCAGCGACATTTCCCGCTTGCGTCCGGCATCCTGGCGCGGGGCGTAGCAGTAAAGGCAATTGGTCTTGCAGCGCGAGGTCGGCTTCAAGATCATGGCGAACGGCGCTTCCAGCCGGCTTTCAAGGTCGAGCCGCTCCGCCGGGACGAGAAAATCCTCCGGCGCGTAGCGGCGTCCTTCGCTCGCCCCCGCCTCGCGCACGATCTCGCCCCGGGGGTCGATGTCGCTGACGAGCCTTGCCAGAAAGCCGGCCGCCTCCGGCGGCGGCTCGCCTGAGACCGCCGACAGCGCCGCCGCCACCTGCCGCCAGCTTCGCTCCCCGTCGATGAGGGCGAGCGCCACCGCCTCGCAAGGATGCAGGCTTGCCGTGCGCAGCGCCTGATGCGGCAGATAGGCGTAGACGACCTTGTCGCTCTCGCGCCGCAGGAAGAAGAAGCGGCTGAGATGGGGAACGACGTCGGGGTCAAGTTCGCGCATGGCCATGGCCTTTCGCGCGCGGCGGCGCGGCCGCGCGGATGAGGTTCCGATCGTCGCCGGCCGCGCTCAAACGGCGCTGGCGCAGGAGCTGCAGACGTTGGAGCCGCAGGTGCCGCCGTCGGAAGCGTTGAGGCAGGATTCGTTGCCGCAATCGCCGCCGCCGCTGTTGATGAGGCAGGAATTGTCCTCGCAATCGCCCCCGCCCCCCGCATCGGAGGAGCAATCGGCCCGCACGCCCGGCCGGTTGACGCCCGCTTCCTTGAAGATGAGGCCGACCTGCTTCATCGCTTCTCCGACACGGCGAAGTCTCTCCTCGTCCCTCTGCTCGACGAGCCCGTCGATGCCGGACTGAAACCATTTCAGATAGCTATCCATCGCCCCCTCCCATGCCCATCGCCTCGATCAACTCGACGGGCCGCTCAATAGAAACATGATAGACTTTCGCTCTCCCCGTCTCTTCGTGGCAAATGCGCGCAACAACGAAGACAAGGACATGGTATTCTTCGCTCCACTGAAGCTCAAGCGCGATCCAACGCAGGAGCTGGAAGACGATTGCTTGGAAGCGGCACGCCGGGCTAGGGATTGACCTGCATGCGCTCGGCCAGGCGCCGCATCGAAGCCGCCAGGCACACAGAGACAAACTGTCCGCTGCCGGCGGGACGAAAGGCGCGCTAGGGTCCTGTCTCGGCCGGATGGACGCCACGGGGGGTGTTCGAAGGGCGCCGGGAGGCTGGAGCGGGGATCGCCTGCCTCCGCCTGCGCGCCTTGGCGGGCCGGGTATGCGAACGCGCTCTTTCTCCCGCGCTCGCACCGGTTCCGCGGCTGCCTCCCGGGCGCCTCCGGTCGCGCATGGACTGGAGGCAAGTATGATTGCCACGTTTTTCGGTGTGATTTTCAATCTGGCAGGCATCCTGCTCTTGTTCCGCTACGGCCTGCCGGAGATCGACCTCTTGGGCAGCAGCGCCGCTGAACAAGGCAGGGCCAGTCAGGAAACCACTGAGGAGATGAACGTCCGCCGCTCTGGCGAGATCGGCCTCATTCTTCTCGTCGTCGGCACGCTCTTGCAGGCGGTCGGAGCCTTCGCCGGCTAGGGCCTGCTGTCACCAGGTTGAAGCGTTCTGCCAGAGCGCATTGGCGACAAGGCCCGCGGGGTCGGGGTCGGGATCGGCGAGGCCGTAGCAGGGCTACGGACGAGCCGAGAACCGAAGGATTCGGCGCCAAGACCCCTGGCCCGCCTGCCTTTGCAGGGGCGGGTTTGCGGTCGACGACCCGTCGATGAAAGCGGCGATGATGAAGCGCAAGCCGCCTTACTCTGCCGCCTCCGGCAAGGCCGGGGCCGCCATCGGCTGACGCAATGCGGCAAGAAGCCTGTCGCGCTCGGCAAGCGCGGTTCGCGCCTGCTGCTCTTTCACATGGCCGAAGCCGCGGATCTTCTGCGGATAGGCGGCCAGCGCCACGGCGATGTGGTGGTTCTCGGGCGTCAGCTCCTTGGCGATCTCGTCAAGCTCGCCCTCGTAGCTGGCGAGAAGCTGCCTTTCCCATCGCCGCTCTGCGAGATAGGCGAAGGGATCGGCGAAGGAGCCGCGCACATGGCGCATCGCCGCCAAGGGCCTCAGGAGCTTCATCATCCACGGCCCGAAGCTCTGCTTCTTGGCATGGCCCTGCCGGTCCTGGCGGGCGAGAACCGGCGGCGCCATGTGGAACCCAAGATGGTCGTAGCTTGAAAAAGTGCCGGCCAGCTCGCGCCGGAAGGAGCCGTCGGTGAAGAGCCGCGCAACCTCGTACTCGTCCTTCACCGCCATCAGCTTGAAGAGCGAGCGCGCCACCTCCTCCGCCAGCCCGCTCGCGCCGGGCGCAAGGCGCGCCTCCGCCTCCGCCAGCGCCTCCACCTTCTGGCGATAGCGCCGTGCATAGGCGGCGTTCTGATAGCCGGCGAGGAAATCGGCGCGCCGGTCGATGAGGTCTGCGAGGCTTTCCGCCTCGCCGGCATCACCCGCCTGTCGGTCAGCCCGGCCGGCGGCCTTCTCCACGACGTCAAGGTCATGCGCGGCGGCCCGGCCCCATTCGAAGGCGGCGACATTCATCTCAACGGCGACGCCGTTGAGGCGGATGGCCTCAAGGATCGCCTGACGCGACAGCGGAATGCCGCCCTTCTGCCAGGCAAAGCCGGCCATGAACATGTTGGCGGCGATGGCATCGCCCGAAAGCGCGCTCGCCAGCCCCTGCGCGTCGACGAAATGCGCCCTGTCTTCGCCCACGCGCCTTTCGATCGCCTGCCTGAGGCGGCGCGAGGGCAGGGTGAAATCGGCGTCGCGGGTGAAGTCGCCCGGATAGGCCTCGTAGGTATTGGCGAAGACCTTGGTCTCACCGGGCCTCATCGCCGCCAGCGCCTTCTGCGAGCCGGCGACGACGATATCGCAGGCAAGCACCGTATCGGCCTCCTCGGCGCCGACGCGGATGGCGTGGATATCCTCCGCCCGCGACGCGATCTTCATATGGGTGGTGACGGCACCGCCCTTCTGGGCAAGGCCCGCCATGTCGATGAGGCCGACGCCCCTGCCTTCCAGATGCGCCGCCATGCCGAGGATGGCGCCGACGGTGACGACGCCGGTGCCGCCGACCCCGGTGATGAGCAGGCTCTTGACGCCCTCAAGCGGGGCGATCTCAGGCTCCGGCACGGCCGGCAGGGCGGCGTCTTTCGCCACGCCCTTCTTCAAGACGCCGCCATGCACCGTCACGAAGGACGGGCAGAAGCCATTAAGGCAGGAGAAGTCCTTGTTGCAGCTCGATTGGTCGATGACGCGCTTGCGGCCAAACTCGGTGTCAAGCGGCTGCACGGAGACGCAGTTCGATTTCACCGAGCAATCGCCGCAACCCTCGCAGACGAGGGAATTGATGAAGACGCGCCGGTCCGGATCCTCCGCAAGGCCGCGCTTGCGCCTGCGGCGCTTCTCCGCCGCGCAGGTCTGGTCGTAGATGAGGATGGAAAGCCCCTTCACCTCGCGCATGGCGCGCTGCACCTCGTCGAGCTCGGAGCGATGGTGGATCGTCATCCCCTCCGGCCAGCGCACGCCGCTTGGGTATTTGTGCGGATCGTCGCTGACGAGCGCGATGCGGTTGGCGCCCTCCGCCGCCACCTGGCGCGCGATCTCCTCGACGGTGAGGCCGCCGTCGTTCGGCTGGCCGCCGGTCATCGCCACGGCGTCGTTGTAAAGGATCTTGTAGGTGATGTTGACGCCAGCCGCCTTGGCGGCGCGGATCGCCAGATAGCCGGAATGGTTGTAGGTGCCGTCGCCGAGATTCTGGAAGACGTGCTGGCGCGTGGAGAAGGGCGCCTCGCCGATCCAATTGGCGCCCTCGCCGCCCATCTGGGTGAAGCCGTCGGTCTCACGCTCCATCCACTGCGCCATGTAGTGGCAGCCGATGCCGGCATAGGCGCGGCTGCCCTCCGGCACCAGGGTGGAGGTGTTGTGCGGGCAGCCGGAACAGAAATGCGGCGTGCGCACGGCAACGCTCTGCGTGGAGCGCAAGACGTTCTGCGCCCGCTTCAGCGCCGAAAGCCGGGTCGAAATCGCCTCGTCGGGGGCAAAGCGCATCAGCCGCTCGCCGATGGCGATGGCCACGTCATTGGCGTCGAGCGCGCCCTTGGCGGTGAAGAGGACGCGGCCCTCCTCGTCCTTCTTGCCGATGACCTGCGGCGCCTCGGCGCGGCCGTAGAGCTGCTCCTTGATCTGCGTTTCGACCAGCGAGCGCTTTTCCTCCACCACGATGATGGTCTGAAGGCCCTCCGCGAAGGCGCAGATTGCCTCCGGCTCCAGGGGCCAGGGCGCGCCGACCTTGCACAGCCTCAGGCCGAGATCGGCGGCCTTCACCTCGTCGATGCCGAGAAGGTCGAGCGCCTGGCGCGTGTCCAGCCAGCTCTTGCCGAGCGAGACGACGCCGAGGCGGGGCCTCGGCCCGCCCTGCATGACGATGCGGTTGAGGCCGCTCTGACGGATGAAGGCGATCGCCGCCGCCTTCTTGTAGTCGTGCAGGAGGGCTTCCTGCTCCAACGGGTGCAGGCCGCGGCGGATATTGAGCCCGCCCGGCGGCATGTCGAAATCCGGCAGGCGGATGCAAACGCGCTCCACGCGCCCGTCGACCGTGCCCGTGGATTCGATATTGTCCTTGATGCATTTCAGCCCGACCCAGACGCCGGCAAAGCGCGACAGCGCGTAGCCGATGACGCCGTAATCGAGGAGCTCCTGCACGCCGGCCGGATTGAGCACCGGCATCATCGCATCGACGAAGGCGAATTCAGACTGGTGCGCCGTGGTGGACGATTCGCAGGTATGGTCGTCGCCCATCAGGGCGAGCACGCCGCCATGTCTGGAAGTGCCGGCGAAATTGGCGTGGCGGAAGACGTCGCCGGAGCGATCGACGCCGGGCCCCTTGCCGTACCAGAGGCCGAAAACGCCGTCATAGCGCCCCTCGCCGCGCAGCTCGGCCTGCTGCGAGCCCCACAGCGCCGTCGCCGCCAGATCCTCGTTGAGGCCGGGCTGGAAGCGGACGTCGCTCTCGGTGAGAAGCTTTTCCGCCCGCCAGAGCTGCTGGTCGAGCCCGCCGATGGGCGAGCCACGATAGCCGGAGACGAAGCCGGCGGTCTTGAGGCCGGCGCGCCGGTCGCGCTCCTTCTGCATGAGAAGGAGGCGCACCACCGCCTGCGTCCCGGTGAGCAGGACGTCCTCTTTCGCAAGATCGAACTTGTCCGCCAGGCTGACGTTGCGCAACGTCTCGCGCTCGGCAAATCTCGTCGGTCCAGAGACCATCGATCCTCCCGCTCGGCGCTTTTTCGCCGAGATTAGCAGATTTCCCGGAAAGATTGTCGCAGCCGCGGGGAAAATCCATTCTCAATTGTGGCGCGCGCGGGGAGAGATCGTTCGCCAGACCGTCAAGGCGGGTTGCAGCCGAACCGTCCGACATTGGCAGATTGTTCGAAAACCAGAAGGTTAACTCAAAAGTTTGTAGTTTTTAACGTTTTTCTATAATTCATGGGCGCTGCATCATAGGAAACATGCATGGATTACGACGCCTTTTCCGAATCGCCCGCCGGAAGGCTCATCCCGACGACGCATGGCCAGAAGGCATTCGTGCCCAATCCACTGCCGCCCAATCTTGAACTTGGCGATCTCGTCAGCGCGTTCGGCGAAGCCATGCAAGCGGTTGGAAACCTCAACGGCATCGGCAAGCATCTAGCCAACCCAGCGATGGTCATCCGTCCGCTTCAGCGGAGCGAGGCCCTTACGTCTTCCTCCATGGAAGGAACCCACGCCTCGCCCGACGATCTCGTCCTTCTGGAGGCCGGAGCTGAGGAAACGACGGACGAATCGGCGAGAGAGGTTCACAATTACATAAGAGCCCTCGATGAGGCCGAGAAATCTCTTGGAATCCTTCCGATTTCGCACCGGATGATCAAATCCATTCACGGCACGTTGCTCTCCGGTCTCGGCAAGGAGCGCGGCGCGCACAAGCATCCGGGCGAATACAAGACAACGCAGAACTTCATCGGAGGCAGAAGGATAGAGGAGGCACGATTCATCCCGCCACCACCCCAGGAAACGCAGACGGCAATGGATGAACTGGAAGCCTACGTGAACCGCGACGATAATGGCGGCCTGCCGCCTCTCATCGACGCGGCGCTGCTCCACTACCAGTTCGAAACCATACATCCTTTCGCTGACGGCAATGGCCGCGTCGGCCGAATCCTGATCCCGATTTTTCTTCTCGAGCGGGGCGTCCTGGAGAAACCGCTCCTCTATGTCAGCCCTTATGTCGAGGAGCATAAGGATGAGTATATCGACTTGATGTTCCAGGTCTCCGCCCGCGGTTGCTGGACACCCTGGGTCGCGTTCTTCCTGCGGGCAGTTCGTATCTCCTGCGAAGAGACGGCCGAGACGATCAACATCCTGCGTGAGTTGCAAGCGACCTATCGCGACAAAGTCCATAGGGTCACCCGGTCCGTCACGGCCCTGCGGATCGTTGATGCGCTCTTCGAAAAGCCTGTCATCAGCATTTCCGATGCGGCTGCCATTGCCGAGGTTACCTATCCGCCGGCGGCGGCAGCTATCGACAAGCTCCTGGAAGTTGGGATTCTTCGGGAAGTGCGTTCCGCCAAGCAACCGCGGCGCTTCATCGCTCCCGAAGTCGTTCTGATGTCTGCAAGGGTGCGCCGGGCGCGAAAGGTCGAGCCGCCCGACCAGCAGGAGCTTTTCTAACAGGCAGGCTCTTGTGGCCCTACTCCGTAAAGGCTTCTTTCTGCCCGGTGACGTTCGGCGTGTACCCCGGGCCGACGGTGAGCGGGCGGTCGGGCATGTCCTTCTGCTCCACCGAAGAAGTGAAATCCTTCTCGATGCGCTGCAGCTCCGCCCCGTCGGCGCCTTTGAGGAGGATGGTGACGCGGTAGGGCGTATCCTTCCTCGTTCCCGTCAGCGGCGGCGTGTCGTAGACGAACTTCCGCTCCCCGCCCTCCACCGGCGTCGCGAAGGTTATCGGCGGCCCGCCGGCGGGATCCTCGAAGGCCGCTTCCACCACCGCGCCCTCCGGCAATGCGCGCTCCGGGGCGAGGACGACGCCATAATGCATTTCCGCAATGCGGTAGTTGAAGATGAAGCCGCCGCCGACGAGCTTCAGGTAGGGTCTGTCGCTCTCATCGCCGCAGGCCGCAAGTCCGATGAGAAGGGAAAGGCCGAGCGCGGCCAATCGGATGAAAGCACGATCCGGCATCCTCGTCTCCCCGCCGCCCGGCCCGGCGGGCGGCGCTCAGCTCTCGGAGCTGTGCTTAGGCTTGCCCTTGCGAGCTCCCTCGGCGAACTCCTCAAGCTGCTGCTCGCTCATCGATTCATACATCGATTTCGCGGCGCCTTTGAGGTCCGATTTCTTCGTCTCGCCGCGCTTGGCGGCAAGGGCGGCGCCGGCCGCCTTCTGCTGGGCCTTCGACTTGGCGGGCATGGCGCTCTCCATCGCTCTTCATGCCCCAGGAACACGCCAGGCCCCGTTCGGTTCGCCACACCATCCGGGCTGAAGATGTCCCGCCTCAGCTCCCCGCCAGCACCTGCCCGCCATCGACGGTGACGAGGCTGCCGGTCATGTAGCGGCCGGCATCGGAGGCAAGCAGCAACAGCGCCCCGTCCAGATCCTCCGCCTTGCCGAAGCGGCGCATCGGGTTCTGCTGTCGGATCGCCGCGCCGGCCGGCCCGGCCAGGAAATCGGCGTTGATCTCCGTCTCAATCCAGCCCGGCGCGATGGCGTTGACGCGGATGCTGTAGCGCGCCCATTCCAGCGCCAGCGCCTTGGTGAGCTGGATGAGCCCGGCCTTGGAGGCCGCATAGGGCGCAACGCCCTTGATGACGGCAAGGCCGAGCACGGAGGCGAGATTGACGATGGCACCGCCCGTTTCCGCGCGCACCATGCGCTGCGCCGCTTCCTGGGCGACGAAGAAGGCGGCGTCGAGATTGGTGGAAAGTACCTGGCGCCATGCCTCCTGCCCCATCTCGAGCGCCGCGCCGCCCGGCGCGATGCCGGCATTGTTGATGAGGATCGTGACAGGACCGAAGCGCGCCTCGGCGGCCTGAAAGGCGGCCGCGACGCTTTCCCGCTCCGTGACGTCGCAGGCGAGCGCCAGCGCCTGTCCGCCATCGGCGGCGATCGCCGCCGCCAGTTCCTCCAGCCGCGCCTTGCGCCGGGCCGCGAGCACCACCTTGGCGCCATTGGCCGCCAACACCGCCGCAAAGCGCCGGCCGAGCCCGGAGGAAGCGCCGGTGACGAGCGCCACCTTGCCGGAAAGGTCGAAGAGCTTCTGTGCCCGCATCGCTCAGCGACCGTAGAGCGCCAGCGGCAGCCAGGTCGCCACCTGCGGCAGGAACCACAGCAGGATGAGGGCGAAGAGCTGGATGAAGACGAAGGGGATGATGCCGCGATAAATATCCATGGTGCTGATTTGCGGCGGGGCCACGCCTCTCAGATAGAAGAGCGCGAAGCCGAAGGGCGGCGTCAGGAAGGATGTCTGCAGGTTCACCGCCATCATGATGCCGAGCCAGACCGGGTTCATCGTGCCGCCGTCCGGCATCTCCATCTGGAGGAGGATCGGCGCCACGATGGGCACGACGATGAAGACGATTTCCAGAAAGTCGAGGAAAAAGCCCATCACGAACATGATGACCATGACGAGCAGAACCGCCGCCAGCGTGCCGCCGGGCAGGTTGTTGAGCACCTCCTCCACGTAATCGGCGCCGCCAAGGCCGATGAAGACGATGGAGAACATGCGCGCGCCGATGATGATGGTGAAGACCATGGCCGTGATCGCCATGGTCGACTGGCAGACGGCGGCAAGCACCCTCTCACCGTCCCGGTCGCGCCAGTTGAAGGTGCGCATCAGGGCGACGATGACGCCGAAGGCGAGGCCGAAGGTGAGCACCACCGCCGCGCCAATGGCGATCCATTCCGTCTGGCTGACCACCGTGCGCTGGCTTCTGAGGTCGAAGCTCGCCGTCAGCGCCAACAGCCCGGCCATGCAGGCGACGCCGAGGAGGATCGGCCAGCCGCGGGCTTCGTCGCGCCGATAGCCGGCGAGCATGGTGGCGCCGATGGCGCCGACGCCGGCCGCCTCCGTCGGCGAGGCGAGCCCGATGAGGATGGAGCCGAGCACGGCGATGATGAGAAGCACCGGCGCAGCAAGCGCGCGGAAGATCTGCCGGAAGAAGGCGAAGCCGGCGAGCGTCTCGGGCCTCTCGTCGGCGATGGCCGGCGCGCCCTGCGGGCGCATGACGACGTAGCCGATCTGGTAGAGGATATAGAGGCCGACCAGCATCAGGCCCGGCAGGAGGGCGCCGGCGAAAAGGTCGTTCACCGATACCGTGTCGGGCGAGAAGATGCCCATGGAGAACTGGGCGTTCTGGTAGGCGACGGAGAGCTGGTCGCCGAGAAGCACGAGCACGATGGAGGGCGGGATGATCTGCCCGAGCGTACCGGAGGCCGCGATGGTGCCGCAGGCGAGCCGCTTGTCGTAGCCGCGCCTGACCATGGTGGGCAGCGACATCAGCCCCATGGTGACGACGGTCGCCCCGACGATGCCGGTGGAGGCGGCCAGCAGCGCGCCGACGATGCAGACGGAGAAGGCGAGCCCGCCCGGCAGCGAGCCGAAGAGGCGGCCCATATTGTCCAGGAGCTCTTCGGCGATGCGCGAGCGCTCCAGCATCACCCCCATGAAGACGAAGAGCGGCACGGCGACCAGCGTCTCGTTGGTCATGGTGCCGAAGATCGATTGCGGGAAGGCCGTCAGCAGCGACAGCGAGAAGACGTCGAGCGCGGCCCCCAGTAGAGCGAAGGCGAGCGCCGTGCCGGCGAGCGTGAAGGCGACCGGAAAGCCCGCCATCAACAGGACGCAGGCCGTCCCGAACATGATGAAGCAAAGGAGGACGGGATCGATCATCGTGTCTCTTGGATCGTCCCTCGGCTGGGCAAGGTCTGGGTCTAGCGCGCGCGGTCGGGCCGACTGCCGGCGGCCGTATAAGTCTCGTCGTGCTCCTTGAGCGCCACGATCGCCCGCAGCGCCAAGGCGAGCCCTTGCAGGCCGACGAGGATGGCGAAGACCCAGATGAAGGTCTTCAGCGCGAAGATGAGCGGCAGGCCGCTCACTTCCGTGGAGCGCTCCAGGATGCGCCAGGAATTGGTGACATAGCCGAAGGAGAGCCAGAAGGCGGCGACGCAGACCGGCAGGAGCAGGAACAGCGCTCCCAGGAGGTCGATGATCGCCTTGGTGCGCGGCCTGGCGTCGCGATAGAGGATGTCGACGCGCACATGCCCGTCCTGCAGCAGCGTGAAGCCGGCGCCGGTCATGAACAGGATGGCGTGCATGTACCAGATGGATTCCTGCATCGGGATGAAGCCGATGGAAAAGACATAGCGCAGGATCACCGTGGCGAACTGCACCAGCGCGGTGAGGATGGCGAGCCACATCACGGCGCGGCCGATGCGGTAGTTGAGCCCGTCGATGGCGGCGATGATGGCTTTCACTGGCTCGCTCCGGGTTTGCCCGCGGGATTCCGGCGACCGGACACGGCTGCAGCTCCGGTCGTGAACTCACCCAGGACCTAGGCCCCGTCCTCTACCGATGGCAAGACGCCGCCGGCCAAGAAACGGGGCGGGGCTTGCCCGCCCCCAAAGGGCATGGAGGAGGCCGCCGGCGTGCAGGACCGGCCCGCCATGCCTCAGCTGAACGGGGTCAAGGCCCGCTTATTGGCGTAAGTCTGGTCCGAGAGGCGCGTCCACTCGATCGCCTTCTGGCGAAAATCGAGGAAGGATTCATAGACCTTCTTCGTCAGCGGATCGGCATCGCCCGCCGAGGCGAGTACATCCTTCGCCGCCTCGCCGAACTGGCGGTAGATATCGTCGGAGAACTCCACCAGCTCCACCCCGTGCTCGTTGACGAGCGTGTCCAGCGCCTGCGTGTTGTTGGCGTTGAAATCAGCAAGCGTGTTGTTGTTCACGGCGAGCGCCACCGCCCGCATCAGCTGCTGGTCGCTTTCCGAAAGATTGTCCCAGACCTGGCGCGAGATACCGAAGCTCAGCATCGAGCCCGGCTCGTGGAAGCCCGGATAGTGGTAGTTCTTCACCACCTTGTAGAGGCCGAAGGCGAGGTCGTTCCAGGGCCCCACCCATTCGGTGGCGTCGATCGTGCCGGCCTGCAGGGCGGGAAGGATCTCCGCACCGGCGAGCGTGACGGAGGTGCCGCCGAGCGCGTTGATGACGTCGCCGCCAAGGCCCGGAATGCGCATCTTGAGGCCCTTGAAGTCGTCGATCGTCTCCATCTTTTTCTTGAACCAGCCACCCATCTGAGCGCCGGAATTGCCGCCGGAAAGATGCTTGATGCCGAACTCGCCGCCGACCTCGTCCCACAGCTCCTGGCCGCCGCCGAACTGAACCCAGGCATCGATCTCGGCGGGCGTGAAGCCGAAGGGAACGGCGCAGAAGAAGGAATAGCCGGTCAGCTTGCCCTGATAGTAGTAATCGGCCGAATGGTACATTTCTGCCGTGCCTTCCTGCACGGCATCGTTGCATTTGAGAGGCGGCACCAGCTCACCGCCACCGAAGACCTTGACGGTGATGCGCCCGTCCGTCGCCTTGCCGATAATCTCGGCGAATTTCTCAGGCGCCGTGCCGAGACCGGGGAAGTTCTTTGGCCAGGAGGTGACGCATTTAAGCTCCATCCGGCTCTGCGACAGAGCAGGCGTCGCCAAGGTCGATGCGGCAGCCGCGCCGCCGGCGAGACCGGCAGTCTTCAGAAAGGAACGACGATCCATTCTACTCCTCCCTCTTGGGTTTTTATGACGGAAAAGCTTGCATGTTCTCAAATGCCTGTCTAGCGCCCCGATGGGCTGAGAAACGCCCGTTGCGAGGCTCTCGACAAGCGCCCCGAAAAGAGCCAAGGGAGCTGGGAAAGAGGGCTGACTTTTTCCTCAACCGAGCGCTAGGATGACCGGCATGCGTGCCCGAGGAACTCCCCTAATTCTGGTAACCGCCGACGTCCGGCCGGGTGACAACTACGAGTGGCACGCCGCCGCCGAGACCTATCTGCGCGCCGTCACCAGCATCGGCGCCCTGCCGCTCATCCTGCCGTCCATGGCCGACCGCATCGATTTCGACGCGGCGGTGGAGGCGGCCGACGGCGTTCTCGTCACCGGCTCGCACTCCAACATCCACCCGCGGCGCTACGGACGCGCGGCGGAGGCCAAGCACGAGCCTTTCGACGGCCAGCGCGATGCCACGACGCTGCCGCTCATCCGGCTACTCTTGCAGCGCGGCGTGCCGCTCCTGGCGGTCTGCCGCGGCTTTCAGGAACTCAACGTGGCGCTCGGTGGCTCGCTTGTGGCCGAGATCCACGAGGTGGAGGGCCGCGCCGACCATCGCTCGCCGCAGAGCGAGGATCAGGATACCCGTTTCGGCCTCGCCCACGAGGTGAGCTTCCGCGAGGGCAGCCGCCTGCGCGACATCGTCGGCCGCGACACCATCCGGGTGAATTCCCTGCACCGCCAGGGCGTCGAGCATCTCGGCCGCGGCCTCGTCGTGGAGGCGACGGCCGAGGACGGGACCATCGAGGCGGTGCGCGTCGCCGAGGCGGCGAGCTTCGCCTTCGGCGTACAATGGCATCCCGAATACTGGGCCGAGAGCGATCCGCCCTCGCGCGCCATCTTCGCCGCCTTCGCCGAGGCGGCCCGCCATCGCCAGGCGCTGCGCCTCGGCATCGCCGCCGAATAGCGCATCCTCCAACAGCGCCTCTTTCAGGCGAGCGCGCCGGCCAGCATCGTCGCCCCGAACAGCGTGATGAAGAGCGCCCCGAGCCATTCCAGCGCCGGCATCAGGAGATAGCCGGCGCCGTGGCCGGAGGCGGCCAGCCGGCCCGCGAGACCCTTCGCCCCGACCGCCAGCGCCGCCAGCGCGGCGACCGTCAGCCCGGTGCCGAGCGCCATTAAGAAGGTCGCCGCGATTCCGGCCCAGAAGATGCCCTGCGACAGGGCGAAGACCAGGACGATGAGCGCTCCCGTGCACGGCCGCAGCCCGACCGAGAGGATCGCGCCGAACGCCGCCTTCCAGCCGCCCCACTCCAGCGTCTTCGCATCGGGCAGATGGGCGTGGCCGCAGCACGATCCATGCGCGTGATGATGCCCGTCCTCGCCATGCTGCGCGCCATCGCCCGCCTCAACGCTCGCCGCCGCGCCGAGCGAGGCCGGACGGGCGGCTGGAAAGAGGCGCGCCAGGAAGGGGCGCGACTTGCGAAACAGCAGGAAAACGCCGAGCGCCAGGATGAGCGCGTAGCTGCCGATCTCCAGAAGCCGCGCCGTATCGGTGATGGCGAAGCTGGTGAGGCCGAGAAGCGCGGCCATCACGGCAATGAGGGCAATTGCGGTCAGCGCCTGCACGAAGGCGGCGGCGAAGGCGATGAGGACGCCGCGCCTGGCCGTGCGCTCATGTGCCAGAAGGTAGGAGGAGATCACCACCTTGCCGTGGCCGGGACCGGCCGCATGCACGATGCCGTAGAGAAAGGAGACGCCGCCGAGCCAGAAGAAGGCGCGCCCGTCTTCGCGCAGCGCCGCAAGACCCGCCGTCAGCTCGCGGTAGAAGCGCTGCTGCAGCGCCGCGATCTGCGGAATGAGGCCCGGCCCGCCCTGCTCCGGCAGGCCGACGCCGAAGGGCGAGGTCGCCGCCGCGGCGAATTGGGGCAGAAAGAGGAGCGCAAGCGCCCCTGCCACCAGCGCCGATCCGAAAACGGCCGGAGCGATCGGACGCGCGCCCCTTACCGGCATTCAATCCTCGCGGAGTTCTCCGTACCGATGGTGAGCGCCTTCAGCTCCGCCGGCAGCTCGCGCTGGTCGACGCCGATGGTCGCCAGCATCGCCGCCGCGCTGGCATCCGGCTCCTCGCCGAGCGTCACGGTGAGCTGGCAGGCCTCCGGCGCCTCCACCAGCCGCACCGCCTCCTCCGAGGGCAGCGAGAAGGCGACGAAATATTCCGGGTCGTAGACGTCCAGGACGACCGGCGCCTGCGCGGCGAGCGGCTCCTTCAGCGGCAAGGTGAAATGCAGGATGAGCCGATCGCCGTCCGGCTGCAGCCAGTAATCCTCCGGCTGGCCGAGCTCCACCGGCTCGCCGCCGGCGGTCAGGTCGGTGAAATAGTCGAATTCGGCGAGCGAGGAGACGTTGACCTCCGCCAACGGCTTCAGTTCGCCTGCCGTCATCCGCCCGTCGCCGTCCGTATCGAGGCCCTGCGTGGCATAGGCGGAGAACGCCGCGTCGAAACGCCAATGGTGGCGCAGGGCGATAATCCGCCCTTCCTCGTCGAAGGCGACTTCCGAGGCGACGTCGACCCAGACATGCGGATGCGCGCTCGCCGGAGATGCCATGATACCCGCCAAGCCGCATGCCATGCCCATCGCGCCGAGAAGGCGCGCCATCCTTGCAACGAAGAGGCCGTCCGTCATGCCAAGCCGCTTCCTCATCCAGCCCGCGGTCGCCCGTTTGCCTGTCGCACATCCCAAGCCCGGCGGGCCGCCTCTTTCTTTCCCGCCAAAGTGCGGCATGATCGCGGCGGAAGAATTTTTCGCCGGCCGGGCAAGCGGAGAAAAATCGCTGGCCGCTCGCCACGGCATCGTCGCTTTCGCGACCGAATCTTCTTATCGGAGCGTCTTATCTCAGGAGGCAACGCAAAGGAGCCTGTCATGCAACTGCGCCACCTTGCCGCGCCCGAGCTTGAAGACCACCCCGCCTACGATCGCCACCAGGAGGTCGTGCGCGTGGAGGACACCGCGACCGGCCTTTGCGCCTTCATCGCCATTCACGACACCAGCCTCGGCGCCGCGCTCGGCGGCTGCCGGGTATGGCGCTACGCCGACGAGGCGGAGGCGCTGACCGACGCGCTGCGCCTGTCGCGCGGCATGACCTACAAGAACGCCCTCGCCGGGCTTGATCTCGGCGGCGGCAAGGCCGTCATCGCCCTTGGCCCCGAGACCTCGCCCGCGCCGGCGCTCTTCCGCAAGTTCGGCGAGGCCGTGGAGGCGCTCGGCGGACGCTATATCACCGCCGAGGATGTCGGCACCTCGCCGGCCGACATGCAGGCCGTCGCCGAGGCGACGACGCATGTGCGCGGCACGCCCGGCTCGCGCGTGGAAGATCCCTCCCCCTTCACCGCGCTTGGCGTCTTTCACGGCATTCTCGCCGCCGCCGAGCACCGTTTCGGCGCCCGCGACCTGGCTGGACTGACGGCGAGCGTCCAGGGTCTCGGCCATGTCGGCTGGCGCGTCGCGGAGATGCTGTCGCGGGCCGGCGCCGAGCTTCTCGTTTCCGACATCGACCGTGCCCGCCTCGACAAGGCCGTCAGCGCATGGGACGCGGCGGCGGTGGCGCCGCAGGAGGCGCATCGGGCCCGCGCCGACATCTTCGTGCCCTGCGCCCTCGGCGCCGGGCTGAACGCCACCACCATTCCGCAGATCCGCGCCGCCATCGTCGCCGGCGCCGCCAACAACCAGCTCGCCGGGCCGCAGGACGCTTCGCGCCTTGCCGAGCGAGGCATTCTTTATGCGCCCGACTATGCCATCAATGCCGGCGGCGTCATCGCCATCGCGCTTGCCGGCAAGCGCGGCTCCGCCCAGGCGGTCACCGAGAAGGTGGAGGCGATCGGCGCCACCTTGGCGGCGATCTTCGCGCGCGCCGCCGAGGAGGGCGCGACGACGGCCGCCATCGCCGACCGGCTCGCCGAGGAGCGTCTTGCCACCGCCAGGCGCCGCTCGCAGGCGGCCTAAACAGCGCTAAAGGCTTCCGAGATAAGGCTCTAATAGCTGCGGCCGGCGGCCCGCTCGCCCTCGAACCAGGCCGCCATATGATCGATGAAGGCGCGCAGCTTCGCCGGCATGCGCTCGCGATGCGGATAGAGCGCGTAGACGCCCAGATCGTCGATTTCGTATTCCTCAAGCAGCGGCACGATCCGCCCCGCCTCCACCTCCGCGCGCATGCTCACCCAGGGCGCCCGCCCGAAGCCGAGCCCCGCCCGCACCGCCGTCACGATGGCGGCCGGGGAATTGGCCGTGAGCCTTCCTGAGACGGAGACGTACTGGCGCTTGCCCTCGGCGCTGAACGGCCATTGATGGCGCGAGACGAGATTGGTGTCGATGATGCAGGGCAGCGCCGAAAGCTCGCCCGGATGCTCCGGTCGTCCGTGCCGGGCAATCGTCGCCGGCGAGGCTCCGACCGCGACGCGGAAAGGCGCCAGCTTGCGGGCGATAAAGCTGGAATCGGCGAGGCTGGCGATACGGATCGCCACGTCGAAGCGCTCCTCGACGAGATCGACGAAACGCTCCTCCAGGCTAAGCTCCATATCGATATCGGGATATGCGGCGAGAAAGGCCATCACCGCGCGGCCAAGATCGAGGTCGCCGATGGCGCGTGGGATGGAAACGCGCAGCCGTCCGCGCGGCGCCACATGCGTCGCCTCGACCTTCTCGCGCAACGCCCCGATGCGCTGCAGGATGAGGCGCGCCTCGTCATAGGCCGCTTCGCCGGCCTCCGTCAGCGACAGGTTGCGCGTCGTGCGCGACAGGAGCCGGGCGCCGAGTTCCTCCTCCAGCTCCGAGACGTATTTCGACATCAGCGCCTTGGAACGCCCTTCCGAGCGCGCCGCCGCCGAAAAGCCGCCCGCCTCCACCACCGCGACGAAGGCCTGAAGGCGGGTCAGCGTGTCCATCAGGCGGCAAGCCCGGCCGACACGGCATCCGCCGCCGCCACGCCGGAAAGGAAGGCCGCTTCCAGCCGCGCCCCGAGGCACCAGTCACCGCAGGCGACGAGCCGCCCGCGCCCACCGGTAAGACAGGCCTCGCCGAGCGGCCTGTCCACCCGCGCGTGAGGATAGCGCAGGATTTTCGCCGAGATCGGCGCCGGCAGCGCCTCGCTCGCCTGATCGGCGAGAAGCTTCATGAGCCGCGCCGTCGCCGCCTCGTCCGATTGCTGCATGAGCTCTTGCGAGACATCGCCATCGCCATGCACGATCCAAATTTCGCCCTCGTCTTGCCAGGCGCGCCCGGCCCGCGATCGGTTGCGCGCCGCCGCCGCGATCCCCGGCATGCCGGCCAGATACTCCGCCGCGATCGGCAAGGCGGCGCCGAAGGAAAAGAGGCCCGAAAGCGTCGGTCGCATCTGCACCTCGGCGATCCTCTCAAAGGGCCTGCCATGGGCCTTGAGGAGCGGCTCCGCCCCCGGCGCGGCGATCGCCACGATCACCGCGTCGAACGGGCCGAGGGGCCCGGCCCCCTCGCTCTGCAGGATATAGCCTTCGCTGGCATGACCGATCCGTTCCACCGTCAGGCCGGTGCGGATGTCGAGGCCGTCGGCGCAATATTCGGCGAGCGCGCTCATCGTCGGAAGGCCGATCAGCCAGGGCTCGTCGTCGGGCTTGCCCCGCGGCGCCCATCCGGTGGCGCGGCCGGCGAAGACCGCCGCCTGCATGAAGTCCTTGAAGGCCGGCTCGCGCGCCGTGGCGTAGAGCGGCCCGGCATCGACGGCCAGCCCCGCCAGCGTCTCGCTCGCCAGCCTGCCGCCCGGCCTTGCCTCCTTCTCCAGAATGACGACCTCGCGGCCCGCCTCTGCGAGACGGCGGCCGGCGGCCAGCCCGGCCATGCCGGCCCCGATAATGGCGATGGGCATCTCGCGCACGCGCCCCTCCTCAGATTTCCCGCAGTTGAAACAAAGCCGCGCTCCCGCGTAAAGCGCGCCGCCTATTTTGCCGCCACAAGATCGCCAGGCGCGGCGCCGGAGAGCTCGTCGATGAGCCCGGCGAGCCCCAACGCCTGATGGCGGGCGATCGCCGCGCCGGCCTCCGCGCTTGCCGCCGCCGCGTCGCCGACGGCGCCGGCTGGGTTGAGATCCTCCGCCAGCCAGCCATAGCCGACGGGCCCATGGGCGCGCAGATGCCGGTGGCGCCGCACCAGCTCCTCCTGACGCGAGGCGAAGCGGCGGAGCGCCTCGCGCCGCACCAGAGCGGGCTGAAGATGGAGCATCAGCGAGGTCTCCACGAAGCCGCCGTGGATGCCCCAGGAGCGCTCCGCATCGTCCGCGAGCGCCTCCGGCAGGCCGAAGCGGGCAAGGCTGGTGGCAACGGCCACCAGGCCGTAGCGGGCTCTGAGCTCCAGCGCGGCGGCGCTGACAGCGGGATTGTTGCCGCCATGCGAGGACAGGAGAAGGAGCTTCTTCAGGCCGCTTGCCGCCACGCCGCCGCCGAGAGCGACGATGACGTCGATGAGCCTGGCCGCCGAAAACGAAAGCGTGCCGGGAAAGGAACGGTGTTCCAGCGAGGCGCCGACGGCCAGCGTCGGCATCAAGACAGCTTCCGTCTGCGGCGAGATAAGCTTTGCCGCCTCCGCGACGATGCCTTCGGCGATCATCGTATCGGTGCCCGTCGGCAGATGCGGCCCGTGCTGCTCCGTCGCGCCGAGCGGCAGCACCGCCACGCCGCGCATTCCGTCCAAAGCCCCGATCCCGGGGCTGGTCAGCTCGGCCCAGCGACGCAGCATCCGATTGGCTCCTTTCCTGGCCTTGCCACAGGCCGGCATGTGAAGAGGAAAGCGGGCGCCGGCGCAACGCCTTTATCGCGCCGGCATCGCCCGGGCGGGCGGCGAAGACGGCCGCGAACCGTCAAAGCGCTTGCCTTCGCCTCCAAGGCGGCCTTTCCATGACGAGGATGACATCTCTTTCCCCGGCCTCCGCCGCCGACGAGCTGCGGCAGCGGCTTCGCGCTCTCGGCCTCATCCTTCTCGCCTTCTTCTGCTTCGCCTGTCTCGACACGACGGCGAAGTATCTGAGCGCCGAACTCTCATCGGCCCAGATCGTCTGGATGCGGTTTTTCACCCATCTTCTCTTCGCCATCGCCCTGCTGCGGCCCTGGCGGGCATGGCCGCGCCACCTGCCCCGCAAACGGCCCTTGCAGATCGCCCGCGGGCTGCTCCTCCTGGCGACGACCACGCTCAACTTCATCGCCGTGCGCTATCTGCAGCTCGCCGAGACCTCCTCCATCTTCTTTCTCGCCCCCTTCATCGTCACCGCCCTTGCCGGCCCGCTGCTCGGCGAATGGGCGGGCCCGCGGCGCTGGGCGGCCATCCTCATCGGCTTTGTCGGCGCGCTCTTCATCATCCGGCCGGTGCCCGGCGCCTTTCAGCCGGCGATGCTGATCTCGCTCGCCGCCACCGCCTCTTATGCCTTCTACGTACTCTTGACGCGCCTCCTCGCGGGCCGCGAGACGGCGGAGAGCATGATCATCCTGCCGGCGGCGATCGCCTCGCTCGCCATGCTGCCGCCGGGGCTCGCTATGTGGGAGGAGGTCCCCGGCGCCTTCGCCTGGCTCCTGCTGCTCTCCACCGGCATTTTCGGCGGCATCGGCCATTGGTTTCTCATCAAGGCGCACGAACTGGCGCCGGCGCCGGTGCTGGCGCCCTTCGTCTACACCCAGCTTATCTGGATGGCCGGCCTCGGCTTCATCGTCTTTGGCGACGTGCCGCATGAGACGACGGCTCTGGGCGCGGCCATCATCGTGGCGAGCGGCCTTTATCTCCTCTACCGCGAGCGTCGCGCCGGCAGGGAGGTGAAGCTCGATGCCGGCGTCTGAGACGGCACCACCGGTCCTGCGTTTCGCGCCGAGCCCCAACGGCTATCTGCATCTCGGCCACGCCTATAGCGCCCTTTCCAACGAAGCGGCGGCACGGCGCCTTGGCGGCCGCCTTTACCTGCGCATGGAGGATACCGACCCGACCCGCGCCCGCGCCGCCTTCGCAACGGCGATCCTGGAGGACCTTGCCTGGCTTTGCATCGCCTTTGAGGAAAAGGTGCTCTTTCAGAGCGAGCGGCTTGCCGCCTATGCGGCTGCGCTCGGCGAGCTTGAGCGTCTCGGCCTTGTCTATCCCGCTTTCCTCAGCCGCTCGGAAATCGCCGCCAAGGTGGCGGCGAGCGAGGCCGGCGGAAAGCCCTGGCCGCGCGATCCGGACGGCGCCCCGCTCTATCCGGGGCCGGAGCGCGACTGGCCTCAGAGCCGCCGGCGCCGGGAGATGACGGGCGGCAGGCCCTATGCGCTCCGCCTCGACATGCGCCGCGCCACGGCCGGAGCGCCGCCGCTCTCCTGGCGCGAGACGGACCCGTTTTCCGGCACCTGCCAGACGATCGCCGCCGATCCCGGCCTATGGGGCGACGTCGTCCTTGCCCGCAAGGAGGTGAGGACGAGCTACCATCTCGCCGTCACCGTCGACGACGCCTTTCAGGGCGTCACCCATATCGTGCGCGGCATGGACCTGAAGCCCGCAACCGCGGTGCACCGTCTGTTGCAGCACCTTCTCGCCCTGCCGGAGCCAAGCTACCACCATCACCGTCTCATCCTCGACGAGGAGGGCAGGAAGCTGGCGAAATCGGCCGGCGCCACGGCGCTGCGCGACCTGCGCGCCGCCGGCCGCAAGCCTGGGGAGATCCGCGCCGCGCTCGGCTTTGCCCTCAGCTGACGGCCTCCACGACGAGCAGCCAGAAGCTGACGGTGGCGACGCCCGCGGCGGTGGAGATGAGGATGGCGTTGGAGGCGAGCGCCTCGCCGGTGCCGAATCGGTTGGCGATGAGGAAGGCGTTGACCCCCGTCGGACAGGCCGCCACCAGCACCATCGCCGCCCCTGCCACCGGCGACAGCCCGGCGAATTGGGCGATGACGAGCACGACGGCCGGCATGAACAAAAGCTTCAACCCCGCCAAAATCGCCGCGGCCGGGATGTTGCGGGCGATGCCGTAGCGGGCAAGGCCCGTGCCGCAGGCAAACAGCGCCAGCGGTCCCGCCACGTCGGCGAGGCTGTCGACGAGCCGGCCCGCCAGCGCCGGGATCGGCAGCGACAGGAGATGCCAGGCACCGCCGGCGAGGATGCCGATGATGATCGGATGGCGCAGAAGGTCGAGAAGGAAGCGGCGCGCCATCGCCACCCGCCCGACGCTTTCGTCCGCCAGCCCGTCGCGCCGGCGCGCCCAGGCGTTGAGGACGAGGCTCGCCGCCATCATCACCGGCAGATGCACCGAGACGAGGAGGAGGACGGCGACCATGCCTGGCTCGCCATAGGTGGCTCGCACCAGCGGAATGCCGATGAGGACGGTATTGGCAAAACCCGCCGACACGCCGGCGACGACGCCGGAGCGCGCATCGCGCCCGAACAGGCGGCGTATCAGGATATGGCCGGCGGTCCAGGTGAACACGACGCCGGCGAAATAGGCCGAAAGCAGGCGCCACGGATCGAGCCCGGCGAAATCGGCGCGCGCCAGCGTGCGGAAGAGAAGCAGCGGGATGGCGATGGTGAAGACGAAATCGGCGAGCGCGTCGCCCGTTTGCTGCGACAAAAGCCTCGTTCGCGCGGCCAAATAGCCGATGCCGATGAGGCCGAAGATCGATAGGACGATGAAGACGGTGTCTGACATGGCGGGTGCGCTTTTCGCCTGGCTCTTTCGCATAGGCCGCCGGGCACATGCCACACAATGGCTTGATCGCGGGCTTGATTGCGAGGCGCGAAGCGGCAAGGAAGGGCCGCCCCTAGGACCATGATCCGCCCAAAGAGCCACGCCATGACCCGTTCCATCCTCATTACCGGCTGCTCGTCCGGCATCGGCCGGCACTGCGCGCTCGCCATGGCGAGGCGCGGCTGGCAGGTCTTCGCCACGGCGCGGCGCGACGAGGATGTGGAGGCTCTGCGCGAGGAAGGGCTGCGCGCCCTCTATCTCGACTATACCGACGAGGACACCATCGCCTCCGCGCTCGCCGCCGTTCTGATGACCACCAACGGGCGCCTCGACGCGCTCTTCAACAATGGCGGCTATTCCCAGCCTGGCGCCATCGAGGACCTTTCCGGCGCGGCCCTGCGCGAGCAATTCGAGACGAATTTCTTCGGCTGGCACGAGCTGACACGCCGGGTCGTTCCGGTGATGCGCCGTCAGGCAAGCGGGCGCATCGTCATGAACTCTTCGGTTCTCGGCCTTTTGCCGCTCGGCTTCCGCGGCGCCTACAACGCCTCAAAGTTCGCCGTGGAGGCCTATAGCGACACCTTGCGCATCGAGCTTGCCGGCACCGGCATCAAGGTGGTCACCATCCAGCCCGGACCGATCGAATCGAAGATCGCGGAGAACGCCATCAAGGCCTTCCACCGCCACATCGAGGCGGAGAAGTCGGTCCACCGCGCCTATTACGAGCGACGCCTGGCGGCGCTTGAGACGGGCGGCAATACCGTCGGCCAGCTCGGTCCGGAGGCCGTCATGAAGGTGTTGGTGAAGGCCTGCGAGAGCTCCAGGCCGCGCACCCATTACATGGTCACCAAGCAGACGAAGATCGCCCATCTCGGCCGCCGCCTGCTGCCGCGCCGCGTGCTGAACCGCCTCGCCATCCGCATGACCTCCTAGGTCGCAAGGGTGCAGGCCCACCGCCATACCCTCAGTCCGAGATCGGTTTGCGTCGCGCCCTTTGCTGTCGTAAGCGGAAAGGCCCTGGCGCGCAGAAAGGCAGGAACCCATGGAATATCTCGGTATCGTCGCCGTTCTTGCGGTCCTCGTGGTTCTCGTCCTGGGCTTGTGGAACATGATGCGCGGTGGCGGCCCCAATCGCTCCCAAAGCCTGATGCGCTGGCGCGTCGGCCTGCAATTCCTTGCCATCATCGTGCTGATGGCCGGCCTGTGGATCGCCACCGGGTAGAACCTGCAAGGGCCCGCCGCCGGGCACCGGCCATCGTGCCCGATCGGCAACAATGCGGCAGAAATACACCACCTGAGACGACGCGTTTCCCCCGCCCGCGTTGCCCCGTCCGGCTTTGGCCGCTACAGGAGCAAGATTGCAGGACGGGGCGAATAATGCTGAAAAAATGGTTCTTCCTCGGGCTCGCCGCGGCCCTTAGCCCGGCTTCCTCCTGGGCCGCCGATCTGCCCGCCCCGAGCCCTGAAATCGTCTACAGCCCCGAACCTGTCGCCGCCCGCCCCTTCATCGAGGAAATCCGCCTCGGCCCGAGCGGGTTCGTCGACGAGCGTCCGCGCGTGCGCAACGCGGAGAAGGGCGTCTTCATCAATGGCGAGCTGATCTTCGCCAATCCGATAAGGCCCTTCGACAACCGCGTCCTCGATTTCGTCCTGCGCCCGCGACCGCATCTCGGCGCCACGGTCTCCACCACCGGCGGCACCAGCCAGGCCTATGCCGGCCTCACCTGGGACCTTTACGTCACCGACCGGATTTTCCTGGAAGGCACCTTCGGTGGCACCGTGCACAATGGCGGCACCAGCTCCACCGCGCCCACCGGCCCGCGCCTCGGTTGCTCGCTGCTCTTCCGCGAGAGCGCCGGCATCGGCTTCGCCTTTACCCGCAACTTCCTCGCCATGGCCTTTATCGACCATTCCTCCAATGCCGGGCTGTGCAAGGACAATGACGGCCTCACCCATGCCGGAGTGAAGGTCGGCTATCGTTTCTGAGCCTTCTTTGCCCCCTTCGACCCGCCGGCCCCTCGCTTCAGCCGGGGGCATCGCCCTATAGTCGCCACGCAAACTAGACGAGCGGAGGCTTGATGGTCGTTCTCAACAAGATCTACACCAAGACCGGCGATGACGGCACGACCGCGCTCGGCACCGGCGAGCGCCGTCCCAAGGACGATTTGCGCGTGGAGGCCTACGGCACCGTGGACGAGGCGAACGCCGCCATCGGCCTTGCCCGCGCGCATCTCGATCTCGCGCTTGGCGAGCCAGTGGCCCAGCTCGACGCCATGCTGGCGCGCATCCAGAACGATCTCTTCGACCTCGGCGCCGACCTTGCCAGCCCCGACGAGGGCGGCGAACTCGACTACGAGCCGTTGCGCATCGTGCCGAGCCAGGTGGAGCGGCTGGAGCGCGACATCGACCGCTTGAACGGCGAGCTTCAGCCCCTGCGCTCCTTCGTTCTGCCCGGCGGCTCGCCGTGGGGCTCGCAAGCCGCGAGCCGGAGAAGGTCGGCGGCCCGGCCCTGCACTACCTCAACCGCCTCTCCGACTTCCTCTTCGTCGCCAGCCGCTGGGTGAACGGCAAGGGCGAGGCGGATGTGCTGTGGGTTCCGGGCCGCAACAGGTGAGAGCTTTCTAGAGGCGCGTTTCGGTGTTCCTGCCGCTCCACGACGACAACCCGCTCGCCCATGTGGCGCGGCCTTATGTCAATGTCGCGCTGATCCTGTTCACCACCGCGATCTTCTTCCTCACCGGCGGCTTCGACCTTCAGCTGGTGGAGGCGAACGCGCTTTCCTTCGGCCTCATTCCCTCCGTCGTCAACGATATCGCCGAGCTGCCGCCGCGCTTCATCGTCATCCCCGAAGACCTCAGCTATCTCACCTACGCCTTCCTGCACGGCAACATCGTGCATCTCGGCGGCAACATGCTGTTCCTCTGGGTCTTCGGCGACAATATCGAGGATGCGCTCGGGCATCTGCGCTATCTTCTCTTCTATCTCCTCGGCGCCGCCGGCGCGGGCTATATCTACACGCTCTCCGATCCGGCCTCGCAATCGCCGCTGATCGGCGCCTCCGGCGCCGTGGCGGCGGTGGTCGGCGCCTACCTCGTCCTGCATCCGAAGGTGAAATTGTGGGTCCTGGCCTTCGGCCGCATCCCGCTGCGCCTTCGCGCCTATTGGGTTCTTGGCGCCTGGATCCTCTTCCAGCTCGGCAATCTCCTCATGGCCACGCCCGAAACCGCCGACATCGCCTGGTGGGCGCATATCGGCGGCTTCGCCATCGGCGCCGCTCTCGTCGTGCCGCTGCGCCGGCGCGGCGTGCCGCTCTTCGACCGGGGCCTGCCGGAAGGCCAGCCACCGGCCGGAAGCTGATCGCCTCAGCTCTGCGGAATGCCGCGCATGTAATCCTCGCCCCAGAGCTCTTTCAGACGCGCGTCGCGCCGGCAGCCTTCCCGATAGCCCTTATAGGCATAGGCCTTGGTCACGTAGCCGAAGCGCGACAGGATGCGCTCCTCGCTGCGATAGTAATTCTGATGGTAATCCTCGGCCGGCCAGAAGGTGTCCGCCATCTCGATCGTCGTCGCCACCTCTTGGCCGAGCTTTTCGGAGATCGCCCCCTTGGAAGCCTTCGCCTGTTCCAGCTGCTCCTCGTTCACCGCGAAAATGCCGGTCGTGTAGCTCTCGCCGCGATCGCAGAACTGCCCGCCTGCATCGACCGGATCGACGGAATGCCAGAAGGCCTCCAGAAGCTCTTCGTAGGAGACGACGGCAGGATCGTAGGTGATCTCCACCGCCTCCTTGTGGCCGGTGCCGCCGGAGACGACCTGCCGGTAGCTCGGATTGTCGACATTGCCGCCGATATAACCCGAAATCGTCTCCTGCACGCCCGGCACCTTGTCGAAATCGGCCTCCACGCACCAGAAGCAACCGCCGGCGAAGATCGCCTTGGCGAGATCGCCTGAAGCTTCGCCCGCCTTGTCCTGCGCGGTGGCTCCCGTGACGGTAAGTGCGAGCACAAACGCCGCGCCACAGGCTGCGAGCGCCATGCCGAACCGCACCGATATCCTGCTCGCCAATATCCTATTCATTGCCATATCCTTTTCCTCCCGGGATCCGCCCGACGTGACCGTTGTCTGCGATATGGCATCTCTGCACGCACCTGCGAGGTGGCTCACACCGGTTTGAGCCTGTGTGTGCGCATGCGCCTTTCCGTTACGGCATCGGCCGGTCTCTGGTTTTGCGCCTCTTGCCAGCGCCGAATGGCGAGGCTAACCGAGAGCCCGACTTTGCGGAGAATGCCCTATGAAACTTCTCGTCCCGGTCAAACGGGTCCTCGATTACAACGTCAAGGCGCGCGTCAAGGCCGACGGCTCCGGCGTCGATCTTGCCAATGTGAAGATGTCCATGAACCCCTTCGACGAGATCGCCGTTGAGGAAGCTATCCGCTTGAAGGAGGCGGGCAGTGCCGAGGAAATCGTCGTCGTTTCCGTGGGCCCGACCGCCTCGCAGGAGACCATCCGCACCGCGCTTGCGATGGGCGCCGATCGCGGCATCCTGGTGGAGGCCGATCAGGGCACGGAGCCGCTCGCCGTCGCCAAGATCCTGAAAGCCATCGTGGAGGCCGAATCCCCCGGCCTCGTCATCATGGGCAAGCAGGCGATCGACGACGATTGCAACCAGACCGGCCAGATGCTCGCCGCCCTTCTGGGCTGGTCGCAGGGCACCTTCCTGAAAGAACTGAAGCTGGAAGAGGGCAAGGCCGAGGTCACCCGCGAGGTCGATGGCGGCCTGCAATCGATCTCCATCGCCCTGCCGGCCGTCGTCACCGCCGATCTGCGCCTCAATCAGCCCCGCTACGCTTCGCTGCCCAACATCATGAAGGCCAAGAAGAAACCCATCGACATGAAGAAGGTCGAGGATTTCGGCGTCGACGCCGCGCCGCGGCTGAAGGTGCTTGAGACGCGCGAGCCGGCCGGGCGGCAGGCAGGCGTCAAGGTCGGCTCGGTCGCCGAACTCGTCGACAAACTGAAGAACGAAGCCGGCGTGCTCTGAAGAGGATCGCAGAAAACATGACCATCCTTCTTGTTGCCGAACACGACAACCAGAGCCTCAACGAGGCGACGGCCAAGACCCTTTCAGCGGCCAAGGCGATCGGCGGCGATATCGACATCCTCGTTGCCGGCAAGAACGCCCGTCCCGCCGCCGAGGCGGCCGCCGGGCTTGCCGGCGTGCGCAAGGTTCTGCTGGCCGAGAGCGAGGCTTTGGAGCATCGCCTCGCCGAGCCGCTCGCCGCCCTCATCGTCTCGCTTGCCGAGGGCTACGACGTCCTCATCGCGCCGGCGACGACCGACGGCAAGAACGTCATGCCGCGCGTCGCCGCGCTTATGGACGTCATGCAGGTCTCCGACATTCTGGAGGTGGTGGAGCCGGACACCTACCGCCGGCCGATCTACGCCGGCAACGCCATCCAGACGGTGCAATCTGGCGACGCCAAGAAGGTGATCACCGTGCGCACGGCCTCCTTCGCCGCCGCCGAAGCGGGCGGCTCGGCCGCCATCGAGGCCGTGGAGGCTCCGGCCGATCCCGGCCTGTCGAGTTATCTCGGCGCCAAGATCCACGAGAGCGAACGCCCCGAGCTCGCCGCCGCCAAGGTCATCATTTCCGGCGGCCGCGCTCTCGGCTCCAAGGAGAAGTTCGACGAGGTGATGCTGCCCATCGCCGACAAGCTCGGTGCCGCCGTCGGCGCCAGCCGCGCCGCCGTCGATGCCGGCTATGCGCCGAACGACTGGCAGGTCGGCCAGACCGGCAAGATCGTCGCCCCCGATCTTTACATCGCCTGCGGCATCTCCGGCGCCATCCAGCATCTCGCCGGGATGAAGGATTCCAAGGTGATCGTGGCCATCAACAAGGACGAGGAGGCGCCGATCTTCCAGGTCGCCGATTACGGCCTCGTCGCCGACCTCTTCACCGCCCTGCCGGAGCTTTCCGCCGAGCTCGACAAGCAGGCCGGCTGAATGCGCGTTTCCGGCGCGGCAACATGGTCCGCGCCGGGAGCGATTTTGTTGCGCCGCACGCTTCCCCTTTTCCCGCGCCTGCTCAATACTCTAGAACCCGTGGCAGCACGCATCGACAGATGCGATCGGCACCGCGCGTGAAGAGAGAAATTGTATGGCGGATGAGATTAAGACGGTCGGCGTGGTAGGCGCGGGACAGATGGGCTCCGGCATCGCCCATGTCTGCGCCCTTTCGGGCTACAAGGTCATCCTCAACGACATTTCGGAGGATCGGCTGAAGGCGTCCCTCGCCACCGTGGAGGGCAACCTTGCACGCCAGGTCGCCTCCGGCCGCATCAGCGACGAAGACCGCAAAGAGGCGCTGGCGCGTATCAACGCCACTCTGGGGCTGGAGAAACTGGCCGAGGCCGACCTCGTCATCGAATCGGCGACCGAGGACGAGACCGTCAAGCGCAAGATCTACGCCGAGCTTTGCCCGATCCTCGATCCGGAGACGCTGCTCGCCACCAATACCTCCTCCATCTCCATCACCCGGCTCGCCTCCGCCACCGACCGGCCCGAACGCTTCATGGGCATCCATTTCATGAACCCGGTGCCGGTCATGGAGGTGGTGGAGCTGGTACGCGGCATCGCCACGGAGGACACCACCTTTACGAAGGCGAAGACGTTCGTCACCTCGCTCGGCAAGGTGGTGGCGGTGGCGGAGGATTTTCCCGCCTTCATGGTCAACCGCATCCTCATGCCGATGATCAACGAGGCGATCTACACCCTCTATGAGGGCGTCGGCACCGTCGACGCCATCGACACGGCGATGCGTCTTGGCGCCCATCATCCCATGGGCCCCTTGCAGCTCGCCGATTTCGTCGGCCTCGATACCTGCCTGTCGATCATGCAGATGCTCTATGAGGGCCTCGCCGATTCCAAATACCGGCCATGCCCGCTCCTGGTGAAATACGTCGAGGCCGGCTGGCTTGGCCGCAAGACCGGCCGCGGCTTCTACGATTATCGCGGCGAGACGCCGGTGCCGACCCGCTGAGATCGGGCCGCGCCGACACCCCGCAACCTCCGTGCCAGAAACCTCTCATCCGCCCCGCCTGTCCCGCTCGCTCCTCTATGTCCCCGCCGACAAGGAGCGCGCCCTGGCCAAGGCGCCGACCCTTGTCGCCGACGGCTTCATCCTCGATCTGGAGGACGCCGTAGCGCCACAGGCCAAGGAGGCCGCGCGCGAACATCTGCGCGCCGCGCTCGCCGGGCCGTCCGACAAGCCGCGCATCGTGCGCATCAACGCCCTCGGCAGCGAATGGGGGACGGAGGATCTTCTCGCCGCGCTCGCCGCCAAAGCCCAAGACATCCTCCTGCCCAAGGTGGAGGGGCCCCAGACCCTTCTTGCCCTCGCCTCGGCGCTGGAGGAGGCGGACGCGCTGCCACGCATGCGCATCTGGGCGATGATCGAGACGCCGATGGCGATCCTCTATCTGCGCGAGATCGCCGCCCTTTCCGGCAAGCTGCCACTCGCCGGCCTCGTCCTCGGCCTCAACGACCTTGCCAAGGAGACCGGTCTCGATCCCTCGCCCGATCGCAGCGAGCTCGTGCCCTGGATGGTATCGGCCGTCGCCGCCGCCAGGGCCTATGGCCTCCTCGCCATCGACGGCGTCTGCAACGTTCTTGCCGATGAGGAGCTTCTGACCGGCGAATGCCGCCAGGCGCGCCGGCTCGGCTTCGACGGCAAGAGCCTCATCCATCCGGCCCAGATCGATACCGCCAACGCCGCCTTCGCCCCGGCGCCGGAGGCTATCGCCGAGGCGGAGGCGATCCGCGCCGCCTTCGCCGATCCCGCCAATGCCGGCAAGGGCGCGCTCGCCGTCAACGGGCGCATGGTGGAGCGGCTGCACCTGGCGACCGCCGAAAGGCTACTTGCGCAAGCCGCGCTAATCGCCGAGAGGGAACGCTCATGAAGCTCTACCGCCTCCTCACCGGCCCCGACGACGCCGCCTTCTGCAAGCGCGTCTCCGCCGCCCTCAACCAGGGCTGGGACCTGCACGGCTCGCCGGCCCTCACCTGGGATCCGCAAGCCAGGCGCGCCGTCTGCGCCCAGGCGATCGTCAAGGAAGTGCCTGGCGACTGGGAGAGCGAAAGCAGTCGCGACGGTTTCTCCCTTTCCGCGCAATGACAACGATCCCAATCCCTTCACGCAATGCAACAAACCGCCAGGCAAGCGTTTGCATTGCGGCATCGGCGCGTTAAGAAGAGCACAAGGAGCGTTCAATGATGCAATCCCCCGCGGACAGGCGGCCGCTCTCGCCCTTCGTCCAGATCTTCCGCTGGCCCATCACGATGGTCGCCTCCATCCTGCATCGCGTCACCGCGATCGCGCTTTACGGCGGCGCCATCCTGTTCGTGTTCTGGCTGGTGGCGCTGGCCTGGGGTCCGGGCGCTTACGACTTCGCCGTGATGCTCTTCGGCTCCTGGCTCGGCTGGCTGGTGCTGTTCGCCTTCACCTGGGTACTGATGCAGCATATCATGGGCGGCATCCGCCATTTCATCTGGGACACGGCGAAGGGCCTCGACAAGCCGGGGATCAACCATCTCGCCTGGGCAAGCATCGTCGGCGGCATCGCCCTTGCTCTCGTTCTCTGGGTCGCCGTTCTTCTCGCCCTATAGAGGCATCTCATGCGCACAATGCTCTCGCAGGTCCGCGGCCTCGGTTCCGCCGGGATAGGCACCGACAGCCATCTCATCCGCCAGCGGATCACCGCCTACGCCAACATTCCTCTCATCGTCGGCGCCATCCTCGTCGTCGTCTCGCTGATCGGCGCCGATTACGAAACGGCGCGCCAGCGCCTGTCCAATCCGCTCGTCGCCGCGCTGCTGGTCGCGCTGATCCTCAACGTCACCATCCATATGCGCCTCGGCATGCAGTCGGTGATTGAGGATTACGTGCATCACGAAGGGCTGAAGGCGGCAAGCTGGATCGCCAACTGGCTCTATACCGCCGGCCTCGCCGTCGTCGGCATTCTTTCCATCCTGATCATCGCCCTGGGAGGCTGACGTGGCGTTCAACGGCCAGAACGGAACCTCAAAGGGCGCGGGCGCGCCGCAACGCGCCCCCGGACAGAACGGCAAGGCCTATCCGCTCGTCGATCACAGCTTCGACGTCGTCGTGGTGGGCGCCGGCGGCGCTGGCCTCAGGGCCGCGCTCGGCGCCGCCGAAGCCGGCCTCAGGACCGCCTGCCTGACGAAGGTCTTCCCCACCCGCTCGCACACCGTGGCGGCGCAGGGCGGCATCTCCGCCGCGCTCGGCAATATGGGCGAGGACGATTGGCGCTGGCACATGTACGACACCGTCAAGGGCTCCGACTGGCTCGGCGACCAGGACGCCATCGAATATCTGTGCCGCAACGCCCCCGACGCCGTCTACGAGCTGGAGCATTGGGGCGTGCCCTTCTCGCGCACCGCCGAAGGCAGGATCTACCAGCGGCCCTTCGGCGGCATGACCACGCATTTCGGCGAGGGCACGGCGCAGCGCACCTGCGCCGCCGCCGACCGCACCGGCCATGCCATGCTGCACACCATGTACGGCCAGGCCCTGAAGCATTCCACGCAGTTCTACATCGAGTATTTCGCCCTCGACCTCATCATGGACGAGGGCCATTGCCGCGGCGTCGTCGCGCTCTGCCTGGAGGACGGCAGCATCCACCGCTTCCGCGCCCACAAGACCATCCTGGCGACGGGCGGCTACGGGCGCACCTATTTCTCCTGCACCTCGGCGCATATCTGCACCGGCGACGGCAACGCCATGGTACTGCGCGCCGGCCTGCCCTTGCAGGACATGGAATTCGTGCAGTTCCACCCGACCGGCATCTACGGCGCCGGCTGCCTCATCACCGAGGGCGCCCGCGGCGAGGGCGGCTATCTCACCAATTCCGAAGGTGAGCGCTTCATGGAGCGCTACGCCCCCTCCGCCAAGGATCTGGCCTCGCGCGATGTCGTCTCGCGCGCCATGACCATCGAGATCCGCGAGGGCCGCGGCATCGGCCGCGAGGGCGACCATATCGAACTGCATCTGGAGCATCTGGAACCGGCGGTGCTGCATGAGCGCCTGCCGGGGATTTCGGAGACGGCGAAGATCTTCTGCGGCGTCGACGTGACCCGCGAGCCGATCCCGGTGCTGCCGACCGTGCATTACAATATGGGCGGCATCCCGACCAATTATCACGGCGAGGTGCTGACCAAGGTCGGCGGCGATCCCGACAGCGTCGTGCCGGGGCTGATGGCGGTCGGCGAGGCGGCCTGCGTTTCCGTCCACGGCGCCAACCGTCTCGGCTCCAATTCCTTGATCGATCTCGTCGTCTTCGGACGCGCCGCCGGCGAGCGCTGCGCCGAGACGGTGCCTGCCGGCGAGCGCCATCCGGAGCTGCCCAAGGATGCCGACGAGATGGCGCTGACCCGTCTCGACCGGGCCCGCTACGCCGATGGCGGCACGCCGACGGCGGCGCTGCGCGCCCGCATGCAGAAGATCATGCAGTCCAACTGCTCCGTCTTCCGCACCGGCGAAGTTCTGGAAGAAGGTAGGACGCTCATCAACGAGCTTTGGCGCGGCGCAGAAGACATCGCCGTCACCGACCGCTCCTTGATCTGGAACACCGATCTCGTCGAGACGCTGGAGTTCCAGAACCTCATCACCCAGGCGGTGGTGACCATGGAATCGGCGGCGAACCGCACCGAAAGCCGCGGCGCCCATGCGCGCGAGGATTATCCCGATCGCGACGACGAGAACTGGATGAAGCACACCCTCGCCTTCGTCGACGAGGCGGCCTACCGCGTCAGCCTCGACGAGCGGCCGGTGCACACCTACACCATGTCGAACGACGTGCCCTATATCGAGCCGAAGCAACGCGTCTACTGACCGGCCCCACGGGCCGGCAGATGGCTGGCAGGCGGCCGCGCCTGCCAGCCCTCCCCGGAGCGACCGCCCCCTTCTACTGCCTATTTCGGCGGCAGGCGTATGGCGCCGTCGAGCCGGACCGATTCGCCGTTCATATAGTCGCTCTCGCAGATGAACTTGACGAGATGGGCGTATTCATCCGCCCGCCCGAGGCGCTTGGGGAAGGGCACGCCGGCGGCCAGCGCCTCCTGCACCTTTTCCGGCATGCCCGAAACCATCGGCGTCATGAACACGCCCGGCTGGATGCAGCAGACGCGGATGCCGAACTCGGTGAGATCGCGCGCCACCGGCAGCGTCATGCCGAGCACGCCGCCCTTGGAAGCGGCGTAGGCCGCCTGGCCGATCTGCCCGTCCGTCGCCGCGACGGAAGCCGTCACCACGATGACGCCGCGCCCCCCATCCTCGGTAATCGGCTTCTCCTCGGCCATGCCCAGGGCCGAATGGCGGATCATCCGATAGGTGCCGAGGAGATTGACCTCCACCACCTTGGAGAAGGATTCCATGTCATGCGTCTTCATCTCGCCGGTCTTGCGGTCGGTGGAGACGGTCTTGCGGCCGATGGCGATACCGGCGCAATTGACCAGGATGCGCTCCACGCCATGCGCCTCGCGCACCTTCGCGATCCCGGCCTTGACGCTGTCCTCGTCGGTCACGTCCACCTTGGCGAAGACGCCTCCGATGTCGCCCGCGGTCAGCTCGCCGCGCTCCTCGTTCATGTCGAGGATGGCCACCCGCACGCCTTCGCGCGCCAGCATGCGCGCCGTGGCTTCGCCGAGGCCGGAGGCGCCGCCGGTGACGATGGCGGCCAGATCGCTGTTCAACTTCATGCTTGGGCTCCCCGCAAATGGTCTCGGCCAAGGCTCATAGCCGGGCCGCGCCGCTTGCGAAAGTCGCCTTCGGGCCCTACCTGCGCTTACCTGACGTTGCAGCGACAGGAGACGTGATGGCCCGCAGCGTGCCGGAGATGGAAATTTTGGGTCCGGAAGACGCCGCCGAGAAGGAGGCGCGCATCCGCCGCGCCTTCTGGCCGACGGTCAGAAAGGCGCTGCGCGCCATCCCGTTCATGCCGGAGGTGGTGGCCGCCTATTACGCCATGCTCGATCCCAGAACGCCGATGCGCGCCAAGCTGACGGTCGTCGGCGCGCTCGCCTATTTCGTCGCCCCCTTCGACATGGTGCCCGACATTCTTCTCGGCGTCGGCTTTCTCGACGACGCCTCCGTCCTTGCCGCCGCGCTTGCCGCCGTCTCCTCCTCCATCCGCGAGGAGCATCGCGAGGCGGCGCGCAGGGCGCTTGCGCAGGAGACGGACGGGGCGGCGGCTGAGCATGCCTGAGCCTGGCCGCCGCTTTCCGGCCCCGACGTCAAAATCTGGCCGCTTTTGGCGTAACAAACCGTGCCCAGCCGCACCGCGCGCGCCAAACTGGCCGGCAACGGGACGGCATGTGAACGCTCTTGTGCGTCAAGATGCTGGCGTTCATGATTTAGTAACCCTGACGACCCATGTGTGAAGGGTGCAAGGGCCTCGGCCTTGCTTGGGCGCGGGGTCAACGACTGCAAACCATCTGATGCGGGACAGGCATGCTACGGACACTCCTCACCAGCGCTTTTCTGCTCGCTGCGACGACAGCCTTCGCTCAGACGCCGAACTCCCTCGGCCAGTTCAACGACTGGACCGCCTGGAGCTATCCCGGCGAGAATGGCACGGTCTGCTTCATCCATTCGGTCCCGAAGAGGGAGATGCCGTCCGACCTCAATCATGGCAAGGTTGCCTTCTTCGTGCGCACCAGCCCGTCGGAGAACATCTCCAACGAGGCCAATTTCGTCGTCGGCTATCCCTTCGAGGAGAAGTCGACGGTGACGGTCGATATCGACGGCAAGAAGTTCACCATGTTCACCAAGGGCGACAGCGCCTGGCTGTTGAACGCCGCCGAGGAGCCTGAGCTCTTCGCCGCCATGAAGGCCGGCAAGTCGATGAAGATCAGCGGCAAGTCGCGTCGCGGCAACGAGACGACCTACGAATATTCGCTCTCCGGCGTCACCGCCGCGAGCAACAAGGTCAGCGCCACCTGCAATTGACGCCGCCGCCCGGCCTTGGCCGGATAGCGGCCTGATCTGACGGGCCATCCCCGGAACGCGCCGGGGCGTGGCCCGTTTTCGTTCCGCCGCGCCTATGGTAGGAGCGGCGCGAAGATACCAGATGAACGCCATGAGCCTTGACACCCTCGCCGCGGAGCGACGGGAGCCGACCGCGCATCCCTCCACCTCCGCCAAGCCGTCGCTGATCGGCATGGACCGCGCCGCGCTCGCCGCGGCGCTCGGCGCCATCGGCGTGCCGCAGCGTCAGCAGAAGATGCGCAGCGCCCAGCTCTGGCACTGGCTATATCTGCGCGGCGCCGCCTCCTTCGACGCCATGAGCAATGTCGGCCGCGATCTGCGCCAGGCGCTGGCGGAGCATTATTCCATCCTGCGACCGGAGATCGTCTCCGAGCAGATTTCGGTCGACGGCACGCGCAAATGGCTTTTCCGCTTCCCGCCCGAAGGCGCCGGCCGGCCGGTCGAGGTGGAGACGGTCTACATTCCGGAGGAAGGCCGCGGCACGCTGTGCGTCTCCAGCCAGGTCGGCTGCACGCTCACCTGCCGCTTCTGCCATACCGGCACCCAGCGCCTGGTGCGCAATCTGACCGCCGGCGAGATCGTCGCCCAGATCATCGCCGCGCGCGAGCGCATCGGCGACTTCCCCGATCTTGCGACGCCGGAAGGCGCCATCGTCCCCGCCGAGGGGCGTCTTGTCTCCAACATCGTCATGATGGGCATGGGCGAGCCGCTCTACAATTTCGACAATGTGCGCGAGGCCTTGCGCATCGCCTCCGACGGAGAGGGCCTTTCCCTGTCGAAGCGCCGCATCACCCTGTCGACTTCCGGCGTGGTGCCGGAGATTGCCCGCACCGGCTCCGAGATCGGCTGCATGCTGGCGATCTCGCTGCACGCGGTGCGCGACGAGCTCCGCGACGAGCTGGTGCCCATCAACAAGAAATGGCCGATCGCCGAGCTTTTGCAGGCCTGCCGAAACTATCCGGGCCTCTCCAACGCGCGCCGCATCACCTTCGAATACGTCATGCTGAAGGGCGTCAACGATTCACTCGCCGAGGCGCGCGAGCTGGTGCGGCTGCTGAAGGGCATTCCGGCCAAGATCAACCTCATCCCCTTCAATCCCTGGCCGGGCAGCGCTTACGAATGCTCCGACTGGGACCAGATCGAGCTCTTCGCCGAGGTGGTGAACCGGGCTGGCTACGCCTCGCCGATCCGCACGCCGCGCGGGCGCGACATCTTCGCCGCCTGCGGCCAGCTCAAGAGCGCCAGCGAGCGACTGACAAGGCGCGAACGCGAGACGCAGGGGCTCGTGGAAGCCGGCGCCTGAGCCCATTCGCATGTCCCGCCTCTGGCGCATTCTCATCCTCGTTCCGCTCGGCTTCGTCCTCGCCTGCTGGGCTGCCGCGGCCGTGCTTTTCTTTTCCGTGCCGCCGGCGTTGCAGCCGGGCGAGACCGTGCTCGACTACCTCGCCAAGGCGGGGCTCATCTCCTTCGTCGCCGCCTTCGTCGTCGGCGCCGTCGCCGGCATTCCCGCGCTCTTGATGATTCTCTTCGCCGAGAGCTTCGGCTGGCGCTCGCTCCTTCTGCACCTTCTCTTCGGTGCGGGCCTCGGCGCCGCCGCGATCCTCCTCGGCATCGCCGCCGAGCCGCCGGCGAGCGCGCGCGAAGTCACCGTCTTCGCCGCCGCCGGCGCCGTCGGCGGCTTCGTCTATTGGCTTCTCGCCGGACGGCGGGCGGGCCGCTGAGGCGTTTCGCCGGCGTCTTGCCGCTTGCGCGGCGCGGCGGCGGCATTACCTTGCGCCCGGCATCTTCCGGAGGATTCGACGATGCGCCCCGTACTTGCCCTTCGTTTTGCCGTGCTCTTCGTCGCGGCGACATTCCTTGCATCCTGCGGCATCAACGCCATCCCCACCTATGAGGAACAGGCCAAGGCCGCCTGGAGCCAGGTGGAGAACCAATACCAGCGCCGCGCCGATCTGGTGCCGAACCTGGTGGAGACCGTCAAAGGCTTCGCCGCCCAGGAGCGCGAGGTCTTGACCGCCGTGGTGGAAGCGCGCTCCAAGGCGACGCAGACCAATCTTCAGGTCGACCCGACCGATGCGGAGGCGATGCGCCGCTACCAGGAGGCGCAGGGCGAGCTCGGAGCCGCGCTCGGCCGGCTCCTCGCTATTACCGAGAACTATCCGGACCTGAAATCCAACCAGAACTTCCTCGCCCTGCAGTCGCAGCTGGAAGGCACGGAGAACCGCATCGCCGTCGCCCGGCGCGACTATATCGAGGCGGTGCGCCAATATAACACCGAGCTGAAGACCTTCCCGGGCCGGCTCTGGGCGATGACGCTCTATTCCGGCAACGAACCGATGGCCAATTTCGAGACGGCGCCGGAGAACGCCGCCCCGCCGCAGGTCGATTTCGGCACCGGCGCGGCCCCCGCCGGCCAGCCGGCCAACTGAGCTTCTGCCCGGAAAATTGCGCTTTCTTCCTGCCCTTTTCCTGCTTCTCGTCCTCGCCGTGCCGGCGGCGGCGCAGGATTTCCCGGCCCTCACCGGTCGCGTCGTCGACCAGGCGGAGCTTTTGACGCCGGAGGAGGAAGCGGAGCTGACGAGCCTGTCGGAAGGGCTGGAAAGCCAGACCACCGACCAGTTCGTCGTCGTCACCGTCGCCTCGCTCGATGGCCGCTCCATCGAGGAATACGGCGTCGCGCTCGGCCGCGCCTGGCAGATCGGCCAGAAGGACAAGGACAACGGCGTCCTCCTCCTCGTCGCCCCCAACGAGCGGCAGGTCAGGATCGAGGTCGGCTACGGCCTTGAGCCGGTGCTGACCGACGCCATCGCCAAGCTCATCATCGAGGGTTCCATCATTCCGCGTTTCAAGGCGGGCGATTTTCCCGGCGGCATCAAGCGCGGCGCGGAGGATATCGTCGCCGTCCTCGGCGGCGATCGCGAGGCCTGGCTGGAGCGCGCCAAGAGCCGCGTGCCGGAAGAGGATATCGGCGCCACGATCTTCACCCTCATCTTCTTCGCGGTCTTCTTCATGATGGTGTTCTCCGGCCTCTTCGGCGGCGCCGGACGGCGCGGCAGGCGCGGCCCGGTGGTTCTGGGCGGGCCTTCGGGCGGCGGCTGGTCCTCCGGCGGTGGCGGCTTTTCCGGCGGCGGCGGCTCCTTCGGCGGCGGCGGCTCCTCCGGAAGCTGGTAGGGAAAGGCAATGGGCATTTTGACCGAGGCCGAGCACGCGCGCATCGCCGATGCCATCCGCGACGCCGAATCGCGCACCGCCGGCGAAATCTTCGCCGTGCTCGCCGCATCGAGCGATTCCTACCGTTTCATCCCGCTCCTATGGGCGGCGCTCGCCACCCTCTTCGCCGGCATCGCCGCCGCCTTCCTCTACCCGCTTGTGGAGGGCTTCCTCGCCGCGCCCCCGCCGGGCGGCGAATGGCTCGCCCAGGCGCAGGATTACTGGGGCGAGGGGCTCGATGCGCGCACCCTCGCCGCCGGCCAGATCGTCCTCTTCCTCTCCCTTGCCCTTCTCGCCTCCCTGCCGGGGCTGCGGCCCTGGCTCATCCCCGGCTTCGTGCGCCGCCAGCGCGCCGAGCGCCATGCCATGCAGCAGTTTCTGTCGCACAATCTGCACGGCACGTCGCAGCGCACCGGCATCCTCATCTTCGTTTCGCTCGCCGAGCGCTACGCCGCGGTGATCGCCGACGAGGGCATCAACGCCAAGGTCGATCAGGCGGTGTGGGACGAGCTCGTGGAGCGGCTGATCGCCGATATCCGCGCCGGCGATATCGCCGAGGGACTGCTTGCCGCCGTCGCCAGCTGCGGCGACATTCTCGCCGAGCACGTTCCGGCGAGCAGAGGCAATCCGAACGAGCTGCCCGACAACCTCGTCGAGCTCTGAGGCGGCGATGGCAAACGCTTACCGCGCCTGACCATGATACTCCGGATTCGGGCGCATATCGCTCGCCGCCGCGAGCCGGTTCGACATGTTGAAGAAGGCCGCCACCGCGGCGATGTCCCAGATGTCGCGGTCGGAAAACCCGGCATCGCGCAGCCCCTGCCTGTCATCCTCCTCGATCGCCTCCGGCTGCTCGGTCAGGAGCACGGCGAAATCGAGCATCGCCTTCTGCCTTTCCGAGAGCTCGGCGGCGCGATAATTCATCGCCATCATCTCGCCCAGCGCCGGATCGCCGGAAAGCGCCCGCACCGCCGCGCCATGCGCCGTCAGGCAGTAATAGCAATGGTTCACCGAGGAGACGACGACGGCGATCATCTCCCGCTCCAGCTTGGAGAGCCCGCTGTCGCCGAGCATCAGGTCGTTGTAGAAATCGGTGAAGGCGCGCAGCTTCTTCTCGTCGAAGGCGTAGGCCTTCAGAACGTTGGGGACGAGGCCGAGCTTTTCCTCGCATTTGGCGAAATAGGCCGTCGTCTCCGCGCTGAGCGGTTCGGCCATCGGCAGATCGAGCGCCGTCACACGCCCGCCGCAAGCCTTTTCCATAGAACGTCTCCAGTCTTGAAGGTCATCCGCGCTCCATGTGATCCTGCCGAGCGCCGCTGCACAAGCCCACGAGCGGGCGACAAAGAGGAAGCCGATGCCGGATCGCTACGAGCCTGAGAAGAAGAAACGCATCCAGGCGACCAAGAAGCTCCTCGGCCAGGAGCCGGACGGCAAGACGCTGCAGCGCTTTGCGGACATCTTCTTCGCCCATTCCGCCGGCGAGGATATCGCGCTCTATCCGCCTGACAGCCTCGCCGGCATCGTCAAGGCGGCCTTCGGCTTCATCGCCGAGCGCGATCCGGAGGTACCCAAGGTGGCGCTGCGCGACATCGACGCCGCCGACGAGAAGGGCCGGCCGGTGACCGCCATCGATATCATCGGCAGGAACCGTCCCTTCATCTTCGATTCCGTCATCGGCGAGATCCAGGCGACCGGCCAGCCGATCCGCCTCGTTCTGCACCCCATCGTGGAGGTGGAGCGCGACGAGGCCGGCAGGCTGACGCACTTTTCCCAGGCCGGCCGGGAAACCAAGCCCAAGACGGAGCGCGAGAGCTATCTGCATATCGAGATCGCCCGTCTGCCCGACGAGGAGGCCAAGGCCGCCCTGGAGGCCTCGCTGAAAAGCCTCCTGCAGGAGGTGCGCGTCGTCACCACCGATTGGCGGGCCATGCGCGCCCGTCTGCGCATGGCGATCCGCGACTACCGCAAGGACCCGCCGCAGCTGGACGAGGAGGAGCTTGAGGAAGCGATCGCGCTGCTGGAATGGCTGGAGGACGACAACTTCACCTTCCTCGGCATGCGCGAGCTCTCCTACGACACCAGCACCGGCGAGAGCCTTGAGGCGAACGATGGCGAAGGGCTCGGCCTGCTGCGCGATCCGCAGATGAAGATTTTGCGCCGCGGCGGTGAACTGGTGACCATGACGCCGCAGATCCGCGAGTTCCTCCTCAGCCCCGAACCGCTGATCATCATCAAGGCGAACGTCGTCTCGCGCGTCCACCGCCGCGACTACATGGACTATATCGGCGTCAAGATTTTCGACGAGGAAAATCGTGTAACCGGCGAATTAAGGGTGGTGGGCCTGTTCACCGCCACCGCCTTCACCCGCTCCGTCCAGTCGATCCCCTTCATCCGCCGCAAGGCCGAGCGGATCATCGCCAGGGCCGGCTTCGATCCCCTCAGCCATTCCGGCAAGACGCTGTTGAACATCCTGGAGAGCTTCCCGCGCACCGAGCTCTTCCAGGCGGACGTGGAAACGCTCTTCGACCAGGCGATGGCGGTCTTGCATCTGCAGGAGCGGCCGCGCGTGCGCGCCCTCATCCGCGCCGACCGTTTCGGCCGCTTCGTCTCCGTCCTCGTCTACGTGCCGCGCGAGCGCTATTCCTCTGATATCCGCGCGGAGATCGGCGAGGCGCTCGCCGAGATGTTCGCCGGCCATGTCTCCGCCGCCTTCCCCTCCTTCCCGGGGGGACATCTGGCGCGCGTCCATTTCATCATCGGCCGCAACCCGGTGCCGGAGGATGGCGCCGAGAGCGCCGATCCGAGCCAGGGCGATGTGGAGACGCGCATCCGCGACATCACCCGCACCTTCGAGGACGATCTGCGCGAGGCATTGGCGAACGCCTTCCCGCATGAGACCGGCCTTTTCGCCGAATACCGCGAGGCCTTCGGGCGCGAATACCGGGCCACCTACACCGCCGAGGATGCGGTCAAGGACATTCATATCGGCCGCGGCCTTGCCGGTCAGTCGATGATCGCGGCACATTTCCGCAGCCGCGTGGAGGGCGGGCTGGAGCGCACGCTGTTGCGCTTTCACCATCTGGAAACGCCGATCCCGCTGTCGCGCCGGGTGCCGCTGCTGGAAAATCTCGGCTTCGCCGTCGTCAACGAGCGCACCTATCTGGTGCGGCCCGCCACCCGGCCTGCCGTCTATATCCACGACATGACGCTGAGCCCCAAGAGCGGCAGGCATGAAGCCATCGGCCCGGCCGCGCCGCGCCTGGAGAAGGCGATCCGCGCCATCTGGAACGGACGCGCCGACAATGACGGCTTCAACGCCCTGGTGCTCGAGGCCGGTGTCACCTGGCGCGAGGCGGCGCTCCTGCGCACCGTAGGCCGCTATCTGAGGCAGACGCAGCTTCCCTATTCGCTCGACTACATCTGGGACACGCTGTGCCGCAACGACGAGATCGCCTGCCTCCTGGTGGCGCGCTTCGCCGCCCGCTTCGACCCGGCGATCGAGGAGCGCGAAAAGGCCGAGGAGGATGCCGACAAGGCGCTCGACAAGGCGCTCAACGCCGTCGTCAGCCTCGACGACGACACCATCCTGCGCGCCTGCCGCGCCGTCATTCTCGCCACCAAGCGCACCGACTATTACACGCTCGACGCCGATGGCGAGCCGCCGCTCGCCATCACCTTGAAGCTGAAGCCGCGCGATCTGCCCTTCCTCGCCCCACCACGACCCTTCCGCGAGATTTTCGTGCATTCGCCCCAGGTGGAAGGCGTGCATATGCGCTTCGGCCCGGTGGCGCGCGGCGGCCTCAGATGGTCCGACCGGCCGCAGGATTTCCGCGTCGAGGTACTCGGCCTGGTCAAGGCGCAACAGGTGAAGAACGCCGTCATCGTCCCGGTCGGCGCCAAGGGCGGCTTCTTCCCGCGGCTCTTGCCGGCCGAAGGTTCCCGCGAGGCAATCTTCGAGGCCGGCCGCGAGGCCTATATCGCCTTCGTCGACCGGCTCTTATCGGTCACCGACGATCTTGAGGGCGACGGCGTGGTGCCGCCGCAGCGCATCGTGCGCCACGACGAGGACGATCCGTATCTCGTCGTCGCCGCCGATAAGGGCACAGCCTCTTTCTCCGACACCGCCAACGCCGTCTCCGAGGCACGCGGCTTCTGGCTCGGCGACGCTTTCGCCTCCGGCGGCTCGGCCGGCTACGACCACAAACAGATGGGCATCACCGCGAAGGGCGCCTGGGAGGCGGTGAAGCGGCATTTCCGCGAGATGGATGTCGATATCCAGGAACAGCCCTTCACCGTCGCCGGCGTCGGGGACATGTCGGGCGACGTCTTCGGCAACGGCATGCTTCTGTCCAAGGCGATCCGGCTGCTGGCCGCCTTCGACCACCGCGACATCTTTCTCGACCCCGATCCCGACCCGCAGACGAGCCACAAGGAGCGTCGCCGTCTCTTCGCCTTGGGCCGCTCCTCCTGGCAGGATTACGACGCCAGACTCATCTCCAAGGGCGGCGGCGTCTTCTCCCGCAAGAGCAAGTCGATACCCCTGTCGCCGCAAATCTCCGCGCTTTTAGGCCTGCCCGGCCCTTCGGCCCGGCCGAACGAGGTGATCCGCGCGATTTTGAAGATGCAGGTCGATCTTCTCTGGTTCGGCGGCATCGGCACCTATGTGCGCGCCCCGCACGAGAGCGACGCGGAGGTCGGCGACAAGGCCAACGACGCCATCCGCGTCACCGCCGCCGAGCTCGGCGCCAAGGTCGTCGGCGAGGGGGCGAACCTTGCCATGACCTCGCAGGCGCGTGTCGCCTACGGCCTTGCCGGCGGACGCTGCAACTCCGACGCCATCGACAATTCCGGCGGCGTCAACTCCTCCGATCTTGAGGTCAACATCAAGATCGCCTTCGCGCCGGCCTTGCGCACCGGCCGCCTGAAACGCGCCGATCGCGACAAGCTGCTGGCGGAGATGACCGACGAGGTCGCCGAACTGGTTCTCAGGAACAATTATCAGCAGACCCTGGCCATCAGCCTGGAATCCTTGCGCGGGCGGGAAAATCTCGCCCATCAGGCGCGGCTGATGAACGATCTGGAGGAGGACGGCTATCTCGACCGGGAGGTGGAATTCCTGCCCGACAATGCCCGCCTCGCCGAGCGCGGGGCGCAGGGCCAGCCGCTGACGCGCGCCGAGATCGGCATCCTTCTCTCCTACACCAAGATCTCACTCTTCGACGATCTGGTCAGAAGCGACCTGCCGGACGACGCCTATCTTCTGCGCGAGCTGACACGCTATTTCCCCGAGCGCATGCAGGCGCCTTTCACCGAGGAGATCGCCGGCCATCGCCTGCGCCGCGAGATCATCGCCACGCAGGTCGCCAATTCGCTGATCAACCGCGGCGGGCCAACCGTGCTGGTGCGTCTGCGCGACCGCACCGGCGCCTCCGCGGCCATGGTCGCCCGTTCCTACACCGCCGTGCGCGACGCTTTTTCGATGCAGGGCCTGCATGCCGGCATCGACGGGCTCGACAACCGCATCTGCGGCCAGCTTCAGCTGGAGCTCTATCGCGATGTCCAGGATGTCCTCATCGACCGCATCGGCTGGTTCCTGCACAATGTCGATCTATCCGCCGGCATCGCCGCGGTGGTGGAGCGCTACCGCGCCACGCTGGCGGCGCTACGCCCGATCCTGCCGGGCCTGTTGCCGGAATTCGCTGCCGAAGCGGTCGCCGCACGCCAGGCGGCGTTCTCCAGGGCGGGCGTGCCGGCCTCGCTCGCGGCGGAGCTGGCGCTCCTGCCGGAGCTGGCGAGCGGCACCGACGTGGCGCTGGTGGCCGAGCGCTGCGGCCGCGATCTGGAAGCGGCGGCCGCCGCCTATTACGCCATCGCCGAGCGCTTCTCCTTCGCCAAGCTCGATGCCATGATCGCCAATGTCGACACGTCGGACTACTACGAGCTCCTGGCGATTGAGAAGGCGCGCGACAGCCTGTCGGCCGCCCATCGCGCCCTTGCCACGGACATGCTCGCCCATGCCGGTTCCGCAGCGCCGGACCTGGCGCACTGGGAGGAGGAATCCGGCCGCCGCGTGGAGGCCACGGCGGCGCGCGTCGCCTCCATCCTCGCCGACGGCCGCGCCACCACGGCGAAGGCGACGATCGCTGCCGGCCTTCTCATGGAGCTGGCCGAGCAGCAGGCCGCCGCCTCCTGCACCGATCCGCGGCTAGTGGCGGAAATGGCGAAGGCCAGTTAGCACCATGGCCAGCCCCGCCTCGTCGGCGGCCGCGATCACCTCTTCGTCGCGCAGTGAGCCGCCCGGCTGGATGACGGCGCTGGCGCCGGCCTCCGCCGCCGCCATCAGCCCGTCGGCGAAGGGAAAGAAGGCGTCGGAGGCAACCACCGAACCTTCCGTGAGCGCCACTTCCTCGCCCGCCTGACGGGCCGCCTCGGCCGCCTTCCAGGCGGCGATCCTGGCCGAATCGACGCGGCTCATCTGGCCGGCGCCGATGCCGACGGTCGCCCCGTCCTTGGCGTAGACGATGGCGTTCGACTTCACATGCTTGGCGACGCGGAAGGCGAAGAGAAGGTCGGCAAGCTCGCCCGGGCTCGGGGCCCGCTTGGTGACGACCTTCAGATCCGCCTCGCTGACCTGCGCCACATCCGCCTCCTGAACGAGCAGGCCGCCGGCGATGGAGCGCAGGATGATGCCCTCCGCCGGGCGCATCTCGCCTGTCAGCAGCAGCCGCAGATTAGGCTTTGCCGCGAAGATGTTCAGCGCCTCCTCGTCGGCGTCCGGCGCGATCACCACTTCGGTGAAAAGCGCGGTGATCGCCTTGGCCGCTTGTGCGTCGAGGGGACGGTTCGCCGCGACGACGCCACCATAGGCGGAGACCGGATCGCAGCGCAGCGCCTTCTGATGGGCCTCGGCAAGAGACGCGCCGCTGGCCACGCCGCAAGGATTGGCGTGCTTGATGATGGCGATCGCCGGCCGGGCGGGATCGAGGTCGGCGACGAGCTGATAGGCCGCGTCGGCATCGCCGAGATTGTTGAAGGAGAGCGGCTTGCCGTTGGCGAGCCTGGCGCTGGCGGCGCCGGGGCGCGCGCCGTCGAGGCGATAAAGCGCCGCCTTTTGATGCGGGTTCTCGCCGTAGCGCAGCTCCGCGGCGCGCTCCGCCGAAAGGCTGAGACGCTCCGGAAAGAGCGTGCCTTCCCGTTCGGCGAACCAGCCGGCGATCGCCGCGTCATAGGCCGCGGTGCGCGCGAAGGCCTTGCCGGCCAGCTCCTGGCGCAGCGCCCTTTCCACGCCGCCGGCCGCCACCTCTTCGGCGACGCGGCCGTAATCGGCCGGATCGGTGACGACGGCGACGAAGGCGGCGTTCTTCGCCGCGGCGCGGATCATCGCCGGCCCGCCGATATCGATATTCTCGATAATCTCCAGCGGATCGTCGCTTCTCTGCGCCGTCGCCTCGAAGGGATAGAGGTTGATGGCGACGAGATCGATCGGCGCGATACCGTGCTCGCGCATGGCCGCGACATGCTCCGGCGCATCGCGCACGGCCAGGATGCCGCCATGCACCGCCGGATGCAGCGTCTTCACCCGCCCGTCCATGATCTCTGGAAAACCGGTGACCTCCGAGACATCGGTCACGGCAAGGCCGGCCTCCTTCAGCGCCTTGGCCGTGCCGCCGGTGGAGAGAAGCTCCACCCCCGCCGCCGCGAGCGCCTTGGCGAAGTCGGTAGCGCCGGTCTTGTCGGAGAGCGAGATGAGGGCGCGTTTCACCGCCAGCCTGGCGGGTCCGGATGAGCCTTTGTGAGAGGAAGCCGCCATGAAGCGTCTCGGCCTTTCTGTCAGAGATCGGAGGGTTCGGCCGCTCTTAACCCCTCAGGCGAGACGCGCAAGCCTCCATTCGACGCAAGGCGCCTCGCCCACCTCCCCCGAAAGCACGATCTGCAGGCTGCGCTGCGCCCCGCGCGAGGGCGAGAAGATGGCGCTTTCCTCGATCGCCAATGGCGCGTTCGCGGTGAAGCGCCAATGCGTGCCGTCGCCGAGAACGAGGTCGATATGGCCGGCCTCTTCCTCCTCCGCGAATTCGGCGGTGACGCCAGGCTCCAGATGGAAACGGATGTCGTAGGGCGTGTGCGGCGGACCGCTGCCCTCGAAGACGTCCTGCCCGGCAAGGGCGAGCCCGTCCGCCGCCAGAACCAGGCGGCGGCGATGCACGAAGCCGAGGCTCTTGGAATAGCCGTCATGGGAGAGCTGCAGACGGATGGTTCCGTCTGGTTCGGCACGGCGCTCGCGCTCCACCTTGCGCGGCCCGCCGACGATGAGAACCCGGTCGCCTTCCGCCTGCAGATGGCTGGAGGAGGTATCGGCGAGCGTTGCCGTGGAATGCGCGGCCGTCTGGCGCGCCGCCTGGCGCAGCGCCTCGTAGCGGGCTTGCGGCACGCCGCAATTGATCACCAGGCGGTGGTTGCCATGCGAGAACTCGAAGGCGAGCGTGCCGGCATGCGCCTCGCCGCTGAAGTCGAGCGGCGGCGGCGGGCCGGCATCGACGATGAGAACGCTGTCGCCGGCCTCCAGGCGCTCGAAGCCTGAATAGGGCGCCGAGGCGACGGGCTTGCCGAGCGCCTCGTCATAGGCGAGCACGGTGGAGAGCTGGTCGCGCGCGCCCGCCGAGGCGCCGTTGAACTGGGCGACGGCGCCGTCGCTATGGCGGAAGAAGCGCAGCATGGGCATGGCCCGGTCGACGGCACCGAGCAGCGCTGCCGGCGGGTTCTGGCCGCGCGCCACGATGGTCTGGCGCAGCGGCAGCAAATCCAGCAGCGCTTCCAGGATCGCCGCCGGGTTGCGCGTCACATGCCCGCCATCGGTAAGGAACTGGGCGGTGATCTCCTGCTCCACTCGCTCCAGCCCGCGCTTGGCGAGCCGCTCCTGGCGCGACAGGCACAGCCCGGCCATGGCGAGCGCCACCGCCACCTGCAACCGCTTCAGCCCCGGCTCGGCGGCGAGGTAGGATTTTCTGAGATAAGCGGCGTGCTTGCTAAGGGCGCGCACGAAGGAACGGTAGAGATCGTGATCGGCACCTTCCAGGATGAGATTGGACTGCGACAGGAAGGAGATGAGCCGCCTTGCGGCGATTTCCGGGCGCCAGGCGACGGCGCCGTGCCGCCGCTCCCTGTCGAGCCAGTCGACGACGATGGCCTTGGCGTTGGAGCGCGCCACGGGCGTCGCAGCCGCCTTCAGATGCCTCAGCCAGCCGAAGCCGTGCAGGACCGCTTCCCAATCGCTGCTCGGCGGCACCACGTCGAAAGGCGAGCTGCCTTCCGTCTCGACCGATTGACCGGCAAAGGCGAAGCGGCCGGAATAGATTTCCTCCGCGATGGTCGGATCGGCGGTTCTCAGATCCGGCGGCGCGATCAGCAATTGCGACCGCGCCCCGCCGCCTGCCCAGCCCGGCAGGCCGATCAGCGTCGTCAGGCGAAGCCGACGCCCCATCCGCTCGGCACGCGAACGGTTCAGCCGCCATCTGTCACCCGGCGCAATCTGTGCCATGTTTTGGCGCTATAGTGCTTTGTGATTCGTGGCAAGCAAGTGTGCGCGCGGCGGCAAGCGGCGCCGCCCCGTTATCCAGCGTCTAGAGCCTTCGCCAGCGCGCCGCGAAAAAGCCGTCCATGCCGGCCCGGCCCGCCTCGCCCTCGCCCTCGCCGATCGGCATGCCCGGCAGGCTGCGGAAATAGCCTTCCGGCGTGAGAAAGCCGTCAAGCCAGGGAAACTCGGCCTCGTTCAGCGGCAAGGCGCGCAGCTCCTGCTGCGCCGCCGAGAAGGCTCGCGCCTGCGCCTCGCCCTCCTCCGGCTCCAGCGAGCAGGTGGCATAGACGAGAACGCCGCCGGGCTTCAGCCAGCCGCCGACGCGCGCGAGCATTGTCGCCTGCAACGCAGCGAGCGCGCCGATTTCATCCGGGCGCTTGGTCCACACAAGATCGGGATGGCGCCGCGCCGTGCCCGTCGCCGTGCAGGGCGCGTCGAGAAGGATGGCGTCGAAGGGCTCGGCCGGCCGATAGGCGAGAATATCGGCCTCCACCAGCTCGGCCGAAAGGCCAAGGCGCGAGAGGTTGCCGGCAAGCCGCTTCAGGCGCGCGGCGGATTTTTCGATGGCCGTCACCTTCGCCCCCGCGGCCGCGAGCTGCGCCGTCTTGCCCCCGGGCGCGGCGCACAGATCGGCGACGCGCTTGCCGCGCACATCGCCGAGAAGCCGCGCCGGGATGGAAGCGGCCGCGTCCTGCACCCACCAAAGCCCGTCGTCGTAGCCGGGCAGAGCCGAGACGGCGCCGCCGCGCTCAAGCCGCACGGTACCGGTCGGCAGGACCCTGCCGCCGACGAGCGCCGCGACCTCCTGCGGCGCGCCGCGCGCGGAAAGGTCGAGGGGCGGCGTCTCGCCATGGGCTTGAAAGATCGCTTCAGCGCGCGCCTCGCCCCAATGGGCGAGCCAGCGCGCCTTGAGCCATGCGGGCGCGTTGTCGGAGGCATCTGCCGCGCGCAGCACCTCCTGGCGTTCGCGGGCGATGCGCCGCAGCACCGAATTGACGAGACCCTTGGTGCGCGCCGTGCGCCGATCGCGGCCGGCGGCGGTGACGGCAAGATTGATCGCCGCATGGTCGGGCACGTCGAGAAAAAGGATCTGCGCCGCGCCGAGATGGAGGAGCGCGGAGAGCCTGTGCGCCTTTTCGTCCAGCGGGCGTTCCAGGCGGCGGGCGACCGCCGTCTCGATTTCGCCGCGATGGCGCAACGCCGCCTCCAGCATGGCCCGCACCAGCGCCTTATCGGGCGCCGACAGCGCCTTGAAGCCCGGAGGCGCGGACTCCAGCAGCGCCGGCAGCGGCGCCCCGTCGCGGACGACCTTGAGGAAAATGGCGAGCGCCGCCTCGCGTGCCGCCAGGCCCGGCGCCGCCGCCTGCGGCCTGGTGCCGGTCTTTTCGCCGCGGCCGCGTGAACGCGGCGCCGCGCGCCCCTTACCCGGCCGCTGAGGCTTGGCGCGCGCGCCTTGCCGCTCTTTCAAACCGGCGCCGCGCGCCTTTTCCTCGCTCAAGATAGTTCAGCCGAGAAGCGCGTCATCCCCAGGGCCCTGCGCGCCGGCGCGCCCCGCCGGAGGCGCCCCAGGGACCGGTGCCGCCGGAGCCGGTTGGCGCTCCGCGCGAAAGCTGCGGCCCGGCCGAGATACCGCCGGAGCGGGCGATCTCCTCCAGCGCCGCGATGCGGTTCTCCGTCGCCGGATGGGTGGAGAAGAGATTGTCCATGCGCTCGCCGGTCAGGGGGTTGATGATGAACATATGCGCCGAGGCGGGATTTTGCTCCGCGCTCATCATCGGACGGCGCTTCACGGCGCCGGCGATCTTGGCAAGGGCGGAGGAAAGCCACAAGGGGTTGCCGGCGATCGCCGCGCCGTCGCGGTCGGCTGAATATTCGCGCGTGCGCGAGATGGCCATCTGCACCAGCATCGCCGCGAATGGCGCCGTCAGCGCCGCAAGCAGCACGCCGATGAAGCCGAAGGGCGAGTTGTTGTCGCGCGAGCCGCCGAAAAAGAGGGCGAAATTGCCCAGCATGGCGATGGCGCCGGCGAGCGTTGCGGTAATCGTCATGGTCAAAGTGTCGCGGTTCTTCACATGCGCTAGCTCGTGCGCCATGACCCCGGCGACCTCCTCGGGGCTGAGTTCGCGCAACAGGCCGGTGGTCGCGGCGACCGCCGCGTTGTCCGGGTTGCGGCCGGTGGCGAAGGCGTTCGGCTGGTCGCTGTCGATGAGGTAGACCTTGGGCATCGGCAGCTCGGCGCGGGCCGCCAAATCCCGCACCATTGCGTAGAATTGGGGCGCCGAGCGCTCGTCGACCTCGTGCGCATTGTGCATTCTGAGAACGAGCTTGTCGGCGTTCCAGAAGGAGAAAAGGTTCATCGCCGCGGCGACGATGAGAGCGATCACCGCGCCGCCCGATCCGCCGATCAGGTAACCGACACCCATGAAGATCGCCGTCATCGCGGCGAGAAGCATGGCGGTCTTCATCATGTTCATGCTCTTGGGCTCCGCAGAAAAAATGCGTTATGCTCGCCTTTATCTTGTGTGCGGCCGGCCCGCCTTCAATAACAAGTCGGCGAGAACGGCTTGGGGGGCGCCGCGCAGAAGGGGGGAAAGACGATGAGCGAGCTTTCACGTCACAGCTTGGCGGGCGGCGCAGCCGATCGGCACGTCTACGGGGCGACCGGCGATATCCGCTCGTCTGCGACAGACAGCGAGGAGGAAGGCATGGCTCCCGCCGAAAGGCAAAGCCGTATCGCCGAAGCCGCCAAGAGGGCGCTCGCGGAAGCGGAGGAGCGCCGCGCCGAACTCACCGAGCGCGCCCGCGAGGCGGCCCCGCTGACGGAGTTCCACGGGCCGACCGGTCCGGAGCCGGTGCGCTACGGCGACTGGGAGCGCAAGGGCAAGGCGGTCGATTTCTGAGCCTTGCCCGGTGCATGCCTGAACCGGCCGCCCTGGCGGGACCGGACCGCGCGCCTCTCCTGAGGGTATAAGCGTGCCCTTCCCCGGCGGCGGGGCGCACGCTATGATAGGAATATGTTCCTGTCACCCACGATTCGGCCGGTCCTTGCGCTTGTTTTGGCTGCCATGCTCGCCCCGCCCTCGCCGGCGGCCGAGCTGCCCGGCCCTTACCGCGCTTTCGTCGAGCGGGTCGTCGACGGCGACACGCTGGCGGTTCGCGCCACCATATGGCTCGGCCAGGAGGTGAGGGTGCTGGTGCGCCTGCGCGGCGTCGACGCGCCGGAGCTGCGCGCCGCCTGCGCCAGGGAGCGGGCGATGGCGAAGGCCTCCAAGGCGGCCTTGGCGGAGCTTCTGGGCGAGGGCGCCGTGACGCTTTCAAGCATCGACGCCGATAAATATGGCGGCCGCGTCGTCGCCGATGTCGCCAGGGCCGACGGGGCGGATCTGGCCGCGCTGTTGCTCGCGGCCGGCCATGCCCGCCCCTATGGCGGCGGCAGCCGCGCGCCGTGGTGCGTGGCGCGCGCGAAGCTCGAAGATCCGCGCTAAGGCAGCACCACCACCGGCGTTCCCACGCGCACCCGCTCGAAGAGGTCGACGATATCGCGATTGTACATGCGGATGCAGCCATAGGAGACGTAGCCGCCGACCGAGCCGGGCCGGTTGGTGCCGTGGATGGCGTAGGAGCCGCGCGCCAGCGTCATCGCCCGCGGCCCGAGCGGGTTGCGCGGCCCCGGCGGGATAAGGTCGGGCAGGGTGGGAATGTCGCGTTTCACCTCGGCCGGCGGCGAGAAGATGGGATCGACGACCTTGCGGGTGATGCGGGTGCGGCCCGACCATTGCTTGCCGCGCCGGCCGACCCCGACCCGGTAGCGCACCGCCTTGCCGCCCGTCATGACGAGGTAGAGCCGCCGCTCGCCGGTCTTGATGACGATGGTTCCCGGCCGATAGCTGTCGGCGAAGCTCACCGTCTCGCGGGCCTGCGCCCCGGTCGACACCAGCGCCGCAAGCATGCCTGCCGCCACCGCCGATACGGCGGCGATCGTCCATCCCCTTTGCATCGCCTTCCCCCAGAGATGCCCTGTTTTCGGCAATTATGCCTCGGCACCTTCCGTGGCGGCAGCAAATCCTCCGGGTTTGGTTTAGAATCTAAGTAAATTGCATCGGCCCGCCTGACCCGGAAAGGGACGACGCCGAAAAGCGTGAGCAACGCGGCGGGCAAAAGGCGGTGAGCGCCAGCAATCAAGGGCGGGACGAGGCCCGCCCTTCTTCAGCCGCGCTTGCGGCCCGCTCAGCCGGCGCGGTTCTGCCGGTGCTCCACCAAATCCTCGACGACGGCCGGCTCGGCCAGCGTGGAAGTATCGCCGAGATTGGAGAAATCGTCCTCCGCGATCTTCCTCAAGATGCGGCGCATGATCTTGCCGGAGCGGGTCTTCGGCAGACCCGGCGCGAACTGGATGAGGTCCGGCGAGGCGATCGGTCCGATTTCGGAGCGCACCCAGTCCCGCAGCTCCTTCTTCAATTCCTCGGTCGGCTCCTCGCCCGCCATCAGCGTCACATAGCAGTAGATGCCCTGCCCCTTGATGTTGTGCGGATAGCCGACGACGGCCGCCTCGGAGACCTTCGGATGGGCGACCAGCGCCGATTCCACCTCCGCCGTGCCCATGCGATGGCCGGAGACGTTGAGCACGTCGTCGACGCGGCCGGTGATCCAGTAATAGCCGTCCTCGTCGCGCCGGCAGCCATCGCCGGTGAAGTACATGCCCTTATAGGTGGTGAAATAGGTCTGCACGAAGCGCTCGTGGTCGCCATAGACGGTGCGCATCTGCCCCGGCCAGGAATCGAGGATGACGAGGTTGCCCTCCCCCGCGCCTTGCAGGAGGTTGCCTTCGTTGTCGACCAGGGCCGGTTCCACACCGAAGAAGGGCTTGGTGGCCGAGCCCGGCTTCTGATCGATGGCGCCCGGCAGCGGCGTGATCAGGATGCCGCCGGTCTCCGTCTGCCACCAGGTATCGACCACCGGGCAGCGCTCGTCGCCGACGACACGGTAATACCATTCCCAGGCTTCCGGGTTGATCGGCTCGCCCACCGTGCCGAGCAGCCGCAGGGATTTGCGCGAGGTCTTCGTCACCGCCTCGTCGCCTGCCCCCATCAGGGCGCGAATCGCCGTCGGCGCGGTGTAGAAGATGTTGACGCCGTGCTTGTCGACCACCTCCCAGAAGCGCGAGCCGGAAGGATAGTTCGGCACGCCCTCGAACATCAGCGTCGTCGCCCCGTTCGCCAGCGGCCCGTAGACGATATAGGAATGGCCCGTCACCCAGCCGACATCGGCCGTGCACCAATAGATGTCGCCGTCATGGTAGTCGAAGACGTATTGGTGGGTCATCGACGTATAGACGAGATAGCCGCCGGTCGTGTGCAGGACGCCCTTCGGCTTGCCGGTGGAGCCGGAGGTATAGAGGATGAACAGCGGGTCCTCCGCGCTCATCTCCTCCGCCGGGCACTCGGCGGAGACCTTCTCCACCTCCTCGTGATACCAAAGATCGCGACCTTCCTGCATGGCGACGTCGCCACCGGTGCGGCGCACCACCAGGACGTGGCGGACCGAGGCGCCGTCCTTCTCGGCCCGCTCGATCGCCTTGTCGGTATTGGCTTTCAGCGGGATTTTGCGCCCGCCGCGCAAGCCCTCATCGGCGGTGATGACGAAATCGGAGCGGCAATCCTCGATGCGGTTGGCCAGCGAATCGGGCGAGAAGCCGCCGAAGACGACCGAATGGATGGCGCCGATGCGCGCTGAGGCGAGCATGGCATAGGCCGCCTCAGGGATCATCGGCATATAGATCGTCACCCGGTCGCCCTTCTTCACGCCGCGCGCCTTCATCACATTGGCGAGCCGGCACACATGCTCGTGGAGCTCGCGATAGGTGATGTGCTTGTCGTCGGCGGGCTCGTCGCCCTCCCAGATGATCGCCACCTGGTCGGCCCGGCTGGCAAGGTGCCGGTCGATGCAATTGGCCGAGGCGTTGAGGGTGCCGTCCTCGAACCATTTGATGGAGACGTTGTGATAGTCGTAGCTGGTGTTCTTCACCTTGGTGAAGGGCTTCATCCAGTCGATGCGCTCGGCATGCTCGGCCCAGAACCCTTCCGGGTCCTTCAGCGAGCGCGCATACATCTCCTCGTACCTCGCCTTGTCGATAAAGGCGCGCTCGGCCCAGTCCGAGCTGACGGGATAAACTTTCGCGTCCGACATGAGAAGCCTCCCCAGAATGTCGTTCGGCGGGGCGCACGCCCCGGCTCGTGGACCGGCATTATGCTGAGGCCGGCCCGCCTGTCCATGCCGCCAACCTCGCACTTTCGGCGGAGCCTCGCCTCAGGCGGGAGCTGCCGCCGCCCAAGGCCGGCTTGCCGCCCTCCCTACACCCCGAAGGCGCCGATGATCAGCCCCTGAAGCATCATCACGCCGAGCCAATGGCCGGCATCTATGAAAGTCAGCGACCAGGGCAGGAGCTGGTAGCGGTGGTTGATGGCGAGAGGCACCAGGGTGAAGCTGGACCAGACGAAGAAGGCAGAAGCGAGGGAATTGACGATGGTCACGGGGCCGATATGGCCGATAAGCCCGGCCAGCATCAGGGCGAGGAAGAGCTCGCCGCTGAGGGAGATGAGGAAGGGCGAGCGGTCGAGCCGGCCGTGCTCACCGCGGATCTCGTCGGCGGTCAGCCCCGTCGCATGCATCCACAGCTTGGAAAGCGTCATGTACCAGACGGCGCCGAAGATGAAGGAGGCGATACCCGCGAGGAAGACGGCGATGTAGTTGATGCCAGCAAAGGCCATCTAAATCTCCTCCTCTAGCTCTACGCGGCGGCCGGAACCGTGCCGGCGCCCGCTCAACCCGCCTTTACCTCGTTGGCGTCGAGCCCGCCGAGCGCGCAGATGATCTGGAACTCGTTCCAGCTCACCGGCTGCACCGAAAGGCGGGAATTCTTCACCAGCACCATGTCGTCAAGCCGCCCGTCCGCCTTGATGTCGGCAAGCGTCACCGGCTTCTTTAGCGGTTTGACGGCTTTGATATCGACGCATTCCCACTTGCCCGTCTTGTCGGTGGAATCGGCATGCGCCTCCGCGCTCACCTCCACGATGCCGACGACGGCCTTCTCGTTGACCGAATGATAGAAGAAGCCGCGCTCGCCCACCTTCATGGCGCGCATATTATTGCGCGCCTGGAAGTTGCGCACCCCGTCCCATTCCTGTCCCTTCTCGCCGACCTTCACCTGATCCTCCCATGACCAGGTATGCGGCTCCGATTTGAACAGCCAATACGCCATCGTCTTCCCCTGCCCCGCCCGGGCCGCGGCCTCGTTCAAGCGGTCTCGTGCTTCAGCGGCCGCGACACCAGCGCCGCGATCGCCTCCTCCACCGTCAGCCGGCCGGCCAGCACCGCCGCCACGGCGGCCGTGATCGGCATCTCCACGCCATGCCGCTTTGCCAGCGCCGCGGCGATTTCGGCGGTGAAGGCGCCCTCCGCCAGCGGCTTGTCCGGCGCCGTCAGCTCCGCCACCGAGGCGCCCTCGGCGAGCGCGATGCCGAAGCTGGTGTTGCGCGATTGCCGGCTCATCGCCGTCAGCATCAAATCGCCGAGCCCGGAAAGCCCCATGAAGGTCTCCGCCCGCGCGCCCATTTTCGCCCCGAGCCGGCGCATTTCGGCAAGCCCGCGCGTCACCAGCGCCGCGCGGGCGCTTTCGCCGAGCCGCTTGCCCTCCACGATGCCGGCGGCGATCGCGATGACGTTCTTCAAGGCCCCGCCCAGCTCCGCGCCCACCGGGTCGTCGCTGGCATAACCGCGAAAGCTTGCCGAGGAGAGGCGCGCCGCCACCTCCTCCGCCAGTGCCATCTTCGCGGCGGCCACCGTCACCGCCGTCGGCAGGCCGCGCGCGATCTCGCCCGCATAGCCCGGCCCCGACAGGGCCGCGACGGCGTGGCCCGGCGCGGCGGCGGCGACGATCTCGCTCTGCAGCGCGCCGCTTTCGCGTTCAATGCCCTTGGCGCAGGCGACCAGCACCGCGTCGGCCGCGACATGCGGCCCGATGGTGGTAAGCAGCGAACGCGTCGCCTGCGCCGGCGCGGCCAGAAGCACATAGCCCGCCTCGCCGATACGCGCCGTCTCGCCGGTCACATCGATTTCGGCCGGAAGCTTTGGCCCTGGCAGGAAGAAGCTGTTCTCACGGCTGGCGGCGATCTTGGCGGCGATGTCGGCATCGATGTTCCACAGGATCACCTCGGCCCCGGCCCGGTGGGCGACGAGGGCGAGCGCCGTGCCGAAAGCCCCGGCCCCGGCGACCGCCACCTTTCCGCGCGCGCTCGCCGTCATGTCGAAGCTCCCGTCATACCCGCGCTCCCAGCCGGCCGGAGCCGAGCAGCGGCTCCGCGTCCCTATCGAGCGGCCAGCGCGGGCGCGCCACCACCTCTTCCGTAATCGCGCCCTCGGCGAGCTGCATGAGCCCCGCCCAGGCGATCATCACCGCATTGTCGGTGCAAAGCTCCGGCGGCGGCACCAGGAAGGGCACCCCCGCCCTTTCCGCCGTCTCCTGAAGGGCCCGTCGGATCGCCTTGTTGGCGGCGACCCCGCCCGCGGCGACGAGAGCGGTCCACTCTCCCTCCGCCAGCGCGTGCGCCGTGCGCTCCGCCACGACCTCGGCGACGGCGGCCTGGAAGCCGGCGCACAGATCGGCGACGTCTTGCTCCGAGAGAGGCGCCGCCGCTTCCGCCTTGAGCCGCAGCGCCGTCTTCAGGCCGGAGAAGGAGAAGTCGCAGCCGGGCGTGCCAAGAAGCGGGCGCGGCAGATCGAAGCGGCCGGCATCGCCGCCCGCCGCCGCCTTCTCCACTTCCGGGCCGCCCGGATAGCCAAGCCCAAGGAGCTTGGCGGTCTTGTCGAAGGCCTCGCCGAGCGCGTCGTCGATGGTGGAGCCGAGACGGCGATAGCGGGAAAAGCCGTCGACGCCGATGAGCTGCGTATGCCCGCCGGAGACAAGCAGCAGAAGATAGGGAAAGGCCGCGCCCTCCGCCAGCGCCGGCGTCAGCGCATGGCCTTCCAGATGGTTGACGCCGAGAAGCGGCACGCCGCTCGCCGCGGCGAGCGCCCGCGCCGTCGTCACGCCGACGAGAAGGCAACCGATAAGGCCGGGCCCGGCCGTCACCGCGATACCGTCGAGCTCGGCGAGCGAGACTTCCGCTTGCCTGAGCGACGCGGCGACGACCTCGTCGAGCGCCTCCACATGGGCGCGCGCGGCGATCTCCGGCACCACGCCGCCGAAGGCCTGATGCGCCGCCACCTGGCTCAAAACGACGCTGCTGAGGATCGCGCCGGACCCGTCGGCATGGCGCGAGACCACGGCTGCCGCGGTCTCATCGCAGCTCGTTTCGATGCCGAGCACGGTCAGACTGGCGCACCCCTCGCCCCGCTCCATTGCACTTGTCCCGCTGGCTGGTTAGACCGCACGGCTGTAGCATCGGGCAGGCAGAACGGGCAATGGAACAGCTCAGGATTGGAACACGCGGCAGCGACCTCGCTTTGTGGCAGGCCCACGCCACGCGCGACGCGCTGGTGGCGGCCGGCTTTCAGGAAGCGGCGATTGAGATCGTCGTCATCAAGACCACCGGCGACCGCATCACCGACCGCGCGCTCCTGGAGGCCGGCGGCAAGGGGCTCTTCACCAAGGAGATCGAGGAAGCGCTCCTCGACAAGACCATCGATATCGCCGTGCATTCGGCCAAGGACATGCCCACGCGCCTGCCCGACGGGCTGGCGGTTGCCGGCTATCTGCCCCGCGCCGACATTCGCGACGCGCTGATCTCGCGCCATGGCGGGGGCCTCGATTCGCTGCCGCAGGGGGCGAAGCTCGGCACCGCCTCGCTGCGCCGCGAGGCGCTGATGCGCCGGGCGCGGCCGGACCTTGAGATCGCGCTTCTGCGCGGCAACGTGCCGACCCGCCTCCGCAAGGTTGAGGAGGGCGAGCTTGACGCCACGCTCCTCGCCCATGCGGGGCTGAGGCGCCTCGGCCTGCACGAGCATGCGACCGCGCTGCTCGACCCGTTCGACTTCCCGCCCGCCTGCGGTCAGGGCGCCGTGCTCATCGAATGCCGCGAGGACGATGCCCCGGTTCGCGAGCTCATGGCCAAGATCGATCATCGCGAGACGGGCGCGGCCGTGACCTGCGAGCGCGCTTTCCTCGACACGCTCGACGGCTCCTGTCGCACGCCGATCGCCGGCTGGGCGCAGATCGAAGACGGCGCGCTTTCCTTCCGCGGCCTGCTTCTTTCCCCGGACGGCACGGAAGTGGTGGAAGGCGCCGGCAACGGCGATGCCGCCTCGGCCGAAGAGATCGGCCGCGATATCGGCCGGGATGTGCGCGGGCGAACCTCCAAGGAGCTTCTTGCCCGTCTCGGCATCGGCTGAGCCTGCCCAGATGCGTTTCCTCGTCACCAGGCCCGAGCCGGATGCAAGCCGCACCGCGCGCGCTTTGAGGCTGCGCGACCATGAGGTGATCCTGTCGCCGGCGATCCGCATCGAGACGATCGATGTCTGCCTGCCGCGGGAAGGCCTGCAGGCTGTCATCGTCACCAGCGCCAATGCCGTGCGCGCCCTGGCGGTGCATCACGAGCTGGCCTCGCTGCAGCATCTGCCGCTCTTTTCCGTCGGCGACCGTACCGCTTTGGAGGCGCATCATCTCGGCTTCGCCTCGGTGGAGAGCGCCGATGGCGCCGCTGCCGACCTGACCCGCCTCATCCGCGATCGGCTCGATCCGGCCGGCGGGCCCCTTCTCTATCTCGCTGCCGATCGCCGCGCCGCGCCGCTGGACGAGGAGCTCGCCGAGTTCGGCTTTTCCGTCATCCTGAAGGAGATCTACCGCTCGCTTGCCGTGCACACGCTGACGCAGGCGGCCGAGGCCGCCCTGGCGGATGCCGACCCGCTCGGCATTCTCCTCTATTCGGCCCGCAGCGCCGCCGCCTTCGCCCGCGCCGCCGAAACGGCGCGGCTTCTTCCGCTAAAACAGTCCGCTACGCTGTTTTGCCTGGCCGAGCCGGTAGCCGCCCCCTTGCGAAACCTCGCCGAGGGTCCGATCCTAGTGGCGAATCGCCCCACCGAAGCGTCGCTTTTTGAGCTGATCGAAGGTCGCCAATAATCTTGCGACGCCGAGGAATCTTGCGACGGATGGACCGCCGTTGCGGCAAGGCGTTTCGCCGACGCCCAGCTTGGGGCATAACAGGGCTCTGCCGCTCGCGGCGGCCCGATTTCGGTGCAGGAGGGTTATTTGGCCAAGAATCCTGAGGACAAGGGCGGCACCACCTCACCAGGAAAGCGCAAGCCCGTCACCCTCGACCTGAAGGCGGAAGAGGTCAAGAAGGCGCAGACGGCTGCCGCCGAAAACAAGCCGGACAAGCCCGGCGCCTCGCATATCCCCGAAGAGCCGGCCAAGACGGGCGCTTCGGCCAGCCATGGGCAAGCCAAGCCATCCGGCCCGGCTGCCGAGAAGGCGGGCGCCGACAAGTCCGCCGACAAGCCGCATCAGGAAGACGCCGTGAAGACCGGGGCGGCGAGCCGCGGGCCGGATACGCGGCCCTCCGGCGCCGCCAAGACGGCGGCGGACGAGGCTGGCCCCGCCGACAAGCCGGCAGGGTCGCAAAAGGCGCCCGATAAGGCGGCCTCCGCCGCGCAAAAGCCCGCCGGCAAGGGGCCGGAAGGCGAACGCCCTGCCGCCGCCGCGCGCGATACCGCGCCACCGCCCACGTCCGCGCCGTCCCCCAAGAACGGCGGCGCGGGTTTCGTCTCGCTCCTTGGCGCCGGCATCCTCGGCGCGGGCCTGGCGCTTGGCGGCGCCTGGGCCATCGGCCTCGTCGGGACTTCCGGCGGCGGGGGCGGCCCGGACGCTGCGGCCCGCCTTGCCGCGCTGGAGGAACGCATCGGCGCGCAGACGGCGACGCTCAACGCCACACAGAGCGATCTGCGTGAGCGCCTCGATGCGCTGGCGGGCCAGGTCGCCGACGGCGTGCCCGCCGATCTGCGCCAGCAGATCGAAGGTCTTGAAGCCTATGTCGACGCCCTTTCCTCAAATGCCGCAGCCGGCAGCGGCGCTGCCCCGGCAGCGCTCGACGAGGTATGGTCGCGTCTCAGCAAGCTGGAGGCGACCGTCGCCGCCGGCACGGAGCCCGGCAGCGATGTCGACGAGCGTCTTCAGGCCCTTTCCGGCGAGATCGCGGCCTTGAGGGATCGGCCGGGCACCCTTGCCCCCGGCAGCGAGGGCGACCTGACGGCGCTGTCGACGCGGCTTGAGGATCTGGCCGGCCGCATCTCGGCCGTGGAGGGCGCCGAGCCCGTCGACCTTTCCCCGCTCCAGGACACGATCGCCGCCAACGCGGCGAGCCTGACGCAGCTTGAGAGTGCCCTTGCCGGCGCCGCCACCGCCGCCGAGGTGGAGACCCTGCGCACGGCGATCGGCGAGATCACCGAGCGCATGCGCGAGGTGCAGGCGGCGAGCGATCGCGCTTCCGCCCTCGCCCCGGCCGTCGCCGCGCAAGCCCTCAACACGGCGCTGGAATCGGGTCGCCCCTATCGCTCCGAGCTCGATACGGCGGCGGCGTTCGGCGTTCAGATACCCCCTCCCTTGGAGGCTTTCGCCGAGGAGGGGCTTCCCTCCCGCCAGGCGCTTCTCGCCGATTTCCGTGATCTTTCCGGCCGGCTGACGGAGGTGGCGCGCAAGCCCGCCCCCGATGCCAGCCTTGTCGACCGGCTGACCGCGAGCGCCCGCAATCTGGTGGAGATCCGCCCGGCCGAGCCGCGCGAGGGCGACGACATCATCGCCATCACCTCGCGCATCGCCGCGGCTTTGCGCGCCGGCGCCTTCGCCGAGGCGCTCTCCGAATGGCAGGGCCTGCCGGAGGCGGCGCGCCTGGCCTCGGCCGAATGGGCCAGCAGGCTGGAAGCGCGCGCGGCCGGCGAGGAGCTGGCGGCGCGCCTGCGCGATGAATCGCTGACCCGCCTCAACGCCGCCGGCTGAGGACGCAAGATGATCCGTTTCCTGCTTCTGATCGCCGCCCTCTTCGCCATCGTCTTCGGCTTCGCCTGGCTGAAGGGCGCGCCGGGCGAGGTAACGTTGGTGCTGGACGGCACCGCCTATACGTTGGGCCTCGCCCGCGCCGTGCTGGCCGCCGTCCTCCTTCTGGCGGCTGCGCTTCTTCTCATCGGCCTTGCGCTCTTCGTCCTGCGCATGCCCTTGCGCGCCCGCCAGGCCTTCCGCCAGCGGCGCGACAAGCGCCAGCGCGAGGCCGTCACCACCGGTTTGTTGGCCATTGCCGCCGGCGATATCGCCACCGCCGAGCGGGCAACCCACGAGCTTGCCCGGCGCGGCGACGACCCTTTGACGCTGCTCCTGAAGGCCCAGACGGCGCAGCTGAAGGGCGACCACGGCGCCGCCCGCGCCGCCTTCCAGGCGATGTTGGAGCACGAGCCGACGCGCATCGTCGGTCTGCGTGGCCTCTTTATCGAGGCGGCGCGCGACGGCGATCACGATGCGGCGCGCGCCTTTGCGGAGCGGGCGCGCGACCTTTCCGCCTCCACGCCTTGGGCCTCCAAGGCGCTGCTGCGCTATCAGGCCGCCGAGGGCGAATGGGGCGGGGCGCTGAAGACCTTGTCGCGCTACACCGAATCCAAGGCGATCGACCGCAAGAGCGCCCGCCGGCTGCGCGCCGTCATTCTTACCGCCGAGGCGCTGTCGCGCGAGGATTCAGAGCCCGACAAGGCCAAGGAAGCGGCCATCGAGGCGCATGGGCTGGAGCCTAGTCTGGTCCCGGCCGCGGTGGTCGCCGGGCGGCTTCTGTCGCGCCTTGGCGACATCCGCCGCGCCACCAGGATCCTGGAGACGACCTGGAAGGCCAATCCGCACCCCGATATCGCCGAGGCCTATGCCCATGTACGGCCCGGCGATTCCGCGCGCGACCGTTTCCAGCGCATCGAGACCTTGATGAAGCTGCGCCCGAACGAGGACGCGGCCCGCCTGGTCATGGCGAGGGCGGCCATCAATGCCCGCGACTGGGCGCTCGCCCGCGAGGCGCTGACCCCGCTGGTGAGGACGCATCCGACGCAGAACGCGCTGCTGCTGATGGCCGAGATCGAGGAGGGCGAGCACGGCGATCGCGGCCGCATGCGCGAATGGCTGTCGCGCGCCGTGCACGCGCCGCGCGACCCGGCCTGGACGGCCGACGGCGTCGTCCTGGAGGAATGGGCGCCGATCTCGCCGGTCACCGGCCGTCTCGACGCGGTGGAATGGCGCGTTCCCGTGGAGGAGCCGCAAAGCCGCAAGATGATCGATATCGACGAGGAGAGCTTCAAGCCGCTGGAGCTGTCCACCGTCAAGGACGGGCGCCCCACCGAAACCGCGCCACCGACCCCGGGCGCACCAGCGGCCGAGAAAGCGGGGAGGGGGCAGACGGCTTCTGCCGCATCCTCAACGCCGCCGCAGGCGGCTGCCGCACCCGCAGCGGCGACCCCGGACACTGCCGTGGCGCCAGCCTCCGCTCCGCCGAACCCCAAGCCGCAAACGGGCGCGACGGGCGCGACGGGCGCGACGGGCGCGACGGGCGCGACGGGCGAGGTGTCCCTTTCCAAGCCTGACGAGGCAAGGTCCGGCGCGCCCGCTTCCGCCACACCCGCTTCCGCCACACCCGCTTCGGCCACACCCGCTTCGGCCACACCCGCTTCGGCCACACCCGCTTCCGCCACACCCGCTTCCGTTGCGCCCGCAAAGCCCTCGCCGGCGACCAAGCCGCCGGAGGCAACGCCTTCCGGAGCCGCCTTTGCCGAGACCGCCGGGCGCGACGCTTCCAGGCCCGAAAGCGCCAAGCCCGCCCGCGCGGGCCAAAAGGAGGAAGCGGCGGAAAGCGACGAGCTTGCCGCCCGCAAGGCCTTCGCCGGCGCGCACGAGACCGGGCACGCGCCGAAGCTCAACGGCGCCAAGAACGGCCATCTGCACCCGCCCGACGATCCGGGTCCGGAGGCGGGCAAGGACGAGGCGAAGAAGAGCCGTTTCCGGCTCTTCTGACCGGCGCCGCCGCCTTGGCCATCTCCTGCCCGCATCGAGGCCGGCGGCGCGATTGCCGCGCTTGCCGGGAAGGGCCGATTTCGCTAAGAGGTGCGCTCCGCCCCGCGCTGAGCCTTCAAGCCGGCCCGGCCGGGTGGCAGAAGCTGCGGGCGATCGCTAGGATGGGCCTTGCATCTGGGAAGCCGCATTAGCTCAGTTGGTAGAGCAACGCATTCGTAATGCGTGGGTCGCTGGTTCGAGTCCGGCATGCGGCACCACCCAACTCTCCGATACCTCGGTTTATCAGGCCCGTAAGCGGGCTCGCCTGGTCTTCCGCCCGCCGGAACGTTCGGCAGGCTCCATGTCACCGCGTCCGCGTGTTTCCCCACGATCCTCGCGGTAGCGCCCATCGATGCCTGAGAGCCTCCAGACGGCCGGCGCCGCACCCCGCGCCAAGCGCTCAAACCCCATTGATGGCTGACATCCCGGGCGGCGGCGGGTGCCCTTTCCGACCGTGCCGATGGCCGCCAATTAACGGCCGGAAATCAGCGGCTGGGTGCCTCTTCCCTTCCCATGACACGCTCTAAGTTGGCGTTGAACCTTCTCGCCCGCTTCCCCACCAGGCCTTGCCTCACCGGCCCTCGGTGGCGTAGCGGGCGCGGTGATATCCCGCGCGAGCGGTTCCGCGGTCGAGCCGGCCATCGCCGTTCCAAAGACAGTTGAGCCGCCAGTGGCGCCCGCCGCCCCACAGGGCGGCCGGGCAATCATTGCGATGTCAGCCGCGCCGGGCCTCGGCGGCCCTCAGACCGGTTGCACCCGCTCCTTCAGCACCCGGCGACAATCCATCTCGTATTCCAGCCCGACCACCGGCGGGCGGTGATAGTGCCAGGTGAGGCCGTGCCGGGCGGCGCCGCGGGCGACGATCTCCTCGGCGAGGAAGCCGTGGACATTGTGCACCGTATAGAGCTGCGCCCCGGTCGTATCCGCCCAGGAAACGCCGAAGGCCGCCATCCGCCGCTCCATCTCGCCGAGCACCCAGCGCGCCTTCTCGCGCATCGCCTCCGGACCGGTCTCGCCGCACCGCACGATCTGGTCGTGATAATTGCCCTTGCCTTCAGGCGCCTCGCCCGAGCCGGCGATGACGAAGCTTCGCTCCGCCGCCGCGCTCTCCACCGTATAGGAGAAGGCGTGAAAGCCCGGTACGCCCGGCGGGTCGATCTCCGGGCACACATTGGCGCGCGCCACCGGGTTGGCGCCGTCCTTGAAGATGCCCCAGGACTTGAGCGTACCCACATAGGCCTCGTTGAAGGCGGTAAAGCCCTCTTCGGAAAACTGGCCGGGCGAGCGCAACTCGCAGGCGCAGAAGGCCGTCCGCGGCCGCCCCGCCGCATCCAGCGTCTCGGCGATGCGCCGGAAGCCCTCTTCCAGCGGCACCACCTCCGAAAAGCGCACGCGCACAATGGCGTGGCCCGGCAGCGCGGCAACGCCGGCTGAATATTGGAAGACGCCCGGGATATAGGCATAGCCGCCGGCGGCCATTTCGGCAGTCGAAGTCATCGTCTCTCTCCTTGGATACTGGCCCGTCAGCTACCGACCGCGAAAGGGGCGCGGAGCCGGCGCAGACAGGCGATGAGGCTGTAAGCGGTGAGGCTGCTGGTCTTGGGGTTCGCCGGGTCGGGCAGATTCTCCACCTCCACGGTGAAGGCGCCCGCGCGCGACGTGACGAAGAGGGTATGGCGGTTGCGGCTCGCCCCCGGATCGGCCCAGACCTCGATCTGCGTCTGCTCCGGCCCGAGCCCGGCGAAGGCGACGGAGGCGGCGACGTTGACGTTGACGGGAAAGGCGGCGACGGCCTCACGCACCGAGCCGGCGTAAAGACGCTTCGGCGCGGCAAGATCTCGAAGATCGATGGTCTCGCCGCCGACCTCGACCCGCTGCGCCAGGGAGCGAAGCGGCTTGCGGGTGACGAGGCGCACGCTCAAGAGCCCCGCCTCCGCGGCGGCGGAAAGCCCGTCCAGACCGGCAAGCGCCCCGGAAGGCACCACGATGCGCCCGCCATGCGCCGCGGCCATCTTCACCAGCGCCTCGTTGGCCAGCAGCGCTCCCGCGCTCGCCGCGATCAATGTGCGCCCGGCGGCGAGCGTCGGGCCGGCAAGCTCGGCGAAAAGCTCCGGCGGCAGGCATTCCACCACGATATCGGCGAGGCCCGCCAGCTCGCCGAGAGCCAGGATCGGCACCTCCTCGCGAAAGGAGGCGATGAGCCGGCGCGCCGCCGCCTCCTCGCCGGCTGCCACGGCGACGAGCTTCAGCCCCGGCAGACCGGCGTCAAGCGCGGCCGCGACCTTGGAGCCGATGGCACCGAGCCCGGCGACGGCCACCTTGGCGGGACCCGTCACACCCTCACCCGTAATTGACGACAAGGAACTTGATGTCGCTCATGCTCTCCATGGCGTAGCGGGTGCCTTCGCGGCCGAAGCCGGAATCCCCCCAGCCGCCGAAGGGCATGTTGTCGATCCGGTAGATCGGCACGTCGTTGATCATCAGCCCGCCGACGTCCCAATCCTCCAGCGAGCGGAAGGCGGCGCGCAGATCGTTGGTGAAAAAGCCGCCCTGCAGCCCGTAGCGGGAATTGGCGGCGCGGCGCACGCCCTCCTCCACCGTCTCCACCTTCGTCAGGGTGATGACCGGCCCGAAGATCTCCTCGCACTCCACCTTCATGTCGGGGCGGGTATCGGTGATGACCGTCGGATGGATGAGCGCGCCCTCGCGCTTGCCGCCGGTAAGCAGCTTCGCCCCGCCGGCAACGGCCTCTTCGATCCAGCTTTCGATGCGCTTGGCCGCCCCCTCGTCGATGACCGGGCCGACATCGACGCCCTCCTGCAGTGGATCGCCGGTACGGCAGGCCGCAACCTTCTCCACCAACAGCGCCTTGAAGCGCTCGTAGATCCCGGCATGGGCATAGATGCGCTGCACGCCGATGCAGTATTGGCCGCCATAGACGACGCCGCCGCGCACGCAGCGGGCGGCCGCGAATTCCAGGTCGGCATCCGGCGCCACCACCACGGCGCCATTGCCGCCGAGCTCCAGCGCCACCTTCTTCTTGCCGGCGATGTCCTTGATGTGCCAGCCGACCTTCGCGCTGCCGGTGAAGGTGACCATCTTCAGCCGCTCGTCGCGCACCATCTTCTCCGCCAGCGGAACGTCGCAATGCACGACGGTAAGCGCCCCTTCCGGCAGGCCGGCCTCGGCGAAGGCCTCCGCCATCAGCCGGCTGGTCAGCGGCGTCTGCGGCGCCGGCTTCAGGACGACGGAATTGCCGACCGCGATCGCCGGTGCCACTTTGTGCAGGACGAGGTTGAGCGGGAAGTTGAACGGGGTGATGGCGAGCACCGGCCCGATCGGGAAGCGCCGGGCGACGCCGAAACGCCGGCCGAGATTGGCGAGCATGTCGATATCGGTCTTGCCGAGGTCGAGCGCCCGTCCGTCCGGCGTCGCCGTCTGATACTCAAACACCCCGCCATCGACGTCGAGCGGCACTTCGTGGCCGCAAAAGGCCCGCGCCTCGCGCGCCGCGTTTCTGAGGTTGAACAGCGAGCGCGACATCTCCCCGCGCGCATCGTAGAGCGGCTTGCCGGCCTCCGCCGCGATCAGCCGCTCAAATTCGGCGCGCCGGGCCTCGATGATATCGGCCGTCCGGTCGAGAATATCGGCGCGCACGAAGCGTGGCAGCCGCTTCATCACCTTGAAGGCGGCGAGCGCGCCGGCGAGCGCCGCTTCCACCTCCTGGGCGCCAGCCACCTCCATCTCGCCGACGACGGCACCGTCATAGGGCGCCAGGATCTTCTCCAGCCGCTGCGGGCGGGCGCTTTCAATCGCGCTCATTCGGATCACCTTTCATCTCTTTACGTGTCCGTCGTCTCAGGCGCCGATATAGGCTTCGCGCACCTCGGGAGCCTCGGCGAGAACGGCCGAGGGTCCGCTCATCAGCACCCGGCCCCGGTCGAGCACATAGCCGCGTGAAGCGATCTCCAGCGCCGTCAGCACGTCTTGCTCGATAAGCAGCACCGTGGTGCCGGCCCGGTTGATTTCCAGGAGCGATTCGGAGAGGAGCTCGACCGCCCGCGGCGCGAGGCCGAGCGACAATTCGTCGATCATCAAGAGCTTCGGCCGGCTCATGATACCCCGGCCGATAGCGCACATCTGCTGTTCGCCGCCCGACAGGGTGCCGGCATCCTGGCGCGCGCGCTCCGCAAGCCGCGGGAACATCTGCATCACCCGGTCGAGATCCTCGCCCACGGAAGGATCGCTCGGTTTGCGCAGATAGGCGCCCATCAGAAGGTTGTCGCGCACGCTCATCGTGCGAAAGAGGCGCCGCCCCTCCGGCACCTGCGCGATGCCGGCGCCCAGGATGGCGCCCGGACCGCTGCCGGCGAGCTCTTCGCCGGCGAAGCGGACCGAGCCCGCGCTCGGCTTCACCAGGCCGGAAATCGTCTTCAGCAGCGTCGTCTTGCCGGCGCCGTTGGAGCCGACGAGACAGACGATGTCGCCTTCGGCCACCTCCAGATCGACGCCCCAAAGGACCTGGATGTCGCCATAGCCGGCCTCCAGCCCGGCAACGCTCAGAAGCGGCTTAGCCATCGGCACCCTCCTTCGCCTCGCCGGCCTGCTTCCTGGCGTAGCGATTGCCCAGATAGGCCTCGATGACATGCGGGTCGGAGGTCACCTCGGCCGGCGTGCCCTCGGCGATCTTGGCACCGTGGTGGAGGACGACGATGCGGCTGCAAAGGTTCATCACCACCTTCATCAAATGCTCGATGATGACGATGGTGACGCCCTTTGCCGAAATGCGTCGGATGAGATCGAGCGCCAGGTCGATCTCGGCCGGGTTGAGGCCGGCATTCACCTCGTCGAGGAGGAGCACCTTCGGGTCCATCGCGAGGCTCTTGGCGAGCTCCAGCCGCTTGCGCCCGGCCAGCGTCAATTCCGAGGCGCGCATCTGCGCCTGCTCATCAAGGCCGCAGAAGCGCAGCGCCTCCAGCGCCTTCTCCTGCGCGGCCTCCACGCCGAGATTGCCGGCGGCGAAGGTCGCCGGCGACATGACGTTCTCCAGCACCGTCATTTCCGGGAAGGGCTGCACGACCTGGTAGGTGCGCGCCACGCCGAGCCGGGCGATCTGATAGGATTTGAGCCCGTCGATGCGCTTGCCATCGAAGGTGATCGTGCCGGTGGAGGGCTTGTAGACGCCGCTCACCATGTTGACGAGCGTCGTCTTGCCGGCGCCGTTCGGGCCGATGAGGCCGACCACCTCGCCGGGCGCGATGTCGAGGCTGACGGCATCGAGCGCCGTCAGGCCGCCGAAGCGCTGGGTGACGTTGTCGAGGCTCAGGATCGCCGTCATCGTCCAGCCTCCGCGCTGGCCAGCGGCCGGCTCGGCGCGGCCGGCTTGCGCCGCCGCTTGAACAGGCCGAGCACGCCGCCGGGCAGGAAGAAGATCAGGATGACGATGAGGATGCCGAGCGCCGCCGCGTGGATTTCCAGGAGGTTGCGCCAGACGAGCTCTTCCATGACGAGGAAGAGGACGGCGCCGATCACCGGTCCGAGGACCGTGCCCGCGCCGCCGAGAAGCGCCATGACGATCGGTTTCACCGAGGTCAGCGTCGCGAAGACGTCCGGCGGCTCGATATAGAACACCCAGGAGGCGTAAAGCGCCCCCGCGCCGCCGACGAAGACGGCCGAGAGGATGAAGGCGATCACCTTGTAGAGGGTGGTGTTGATGCCGACCATGCCGGAGGCGTCTTCGTTCTGGCGGATGCATCTGAGCCCGAAGCCGAGCCGATGGTTGGCGACGATCCAGTTCATCGCCAGGGTCAGGCTCGCCAGCGCCAGCATCGCCCAGAAGAACAGGCGCGCCTGCGCGTCGACGGAGATGCGCAGGATCGGCAGGTTGAGCCCCATGCCGCCACCGGTGAGGCTGGTCCAGGAGGTGGTGATCTCCAACAGAACCTCGGCGACGACGAGGCTGGCGATGGCGAAGTAATGGCCTTTCAGATGCAGGATGGCGAGGCCGAGCAGGCCGGCAAACAGCGCCGCGGCGAGACAGGCCGCCACCCAGGCGAGCGGCATATAGACCCCCGCGCCCTGCAGGATGGCCCCGGTATAGGCTCCCAGGCCGAAGAAGGCGGCGGTGGCGAAGGAAGGATAGCCGGCAAAGCCGCCGATGACGTTCCAGGAGAGCGCCATCACCGCATACATGGCCCCCATCGTGCCGAGGCGCAGCAGGTAATTGTCGCCAAGGAGAGGCAGCGCTGCGACAAGGGCGATGACGAGAACGACGGGCAGGACGCGGGTCATTCGTAGCCCCTCCGCCCCATAATGCCGGTCGGCCTGAAGATGAGCAGCAGGATGAGCAGCGTGAAGGCGATGGTGAGCCCGTGCTCCGGCCCGATGAACAGCGCCCCGAAGCTTTCGATGACGCCAAGGGCGAGCCCGCCCACCATGGCGCCGGCGACCGAGCCGAGCCCGCCGAGCACACAGACCACGAAGGCGATGCCGAGGAACTCGGTGGAATTGAGCGGCGAGATCGGGAAGACGATGGCAAGCAGGCTGCCGGCCGCACCCGCCATGAGCGCACCGACGCCGAAGGTGACGGCGTAGATGCGCTTGACGTTGACGCCCATCAGCGCCGCCGCCTCTGCATCCATGCGCACGGCCACGATGGCGCGGCCGATCCGCGATTTCGCCAGCATGACGTAGAGCAGCACGGTGAGCCCGAGCGCCAGCGCCGTCGCCACCACCCGCTCCAGCGGGAAGACGAGGCCACCGATGATGGTGCTGCCGAGAGGATTGGCAAGCTGGACGGTGCGGTAATCGGCGGAGAAGGCGAGGAGGATGCCGTTGTTGAGCAGGAGCTCCAGCCCGAAGGTCAGAACCAGCGTCGTCAGCACCGGCGCCCCCATCACCCGGTTGATTAGCCCCGCCTGCACCAAAAAGCCCAGGACGAAGAGGATGCCGCCGGAGACGATGATGGACAGGAAGGGATGGATGCCGAGATGAACGTAGCAGAAATAGGCGATATAGGAGCCGAGCACGACGAAGGTGCCGTGCAGGATATTGATGACGTTGAGGACGCCCCAAACCAGGGAGAAGCCGACCGCGATACAGGCGTAGAGGCCGCCCAGCACGAGGCCGTTGATCAGAATCTGCGCGTAAAGCATGTCTCGCTCGTCGTGCCGGAGGGTCTCCCGCGGCGGCTTCCGCGGGAGCTTTGCGGGCTGCGGTGAGGGCCTAGTTGATGTCGCCGTAGCGCATATCGGCCTGCTTCACGTCTTCGGGAAAGACGACCTTGGCGGTGCCGTCCTGGATCTGGAAGACGGGCGGCTCAAGCGAGTTGATCTGGCCGGTCTCGCTGAAGCGGACGGGGCCGTAGAAGGTGACGATGTCGAGGCCGGCCAGCGCGTCGCGCACCGCCTGCGGCTCGATCGTGCCCGCTTTCTCGATGGCGACCTGCAGGATGGCGCCGGCGGCCGAGGCTGAGGCTTCGGCATAATCGGGCGTGGAGCCGTACTCGGCCTCAAAGGCCGCGACGTAATCGGTGGTGGCGCCGAAAATGTCCTCGCCCTCATAGGAGACGGCCGGATGCCACCAGGCGGCGCTGGAGACGTTCTCCGCCAGCGGGCCGGAAGCTTCGATGAACTCCTTGTAGGCCGGTCCGGCGATCATCGTCAGCACTTTCGGAGTGATGCCCAGATCGGCCATCTGCTTGCGGATGAGGATGAGGTCGTTGATGTAGCCGGTGGCGAAGACCCAATCGGGCTGCGACTGACGCATCAGCGTGAAGGCGGAGCCGTGGTCCATCGTGCCGATGGCGTATTCGTCGAAGGAGATGACCTCCAGCCCTTGCGCCTTGGCGGAGGCTTCCATTTCCTGGGCGATGGCGAGCGGAAACAGGTCGTTGCGCGCATAGATCGCGACCGTCTTAATCTCCTCGCCGGAATTGGCGACGATATCTGCAAGCGGCGTCGTCAGGGTGGAATTCGGCGTGAAGGTGCCGAAGAGATATTGGTAGCCCTGATCGTAAACCGAGGGCGAGGAGGCGGTGGGCGCCACGGTCGGGATCTGGTAGCGCTCCGAGACGCTGCTCGCCGCCTTCGCGGCGCCTGAGCCGAAGGGCGAGAAGAGGAAGCTTACGCCATCCTCGGTGATGAGGCGCTCTGCCGACTGGACGGCGCGCGGGGTTTGCGACTCGTAGTCGACATAGACGATTTCGACATTGTAGGTCTTGTTGCCGACGGTGATCCCGCCCGCCTCGTTGACCGTCTTGGCCCACAGATCGTAGCCGCGCTGCTGCTTCAGACCTTCCGGGGAAAGCGCCCCCGTCAGCGGCAGCGGCGCGCCGACCTTCATCGTTTCCTGCGCCGCGGCTGACTGCGTCAGGCCGGCCGCGCCGGCGAGCAAGGCCAGAGCGGTCAGTCTTCCGGCAGCGCCGCCCCATAGCGGCCTTGTGGTGGTGTTTTGTTTTTTCATCGTAACCCCTCCCTGTTGGTGCGTATCGGGAGAGTGTGGCGCAATCGGGCTGCGCGAAGGAAGCGCAAAGAGCGGCACAGAGCGTTGCGTTCAGCGCAACACCAGCATCTGATCGCTCGCCTCCACCAGAGCTTCCAGCACACTGCGCGCCGCCCAGGTCAGATCGAACTCGCCATGCTTGCAGAACTGTGTCGTGGCGGAGGCGAGCTCCGTTTCGATGAGGCGTATGCCGATCAGCGAGCCGGCGGCGGCCTCGCGCTGAAAGGCAAATTCCGGCAGGAAGGCGACACCCATGCCGAAGAGAGCGAACTGGCGCACCATCTCGATGGAGTTGGTTTCCAGACGAAGCTGCAACTCGATCGCAGCCCTTTCCGTCGCCAGATCGACGATATGGCGGATGCCGAAGCTCGGATCTGGCAGGCCGACCGGATAGGCGACGAGATCGGCGATGCTGAGCGATTCCTCCCGCGCCAGCGGATGCTCTGGCGTCACCACCGCGAGCACGGGCTGCGCCATATGCCCGACGATTTCCACATCCGCCCGCGGCTTCGGCTGGAAGGCGATGCCGAGGTCGCAGCGGTCGTCGGCCACGGCCCGCATCACGTCGTCGGCCCCGGCGATCACCACCTCGTAGGTGAGGGCGGGATGGCGCCGGGAGAAATCGGCGATCGCGCGCGGCAGGAAGCCGCCGAGCATGCCTTCCACCGTGTAGAGCGAGACATGGCCGCGCTCCAGCCGCTTCAATTCGTCGACCCTCGCGCGCAGCCGGGCAAGCTCGCGATGCCGGCTATGGACGAACTCCGCCACGATCTCGCCCGCCGCCGTCAGCTTCACGCCCTGGGCGTGACGGGCGAGCAGCGGCACGCCGAGATCGTGCTCCAGCTTGATGATCTGCCGGCTGATGGAGGAGGCGGAGATGTTGAGCCGCTCCGCCGCCTGGCGGATGGAGCCCTGGCGGGCGACTTCGGCGAAATAGGCGTAGGAGGTATCCATCTCGGTCGGGAAAAAGTGGCGGTGCCGGCGTACATTAGCGGAATTCGCACCGCATCTGTGAAGCCGCGTTGGGCCGGTTGGCAGAGCAACGCCTGCCTTCAGCACTGAGCGCTGGCCCAAATCCGGCACGCGGCCCGGATGCCTGTCGCGGGTCTTGCCCGCCCACGCCGCCATCGGTGCCGGCGTCTCATACCGTCATCGGCGCTCCCAACGATAAAGGCCGACCCGCGCCTTCCGGCTTCGTCCGCGAATATCGACATCGCGCATTTCGTCCGGCTGCCGGGCTTCGGCTCCTTGCGGCCCCATCGCGGCGAGAAGCTCCGCCGAGACCGCCACTTGGGCCCCGGCCTCCTTGGCGACTTCCATCAGCCGGCTCGCCAGGTTGACGCTGTCGCCCGCCGCGGTGATGTGCTCATGCGTCTGCGAGCCGAGGCGCGAGAGAACGACGGGCCCGAAATGCGCGCCGACGCGCACATCGACGGCCCCGCCCGCACCCTCGGTCTGTCCGATCCAGCCGCGCACGCCGGTCACCAACGCCAAGGCCGCCGCCTGAGCCCGGCTCGCATCGTCGGCGCGCTCGCCCAGAACCCCGAACACGATCATCGCCCCGTCGCCCATGAAGCCGAGCACCATGCCCTCATGGGCGACCACTTCGTTCTCGATCAGCGCATGGAACTCTTTCAGGAAGTCGCCCGTCTTGGCCGGGCCGATGAATTCGCTGAGGCGCGAGAAGCCGGAAAGGTCGAGAAACAGAATGGCAACGCTGCGCTCCACCGGATGGCGCAGGAAGGAGGGGTTTTGCGCAATCTCCGCCGCCAGGGCGGGCGGCTGCAGGCGGGCGAGCGCATCCTGCGCCCGCGCCAACGCTCCGGCCTGCCGGCGCTCGTGTATCTGCCTTGCCAGCGTCACCAATGTGGCGGAGGGGATGACGGCCGCAATCGGCAGGGCCGCGCTCAGCCACCATCCCTCGGCGAAAAAGAACGCCAGCGCGCCGAGCCAGGCTCCGGTGATGAGAAGGACCAGCGGGATGCCGAGGCTCGGCGGCATGATCGCCAGGGCAACGGCGCTCGCAGCCGCCAGCCCCGCTGAGATGACAAGGTCGATCCGCCGTATCGCTGCGTCGCGGATGAGCGCATCGCCCGCCAGAAGGTTGCCGATACCGGTGGCGAGAACCTCAACGCCCGGCGTGACCGGATCGAAGGGCGTGCTGAAGGTGTCGCCGACGGCCGTCGCCGTCACGCCGAGCACGGCGAGCCGGCCGGCCAACCGCGCCTTGAAGCCATCCTCGGCCAGGATATCGGCGGCGCTCAGCGTCTCCACAGACCCGGCCGGTCCGTAGAAACGCAGCGGCAGGTGCTCGCCGAGATCGAGACGCACGCTTTGGCCGCCGAGCGTCAGCGCCGCCTTGCCGATCACCGGCTCGGCGCCCAGGAAGAGCGCCGCCGCGCGCAGCGAGAAGGCCGGCGCCGGGCCTTGCGAGGTGACGAACACCATCGGCAAGTGCCGCGGCGTGCCGCCCGCATCCGCCGAGACGTTGACGAGGCCGACCGAAGCGGCCGCGCGCAGCGAAGGCAGTGGCCAGAGCTCCTGCGTGCTCTGGGGAGGTCCGTTTGCCTGCATGTGCGGCCGGGAAAAGCGCGCCGCTGCGGCAAGCACCGTCGGCACCTCCGAGACCGCTTCCACGAGGCGCCTATCCGCCTCCTCTTCGCTCGGTTCGAGAAACAGAAGATCGATAGCGACGACCTTCGCTCCCACGGCCGACAATCTGCGGACGATTTCCGCGATGCGGGCGCGGCTGAGCGGATATCCGCCTTCGCTGGCCACGGTGCGGTCGTCGATGGCCACGATGACGACCTGCGAAGGCGCCGGCCGCGGCCCGGCCAGGACGAGCCTCAGATCGGCGAGCGGCGCTTCCAGACGGTCGAGCAGGCTGCGCGTTCCGGCAAGATGCGGCGAGCCGACCAGAAACGTCCACGCTACCGACAGGAGGGCCGCAAGGCCGGCCGCCCACAACGGCAGGCGCGTCCGCGCCCTCGCCGTCAACGCCCGAAACGGGCGAGGAGCTCGTCGACCCTGCCTTGACCCCATTCGCGCACGGTCAAGGCTTCGCCCGGCACCACGTCGACGCCCTCACCGGCTTCAAGCTGCACCCCCTCGGCGCCGTCGCGACGGCTGACCCCGACAAGGCCTTCAACGACGAAGACCGCCGTGGAGCCCGCGCTCACCTCCACGGCATAGACCGTACCGCGCACCGAGGCGATGGCATGGGGGGTGAGTATCTGAAAGGCGCCGCGCCCGCTGCCGGCCTCAATGAGGACGGCATTGCCCTCAACCTCCACGACCGCCGGCTGCGGCCCGCCTGCGCCGGCAACCGCGCGAAGCTCCGTGGCGGCCTCCGCCTCGATCACCAGACCGCCCTCGCAGCGATAGACGGTGCGTGGTGGTTCGTCCGCCGCCGCCGCGCTGCAGCCGGCCAGTTCCTGGCCTCCGGCATGGCCAGCCATCGCCGCCAGCAAGAGGGCGGCAAGGAAGGATAGCCGTTTCGCCATCACGTCGTCCTTCCCTTCGTTTCAGCAAACTCCGCCCCGGCGACACGCCGGAGCGCCGTCTCATCATGGACCACAAGGCGCCTACGCCCAAGCGAAAGCCGGCCGGCCGCTTCCCGTGCCCGCGACCAGTCGTTCCGACGGGTGGCCGCTCCGGAAGCCGGCGATCACCCTTTTGACGCAGTTCCGGCCGCATCTTCGCCGGGACCTTACCGGAGCGTCATTGGCAAGCGGGCCCAACCTGCCCTAGCTTTTGGGCACAAACGGATCGGAATCATGCTGCAAAGATTGCGTCAGCTTCTCAACTCGGTCGGCTCCGACGACGACACGCCGACCTTCACCGATGACGACAAGCGCCTCGCCTTCGCCGCGCTGATGGTGCATTGCGTGGCCGTCGACGGCGTTGCCGGCGCGGGCGAGCTCGCCAAGGTTCGCGCCATCCTGAAAGCGGAATACGGGCTTTCCGGCGCCGCGCTCGAAGAGCTGATCGAGGAAGCGAAGCGGGTCGATGCGGAGGCGATAGACCTTTACCGCTTCACCTCCGTCCTGAAACGCCAGATGAGCATCGAGGAACGCATCCGCGCGGTGGAACGGCTGTGGGAAATCGTCTATGTCGATGGCGAAGTCCATGAGTTCGAAGACAATCTCGTCTGGCGGGTCGCCGAGCTTCTCGGCGTGGACCGCAATGTCCGCATTGCCCTCAAACACGCCGTCGCCGAGCGCCGCATCGCAGAGGAACCCGGCTAAGATCGGATGAGCGACCTTGCCCATCCCCTACGCCTCGTGAACGCGGCTCCCGCCGGTCCATCCGCGCCGGGACGCCGCCCCGTCCTCGTCATCCTGCATCAGGAGACCTCCAGCCCCGGCAAGCTCGGCCAGATGCTTCAGGCGAAAGGCTATCCGCTCGACATCCGCCGCCCGCGCTTCGGCGACACGCTGCCTGAGACGATGGCCGGCCATGCCGGCGCCGTCATCTTCGGCGGCCCGATGAGCGCCAACGACACGGACGATTTCGTCAAGCGCGAGATCGACTGGATCGGCGTCGCCCTGAAGGAGAAAGCGCCCTTCCTCGGCATCTGCCTCGGCGCCCAGATGCTGGTGAAGCAGCTCGGCGGCGAGGTGAAGAGCCATGGCGAGGGCTGCGCCGAAATAGGCTTCTACCCGTTGTCACCGACACCCGAGGGCAGGGCGTTGATGGACTGGCCGAGCCATGTCTATCAATGGCACCGCGAGGGCTTCGATCTGCCGCGGGGCGCAACGCTCCTCGCCCGCGGCGAGCTTTTTGAGAACCAGGCTTTTTCCTTCGGCCCGGCGGCCTTCGCCGTGCAGTTCCATTCCGAGCTGACCTACGCCATGGCCTGCCGCTGGACCGTGCGCGGCGCCGCCCGCTTCGCCCTGCCGGGAGCGCAGCCGCGCTCTGAGCACATGGCCAAATGGTTCTGCTACGATCCGCCGGTGCGCCGCTGGCTGAGCGTCTTTCTCGACCGCTGGCTGGCGAGCGACGGCCGCAGGCAGGCGAAGCCTCAGCCCTGCCCGGCCGGCGGGAAAAGCGTCGCCTCCAGCCAGGCGAGAATCGCCTCCAGCTGAGCCGCCTGCGGGCCGGGCGGCGGCTCCGGCCGCTTCACCAGCACCACCTTGAGGCCGAGCCTTCGCGCCGCCTCGATCTTGGCGCTCGCCCGCCCGCCGGAATCCTTCGACACGATCCAGCCGATGCCGTGCTTCGTGAGCAGCGCCGCCTCTTCCTCCGCCTCGCTCGGCGGCAGGCCGAGAACAAGCTCGCCCGCCGGCAGCTTCTCGCCCGGCACCGGCGGCTCCAGCATGCGCACAAGGCACCACAGATCCGCCCGTTCGGCGAAGGGCCGGATTTCCCGTCGCCCCGCCGCCAGGAAAACGCGGGCGCCCTGCGGGATCGCGGCGGCCGCTTCCGCCATGTCGGAGACTTCCAGAAATGCGTCTCCCGGACGCCGCTCGAAAGCCGGGCGCATCAGCTTGATGCGCGGCACGCCGGCCGCCTCCGCCGCTTCCGCGGCATGGCGGGCGATCTGCGCGGCGAAGGGATGCGTGGCATCGACGAGCGCGTCGTAGCCCTCCTCGCGCAGCATCTGGGCAAGGCCGTCCGGCCCGCCGAAGCCGCCGCGGCGCACATGCCCGGCGACATTCGGCAGCCGCGTCAGCCCGGCGAGCGAGGTCACCGTGTCAAGGCGCTTGTCCCCGGCGAGCCTTGCCGCCAGCTCGCCCGCTTCCGCCGTTCCCCCGAGGATCATCACCTTGGGCATGAAGCCGCTCCCCCGATCTTCAACGCGCTCTATAGACCGCCCTTCGGCACCCGCCAAACGCGGCTTGCCAAGACGGCTTGTCTTGGCGCCCGGCGCTTGCCAGAAGAGGCAGATGGACGATGCGCGTCGAAACCTCCTTGCCGGTCTGCCGGTCTTTGAGCCGGGCTCCGTCTGGCTGGTCGGGGCCGGGCCGGGCGATCCCGGCCTGATGACGCTGCTTGCGGCGAGCGCCCTCGCCCAGGCCGACCATGTCGTCTACGACGCCCTCGTCGATCCGGATGTGCTGACCTACGCCCGTTCCGGCGCGGTCATCGAATATGCCGGCAAGCGCGGCGGCAAGCCCTCGCCCAAGCAGCGCGACATCTCGCTGCGGCTGGTCGAGCTCGCCCGCGCCGGCAAGCGCGTCTGCCGGCTGAAGGGCGGCGATCCCCTTCTCTTCGGCCGCGGCGGCGAGGAGGCCCTGACGCTGGTCGCCCACAACATCGCCTTCCGCATCGTGCCGGGCGTCACCGCCGGCGTCGGCGGCCTCGCCTATGCCGGCATCCCGTCGACGCACCGCGACATCAACCACGCCGTCACCTTCCTGACCGGCCACGACCAGACCGGCCTGACGCCCTCCTCCATCGACTGGGCTTCCCTGGCGAAATCCTCTCCGGTCATCGTCATGTACATGGCGATCAAGCATCTTGAGACGATCGCCGATGCGCTCCTTTGCGCCGGGCGCGGCGCCGAGGAGCCGGTGGCTATCGTCTGCGACGCCACCACCTCGCGCCAGCGCGTCCTGGAGACGAGCCTTGGCCGCGCCGCCGCCGATTGCGCCGCCGCCGGCCTGACGCCGCCCGCCCTCGTCGTCCTCGGCGAGGTGGTGAGGCTGCGCGCCGGCCTCGACTGGCTCGGCGCGCTCTGCGGCCGCGCGCTTGACCCCGATCCCCTTCGCCGCGAAGCGGACGGCACCGGCAGGACGGCTTGAGCACGCCTGCACGCGCCATCCTCATCGCCGCCGCCTCCAGCCATTCCGGCAAGACGCTGCTGACGGCCGGGCTGATCGCGGCGCTCAAGCGGCGCGGGCTTGCCGTGCGCGCCGCCAAGGCCGGCCCCGACTACATCGATCCGCGCTTTCTGGAGGCGGCGAGCGCCGCGCCGGCCGTCAATCTCGATGCCTTCGCCATGGGCCCCGAGCGGCTGGCAACGCTCGCCGCGCGCCAGGCAGAGGGCGCCGACCTTCTCGTGGTGGAAGGGGTGATGGGCCTTTACGACGGCGGTGCCGAAGGCCTCGGCGCCACCGCCGCGCTCGCGCGTGCCCTTGGCCTGCCGGTGCTCCTGGTCGTCGCAGCCGACGGCATGTCGCAATCGGTGGCGGCGGTGGCGGAAGGTTTTTCGCGTCTCGCCGAGGGCTTTCCGCTCATCGGCGCCCTCGTCAACCGCGTCGGCTCGGAGCGCCATGCCGGCCTTATCCGCGAAGGCTTTGAGCGCACGCAGGTGCCGCTTCTCGGCCTTATCCCGCGCCAGAAGGACCTTGCCCTGCCCTCGCGCCATCTCGGCCTCGTCCAGGCGGAGGAACAGCGCGGGCTGTTGGAGGCGATTTCGCGCGCCGGCGAATTGATGGAGCGCCACACCGCGCTCGACGCCATCTTCAAAGCCGCCGCGCCGGTTGCCGGGCCTGCAAGCCCCGCCCCCGGCCTGCCCCCGCCGGCCCAGAGGATCGCGGTTGCAAACGATATCGCCTTCCGTTTCGCCTATCCGCATCTTCTTGAGGGCTGGCGCGCGGACGGGACGGAGATTTCCTTCTTCTCCCCGCTCGCCGGCGAGGGCCCGCCGCAGGGCGTCGGCGCCGTCTTTCTGCCCGGCGGCTATCCGGAGCTCTATGCCGACCGCCTCGCCGCCGCCACCTCTTTCCGGCAGGGGCTGCGCCGCGCGGCGGAGCGCGGCACCCTCGTCTATGGCGAATGCGGGGGCTTCATGGCGCTCGGCGAGGCGCTGATCGATGCGCAGGGGGTTTCGCACGAAATGGCCGGGCTCCTGCCGCTCGTCACCTCGTTCCAGCATCCGAAGCTGCATCTGGGCTATCGCCGTCTTGCCCCGCTCGTCGACCTGCCCTTCGCCGGCCCGCTCGCCGCCCACGAATTCCACTACGCCTCCATCGTCGTGGAAGGCGCCGCCGAGCGGCTCTTTGGCGTGCGGGACGCTTCCGGCGCCGATCTCGGCGAGGCGGGCCTGCGCCGCGGCTCCGTCGTGGGCTCCTTCCTGCATGTCATCGACCCGCTCGGCGGATAGGGCCGACGCGCAGGCAAAGCTCAGCTAGAGCATCTTCGATGAACTTAGAGTCGGTTTGAGGCTTCACGCGGTCTGGCTTGTCTGATTCGATGCTGCTGGTGATTTGCCAGGAGGTGAAGATGTCGAGGAGCCTGAGCGGCGACCTTCGCGGCCGTGTGATCGCGGCGATTGAGGATGGAGTTTCGACGCGCGAGGCGGCGCGGCGCTTTTGCATCGGGATCTCGACGGCCGGGGCCTGGTATCGCCGCTATCGCGAGACCGGCGAGACGGAGGCTCGCAAGCAGGGCCAGCCGTCACGCTCCAAGCTCGATGCGCACGAGGC
>NZ_JHZK01000007.1 GCF_000688515.1 Afifella pfennigii DSM 17143 | reverse complement strand
GCCAAGGCCGCTCGGCGTCTTCCGCTCCGGGCAGAAGCGGGGCGTGTTCGGGGCCATCAAGAAGGAGCTCAGAAGACGATCCGCCATCGAGGCCGTTATCGGACACCTCAAGACCGACGGCCACATGGGCCGCAACTTCCTCAAGGGACGCCACGGCGACCACGCCAATGCCGTCCTCACCGCCGCCGGCTACAACTTCCGCCTCATCCTCCGCTGGCTGAGGCTTCTCTTGCGCCTCATCCTGGAGGCCTTTGCCAAAGCCATTGGCCCCAAAACCGCGCTCCAGACGGCTTCTTAACAGTCAACGAAAGAGTGGGGGCCGTTCGGGGAAAAGTGGGGGGATGGTCGGAGCGGCGGGATTCGAACCCACGACCTCTTGCGCCCCATGCAAGTGCGCTACCAGGCTGCGCTACGCTCCGAGCGCGGCGGACTATAGTGAGCCGCTTCGCCCCACGCAATGCGCATAAGCCGCTTTGCCGGAACAAATCCAAGACCCTTCCGCCGCGCCCGAAAAGGGCCGCCGCCAAGGCGCTCCCGGTGGGGCGGAAGCGAGGGCAGGGGACGCCGGCGGGGGAGCGGGCGGCAACCTCTTCGCGGGCGCCAGCCTCAGCCAAAATTAACCATTCTCGCCCCTAACTGGCGACCCGCTCCGTATCGCATGGGACCGTTGGCCGATGCAGGCTGAAGTCGGCCGTTGGAGGCTTTATCCGACCACGGTGAGGAACGCAGTCTTCCTTATCGCCGTGCTGGCCATGAATTACACGCTGTCGCGGCCCTCGCCGGTCGATTTCCTGTTCATGCTGGCGCTCGCCCTGTCGGTCTTCGTCTGGCAGAAGGTGCGCCTCACCTTCTTCGTCTTCTTCACCCTTCTGGTGCTTTGGACGGTGTCCTTCTGGATCGCCTCCATCCCTTTTATCGGCGAGCCGGAGGTGGGGCAGGAGGCCTTCAAGAAGACCTTCGTCGTCGTCCTGGGCATCAGCGCGGCCTACATCTCCAACGATTGGGGGCCGCGCCAGCTGCACGCCTTCATGGGCGTCTACATCGTCTCCACGGTGATCGCCGCCTGTCTGGGCATCGTCGGCTTCGCCCTGGGCATCGACGCGCTGACATGGGACGGGCGGGGCAAGGGGTTCATCGACGATCCCAACATGTACTCCTCCTTCCTGCTGCCCGGCCTCATCATGTGCCTTTACATGCTGCACGAGCGCATCGGCCGGGCGGCGCTGCTCGGGCCCGCCATCGCCATCCTGGTGCTCGGCATCCTCGTCTCCTTCTCGCGCGCGGCCATCACCGCCACCTTGATCTGCTCCATCGGCTACATCGTCTTTCTCAACCGCGGCCATCTCGGCCGGGTCCTCGCCTACGGCACGGCGCTGGTGGTGCTTGCGGGCATGATCCTGACGGCGGCCCTGGTCAGCTCGCCGGAATTCGCGGAGAAATTCACCCAGCGCGCGACGCTCGCCGAATCCTACGATTCCGGCCGCGAGGGACGCTACGGCCGCTATGTGCGCTCCATTCCCTTGATCCTGGAGAACCCGGCCGGGCTCGGCATCCTGCAGCTCGACAAGATCTTCGAGGAGCCGATCCATAACATCTTCCTCTCCTCCTTCCTCAACTACGGCTGGCTGGCGGGCTTTTCCTTCCTGGCCCTGTTCATATCCTCCGTGCTTCTCAGCCTCGCCAATTACCGAACGACCGGGCATCACCCGGCCGCCGTCGCGGTCTTCATCTGCTTTCTGGGGCCGCTCCTATGCGCCCTTTTGCACGAGGGCGAGCACTGGCGGCATTTCTGGCTGCTGCTCGGCATCCTCTGGGGCTTCAACCCGGCCCGCTTTCAAAGGACGCAGGCGGCGAGCCCGCCTCCGGCCCGCGTGGCGAGGGGGCGCCCGCCGCGTCTCTCGCTTGCCGATCTTCGCTGAGCCTTGAGGGGCGGCGGGCCGTTTCGGCCTAGTAGGCCGCCTCGTCGTTGAACAGACGGAAGGGCGTCAGCAGCAGGATGTAGAGGTCGAAAAGCACCGACCAATTCTCGATATAGAACTGGTCGTGCTCCACGCGCCGCTCCAGCTTCTCCTGCGTGTCGGTCTCGCCGCGCCAGCCATTGACCTGCGCCCAGCCGGTGATGCCCGGCTTCACCCGGTGGCGGGCGAAATAGCCGTCGACCACCTGCTCGTAGAGCTGGTCCGCCGCCTTGGCCAGCAGCGCGTGCGGGCGCGGGCCGACCAGGGAGAGATTGCCTTTCAGCACGTTGATGAGCTGCGGCAGCTCGTCGAGGCTGGTCTTGCGGATGAAGCGGCCGACGCGGGTGATGCGCGGATCGTCCCGCGTGGCGAGCTTGGCGGCATTGGCGTCGGCCATCTCCACATACATGGAGCGGAACTTGAAGACCTCGATCAGCTCGTTGTTGAAGCCGTAGCGGCGCTGGCGGAAGAGCGCCGGGCCGCGGCTGTCGAGCTTGATGGCGACCGCCACCGCCAGCATGATCGGCGACAGCGCGGCCAGCGCCAGGCTGGCGAAAGTGACGTCGAAGACGCGCTTGACCACCGAATCCCAGCCGGCGATCGGCTTGTCGAACAGGTCGAGGAAGGGCACGGAGCCGATGAAGGAATAGGCGCGCGGGCGAAAGCGCAGCCGCGTCGTATGCGCCGCCAGGCGGATATCCACCGGCAGCACCCAGAGCCGCTTCATCATCTCCAAGAGCCGGCGCTCGGCCGTCAGCGGCAGCGCCACGATCAGCATGTCGATCTGCGCCCGCCGGCCGAACTCCACCAGCTCGTCGATGCGCCCGAGCCGCGGAAAGCCCTCCTGCACCGCCGGCGCGCGATCGCCCTCGCGGTCGTCGAAGATGCCGCAGATGCGGATATCGTTGTCTGGCTCGGCATCCAGGGCGTGGATGAGCGCCACCGCTTCCGGCCCGCCGCCGACCAGGACGGCGCGCCGCTCCAAGAGCCCGTTGCGCGTCCATTCCCGCACCAGCCGCGCCATCATCAGGCGCACGATGCCGAGCGAGGCGAAGCCGCACACGAACCACACGGCGAGCCACAGCCGGGAGAAATCTTCGCCGGCCCGGAAGAAGAAGATGAACAGGCTGAAACAGCCGAAGACCGCCGCCCACAGGCCGGCCGTCTTGCCGATATAGCCGAGCGGACGCCGATAGGCGGGCAGGGCGTAGCCCTTGAAGGTGCCGATCAAGGAAACGGTCAGCGCCGGCAGAATGATCAGCGGGAAGAGATAGTGCAGGCTGTACGCCTCGCCGCCGGGCACGACGTAGAGCGCGTAGATCGCCGCGCCGATGGCGAAGAGGGTGACGAAATCCGCAAGGCGCAGAAAGGTGGCCAGGAAGGCGACGGAGACCGGCCGATGGCGCAGATTCGCCGCCACGCGGGCCGCCGCCAGATTGAGGGCCGAGTGTCCCGCCCCGGACGGATCTTTGCCGGACGCCTTAGGCGCGTCCACATTTGCCAGCGACATGGTCACATTTCCGCATCTTGTTCTGACGGTTAAGTGCTGCCGATACGAATTTTATTCAATCTTTTCCGTGGGCTACGGTTAACCAAAAGCGGACGCGGACAAGCCGGCGAGGCCCGCCTCCGCCATCGCTGCGTGGCCGATCCGCCACACTCCTCGAACCTTTGCCGCCGGGGGGCAGACCTTCGCCCCGGCTTCGTCGTATTCTGGAGGAAGGAGTAATCCTTAACAGGGGCAAGCCGCGCCGTCGCATAAGGCCGAAGGCCGGATGGCAGGCAAGGTATCGGTCGGGAAGGACGCAGCGCCGCGTCCCCTCGCGCCGGTATCCAGGGGAAGAGCAGGGTGGAGCCAGAAAAGCGCCGGCCAGGCATGAAGGTCGTCATCGCCGCTGCAGCCCTTGCCGGGCTGATGGCGGGCTGCGTTGCAACGCCCGACGAACAGGCCTCCCTGACGACCTCGCTGACATCGAAAGGCCAATCTGGCGCGGCCGAGGGCGGGGAGGGGGCCTCGGAGAGCGCCGTCGCCTCGCTTCGCGCCAATGCCTACCGCAAGGTGGGCAAGGCCTATGAGATCGCCGGCCGCGTCTACAAGCCCAAACATGAGGACGAGTACGAGCGCACCGGCACCGCCTCCTGGTACGGCGATGCCTTCCACGGCAAGCTGACGGCCAATGGCGAGGTGTTCGACATGGCCATGCTGACGGCCGCGCATCCGACCTTGCCGCTCCCGAGCTATGTGCGCGTCACCAACCTCGCCAATGACCGCTCGGTGATCGTGCGCGTCAACGATCGCGGCCCGTTCCACTCCGATCGTCTCATCGATGTCTCCAAGCGCGCGGCCGAGGTGCTCGACTTCAAGCATGCCGGCATGGCCAAGGTGAAGGTGGAGTATGTCGAGCATGCGCCGCTGAAAGAGGACGACACGCAGTTCCTTCTTGCCTCCTATCGCGGCCCGGAGCTTCCGAGCGCGCCCGATCCGGCGGATGCGGCGGCCAATATCATGGTCGCCTATGCCCCGGAGGCCGAGCCCGGCGCGACGGCGCTTGATGAGGCTTTCGATGGACCGGTCGACAGCGAGAAGGTCGCCTCCGGCACGCCCTTCGATCCGGCCGCGGCGCTCGGCGCGAGCGCCCAGCTCGCCGCTGCCGAGGAAGCCCGGCCATCGGCGCAACCGGCCAGCTTCACGCTGCCGCAGCCGGCGCCGCGCCGCCTGGCTCTGCGCAGCTCCTATGTGCCTGAGGAGCGCGTGAACGCTGCTTTCGCCGCTCTCGACGAGTTCGCGGCACAGCCGTCCACCGCCTTCGGCGAAGCTGAGCAAAATCGCCTGAAGCGCCTCGCATCCCGTTGATTCTGCCGGCAAGCCGCGCTTTATGTGCGCGGGGCGAGCAAGCGATACGTCTGGAAATGCGCGCGATTCCCTTCTCAGCACGAAGCCTTCTTTACCGCCTGCTTGGCGTGTTTCTCCTTTTGTGGCTGCCGCAACAGGCACTTGCGCAGGAGTTCGACACCAGTGCGCCCTTCGCCATCCTGATGGATTTCGATAGCGGCACGGTGCTTTTGCAAAAGAACGCCGACGAGCCGATGGCGCCCGCCTCCATGGCCAAGCTGATGACGGTGGAGTACGTCTTCCATCTGTTGAAGGAGGGCGAGCTCAGCTTCGACGACGAGTTCGTCATCTCCGAGCATGCCTGGCGCGAGGGCGGGGCGGCCTCCGGCGGTTCCACCATGTTCGCCGAGCTCGGCTCGCGCGTGCGCCTGGAGGATTTGCTGCGCGGCATCATCATCCAGTCGGGCAACGATGCCGCCATGGCGGTGGCGGAGGGCATCGCCGGCTCCGAGATCGCCTTTTCCGACCTTCTCAACAGGCGGGCGGAAGAGCTTGGCATGACCAATTCCACCTTCCGCGACGCGACCGGCCTGCCGGACCCGGAGATGCGGGTGACGGCGCGCGACCTCGCCATCCTGGCGCGGCACATGATCGCCGAATACCCCGAGCTCTACAAAATGTTCGCCGAGCCGGATTTCACCTGGAACAACATCACCCAGCGCAACCGCAACCCGCTGCTTGACGCCGGTATCGGCGCCGATGGCCTGAAAACGGGCTACACGCGGGAATCGGGCTACGGGCTCGTGGGCTCGGCCGTCGCCAATACCCAGCGGCTCATCGTCGTCGTCAATGGCTGCAAGAGCCCCGGCGAGCGCGCCTCGGAGGCCCGCAAGCTGCTGGAATGGGGCTTCCGCGCCTTCCGTCAGATCACCGCCTTCGAGGCGGACGAGGTGGTGGCGGAGGCGAGCGTCTATGGCGGCGAGAAAGGCGGGGTGGCTCTGAAGGCGCAAGGACCGATCCGCGTCCTCATCGCCCGCTCCTCCACCGAGCCCTTGCGGGCGCGCGCCGTCTATCAGGGGCCGATCGAGGCGCCGGTCGAGGCCGGCATCAAGGTCGGCAGCCTCAAGGTCTGGGAAGGCGAGCGCCTTATCCAGGAAACGCCGCTCTACACCGCCGAGGCAATCGCCGTCGGACCCTTGCATCGGCGCGCCTTCGACGCCTTGGGCGAGCTCCTCTTCGGATGGCTGTGAGCCCCGCCCGCGGCCGCTTCATCACGCTGGAAGGCGGCGAGGGCTCCGGCAAGTCGACGCAGGCATGGCGCCTCGCCGATCTGATCCGGAGCGCCGGCCACGACGTCCTGATGACCCGCGAGCCCGGCGGCAGCCCCGAGGCGGAGACGATCCGCCAGCTTCTTCTCGCCGGCCTGGTGAAGCCCTTCGGGCCGACCGCCGAGGCGCTGTTCTTCGCCGTGGCCCGGCGCGACCATGTGGAGAGCGTCATCCGTCCGGCGCTTTCGGCCGGCACCTGGGTCATCTCCGACCGCTTCGCCGATTCCACCAGGGCCTATCAGGGCACGGCGGGCGCCGAGCCTGAGAAGCTCGACCGGCTGGAGGAGATCGCCGTCGGCGACACCCGCCCGGACCTGACATTGATCCTCGATATCGACATCGCCGAGGGCCTTGCCCGCGCCGCGCGGCGCAGCCTCGCCGACCGTTTCGAGGCCGATGTCGAGGCGGTGCACGCCGCCCGCAGGCAGGCTTTTCTCCAGATCGCCGCGGCCGAGCCGGAACGCTGCACCGTCATCGACGCCTCCAAGGACGAGGAGGCCGTCGCCGCGGCGATCGCCAGCGCGGTGCGCGCCCGTCTCGGCCTTGCCGCCGAGGCATGTTGAGCCATGGCCAGGAAGCCGGTTGAGGAGCGTCCCTCGCTGGACCGCCTGGCCGGCGTGCCCTTGCCGCAGGAGAACCCGCATCTCATCGGCCACGAAGCGGCCGAGCGCCAGCTTCTGACCGCCTATCGCGGCAACCGCCTGCATCACGGCCTGTTGTTCTGCGGTCCCGTGGGCGTCGGCAAGGCGACGCTCGCCTTCCGCCTGGCAAAGTTCCTGCTGGCCGAGCCCGACCCGGCGGCGGCCGATGTGGCGGCGGCCGAAAACCTCGCCATCGCCGCGCGCCATCCGCTGCACCGGCGCCTCGCCGAGGGCGCCCATCCCAACGTCCTGCATCTGCAGCGCCCCTGGGACGACAAGCGCAAGACCTTCCGCACGGTGATCTCGGTGGACACGGTCCGGCGCATCGTGCCCTTCCTCGGCACCACGGCAGGCGAGGGGGCCTGGCGCATCGTCATCGTCGACGGCGCCGAGGAGATGAACCGCAGCGCCGCCAACGCGCTCTTGAAGGCGCTGGAGGAGCCGCCGGAGCGCACCGTCTTCGTCCTCGTCACCGCCAGGCCGGGCCAGCTTCTGCCCACCATCCGCTCGCGCTGCCGCAGCTTTCACTTCGGGCTCCTCAGCGAGACGGAGATCGCCCGCATCTTCGATGCGCTCGGCGTTGCCCGGCCGCCGCAGAAGGATCTGGCCACGGTCGCCGCGCTCGCCGGCGGCAGCGCCCGCCGCGCCCTGGAGCTTGCCGGCGGCAACGGCCTCTCCCTTTACCGCGCCATCGTGCGCGCCTTCGCCGCCACCGACCATGCCAGCCTGCAGGCCGTCGCCGAGCAGGCGGCCTCCGCCCGCGGCGCCGCCTGGGCCGAATTCGCCGATCTCGTCGGCGGCTATCTCGACCGGCGCGTGCGCCGTCTTGCGGAGCCGGAGGAGGGCGCTTCGCCGCCCTCTCTGCCGCTTGCCAGGTGGGCGGAGCTATGGGAAAAGGTGGCCCGACGCTCGGCGGAGGTGGAAACCTTCAATCTCGACCGCAGGCAATTCGTGCTCAACGTCTTTGAGACCGTTGCCGAAGCCGCGCGTCATCCCCACCGCCCCATTTTCACTTGATCGCGGGCCGAATGCGATGACCGCAAAGCCGACTTTTTACATTACCACGCCCATCTTCTACCCCAATGGCGTCCCCCATATCGGCCACGCCTATACGGCGTTGGCGACGGACGCGCTTGCCCGCTTTCAGCGGCTCGACGGCCGGGACGTCTTCTTTCTGACCGGCACGGACGAGCACGGGCAGAAAATGCAGCAGACGGCGGCCAAGGAAGGCATCACGCCGACCGAGCTTGCAGACCGCAATTCACAGCGCTTCCGCGACATGATGGAGGTGCTCAACGTCTCCCACGACGACTTCATCCGCACCACCGAGGAACGCCACCATCGCTCCTGCGTGGCGATCTGGGAGCGCATGCAGGCGAACGGCGACATCTATCTGGACACGTATTCCGGCTGGTATTCCGTTCGCCAGGAAGCCTTCTTCGACGAGAAGGAGACGAGCCTCGGCGAGGACGGCGTGCGCCGCGAGCCGCTCGGCTCGCCCGTCGAATGGGTGGAGGAGGAAAGTTACTTCTTCCGCCTCTCCGCCTACCAGGACAAGCTGCTTGAGCATTATCGCGCGCATCCGGGTTTCATCGGGCCGGCGGAGCGTCGCAACGAGGTCGTCAGCTTCGTCAAATCGGGCCTGAAGGACCTTTCCATCTCGCGCACCACCTTCGACTGGGGCATCAAGGTGCCGGGCAACGAGCGCCACGTCATGTATGTCTGGGTGGACGCCCTGACGAACTACATCACCGCCGCGGGCTTTCCCGACGAAAGCGCCCCGCGCTGGCGCTATTGGCCGGCCGACATCCACCTCATCGGCAAGGACATCGTGCGCTTTCACGCCGTCTACTGGCCGGCCTTCCTGATGTCGGCGGGCGTTGCTCTGCCGCGGCGCGTCTTCGCCCACGGCTTCCTCTTCAACAAGGGGGAAAAGATGTCGAAGTCGGTCGGCAACGTCGTCGACCCGTTCGCCATCGTGGAGCATTACGGCCTCGATGCGGTACGCTACTTCTTCCTGCGCGAGGTCTCCTTCGGCCAGGACGGCTCCTACAGCCACGATGCCATCGTCGGGCGCATCAACGCCGATCTTGCCAACGATCTCGGCAATCTCGCCCAGCGCTCCCTGTCGATGGTCGGCAAGCATTGCGCCGCCGCCGTGCCGCAGCCGGGCGCTTTTTCGCCGGCCGACGAGGCCATGCTGGCCGCCGCCGACGGGCTCCTTGAGCGCTGCCGCGCCGCCATGGGCGAGCAGGCGATCCACCAGGCGCTCGCCGCCATCTGGCAGGTGGTCGGCGAGGCCAACCGCTACTTCGCCTCGCAGGAGCCCTGGGCTCTGCGCAAGAGCGATCCGCAGCGCATGGCGACGGTGCTCTACGTCACCGCCGAGGTCGTCCGCCAGGTGGCCGTGCTCGTTCAGCCGGTGATGCCCGGCTCGGCGATAAAGCTTCTCGACCTTCTCGCCGTCCCCGCCGAGAAGCGCGACTTCGCCGCTCTCGGGCAGGGCGGCCGTCTTGTTCCCGGCACGGCGCTGCCGCCGCCCGCGGCCATCTTTCCGCGCTATGTGGAAGCGGAGACGACCGCCGGGACGGCCAAGGCCACGACCTGATGCTCGTCGACAGCCACTGCCATCTCGATTTTCCCGATTTCGACGAGGAGCGCGACGCGGTTGTGGAGCGCGCCCGCGCCGCCGGCGTCCTGCGCATGGTCACCATCTCCACGCGGCTCGCCAGCTTCGACAGGATCCGCGCGCTCCTGGAGACCTATGACGACGTCTATGGCTCCGTCGGCACCCATCCGCACAACGCCGACGAGGAGCCGGACGTCACCGCCGGGGATCTCATCGCCCTTGCCGAGCACCCGAAGGTGGTCGGCATCGGCGAGGCCGGCCTCGACTATTTCTACGACAACGCCTCGCGCGAGGGACAGGCGAGGGGCCTTCGCCGCCATATCGAAGCGGCACGAAAGACCGGCCTGCCGCTCATCATCCATGCCCGCGACGCCGATCGGGACATGGCTGCCATTTTGGAGGAGGAAACGCAAAAGGGCGCCTTTCCGGCGGTGCTGCACTGCTTTTCCTCCGGCCGCGCTCTTGCCGAGACGGGTATCCGCCTTGGCCATTACGTCTCCTTTTCCGGCATTCTCACCTTCAAGAAGTCCGAGGAGCTGCGGGCGATCGCGCGCGATCTGCCGGCCGACCGGCTCTTGGTGGAGACCGACGCGCCCTATCTCGCCCCGACACCGTTTCGCGGCAAGCGCAACGAGCCGGCCTATGTCGCCCATACGGCGGCCGTTCTGGCCGAATGCCGCGGCGTCTCGCCCGAGGAGATCGGCGAGACGACGAGCGAGAATTTCTTCCGCCTCTTCTCCAAAGTGACGCGGCCCTGAACGTGGCGGACATTCTGCGCGTGCGCATTCTCGGCTGCGGCTCCTCGCCGGGCGTGCCGCGCATCGGCGGCGATTGGGGCGCCTGCGATCCGGCCGAGCCGAGGAACCGGCGCTTGCGCTGCTCGGCGCTGGTGGAGCGGGTGAAGCCTTCCGGCGAGGCGACGCAGGTGCTCGTCGACACCTCGCCGGATCTGCGCGAACAGGCGCTTGCGGCCGAACTGACGAAGATCGACGGCGTCCTCTACACCCATCCGCACGCCGACCACATCCACGGCATCGACGACCTCAGGGGCTTCGTCATGACCATGCGCCGGCGCGTCGATATCTACGCCGACCGGCCGACCATGGAACGGCTGGAGGAAGGCTTCGGCTATTGCATCCGCACGCCCGAAGGCAGCGAATATCCGCCGATCGTCAATGCGCATGTCATCGAGCCGGCAAAGCCGGTCGTCATCGACGGGCCGGGCGGCAGGCTGACGGCGCTGCCGTTTCGCCAAATCCACGGCTCCATGCCTTCGCTCGGCTATCGCTTCGGCGGCTTTGCCTATTCGCCGGACGTCTCAGGGCTCACCGGCGAAGCGCTGGCGGCGCTGCACGGCGTCGATATCTGGGTGCTCGATGCGCTGCGCCACAAGCCGCATCCCTCGCATTTCTCCGTGGAGGAAGCGCTCGGCGTCATCGAGACGGTGCGCCCGCGCCGCGCGATCCTGACGCATATGCATGTCGATCTCGACTACAACGCGCTGAAACGCGAGCTGCCGGAGAACGTCGAGCCGGCCTATGACGGCATGGTGGTGGAGCTTGCCTACGATCCGGACGAAAGGCGGCCGGCGCGGCGCGGTTAGAGCCGCCGAGAAAGGCTCTCAAGGCGCCCTTTCCGACCTCAATTATGTTCCATAATGCATCTTATGCGACTTGCGTGTTGAGCGTTGTCGGTTGCGCCTCGCTTCCGCGTCGGCCGCCGAGGACCTGACAAGCCGCTCCCCTCCACGTCGAGACGTCTCGAAAACTTCGCGCGACCTCCGGCCGGTCGTCGAGGACGCGATCGGCGCGCATGCCGTTCCGGTGTGAAAGCCACGCGCCTCATTGGCGCACCGCGCGCGGCTGCGCTATGCGAAGGCCCATGCACAGACAAGAACCACCCGCCATCGACCGGCTCATCGCCATCATGGAAGCGCTCCGCCACCCGCAGACCGGCTGCCCCTGGGATGTGCGGCAGGATTTCGCCTCCATCGCGCCCTACACCATCGAGGAAGCCTACGAGGTCGCCGACGCCATCGAGCGCGGCGACCTGGAGGATCTGAGGGACGAGCTCGGCGACCTTCTCCTGCAGGTCGTCTTCCATGCCCGCATGGCCGAGGAAGCCGGCGCCTTCGCCTTCGACGACGTTGCCGAGGCGATCTCCGAAAAGATGCTGCGGCGCCATCCGCATGTCTTCGGTCCACATGTCTTCGGTGATGGGGAGGCGGACGCCGCCGAGGCGGTGAAGCAGCGCTGGGAGGAGATCAAGGCGGAGGAAAAGGCGGAGCGCAAGGTACGGCGCGCCGCCCGCGGCCTTGCGACGGAAGACGGCGAGCTGGCGGGCGTGCCGCGGGGCCTGCCGGGCCTTCTTCAGGCGCTGAAGCTGCAAAGGAAGGCGGCCTCCTTCGGCTTCGACTGGCCAAATGTCGAAGGCGCGCTGAAAAAGCTGAAGGAGGAAATCGGCGAGATGGAGAGCGAGCTTGCGGGCGAGCCGCGCGATCCGGCCCGGCTGAAGGACGAGATCGGCGATGCGCTCTTTGCCCTCGTCAATGTCGCGCGGCTGGCCGGCGTGGAGCCGGACGCGGCGCTTCGCGGCACCAACGAGAAATTCCGCCGCCGCTTCGCCGCCATCGAAAAGGGCCTCGGCGCCGCCGGGCGGCCGATCGAGGAGGCTTCGCTGGAGGAGATGGAAACCCTGTGGCAGGCGGCCAAGGCCGGCGAAACCTCGGGCGGCTGAGACGCGGATGGCGCGTCGATTGGATTTGTCTAGACAAATAAACGCGGGTCAGCGCGAGACCGACAGCCGGATTCCCTCGCCCCGCGCCCGTTCGCGCAATTGCTCGAGCCGCCCGCTCGGCAGCCGCACCGTCAAGCTGGAGACGCCGGTCTCAGGGTCGTCGTGGCGGGCCAGGACCTCGCCGTTCTCGTAGAGCCAGGCGGCCTCGCCGGAGCGGGCCGCCTCGAACATCACCTCCACCACCGCCCTGCCCTCAAACAGCCGCGCCTCCAGAAGCGCCAGGAGTTCGGCGAGCCCCTCGCCGGTGAGCGCGGAGACGGCGACGGTGTTGTGCGCGGCCGCGGCCTTGCGCCGGAGCGCATCCGCCGCCGCCGGCTCAAGCAGGTCGACCTTGTTCCACACCTCGACGAGGCGCGGATCGGAGGCTTCGATGCCGAGCTCGGCGAGAACGCCGGCGACGTCCTGCGCCTCCGCCTGCGTCTCCGGCGAGGCGATGTCGCGCACATGCACGATGAGATCGGCGTCGATCACCTCTTCAAGCGTCGCCCGAAAGGCCTCCACCAGGCTCGTCGGCAGGTCGGAGATGAAGCCCACCGTGTCGGAGAGGATCAGCGTTTCGCCGTGCGGCAGCGCCACGCGGCGCATCGTCGGGTCGAGCGTGGCGAAGAGCTGGTCCTGCGCCATCACCGAGGCGCCGGTAAGATGGTTGAACAGCGTCGATTTGCCGGCATTGGTGTAGCCGACCAGCGCCGCCACCGGATGCGGCACCTTCTGGCGCTTGGCGCGGTGCACGTTGCGTGTGTTGCGCACGCTCTCCAGCGCCTTTTCGATGCGCCGGATGCGGTCCTGGATCAGCCGCCGGTCGGCCTCGATTTGCGTCTCGCCGGGCCCGCCGAGGAAGCCGAAGCCGCCGCGCTGGCGCTCCAGATGCGTCCACGAGCGCACCAGCCGGCTTCTCTGGTAATTGAGATGGGCGAGCTCCACCTGCAGCGTGCCCTCTTTGGTATGGGCGCGCTCGCCGAAAATCTCCAGGATGAGCCCGGTCCTGTCGAGGATCTTGACGTTCCAGGCCCGCTCCAGATTGCGTTGCTGGATCGGGGAGATCGGATGGTCGACGATGACGAGACCGGCTTGGAGCGTGCGGATGGCGAGCTTCAGCTCCTCCACCTTCCCTGCCCCGAACAGCGTCGCCGGCACCGGCTTGCGCACCGGGATGGCAAGCGCCTCCGCCACATGAAGGCCGATCGCTTCGGCAAGCCCGACGGCTTCCGCCCGGCGTGCCTCCGGCGGGCGCGAGGGCGCTCCCTCGTCCTGGCCGCGCAGCTCCGGCAACAGGACGAGCGTGCGCTCAGGATCGCGCGCCTCCTCGGGCGCGCCCTCTCCTGTCAGCTCCTTGCGATCGTGATGCCGCAATGCCTATCCGCCGCAATGCCTATCCGCCGCAATGCCTATCCGTTGTCGCCATCGTCGGGCTCGAACAACTGCACGGGCTGATTGGGCATCACCGTGGAGATGGCGTGCTTGTAGACCAGCTGCGAATGCCCATCGCGCCGCAACAGCAGGCAAAAGTTGTCGAACCACGTGACGATGCCTTGGAGCTTCACGCCGTTGATGAGAAAAACCGTAAGTGGAGTTTTTGCCTTCCGCACATGGTTCAAGAAGGTATCTTGCAAGTTCTGGTTCTTTTCGCCCATTCGATTTGCCGACCTTTATTCTTGTTGCGCCGCACCAGCAGATTGCCTGCTTTGCGGCCAGCTGTCACCCCTGGCCGGGATAACCACAATATAGGCTCCGCTTAGACGGCTTCCAGTTCCGCCACCTGGTGGAAGCGCTGCCGGATAGCCGTCGCCACGGAGCCCGGTTTGCCGTTCGCGATCGTGGTGCCGTCGATGGTTACGATCGGCATGATCAGCGTCGTCGCCGCGGTGATGAAGGCCTCGCGCGCCTCCTTGGCCTCCTGCGGCGTAAACTTGCGCGCCTCCACGTGGTAGCCGTCGCGCCGGGCGACCTCTTCCACGGTTCTGCGCGTGATTCCCGGCAGGATGCCGGTACCGTTCGGGCGGGTGACGAGCGTGCCGTCTTTGGTGACGATCCATGCCGTCGTCGCCGCGCCCTCGGTGACGAAACCTTCATCGTCGACGAACCAGGCCTCCTTGGCGCCGGCTTCCTTCGCCCGCTGCCGGGCGATCGCGTTCGGCAGCAGGCCGACGGACTTGATGTCGACCCGCTCCCAGCGATTGTCTGGCACGGTGATGACGGCGATGCCTTCCTCGGCCGTCCGATCGGCCTTCGCACGGTCGCTGGAGCGGGCCGTCACGACGATGGAAGGGCGCACATCGGGGCCGGGAAAGACGTGGTCGCGCGGGGCGACGCCGCGCGTCACCTGCACATAGACGAGCCCTTCCCTGACGCGGTTGCGCCGCGCTACCTCGTGCAGCACCACGCGCAGCGCCGCGCGTGTCATCGGCATGGCGATCTCAAGCTCGTCGAGCGAGCGCTCCAGCCGGTCGAGATGTCCGCGCATATCGACGATATGGCCGTGCCAGATCTCGCAGACCTCGTAGACGCCGTCGGCGAACTGATAGCCGCGATCCTCGATATGGACGCAGGCTGCGCGGTGCGGCACGTACCGGCCGTTGACATAGGCCACTCTCGACATTCACGCGACTCCTCGGCAACTCTCAGCCGGCATAGGCGCGAAGCGTCATCGGCACAAGGCCCGCCGCGCGCCGGCCGCGCACTTCCCCCCTGCCCCGGAACGCCGGGCCGCGCTCAGAAGTATTCAAGGCTGACCCGCGCCATCTGCTCCACGCGAGGCACCTGATCGGCGGTGGCGAAGATGACCAGCCGGTCGCCCTTGCGTATCTGGCTGGCGCCGGTCGGCACGATCACCTCGTTCTCGTGCAGGATGGCGCCGATGCGGATGCCCTTCGGCAGATCGAGCTCGCTGAGCGGCCGGCCGACCAGCGGCGAGGTTTCCAGCGCTTCGGCCTCGATCACCTCCGCCGCGCCGTTCTGGATGGTGTGGACGTTGCGGATGCGCCCGCGCCGCACATGCTGGAGGATGCGCGAGATGGTGACGGCGCGCGGATCGACGAAAGCGTCGATGCCGATCGTGCGCACCAGCGGCGGGAAGGCCGGATCGTTGAGCAGGCTCATCGTCCGCCGCGCGCCGAGGCGCTTGGCCATGACGCAGGAAAGGATGTTCACCTTGTCGTCGTTGGTGACGGCAATCATCGTGTCGGCATCGGCGATATCGGCCTCCTTCAGGATCACCTCGTCCATCGCCGAGCCGTGCAGCACCACCGTCCGGTCGAGAGCCTCGGCAATGTGCACGGCGCGCTCGCGGTCCACCTCGATCACCTTGATCTTGGCGCGCGGATTGCGCTCCTCCAGATGGTTGGCGACGTAATGGCCGATATTGCCGCCGCCGCCGATGACGACGCGCGAGCCGAGCGTGTCCTCCTTGCCGAAGATGGTGAGCGTGCGCTTCACCCGCTCCGAATTGGTCACCACGTAGACGAGATCGCCGGCCATCATCTGGTCGGCCGAGCGCGGCACGAAGAGCTGGCCGCTGCGGAAGATGCCGACCACCGTGGCGTTGAGATCCGGGAACAGCTCGGTGAGCTGGCGCAGCGGCGTATCGATCACCGGGCATTCCTCGTCGCAGGCGATGCCGAGCACCGTCACCTTGTCGTCGGCGAAGGGAATGGTCTCCACCGCGCCCGGCTGCGCCAGGCGCCGCAGCACCATCTCGCCGACCTCCACCTCCGGCGAGATCACCACGTCGATGGGCAGATTGTCGCGCGAGAACAGATTGCTCCAATGCTTGGCGAGATAGGTCTGCGAGCGGATACGGGCGATCTTCGTCGGCAGGCTGAAAAGGGAATGCGCCACCTGGCAGGCGATCATGTTGACTTCGTCGTAGAAGGTGACGGCGATCAGCATGTCCGCCTCCTCCGCGCCGGCCCTGGCCAGGACGTCCGGATGCGAGCCGTGGCCGACGAAGCCGCGCACGTCGAGCGTGTCGCGAATGGCGTTGACGAGGCGCGGCGACTGATCGATCACCGTGACGTCGTTGTTCTCCGTCGCCAGCTTCTCCGCGATGCCGTAGCCGACCTGGCCGGCGCCGCAAATAATGATACGCATGAATGCCCCTTGCCCGCCGCGTGCGGTGCCTCAATCCGGCGCTCTTATACGCCGAGGCTCTTCAGCTTGCGATGCAGGGCCGACCGTTCCATGCCGACGAATTCGGCCGTGCGCGAGATGTTGCCGCCGAAGCGGTTGATCTGGGCGGAAAGATACTCCCGCTCAAAGACCTCGCGCGCCTCGCGCAGCGGCAGCGACATGATATGCGCCGAGCCGTCGGCGGGCGTCGCCGGCAGGATCTCGCCGATCTCCGGCGGCAGCATCGCCGCCGTCACCATGGCTTCCGGGTCGCCCTGGGTGAGAATCATCAGCCGTTCCACGTTGTTGCGCAGCTGGCGCAGATTGCCGGGCCAGTCATGCGCCTGCAGCACCGCCATGGCATCATCGGCGATGCGCCGCACCGGCAGGCCGGAAGTCTGGGCGAGCTGCGCCATGAAGTAGTCGACGAGTTCCGGCACGTCCTCGCGCCGCTCCGCCAGCGAGGGCACGCGGATCGGCACCACCGCCAGGCGGTGGAACAGATCCTCGCGGAAATGGCCTTCCTTGATCTCCGCCTCCAGGTCGCGCGCCGTGGAGGAGAGGATGCGCACATCGACCTTCACCTTCTTGGAGCCGCCGACGCGCTCGAAGGTCTGCTCGACGAGAACGCGCAGGATCTTGCCCTGCGTCTCGCGCGGCATGTCGGCCACCTCGTCGAGATAAAGGATGCCGCCATGCGCCTCTTCCAGCGCCCCGACGCGCCTTCCGTGTCCGTTCATCGCCTCGGTGCCGAAAAGCGCCACCTCCATCGTCTCCGGCGTGATGCTGGCCGATGACAGGACGACGAAAGGCCCCTCCGCGCGCCGCGAGACGGCGTGGATGGCCCGCGCCACGCGCTCCTTGCCGGCGCCGGAGGCGCCGAAGATCATCACCCGCGAATTGGTCGGCCCGACCCGCTCCACCGTCTGGCGCAGATGGTGCATGGCGGAGGAGGAGCCGACGAGATCGTTGCTCTCGCCGGAGCGCTGCTTCAGCTCCGCCACTTCCTTCTTCAGCCGCGAGGCCTCGATGGCGCGCTGGGCGACCAGCACCAGCCGGTCGGCCTTGAAGGGCTTTTCGATATAGTCGTAGGCGCCGCGCTTGATGGCCGAGACGGCGGTTTCGATATTGCCGTGTCCGGAGATGATGACGATGGGCAGCTCCGGATGCTCCTTGTGGATGACGTCGAGCAGGGCGAGGCCGTCCAGACGGCTGCCCTGCAGCCAGATGTCGAGGAAGATCAGCCCCGGGCGCCGCTCCGCGATCGCCTCCAGCGCCTGGTCGCTGTTGGCGGCCGTGCGCGTGCCGTATCCCTCATCCTCCAGAATTCCGGCGACGAGCTCGCGAATATCGGCCTCGTCGTCCACCACCAGGATGTCGGTAGACATCTTCACTTCGCCTCCTGTACGGCGCGCTCGTCCGGCGTTTCCTGAGCCGGCGCGGCAGCCGCTTGGTTGCTGTAGGGAAAGTTCAGCCGGACACAGGCGCCCGGCTCGTCGACGCCAACGGCGCTGGCGTCGTAAAGTTCGATGGAGCCGCCATGCTCCTCCATCACCTTGCGGACAATGGCAAGCCCGAGGCCCGTCCCCTTCTGGCGCGTGGTGATATAGGGCTCAAGCAGCTTCTCTCGGCCCTCCTGCGGCAAACCCTTGCCGTTGTCGATGACGTCGACGACGGCGAAATCGCCGCCATCCTTCACCCGCACGCGAATCTCTCCGCCCTTGCGCGCCCCGCCTTCGGCCTCGATGGCGCTTTCGATGGCCTCCGTGGCGTTCTTGACGATGTTGGTCAGCGCCTGGGTGACCAGCCGATGGTCCACCGGCGCCTCCACCGGCTCCTCCGGCATGTCGAGGGCGAAGCCGATATTGGGGTTGCCGACCTCCTGCAGGAACACCGCCTCGCGGATGAGCTCGCGCAGGTCGCGCTTTTCCATCACCGGCTTGGGCATGCGCGCGAAGGCGGAGAATTCGTCCACCATGCGGCGGATGTCGCCGACCTGGCGGATGATCGTCTCGGTGCACTGGTCGAAGACCTGACGGTCCTTCTCCTCCTCCACCTGCGGGCCGAAGCGGCGGCGGATGCGCTCGGCCGAGAGCTGGATCGGGGTGAGCGGGTTCTTGATCTCGTGGGCGATGCGCCTGGCGACGTCCGCCCAGGCCGAACGGCGCTGCGCGGCCACCAGGTCGGTGATGTCGTCGAGCGTCAGCACGAAGCCGTCGCTCTCTGAATCGCTCGACTGCTCGATCGTCGCCTGCACGTTGAGCGTGCGTTTCTCGCCATTGCGGCTGACGGTGATCTGGTCGCGCGCCGTGCCCCGGCCGCGGCTCGACACCTCCTCCAGGACACGCGACAAATCGGGCACGACATCCGTGATCTTGCGGCCGACGAGGCCGCTATCGCCCTCCCCGAGCGATTCGATGGCGGGATGGTTGGCCAGCGTCACCACGCCCTCCGGATCGAGGCCGATGACGCCCGCCGAGACGCCGGAGAGCACCGCCTCGGTGAAGCGGCGGCGTTCGTCGAGCTGGCTGTTGGCGGAAAGGAGGGCATTGCGCTGCGAGCGAAGCTGGCCGGTCATGCGGTTGAAGGTGGCCGAGAGCAGGCCGAGATCGCCGGCCTCCTGCTCCACTGGCACGCTGACATCGAGATTTCCCGCCGAAACGTCACTGGCCGCGCCGATCAATTGCCGGATCGGCTGCACGAGACGGTTGGCAAAACCAAGGCCGATCCAGATGGCCGATAACAGCACCACCAGCGCCATGCCCACGAACAGGATGGCGAAGGCGATCTGCACGCCGAAGCGGTTTTCCTGCAATTGCCCATATTCGGCGGCGCTCTCCGCGGTCAGGCGAACCTGACGAGTGACCTTGGGGTCGAGTGGCCGCGCAAGGTAGAGGTAAACGTCGTCGAGGCTTGTGAGTTTCAACACACCGCCGACAAGGTTGGTTGTGCCAGGCGCGATCAGCGCCGGTCGGCCCTTGTCGGCATCCTCGAAGACCTGGGCCGGCGGCGGCGGCACCTTCAGATTGGTGGCCGTGGTGCCTTCCACGATGGGCGTGCGGTCGCGTCGGATGAGCGAGATCGCCGATAGGCCGCGCAGCTGCGCCTGATTGGAGAGATAGGCGGCGATCGCCTGCCGGTTCAGCTCAAGATCGGGGCTGACGCGGTTGAACTCGCTGGCGATCGCCAGAAGGTCGATGGCGAGGATGCGGCTGTGCTCCTGCACATAGGCCTCCGCCACCTCGCGCGAATTCTCGATGATGGCGGTGGTGCGCTCGGCGAACCAGCGGTCGAGACCCTTGTTGAGCGTGATGGAGGCGATGCCCGCCGTCAGGATCGCCGGCAGGGCGGCGATGATGGAGAAAAGCGCCACGATGCGCACATGCAGGCGCGCGGCGGCGCGCCCGCGCTGGCGGGCGATCCAAAGTCCGGCCGCCTCGTAGACGACGGTCGCCAGGAGAAACAGGACGACGACGCCGTTGAGAAGACCGGCCGCCCGCACCACCGCCGGTGTCGGCTCGATGGAGGTCTGACCGGTCAGGACAAGGAAAGATCCGACGGCGCTGGTCAGCGCCAAGAGCACGGCGAGCAAGCCCACCATGCGCGCAACACGGTTGCGCTCACTAAAGCCCGGACGGATGCGCCCGGGCGGCACGTCGGATGAGGTCGCGACTGACATAAGTGTTGGGGCCGATCGTCAGATCGCCTTTCTCTGAGCTAAACAGAGTGGACGTGACTAATATGTCACAAAAACGGCGTTCGACCAGTCAATCGACAAGTGTTCATCGTGGCCCCCGCACGACGAGAATTTGCAGATCGCGGATTTTCTTGCGCAACGTGTTGCGGTTGACGCCAAGAAGCTCGGCCGCGCGTATCTGATTGCCGTTGGTAGCGCCCAGCGCCGCGCCGATCAAGGGCACCTCGATCTCTCGCAAAACCCGGTGATAAAGCCCGGGCGGCGGCAGGGCGTCGCCGAACTCGTTGAAGAGGTTGGCCATGTGCCGGGCGACGCAATCGGCAAGGCCCTCCTCTTCCGGGATGCGCGTCGTCTCCTCCATCTCGCCGGTCGGCTCCAGCTCCTGGCGCACCAGGTCGGCGGCGATCGTCTCTTGCGGATAGAGCGCCGTCAGACGCCGGACGAGGTTTTCCAATTCGCGCACATTGCCGGGCCAGCGATGCCGCTTCAGCGCTTCAAGCGCCTCGTTCTCGATGGTCTTGGCCGGCAGGCCCTCGCGTTCCGCCTCCGCCAGGAAATGCCGAACGAGGTCGGGAATATCGTCCGTGCGCTCGCGCAGCGGCGGCAGGCGGATCGGCACGACGTTGAGGCGGAAGAACAGATCCTCGCGGAAAAGCCCCTGGCGAATGAGGTTTTTCAGATCCTTGTTGGTCGCCGCGACGATGCGCACATCGGTACGGATCGGCGTGCGCCCGCCGACCGTCGTGTATTCGCCCTGCTGCAACACGCGCAGGAGCCGCGTCTGCGCGTCCATCGGCATGTCGCCGATCTCGTCCAGGAAGAGCGTGCCGCCGTCGGCCTGCTCGAAGCGGCCGGCGGAGCGGTGCTGGGCGCCGGTGAAGGCGCCGCGCTCATGGCCGAAAAGCTCCGATTCGATGAGTTCGCGCGGAATGGCGGCCATGTTCACGGCCACGAACGGGCCTTTGCGGCGCTTGCCGTAATCGTGCAACGCCCGGGCGACGAGCTCCTTGCCGGTGCCCGATTCGCCGAAAATGGTCACCGTCAGGTCGGTCTGCATCAGCCGCGCGAGAACCCGGTAGATGTCCTGCATGGCGGCCGAGCGGCCGACGAGCGGGATCGCCTCCTCCTGCTCCTGGCCGGCGGAGACGCGCCCATGCGGCTCCGACAGCGCGCGCCCGATCGTGGCGATCAACTCCTTCAGATCGAAGGGCTTGGGCAGATAATCGTAGGCGCCGCGCTCGGAGGCCTTGATCGCCGTCATGAAGGTGTTCTGCGCGCTCATGACGATGACCGGCAGGTCCGGCCGCACCCGCTTGATGCGCGGCAAAAGCTCAAAGGCGTTCTCGTCGGGCATGACGATATCGGTGACGACGAGATCCCCCTCGCCTTCCGCCACCCAGCGCCACAGCGTCGCCGCGTTGGAGGTCAGGCGCACCGTATAGCCGGCGCGCGACAGAGCCTGGTTGAGGACGGTACGGATCGCCGCGTCGTCGTCGGCGACGAGGATCGTGCCCTGTGTCACGAGCTTCCAGCCTCCTTCGGGTCCAGCTCGTCCGACGCCTGTTCCAGGGTCGGCATGAGAATGCGGAACATGGTGCGGCGTGGCTGTGATTCGCACTCGATGATCCCTCCGTGGTCGCCGATGATCTTCGCTACCAGAGCCAATCCAAGTCCCGTGCCATTTGCCTTGGAGGTGACGAAGGGGTCGAAGAGATGCGGCAACAGATCGTCCGGCACGCCGGGACCGTTGTCGATGACGGTGAATTCCAGCGGCAGGCTCACCCGCGAGCGCGTGCCGGGCACCGAAAGGCGAATGCCGGGGCGGTAGGCCGTGCGAAAGATGATTTCGCCATCGGATTGCCCTTCAAGAGCTTCCGCCGCGTTCTTCACAAGATTGATGAAGACCTGCAAAAGCTGGTCGCGGTTTGCCAACACCGGCGGTAGCGAGGGATCGTACTCCTCGTGGATGCGGCTCTTGCGGGCGAAGCCGGAGCTTGCGAGCGTCTTCACCCGCTCCAGCACCTGATGGATGTTCACCGGATGGCGCTCCACCGGGCGGGCATCGCCAAAAGTCTCCATGCGATCGACGAGGCTGGCGATCCGGTCGGTCTCCTCGCAGATGAGGCGGGTCAGGCCCCTATCCTCCTCCGCCGCGGTGCTCTCCAGGAGCTGCGCGGCCCCGCGAATGCCCGATAACGGGTTCTTGATCTCGTGCGCCAGCATGGCGGCGAGCCCCATCACCGTGCGCGCAGCGCCGCGATGGGTGAGCTGCCGGTCGATCTTCTCCGTGACGGAGCGCGGCAGCAGCATCACCGAGACATAGCCGTCGCTGACAGTGACGGGCGAGGCGTAGATATCGACGAGCTTGTCGGAGCCGATACGCGGCGAGCTCATGTCGACGCGGTATTCGGTGATGGCGGCGCCGCGTTCGCGCACCTGCTCCAGGAGCGGAAAGAGCGGGCTGCCGAAGGGCACCAGCCGTTCAAGCCCGTCGCGCTGCATCACCGCCGCGCTCGCCCCGAAGAAGATTTCCGCCGCCTGGTTGGCGGACAGGATGGCGTTGCCGCCGCCCACGACGAGGATGGGATGCGGCAAAGCGTTGAGGACGGCAAGCGCCGGCACGCCTTCTTCGCGGCCGTTCTTGCCGGCAAGTGCCAAAGCCATCAGGCAGCCTTTCTGGGTGGCAGAAGAGCGGGCTCGCTGCCTGCAAAAGCGGCAGCCACCTCCGCCATGACCCGGCGCGGCGCCGCCTCGCGCAGGATACGCTGGCGCGCCGCCGCAAGGCCGGGGCTTTGCGCAAGCGTGTCGAGATACCAGCCAAGATGCTTGCGCGCGATGCGCAAGCCCGGCACCTCGCCGTAATGGGCGAGCATCGCCTCGTAATGCTCCACAACGAGATCGGCGAGCGCCGCGCCGGTGGGCGCTTGTTGAGGCGTCCGGCCGGCAAGCACCGCCCCCGCCTGCCCCACCAGCCACGGCCTTCCATAGGCGCCGCGCCCGATCATCACCCCCGCCGCGCCGGCCGCCGCGCGCATCGCCGGCGCGTCCTCCGCATGCGCAAGATCGCCGTTGGCGATGACCGGGATGCGAACCGCCTCCGCCACCTCGCGGATGGCGCGCCAATCCGCCCTGCCCTTGTAGAACTGGCAGCGCGTGCGCCCGTGCACGCTGACCATGGCGATGCCGGCGGCCTCGGCGCGGCGCGCCAGCTCGGCAGCGTTGCGCGAGCGCTCGTCCCAGCCGAGCCGCATCTTCAGCGTCACCGGCACGCTGGCGCTGGCGAGGGCGGCATCGATCAGCCGTTCGGCCAAATCGAGGTCGCGCATCAGATGCGAGCCGGCATAGCCGCCCGTCACCCGCTTGGCGGGGCAGCCCATATTGATGTCGACGATATCGGCGCCGGCCGCCTCGGCGACGCGCACGCCCTCGGCCATCGCCTCCTCGTCGCGGGCGGCGAGCTGCACGACATGGAGCGGCAGCCCCTCGCCTTCCGCCCTGAGCCGCGCCTCTTCGGAACGCCGCTGCACAGCGTCGCAGGCCACCATCTCCGACACCACCAGCCCGGCGCCGAAGCGCGCCGCCAGGCGCCGGAAGGGCAGATCGGAGACGCCCGACATGGGTGCCAGAACGGCACGATTTGGAATCGACAGCCCGGCGACCTTCAAGCTATCGATGGCTGGTTCAGGATCGTTCAATGATCAAAAATCCGGCAAAAACTGGCGTGCCGATTATCTAGTCAGATTGACGGCATCGGCAAGTGCGACAAGCGGCTAAGCCGGGATCGGCGAGCGGGGTACCGGTTTGGGCGATAGTGGGAAGATGACGAAGAAGGCGAGCTATGCGGCTTTGATCGTGGCGGCGGGGGTCGGCCAGCGCTCCGGCCTGTCGCTGCCCAAGCAATACGCATGTCTCGGCGGCATGCCGGTGCTGCGCCGCACCTTGCTGGCCTTCGCCGCCGCCCCTCAGATCTCTTCCATCCGCTGCGTCATTCAGCCCGCTTTCCGCGATCTCTACGAGGCGGCCTCCGCAGGCTTGTCGGGCCTCGGCGCGCCGATTGCCGGCGGCGACAGCCGCCAGGCCTCCGTCCGCCTCGGCCTGGAGGCCTTAGAGGGCGAGGCACCGGATTTCGTTCTCATCCACGACGCGGCGCGCTGTTTCGTCACGCCCGAACTGATCGCCCGGATTATCGCCGCGCTCGATGGGGAGACGGGCGCCGTGCCGACGATCGCCGTCTCCGACACGCTGAAAGAGGTGGCGGGCGAGCGCGTCGTCGCCACCGTCGACAGGGCGCGCTGCCGCGCGGTGCAGACGCCGCAGGCTTTCCCTCTCGCCCCCATCCTGGCCGCTCATCGCAGCCTCGCCAGCCGCGGCGACTTGACCGACGATGCCGCGGTCGCCGAGGCGGCCGGCCTTGCCGTGCGCGCCGTTGAAGGCGATGAAAGGAACATCAAGCTGACCACCTCCGCCGATTTCGACCGCGCCGCCCGCCTTTTGGAAGGGGCGCGCGAGACCCGCACCGGCCAGGGCTACGACGTGCATGCCTTCTGCCCGGGCGACCATGTCATCTTGTGCGGGTTGCGCATCCCTTACGAGCGCGCCCTTCTTGGCCATTCGGATGCCGATGTCGGCATGCATGCGCTGACCGACGCTCTCTATGGCGCCATCGGCGAAGGCGATATCGGCCAGCACTTCCCGCCGAGCGATCCGCAATGGAAGGGAGCCGCCTCGGAGATATTTCTGCGCGGTGCCGCCGAGCGCATCGCCGCGCGGGGCGGACACATCGTCAATGCCGACGTCACCCTCATCTGCGAGGCGCCGAAGATCGGCCCGCATCGCAAGGCCATGGCCGAGCGCCTTGCGGAGATTCTCGGCATTTCGCCGCAGCGGGTGAACGTCAAGGCGACGACCAGTGAGAAACTCGGCTTCACCGGACGCGGCGAAGGCATTGCCAGCCTGGCAAGCGCCAGCGTCTCCCTGCCAGCGGGCGACGCATGAGCGCCGCAGGTGGCAGCCTCGATGACAGTCTCGATGGCGACATTGCAGCTCTATCCGCCGCCCTTCTCGACCTGTGCCAGGCAAAGGGTTTGCGCATCGCCACGGCCGAATCCTGCACCGGCGGCGGGGTCGCCGCCGCGCTGACCGATATCGCCGGTTCCTCGGCCGTCTTCGAGCGCGGCTTCGTCACCTATTCCAACGAGGCCAAGGCCGAGCTTCTTAGCGTGCCGCAGGATGTCCTCGCCCGCCACGGCGCCGTCAGCGAGGAAGTGGCGCGGGCCATGGTGGCGGGCACGCTCGCCCGTGCGCCGGCCGAGCTTGCCGTCGCCGTCACCGGCGTTGCCGGGCCGGGCGGCGGCACGGCGCAAAAGCCGGTCGGCCTCGTTTGGTTCGCGGCAGCGCGTCGCGGCGCCGAGCCGATAAGCACCGAGCGTCGCTTCAACCCCGAGCTCGGCCGGTCTGGCATTCGCACCGCCAGCGTGGCGGAGGCATTGAAGCTCTTGATGGAACTGGCAAGGACGGGATAAGGCCCGCGCCTGCGGCAAGGCGCAACAATCGCCTCAGCCCGCTTTGTCCCCCGCCTCCGCGGGCTGGTAGGCCTTTGTGGCCTGCGAAGGGGCCGCCTCCCCGGTGCCATAGAGCGTGTCCGCCCGCTTCTCGAAGGAATGCGCGAAGGTGCGGAACACCCGGTCGAACATGGCGCCCATAAGCGCTGCAAGGGTGCGGCTCTTAAACTCGTACTCGATGCAGAAATGGATCTTCGACCGGTGCTCGCCGAGCGGCTCAAAGCGCCACACATTCTCCATGGTGCGAAACGGACCGTCGAGATAGTCGGCGCGGATGGTCAGAGCCTGCCGGTCGAGCGTCACCTTGGAGGTGAAGGTCTCGCGCAGCATCTTGTAGCCCACCGTCATATCCGCGACCATGATGGTGTGCCCTTCCAGATGCTTGCGCCCGCGTACCACCAGCCGCTCGCAGAAGGGCACGAATTCGGGGTACTTCTCCACGTCGGCGACGAGATCGAACATCTCGTGCGCCGAATGCTCAACGATGCGGGACGTGTCGTGGCGATGCATGGTGGATCGGGCTTACGTTGATCGGGCAGCCCGTGCCTCGCGCAGCCGCGCGAAATCCTCGCCGGCGTGATGCGAGGAGCGCGTCAACGGGCTTGCCGAGACGAGCAGGAAACCCTTGGCGTAGGCGATCGCCTCGTAGTTTTTGAAGGCTTGCGGCGTCACGAAATCCTTCACCGGATGGTGCTTGCGCGAGGGCTGCAGATACTGCCCGATGGTGAGAAAATCGACCTCGGCGGTCCTCAGATCGTCCATCAGCTGCAAGACCTCGTTCCGTTCCTCGCCAAGCCCGACCATGATGCCGGACTTGGTGAACATCTGCGGATTCAGCTCCTTGACGCGCTGCAACAGCCGGATGGAGTGGAAGTAGCGCGCGCCTGGCCGAACGGTGCGATAGAGCGAGGGCACCGTCTCCAGATTGTGGTTGAAAACGTCGGGCTCGGCCTCCACCACCGTCTCCAGCGCTCCCTTCTTGCGCAGAAAATCGGGCGTCAGCACTTCCACCGTCGTTTCCGGCGTCGTGCGGCGAAGAGCCCTTATCACAGCGGCGAAATGGGCCGCGCCGCCATCTTCCAAATCGTCGCGGTCGACGGAGGTGACGACGACATGGGTGAGCCCCATCTGGGCGACGGCGCTCGCCAGGTTCTCCGGCTCGTGCGCATCCACCGGCCCCGGCATCCCCGTCCTGACGTTGCAGAAGGCGCAGGCCCGCGTGCAGGTGTCGCCGAGGATCATGAAGGAGGCGTGCTTTTTCTCCCAGCATTCGCCGATATTGGGACAGCCCGCCTCCTCGCAGACGGTGACGAGCTTGCCGGCGCGCACGATGTCGGCGGTCTCGCGGTAGCCGCGCGAGACCGGGGCCTTGACCCGGATCCAGGCGGGCTTGCGCTGGATGGGCTGGTCGGGCCGCTTCGCCTTTTCGGGATGCCGCGGCCGGGCGGCTGCGTCCGGCGCGGTGCCGGACGCCTCAAACGTATCGATGAGAGTAACCAAGGGTCGGAACTACCTGCGCTCGCGAATGGCGCGCCAGAGGAAAATGAGCAGGCTCGCACCGATCGCCGCTACGATGAGCTGACCGATGAAGCCTCCGAGGGTGGAGCCGAAGAGGCCGACGAGAATCGCATTGAGCAGAACCGCACCAAGAATGCCAAGGATGATGTTGGTAATCAGGCCATGATCGGCGCTCATCACCTTCTCGGCGATCCAACCGGCAAGACCGCCGATAATGATCGTCATGATCCAACCAAAGCCTGCCATCCCGCTCTCCTTCTGGCTTGCTCAGCACCCAGTGCCGACCGCCCTCATACGTGTATAACCTTCCCATAGGCGTCAAGCACGCTTTCGTGCATCGTCTCTGACAGGGTCGGATGCGGGAAGATGGTGTGCATCAGCTCTTCCTCGGTGGTCTCCAGGTTCATGGCGATGACGAAGCCCTGGATGAGCTCCGTCACTTCCGCGCCGATCATATGCGCGCCGAGGAGCTCGCCGGTCTTGGCGTCGAAAACCGTCTTGACGAGACCGTCCGGCTCGCCGAGCGCGATCGCCTTGCCATTGCCGATGAAGGGAAAGCGGCCGACGCGGATCTCCCGGCCCGCTTCCTTCGCCTTCGCCTCCGTCAAGCCGACCGAGGCCACCTGCGGCTGGCAGTAGGTGCAGCCCGGGATTTTCAGCTTGTCGATCGGATGCGGCGCCAGCCCCTTGATCGCCTCCACGCAGACGACACCCTCGTGCTCGGCCTTATGAGCCAGCATCGGCGGCCCGGAAACGTCGCCGATGGCGTAAATGCCCTCCACGTTGGTACGCCCGTAGCCGTCCGTGACGATGAGGCCGCGCTCCGTCCTCACCCCCATCTCCTCCAGGCCGAGACCTTCCACGTTGCCGACGACGCCGACGGCGGAGATGACGCGCTCAAAGCTCTTCTTGTGGCCCTTGCCGTCCTTGGTCTCGATGGTGGCGGTCACCTCGTCCTCGCCCTTCTCCACCTTGGTGACCTTGGCCTCCGTATGGATGGTGATGCCCTGCTTCTCGAAGCGTTTTCGGGCCAGCGCGGCGATCTCCGCGTCCTCAACGGGCAGGATCTGCGGCAGCACCTCTACCACCGTCACCTCCGAGCCGAGCGAGCGGTAGAAGGAGGCGAACTCGATGCCGATGGCGCCCGAGCCGATGACGAGCAGCGATTTCGGCAGCCTTTCCGGCACCATCGCTTCGAAATAGGTCCAGACGAGCTTCTTGTCCGGCTCCACGCCCGGCAGGACGCGTGGCTTCGTCCCGGTCGTGACGACGATGTGCTTGGCCGCATAGGTGCCCTTGCCCTTGGCGCCTTTCGGCGTCGGCGCATCGCTCGGCGAGACGGTGACCTCGCCCTTGCCGGAAAGCTTCGCCCAGCCCCAGATGACGTCGACCTTGTTCTTCTTGAGAAGAAAGCCGACGCCCTGGCTGAGCTGGCCGGCGACGCCGCGCGAGCGCTTGACCACGGCGCCGATGTCGAAGCCGACATTGTCGGCCGAAAGCCCGTAATCCTTGGCGTGCTGCATCAGGTGATAGACTTCCGCGGAGCGCAGGAGCGCCTTGGTCGGGATGCAGCCCCAGTTGAGGCAGATGCCGCCGAGATGGCGCGCTTCCACGACCGCCGTCTTGAAGCCGAGCTGCGCGGCGCGGATTGCCGTCACATAGCCGCCGGGTCCCGCGCCGATGACGATGACGTCATAGGCGTTCTCGCTCGCATTGGTGGTCGCCATTATGCCTCGCGCTTGTTTTGAGTCGCGACGCCCGCTCCGGGGGTGCGCGTTGAGCGCGCACCCTAGCTTCCCCGACCGCCCGATCAAGCGCCAGGCCGCGGAAGCTGCCATGCGCGGGGGCGATCCTTGCCGGCGGCTACATGCGGAAGACGCCGAAGCGCGTCTCTTCGACCGGCGCCTGAAGGCAGGCATGGAAGGCGAGCGCCAGGGCCTGCCGGGTTTCGGAAGGAAGGATGATGCCGTCGTCCCACAGCCGCGCCGTGGCGTAGTAGGGATTGCCTTCCACTTCGTATTTCTCGCGGATCGGGGCCTTGAAGGCCTCCTCCTCTTCCGCGCTCCAGGCCTTGCCCTCCGCCTCCAGATTGTCGCGCCTGACGGTCGCCAGCACCGAGGCCGCCTGCTCGCCGCCCATCACCGAGATGCGCGCATTCGGCCAGGCGAAAAGGAAGCGCGGGGAATAGGCGCGCCCGCACATGCCGTAATTGCCGGCGCCGTAGGAGCCGCCGATGATGACGGTGATCTTCGGCACCGCCGCCGTCGCCACGGCCGTCACCAGCTTCGCCCCGTCCTTGGCGATGCCGCCCGCCTCGTAGGCCGAGCCGACCATGAAGCCGGTAATGTTCTGCAGGAAGAGGAGCGGGATTTTCCGCTGCGCGCAGAGCTCGATGAAATGCGCCCCCTTCAGCGCCGATTCGGAGAAGAGGATGCCGTTATTGGCGAGAATGCCGATGGGCACGCCGGCAAGACGCGCAAAGCCCGTCACCAGGCTGGTGCCGTAGAGCGGCTTGAACTCCTGGAATCTGGAGCCGTCGACGAGATGCGCGATCACCGTGCGCACATCGTATTGCTGCTTCAGGTCGACGGGCACGAAGCGCTCCAGCTCCTCGGCCGGATAGAAGGGCTCTGAGGCCGGCTTGATGTCGATATTGGGCCGCGGCGCCGCACCGAGATGGGCGACGATCTCGCGCGCAATGGCGAGCGCATGCGCATCATCGACCGCCATATGGTCGGCAACGCCCGATTTCTTGGCATGCACTTCCGCCCCGCCGAGATCGCTCGCCGAGACCACCTCGCCGGTCGCCGCCTTCACCAGCGGCGGCCCACCGAGAAAGATGGTGCCCTGGCTTTCCGCGCCCGCGCCGCGCACGATCACCGTCTCGTCGGACATGGCCGGCACATAGGCCCCGCCCGCCGTGCAGGAGCCCATGACGACGGCAATCTGCGCAATGCCTTGCGCCGACATGTTCGCCTGATTGTAGAAGATGCGCCCGAAATGTTCCCGGTCGGGAAAGACCTCGGTCTGGTGCGGCAGGTTGGCGCCGCCCGAATCGACCAGATAGAGGCAGGGGAGCCGGTTCTGCAGCGCGATCTCCTGGGCGCGCAGATGCTTCTTCACCGTCATCGGGTAGTAGGTGCCGCCCTTGATGGTCGCGTCGTTGGCGACGATGACGACGAGGCGGCCGCAGACGCGCCCGATGCCGGTGATGAGGCCGGCGCCGTGGATGGCGTCCTCGTACATGCCGTTGGCGGCGAGCGGCGATAGCTCCAGGAACGGCGCGCCGGGGTCGAGCAGCCGCGCCACGCGCTCGCGCGGCAACAGCTTGCCGCGGGAAAGATGGCGCTCGCGCGCGCGTTCCGGCCCGCCCAGCGCCGCCTCGAGCCGGCGCCGCCGATAGGCCGCCACCAGCTCGGCCCAGGCGGCAGCGTTGGCCTCGGGATCGGCGACAGGCCGGCCGGCCCTGATGAGGCTCATGCGGTGGCGTCTCCGGGCGCTGGCGTGGCGCGCGCCCTGTCATTCCCGGGCTCCGGCGTTTCCACCTCGCCGCCGGCCGTCTTCCAGGCGGCAAAGCCGCCGCCGATATGCGCGACGGGCGAAAGTCCCATCTCCTGCGCCGTTCTGGCTGCCAGCGCCGAGCGCCAGCCGGCGGCGCAGAAGAAGATGAAGGTCTTGTCCTTCGCGAAAACCGGCTTGTGATAGGGGCTTTCCGGATCGATCCAGAACTCCAGCATGCCGCGGGGACAATGCTCGGCGCCGGGTATGCGGCCTTCGCGCCGCAATTCGCGGATATCGCGCAGGTCGACGAGGACGGCGCTGCCGTCTTTGTGCCGCGCCATCGCATCTTCGGCCGACAGCGTGGTGATCTTGGCCTCGGCCTCCTCAAGGAGCCGTCGATATCCCTTGACGATGTGCTGCGCCATGTTTCCTCCCGTTTTCGCGCCGGACCATAGCCTTTCGCGAATGTGAAAGAAAAGCGGGCGCAGGGGCTTGCCGCGCGACGACCTGCGCGGGAGGCGAAAAACGAAGGCGCGGGCCTTGCGGGACCCGCGCCTTCGCCACGTGCCTTTGGGACGAGTTAGCTAACGGCGACGACCGCCGTCGCACCATCGCTGACGATCAGAGAGATCACCAACAGCAGTCCAGCACAGACCGCAAAGGTGAGCGCCGCCGCCCGCCAGCAGGACGGCTCGTTCAAGTCGGGCATGGAAATCCCCTTTTCCCCGGTTGCCCCAGGGCCCTCCTCAGGTGCCCCTGAACAACCGAAAAATTACAATCTGTTACGAGCCGCTTCAAGTCGAAGATGCGCGATTACGCCGCATTTCCGCCGTGATGTGGCCCCGGAGCTTCACCTTCCCTTAACCTGGAAGGTTCAAGCCGCGTCGTGTCCCGCCTTTTCCGACGCCTTCGCGAGCGCTGGAGCGCCTCGATTGACCGGCGCGATTTGCGCCAAGAAGGCTGGGGAAAAGCAAAGATCCGTCCGCGGAAGCTCGCGCCATGGCACAGACCAAGCCATGGACGACCCCTTCGGCGACATACGCCCGCCGTTAGGACTGCCTTAAGCCTTGCGGCTTTCAGGCGGCCGGAATGTGGCGATGCGGCGCGAGAAAGGCAAGCGCTATCAGGCCCGTGAGCACATGCCTTAAGACATGGCTGATATGGCGCCGGAACATGCCTCAACGGCCCGCGCGGCGGGCCCTCTCATCTACCGCTCGGCTGGGGCCGATCGCCTAGCGCTTGGGCGGGTTTGTCCGGTCTTGCGGGGCGCTCCTCTCCCTCCCCTTGCCCCGCACCTCAAGCGGTCCCTGGAAAATGACCTCGCGGTGCGGGAACGGGATCGAAACGCCCGCGTCCTTGAAGGCGTCCCAACAGGCCAGAAGCACCTGGCCGCGCACATTGGTGAGGCCGTTCTGCGGGTCGCGGATCCAGAAGCGCAGGATGAAGTTGAGTGAGGAATCGCCGAAGCCGGTGAGCCAGCAGACCGGTGGCGGCGCCGGCTGGACACGCTCCACCTCCTTCGCCGCCTCGATGGCGAGGCGGCTCACCTCGTGGGGATCGGAGGAATAGGCGACGCCGAAATGCACGTCGAGGCGGATGAGCGTATCGGTGAACGACCAGTTCACCACCTGCTGGGTGATGAAATCCTCGTTCGGAATGAGGAACTCCTTGCCGTCGCGGGTCACCACAGAGACGAAGCGCGCGCGCAGCTCGCGTATCCAGCCGAAAGTATCGCCGAGCGAGATCGTGTCGCCCGGTTTGATCGACTTGTCGAGCAGGATGATCATGCCGGAGATGAAGTTGGAGACCACCTTCTGCAGACCGAAGCCGATGCCCACGCCGAGCGCGCCGGAAAAGACGGTGAGCGCCGTCAGGTCGATGCCGAGTGCCGTCAGCGCGGTCGCCCCGGCCGCGACGATGAGGGCGAATTTCGCCACCTTGCCGAGAAGCACGCGCAAGGTAGGCGTGAGATCGCTCGCCTTCTCCAGGCGCTGCTCCACGAAATTGCCGAAGACGATGGCGAGCCATAGGAGGCCGCCAAGCAGCAGCCCCGCCTGGATGAGAAAGAGCAGCGACAGCCGAAAGCTGCCGAGCTGTATGGCGGCCGTGTCGAGAAGCAGCGTCGCCTCGTCGAGAAGGCCGGTGATCCTGAGCGCGACATAGATCCAGGCGATGATCGCCACGCCGCGGGCGAGGATACGGTTGCGGATGAGGCGGGCGACGATGGAGATGATCACCCAGGCGCCGACCAGCGAGGCGGCGACGGCGATGAGATAGCTGCGGCTTGGCCAGGTCAGCGTGCGCATGACGGTCAACACCGCCAGCAGCGCCACGGCGAAGACGATCCAGCGCGTGCGGCGCAGGAGAAGCGCCACAAAGCGCAACAGCCGCGGCTGGCCGCGGATGGCGCGCACCCTCGGCTCCAGCCGCTTCTCGATCATGTGGCCGGCGAACATGCTGACGGCGAAAAGCGCCAGGATGAGGATGAGCTGGATCGCCGGCCAGGGACGGGAGAAGAGCTCCAGCCCATCCGTGATGGCGCTTTCGGCCTCGCCGAGGAGGCTCGTCAGCCCGCTTTCCGTCAGCCAGTCCACGCCCTGGACCCTTTCTTCCGGCACGCAAACACTTTAACGCCGTCCGGGGCGAAGGCGATCCGCTGCCCGCAACTTCGCCCGCCCTCCGCTAGGCCCGCACACCCGAAGCCCGCCGCCATGTCCCGCCTGCATTCAGATTCGACGGATTTCGATGCAAGGCGCGCGAATGGAGGCCTCGCCCCCATCCGCCGGCCTGGCCTCGGCGATCTCGGTCTCATCGTGCTTCTCGGCTTCGTCTGGGGCTCCGCCTTTCCCGCCATCAAGGTCGCCGTGACGGCCTATGCGCCCGTCGAGGTGGTCATGCTGAGGGTCGGCATCGGCTTTCTCGTCATGCTCGCCTGGACGCAGATGATCGGCGCCGGCGTGCCGCGGGGCACAAGAACCTGGGCGATGCTCGCCGCCATGGCGGCGCTCAACACGGTCGTGCCGTTTTTCCTCATCGCCTGGGCCGAGCAATATATCGACGCCGGCGTCGCCTCGCTGTTGATGGGCTCGGGGCCTTTCCTGGCGCTCGTGGTCAGCCATTTGACCACGCGCGACGACCGGTTGAGCTGGCCGAAGCTCATCGGCGTCGCCCTCGGCTTTTCCGGCGTCCTCACGATCATCGGGGTGGAGGCCTTCTCCGGTATCGGCCGCGAGCTCACCGCTCAGCTCGCCGTCTTCTGCGCCAATCTGTGCTATGTCGCGGCCGGGGCGATGATCCGCTACGTCCCAGGCGTCGGACGCGAAACGATGGCGCTCGGCAATTTGGCCTGCGCGTTTCTCTTTCTGGTGCCGGTCGCCCTTTGGTGGGGTCTGCCGCCGGTCGAGCCGCTGAGCGGCATGACGCTGTTTGCCGTTCTGTGGCTCGGCGTCGTCGGCACCGGGCTTTCCTATGTGCTGCGCTTCCACATCGCGGCGAGCGTCGGCTATTCCTTCATGTCGCTCGCTTCCTATCTGATGCCGGTCGCCGGCATCCTCATCTCCGCCCTGGCGCTCGGCGAGAGCGTTTCGCCGAGCGTGGCGTTGGCGCTTCTTCTCGTGCTTTCCGGTTTCTTCGTCGCCCGCCTTGCCAGCCGCTAGCCTGGTTCGGGGCCCGGAAACAGGGTGTCGATGCGGCCGGTGAAGCGATAAGCGAGAAGCCCGACCCATTCGCGAAAGGCGATATCGGTGCGCTGCAATCCCTCGCCGATACGGCGGAAGGGCAGGAACCAATCGTCCTCGGCGGCCCGGTAATCGACCGGATAGGCGGTGACATTGAACCCGGCGGCGCGGAAGGCGCCGATGGCGCGCGGCATATGATAGGCGGAGGTCACCAGCCACCAGGTCTCGCCCGGCTTCGGCGCGGCGAGCTCACGCGAGAAGACGGCGTTCTCGGCGGTGTTGCGCGATCCGCTCTCCACCTCCACCCGCCCAGGCGCCAGGCCGAAGCTCTCGGCGAGCCCGCCCACCAGCGCCGCTTCGGCGACGGGGCTGGCGAAGACGAGGCTGCCGCTGCCGCCGGAAAAGACGATGCGCGCTTGCGGGAAGGCCTGGGCGAGGCTGATCATCGCCAGAACCCGGTCGCCCGCTTCCGTCATTTCCAGCCCGGAACCGCGCAAGGCGCTCACCCGGTCGGAGAGAGCCCCGCCCAAGACGATGATGCCGTCGGGCGGCGAGGCGCTGGCGGCCGGCCGGGGAAAGCGGTTCTCCAGCGGCAGGATCAGCCAATTGGCGAGCGGCCCCCAGCCGCAGGCGGCAATGCCGAGAAGCGCGAGGGCGAGTGCCGCCCCGCCAAGGCGAGGCAGGCGTAGCATGAGCAGTCCCGCCCCGAGGAAGGCGAGGATGAGGAGCGCATTGGAAGGGGCGAGAAAGAAGCCGCCGACCTTGGAGAGGACGAAGAACATGCCCTCCCGCTTATCTCCGGAACGCTAGCTCGCCAAGGCCGCGCGATGCTAGGCCGCCGCGTCCCAGCGCGGCGCCCATTGCGGGTCGATGCGCCGCCCGTCGGGCCGCGCCAGGGCGGAGATGCGGCCCATCTCCTGTGGCGTCAAGGCGAAATCGTGGATGTCGATATTCTCTTCCACGCGCTCCGCCCTGGAGGAGCGCGGAATGGCGACGACGCCTTCCTGCTGGATATGCCAGCGCAAGACGATCTGGGCGGGCGTCTTTTCCTTTTCCTCCGCGATCTCTTCGATGACGGCTTCCTGCAGCACCTGGCCGCGGTCGATCGGCGAATAGGCGACGAGCGCCAGCCCGTGCTTGCGGCAGGCGGCGTGGACGGCACGCTGGTCGAGATAGGGATGATACTCCACCTGGTTGGCGACGAGCGGCTCGCTCGCATGCCGCATCGCCGCCTCCACCAGGTCGGAGGGGAAGTTGGAGATGCCGATATGGGCGGCAAGTCCTTGCCGCCTCGCCTTGCAGAGCGCCCTTATCTGCTCGTCGAAGGGCACGCTCGGGCTCGGCCAATGGATGAGGAGAAGATCGACCTTGTCGATGCCGAGCTTCTCAAGGCTGGCTTCGGCGGAGCGTTGCAGCGCCCCGTCGCCGACATCCGTGTACCAGACCTTGGTGGTGAGGAAGATATCCTCGCGCGCGGTGACATGGTCACGGATGGCATCGCCCACCTCACGCTCGTTGGCATACATCGCCGCCGTATCGATATGCCGGTAGCCCGCATCGAGCGCGCGCGTGACCATCTGTCGGCAGGTCTCGCCGCGCAATTCCCAGGTGCCGAAGCCGATGGCCGGGATTTCGGCGCCGTTCGCGGAGACGGTAAGGGTCATCTTTCCTCCTTCATGGGCCGGACGCTTGGGCAGAATGCCTCGCTTGAACGCGCAATTGGCGCGCTCGCCGGCGCCTTCAACGCTAAGGCGGCGCCATCACAGCCGCAAAGGAAAGGGGCCGCGCGCGGCGGCCCCTCTTGGCATCGTCTTGCGCCCTTTAGCGCTCAGCCATCCTGGCCGGGCACCATCAGCTCGGGCAGAGGCGTCGTGTCGGTGCTCGGCGGCAAGAGCGGATACTCCACCTGCGGCTGCTCGCCGGTCAGCGTGTGCAGAAAGGCGACCATGGCGTCGACCTCGGTCTCGGTCAGCTCGGTGCCGAGCTGCGACGTCGCCATGACCTCCACAGCCTGGCGCAGGCTCCACACCTGACCGCTGTGGAAGTAGGGCGCCGTCAGCGCGATGTTGCGCAGCGAGCCGGCCCGGAAGACGTACTCGTCGGAGGCGGTCTTCGTCACTGCGAAGCGGCCCTTGTCGTCCGGCGGCAGGATATCGGCGCCCGGACGTTCCATGACGCCGAAGGGGAAGTAGGCCTGGCCGCCGACATTGACGCCCGCATGGCAGACCGCGCAGCCCTTGTCGATGAACAGGGCGAGCCCCTCGCGCTCCTTCTCGTTGAGCGCGTTGGCGTTGCCCTCCAGGAACTGATCGAACGGCGAGGCCGGCGTGACGAGCGTTACCTCGAAGGCCTCGATGGCCTTGCCGACATTGCCAAGCTGGATCGGATCCTCCTCGCCCGGGAAGGCGAGCGCAAAGCGGTCCTTGTATTCCTGCATGCTGTTCAGGACCTTGACGACATGATCAGGCGTTGCGTTCATCTCCACGGCCGCCTGGATCGGCCCGACAGCCTGCGCCTTCAGGTCTTCCGCGCGCCCATCCCAGAACTGGGCGATGTTGAACACGGCGTTGAACACCGTGGGGGCGTTGCGCGGGCCGCGCTGCCAGCCATGGCCGACGGAGGTCCGCTGCAGGTCGGTGCCGGCAAGCCCCAGATTGTGGCAGGTATTACAGCTCAGGATCTGGCTCGATGACAGCCGCGGATCGAAGTAGAGCATCTTGCCGAGCTCGACCTTCTCGCGGGTGATGGCGTTGCCGTCCGGCGCCTGCACCATCGTCGGAATGGGCTCGAACAGCTCCTTCGCCCGGTTCATCAACTCGTCATCGGCAGCCTGCGCAGCCGTGCCAAGCCCGGCTGCCATCAGGAGCGAGACCAGCAAGCGGTTCATTATGCACTCCATTTTCCAGAGGCATCGGCGAAAAGGACGGCAACGATTCGGATCGGCGACCAGACGATCCTCCTCCATCGATGCTCTTCGGTTCCCCGCGCCCAGCCCCGTTATCTCAAAGGTCGCGCACGAGAGCCTAGGAGACTCGTTTCAACACCGGATTTGATTTATATCAATTCCAAAGAAGCCTTGCCGTTATGCCGCAGCGCCGACCGCGCCAAGGCGTCAGGCCCGGGTCTTCGCCGCCTGCATCGCTTCTGCGGCTTGCATCGCCCGGTGATCCCCTGCCGACTGCACCTCGATGAACAGGCGGCGCACCGCTGGAAAGCGCTCCTTGATCGCCACTTCCAGACGCTGGATCGCCTCCTCAACCTTGCCGGCGGTGAGGTTGTCTTCAAAGTCGACGGAGATCGCCAAGAGGATATCGGAAGGACCGCGATGCAGCGTGCGGATCTCGTTGAGCGCGTCGACCGTCGGGGTCGCCTCCACGATTGCCCGAATGTCGCGCACCACCTGCGGATCGGCCGCCTCGCCGATGAGCAGGCCCTTCGTCTCGATGGCCAGGAGCACCGCCGTCGCCGCCAGGATGAGGCCGATGCCGATCGAGGCGGCACCGTCGAGCCAGGGAAGCTGGAGCGCCGTGGCGAGATAAACGCCGATGAGCGCGACGATAAGGCCGAGCATCGCCGCCGTGTCCTCGAACAGGACGGTGAAGACGGTAGGATCCTTCGATTGGCGGATGGCGGCGACGAAGCCGCGGCCGTTGCGGCTCGCCTGGAACTCGCGATAGGCGATGACCCAGGCAACGCCCTCAAAGACCATCGCCAGCGCCAGGACGATGTAGTTGACATAGGGGCTTTCGATCTCGTGCGGATCAAGAATTTTCAGAACCCCCTCGTAGATCGACACGCCGGCGCCGACGGCGAAGATCAGGATGGCGACGACGAAGGCCCAGAAATACACCTCCGCCCCGTAGCCGAAAGGATGGTGCTTGTCGGCCGGCCGGCGGGCGCGCCGCATGCCGTGAAGCAGAAGCCCCTGATTGCCCGTATCCACCAGCGAATGGATGCCTTCCGACAGCATGGCGGAGGAGCCGGTATAGCTCGCTGCCGCGAATTTGGTCACGGCGATGAGGAAGTTCCCGACCAGCGCCGCGTAGATGACCCTTTTCGTGCCTGCCGCCATAACCGCCCCGCTTTTGTTGTGGCCCGCCATCTCGCCCCTTGCGGTCGCAGGTCCCAGCGTCAACATTTACGGCCATGAAGCGTTGCATTCCCCCATTCAATCGAAAGACCGACCTATGAAGCCGGTCCGCGTCGTCGGCGGCGGCCTCGCCGGCTCGGAGGCCGCCTGGCAGATCGCCTCCGCCGGCGTTCCCGTTATCCTCATGGAGATGCGGCCGGGCGTTGCCACGCCCGTCCACAAGACCGACGGGCTCGCCGAGCTCGTCTGCTCCAATTCCTTCCGCTCCGACGATGCCGGCGCCAATGCCGTCGGCGTCCTGCATCAGGAGATGCGGCTCGCCGGCTCGCTGATCATGCGCTCCGCCGACCGACATCAGCTTCCGGCGGGTTCGGCGCTCGCCGTCGACCGCGACGCCTTCTCCGCCAGCGTCGGCGAGGCGATCCTCGCCCATCCGCTGATCGAGGTGGAGCGGGCCGAGCTGACCGCCCTGCCCGCCGCCGATGAAAGCCTCGTCGTCGCCACCGGGCCCTTGACCAGCGACGCGCTTTCGGCCGCCATCCGAACCGCCACGGGGGAGGACGAGCTTGCCTTCTTCGACGCCATCGCGCCCATCGTCCATCGCGACAGCATCGACATGAACGTCGCCTGGTTCCAGTCGCGCTACGACAAACCAGGCCCCGGCGGCGATGCCGCCGCCTATCTCAACTGCCCGCTCTCGCACGAGACCTACGAGGCCTTCATCGACGCGCTCCTTGCCGCCGAGACCGCCGATTTCCGGGATTGGGAGAAGGACACGCCCTATTTCGAGGGCTGCCTGCCCATCGAGGTGATGGCGAGCCGCGGGCGCCAGACGCTGCGCTACGGCCCGATGAAGCCGGTCGGCCTCACCAACCGCCACCGCCCGGAGGAAAAGCCCTACGCCGTCGTCCAGCTTCGCCAGGACAACCGCCAGGGCACGCTCTTCAACATGGTCGGCTTCCAGACCAAGATGAAATACGGCGAGCAGGTGAAGGCCTTTCGCTTGATTCCGGGGCTGGAGAGCGCCGAATTCGCCCGCCTCGGCGGCATTCATCGCAACACCTTCCTGCGCTCGCCGAAGATTCTCGACGAGCGTCTCAGGATGAAGGGGGCGCCGCATATCCGCTTCGCCGGTCAGATCACCGGCTGCGAGGGCTATGTGGAATCGGCGGCGATCGGCCTCATCGCCGGGCGTTTCGCCGCCGCCGAGGCGCTTGGCGCCCCGCTCGCCTCGCCGCCCGAGACCAGCGCCCATGGCGCCCTTCTGGCGCATATCACCGGGCGAAGCCTCGTTGATCCCGACGCGGATTTTCAGCCGATGAACGTCAATTTCGGCCTTTTCCCGGAAATCGAGGCGCCGCAGCAGCGCGAAGACGGTAGCCGCATGAAGGGCAAGGAGCGCGGCCTTGCCCGCAAGCGGGCGCTGGCGGCGCGCGCGCTCGCCGATTTCGCCGCCTGGCTGGAGAAGAACGAGCTCAGGCAAGCGGCCTGAAGACGCAGCTTCAGCGCGGCCCGCCCCTTGCGGCGGCGAGCGCGATGCGGCTGAGCATCGTCAGGGCCGGCGTGCGCGGCGCGCCCGCCACGAACCGGGCCGGATGGCGCCGGAGACGGTGCAGCATCGGCGCGGCGGCCGCCAGCGGCAGGAAGGCGGCGCGGGCATCCCCCTTGACGCCGGCGAGCGCCCTCACCGCCTTCTGCTGATGCCCTTGCGCGAAGGCGGCGGTCGCGGCCAGCGGCTCGGCGAGGCGCGCGGGCTCCGCCGCGTAGGCCGTCTCCGCGTCGAGACCAGCCTCTTTCAGCACCTGAAGCGGGAGAATGAGCCGCCCCCTCGCCCGCTCTTGGGCGAAGCGCCAAAGGCCGATGGCGATGCCGTAGGCGATGCCGGCATGGCCCGCCGCCTCCGAAAGGCTTGCCGCCTCGCCCTCCAGAAGCAGACCGGCGAGTTGGAAGAGGCTCGACTGGGTCTCCCCGAGGCGTCCTTCCAGCTCGGGGAAATCTTCCGGCGGATCGGCGTAGAGATCGGCCTGACGCGCTTCGGTGAGCGCCGCCAGCGCCTCGCCGGAAAGACGCCGCGCCGCGAGCGCCGGCGCCAGCCGGTCGATGATGGGCACGCCGCTTTTCTCGCCGGCGAGCGCGGCGCCGAGCGCATCGCGCCACCAGGTCAGGCGGATCTCGCCGAGCGCCGGCTCGCTGACGAGCTCGGCCACCTTCTCCGCCTCCGCCGCGAAGGCATAGAGCGCCATGAGGTCGTCGCGCCGCGCGGCCGGCGCGAACAGCGTCGCGTAATAGCGCGGCAGGTCGCGCGCTTTGACGGTCTCGGCAAGGTTTGGGTCAGGCTCGGTCATCTTCCGAGCTTGCGGTGCTAGTAGGCGTCGTCGACGGCGATGAGCGCCGCGGCGACGGCCCGGTCTTCCGAAAGGAGGATGTTGAACGTGCGCGCCGCCGGCCCGGTCGGCATCACCTCCGGCCACAACTCGGCGCGCTCCAATGCCCGGCGGAGTTCCGGTGCCAGCGGCACGGCGCTCGTCCCCGTACCAACCAGCAGGACGTCGATGGCCCTAGCCTCCGCCAGCACCGCGTCGAACGCGGCGAGCGTGATCTCCTCCGGGCGCATCACCGGCCAGGCGAGGATGGCGCTCGGCAACAGGAGGATGGAGCCGCGATGCGACATCTCGGCGAAGCGGAAGCCGCCATTGCCATAGGCGTCGATGGCCGCCCGGCCGGGATAGCGACCGCCTTGCGAAACCGCCTGCCCCTCCGCCTTCGGCGGCGCCATCAGCCCGCCGTGCTCTCGCCCGAGGCGGCCGGCTTGGCGACGCTGTCGGGGCGCAGATTGAGGCGGATAAGCACCGGAGCGGCGATGAAGATGGAGGAATAAGTGCCGATGAACACGCCCCAGATCATCGCAGCGGTGAAGGAGCGGATCACCGCCCCGCCGAAGAAGAACAGGGCGAAGAGAGCGATCAGCGTCGTCACCGAGGTGAGCAGCGTGCGCGACAGCATCTGATTGATCGACATGTCGATGAGATTGCCGATCACCATCTGCTTGTACTTGCGCAAATTCTCGCGCACCCGGTCGAACACCACCACCGTATCGTTCAGCGAGTACCCGACAATGGTCAAGATCGCAGCGATGGAGGAAAGGTTGAACTCCAGCTGTGTGACGGCGAAGAAGCCGATGGTCAGGATAACGTCGTGCAGCAGCGAGGCGATGGCGCCGACGGCGAACTGCCACTCAAAGCGGAACCAGATGTAGAAGAGGACGCCCACCAGCGTCACCAGGACGGCGATCGTGCCGGTCTGCGCCAATTCACTGGAGACGCGCGGCCCCACCACTTCCACGCGTCGATAGGTATATTCGTCCAGGCCGATCACGTCCTGGACCTTGCGCACGGCCTCCTGCTGCGCCTCGTCGCCGCCCGGCTGGGCCACGATGCGGATGAGCACGTCGTTCGGCGTGCCGAAGCCCTGCACCTCCACATCGCCGAGCCCGAGCGGTGCGAGCCGGCTGCGGATTTCCGCAAGATCGGCCACATCGGCCTTGCTCTGGACCTCGATGAGCGTGCCGCCTTTGAAGTCGATTCCGAGATTAAGCCCGACGGCAAAGAACAGCAGGATGGAGGCGACCATCGCCACCAGCGACGCCGGGAGGGCCCAGCGCGCATATTTCATGAACGCGATATTGGTGTCGTCGGGGATGAGGCGTATCGGCATGGCGGGTCTCAGATCGGCACGGTCTTGGGGCGCTGGCTGCGTACCCACAAGGCGACGATGAGGCGGGTCAGCATGAAGGCGGTGAACATCGTCGTCAGGATACCGAGCGCCAGGGTGACCGCGAAGCCGCGGATCGGGCCGGAGCCGAGCGCGAACAGCGCGAAGGCGGCGATCAGCGTGGTGATGTTGGCGTCGAGGATGGTGCCGAGCGCCCGGCTGAAGCCTGCTTCGATGGCGTTGATGGCCGAGCGGCCCTGCCGTGCCTCCTCGCGTATGCGCTCGAAGATCAGCACATTGGCGTCGACCGCCATACCGACGGTGAGCACAATGCCGGCGATACCGGGCAAGGTGAGCGTCGCTTGCAGGATGGTCAGCAGCGCGAATAACAGCACGATATTGGCGATGAGGGCGATATTGGCGAAGAGCCCGAACAGCCCGTAGACCAGGAACATGAACAGGACGACAGCGACCGTGCCGATCAGCGCGGCCGTCTCGCCCGCGGCGATGGAATCGCGCCCGAGGCTCGGCCCGACGGTGCGTTCCTCCACGATGGTGAGGTCCGCCGGCAAGGCGCCGGCGCGCAACAGCACGGCGAGGTTCTGCGCGCTCTCCACGGTGAAATTGCCTTCGATCTGCCCCGAGCCGCCGAGGATGGGCGTGCGGATCACCGGGGCCGTGATCACCTTGTCGTCGAGCACGACGGCGAAGCGCCGGCCGACATTCTCCTGCGTGAGCTGGCCGAAGACGGAGCCGCCGCGCGAATTGAAGCGGAAGGTGACGATCGGCGTGTTGGTCTGCTGGTCGAAGGCCGGCTGCGCGTCGACGAGATCGTCACCGGAAAGCCTGGCACGCGATTCGATCAGGATCGGCCCGTCATTCGGGTCGACCGGCTCGGCGATCTCGCAGCCGGCCGGCGGGCGGCTCTGCTGCGCGGAGATGATGTCGCCCTCCGGGCATTCCAGATGGAAGGTCATGCGCGCCGTCTGGCCGAGGATATCCTTCAGCCGTCGGGTATCCTCCAGCCCCGGCACCTGCACCAGGATGCGGTCGGTCCCTTCGCGCTGAATGGTCGGCTCGGTGGTGCCGAGCGCGTTGACGCGCCGCCCCAGGACCGACAGGCTCTGCTCCACGGCCGAGCGCATGCGTTCCTCGATACCGGCTTCCCGCAGCTCCAGCACGAAGCTGTCGCCGCTGCGCGCGATGTCGACCTCGCTGACCGCCCCCTGTCCGAAGAGGCCCGACTGGATAGGCTGCGTCAGCGGCTCCAGAAGCTCGCGCACGCGTTCCGCGTCGGCCGGATCGCGCAGCGTGAAGGAGACGCTTTCGCCGCGGGCGCGCAGATTGCGGTAGCCGATGCGCTCCTCGCGCAGGATCTGGCGCACATCGTCCGTCAGCGTCTCCACCCGATCCTTGACGAGGGAATCGCGCTCCACCTGCAAGAGCAGATGCGCCCCGCCCCGCAAATCGAGGCCAAGCACGATCTGTCGCTTGGGCAGGAAGGACGGCCAGGACTGTACCGTCGGTGCCGAGAACAGGTTCGGCACAGCGATGACGATGCCGGCCAGGACGATGAGAGCTACGAGAGCTATCTGCCAGCGCGGAAAATAGAGCATGAAAAGGATGGTCCCGGAATTGCCGGCTTACGAGGCAGAGCCGCTCACCGGCTCCGCCTTGCTGCGAACGTCATAGATGAGCCCTCTTTGTGCCCTCACCTTGACGCCGTCGGCAATCTGTAGCTCCAGCTCGTTGTCGTCCACCACCTTGGTGACCTTGGCGATGAGGCCGCCGCCGGTGACGACGGTATCGCCGCGGCGGATGGCTTTCAGCATTTCCTCGCGCTTCTTCGCCTGCTGGCGCTGCGGCCGGATGATGAGGAAATACATGATCACAAAGATCAGGATAAAGGGCAGCAGCGAAATCAGCATTTCGCTGCCGCCGGCGCCTGCGCCCTGGGCATAGGCCGGAGTGATGAACATGAAGGCCTCGGAATTCGTGTGTGAGGGCCACAGGGGCCCAAATCGGCGCGGACTATAGCTGTGGCGCGCCCCTTTGCAACCGCCCTGGCCACCTAACCTTCCTCCTGGGGAGGCGCTTCCGCGACGGGCGCGCCCATGCTACCGGCACGAGCTCTTGGGAAAGGCCAGAACCTCGTGTCGAAGAACGCAACGAAAAAAATCCGCCCGCTCCTGGAACGCATCGCCGGCGCGTTGGAGGGCCTGGCGCCGCCTGCCCCCCCGCCGCTCGACCTTGACGCGGCCGAAGCCTTCGTGTGGGAGCCGGATCCGCCGCGCCTTCAGCCGGTGAAGAAGGTCAATCGCCTTCAAATCGAGCTCTTGCAGGGCATCGAACGCTCCCGCCACACGCTCCTCGACAACACCCGTCGCTTCGCGCGGGGATTTGCCGCCAACAACGCCCTGCTCTGGGGCGCGCGCGGAATGGGCAAGTCCTCGCTGGTGAAATCGGCCCATGCCGCCGTCGCGGCGGAGCATCCCGATACGCCCTTGAAGCTCGTGGAGATCCACCGCGAGGATATCGCCAGCCTGCCGGCGCTGATGAATCTCATCCGCGCCCGGCCGGAGCGCTTCATCTTCTTCTGCGACGATCTGTCGTTCGATGCGGACGATACGTCCTACAAATCGTTGAAGGCCGCGCTTGAGGGCGGCGTGGAGGGACGTCCGGAGAACGTCATCTTCTACGCCACCTCCAACCGGCGGCATCTTCTGCCCCGCGACATGATCGAGAACGAGCGCTCCACCGCCATCAATCCGTCCGAGGCGGTGCAGGAGAAGGTGTCCCTGTCGGACCGTTTCGGCCTCTGGCTCGGCTTCCACCATTGCGACCAGGACGATTATCTCGCCATGGTGCGCGCCTATGTGGAGCACTTCTCGCTCGGCGTGCCGGAGGCCGAATGGCGACCCGAGGCGCTGGAATGGGCGACGACCCGGGGCGCGCGTTCGGGCCGCGTCGCCTGGCAGTTCATTCAGGATCTCGCCGGGCGCGTCGGCAAGCGGCTTGCCTGACACGAAAACGGCCTGACACGAAAAGGCACTGACGCGAAAAGGCCCGGGCACGAAAAGGCCCAGCCACGAAAAGGGCGGCCGAAGCCGCCCCTTTCATCCCCTTGCCCCGGGGAACGGCCCTTAGGCCGAGGCCATGTGCTCCAGCGGGTTGACGGGCGTTGCGCCCTTCCTGAGCTCGAAATGCACCTGCGGCGTCGTCACGTTGCCGGTCATGCCGGACTTGGCGATGATCTGACCGCGCCGTACCGTGTCGCCGCGCTTCACGTCCAGCTGGCTGTTATGCGCATAGGCCGAGACCCAGCCGCCCTCGTGGCGGATGAGGACGAGATTGCCGTAGCTCTTCAGCTCGTTGCCGGCATAGATGACGGTACCGTCCTCGGCGGCCTTCACCGCCGTGCCTTCGGGCACGGCGAGGTTGATGCCGTCGTTGCGCTCGCCATTGGGCTTGCTGCCGAACTCGTCGATGATGCGGCCCTGGACCGGCCAGCGGAAGCCGAGCGCCGAAGGCTGCGGGGCGCTTGGCGTCGTGGCGACCGGCGTCGCCCCGCCGCCGCTCGCGGCGTCGGAGGAAGGCGGTGAATAGCTCTGCTGCGCCTGGCTCGGCGCGCTCTGGGCCGGCTGGGCGGCGGGCGCCGGCACCGCCTTCGGATCGACGCTGGCGACCTGCGTCGTGCCGGAACCTGGGATGACAAGGCGCTGGCCGGGCCGGATGGTGCCGTCCTGGAGATTGTTGGCGCGTGCGAGCTCGCTCGTCGTCAGGCCGTGATTATGGGCGATCGTCCATAGCGAATCGCCCGACTGGACGGTGTAGCTTCCGCCGGAAGCCGCCGGCGAGGCGACCTGCCTCGGAGCCGTCGTTGCCGGGCGCGGCGCCGGCGCGCTCGCCGGCTGCGCGCGCTGCGCCGGGCGCCCGCTTTCGTCGACGTTGAGACGGCCGAGAGGCTTGGGCATGCCGCTCGGCGCGTAAGGTTTGGGCGGCGTATAGGCTTGCGGCGCCGCAGGCTGCTGTTGCTGCTGATAGCTTGGCTGGGGAGCCCCGCTCGGCCCGGGATAATTGTAGGCCGTCTGATAGCTCGGCGCGGGCGGCGGCAGCGGCTGGGACGAAACGGGGCCTGCGGATGCCATCTGCGAGCCTTGATAACCGGGCGCGCTTTGCGCCGCGATCACCTGGCGCTGGTTCGCCGTAGAGCCGGTATAGATGGGCTCCGTCAGACGCACGGCGTCGGCGCTGCATCCGGCGCCAAGCCCTGCAACGAGGGCAAGCACGCTGATGCGCGTCGGCCAGGCGACGGGATTGGTGGACCGTGGATACTGCCTCATTGAGGAACTCGCGACTGCAACCGAAAGCTGCCGCGATCAAAAAGCATTAACATTGAAAAGGCGTTAAGAACGGAGCGAAATCGCCGCAAATCGGTTCGCGGGCGATGCCAGAATCCCTAAAGATTGCGCGCCACGCCCTCCAGGAGCGGCACGAAGCGCACCGCGCCGAGATCGCGCGTCTCCACCTTCGTCCCTTCCTTGCGGAAGAGCGTCAGGCGCTGCACCCCGTCGGCCGGTCCGACGGGCGCGACCAGGATGCCGCCATCGACGAGCTGCGCCACCAGCTTGGCCGGTGCCACCGCCGCCGCCGCCGTCACCAGGATACGGTCGAAGGGCGCCCCCGCCGGCCAGCCCTTGGAGCCGTCGGCGACGATGCCGGCGATGTTGGTGATGCCGAGCGCCGCCCAGCGCGTCTCGGCCCCCTCCAGCAGCGTCCGGTAACGCTCCAGCGTCGTCACCCGGCGACAGAGCTTGGCGAGAATGGCCGCCTGGTAGCCGGAGCCCGTGCCGATCTCCAGGGCATGGTGCCGTTCCTCCGGTTCCAGCGCCGCCGTCATCATCGCCACCACCGAGGGCGCGCTGATCGTCTGGCCGCATGCGATCGGCAGCGCCCGGTCCAGATAGGCCTCGTCGCGGTATTCCTCCGGCACGAAGACCTCCCGCGGCACCGTCTCGATGGCCGCCAGCACCCGCCGGTTCGAGATGCCGAGCTCGCGCAGCCGCAGGATCAGGCTGGCAAGCCGGATGCGGGCATCGGGATCGGGCTCCACCGGCGGGATGTCGCTCACGTGCCGCTCGCTTCCCGCTGCTTGGCCAGAGGATCGGCGAAATGGTCGAGAAGGTCGCTGCGCGTGGCTTCGTCGGTCATGTCGAGGGACAGCGGCGTCACGGAGATGCGCCCCGCCGCCAGCGCGGCGAGATCGGTCTCCGGCGGCGCCTCCATCTGGGTGTGCCGGAAGCCGATCCAGTAATAGGGCCGGCCGCGCCCGTCGGCACGCTCCTCGATACGCAGCCAGCCCTCCGCGCGGCGTCCCTGCCGGGTCACCGAGACGCCCGCGACGTTCCCCGCCGCCCGGTCGGGAAAATTGACGTTCATCAGCACGCCGACGGGGATCTCGGCCTCCAACGCCCGGCGGATGATCTCCGGGCCATGCGTGAGGGCGCAATCGAAGTGCGGGTGCTCCACGCTCTCGCGCCCGAAGGCCTGCGACAGGGCGAAGGAGCGGATGCCGAGCAGCGTTCCCTCGATGGCGCCGGCCACGGTACCGGAATAGGAGACGTCGTCGGCGATGTTCTGGCCGCGATTGACGCCGGAGATGACGAGATCCGGCCTACCGTCGAGCACCTTCTTCAGCCCCATGATGACGCAATCGGTCGGCGTGCCGCGCACGGCGAAGTGGCGCTCGTCCACCTTGCGCAGGCGCAGAGGATCGCTGAGGGTCAGGGCATGGGCGACGCCCGACTGGTCGGTCTCCGGCGCGATCACCCAGACATCGTCGGAGAGCCGGCGGGCGATCTCCTCGGCGATCTTCAGGCCCGGCGCGTAGATGCCGTCATCGTTGGTGACGAGGATTTTCATGCGCCGATCCGCTCCTGGCCGCCGAGATAGGGCCGAAGCGCCGCCGGCACGGTGATGGAGCCGTCGGCGTTCACGTAATTCTCCATGACGGCGATGAGGGCGCGCCCGACGGCGACGCCCGAGCCGTTCAGCGTATGCACGAATTGCGGCTGCTTCTCGCCGCTGGGCCGGTAGCGGGCGTTCATCCGCCGCGCCTGGAAATCGCCGCAGACCGAGCAGGACGAGATTTCCCGATAAGCGCCCTGCCCCGGCAGCCACACCTCGATGTCGTAGGTGCGCTGCGCGGCAAAGCCCATATCGCCGGTGGAAAGGACCACCACCCGATAGGGCAGCTCCAGGCGCTTCAGCACCTCCTCCGCGCAGGCGGTCATGCGCTCCTGCTCCTGCTGGCTCGTCGCGCCGGAGGTGATGGAGACAAGCTCCACCTTGTTGAACTGGTGCTGGCGCAGCATGCCGCGCGTATCGCGGCCCGCCGAGCCGGCTTCGGAGCGGAAGCAGGGCGTCAGCGCGGTGAAGCGCAACGGCAGCTCCTCCTCCGTCAGGATCGATTCGCGCACCAGGTTGGTCAGCGGCACCTCCGCCGTCGGGATCAGCCACAGCCGGCTGGAGGTTTCGCCCTCTTCCTCATCCGGCGCGTTCGCCGCGTATTGATCCTCGGCGAATTTGGGCAGCTGCGCCGTGCCGAAGAGCACCTCGTCGCGCACCAGCATTGGAGGCAACACCTCCGTATAGCCATGCTCGCGCGTATGCAGGTCGAGCATGAACTGGCCGAGCGCCCGCTCCAGCCGGGCAAGCTCGCCCTTGAGGACGACGAAACGCGCGCCGGAAAGCTTGGCGGCCGTCTCAAAATCCATCAGGCTGAGGTTCTCGCCGATCTCGAAATGCTCCGGGGCTCGATCGTCGAGCTTGGGGTTGCCGAAGGTTCTGAGCTCGACATTGGCGCTCTCGTCCGCGCCGACCGGCACGTCGTCGAGCGGCACGTTGGGGATTTGCGCCAGCGCCGCACGCAGTTCCTCCTCCAGAGCCCGTTCCTTGGCCTCGCCCTCCTGCAGGAAGCTCTTCAGCTTGGCGACTTCCTCAATCAGCTTCTGCGCCGCGTCCTCGTCGCCGCTGGCCTTGGCCTTGCCGATCTCCTTGGAGGCGGCATTGCGCGCGCCCTGGGCTTTCTGCAGCTCCTGGACATGGGCGCGGCGGGCCTCGTCGAGGGCGATCAGGCGCCCGGCCGCCGGCTCGTCCCCGCGGTCGGCCAGCGCCCGGTCGAGCGCCTCCGGATTCTTCCGAATCCAATTGATGTCGAGCATATCTCGTGAAACCTCCGAAGGGCCCCAGGCGGGGCCGAGGTTAGAATCGCGCCGAACGGCCTAACGCAACGGGTGGCTGGGTCAAGTCTCGCCAGCGCCGCGCCGCCAAGGCCAGATCAGCTGCTGGAAGCTGCCCCGCTCTCGCTGCCGGCGGCTTGTTCCTTCAATTCCACCCGCCGTACGGCCCAGATGGAGATTTCGTAGAGAAGGATGGTCGGCAAGGCGAGGCCGATCTGGCTGATGGGATCGGGCGGCGTCAGGATCGCCGCGGCGACGAAGGCCAGCATGATCGCCCATTTGCGCTTCGCCTTCAGGCCGGCCGCATCGACAATACCGACCCGTCCCAGGAGCGTCAGCGCCACCGGCAGCTGGAAAACCAGGCCGAATGCGAAGATCAGCGTCATGATCAGCCCGAGATACTCGTTGACCTTCGGCAGCAGCTCGATCGTCGCCTTGCCCTCTCCGCCGGTCTGCTCCATCGACAGGAAGAAGCCGAGGGCGAGCGGCATGACGACGAAATAGACGAGGGCGGCGCCGATGAGGAAGAGAACCGGCGTGGCGATGAGGTAGGGATAGAAGGCCTGGCGCTCGTGCCGGTAGAGGCCGGGCGCGATGAATTTGTAGAGCTGATTGGCGATCACCGGAAAGGCGATGAAGAGAGCACCGAAGAAGGCGAGCTTCATCTGCGTGAAGAAATATTCCTGCGGCGCGGTGAAGATGAGGCGGATATCGCGCTCCGAGCCTGCCGCCCGCTCATAGGGGATGATCAACAGGTTGAAGATCGTGTCGGCGAAGTAAAAACAGACGACGAAGGCGATCATCACCGCCACGAGTGCCTTAAGGAGCCGGGAACGCAGCTCGATAAGATGCTCGATCAACGGTGCGCGGGAGGCTTCGATCTCATCCTCGCGCGGGTCCACGCTGTTCTCCGCGCTCATGCGGCGTCGCTCTTGGGCCCGTCGCGCTGGCCTGTTGCGGGCGCATCGGAGCGTTGGCGTGGCGGCGCGGCGTCAGGCGCGGCATCGCCCGCATCACTTGCAGGTGTCACCGTCCCGCCAGACGGCGCATCCGCGTCGGCGCCCGTGGCCGGCGCCGCAGCCAGCGCCGAAGGAACCGGCTTCTGCTCGTCCACGCTCTTGGTGTCGTCTTCGGCGCCGTCCTTGCCGGAGGCGTCTTTGCCGGAGGGGCTTTTCGCGGATGCACCTTTCCCGGAGGCGTTGACCGCCTTCTCCACATCCTTCTTCACGTCGGCGAGCGGGTCCATCTTGGAGACCGATTGCAGGGTCTTCTTGGTTTCCTCCATGCCCGACTGCCGCTCCGCCTCGCGCAGCGCCTCGTCGAACTGGCGCTTGAAATCGTTGGCGGTCCGCCGCACCTGGCCCATGGTGCGGCCGAACGTCCTCAGCATGCCGGGCAGGTCCTTCGGACCGACGACAATGATCGCCACGCCGGCGATAACTACGATCTCCGTCCAACCGATATCGAGCATGGAACCTTCCGAGGCCGCTGGCGGCCGAAGAGATCAGCTGACGTTGCTCTTCTTCTCAGCCGGCTCCACCGTCGGCGTTTCGTTATGCTCGATGGTCTTGGACTGCTTCGGCTCGTTCTGCGTGTCGTCTTCGGCAAGGCCGGACTTGAAGCTCTTGATACCCTTGGCAACATCGCCCATCAGGTCGGAAATCTTTCCGCGCCCGAAAAGAAGCACGATGATGATCGCGATAATCGCGATCTGCCAGAAGCCTATCGACATGGCTTGAACCTTTCAAAACATCGCTGTCGGTTGTGTTCGACTATGGCAAATCGCCAGACGGCCATCAACCAACGCCCTCGTCCTCGACCGGGAACACCAAGGCATCTCGCTGATCGAAGCCGACCGCCACTTCCGTGCCGACCGCCAGCGTTTCCTCCAATCGCCCCCGTGCCGTGATATAGGTGTCGAGGCCTTGCAGCGCTACGTCGAATTGCTGCACTTCGCCAAGAAAGCGCCGCGAGACGATACGCCCGCGCACACCCGCCGCCTCGCCGTTGAGCCGGGCAAGGCGCACGCCTTGCGGGCGGATCGCCACCACCGCCCTCGCCCCCTCCGAAAGCGCCGGAGCCGCGAAGCGCCCGATCGGTGTCACCGCCTCGCCGGCCGAGACCTTCGCCTCGATCTCGTTGAGGGAGGAGAAGAAGCGCGCCGCGAAGAGAGAGGCTGGGCTGAGATAAAGATCCTCCGAGCGGCCTTCCTGGACGATCCGCCCCGCCCGCATCAACACGATACGGTCGGAGATGGCCATCGCCTCCTCCGGGTCGTGGGTGACGATCACCGCCGTCGCCCCGGCCTCGCGCAGCACCGCCAGGGTCTCCGCCCGCACCGCCTCCCTGAGGCGGGAATCGAGGCCGGAGAAGGGCTCGTCCATCAGCAGAATGCCCGGCCGCGGCGCCACCGCCCGGGCGAGCGCCACGCGCTGCTGCTCGCCGCCGGAGATTTCGTGCGGATAGGCCTGGGCGAGATGCGAGAGGCCGACGCGCGCCAGCGCCGCTCCCGCTTCCGCCTGGCGCGCCTGGCGAGAAAGCGCCGCGAGCCCGAACATGACGTTGTGCAGCACCGTCAAATGCGGAAACAGGGCGTAATCCTGGAAGACGAGGCCGACGGAGCGCTTTTCCGGCGGCACCAGAACGGCTTCGGAGGCCACCACCCGCTCGTCGATGAGGACGCGGCCGGAACTTGGCGCTTCCACCCCGGCGGCGATCCGCAACAACGTGGTCTTGCCGCAGCCCGACTGGCCGAGCAGCGAGACAACCTCGCCGGCGCGCACCTTCAGGTCGACGCCCGCCAGCGCCGTCACCGGCCCATAGCGGCGTGAAACGTCCTCGAAGCTCAGCGAGGAGGCGATCGTGGCGGCGGCACGCCGGCGGCGCGCCGGCTTCGTCGGGTGCGCGGCTGGCATGGCTGGGCCTTAGGGAATTCCGCCCGGCGACGCAAGCGCCACGGTGCTGCGGCGGCTCTAGCTGGTCTCCCGCTCCAAGAGGTCCTCTTCGGCCGCATCCACGCCGAAAGGCGGCTGGCCCTCAAAGCCGGGCGGGATGGTGGCGCTGAGGAGCCCCGCCGCCTTGAGCTCGGCGAGCCCGGGAAGATCGCCGATCTCCGACAGGCCGAAATGATCGAGGAACTCCCGCGTCGTGCCGAAGGTGAGCGGCCGGCCCGGCGAGCGCCGGCGGCCGCGCGGGCGCACCCAGCCTGTCTCCAACAGGACGTCGAGCGTTCCCTTGGACGTGGAGACGCCCCGCACCTCCTCGATTTCGGCGCGCGTCACCGGCTGGTGATAGGCGATGATGGCGAGCGTCTCCAGCGCCGGGCGCGAGAGCTTCTTCTCCTCCTGCCGGTGTTCCTCCAGCAGAAAGCCGAGATCCGGCGCGGTGCGGAAGGCCCAGGCGTCGCCGGATGGGCGCAAATTGACGCCGCGACTGGCATAGGCCGTCTGCAATTCCTGCAGCAGCGGCTTGATCTCGATACCTTCCGGCATCTTGCTTGCGAGCTCGGCCTCCGTCAGGGGCTGCGTGGCGGCGAAAAGGATGGCCTCCAGCATGCGCAGATGCAGCCGCCGATCCTCCGGCGACAGGCTGGTGACGTTGCTGGAAGCGGCCGTGGCGACGAAGAGATCAGGCACGCGCGTCCTCCTTCGGCTTACGTCGGACATAGAGCGGCGCGAAACTCGCCGCCTGCATCAGCTCCAACTCGCCTTCGCGCACCAGCTCCAGGCTCGCCGACAGCGCGCTGGCGCGGGCCGTGGCGCGCAATTCCGGTCGCACCAGATATTCGCTGAGGAAGTGATCGATCGGTGCCCAGCTGGAGCTCGGTCCGATGAGACGCATCAGCCGCTCGCGCGCCTCCGCCAGCGGGATGACCGTGCGCTTCTTCATCTGGATGGTGCTGGCGAAATGCCGTGCCCGGCGGGCCGCATAGGCCGCCAGGAGATCGTAGAGACCGGCCTGCCAGGCCGTCGCCTGGCCGAGTGCCACGCCTTCCGGCATGCCGCGGGCGAAGACATCGTGGCCGAGACGCTCGCGCTCCGTCAGTTTCTCCGCCGCCTCGCGCATCGCCTGCAGGCGCGTCAGGCGAAAGGCGAGCCGGGCGGCGAGTTCCTCCCCGCTCGGCTCTTCCAGAGGCTCCGGATCGGGAAGGAGGAGACGCGATTTGAGGTAGGCGAGCCAGGCGGCCATGACCAGATAGTCGGCGGCGACCTGAAGATGCAGGCTGCGCGCCTTGTCGATGAAGGTGAGATATTGCTCGGCGAGGGCGAGCACGGAGATCTTGGTCAGATCGACTTTCTGGTGCCGCGCCAGCGCCAGAAGCAGGTCGAGCGGTCCCTCAAAGCCGTCGATATCGATGAGCAGGATATCCTCATCGCCAGGCCGTGGCGCCAGTTCCTCCTCGAAGAAGTCCCGCTTGCCGTTCATGCCACCCCCTCGCCCATCAGCTCGCACAGACGCGCCGCAACGGCGCCGCGGTCGGCAGCCTTCGCTTGCGGCATGGCCGCGGCGGCCCTTCGCGCGCGTTCCAGCGCGGCGCCGGCAAGCTCTGGCGCCACCTTTGCCACCAGGCGCATCTCCGCCATCTCGCCGTTGCAGTGCAGCACGAGATCGCATCCCGCCCGAAGGGCGAGCCGCGCGCGCTCGCCAAGATCGCCGGAAAGCGCCTGCATGGAGATATCGTCGGTCATCAACAGGCCATCGAAACCGATTCGCTCACGGATGATGTTAGCAATCACCGTCGGCGATTGCGTCGCCGGCCGCTCGCTATCCACGGCGGAGAAGACGATATGGGCGGTCATGCCGAGGCTCGCCCTATCCGCCAGCGCCTGAAACGGCACGAAATCCCAATCGGCCAGACATCCCGCGTCGGCATCGACGACCGGGAGGGCGAGATGCGTGTCGAGGCTCGCCCGGCCGTGTCCGGGCAGATGCTTGATGACCGGCGCGACGCCGGCCGCTTTGAGGCCCGCCATGGCCGCGGCCCCGAGCGCGGCGACGGCTTGCGGCGTCGTGCCGTAGGCGCGGTCTCCGATAACCTCGCTGCTGCCCGGCGCGGGAATGTCGAGCACCGGCAGGCAATCGACGTTGATGCCGAAGGATGTCAGGTCGAGGCCGATGAGCTGCGCGCCGAGCCGTGCGGCCTCGATGCCCGCCTGGGCATCGCGCCGATAGAGCGCGCCATAGGCCGCGGCCGGCGGATAGGCCGGCGCCAAGGGTGGGCGGATGCGCTGCACGCGCCCGCCCTCCTGGTCGATGAGGATGGGCAGATCCGGCGCCTCCAGAGCTTCGCGGATATCGGCGCATAGCCGCCGCAACGTCTCGGCCGTGCCGACGTTGCGGGCGAAGAGGATCACGCCCCATGGTCGTTCCTGGCGCAGGAAAGCGCGCTCTTCGGAGCCGAGCGAGGTTCCCGCCAGGCCACAGATGAACGCCTTGGTGGGCATTCAGGCGGTCCGGCTGTCGTATTGGCGGCTCAGCGCGTGACGAAGCACGAGCCGCCGGCGCTCTTCAGATCCTCGCACAGGGAAATGGCGGCGTTGCGGTCCGCCATCGGGCCGACGCGTACCCGGTAATAGACGCCCTTGTCGCCGAGATCGGCCTCCTGGATATAGGGCTGCTGGTCGCCGAGCAGCGTTGGGAAGCGCTGCTGCAGGCTGGTGAAGCTCGCCCGCGCCTGTTCCTCGCTACGCTGCGAGCTCACCTGCACGGCCCAGCCGGCAGGCGGCGTCTCAGTGACGACCGGCTGGGTTTCGACGGCGGCGACCTGTGGCTCCGGCGCGGTCATCGTCGCGGTTGGCGTCGCTGTCGGCTCGGGCGCCTGCAAGGCCGGCGGCGCCGGCCGAGGCGCGGGCAGGTTGGCGAAATCGACCGGCTCGCTCTCACGTGCAGTCGGCTCCTGCGGCTGCCCCCCGGCCAGAGGGCCGCTCGGGGAGCCGAGCGCCGGGCTCTCGGACCCGGTTGCGGCCGCGTCCTCGCCCACGCGCACACTCTGCACGCGCACAGGCTCCGGGTTCTCCGCCGGCGCCGGGCCGGCGATTTCTGTCGGCTCGTCGGAAGCCGTCGTCTGCGGCTCGGGACTTTCCACGATGGTGCCGTCCGGCCTGACGATCACCGTGCGCACCTTCTTCGGTCCGATCGGCGTCACCTCGGGGCCGATTTCCGGCACCTGCGTCTCGTCGGAGATGCGCGCGGCGATCTTGCCGTCCTCGTCTGCCTGGCCCGCCTCTCCCGTCTGCCCGTTGGGCAGCACGATGCGTGCGATCTCGCGCGGCTCCTCGTTGCGGTCGACGAGTTGTCCTTCCGTCGTCGTCTCGCGGCCGGCCACGCGGTCGAAAACGGCCTGGCCGACCTCTTCCGATCCGCCGTCCTCCGGATCTTCCACCGGCACCTTCACCGGTTCGCTGTCGGCGGTGATCACCGGCACCTCGTCCGGATCGCCCTCCTGCCCGCCGAGCATGGCGAAAACGCCGCCGCCGATCACCACGACGCCCAGCACCCCGGCAAGGGCCATCAGCCCGGCGCGCTTCGTCTTGCCCTGCCGGGCCTTTCCGGCGAGCTCCGAGGGCCCATCAGGCTCCGCATCCGCGGGCGTGACCAAGGGCTCGCTTTCGTTGAGGAAGGGAAACTCGCTACCGAGTTCCTCCAAATCGTCCGCCCCGCCCTCGCGCCGCGGCGGCTCGCCGAAGCGGCTCTCCAGCGCATCAGCATGGTCGAGACGCAGTTCCAGCCCACCCGAACGACGAAGATCGCGTCCGTGAAGCGCGCCCGTCTGCGGCTCCTGGAAGTCGCGCGTCTCCGGCTCGTCCAGATAAGGATTGGCGGGCTCGGAAAAGCCGGCGCTCTCATATCGGCCGGGCGCGTCGTAATCCTCCGCAACGTCGTATCCGGCGGGCGCATATTCCTCGCTCGGCGGCTCGTCCTCGTAGACTTCCGCCGGCGCCTCGCCGCCCCAATCGTCCTCCTCGCGCCTCAAATCGCTTTCCAGAAGCGTCTCGAAATCCTCCTCGCCCGACCAATCCGCATGGCCGGCCTCGCGGCGTTCCTCGGCGGTCGGCTCCGGCCGGTAGCTGCCTTCCTGCTCCAGCTCCTGTGCGAGTGCGGCGAGAATGTCGCTCTCGTGCGGATCGTAAGGGCTGGGGCCGGCGCCGGCCGGCGGCTCTTCCGGGGCAGGCTCGGCGGCGGCGGCCTCGCGTTGCTCCGCGCTCCAATCGGGCAGGCTTTCGCCGATGGGGCGATAGGCCGAGGGGCTCGCGGGCATCGAGCCCGGCTGCGCCGGGGCATCGCCCTGCGTCTGCTCGAACTCGCGCATCAGCTCCGCTTCCAGCTCGGAGGAAAAGGTCTCCAGTTCCGGCTCGCTCCGTTCCGGAGCGGCCGGCCGATCGCCTCGGCCATGGGAGCCGAAATACGAGCCGTCCTCGCTGACGATGCGGGCGAGCTCGACGAGAGGATCGTCCTCTTCGTGCTCGCCAGGCTGGTTGCCACGGCCCCAGCTTCCACCGGGAGTCTTCGGGCGATTATCCGCCATCAGCTAAACCTTACGCGTTGTTACGGGTAACGTCGCGCCCTTTTAGATTAGCGCATCTCCTCGGGCGCTGCGACCCCGAGAACATTGAGGCCGGCTCGAATCACCATTCCAACGGCTGTCACCAGCGCGAGCCGAGCCCTCGACGTTTCTATATCATCAGACTTAATGAAGCGTAATTGCGGCGACTCCTTGCCTTTGTTCCAGTGAACGTGAAAAGCGTTCGCAAGGTCATAAAGGTAATACGCGATACGATGCGGCTCCCTGCTTAGTGCTGCCGCCCGCAAAACGCGTGGCCAGTCACACAGGATCTTGACCAGCTGCAGTTCTCCCGGATCGGCGAGCCTGGAGAGGTCCGCGGCGGCCAGCAAGGAAGCCTCCAGCGGAACTTCCGGCAGCTCTTCGCGAAATTGCCGCCGCACGGAGGCCGTGCGCGCATGCGCGTACTGCACATAGAAGACCGGATTGTCTTTCGACTGCTCGGTCACGGCCTGAAAGTCGAAGTCGAGTGGCGCGTCGGCCTTGCGCGTCAGCATCATGAAGCGCACCGCGTCGCGCCCGACCTCCTCCACCACGTCGCGCAGGGTGACGAGATCGCCCGCCCGCTTGGACATGCGTACCGGCTCGCCGCCGCGAGACAGGCGCACGAGCTGGGAGAGCTGCACCTCCAGCTCCGCCTCGCCTTCCGAGATCGCCTTCACTGCGGCACGCATGCGTTTGACGTAGCCGCCGTGATCGGCACCCCAGATGTCGATCATATGGGCGAAGCCGCGACGGTACTTGTCGTAGTGATAGGCGATGTCGGAGGCGAAATAGGTGTAGCTGCCATCCGCCTTCTTCAGCGCCCGGTCGACGTCGTCGCCGAACTCGGTCGCCCGGAAGAGAAGCTGCTCGCGTTCGTCCCAGGCCTCTTCCTCGCCGCCATCCTGCTCGTGCCCCTTGGGCGGCGGCAGGGTGCCCCAATAGACGAGATCGCGCGCCTCCAGCCAATCGATGAGCTCGGCTACCTTGTCGTTGCCCTCCGCCGTCAGCGTGCGCTCCGAGAAGAAGACGTCATGGCAGATATTCAGCCTGGCGAGGTCGTCACGGATCGTCGCCATCATCGCCTCGATGGCGAAATCGCGCACCAGGGGCAGCCATTCCTCTTCCGGCATCGCCTTCAGCGCCGCGCCGTGCGTCTCCGCCAACGCCTTGCCGACGGGCACCAGATAGTCGCCCGGATAGAGCCCCTTCGGAATCTCGCCGATCGCCTCGCCAAGCGCTTCCAGGTAGCGCAGATAGACGGAGCGGGCGAGCGCGTCGACCTGCGCGCCGGCATCGTTGATATAGTATTCGCGGCTCACCGCCTCGCCGATCGCCGCCAAGAGATTGGCGATGGCGTCGCCGACGACGGCGCCCCGGCAATGGCCGACATGCATCGGCCCGGTCGGGTTCGCCGAGACGTATTCCACGTTGACCGCCTCGCCGGAGCCGGGCTCGCCATAGCCGTAGCGCTCGCCGGCGTGAAGGATGGCGCCAAGCTCGCGCGCCCAGAAGCCCTGCGCCAGGCGCAGGTTGAGAAAGCCCGGCCCGGCGACCTCGGCGGCCTCCACCTCAGGATCGTGGGCGAGCTCCGCGGCCAGGCGCGTGGCGATGTCCCGCGGCTTCATGCCGAGCGGCTTGGCGAGGATCAGCGCGGCGTTGCTGGCAAGGTCGCCATGCGCCGGATCGCGCGGCGGCTCCACGACGACCCGCGCCAGAATGTCGTCGGCAAGCGAGGCAGCTTGCGGAACGGCCTTGCCGAGAGCGGATCTGATCCGCTCGGCAAAAACATCGAATAGGTTCATGCGAAATCGGTTCCCTCGCCGCTTCCTGCGGCGTTCGTCGGGCGTTCTTGAGTGAATCGGAGCGGGCCCTAGCCGAGATCGGGGGTCCGGTCAAACAGCCGCCGATATTCGGCAAGCGCATAGCCGTCCGTCATGCCGGCGATGTAGTCGCCGGCGCGGCGCGCCAGCCGCTTCTTATCGCCCGTCTCCAGCCCCGCCTGCCATTCCGCCGGCAAGAGCTCGGGGCGCGTCATGAACCGCTCGAACAGTGCCTGTACCACCTCGCCGCCGACCTTCACGCGCGCCATCACCTCCTCGTGGCGGTAGAGCCTGGCGAAGAGAAAGCGCTTCAGCACATCCTCCTCCGCCTCCAGGGCGGCCGAAAAACCGACCAGGAAGGATGGCGCCGCCCCCACATCCTGCGGCGTTGCGATGCCAACGGCCTCAAGCCGCCTTACCGTCTCCGCCAGCACGTCGGCGATCATCACCGTGATGAGCCGGCGCACCAGCTCCGCGGCAAGGCGCGAGCGATCCAGCCTCGGATACTCGGCCTTGATCGCGCAAAGCAGCCGCCCGGTGAGGGGCACGTCGGCGAGGTCGTCCAGCGTCAACAGACCCGCCCTGAGCCCGTCGTCGATGTCATGCGCGTCATAGGCGATGTCGTCGGCGATGGCGGCGGCCTGCGCCTCCAGGCTCGGCTGCGCGGCGAGTTCGAGGCCGAGCTCGCCCGCCAGTTCGGCCGCGACCGCCGGCGCCGGCCCGGCCCTGTAGGGCCCGTTATGCTTGACGAGGCCCTCAAGGCTCGCCCGGCAGAGATTGAGCCCGTCGAAGCGCGGATAGCGCCGCTCCAGCGACGTCACCACCCGCAGGCTCTGGATATTGTGGTCGAAGCCGTCATACGCGCCGAGGGCGCTCGCCAGCGCCCGCTCCCCGCCATGGCCGAAGGGCGGATGGCCGAGATCGTGCGCAAGCGCGATCGCCTCCGTCAGATCCTCGTCGAGCCCGAGCGGGCGCGCCAGCGAGCGCGCCACCTGCGCCACCTCCAGCGAATGCGTCAGCCGCGTGCGGAAATGGTCGCCCTCCGGGCGCACGAAAACCTGGGTCTTGTGCTTCAGGCGCCGGAAGGAGGTGGAATGAACGATTCGGTCCCGATCGCGCTGGAAGGGCGAGCGCAGCGGGTCCATCGCCTCATCGTGAAGGCGCCTGGCGCCGGCCTCAAGATCGGCGGCATAAGGCGCGCGCCAGCGTGCGCCGCCCCTCAGCAGGCTCTCCGGCAGGCTGTTTCTCATCGGCCCCTGCGATTGACTTGCACCCCCGCGGTTCTTAGCTAGCCAATAGGCGAAGGAGCAAGCGCCAGCGATGACCGAGCCGGACCCAAACACGACGACAGGCCAAACCAGGCAGGAGAATGCCGACGCGCCGCAGGCGACTGAGGTCGTCCTGACGGAGCGCGCCGCACGGCGCGTGGCGAAGATTCTCGCTGGCGAGCCCGAAGGCACGGCGCTGCGCATCTCCGTGGAAGGCGGCGGCTGTTCCGGCTTCCAGTACCGCTACGATCTGGTGCAGGACGGCCGCGAGGAAGACGATCTGGTGCTGGAGGGCGAGGGCGCCATCGTCCTCATCGACCCCTTCTCGCTGCCTTTCCTGGAGGGCTCGGAGATCGATTTCGTCGACGATCTGATGGGCCAGTCCTTCCAGATCAGGAATCCCAACGCGGCCTCTTCCTGCGGCTGCGGCACCAGCTTCGCCGTCTGACGATGCACATTGTGGGGCGCCGGCGCGGCGTGGCGTGCGCGGCATGCTGAAGGTCGCCACATGGAACATCAACGGCGTCAAGGCGCGCCAGGACGCGCTTCTCGGCTGGCTTGCGGAAGCCTCGCCCGACATCGCCTGCCTGCAGGAGATCAAGTCGCTCGACGAGGCCTTCCCGCGCGAGCCGCTGGAAGCGCTCGGCTACAATGTCGAGACGCACGGCCAGAAGGGCTTCAACGGCGTCGCCATCCTCTCCAAGCGGCCGCTGGAGGACGTCACCCCCCGCCTTGCCGGCGACGATGCCGACGAACAGGCCCGCTTCCTGGAGGCGGTCGTCTCCACCAGGGAGGGCGTGTTGCGCGTCGCCTCCGCCTATATGCCGAACGGCAATCCCGTCGGCGGCGAGAAATTCGACTATAAGCTCGCCTGGCTTGAGCGTCTTCAGGATTGGGTGAAGGACCGTCTGGCGCTGGAGGAACCCTTCGTCCTTGCCGGCGACTTCAATATCATTCCGGGGCCCCTCGACGCCCGCTTTCCCGAGCGCTGGACGGACGACGCCTTGTTCCAGCCCCAGTCGCGTCGCGCCTGGCGCCGGCTTCTCGCCGCCGGCCTCACCGATGCGGTGCGCTGCGTCAGCGACGCGCCCGACCTTTACTCCTTCTGGGACTATCAGGCCGGCGCCTGGCAGAAGAACAACGGCATCCGCATCGACCACCTCTTGCTGTCGCCGGAGGCGGCCGACCGTCTTGCAGGCGCGGGCATCGACAAGCATGTCCGCGCCTGGGAGAAGCCTTCAGACCATGTTCCGGTCTGGGCGGCGCTGCAGCTGAGCTAGCCGCCGCCCTTCGGCGTCAGTGCGCCATATCCGCCGGCCCCGGCGCGCCGATACCCGCCGCCCGCATCTCGATATCGACGGAGCCCGCCTTCTCGAAGGTGAGCGTCACCTGCACGGCCGCGCCTTCTTCGATCGGGCCGGCGAGATCCATGAACATGACGTGCAGGCTGCCGGGCTTCAGCTCCACGCTCTGGCCGGCAGGCAGGGCGATGCCGTCCGGCAGATGCCGCATCTTCATCACGCCGCCGGACATGTCCATGGTGTGCAGCTCCGTGCGGCCGGCGATCGGCGAGGCGACGGAGACGAGGCGGTCGTCCTCGCTCCCGGTGTTGGTCAGCTTCAAGAATCCACCGCCGGCCTTGGCCGAGGGTGGCGTCGCCCGCGTCCAGGGCGTGTCGATCTCAATCGGACCGGCTGTGTAATCGGCGGCGAAGACGGGGGATGCGACCGCCATGAAAGCGGTCGCGACGGCTGCAAGAAGGGTTCGCATCTTTCTCTCCTAATGCGCATGGGGGAAGGCCCGCGCCGCGGCGGCGGGCATGAGGCTGCGTCACGAGAGGAAGAGCGGCGGCGCCCGCGCCGCCCCCGCAAGGCCGAGCGAGGCGGGATGGATGCCGTTCGTTGCCGCAAGGCCAGGCACGATGTGGTGGGAGGAGCGAAAGCCCGGCTCGCCTCCAGATGCGCAGGCAAGCGCGGCGCCGAGCCCGCAGACGGCCTGACAGAGCGCATCGCAGCAGGCATGTTCGCCACGCCGATTCGGGGCTTCCTGTGCCGCGTTGGAAGGCTGGCACAGAACCAGGCCCGGCGCGGCCCCGCCCGCCGCCATCGCCGCATCGGCCACGACGACGACCATCGCCTGGAAGCAGAGCGTATAGGCGAGGATTGCCGGCAACAGGCCGCCCGCGAGCCGATCCCGCAGGAGCCGCCGGAGGAGAGACATGGTCTGCTTCTGCGCTCCCGCGCCGGCAAAGGCAAGGCCCGATGCACAGGGCGAGTATTTCCCACACATGCCGATGTTGCGCGCAGAGTTGCCGGGCCTTCCGGCAGATGTCGCAACAGGCCGCTATCATGCTATGCTTGGTGGATGGTGGGAAAACGTCTCATCACTCTCTCGCTGGCGCCCGTCCTGGCGCTTCTCGGCGCTTCCTTCGCCGCGGCCGCCGGCGATTGCACCTGCCGGGCGAGTGACGGCGTCATCGCGCGCGAAGGCGAGACGGTTTGCATCGCCACGCCGAACGGGCGGCAGATGGCACGCTGCGAAAAGGTGCTGAACAATACGTCATGGCGGTTTCTGGAATCGCCCTGCCCGACCGCCTCGCGGCCATTGCCACGCCTGTCGCGGCTCGTTTCTGCGCAACCCTAGGCGGCCCGAAAAGGCGGCCGGAAAAGGCGGTTCAAAAAGGCGGCTCGCACAGACGCTTGGGAAGGCGGCGCCGAGATACGGCTTTACTTCGGGCTGCTCTTGGCCAGCCAGTCTTCGGCGAGCGCCATCGCCGTGCGCCGGTCGTTCTCGCTCGCCGCCGCGAAGGCCTCCTCGTGCAGCGACTGGATCTCGTCGTCGCCGCGGTAATTGTCGCGGGCGATCGACAGCCACATCAGACCCTTGACGGTGTTGCGACGGATACCGACGCCCTCAAACAGGATGCGGCCGAACTCGGCCTGGGCTTGCGCATGGCCCTTGTCGGCGGAAAGCTTCAGCCAGCGCGCCGCCTGCCGGGCGTTGCGCTCGCCGCCACGCCCGTTGAGATACATCATGCCGAGCTGGTACTGCGCCTCCGGATCGGCGAAATAGGCTGCGGCGTAGGTATAGAAGCGCCGCGCCCTCACCTCGTCCGACGATACCTTGCCGGCGATGCCGTCGCGGAAATAGCCGGCGAGCGCCACGAAGGCGTCGGAGACGAAGCGTGCATCCGAGCCGCGCGGATTGCCGTCGGCATACTCGTTGGCGATGCGCGAGAAGATATCGAAGGCGCGCGCATCGTCCTCGCTCACGCCATCGCCGGTCGCGTAGATGCGCCCGAGCTTCCACAGCGCCGCCGTATGGCCCTTCTCCGCGGCGAAGGAGAGCGCCTCGATCGCCTCGGCGGTATGGCCCTTCTTGTAGGCGAAATAGCCGCTGCGGAAGGCGTCCCGCGCCGTCGTATCGGGGTCGAAGGCGAAGGCCGGCGCCGTCAGGGCGACGGCGAGGGCCGCAACCGACAGAGCATTACTGATCCGCATAGCACACCGTCTCGGCCGCCCCTCCCGGATGGGTGACGGCCCCCTTCCTCGCCGAGCCAACGGTCTGGGCGTATTTCCACAGCGCGCCAGAGCGGTAATCCGTCTCGCGCGGCTGCCATTCCTGCCGCCGCCGGCCAAGTTCGGCCTCGTCGAGTTCGACGTCGATCGTGCCGGCAACGGCATCGATCTCGATGATATCGCCATCCTTCAAGAGCCCGATCGGCCCTCCGACCGCCGCTTCCGGCGAGATATGGCCGATGCAGAAGCCGCGCGTGGCGCCGGAGAAACGCCCGTCGGTAATGAGCGCCACCTTGTTGCCCATGCCCTGTCCGTAGAGCGCGGAGGTGGTGGACAACATCTCGCGCATGCCGGGCCCGCCCTTCGGGCCCTCGTAGCGGATGACCAGCACATCCCCTTCCTGATATTCGCCACGGCTCACGGCTTGAAAGCACTCCTCTTCAGTATCGAAGCACCGCGCGGGGCCTCTGAAGTGCAGGTTGGTCATGCCCGCGACCTTCACGATCGCGCCGTCCGGGGCAAGATTGCCGGAGAGACCGACCACACCGCCAGTCGGGCTGATCGGGTTGTCTGCGGGCCGAACCACGTCCTGCTCAGCGTTCCAATCAACATGCTCCAAATTTTCGGCAATTGTGCGGCCGGTCACCGTCATGCAATCGCCATGCAGATAGCCGTGATCGAGCAACGTCTTCATCAGCAAGGGAATGCCGCCCGCCTCGAACATGTCCTTGGCGATGTATTTGCCGCCCGGTTTCAGGTCGGCGATATAGGGCGTGCGCTTGAAGATCTTGGCGACCTCGAAGAGATCGAAATCGATGCCGCATTCATGCGCGATGGCCGGCAGATGCAGGCCGGCATTGGTCGAGCCGCCGGAAGCGGCGACCACCGTGGCCGCGTTCTCCAGCGCCTTGCGCGTGACGATGTCGCGCGGGCGCAGCTGCCGGGCGAGGAGCTCCATCACCTGCTCGCCGGCGGCGTGACAGAAGCGGTCGCGGAACTCGTAGGGCGCCGGGGCGCCTGCCGAATAGGGCAGCGCCAGACCGATCGCTTCGGAAACCGTCGCCATGGTGTTGGCGGTGAACTGCGCCCCGCAGGCGCCGGCGGACGGACAGGCGACCGATTCCAGTTCGGCAAGATCCTCGTCGGAGAGCTCGCCCGTCAGATGCCGGCCGACCCCCTCGAAGACATCGAGGACGGTCACTTCCCGGCCGCGGAAGCTGCCGGGCAGGATGGAGCCGCCATAGATGAAGATCGACGGCACGTTGAGCCGCACCATGGCCATCATCATGCCGGGCAGAGATTTGTCGCAGCCGGCAAGGCCGACAAGCGCGTCGTAACAGTGGCCGCGCATCGTCAGCTCGACCGAATCGGCGATCACCTCACGCGAGGCCAGCGAGGCCTTCATGCCGGCATGGCCCATGGCGATGCCGTCGGTGACGGTGATGGTGGTGAATTCGCGCGGCGTGCCGCTCGCGGCGACGACGCCCTTCTTCACCACCTGCGCCTGGCGGGATAGGGCGATGTTGCAGGGCGCCGCCTCGTTCCAGCAGGTGGCGACACCGACGAAAGGCTGATGGATCTCCTCCGCCGACAGCCCCATGGCGTAATAGTAGGAGCGGTGCGGCGCGCGCGAGGCCCCTTCGGTGACGTGCCGGCTCGGCAAATTTGCTTTGGAGAAGGTCTTTGCGTCCATGCCTACGCGCCTCGTTTCCCTGTTGTTCCGCCCGCCGGCACGCGGGCCTCGTTCGCAAGGCATGCCGGCATCCGCAACCGGATCCGGTATCGGCTCGGCCGCGGCGGCGCGCATCTGCCGCGCCGCTCCTACGGCCAGGCCGAAAAGCCTCGCATGCTCATCCGCCTGCGCCTCGTTTATGACTGAAACGTGGCGCTGTTAATGCCGCGCAAGGCGAGCCGGGCCCGTCGTCGGAAGCTGTTGCGAAATCGTCACAATGTGGCCGAGACGCATCGGCCTTCCCGGCGCCGGAAATGGCTCCGGCGCCGTTTCGCGAGCGTGGCGGAATCGCCCCGCTACGCCGTCTCGGCGATACGCCCGAGCGCAGCTTCCAGCCGTTCCCGGTCGGCGAGGTAATCGGCGCGCTTTTCGCGCTCGGCCGCCACCACCTCTTCCGGCGCCCGGGCGACGAATTTCTCGTTGCCGAGCTTCTTGTCGAGGCGCGCGATCTCCGCGTCGATACGGGCGATCTCCTTGGTGAGGCGGCTGCGCTCGGCGGCAAAGTCGATGATGCCGGCAAGCGGCAGCGCGGCCGTCGCCTCGCCGATGAGGAATTGCGCCGAGCTCTTCGGCGGCTGCGGCGCCAGCGACATCGCCTCCACCCGGGCAAGACGGGCGATCGCCGCCTCGTGCCGCGTTAAGCGCGCCTCGCTCTCCGCGCTCGCTCCGCAAAGCACCAGCGGGGTCTTGGCGCCGGCCGGCACGTTCATCTCAGAGCGCACCGAACGGATGGAGGAAACCAGCGCCACCAGCCAGTTGATGTCGGCCGCCGCCTCTTCGTCGGCCACCACGCCCTGCGGCCAGGCCGTCAGCGCCAGAAGCCCGCCTTCCGCGCCTGCCAGATCCTCCCACAGCGCCTCGGTGATGAAGGGGCTGAAGGGGTGCAGCATTTTCAGGATATCGGCGAGGACATGGGCGGCGACGGCCCGCGTCTCCGCGGCGGCGGCCGCGTCCTCGCCCTCGAGCACCGGCTTGATCAGCTCCAGATACCAGTCGCAGAAGGTCGCCCAGACGAAATGGTAGATGGCGTCCGCCGCCTCGTTGAAGCGATAGGCGGCGATCCCCTGCCCGACCGCTTCGATGGTGCGGCCGGCCTCCGTCAGAATCCAGCGATTGACCGGCAGCTTGGCCGAAGCCGGATCGAAATCCGCCGCAAGGCGGCATTCCTTCATCTGGCAGAAGCGCGCCGCGTTCCAAAGCTTCGTGCCAAAATTTCGATATCCGGCAACGCGTTGCGGCGAAAGTTTGATGTCGCGTCCCTGCGCCGCCATGGCCGCCAGGGTAAAGCGCAGCGCATCGGCCCCGTATGCCTCGATGAGCTCCAAGGGGTCGATGACGTTGCCCTTCGATTTCGACATCTTGGCGCCGTGCTCGTCGCGCACCAGCGCATGGATGTAGACGTCGGCGAAGGGCTCCTCCTTCATGAAATGCAGGCCGAACATCATCATCCGGGCGACCCAGAAGAAGATGATGTCGAAGCCGGTGACGAGAACGGAGGTGGGATAGTAGCGCTCAAGCTCCGGCGTCTCATCCGGCCAGCCGAGCGTGGAGAAGGGCCACAGCGCCGACGAGAACCAGGTGTCGAGCACGTCCTCGTCGCGGTCGAGCTTCACCCGGCTTCCGTAATGGCGGTAGGCGGCGGCCTCCGCCTCCTCCTCGCTCTCCTCCACGAAGACCTCGCCGTCCGGCCCGTACCAGGCCGGGATGCGGTGGCCCCACCAGAGCTGGCGCGAGATGCACCAGGGCTGGATGTTCTCCATCCACTCAAAATAGGTCTTCTCCCAGCTCTTCGGGACGAAGACGGTGCGCCCCTCGTGCACCGCGGCGATGGCCGGCTTCGCCAGCGTCGCCGCGTCGACATACCATTGGTCGGTGAGAAAGGGCTCGATCGGCACGCCGCCGCGGTCGCCATGCGGCACCACGTGGAGATGCTCTTCCACCTTCTCCAGAAGGCCTCTTTCCTCCATCATGGCGACGACGCGCGCGCGCGCGGTGAAGCGGTCGAGGCCGTGAAGGGCCGAGACGGTGGCGCCAAGCGCCTCGCTCTCGGCCACGCCGGCAAGAAAATCCTCGTTATCCTTCAGGACGATATTGGCCTCGATATCCATGATGTTGACCATGGCGAGAGCGTTGCGCCTGCCCACCTCGAAATCGTTGAAATCGTGCGCCGGGGTGATCTTCACCGCGCCGGAGCCGGCTTCCGGATCGGCGTAATCGTCGGCGACGATGGGGATCTTGCGGCCGACCAGCGGCAGGATGGCGTGCTTGCCGACGAGGTCCTTGTAGCGCTCATCGTCCGGATGCACCGCGACGCCGGTATCGCCCAGCATCGTCTCCGGCCGCGTCGTCGCCACGGTGATGAAGCGGCCTTCCTCGCCCTCGACCGGATACTTGAAATGCCAAAGGTGCCCCTTCGTCTCCACCTGCTGGACTTCCAGGTCGGAGATGGCGGTGTGCAGCTTCGGGTCCCAATTGACCAGCCGCTTGTCCTTGTAGATCAGCCCTTCCTTGTAGAGCTGCACGAAGACCTTCAGCACCGCCGCCGACAGCCCCTCATCCATGGTGAAGCGCTCGCGCGACCAGTCGCAGGAGGCGCCGAGGCGCTTCAGCTGGTTGATGATCATGCCGCCGGATTCGTCCTTCCAGCGCCAGACCTTCTTGAGAAAGGCCTCGCGGCCGATGGCGCGCCGGTCGGGCTCTTGGCGCTCCATCATCTGCCGCTCCACCACCATCTGGGTGGCGATGCCGGCATGGTCCATGCCGGGCTGCCAGAGCACGTCCTTGCCGCACATGCGGGCATGACGCACCAGAACGTCCTGCAGCGTGTTGTTGAGCGCGTGCCCCATATGCAGGGAGCCCGTCACGTTCGGCGGCGGGATGACGATGGTGAAGGGCTCCGCGCCCGTCCCCGCGCCGGCACCGGCGCGGAAGGCATCGGCATCAAGCCATTTCTGCGAAATACGCGGCTCGACGTTCTTGGCGTCGAAAATCTTGTCCAGCATGAGGGAATCGCACCGTAGGCCCGAAGCGGGCTCTCAAACCGGGGCGGTTAAACTGGCGCCTTCGGCCCCTGTCAACAAGGCGGATGGCCAAGACGCCGGGAAGGCGGCCTTTGGACGGGCCGAGCGTGGCGGCAAGCCGCCCCCCTGCCGCTGTCCATACGCCGCCGTTCACACGCCGCCGTTCAGCGGCGGCCGCGCGAGACCCGCTCGATCTCTTCCTTGACGAGCCGCTCCACCAGCGTCGGCAGGTTGTCGTCCAGCCAGTCGCGCAGCATCGGCCGCAGCATCTCGGTGACGAGGTCTTCCAGCGTGCGGGCGTTCTGCGACAAAATCGTGTGTGCCAGGGCGGAGAAGGCACCGGCGACGGCATCGTCGGCTTGCGGGGAAAGCAGCCGCTCATCGCCGTGGGGGCGCTCCTGGCGATAGCCGCTCGTCGGGCCGGGCTCGGCTTCTTCATAGCCGCGCGCAGTCTCATCGGCGCCTGCCGGCGCTGCATGATTGACGGGCGGGGCCTGCGGCTCCGGTTCCTCTTGCGCATAGGCCGGCGCCTCGTCCTCGCCCGCGAAAGCCTCGACCGGCTCCGTCTCGTCATAGGACGGCTCGCCGGAAGCCGCGGCGGAACTCTCGGCCGCCTCCAGCGCGTCCTCCGGCATATAGGCGCTCTCCGTCACCTTCTCCTCGCCGACGCTGTAGGCGCCAGGCTCCTCGGCGGGATCCTCATAGGTTGCCTGGGCGTCATCGGCATCGTCGGGATTCTCGGCGGCGGGCTCGGCGCTCGTCTCGGAGGCCTCTTCCTCCACTTCCGCCGGAACGCGGAAGGATTTCGGCTTGGGCTGTGCCCGCTCCCCATCCTCGGAGATGATTTGCCGGATGGAGGCGAGAATCTCCTCCATGGTCGGCTCGTGCGCCGCACTCGGATTGCCCATGCCCATTTCCCCTGCGAATTCAGCCGGTGCGCCTGCACCTCGAATCGTTTTGGATTTTACATGAGCATGAGTGGGTTAAGAAAACCCTCAAATCGCCTTTCCTCACCATATAATGCGGTCGGAGGGGCGGACGGATGCAATATACAGATGCAGGACAAGGGATATGTGCGGCCCCAGCGGCCGCGCCCGCGGTTTGGCGCCGGCTGCGGTCTAGCGCCCGTCGGGCGTCCTGAGGCCGCTCCACTTGTCCTTGACGGCCTGGTAGTGCGCCTCGGCCCGGTAGCGCTGCACCGGCAGATTGAGCGCGTCGGCGTCGAGCCGGCCGATCGCCGCCAGAAGCGCGAAGGCCGCGACGATACGGTCGCGCTGGGCAACCACGCGGTTGACCTCGGCATCGACCAGTGTGCTGCGCGCATCGAGCACGTCGAGCTGCGTGCGCTGCCCCACCCGTTGCTCCTCGATGACGCCCGAAAGCGCGATCTCCGAAGCCCGCACCTCGGCGGTGGCGGCGAGAATCTGCGCGTTGGTCGCCTCCACCGTGCCCCAGGCGGCGACGGTGAGTGCCCGCACCTGGTCGCGCACGATATCCACCTCGATGCGCCGCTGACCGAGAATTTCCTTGGCCTGCCGCACGCGTGCCGAGACGATGCCACCCTGATAGAGCGGCACGGAGACGCGCCCGGTGATGGCGGCGACTTCGGAGTTCTCCGGACGCCCGACGCCGATGGTCTTCTGCGCCGTGCCGTTGACGCTGATCGTCGGCAGAAGCTCGCCCTCAATCCGCTTCACGTCGAAAGAGGCGGCGTCCATGGCGTATTGCGCGGCAACGATGGAGGGATGCTCCTCCTGGCCGAGCGCAAGCGCCCGCGACAGCGAGTTCGGCAGATTGTTGCGGAAGGGAAAGCTCAGAAACAGTCCATTGGCCTCACGACCGATAATCTGGCGGTAGATGGCGCGGCTGGCGACCAGATTGGCTTCCGCGAGCGCGACGTCCGATTGAGCCTGGCTGAGAGCGGCGCGCGTTTGGGCGACGTCGGTGCGCGTATTCTCGCCGACCTCGAACCGATCCTCCGCGGCCCGCAGCTGCTCGTTGAGGAACTCCACGTTCTGACGGCGCAGCTGCAGGATCGCCTCGTCGCGCAAGACGTTCATATAGGCTTCGGCACCATCGCGCAGCACGTCCTGGACCGTCGAGCGCAGCGCGAAGCGGCTGGCAAAGACCCCGGCCTCCGCGCCGCGAACGGCGTTGCGGGTCTGGAAGCCATCGAAGAGATTCTGCTGGATCTGCAGCCCGACCGCCAGATCGGAGGTGGTGTCCTCCTGCCGGCCGACGCGCGTGCGGGCGCCGGCATAGGTGCCGTCTATTTCCGAGAAAGCCGAAATCTGCGGCCGCTGACCGCCCTTGGCGATCGGCACGTTCTCGTCATTGGCACGCGTACGGGCGCGCTCGGCGTTGATGGTCGGGTTGTTCCAATAGGCCGAAGCCAGCGCCTCGGTAATGCTCTCCGCCTGTGCCGTCGGCACGGCAAGCAGAGAAGTCCCCGCCAAGCTCAGCCAGATATGAAACAGGCGAATGCGCACGTTGCCACCAGGAATCGTTTACCGTCTCGTTGCGGCCAGTAGGGTTGTAACATCGCATGCGGGTTCGTCGCCTGGGTGAGGAGGGCGCACCCGTCGTTTTGGCGGGCATTGCGGCCGATTTGCAACACCCTCACGCAGGCACCAATAGTCAGAAAACGAACGCCGCCTTGCGCTCAAAACCCGGCAAAACCGGCGCCGCGGCATCGACGACGCCGCGATGGCTCACATGCTCGCCGATGCGCGTGTACAGCATCACCCGGCCGAACTCACCGTTGCGCTCCACCACCACCAGCCGGCCACCCTCGGCGAGCTGCTCGAAGATGGCCTGGGGGATCACCTCTATCCCGCCCGCGATCAAAATCGCGTCGTAAGGCCCCTCCGCCGGATATCCCTCGGTGAGCGCGCCCTCCACCACTGCGACGTTGTCGATCTTCAGCGCCGCCATATTGGCCTCGGCGGAATGGCGCAAATCCTCGTCCGGCTCCACCGCGACCACCGCCTCGGCCAGCTGGCCGAGCAGCGCGGAGGAATAGCCGCGCCCGCAGCCGAGATCGAGGACCACTTCCGATTTGTCGATCTCCAGCGCCTGGATCATGCGTCCGAGCACGGCGGGCGCGAGCAGGACCCTGTTCGTGCCATCCAGCGGCAGGTCCATGTCCGAATAGGCGAAGGGCAGCTGCACGCCGCTGACGAAGCGCTCGCGCGGAACCTCCAGGAAAGCCTCGATCAGATCGCGATCGGTCACGTCCCAGGTGCGCACCTGGCTGTCGACCATCCTCTGCCGCAGCGTGGCGTAATCGGTCATACTTGCATGAGCCCTTGCAACATCCTCGTGGCGGCATGCTGTAGCGGCGCGGGCGCGGCCAGACAAGCGGCCAGCCAAGCGAATGAGGCACGATCGGCGCGAGACGCAGCCGCGCATGCAGCGATGCGCGATTCGGCCCTGCCCCCCGCATCGGCGGGACGATAGCGCTGGAAAGATGGAGGCCTCGCCCGGAATCGAACCGGGGTATACGGATTTGCAGTCCGCTGCGTCACCACTCCGCCACGAGGCCAGCGCGGTTCCCGTAGCAAAGCTTTCGGGAGCCGACAAGCTGGCATGCAATTGGGGCCTTCCGGCCTCTCGTGCAACGGAGCCGATCGCGCTATCAGGCCATGAGGCAAAGCGGGGAGAACGAATGCGGCACGGTGGCGACCCGGTCGAAGGGGCTGGCCTTTACGGCATTGTGAGCGACGATTGGCTGGACCTTTCGACCGGCATCAATCCGCGTCCCTGGCCCTGGCGCGAGCGGCTTCAGGCAAGCGCGCTCGGCTTGGAGCGGCTGCCGACCAGGGCGGAGATCGCGGCGTTGGAGGCGGCGGCGCGGCAGGCCTATCGCTTGCCGCGCGAGGCCGAGATCGTGCCGCTCGCCGGCACTGAGCTCGCCATCCGCCAGTTGCCGGCCCTCATCGATCGCGCCGCTTTTCTTGCCAGCTCCTACTCCTCCTATCGGGCGGCCTTCGGCGATTCGCTGCGTCCCATCGCCGAGCCGGACGAGGCCGAAGGCGAGGAGAGCCTCATTCTCGTCAATCCCAACAATCCCGATGGCCGCCTCCTCTCGCCGGCGGCGATCGCGCGCCTGGCGGCTGAGCGCCCGCAGCGGCTCGTCGTTGTCGACGAGGCCTATGCCGATGCCCTGCCGCCGCACACTTCGGCGCTGCCGCTGCTGCAAGAGGCCGGCAATCTTCTCGTCCTGCGCTCCTTCGGCAAGTTCTACGGCCTGCCGGGCCTTCGCCTCGGCTTCGCCGTCGGCCGGGCCGAGCCGATTCGCGCCTTGCGCGCGCGGCTTGGCGACTGGCCCGTGTCGCAGGCGGCTATCGCCATCGGCGCCGCCGCCCTCGCCGACCGGCCCTGGCGGCAGGAGAGCCGGCGCTGGCTCGCCAGCCAGGCCGGGGCCCTGCGTTCCATGCTGAAGCGCCACCGCCTCGGCTCCTGCGGGCATTGCCCGCTCTTCACCCTGCTGCGCCATCCCGGCGCAACCGTCCTGCACCGCCGTCTCGCCCAGAAAGGCATCTGGACGCGCCGCTTCGAGGAGCGTCCCGATAGCCTCCGCCTCGGCCTGCCCGCCGACGCGGCCGGCCTCGCCCGCCTGGAGGAGGCGCTGAGCGAGACCCTTCAAGGCATGCGCCCATGAGCCGCCTCGCCATTCTCGTCCTCGGCCTTGTCGCCGACCGCATCCTGGGCGATCCGGACCGCCTCTGGGCGACGAGCGGCCACCCCATCGCCTGGATCGGCCGGCTCATCGCCACGCTCGATGCCGGCCTTAACGACGAGCGACTGTCGCCGGAGGCAAGGCGTGGCCGCGGCATTCTCGCTCTGGCCCTCATCCTCGCCCTCGCCGTCCTCGCCGGCTGGTTCCTTCACGGCCTTGCCGCCGCCCTGCCTCTCGGCTTCGTCCTGGAAGCCTTCCTCGTCTCCGTCTTTCTCGCCCAGAAGGGTCTCCTCGATCACGTTTCGGCCGTCGCCGAGGCAGAGGAGAAGAGCGGTCTGGAGGCGGCCCGCCTTGCCCTGTCGCACATCGTGGGCCGCGATGTCAGCGCCCTCGACCGCGGCGGGGTGAACCGCGTGGCGCTGGAATCCCTGGCGGAGAATTTTTCCGACGCCGTCGTCGCGCCCGCCTTCTGGTATCTCCTCGCCGGCCTGCCGGGCCTCATCGCCTACAAGGCGCTCAACACCGCCGATTCCATGATCGGCCACCGCACCGAGCGCCACGAAGCCTTCGGCTATGCCGCCGCCAGGCTGGACGATCTCGCCAACTACCTGCCCGCCCGCATCTCCGCCGCCCTCATCGCCCTGGCAGCGCCGCTCGTCGGCGGCTCGCCGCGCCGCGCCTTCGACATCGCCCGGCGCGACGCCGCCGCGCATCGCTCGCCCAATGCCGGCTGGCCGGAAGCGGCGATGGCCGGGGCGCTCGATCTCGCCTTCGGCGGACCGCGCCGTTACGGCTCGCTGGTGGTCGACGGCGCCTGGCTCAACAAGGAGGGCCGCTACGAGCCGAGCAATGCGGAGCTGCGCCGCGGCATCCGCCTGGCCGACGGGGCCTGGCTGGTGCTGCTCGCTCTCGTGGCCGTCAGCGCAACTCTGTTTGCGCCATAGCGAGGATCGCATCGAGATTGAGATGCGCCTCCAGGTGCCGCGCCAGGCCGTCGAGCGCCGCCTCCACACTCTCGCCATAGGCGAGTTCGCTCTTCGCCCCGAGCCCGGCAAGGAAGGCGCGGCGGAAAGCGTCGGAGCCGAAAAGGCCGTGCACATAAGTGCCCATCACCCGCCCCCCATGACCGACCGCCCCGTCCGGCCTGCCGTCATCCAGCCGTGAAAAGGGCTCAGAAAGCCCCGGCCCGCTGGTCGCGCCGACATGGATCTCGTAGCCCGAAAAGGCCGCGCCGCTCGCCGCATGCGTGCCGGTGACCGGGACGGTGGTCTTCTCGGCGGTGAGGCGCGTCGTCACGTCGAGCATGCCGAGCCCGCGCACATTCTGGGCTGGGCCTTCGATACCCTCAGGATCGGCGATCAGCCTTCCCAGCATCTGAAAGCCGCCACAAATACCGAGGACGGCGCCGCCGCGGCGAAGATGCGCGGCAAGGTCGATGTCCCAGCCCGCCTGCCGCAACACCGCAAGGTCGGCGATGGTCGATTTGGAACCCGGCAGGAGCACGAGGTCGGCATCGCCCGGCAGCGCCGTGCCCGGCTCCAGGACGAGAAGCTCCACGCCTGGCTCCATGCGCAGCGGATCGAGATCGTCGAAATTGGCGATGCGCGACAGTTTTGGCACGACGATCTTGACCGCGCCGCCCCCGCCCCGCAGCCCCTCCTCTATCCCCAGCACGTCCTCCGCAGGCAGCTTCCGCGCATCCTCAAAATGCGGCACCACGCCGAGGCCGAGCCAGCCCGTGCGCCGGGCGATCTCCCGCACCCCCTCGTCGAACAGCGTGACATCGCCGCGAAAGCGGTTGACGATGAAGCCGGCAATGCGCGCCCGGTCGAGCGGGTGGAGCACGTGATGCGTGCCCACCAGGCTGGCGATGACCCCGCCGCGCTCGATATCGCCGACGAGGACGACGGGCACCCCGGCCGCCTCGGCAAAGCCCATATTGGCGATGTCGCCCTCTCTCAGATTGGTTTCGGCCGGCGAGCCCGCACCTTCGACGACAACGATATCAACACCTTCACAGAGCCTATTAAAGCTCTCCATCACATGAGAGAGAAGCTCCGCCTTGCGCGCGGTATAGTCGCGCGCCTTCATCGTGGCGAGGCGCCGACCCTGCACGATGACCTGCGCGCCGACATCACTCTCCGGCTTCAGAAGCACCGGGTTCATATGCACCGACGGCGGCACGCGCGCCGCCAGCGCCTGGGTCATCTGCGCCCGCCCGATCTCCCCGCCATCGGCGGTCACGCCTGCGTTGTTGGACATGTTCTGCGGCTTGAACGGCATCGCCTTCAGGCCGCGATCGGCGAAGGCGCGGCAGAGCCCGGCGACCAGCAGCGATTTGCCGACATGCGAGCCGGTGCCCTGGATCATGATGGCGGGCGTCTTCGACATGAAGATAGCTTTCTGGCCTCCGGCCGCCGCTCAGAACTCGATGCCGCGCTGCGCCTTCACGCCGGAGCGGAAGGGATGCTTCACCTGGGTCATGTCGGTGACGAGATCGGCCGCCTCCACAAGCTCGTCCTTGGCGTTGCGGCCGGTGACGACGACATGCTTCATCGCCGGCCTCTTGGCGAGCGTCTCAAGCACCTCTTGGAGCGGCAGATAGTCGTAGCGCAGGACGATATTGAGCTCGTCGAGAAGCACCAGACCGTGCTCCTCGTCTTCGATCATCGCCTTGGCCTTTTCCCAGGCGCCTCTGGCGGCGGCGATGTCGCGGGCCCGGTCCTGCGTCTCCCAGGTGAAGCCCTCGCCCATCGTCGCCATCGTCACCTGATCGGAAAACTTTTCCAGCGCCTGGCGCTCGCCCGTCTCCCATTTGCCTTTGACGAACTGGACGATGCCGACCTTCATGCCATTGCCGAGCGCCCGGAAGACGAGGCCGAAGGCGGCCGTCGACTTGCCCTTGCCCTTGCCGGTATGGACGATGAGAAGGCCCTTCTCGATCGTCTTGGTGGCGACGATCTTGTCGCGCGCGGCCTTCTTGCGGCGCATCTTCTCCGCGTGGCGGGCGTTCAGCTCCTCCTCGCTCATTTCAGGCTTCGTCATTGTCTCTCTCCGCTGGCCATCAGCGCCAGCTCTTCATGGACGGAATTGCGCCGCGGCGCCCACAGGCCGCGATCGATCGCCTCGGCAAAGCGTGCGGCGATCTCCTTGAGGGCCGGCGCGTTGTTCTCCGCCAGGAAGGCGCGCACATCCTCGTCCTCCAGATAGGCGGCGTAAAGCTGGTCGAAATGGTGGTGCTTCACCGCCGGCGTCGTCGCCGCGAAGGCGAAGAGGTAGTCGACCGTGGCGGCGATCTCAAAAGCGCCTTTGTAGCCGTGGCGCATGACGCCGGCGATCCATTTGGGGTTGGCCGCCCGCCCGCGCACGACGCGCGCCAGCTCTTCGTCGAGGCCGCGGATGACCGGCCGTTCGGGCCTGGAATGGTCGTTGTGGTAGGCGCGCGGCGCGGCGCCCTTCAGCGTTTCCACCGCCGAGGAAAGGCCGCCCTCGAACTGGTAGTAATCGTCCGAATCGAGAAGGTCGTGCTCGCGGTTGTCCTGGTTCTGCACGATGGCGTCGGTGGCCCTCAGCCGGCTCTCCAGGAGCCCGCGCGCCACCTGGCCGCCCTCGCCCTGCGCCCCGCCGCCATAGGCATAGGCGGACCATTCCAGGAAGGCGCCGGCAAGGTCGGCCCGGCTTTCCCAGATGCCCTCGTCGATGAGCGCCTGCAGGCCGGCCCCGTAGGCGCCCGGCTTGGAGCCGAAGACGCGGAAGGCAGAGGCCCGCCGCGCCTCCTCCTCAGAAAGCCCGTCGGCGGCAAGGCGCCGGCTCTCCGCGGCAATGCGCGCGCCGACCGGGTTCGCCTCCTCCGGCTCCTCACGTTCGGCGACGGCCAGCACCGCCTGATGGAAGAGGTCGATCTGATGCGGAAAGGCGTCTCGGAAAAGGCCGGAAATGCGCAAGGTCACGTCGATGCGCGGCCGCCCCAATTCGGCGAGCGGCAGAACCTCGACGCCGGTGACCCGGCCCGAAGCCGGCTCCCATTGCGGCCTGACGCCGAGCAGCGCCAGCGCCTGGGCGATGTCGTCGCCGCCGGTGCGCATGTTGGAGGTGCCCCAGACCGTCAGTGCGAATGCCTTCGGCCATTCGCCCTCGTCGGCATAGTAGCGTTCGGCGAGAAGGTCGGCGGAGCGCCGGCCGAGCTCGTAGGCGGCTCTGGTCGGCACGCCGCGCACATCGACGGAATAGAAGTTGCGCCCCGTCGGCAGGCAATCGTCGCGGCCCCTCGTCGGGGCGCCGGAAGGGCCCGGCGGCACGAAGCGGCCGGAAAGCGCGGCGAGCGTTGCCGCGATTTCCCGCTCGCCCGAAGCGTCGAGACGCGGGGCGATATCCTCGGCGATGGCCTTCAGGACGGCCGCCGTTTGGGGACCGGGTGCTCCGATGGACGCCCCCACCCTCCCCTCCAGGGGGAGGCCCGAACCGCAGGTCCGGGGTGGGGTGTCGCCATCACCCGCAGGGACCGGCGCCTCACCCCCTCCCACTCCTCCCGGCTTTGCCGGGCCGAGTGACCTCCCCCCTCCAGGGGGAGGTGGAGCGCTTCGCTGCGCCGGCCCAGCCGGCACGCAATTTCCGTTACGAGGGGTGCCCTCCCGCGCCTGTGGAATCGCTGACACCAGCTCCGCCGCCAACAGCTCCAGCCGCTCCACCGTATCGCCGTTGCTGCGCCAGGGCGCCTCGCAGAGCCGCGCCAGCGCTGCCGGCTTCGGCCCCTCCCATTTGGCGGCGAGCGGGCAGTCGAGCGGGTCGAAGGCGAGCGAGAGGTCTTCCGCCAGCGCCCTCAGCAGCGAGGCGTCCCCCTCCCCGCCGCCTTGGCCGGAAGGGGCGCGCGGCACGCGGGCGAGCGCGGCCAGCGTATCGGCGCGCAGCCGGCCTTCAGGGCTTTCGCCCAGAATGTGCAGCCCGTCGCGGATCTGCAGCTCCTTCAGGTCGCAGATCTGCTCGTCCAGCCTGACGACGATCTCCTCGCACGCCGCGTCGGGGCGAAGCTTAAGATCCTCCAGGAAGCCGTGCCGCGCCGCCATCTCGGCGATCGCCTCGCCGACCTCCTTCGCCCGCCTCTGGTCGAGAAGATCGGCCGCGGCGTATTCGTCGATGAGATATTCCAGCTCCGCCGCCGCGCCGTGGCTTTCCGCCCGCGTCATCGGCGGCATCAGATGGTCGACGATGACGGCCGCAGCTCGGCGCTTGGCCTGCGCCCCCTCGCCCGGATCGTTGACGATGAAGGGATAGACGAGCGGCGTTGGCCCGAGCGCGGCTTCCGGAAAGCATTCCTCAGACAGCGCCAGCGCCTTGCCCGGCAGCCATTCCAGATTGCCGTGCTTGCCCATATGCACCAGCGCGTCGGCGCCGAAGGTTTCCCGGAGCCAGGCATAGAAGGCGAAATAGCCGTGCGGCGGCACCAGCGCCGGATCGTGATAGCTGGTCTTGGGGTCGATATTGTAGCCGCGCGCCGGCTGCACGCCGATGGCCAGATGCCCGAACCGGTGCAGCGCCAGGCGAAAGCCGCCCTCTTCTTGCCGGAAGAACGGGTCCGCCTCCGGCGCCCCCCAGGCCTCCGCGACCTGTTCGCGCACGGCCGCCGGCAGCGAGCGGAAGACGTCGTTGTAATCGGCGAGCGAGAGGAGTTCGCCGCCTTGCCGTTTCTCGCGCTCATTAAGCGCGTTGGTCGGCCCGGCGAGGAGCCGTGCCATCAATGCCTCGCCCGTGACCGGCGCGTCCGCAACCTCGTAGCCCGCCGCCGCCATCGCCCGCACCAGATTGGCCGTGGAGGCGGGCGCGTCGAGGCCGACGCCGTTGGCGAGCCGCCCGTCCTTGTTCGGATAGTTGGAAAGGACGATGCCGATGCGCTTTTCCCCGTTCGGCGTGTCGCCAAGCCGCGCCCAGGCGGCGGCGAGGTCGGCGGTAAAGTCGATGCGGTCGGCGAGCGGGCGGTGCGCCATCGGCCGGCATTCGGTGCGCGGCTCCAGCTCGCCCTCCTCCTTGAAGGAGACGGCGCGGGCAATCAGCCGCCCGTCCACCTCCGGCAGGACGACGTTCATGGTAAGGTCGGCGGGCGAAAGGCCGCGCGGATGCGCCCGCCACGTCTCCCGCGGCACCCCGGCGAAGGTCGCCTGCAGCACCGGCCGCACGCCGCCGTCAAGAACGGTGCGCCCCGCCGCCTCGCCCGCTCTGCCGAGGGCGAAGGCGGTGGCGTTGACGACGAGCGCCGGCTCGCGTTCGGCAAAGAGGTTTTCCACGAAGCGCGCATCGCCCGCCTGCTTCAGACTGGAGACGAAAACGGGCAGCGGTTTCAAGCCTCGCCCCGCGAGCGCTTTGGCGAGCGCGTCGACCGGCGCCGTTTGCCCGGACTGGAGGAGCGCCCGGTAGAAGACGATGGCGGCCTCGCGCCCGCTTGCCGCCGCCATTCCCTGCGGCTCGTAGAGGCCGAAGGCGGGCAGCGTCTGTGGCGGTTTGGGCATGGCGCCATGGCCGATGAGGTGGCCGGCAAAGCGCAGGAACCCGGCAAAGTTCTCCGCCCCGCCTTCGGCGAGATAGGACCACAAGAGCCGGCTCTCGTCGGCGCCGAGCGTGCCGGCAGCGGCGAGCGTGCCGTCCCAGACCGCCTCGCCGGGAAGCAGCGCCACCTTGGCGCCGCTCGCGCGCGCCGCCTTCAGCACCTCCTCAACGCCGTAGCGCCAATAGCCGATGCCGCCCAGAAGGCGGATAACGACGAGCCGCGCATGGGCGGCGACGCTCTCCACGTAAAGGTCGACCGAATAGGGATGGGCGAGCCCCATCCAATTGGCGAGGCGAAGGCGAGGAAAGTCCTCCGGCAGCCGGTTCGCCGCCGCCGCCAGGCCCGCAATCTCCGTATCGGCGGCGGACAGCACCACGATCTCGCCCGGCGTCTGGCCGAGATCGACGGCCTCGGCCGCCGCGTCGAGACCGCGGCTCTGCCCTTGGAGGATATGCAAGGCTCAGCCTCCGAGAGCCTCCGCCACCTCTTGCCGGTCGATGCTGGCAAGGCCGATGACGACGAGCTTGAGGTCTTGCCCGGCGCCTGCGCCGTTGTCCTTCGGCGCGTCGAACCAGCTCTCCAGCCGCTGACCGACGGCCTGCACCAGGAGCGGCGCCGGCTTGCCGTCGATCGCCATGCGTCCCTTGATCCTGAGAACGCCCGGCACGGCAAGGGCGCGCTTCACCCGCGCTTCCGCCTCCGCCTTGTCGGCGGCCATGGCCGTGAGGCTGAAGGAGCTGAAATCGTCGTGCTCGTGATCCTCCTCGCCCTCCATTTCGTGGTGGCTGAGGCGGTTATGGCTGTCGCCCTCCGCTCCGGCGCCGAGGCCGAGCAGCACCTCCGGCGGGACGATGCCGCGCGCCGCGCGGATGACGGAGGCCGGGCCGCGCTTGTCCTCGCCGATGCGCGCCTCCACGGTCGAAATCCCCGCCTCGTCGACGAGATCGGCCTTGGAAAGCACGATGAGGTCGGCGCAGCGCAGCTGGTCCTCGAAGAGTTCCTCGATCGGGTCGTCGTGGCCCAGAGACGCGTCGGCCTCGCGCTGGGCGACGAGCCTCGCCTCGTCGCTCGCCATCCGCCCGGCCGCGACGGCCTCCGCGTCGACCACCGTCACCACCCCGTCCACCGTCACCCGGTGGCGCACCGCCGGCCAGGCGAAGGCCTTCACCAGCGGCTGCGGCAGGGCAAGGCCGGACGTCTCGATGACGATATGGTCCGGCGGGCTCTCGCGTGCCAGAAGCGCCTCCATCGCCGGCAGGAAATCGTCGGCGACGGTGCAGCAGATGCAACCATTGGCAAGCTCCACGATATCCTCCTCGCCGCAGGCCGGGCTGCCGCAATCGGAAAGGATGCCGCCGTCGAAACCGGTATCGCCGAATTCGTTGACGATGAGGGCGATTTTCCGCCCGCCGGCGTTTTCCAGAATGTGCCGGATCAGCGTCGTCTTGCCGGCGCCGAGAAAGCCGGTGACGATGGTCGCGGGTATGCGGGCGGTCGCTTGTGTGCGTGGCTCTGCGCTCATGCGGGTAGCTTTCCTTTCAGGGCCATCGGCAGGCCCGCCGCGAGGAAGACGACGGTTTCCGCCATGGCCGCGATCTGTTGGTTGAGCCGGCCTTGCGCATCGCGAAAACGGCGCGCGAGCGCGTTCTCCGGCACGATGCCGAGCCCGACCTCGTTGGCGACGAGCACCACCTCCCCCCTCGCCTCACGGAGCGCGGCGACGAGCGCTTCGCTCGCTTCTTCCGGCTCTTTGTCGGCAAGCAGGATGTTGGTGAGCCAAAGGGTCAGGCAGTCGATAAGGAGAATGCTCTCCTTATCGCTTTCATCGCGGATGGCCTCAGCCAGCGCCACGGGAACCTCAAGGTTGCGCCAGGAAGACCCCCGGCGCGCCCGGTGCGCGGCAATCCGCGCCTCCATCTCCTTGTCCGGCGCGTCCTGCATCGGCCGGTAGGTGGCGAGGTAGACGGGCCGCAGCCCGCTTGCCGTTGCCAGCTTCTCCGCATAGCGGCTCTTGCCGGAACGGGCCCCGCCGAGGATCAGCGTGGCGCCGCCGCTCATGGCCTTTCGGCAAGACGCCGATAGCTCGCCCCGCCGACAAGCCCGATCAGCGACCAGGTGATGCCGGCAAGCACCAGCGAGGCGGCGGCGAAATGCCCGGCGATCTCGGCCGGCACACCGCTCGCCGGCGCCGGCGGAGGCGGCGCCCCGACGACATGCGGCACCAGGAGGATGGCGAGACCGACGATCCGCACCGCCCAGTTCTGCGACAGGAACATCGCCGCAAGGCCGATGGCCGTGGCGAGCGCGGTGGCGATCCACCAGGTCTGGCGCAGGCCGAGCTCGGCCGCGGCGCTGCCGGGAAGCTCCGGCGGCAGGCCGAGGGCGGGCGCCAGCGAGGTGGCGGCGAAGGCGCCGAGCCCCCACAGAAGCCCCCTATGGGCGTCGATCTTGCGGCCGAGGGCCACCATCGCGCCCAGAAGCAGGAGCGCATAGCCAAGGCCCATCACGATGGAAGCCCCGGTCGTATAAAGCGTGCGCTCCAGCCCGTCATGCGGCGCCCAGGCCGCGCCGTCGCCATGCGTGGAGGCGGTGACCGAAAGACCCTCCTCGCCCGGCGCCGGCGTTCCCAGCGCGGCCATCTCGTAGGTCTCCGCTTCAAGGATGAGCGGCGTCGTGACGAAATGCTGGAAGAGCGCGGCCACGAGCCCCGCGACGAGCCCGGCCGCGGCCGCGCTCAGAACGATATTGCGAAACATCGAAGCCTCAGTGGCAGGGAAGCGCGAAGGCGTGGCGCGTGTCGTGCGTGGAATTGTGCAACACGTCCGCACCGGCAAAGCCTGCCGTGGCGACGATGAGCGCGCCGAGCATCAGGGCGGCGAGCGCCGGGACGAGTGCGGCGCGCGTGGCGCCGGCGTCGCCGGCATGAGCGTGATGGGAAACCTGCATGATATCTCCTTGCCGTCCCTCCGACGGCGTTTGAGTTGCCGGCTCCGGCAGGTCTCCTGGCTTGCGGGTCACCGCCCATCCCGCGCCTTCCCGTTGCCGGTGGCGTCTTGCAGGTGGGCTCGCCGCGCACAGTTGCGGGGGCAGCTGCGGCTTCAGGACCCCTGATTGGGTCGTCCCGACCGCATTCCCTTTTGAACCCCAGGCGCTTTGCGCCATCCCGGGAACCGGAGCTAATTTTGGAATTATGACGAATCGCGCCCTTTGCGCAAGGCCGCCTCGCTGCGCGGGCGGGCGGCGCGGGCCGGCACGGGGCGCGCGCCGACCTTCGGTGTCGCCCCGTCGAGCTTCCTGGCGATGTCGGGGTAGCGGCTGTGGAACCAGACGGCCAGGCGCCGCCGCCAGCGCCGCACGACGGGCATGTCGATGGACAGGATGATGAGGCCGAGCGGCAGCATCCAGAAGCCGGCGACGGGCAGAAAGCCGACGAATCCGCCGAAGATGAGGGCGATGCCGAGACCCATGCGGAAAAGCCGGCTCTGCGGCAGCGGCACGGAGCGTCCGAACAGGTGCAGGCCGGTCTGCCTGCGCTCGTCGTTGCCTGGCTGCATGGCGTCCTTCTCTTCCTTGCCCATCGCGCAAAGATGGGATGACACGACGCGCTTGCAATGCCCGCCGGGTTTGCTATATCGCGACCCAATTCCCCGGTAGCTCAGTTGGTAGAGCAAGCGGCTGTTAACCGCTGGGTCGCTGGTTCGAGTCCGGCCCGGGGAGCCACCTCTCTCAAAATCGAACAAAAACGCCGGCCGATTGGTATCGCCCGGCGCGCTAACACGGCGGCAGGCCGCCCGCTTCAATAGCGGATTTCGCCTACCAAATTGTCGGTTCGCACTGCCACCGCGGCGGGCCGCATCCCGATACCGCGCGTCTCGGCAAACCCGCTATCGTCCTTTGTCCAACGCGTCGGCGGTCTCGAAATACACCTCCGCCACGCCGCGCACCTCTTCCTCGTTATACGCCTCCGAGGCGAGGTGCAGCGTCTCCAGCGTTGCAGCAAGCGCGCCGAATTCCTCGTTGATCTTCGCCAGCGCCAGCTCGATCGTATAGGTGTATTCGTGGATTTCCTCCATGTCCGCGACGGCCAGCGGGTCTCTGGAAAGGACGTCCCGGACCTTCGCATTGTATTCGACGAAGTTGTCAACCGCCTCTTCGATCGTCTCCGAGGGCACGGCCGCGTAGTGTTCGACCTTGTCCTCCGCGGCGATCGAAGAGGCGGTCGCGAGGAGCGCGAAGACTGCCCCGGCAGCGAGCGTGGTCCCAAAGCGCATGACAGTTCTCCTTTTCATCATACAGAATCAGTCGCCGGCCCAGAGCCGTTCCAGGTTGCTCTTGGCCTTGAGAAGTCGGTCGAAATCGGCACTCTTGCCGATGTATTCGAAGATGCCGCGCGCGGCCGCGTCGAGGTCGTGCAGGATCTCGCGCCGGGCCGGGTCGCGCACCCAGCTCGTGATCCAACCCACCACGGCAAGGCGCTCGCCCGAGGAGACGGGCTCCACCCGGTGCAAGGCGCTCGTCGGGTAGAGAATCATATCGCCGGCGCCGGGGCGAAAGACCCGATCCTCCACGCCGTCGGCGATCACCAGCCCCCCGCCCTCGTACTCGGCGATGTCCGAAAGCGGCAGAGTGAAGGAAAGGTCGGTCCGGCTGCCGCTCATGATCGCGTCGTCGATGTGGAAGCCGTATTCCATGCCGGTTCGGTAGCGCGACAGCAGCATCCGTGCGAAACCTCGGGGCCGCGCCGCGGAGCGGAATACCTCGTTGGCCAGGAGTTTCTCGCGGACCGTGGCGAGAAGCGCCTCGAGATCCCGGCAAGGCCGCGCCTGGAGGTTCGACTTCACGTCGCGCGCATAGCGCCCGGCCGTCGCGCGACCGTCCTCAAAAGGGATGTCTTCGGCGGCCTCGCGCAGCGCCGCCACCTCCTCCCGGGCGAGGACGTCTCCAATCACCAGGACCATCATCGGCTCATTCGATCCGCAGCGCGACGATGTCGATGCGCGCCGCCGCACCGAAGAGCCGGCTCGGATCCACCTCGAAATCCCCTTGGCCCTGCAGATCGCCAAAGGTCGCGTCGGTGGCCGCAAGATGGCCGAGAATGCGCGTGCCGGCCTCCGCGATCTCCGGATCGTCGCTTTCCGCCATCTGGCGCGCCTCGGTCTCCACGACGCGCAGGAAGCCCCACGCATCCTGGTATTCGTGTAGGTTCGAGACCGTGCCGCCTTCCAGGCCAATCTGATACTCGGCGCCGGCGATACGGGTGAGCTCGGCGAGACCCTTAATCTGCTCCCGCGCCGTCGTCTGGCCGCGGGCTTCCTCGATGGTGGCGCGCACAGCGGCGAACAGCGGCTCAAGCTCGGCGAAGGGCGCATCCGCCTCGCTCGCCTTGGCCAGCGCCAGGATTTCGGAGCGGAGCCGTTCCAGCGCGCGCTCTTCCAGCGGCTGTGCGACGGCGTCGTACTTCTCCTCGATCGGGTGGCCCATATGCGTGCGGGCCGCCTCCCGGTCACCCGCTTCGTAGAGCGCCATGCCGGCGCGCAGATGGCCCTCGATGAAGCCGAGGTCGCGCAAGAGCACGACCGTCGGATCGAGGCGCGCGCCCTCTCCCTCACCTTCGCCTTCCCCCTCGCCGCCCGTCGCGGTCTGGGCCAGCAGAACCTGATTATCCGCGCCGATGGATGGTATCTCGGCCGGCTGAGCTTGAACTAGGCTGCCAGCGACGGTCGCCGCGGCTGTGCCCAGCGCGAGCGTCCGACGGGCTCTTACCAGGCGGCGCTTTCTTGTGTCCGTCGCAGACATCGACCATCCCTCATTTATTCCTGACTATTAGAGTCAATAAATGTGAATGCGGAGTTTGTGTCAATGCCTCCAACCTCCGAAGGATGTGCACCGCAGCCCTTTGGCGAGAGAGTTTGCCGATCCGCGGCGATGCCCGGCTCTGACCTGTGGCGCGCTTTGCCGCTCTAAAGCGCTGCCCTTCCGCCAACTGGTTCCAGCCCGGCAAAGGAAGCCTTCCTCCTCAAATCAGACGAAAACGCCGGCCGGGTTGCCCCGACCGGCGTTCTTGATTCTCAGGCCGGAGCGGCCCGCGCCGCCCCGATCTCCCAAAAGCGTCCTCAGTGGGCGAGGACGGCGAGCAGTAAGAGCGCCACGATGTTGGTGATCTTGATCATCGGGTTCACCGCCGGGCCGGCCGTGTCCTTGTAAGGATCGCCCACCGTGTCGCCGGTGACGGCCGCCTTGTGGGCCTCAGAGCCCTTGCCGCCGTGATGGCCGTCCTCGATGTACTTCTTGGCGTTGTCCCAGGCGCCGCCGCCCGCCGTCATGGAGATGGCGACGAAGAGGCCGGTGACGATGACGCCGAGCAGCATGGCGCCGACCGCCGCGAAGGCGTCCGACTTGCCGCCGATGAGGTAGATGACGAAGAAGCAGACGATGGGCGAGAGCACCGGCAGGAGCGAGGGAACGATCATCTCCTTGATGGCGGCCCTTGTCAGCATGTCGACGGCGCGGCCGTAATCGGGCTTTTCCTTGCCCTCCATGATGCCCGGCTTCTCGCGGAACTGCCGGCGCACCTCCTCCACCACGGCGCCTCCGGCGCGCCCGACCGCCGTCATGGCGATGCCGCCGAAGAGGTAGGGCAGAAGCCCGCCGAAGAGGAGGCCGACGACCACGTAGGGGTTGGAGAGGGAGAAATCGACCGACACGCCCTCAAAGAAGGAGCCGGGTTCCGCCTGGGCGGAGAAGAAGGCCAGATCCTCCGTATAGGCGGCGAAGAGCACCAGGGCGCCGAGGCCCGCCGAGCCGATGGCGTAGCCCTTGGTGACGGCCTTGGTGGTGTTGCCGACCGCATCCAGCGCGTCGGTGGTGGCGCGCACCTCCGCCGGCAGATCGGCCATCTCGGCGATGCCGCCGGCATTGTCGGTGACCGGGCCGAAGGCGTCGAGCGCCACGACCACGCCGGCGAGCGCCAGCATCGTGGTGACGGCGATGGCGATGCCGAAGAGGCCGGCAAGGCCGTAGGCGCTCAGGATGCCGGCGATGATGACGATGGCCGGCAGCGCCGTCGATTCCAGCGACACGGCGAGGCCCTGGATGACGTTGGTGCCGTGGCCGGTGACGGAGGCGTCGGCGACGGAGCGCACCGGCCGGTAGTTGGTGCCGGTGTAGTATTCGGTGATCCAGATGATGAGGCCGGTCACCGCCAGGCCGACGATGCCGCAATAGAAGAGGTCGCCGCCGGTGAAGGAGAGCCCCGCCGGGGTGGTGAACTGCGTGTCCCAGCCGGTGACGAAGAAGACGATGGCGGCGAGCGCCACGGCCGACAGGACGGCGGTGGCGATGAAGCCCTTATAGAGCGCGCCCATGATGGAGTTGTTGGCGCCGAGCTTCACGAAGAAGGTGCCGATGATGGAGGTGACGACGCAGCTCGCCCCGATGAGGAGCGGGAAGATCATCAGGCTCGTCGCCTGCTCGCCGGTGAAGTAGATGGAGGCGAGCACCATGGTGGCGACGATGGTCACCGCGTAGGTCTCGAAAAGGTCGGCGGCCATGCCGGCGCAGTCGCCGACATTGTCGCCCACATTGTCGGCGATGGTCGCCGGGTTGCGCGGATCGTCCTCCGGGATTCCCGCTTCCACCTTGCCGACGAGATCGCCGCCGACATCAGCGCCCTTGGTGAAGATGCCGCCGCCCAGACGCGCGAAGATGGAGATCAGCGAGGCGCCGAAGCCGAGCGCCACCAGCGCGTCGATGACGGCGCGGTCGGTGACCTCGTAGCCCAGAAGCTGCGTCAGGATGGTGAAGTAGCCGGCGACGCCGAGCAGCGCCAGGCCGGCGACGAGAAGGCCGGTGATGGCGCCGGACTTGAAGGCGATCTCCAGCCCGCCGGCGAGCGAGACGGAGGCCGCCTGCGCGGTGCGCACATTGGCGCGCACCGATACCAGCATGCCGATGAAGCCGGCCGCGCCGGAGAGGATGGCGCCGATGGCAAAGCCCACCGCCGCCTCGAAGGAGAGAAGGTACCAGGCCAGCGCGCAGACGACGACGCCGACGATGGCGATGGTGGTGTACTGGCGCGTCAGATAGGCGAGCGCGCCCTCGCGGATGGCGCCGGCGATCTCCTGCATGCGCTGGTTGCCGGTATCGGCCGACATGACCGATTGGATCGCCCAGACCGCATAGACGATGGACAAAAGTCCGCAGGCGATGACGATGTAAAGCAATATCATAGGTTCCCCCGGGGGCGGGCCGGCCGATTGCCGGACGTGAAACGAGGCCCCGTGCGCGCCGCCATATGCGCGGCGCGGGAGCCTCCACTATCGCGCGGGGGTATTGACGAAAGCGTCATCCCCGTCAAGGCCTCCTAAAGACAGCGTTAACACTGTCTCAGGCGCGCCGGCTCCGCTTTTTCTGATTCGCCAGGAGGGCGAGCAGGCCGACCAGCGCGATGGCCGCAAACGGGATCATCGTCCAGGCGATCGCCGGCCAGCCGCCCGCCACCAGGATGCGCCCGGAGGAAAGCGAGGCGAGCGCCACCGCGCCGAAAACGAGGAAGTCGTTAAGGCCCTGCACGCGCTCGCGCTCTTCCGGCCGGTAGGTGGAGGCCACCAGCGCGGTTGCGCCGAGGAAGCCGAAATTCCAGCCGATACCGAGAACGACGAGCGCCGCCCAGAAATGGATGAGGTCGACGCCCATCAGCGCGATGCCGGCGCAGGCGACGAGAAGGACGAGACCGGCGATGACGACGCGCTCCGCCCCGAAACGGGCGACGAGGGTGCCGGTGAAGAAGCTCGGCGCGAACATGGCGATGACATGCCATTGGATGCCTAGGAAGGCCGCCTCCTCCGGCAGGCCGCAGAAGATCATGGCGAGCGGCGCCGCCGTCATCATCAGGTTCATCAACGCGTAGGAGACGATGGCGCAGGCGACGGCGACCAGAAAGCGCGGCTGGCGCGCGATCTGCATCAGCGGCCGCCCGGCGGGCCGCGCCTCCGCCACGACCGGACGCGGCGCGTGCAGCCCGGCAAGCACCACGGCGGCGATAAGCATCAGCACCGCGGCAGCGAGATAGGGCGCGGCAAAGGGCAGCAGCGGCCAGGCTTCCTTGGTGTGGATGACCGCCTGCGGACCGATGATGGCCGCGAAGATGCCGCCGACCAGAACCAGCGCGATGGCTTTCGGGCGGAAGGCGGGGCTTGCCGTATCGGCGGCGGCGAAGCGGAATTGCTGCACGAAGGCGGCGGCAAAACCCATCAGGAAGGCGCCGAGGCACAGAAGCAGGAAGGAAGGCAGCGCCATCGCCACCGCTTCCATGAGCGCTCCGCCCGCTCCCACCAGCATGCCCGCGATGAGCCCGAGCCGCCGGCCGAAGCGCCGCTGCAGGAGCGCCGCCGGCATGGTGCCGACCGCCGTGCCGATGACGAAGGTCGTCAGGGGCAGCGTCGCCAGCGATTTGTCGGGGCCGAGCAGCATATGCGCGGCGAGCGAGGAGATGGCGAAGTTGATCGGCGCGCCGGCCCCGGCGATGGCCTGGGCGCTCGCCAGGACAAAGACGTTGCGCTTGGCGGTGCGATCGTCGACGGGCGGCGCGGCGCCAACCTCCGCGGCCTCCATCTCGCTCGTGGCTGTCTCGGCCGCGGAGCTCACTTTGCGCCTCCATGCACGAAGGCGCGATGCGTCAGCTCCATCTCGGCGCCGTCCTTCATCAGGCGCGCCCTGCCCTCGCCCTCGGCAAGCTCGCCGATGCGCGCGAGCGGCACGCCGGCCCTCGCCGCCGCCTGTCGGAAGGCATCCTCGCCAGCACGCGGCACGGCGGCGAGGATCTCGTAATCGTCGCCGCCCGTCAGCGCCTCCTGCAGCGAAAAGCCCTTGCCCTCAAGCGCCGCCACGGCCGGATCGAGCGGCACCTTGCCGGCGTCGATGACGGCGCTGACGCCGCTCGCCGCGGCCAGCTTGTCGGCGTCGCCGGCAAGCCCGTCGGAAATGTCGATGGCGGCGCTGGCATGCCGCTGCACCGCTTCGGCGAGCGCCACGCGCGGCTGCGGTTCGCGGTAGCGGGAAATCAGCCGCGCCCGCTCCGTTTGCGAGAGCCCCTCGCCCGCCCTTCCCTGCAAGAGGGCAAGCCCCGCCCCGGAGCCGCCGATGGCGCCGGAAAGATAGAGCGCGTCGCCAGGCCGGCCGCCGGTGCGATGCACCATCGTCCCGCGCGGCAGGGCGCCGATGGCGGTGATGGAGACGGTGACCCGGTCCGGCGAGGCGATGGTGTCGCCGCCGATGAGATCGATGCCGTAGAGCTCCTGGTCGCCCTTCAGCCCTTGGCAGAAATCCTCAAGCCAGGCCTCGTCGCAGGCCTCGCTCGTCGCCAGCGCCATCAGATAGCCGAGCGGCCGCGCGCCCTTGGCGGCAAGGTCGGAGAGGTTGACCCTCAGCGCCTTCCTCGCCACCGAGGCCGGCGGATCGCCGGAAAGGAAATGCACGTTCTCGGCGATCATGTCCTTGGTGAGGACGAGATCCTCGCCGGCCGCCGGGGCGAGGAAGCCGGCATCGTCGAGGAGGCCGAGCGCGCCCTTGCCGGCGAGCGGGCGGAAGAAGCGGTCGATGAGTTCCAGCTCGTCCACGGCAGGATCAGCCGGTCAACGCTGGGTCGAATTCCTCCGGCCTCAGATCGTGCGCCACCTTGTCGAGGACGGCGTTCACCAGCCCCGGCTTGTCGTTGTCGAAGAAGGCATGCGCCACGTCGAGATATTCGGAGATGACGACGCGGGCCGGCACGTCGCGGCGCGAGCGCAGCTCGTAGACGCCGCAGCGCAGAAGCGCGCGCAGCGTCACGTCGAGCCGCGAAAGCGGCCAGGTCGGCGGCAGCGTGGCGTGGATGATGGGGTCGATCACCGTCTGGTCGGCGACGACGCCGGCGACGAGCAGGCGGAAGAAGGCCGCGTCCGCCTCCTTCAGCTTGACGCCCTCCAGTTCCTGTCCGAGCCGGTAGGTCTCGAACTCGGCCACCACGCGCGGCAGGCTCACGCCGCCCACATCCATCTGATAGAGCGCCTGCACGGCGGCGAGCCTGGCGGCGCCGCGCTGATTGGCAGCCTTGCTTGCCCCTTCGGGCTCAGCCTGCGGCAAGACCCCACCTCTTCTTCAGTTCCAGCATGTCGCATGCGGCCGCCGCGGCGGTCGCGCCCTTGTTCTTCGCCTCCACGCCGGCGCGGGCCCAGGCCTGCGCGGCGTTCTCCACCGTCAGGATGCCGTTGCCGAGGGCCAGCCCGTGGCGGGCGACGAGCTCCATCACCACGCGCGCCGATTCGTTGGCCACGATGTCGTAATGCGAGGTCTCGCCGCGGATGACGCAGCCCAGTAGCACATAGCCGTCATAGGCGCGAAGGCTGCCCTTCTGTGCCGCCGCCAGCGCCATGGCGAGCGCGCCCGGCACTTCCAGGACGCCCGGCACGGCAATCCGCTCGAAGCTGTGGCCACGCTCCTTCAGCGCCCCGCTTGCGCCACGCACAAGCTCGTCGGCGAGGTCCTCGTAGAACCGCGCCTCGATGATCAGAAAATCGCTCATTTACCCGTTTCTTGTCAGCGGCCTATCCGCTGCGCAGGCGCTCGAGGTAGCGCGCCACGAGGTCGATCTCAAGGTTGACCTGATCGCCCGCCTGCCGCTCGCCCCAGGTGGTGATGGCGAGCGTGTGCGGAATGATCATGACTGAAAAGCGCGCCCCGTCCACGGCGTTCACCGTCAGCGAGGTGCCATCGAGCGCCACCGAGCCCTTCTCGGCGATGAAGCGGGAAAGGTTCTCCGGCGCGGCGAAGCGGAACTCCGCCATATCGCCCTCCCCTCGCCGCTCCTCGATCGTGGCGATGGCGTCGATATGGCCGGTGACGATATGCCCGCCGAGCTCGTCGCTGGCTTTCAGCGCCCGCTCCAGGTTGACCCGCCTTCCCGGTGCCCAATTGCCGGTCGTCGTGCGCGCCAGCGTCTCGCTGGAAGCTTCCACGGCGAACCACGGCCTGCCGCCGCTCGCCGCCTCGCCTTCGCCCTTCTCCACCACCGTCAGGCAGGGTCCGCCGCAGGCGATGGAGGCGCCGATGGCGATCGTCTCCGGATCGTAGGAAGTGGCGAGGCGAAACCGCCGCCCGGCGGCGAGTTCCTCCACGCGGATGACCTCGCCGATATCGGTGATGATGCCGGTAAACATCAGCCTGCCCGTAGGTAGCGCGTCAGCATGTCCTCGCCGAAGCGGCGGCGGCCGACGCGGTTGAATTTCGCGCTCTGCGTTATGGCAGAAAGCTCCATGCCGGCAAGCGCCGGAACGCCGCCGGCCCCGAGCTCGGCGGGGCTTTGGAACAACAGTACCTCGTCGACGCAATCGGCTTGCAAAAAGGCGGCGGCCGTCCTCGCGCCGCCTTCCACCAGCAGCGAGGTGATGCCCTCCACCGCGAGCAGACCGAGCGCGGAGGGTATCGCCTCCTCGCCCTTTTCGATCGCCAGCCGGCGCAGGCCGCTCCGCTTGCCGCGCATCCTCGCCGCCAGCCCCGGCGGCGGTTCGTCCGCCGAGATGAGCCAGGTCGGCGGGCCTTCGCGGAAGAGACCGGCCTCCTCCGGCACCTTGCCGGAAGCGCTGAGAACGAGGCGGATCGGCGAGCGATGCGCCAGTCCGGGCAGCCGGCAGGTGAGCGCCGGATCGTCGTCGCGGACCGTGCCGGCGCCGACCAGGATCGCATCGACGCGCGCGCGCAAGGCGTGGACGTGGCGCCGGGCGATCTCTCCGGTCACGGCGACCTGGCCCTTGCCCGTAATCCCGATGGCGCCGTCGGCGGAGACGGCAAGCTTCAGCGTCACGAAGGGCCGCGCCTTCGTCAGGCGGGAGATATGGCCGCGATGCGCCTCCCCCGCCGCCGGATCGAAGCGCTCGCATACCTCAATGCCGGCCTGCCGCAATGCCGCGATGCCCTTTCCGGCGACGCGCGAATCAGGGTCGCCGAGGCCGACCACCACGCGCCCGACGCCCGCCCGCACCACGGCTTCCGTGCAGGGCGGCGTCAGGCCGAAATGGTTGCAAGGCTCCAGCGAGACATAGAGCGTGGCGCCGCGCGCCTTCTCGCCGGCCCTCGCCAGCGCCACGGTCTCCGCATGCGGTCTTCCGCCGAGCGCGGTGCGCCCGCGCCCGACCACCTTTCCGTCCTTGACGAGAATGGCGCCGACGGCCGGATTGGGGGCCGTCTCGCCGAGCGACAGCCGGCCAAGGCGGATCGCCGCGGCAAGAAAGCGGGCGTCGAGCGCCCCCTCAGCTTCAGACATCGTCTTCGGGAAGGCGCGGTCGTTGCGGCGTTTCCAGGTCGCGCTCCTCGCGCCCACGCCCGGAAATCTCCGTCAGAAGCTCCTCGAAATCCTTCGCCTCGCGGAAATCGCGATAGACGGAGGCAAAGCGCACATAGGCGACGTCGTCGAGATTGCGCAGCCCCTCCATGACCAGGACGCCGATATCGCTGGAAGGTATTTCCGCCTCGCCCCGCGATTCCAGCTGCCGCACGATGCCGGAGACCATGCGCTCCACCCGCTCCGGATCGACGTCGCGCTTGCGCACCGCCACCTGGACGGAACGCATCAGCTTGTCGCGATCGAAGGGCACGCGCCGGCCGGATTTCTTGACCACGGTGAGCTCGCGCAGTTGCACCCGCTCGAAGGTGGTGAAGCGGCCGCCGCAATCGCTGCAGACGCGCCGCCGGCGGATGGCGTTGCCATCCTCGGTGGGGCGCGAATCCTTCACCTGGGTGTTGTCGGACCCGCAATAGGGACAGCGCATGCCGGTCCGCCTCTCGCGTTATTCCTGGTAGATGGGAAAGCGCGCCGTCAGCGCCTTGACGCGCTGGCGCACCGCCTCTTCCACCGTACCGTTGGCTTCCTCGCCATTGGCCTTCAGCCCGTCGAGGACCTCCACGATCATCTCGCCAACCTCGGCGAACTCCGCCGCGGTAAAGCCGCGCGAGGTGGCCGCCGGCGAGCCGAGGCGGATGCCGGAGGTGATGGTCGGCTTCTCCGGATCGAAGGGCACGCCGTTCTTGTTGCAGGTGATATAGGCACGCCCGAGCGACGCCTCGGTGGCCTTGCCGGTCAGTCCCTTGGGCCTCAGATCGACAAGCAGGACATGCGTGTCGGTACCGCCGGAGACGATATCGCAGCCGCCGCGTTGCAGCGTTTCGGCAAGCGTCTTGGCGTTTTCCACGACGTTCTTCGCGTAAACCTTGAACTCCGGCTTCAACGCCTCGCCGAAGGCCACGGCCTTGGCCGCGATGACATGCATCAGCGGCCCGCCCTGCAGGCCCGGAAAGACGGCGGAGTTGATCTTCTTGGCGATGGCCTCGTCGTTGGTGAGGACGAGACCGCCGCGCGGCCCGCGCAGCGTCTTGTGGGTGGTGGAGGTCACCACATGCGCATGCGGGAACGGGTTCGGATGCTGGCCGCCGGCGACGAGGCCGGCAAAATGCGCCATGTCGACCATCAGATAGGCGCCGACCTTGTCGGCGACCTCGCGGAACTTGGCGAAATCGATCACCCGGCTATAGGCCGAGCCGCCCGCGATGATGATCTTCGGCTTGTGGGTGACGGCCAGCTCCTCCAGCTGCGCCTCGTCGATGCGTCCGTCCTGCTGGCGCACGCCGTACTGCACGGCGTTGAACCACTTGCCGGAAAGGTTCGGCTTGGCGCCGTGGGTGAGATGCCCGCCGGCGTCGAGGCTGAGGCCGAGGATGGTGTCGCCCGGGCTCGCCAGCGCCAGGAGCACGGCCTGGTTCGCCTGGCTGCCGGAATTGGGCTGCACATTGGCAAAACCGCAACCGAACAGCTGCGTCACCCGCTCGATCGCCAGGTTCTCCGCCACGTCCACATGCTGGCAGCCGCCATAATAGCGCCGGCCCGGATAGCCCTCGGCGTATTTGTTCGTCAGCACCGAGCCCTGCGCCTCCAGAACGGCGCGCGAGACGATGTTCTCCGAGGCGATCAGCTCGATCTCGTGCTGCTGGCGGCCGAGCTCGGCCTTGATGGCATCGGCGATGGCTGGATCCGCCTCCTTCAGCGAGGCGGAGAAGAATCGCGACGGCAAGGCGGTCACGCGGGCGGCATCTTGCATGGGCAGAATTTCCATTGGCTGGCGGTGGCCGGCGGCGTTCTGCGCCCCGGCTCTGGCGGGCGATAACACAGAAGCCCCGGCACGGGAAGGACGCGGCCCCGCCGGCCTCCCATGCCGGGCGCTCATGCCGGCGCGGCGGCCCTCACAAAAAAGCCCCGGAGCGCTTGGCGCACCGGGGCTGCCTGCAGCCTATCCCGGCCGCCTATTGCGGCACCGGAGAGCCGATCAACTCGGCCGGCTGATTGAGCGCCATCACGCCGGGGCCGTCGAAGTTGTAGATGTCGTCGCGAAAATGCACGACGCCGTCGCCGGTCGTCCAGGCGGTGAAATACACCGTGAACAGTGCCGGCGGGTTTTCCACCTTCACGTCCAACCGCTCGCCGGAGCGGATCGCCTGATCCACCGTGGCGCGGGTATAGCCATTGCCGCGCAGCACCCAGGCGACCAGCTCGCGCACATTCATGACGCGCACGCAGCCGGAGGATTCGAAGCGGTAGTCGGAGCCGAACAATCCCTTGGAGGGCGTGTCGTGCAGGAACACCGCATGCGGGTTATGGAAGTTGATGCGCACGGAGCCGAGCGAGTTCTGGTCGCCCGGATCCTGCTTGAACATGTAGTTGACCGCCTCGTCGCTGTTCCAGTTCACCTGGCTCGGCGGGATCTCCTCGCCCTGCTGGTTGAAGATGCGGATGCGGTTGTCCGTCAGATAGCTCGGCTGCTTCTGCATCTTCGGGATGAGGTCTTTGCGGATGATGGAGCGCGGCACCGTCCAGTAGGGATTGAAATTGATCTCGTGGATGCGGCTCGACAGAAGCGGCGTCTGCCGGTCGACCTTGCCGACGACGGCGGTATGGCGCGAGACCACCCGGCCGCCCTCCACCACCTCGATCTGAGCGCCGGGCACGTTGACCATGACGTAACGCTCGACCGCGTCCTTCATCGGCGCGATGCGCTCGCGGTTGGTCTTAAGCTGCCCCAGGCGCACATGCGCCGGAACGTTGAGAGCTGCGAAGGTGCTGGGGCCGACCATGCCGTCGGCGGGAATGCCGTGCCGCTCCTGAAAGCGCATGACGGCGGCCTGCACGTAGGAATCGAAGGCATCGCCCGCCCCCGTCACCTGCCGCAGATCGCCGGAGGCGACGAGCCGCTGGCGCAGCGCCAGGACGTTGGGATGGCGCATGCCGATCTTCAGCACCGTGTCGGCCGGCACCTGAACCCAGCCGCCGGCATCCACGAGGCCCTGATACCATTCGATCGCCTGGTCCATCGCCGGCAGCGTGTAGGGCGACAGAACCGGCACGTTGCTGGCCACCGTCGGCGCGGTACGCGGCCCGCTATCGAAGGTATCGGCCCATTCCGACTGGTTGACGGGTGTGGCGGCGTTCTGCGCCAGGGCGGCGACGGGCATGCTGAGCGCCGCGGCGCAGAGGATGGGTCGCAGGAGCGAGAATGGGCTCATATTGAAAAGTGTGCCTCTTGTCGGTCGCGATGCGGTTCGAAACGGGGAACTCCGAACAGGCCGATTCCCGTCTACCATGCGGGCACCCGGCTACAAACCTTCCACGGGCCTCTCCTTGCCCGCTGCGCCGAGAATCGGCTTGGCGAATCGCAGCTCCACCCGCTTCCCGTTTTCTTCCATGGTTTTATGGCCAATCCGTGATGGCAGCACCCGACACGAAAGAGAAAGGGCCCGGACGCGCCGGGCCCTTTCATCAAGAGCAGCTACGGAAGCGGCGATCGCTCAAAGGCGGTAGAGGATCTGATCGGTCCAGAATCGCTCAAGCCGGTGCAGCGTCTTGTTGAGACGCTTGAAATCGTCCTCAGAGACGCCGCCCACCTTCTCCACCGAGGAGATGTGGCGCTCGTAGAGGCGGTCGACGATCTCGGCGACTTCCTTGCCCTTCTCCGTCAGCGAGACGCGCACCGAGCGCCGGTCGACGCGCGAGCGCTCGTGATAGAGGTAGCCGGCATCCACCAGCTTCTTCAGGTTGTAGGAGACGTTGGAGCCGAGATAATAGCCGCGCGTGCGCAATTCGCCCGCCGTCAGCTCGGCATCGCCGATATTGAACAGAAGCAGCGCCTGGACGCTGTTGACGTCGGATCGGCCCATGCGGTCGAACTCGTCCTTGATGACGTCGAGCAGGCGCCGGTGCAGGCGCTCCACCAGCGTCAGCGCGTCAAGATAGAGGGTCTTCAGATCCTCCGGCTCGGCATCGCCTTGCTCGTAGGCAAGCGCCGTCCTCTCTGCAAGCAACATGTCGCCTCTCCGTTATCATCTTGGCCGGTAGCGTTCTTGCCACCCTTGCTTGCAGCATAGGCGAGCCAATTTGAATGGAGCTTTAAGCGTCACGATGAACGAAAGCTTGCGCTTGAAATGGTAAATTTTCACATTTGTTTAGGGACTTGGCCCTCCAGGAAGCGGAAAATCCCGGAAAAGTCTGTTTCCCCGCCGCCGGTGGCGCAAAAAAGGTTAAAGAGTTCTGTCGCGCCCGAGCCGAGCGGCACCGCCGCACCCGTCTCGCTGGCGGCCGCGCGGGCCAGCTTCAGATCCTTCAGCATCATCGCCGCGGTGAAGCCCGCCTGGTAGTCGCGGTTGGCCGGCGAGGTCGGCACTGGTCCGGGAACCGGGCAATAGGTCGTCAGCGACCAGCACTGGCCGGAGGATTTGGAGGAGACGTCGAAGAGCTTCTGGCGGTCCAGCCCCAGCCGGTCGGCGAGCCCGAAAGCCTCCGCCACGCCGATCATGGAGATGCCGAGGATCATGTTGTTGCACATCTTCGCCGCCTGGCCGGTGCCGGAGGCGCCGCAATGCACGATCGTCTTGCCCATCGCCTGGAACAGCGGCTCGGCCGTGGCGAAGGCGTCTTTCTCGCCGCCCACCATGAAGGTCAGCGTGCCGGCCTCCGCGCCGCCCGTGCCGCCGGAGACCGGCGCGTCGAGCATCGCCATGCCGGCCTCCGCCGCCGTGGCGGCGACGGCGCGGGCCGTGGCGACGTCGATGGTGGAGCAGTCGATGAGAAGCGTGCCCTGGCGGGCACTGGAGAGGATACCGCCCTCGCCGCGATAAACCGCGTCGACCTGCGGCCCTGCCGGCAGCATCGTAACCACGATACCCGCCTCGCGCACCGCCTCCGCAAGCGATCCCGCCGCCCGCCCGCCGGCCTCCACGAAGGCCGAGACGGCCTTCTCGCTGACATCGTAGCCGACGACCTCGTGCCCGGCCTTCGCAAGGTTGCGGGCCATCGGCGCGCCCATATTGCCGAGGCCGAAAAACGCAATGCGTGCCATACTCCCCTCCCGTTCTATTCCTCCCGACGCCAGCGGCGCCAATCGGCGAAAAGAAATGCCAGATAAAGGCCGAAGAAGCCGAGATGCAGAAGCACCTGGCTCGGCGCGCTGCCGTAGACGTCTCTGAACACGGTATACATGGCGACTTCCGCCACCGCCGCGACGGCCCAGATCACTGGCCCCCATGCCGCGCCCACCCAGAGCCCGACCGCAGTCAGGAGATTGAGAACACAAAGCGTCACCAGCGCGGTGCGCCAGGCCGGCGAAAGGGCGAGGAAATGCTCCCCGTCCGGAGACAGCCCCATCAGACCGGCGGCACGAAACAGCCCCAGCGCCAGAAACAGAAGCGCCACGAAGCGCAGGTAATGACGCGTCGCCTGCCCCGGCTGAGCCTTCGCGTCGACGAGTTCCACCACGTCGCTCATCGCGCCGTCTCCGGCAGGTCGAGTTCATCTCCGAGCGGGGCAAAATAGGCGTCGATATCCGCCTCGCTCACCTCCGCGAGAGAGCCCGGCCGCCATTTCGGCGCCCGGTCCTTGTCGAGGATCTGGGCGCGGATGCCCTCGTAGATGTCATGGCCCGCAAGCACGCGGTGCACGATACGGTATTCGGTGCGCATCGCCTCGGCGAAATCGAGCCCGGCGCCGAGCCGCATCTGGCGAAGGGCGATCTTGAGGCTGGTCGGCGATTTATGCCTCATCGCCTCCAGCGCCTTCTGGCCGCGCCGCCAATCCGGCATCGCCTCCAGCCGCGCGACGATCTCTTCCACGCTCGACGCGCAGAAGGCCTTTTCGATGCGCGGCGCATCCTCGGCAAGCTGCGACGGGCCACCCGGCTCCACGAAGCTGTCGAGCACCGCCTGCGTATCGGTCTCCGAGGCAAGCGCTTGAACCACCTCATCGAACCGCGCGCCGGCCACGCCATGCGTCGCAAGTCCCGCCCACAGGCAGTCCTCGCGGCCGATACGCGCGCCCGTCAGGGCCAGATAGGTGCCGGCATACGCGGGCAGCCGCGGCAACAGATGGGTTCCGCCGACATCGGGAAAGAAGCCGATGCCGACCTCCGGCATGGCGAAGCTGATCTTTTCGCCGGCGACGCGATGGCTGCCATGCAGCGACACCCCGACGCCGCCGCCCATGACGATGCCGTCGATGAGCGCCACATAGGGCTTGGGGAAGGTCTTGATGGCGTGGTTCAGCCGGTATTCGTCGAAGAAGAAGTCGGTGGGCGGCGGGGCGTTCTCCGCCTTCGCCCTCAGTCCCGATTCCGACAGGCCCTTAAGGTCGCCGCCGGCCGAGAAAGCCTTCTCGTCGAGCGAGCGGATGGCCACATGGGCGATGTCGTCATCGCGCGCCCATTCCTGAAGCGCCTTGCCGATGGCGCGCACCATGTCGTGGCTGAGCGCGTTCAGCACCGTGCCGCGATTGAGGCTGATGAGGCCGAGCCGGCCGCGCTTGTCGCAGAAGATTTCCGCTTCGCTCACGATCAGTCCTTCAGGAGCGCGCGGGCGACGATGACCCGCATGATCTCGTTGGTGCCTTCAAGAATCTGGTGAACGCGCAGATCGCGCAGGAAGCGCTCCACCGGATAGTCGCGCAGATAGCCGTAGCCGCCATGCAGCTGCAGCGCCTCGTTGACGATGGCGAAGCAGGCATCGGTCGCAAAGCGCTTGGCCATCGCCGCGGCCATGGTCGCGTCCGGCGCCTTGGCGTCGAGCTTGGCGGCTGCCTGGCGCACCATCAGCCGCGCCGCCTCCAGATCCGTCGCCATGTCGGCGAGGCGGAATTGCAGCGCCTGGAAATCGGCGAGCCTTCTGCCGAACTGGCTGCGCTCCTTCAGGTAATCGCGCGACTGGCGCAGGCACGCCCCCGCCCCGCCGAGCGAGCAGGCGGCGATATTGATGCGCCCGCCATCGAGCCCCGCCATGGCGATCTTGAAGCCGTCGCCCTCCGCGCCGAGGAGGTTTTCCGCCGGCACCCGGCAATCCTCGAAGATCACCTGCGCCGTCGGCTGGCTGTGCCAGCCGAGCTTGGCCTCCTGCGCTCCGAAGGCGAGGCCGGGCGTGTCCTTCTCCACCACCAGGCAGGAAATGCCGGAGGGGCCGTCCGCGCCGGTGCGCGCCATGACGACATAGATGTCGGAGCTGCCGGCGCCGGAGATAAAGGATTTGGTGCCGTTGAGGAGATATTCCCCGCCCTCGCGCACGGCCTTCAGGCGAAGAGCGGCGGCGTCGGAGCCGGCCTGCGGCTCCGTCAGGCAATAGGAGGCGAAATGCTCCATGGTGGCGAGCTTCGGCACGAAGCGTCGGCGCTGCTCATCGCTGCCGAAGGCATCGATCATCCAGGTCGCCATGTTGTGGATGGAAAGATACGCCGCCGTTGAGGTGCAGCCCTGCGCCAGGCCCTCGAAGATCAGCGCCGCGTCGAGGCGGCCGAGACCGGAGCCACCGACATCCTCGCGCGCATAGATGGCGCCGAAGCCGAGTTTGGCCGCGCGGCGAAGCACATCCATCGGGAAATGGTGCTCCTCATCCCAGCGTCTGGCATGTGGCGCCATTTCGTCGCGGGCGAAGCTTTCGGCCAGATCGAGGAAGGAGCGCTGCTCCTCGGAGAGTTCGAAGTCCATGCCCTCGTGCTTTATTGAGAGCCTCAGGGAGCGTCAATCGCGGCACGTTTTTGCCGCAGCTTCGCTCTCTCTTGGCTAGCCGGGTCGCCGGGGCTATGGTCGGTCCGACAAAGGGGGCTCTCATGAATGTCACCTTCGGCAGCGAAGCCATGCCGGACATCGACCGCATCACCGGGCGCCGTCGCATGCGCCGCAACCGCCGCACCGACTGGTCGCGCCGCCTCATCCGAGAGAACCTTCTGACGGTGGACGATCTCATCTGGCCGATTTTCGTCATCGAGGGCGAGGGCCAGCGCCACAAGGTGCCCTCCATGCCCGGCGTGGAGCGCTTGTCGGTCGACGCGGCGGTCGCCGCCGCCGTCCATGCGCGCGAGCTCGGCATCCCGCTTCTTGCCCTCTTCCCCAACACCGAGCCCGACAAGCGCGACGACGACGGCTCCGAGGCGTTGAACGAGGACAATCTCATCTGCCGCGCCTGCCGGGCGATCAAGGCGGCGGTGCCGGAAGTCGGGCTGATGACCGATGTCGCCCTCGACCCCTATACCAGCCACGGCCATGACGGGCTGTTGCGCGAGGGCGAGATCATCAACGACGAGACGGTCTCCGTGCTCACCCGCCAGGCCATCGTCCAGGCCGATGCCGGCTCCGATGTCGTCGCGCCCTCCGACATGATGGACGGGCGCATCGGCGCCATCCGCGAGACGCTCGACGCATCCGGCCACGCCCAGGTGCAGATCATCGCCTATACGGCGAAATACGCCTCCGCCTTCTACGGCCCGTTCCGCGACGCGGTCGGCTCCGGCAAGATGCTGTCGGGCGACAAGAAGACCTACCAGATGGACCCCGCCAACACCGACGAATCCCTGCGCGAGGCCGAGCTCGACATCGCCGAGGGGGCGGACATGATCATGGTCAAGCCGGGCCTTCCCTATCTCGATATCATCTTCCGCCTCAAACAGACCTTCGGCATGCCGACGGTCGCCTACAACACCTCTGGCGAATACGCCATGATCGAGGCGGCCGCGGCCAACGGGTGGCTCGACGGCGAGCGCGCCATGCTGGAGAGCCTCATCGCCTTCAAGCGCGCCGGCGCCGATTCCATCCTGACCTATTTCGCCCCGCGCGCCGCCGCGCTCCTGAAGGAAGGCGCCTGAGCGCTCAGGCTCCCGGCTCGCCTCCGACGGCTTGAAAGCGCAAACCTTGAAGCATGAGCCTGCCGGCCCCACTTCTTCGCCGGCAGGCTCATGCTTCATGAGCGCGACGACCAACGACCTTATCGACGCCGGCGGCCCGCCGCGCCTCGATCCGGCGCTGCATCCCGAGCTTTACGACAATGTGCGCACGCGCCGCATACTGGCTTTCCTCTTCGACGCCGTCATCATGTTCGTGCTGATGGTGGTCGCGTTTTTCGTCATCACCGTGCTTGGCCTTTTCACGCTCGGCCTCGGCTTCCTTCTCTACGCCTTGATCTGGCCGGTCGTGCCGATTCTCTACAACATGTTCACGCTGGGCGGCGCCAACTCGGCGACCGTCGGCATGCGCATGATGGGACTTGAGATGCGCACCTATGACGGCGGGCGCATGTACAGCCTCTTAGCGGCCGTCCATGCCGCGCTCTACTGGTTCTCCGTCACCATTTTGACGCCTTTCATCCTGCTCGTCTCGCTGTTCTCGGCGAGAAAGCGCATGCTGCACGACATGGCGATCGGCACGACCGTCATCCGCGCCGATCTCTGAACGCTGGCACGCCCTCTCCACAGCCCGGCGCGCTCGCGCCCGCCGCGCATTGTGAGCCGCCCGGCCCCCGCATAATCTGGAAGGGGGTGCGGCATGAGCTTTCTTGATGCGCAGATGTGGCTCACCTTCGCGGTGATCGCCCTTACCGTCGTCGGCTTCTCGCTGGAGCGGCTGGCCGTGGAGACCGTGGCGCTCGCCGCCCTCGTGGCGCTGACCCTCGTCTTTGTCGTCGCTCCCGACCTTCTCGGGCTCGCCAGCCCGCTCGGCTTCGCCGACCTTCTCGCCGGCTTCGCCAATCCGGCGCTTGTCGCCGTCCTCAGCCTCATCATCGTCGGCCAGGGGCTCTTCCAGACCGGCGCCCTGGACAGGCCGAGCCGGCGTCTTGCCCGCACCACGGCGTTGAAGCCCTGGGCCGTCGTGGCGCTCCTCATCCTCTTCGCCGCCGTCCTGTCGGCCTTTCTCAACAACACGCCGGTCGTCGTGATGATGATACCGGTGCTCATCTCGCTCGCCCGTGAGCGGCGCACCTCTCCGGCGCGCTTTCTGATGGCGCTCAACTTCGCCACCATCGTCGGCGGCTCCACCACGCTCATCGGCTCCTCCACCAACCTTCTGGTGGCCGAGGTGGCGCGCAACGCGGCCGATATCCGCCTCGGTCTCTTCGACCTCACGGTGCCCGGCCTCGTCATTGCCCTCTTCGCCATCCCCTATATTCTTTTCATCGTTCCCCGCTTCTTCGCCGCCGCCCCGACGGCGACCGAGAAGGCGCTGAGCCGCAAGCAATTCATCGCCGAACTGGTTCTGCCCGAAGAGCATCCGCTCGTCGGCACGCAATCGGTCGCCGGTCTTTTTCCGGGCCTGCGCGACGTCACCGTGCGCTTCGTCAAGCGCGGCGACACGGTGCACCTGCCGCCCTTCGAGGACGTGACGCTGAAACAGGGCGATCTGGTCGTCGTCAGCGGCATCCGCGAGGATCTCGCCCGTCTCGGCATCGTCGGCGGGCCGCGGATGGAGAAGAGCGGCGAGGCTTCCGGCACACTCTCGGTGGCGGAGGCCATCGTGGCGCCGGGAGCGCGCATCATCGGGCGCTCTCCGGAAGAGACGGGCATCGAGCAGAGCACCGGCCTGCGCGTCGCCGCGGTGGAACGGCGGGGACGCATGACGCGTCAGGCCTTCTCCGATATCCGCCTGGAGGCCGGCGACGTCTTGCTTCTTTCCGGCAGCGACGCCGCCTTCGACCGCCAGCGCGGCAACCGCGACATCCTCATCCTGGAAAAATCCTTCGCGCCGCTGCCGGCCCGGCGCGACGCCACCCGCGCCATCCTCATCTTCGCCGGCCTCGTTGTGGTCGCCGCGACGGGGCTCGTCTCCATCGCCATCGCCGCACTCATCGCGGCGCTTCTCATGCTCGTCTCCGGCTGCCTCAACGTGCGTCAGGCGCGCCGCGCCTTCGATGCACGCATCTTCATGCTGATCGGCGCCTCCATCGCCCTCGCCACGGCCATGGAACGAACAGGCGGCGCGCATTTCCTCGCCGGCGAGCTGGTGCGCGTGACGGAGGCCGGCGGCCCGCATATCCTGCTTTCGGCGCTTTTTGCGCTGGTGGCGGTGCTCACCAATCTTCTTTCCAACAACGCCACGGCCGTTCTCTTCACGCCGATCGCCGTCTCCGCCGCGGTGACGGCCGGCGCGCCGGTCCTGCCCTTCGTCATGGCCGTGATTTTCGCCGCCAACGCCTCGTTCGCCACGCCCGTCGGCTACCAGACCAATCTTCTCGTCATGGGTCCCGGCGGCTACCGCTTCCGCGATTTTCTCATCACCGGCGCACCGCTCACCGTGATTGCCTGGCTTGTGTTTTCGCTGTTTGCGCCATGGTATTATGATTTTTGAAGCCGGTTCATAAGAGACTATCGCGATGACGCGGCCGATTGCCGAAGCCCAGCAATTCTATCTGACGGCGCCGAGCCCGTGCCCCTATCTGCCGGACCGCCAGGAGCGCAAGGTCTTCACCCAGATGGCCGGACCGCACGCGCCGGCACTGAACGATATCTTGAGCCAGGGCGGCTTCCGTCGCAGCCAGACCATCGCCTATCGGCCGGCCTGCGACCGCTGCGCGGCCTGCGTTTCGGTGCGGGTCTGCGCCGATCTTTTCGTGCGCACCCGCTCCATGCGCCGCATCGCCGAGCGCAACCGCGATCTGGTCACCCAATGGTGCGAGAACCGGGCCACCAGCGATCAGTACTCCCTGTTCTATCGCTATCTGGAGGAGCGCCATTCCGGCGGCGGCATGCTGCAGATGACGGTGCTCGACTATGCGCTGATGGTGGAGGACAGCCACGCCGATACGCGGCTGGTGGAATATCGTCGCCGCACGCCCGATTCGGCGACCGGCGTGCGCGGCGACGGCGAGCTCGTCGCCTGTGCTCTCACCGACATCCTCTCCGACGGCCTGTCGATGGTCTATTCCTTCTTCGACCCAAGGGAGAAGGACCGCTCGCTCGGCACCTATATCATTCTCGACCACATCGAGCGCGCCAAGCGGTTGGGAAAGCCTTATGTCTATCTCGGCTACTGGGTCGAGGGATCGAAGAAGATGGCCTATAAGTCGCGCTTTCGCCCGCAGGAGCGTTTGACCCTGCGGGGCTGGGAGCGCTTTGCTTGAAGCTTGTTCTACGATTTGGTCTGTTCGCCGCGCTCTTCCTGTCGGCTCTGAGCTTCGCTGGTGCGCTCTCGCCCAATCTCGACGCCATCAACCATTTCCGGCCCTTCATCTTCGCCGCTTTCCTGGCGCTGGCGGCTTTCGCCGCGTTCTTGCGGGCGCGCGCGGCCATGCTTGCCGCGCTGTTCTTGGCGGCTGCCCAGTTCTACTTCCTGGCCACCGAGCTTGCCCCCAAGATCGGCGTGGAGCGGGCACTCGCCAGCAATGCCCGGCTGAAGCTGGTCACCTTGAACATGCTCGACACCCGCACCGATCCGCAGGCGCTTGTAAGCTTCGTGGAGCGCGAGCGGCCCGATGTTCTCGTCCTTGTCGAGGCCTGGCCCAATGTCGTTGCGACCCTTGACCGGGTCGAGGAGCTGATGCCCTACCGCTTCGACTGCTTTGAGGCCAGGAGCTGCGATATCTCGGTCCTGAGCCGCCTGCCCTTCCGCTCCGCCAAGGTGTGGCGGCCCGGGCCGGACGATCCGCCGGAGCCGCGCTTTCCGGCCCTGGCACGCCTGCAAATCGTCAAGGACGGCATGCCCGTCACCTTGTGGGCGACGCATTTGCACTGGCCGTTTCCCGCCGACGAGCAGGAAGCGGAGTTCGCCAACCTGAAGACGCGTCTTGCCGATGCGGAACCCAACACCATCCTGGCCGGCGACTTCAACTCCACGCCCTGGTCCTACGCGCTGCGCCGCTTCGATGCGGCGACGCCGCTCACCCGCGTGACCCGCGCCCTTCCCACCTGGCCTTCCACGAATGCGACCTTTCGCGGCCGCTTCACGCTGCCCGCCTTCGGCCCGGTGATGCCGCTCGATCACGTCTATCTCGGCACGGGACTTGCGGCGGCCGACATCCGCCGCGGCCCCAATCTCGGCTCCGACCACTACCCGGTGATCGTGGAGATCGCTCCTAGTTCCTAGCCCCCGCTCCTCGGCTTTACGTCGCCGGCGAGAAGCGGTTCGATTTGGGAAAGCCCTGCGGCGCCATGCGCCCGGCCTGTGCCCGTTCGCCGAGCCATTCGGAAAGGTCGCCGAAAGAGCGGCTGTGGCTGCGCCCGGCCGAATCCTCGAAGATGAGCCCCTCCTCGCCGTCAAAGAAGCGCACATCGGAGATCTCTCCGTCCTTGTAGCGCTGCAGACGCACGCCCTTGCCGCGCGACATCTCCGGCAATTGCCTCGCCGGGAAGACGAGGAGCTTGCGGTTCTGGCCGATGACGGCCACGTGGTCGCCCTTCGCGACAACGCAGATCTTCGCCTCGTCCGCCCCGGAGACGTTGAGCACCTGCCGGCCCTTCCGGGTATTGGCGACCATATCGCTCTCCGCCACGACGAAGCCGTTGCCGGCCGCCGAGGCGACGAGGCGCTTTGCCGCCGGGTCGTGGACGAAGGCGGTCACGATGTCCTGGTCGTTGTCCATCTCCACCATGAGGCGCACCGGCTCGCCATGGCCGCGTCCGCCGGGCAGCTTCGCCGCCTCCAGCGTGAAGGCCTTTCCGGCGGTGGAGAAAAGCACGATCTTGTCCGTCGTATAGGCCGGGAAGGCGATCTTCAGCCGGTCGCCCTCCTTGAAGGCAAGCGCGGCGAAGTCCGTCAAATGCCCGCGCATGGTGCGCAGCCAGCCCTTCTCGGAGAGGATGACGGTGACCGGCTCGCGCTCGATCATCGCCTGCTGGATCTCATCCACGTCGATCTCCGGCGCCTCTGCGAAGGAGGTGCGCCGCCGCCCCAGCTCCGTATCGGGGCCGAAGCTCTTCCTCACCTTTGAAATCTCGAAGGCGACGCATTTCCACTGCCGCTCTTCCGATGCCACCAGGTCGGTGAGATCCGCCTGCTCCTTCGTCAGCGCCTCGTGCTCCTTGCGGATCTCCATCTCTTCCAGCTTGCGCAAGGCCCTCAGGCGCATATTGAGGATCGCCTCGGCCTGCACGTCGGTAAGCTGGAAGGCCTTGATCAGCTCCGGCTTGGGCTCGTCGCTCTCGCGGATGATGCGGATCACCTCGTCGAGGTTGAGATAGGCGATGAGGTAGCCGTCGAGGATCTCCAGCCGATGGGCGATCTTGCCGAGCCGGTGCCGCGTGCGGCGAAGGAGCACCTCTTTGCGATGCGCCAGCCATTCGGCGAGGATGTCGCGCAGCGCCATCACCTTCGGCACCCGGCCTTCGGAGATGACGTTCATGTTGAGCGAGAAGCGCACTTCCATATCGGCGCGCTTGAACAGCGATTCCATCATCAGATCCGGATCGACCGTTCGGCTCTTCGGCTCGATGACGATGCGGACATCCTCCGCGCTCTCGTCGCGGATGTCGCCGACCAGCGGCAGTTTGCGCGCCTCGATGAGGCCGGCGATCTGCTCGATCAAGCGCCCCTTCGCCACCTGATAGGGGATTTCGGTGACGATGGCGGCCCAAGAGCCGCGCGCCCCCTCCTCCTTCTCCCATCGGGCGCGCACCCGCATCGTCCCGCGCCCGCTCGCATAGGCCTCCAGCCGATCGGAGGCGGGCGAGACGATGATGCCGCCGGTGGGAAAATCGGGTCCGGGCACCAGTTCCAGCAGCTTTTCGGCCGTGGCGTTCGGATGCTTGATGAGATGCAGCGCCGCATCGCAGAGTTCGGCGGCGTTATGCGGCGGAATGTTGGTGGCCATGCCAACAGCGATGCCGGCGGCGCCATTGGCGAGGAGATTGGGGAAGGCGCCCGGCAGCACGACCGGCTCCTCGTCCTCCCCGTCATAGGTCGCCCGGAAGTCGACCGCGTCCTCGTCGATGCCTTCCAGCAGGAGGTTGGCGACCTCCGTCAGCCGCGCCTCCGTGTAGCGCATCGCGGCGGCGTTATCGCCGTCGACATTGCCGAAATTGCCCTGCCCGTCGACCAGCGGATAGCGCACGGCAAAGGCTTGGGCGAGGCGCACCATGGCGTCATAGATCGCCTGGTCGCCATGCGGGTGGAAATTGCCCATCACCTCGCCGACCACCTTGGCCGACTTCTTGAAGCCTGAGCCAGGCAGGAGCCGCATCAGCCGCATGGCGTGCAGGATGCGCCGGTGCACCGGCTTCAGCCCGTCGCGCACATCCGGCAGCGCCCGGTTCATGATCGTCGACAGCGCATAGGCGAGATAGCGCTCTTCCAACGCCTCTCTGAGATTGACCGGAAGGATGTTCTCCTCGCCGCTTCCCGGCGGTGGAATCACTTGGCTGCCCATGGCCCTCTATTTGGCCGATTGCGCGCTCCGCGACAATCGCGCGGTCTCATGCTACGTCGACGCCATGCCGCCCGCACTCCCGCCAGACCTGCCGATTGAAGCCTTCGCCGAAGCCGCGCCGCCCGGTGCGCGCCTTGCCGGCCTCGACCTCGGCACCAAGACCATCGGCCTTGCCCTGTCCGATCCCGGCCAGCGCGTGGCGAGCCCGGTGACGACCATCCGCCGCGTCAAATTCGGCAAGGACGCCGCCGCGCTCCTTGACCTTTGCGGTCGCGAGAAGGTGGGCGGCCTCGTGCTCGGCCTTCCCGTCAACATGGATGGCAGCGAGGGCCCGCGCGCCCAGGCAAGCCGGGCCTTCGCGCGCAACCTGCGCGGCCTCACCGCTCTGCCGATGACCTTTTGGGACGAGCGGCTGTCGACCATGGCGGTGGAGCGGGCGATGGTGGAAGCTGACCTTTCCCGGGCCAAGCGCGCCGAGCGCATCGACGCGGCCGCCGCCGCCTATATCCTGCAGGGCGCGCTCGACCGGCTGGCGACGCTGAGGCGCAAGGCCGCCGGATAAGCACAGGCGCCGTTACCGCGATGGGCCTGACACGGCATCGAATGTCAGGGTATCAGCCGGACACGCAAAAAACACCTTCGACATGCCGATGGCGGCGCGGAATGGATACCAAGGCCACGCCTTGGCATCACGACAGACTGCGCCTCAGCATTGCTTGTCGTCATGCCTGCGCCGGGCTTGTCGTCATGCCTGCGCCGGGCCGTTCAGCCTTCCGGAAAGGCGTAGTCGAGCAGCGCCTTCATGTTGAAGCGCCGATCGAGCATGCCGTAGGTCGCCCGCCAGGGCCGGCCGAGCCGCGATTCGATGAAGGCGTCGGCGAAGACCGGCGGAAGATCGCGCCTCAGCGCCGCCGCGGCGGCCGTCAAGGCGAGCTGCTCCGTCAGCATGCGAGCGCTGCCCTCGTCCTCGCGCGCCACGTCGGCGGCGGCCGCCAGCACCTCCACCGCGGCCCGCCCGTTCGGCCCGAGCTCCTGGCGCAGGCTCTCCAGCACCGCCGGCAGCGCATCGCCGTCCCGCTCCAGGACCCTCAGAACGTCGAGCGCCATGACGTTGCCGGAGCCTTCCCAGATGGCGTTGACGGGTGCCTCGCGCACCAGTCGCGGCATGACGCTTTCTTCCACATAGCCGTTGCCGCCGAGGCACTCCATCGCCTCCGCCAGAAAGGGCGGCGCGCTCTTGCAGATCCAGTATTTGGCAACCGGCGTCATCAGCCTGGCATAGGCCGCCTCCTCCGGACGCTCGGCTTGCATGTCGAAGGCTTCCGCCAGCCGGAAGGTGAGCGCGATGGCGCCGGCAAGATCCAGCGTCAGATCGCACAGCACCCGCTGCATCAGCGGCTTGTCGATCAGCGCCGAGCCCATGACGTGGCGGTGGCGGCAATGGTGCACCGCCTCCGCCAGGCCGGCGCGCATCAGCCCGGCGGAGGCGGTGGCGCAATCGAGCCGCGTATAGGTCACCATCTCGATGATGGTCCTGACCCCTCGCCCATCCTCGCCGACGAGCCAGGCATGGGCGTCCTCGAACTCCGCCTCCGAGGAAGCGTTGGAACGGTTGCCGAGCTTGTCCTTCAACCGTTCCAGGCGGATGCCGTTCTCCGTGCCGTCCGGCAGGATGCGCGGCATCAGGAAGCAGGAAAGGCCCTTGTCGGTCTGGGCGAGCACCAGGAAGGCATCCGACATCGGCGCCGACATGAACCATTTATGGCCGGTCAGACGGAAATAGCCCTGATTGGTCGGCTGGGCGCGGGTGGTGTTCTGGCGCACATCCGTGCCGCCCTGCTTTTCCGTCATGCCCATGCCGATGGTCACGCCCTGCTTGTCGCCCGGCTTGCGCAGGGCGCGGTCGTAGGTCCGCGACAGCAGCTTCGGGCCCCATTCGGAGAGCAGCTCCGGCGTGTGCCGGAGGCTCGCCAGCGAGGCGTTGGTCATCGTCATCGGGCAGATATGGCCGCATTCGGTCTGCGCCGTCATGTAAAGGCGCGCCGCGCGCGCCCGGTGGCGCACAGGCTCCTCCTCGCCGCCGCGCTCCCAGACGGAGCAATGCAGCCCGGCGGCGACGGAGCGCCGCATCAAGGCGTGATAGGCTGGGTGGAAGTTGACCTCGTTGATGCGCCGCCCCTGCGCGTCGTAGCGCTCCAGCGTCGGCGCCTCGCCGTTGGCCAGGCGAGCGAATTCGCGCGCTTCCTGGGAGCCCCAGAAACGCCCGACATGGGCCAGATCCTCGCGCACGCCGTCGGAAAAGCCGGAGCATTCCAGATCGAGCAGCGGGTCGGCATGGAAGAGGTCGACATTGACGCGCGCTGGTGTCTGATTGAACACCGCATGCGTTCGTTCTTGGGCAGGCTTAAGGTTCTCGGCCATCTTCTCGGTCTTCGTTCTAGCGACGGCAACATAGGGCGGATTTCGCGCACCATGCACCATCGCCGCCCGATCCGTCTCCCCATGGCGATTCAATCCAGGGGAAAATCGCAGCGCCGTGGCTTCGCCGAGTTGCCGGTCTTGCCGATTGAGCCTATAGCCAACCCTTTAATGGCCGACGCTCCTTCCTTCCCGCATCAGCATCTTCTGGGCATCCAAGGCCTTTCTCCGTTGGAGATATCCGCGCTGTTGGATCTCGCCGAGGAGGAGATCGCGGTCTCGCGCCAGATCGAGAAGAAAAAGCAGACCCTGCGCGGGCGCACGCAGATCAATCTCTTCTTCGAGGCCTCCACCCGGACCCAGTCGAGCTTCGAGCTCGCCGGCAAGCGCCTCGGCGCCGACGTCATGAACATGGCCGTCGCGGTCTCCTCGGTGAAGAAGGGCGAGACGCTCATCGACACGGCCATGACCTTGAACGCCATGCGCCCGGATATCCTCGTCGTGCGCCACCATTCCGCCGGCGCCGTGGAGCTTCTCGCCCAGAAGGTCGAATGCTCCGTCATCAATGCCGGCGACGGCGCCCACGAGCATCCCACCCAGGCGCTTCTCGACGCGCTCACCATCCGCCGCCACAAGGGCCGCCTGCAGGGCCTCAAGGTCGCCATATGCGGCGATATCCGCCATTCGCGCGTCGCCCGCTCCAACATCATCCTGCTTCAGGCGATGGGGGCGCAGATCCGCCTCATCGCCCCCTCCACGCTGCTGCCGACGGCGATTGACCGCTTCGGCGTCGACATCTTCAACGACATGCGCCAGGGCCTCGTCGGCGTCGATGTGGTGATGATGCTGCGCCTGCAGCGCGAGCGCATGAGCGCCGCCTATGTCCCCTCCATCCGCGAGTATTTCCGCTATTACGGGCTCGACGTGGAAAAGCTCGCCCTTGCCGCCCCGGACGCTCTGGTCATGCATCCAGGTCCGATGAACCGCGGCGTGGAGATCGACCCCCTGGTGGCGGACGGTCCGCAGAGCGTCATTCGCGAACAGGTGGAGATGGGCGTCGCCGTGCGCATGGCGGTTCTGGAAGCGCTCGCGCAGCACCTGCCGAATCGCTAGCTCAAAAATGCCGCCCATGCCCCGTCCCATCCTCCTCGCCAACGCCCGCATCGTCGATCCCTCCCGCGGTCTCGACAGTCCGGGTGCCGTCGTCGTCTCCGACGGGCGCATCGTCGCCGCCGGGCCGGAAGCGGCCAATCAGGGCACGCCGGAGGGCTGGGAGGTCTTCGATTGCGCCGGCAAGGCGGTCATTCCCGGCCTTGTCGATATGCGCGTCTTCGTCGGCGAGCCCGGCGCGGAGCATCTGGAGACGCTGGAGACGGCGAGCCGGGCGGCGGCCGCTGGCGGCGTCACCACGCTGGTGACGATGCCCGACACCGATCCGGTCATCGACGATCCCGCGCTCGTCGATTTCGTCTTGCGCCGCGCCCGCCATTCCGCCCTCGTCAACATCCATCCCATGGCGGCCGTGACCAAGGGGCTTGCCGGCGAGGAGCTGTCGGAATTCGGGCTTTTGAAGGATGCCGGCGCCGTCGCCTTCACCGAGGGCCGCCGCTCGCTGCGCAACGCCCAGGTGATGCGCAACGCCCTCACCTATGGCCGCGACTTCGACGCCCTCATCGTGCACCACACGGAAGATGCCGATCTGGCCAGCGCCGGCGTCATGAACGAGAGCGAGGTTGCGACCCGCCTCGGCCTTCCCGGCATTCCGCGCGAGGCGGAGACCATCTTGCTGGAGCGCGACTTGCGGCTCGCCCGCCTGACGCGCGGCCGCTACCACGCCGCGCAGCTCTCCTGCGCCGCCTCTCTCGATGCCGTCCGCCATGCCAAGGCTGGCGGCCTTAGTGTCACTGCCGGGGCGGCGATTGCGCATCTTTCCCTCAACGAGGGCGATATCGGCTCCTATCGCACCTTCTTCAAAATGTCGCCGCCGCTCAGAAGCGAGGAAGACCGCCTCGCCATGGTGGAGGCCCTGGCCGACGGCACGCTTGATATTGTCGTTTCCGCCCACGACCCGGAGGATGTGGAGGGCAAGCGCCAGCCCTTCGCCGAGGCGGCGGACGGCGCCGTCGGCCTGGAGACCTCGCTTGCGGTCGGCCTTCGCCTCGTCCATTCCGGCGACGTGCCGCTGCTGCGCCTGGTGGAAGCGATGTCGACCGCGCCGGCCTCCCTCCTCGGCCTTGCCGGCGGCACCTTGAAGCCCGGCGCCCCGGCCGACCTTGCCGTCGTCGACCTTAATAGGCCCTGGGTGGTGACGGAGGAGGCCCTCAATTCCCGCTCCAAGAACACCTGCTTTGAGGGGGCGAAGCTCTCCGGCCGCGTGACGCGCACGCTGGTTGCCGGGAGGACCGTCTATCCTTATGCAGATGGAGAGCGGGGAGCTTAGCAAGCAAGCCCTGAGGCCGCTCGTATGGGGGCAGAGCCGTGACGGCCGATCCGATCCAGCTGGCATTCACCTGGGCCGCTCTTGGCGGCCTCGTCTTCGGCTATCTTCTCGGCTCCATTCCTTCCGGGCTGATCCTGGCGCGCCTTGCCGGCTTCGGCGATATCCGCGGCATCGGCTCCGGCAATATCGGCGCCACCAATGTTCTGCGCACCGGGAATAAGAAGCTGGCCGCAGCGACGCTCCTCGCCGATGCGCTGAAGGGCACGCTCGCCGTCCTCCTCGCCAGCCGCTTCGGCACCGAGCCGGCGCTCGCCGCGGCCTTCGGCGCCTTTCTCGGCCATTGCTTTCCCGTCTGGCTGCGCTTTTCCGGCGGCAAGGGCGTCGCCACCTATTTCGGCATCCTGCTGGCGCTTTCCTGGCCGACCATGCTCGCCGCCGCGGCGATCTGGATCGGCACGGCCTTCGCCACCCGCTATTCTTCCCTTGCCGCGCTGCTGACGAGCGCCGCAACGCCCGTCATCTTCTTCGTCACCGGGCAGATCGCGCTCGCCGAACTCTTCCTCATCGTCACCGTCATCCTGTGGTTCCGCCATCGCGCCAATCTCGCCCGGCTCTTGAAGGGCACCGAATCGCGGATCGGTCAGAAATGAGCGGCGGCTGAAGATGCCGGGGCGTGGGGGCGGCCCCGAAGCTGGCGAAGGCATCCGCCTGACGGGCGAACAGAAACGCGCCTGGCTGCGCCTCATCCGCAGCGAGAATGTCGGCCCGCAGACCTTCCGCTCCCTCATCAACCATTACGGCTCCGCCGCCGCGGCGCTGCGCGCCTTGCCGGAACTGTCGAAGCGGGGCGGCGCGCGCCGCACCTTGAAGATTGCCAGCGAGGCGGAGGTGGAGCGCGAGCTTGCCGCCGCGGCGCGGATCGGGGCCGATTTCATCGGCGTCGGCGAGCCGCATTACCCGCCCTGGCTGCGCCAGGCCGAGCAGCCTCCGCCGCTCATCGCCCTGCGCGGCGACGCCGCCCTTCTCGCTCGCCCGGCGGTGGCCATCGTCGGCTCGCGCAACGCCTCCATCGCCGGCAAGCGCATGGCCGCCCGCCTTGCCCGCGGGCTTGGAGAGGCCGGCTTCACAATCGTCTCCGGGCTTGCCCGCGGCATCGACGCCGCCGCCCACGAGGCCGCGCTGGGGACGGGAACGGTGGCCGTCTTCGCCGGCGGGGTCGATATCGTCTATCCGCCCGAGCACGAAGCGCTTCTTGAGCGCATCCTCGCCGCGCAAGGCGCCCTCGTCAGCGAGATGCCGATGGGCTGGACGCCGCGGGCACGCGACTTCCCACGCCGCAACCGCATCATCGCCGCCATGACGCTGGCGACGGTCGTCGTGGAGGCGGCGGAGCGCTCCGGCTCCCTCATCACCGCCCGCCTGGCGCTGGAGGAGAACCGCGAGGTCATGGCGGTGCCCGGCTCGCCGCTCGATCCGCGTGCATCGGGCACCAACGGCCTCATCAAGAAGGGCGCCAGGCTGGTGACGGATGCGGCCGATATCGTGGAGGCGCTGTCGCCGATGCTGGCCCTGCCGAAACGGGAGGGCTTCGAGCTTCCCAAAAAGACGCCCCCGCCCGCCATGGTGGAGCCGGCCGGCGAGGAGCGGGCGAAGGTGGTGGACGCGCTCGGCCCGGTCCCGGTCACGGTCGACGACCTCATCGCAGAGACCGGGCTCGCCGCGCGCATCGTCAGCGTCATTCTCCTGGAGCTGGAGCTCGCCGGCCGGCTGGAGCGTCATCCAGGCGGACGCATTTCTCTGATCTTCTGAGCATCCTATCCCGCGGCCCCTGAAGCGCCGTGCTCCTCGCTCGCATCGCGTTCGCGCGAGGCTTCCCGCCAGGCCTCCAGCACCACCATCTCGGCGAGATAGCCAAGAAAGGGCATGCGCGCCTCCTCCGCCATCCGCCGCAACTGGCTCGCCTGAACGGCAATCTCTTCCGCGATCTCCTCGCGCCGCTTACCTTCCACCAACGTCAACGCCCCATCAGCACGCAAGACGTGCGTCTATGTATTTATTCGCGTTTTAGTTGAATAACAGTCGGGAGGATAGAGGCCTGACCGCTGCGCTCCTGGCTGCCCTGCCCTTCTGCGGCCTTGACCCAGCCGCCCGGGCAATCCAAGTGAGGCAACCGCGCGGCGCCTGTTTCCGCCCAAGGAGTAGATTTCCATGGATCTCGTGATTGTCGAATCGCCCGCCAAGGCGAAGACGATCAACAAATACCTCGGCTCCGACTACCAGGTCCTGGCCTCCTACGGCCATGTCCGCGATCTGCCGTCGAAGGACGGATCGGTGCGGCCGGACGAGGACTTCGCCATGTCCTGGGAGGTCGCGGACAAGGCCAAGAAGCGCCTTGCCGAGATCGCCGAGGCGGCCAAATCCGCCGACCGGATCTTGCTCGCCACCGACCCTGATCGCGAGGGCGAGGCGATTTCCTGGCACGTCCTGGAGGTTTTGAGGTCGAAGAGGGGGCTGAAGGACAAGCCGGTCGCGCGCGTTGTCTTCAACGCCATCACCAAGCGCGCCGTGGAAGAGGCCATCGCCCAGCCCCGGGAGATCGACGACGCGCTGGTGGAGGCCTATCTGGCGCGCCGCGCTCTCGATTACCTTGTCGGCTTCTCCCTTTCGCCGGTTCTGTGGCGCAAGCTGCCGGGCGCCCGTTCCGCCGGCCGTGTCCAGTCCGTGGCGCTGCGCCTGGTCTGCGACCGGGAATCGGAGATCGAGCGCTTCCGCCCACAGGAATACTGGTCTCTGACCGCCGAGCTCGCCACCCCCGCCAAGGACAGCTTCACCGCCCGGCTCGTCGCCGAGGACGGCAAGAAGCTGACCAAGCTCTCCATCGGCGACGAGGCCCAGGCGACGCGGCTGAAGAAGCTGCTTCAGGACGCGGCCTTCCGCGTCGAGAGCGTGGAATCGAAGCCCCACAGCCGCAATCCGCAACCTCCCTTCACCACCTCCACCCTGCAGCAGGAAGCGCAGCGAAAGCTCGGCTTCGACGCCACCCGCACCATGCGCGTCGCCCAGCGCCTCTATGAAGGCGTCGATGTCGGCGGCGAGACCATCGGCCTCATCACCTATATGCGTACCGACGGCGTCGACATCGCTCCGGAAGCGCTGTCGGCCGTGCGCGACCTCATCAAGTCGGATTACGGCGCGCCCTACCTGCCGGATCAGCCACGGCGCTATTTCGTCAAGGCCAAGAACGCCCAGGAGGCGCACGAGGCGATTCGCCCCACCGACCCTGCCCGCCTGCCGGCGGATGTTGAGCGCCGTCTCGACAGCGACCAGGCGCGGCTCTACGAGCTCATATGGAAGCGCACCATGGCGAGCCAGATGGCCTCCGCCGAGATGGAGCGCACCACGATCGAGGTGGATGCGCGTTCCGGCTCCAGCACGCTCGGCCTTCGCGCCACCGGCAGCGTCATTCGTTTCGATGGCTTTCTCGCCCTCTACCAGGAGGGTCGCGACGAGCCGGAGGACGAGGAAGGCGGCCGCCTGCCGCCCGTCGCGGCGGACGACCCGCTGAGCGCGCTCGGCGTTGCCGCCAGCCAGCATTTCACCGAGCCGCCGCCGCGCTACACCGAGGCTTCGCTCATCAAGAAGATGGAGGAGCTCAGCATCGGCCGGCCTTCCACCTATGCCCAGACGATGAGTGTCCTGCGCGATCGCGGCTATGTGCGGCTCGACAAGCGCCGCCTGGTGCCGGAGGACAAGGGCCGCCTCGTCACCGCCTTCCTGGAAAGCTTCTTCCGCCGCTACGTGGAGTACGACTTCACCGCCGATCTGGAGGAGAAGCTCGATCTCATCTCCGCCGGCGAGATGTCCTGGCAGGCGGTGCTGCGTGACTTCTGGCGCGATTTCAACGCCAATCTTGAGGACATTCAGGGCCTGCGCGTCGCTGAGGTGCTGGAGGCGCTCAACGAGATCCTGGGCGACTTCATCTTTCCCCCACGCGAGGACGGCAGCGACCCGCGCACCTGTCCCCAATGCGCCGATGGCAAGCTCTCCTTGAAGCTTGGCCGCTACGGCGCCTTCATCGGCTGCTCCAACTATCCCGAATGCCGCTACACCCGTCAGCTCGCCGAGCCGGAGCCCGACGGCGACATGGCGCAGCAGGCGATGAGCGCGGAAGGCGTCGCCCTTGGCGAGGATCCGGACACCGGCGAGCCCGTCAGCCTGCGCTCCGGTCGGTTCGGGCCCTATGTGCAGCTTGGCGCCGACCCGGCGAAGGGCGACGACAAGCCCAAGCGCGCCAGCCTGCCGCGCGGCTGGGACCCGGAGACGATGAACCTGGAGAAGGCCTTGCAGCTTCTCTCCCTGCCGCGCGAGATCGGCGCCCATCCTGAGACCGGCAAGCCGATCACCGCCGGTATAGGACGCTACGGCCCCTTCGTCTCCCATGATGGCAAATACGCCAATCTGGACAGCCTTGAGGAGGTCTTCACGGTCGGCGCCAACCGCGCCGTCGCGCTTCTGGCGGAGAAGAAGGGCCGCCCGGGCAAGAAGGAGCTGAAGGCGCTCGGCGAGCATCCGGACGGCGGCCCCGTCACCGTCATGGAGGGGCGCTACGGCCCCTATGTCCATCACGGCAAGATCAACGCCACCCTGCCGCGCGGCAAGGACCCTGAGAGCGTCACGCTGGAGGAGGCTCTGGCGCTGATTGAAGCCAAGGCCGCCAAGGGCGGCAAGACGGCAAAGGCGAGCAAGGCGAAGACGGCCAAGACGGCATCCAAGAGCGCATCCAAGACCAAGGCGCCGGCGAAGAAGAGCCCGGCAAAGGCGAAAGGCTGACATTGCCGAAGGCCAAGAAGCAGAAACAGAAGAAGGCTCCACCGGCTCTGCCGAGCCGGCAGGATATCCTGGAATTCGTGCAAGGCTCCGATGCCAAGGTCGGCAAGCGCGAGATAGCCCGCGCCTTCGGCATCACCGGCGCGGAGCGCATCGGCCTCAAACGCATGCTGCGGCAGATGGCCGACGAGGGGCTGATCGCCTCCCCGCACAAGGCCATCCGGCCTGCCGGCACGCTGCCGCCGGTCACCGTCCTGCGCATCTTCGACGTCGACGAGGACGGCGACCTCATCGCCTTGCCCACCGATTGGGACGAGGCGGCCGGCGACCCGCCGCGGGTGCGCCTCGCCCTCTCCCCTTCCGGCAAGCGCCACGGCAAGCCCGCCGCCGGGCCGGGCGACCGGGTTCTCGCCCGCATCGCCCCGCCTTCCGGCAACGGCCCTTACGAGGGCCGGGTGATGAAGCTTCTGGAGCGGGTTCCCGAGCGCGCCATCGGCGTCTTCCGCGCGGATCCGGGCGGGCGCGGCGGCGGGCGCATCGTCCCGGTCAACCGCCGTCAGCGCGAATTCATCGTCGCGCCGGCCGATGCGGGCGATGCCGAGGACGGCGAGCTCGTCGCCATCGAGCCGCGCGCCAGGAACCGGCTCGGCCTTCCCTCCGCCCGCATCGCCGAGCGCGTCGGCGACGTCACCTCCGAAAAGGCCATCAGCCTGATCGCCCTTGAGGAGCACAATATCCCCTACGTCTTCCCGCCGCGCGTGCTCGCCGAGGCGGAAGAGGCGAGCCCCGCTGGGATGGCCGATCGCGACGACTGGCGCGACATGCAGCTGATCACCATCGATCCGGCCGATGCGCGCGACCACGACGATGCCGTGCATGCCCGCCCCGACCCGGAGCGCGAAGGCGGTTTCATCGTCACCGTCGCCATCGCCGACGTCGCCTGGTATGTGCGCCCCGGCTCTGCCATGGACAAGGAAGCGGAAAAGCGCGGCAACTCCGTCTATTTTCCCGGCCGCGTCGTGCCCATGCTGCCGGAGCGCATCTCCAACGATCTGTGCTCCCTGCGCGCCGGCGAGGACCGCCCGGCGCTCGCCGTTCGGATGCATTTCGACGGCGCCGGCCGCAAGCTGAGCCACCGTTTCCACCGCGTCATGATGCGCTCGGCCGCCGCCCTCTCCTACGAGGAGACGCAGGCTGCCATCGACGGCCATCCCAACGAGCGCACCGCGCCCTTGCTTGAGGACGTCTTGAAGCCGCTCTGGGCCGCTTACAAGGTGCTGCATGCCGGCCGCGAGGATCGCGAGCCCCTGGAGCTCGACGTGCCGGAGCGCAAGGTCGTGCTCACCGAGACCGGCGCCATCGACCGCATCTACGTCCCGCCCCGCCTCGATGCCCACAAGCTCATCGAGGAATTCATGATCCAGGCGAACGTCGCCGCCGCCGAGGAGCTGGAGGGCAAGGATTCGCCGCTCGTCTACCGCATCCACGACGAGCCTTCCTTCGACAAGCTGGAGGCCCTGCGCGACTTCCTCGGCTCGCTCGACCTCAACCTGCCGAAGAAGGGCAGCCTGCGCCCGGCCGAGTTCAACCGTATTTTGAGGACCGTCGCCGACACCGCTCATTCCATGCTGGTCAACGAGGTGGTGCTGCGCTCGCAGAGCCAGGCCCAGTATTCCACCCAGAATATCGGCCATTTCGGCCTCAATCTGCGCCGCTACGCCCATTTCACCTCGCCCATCCGCCGCTATGCCGATCTTCTCGTCCACCGGGCGCTGATCTCGGCCCTGTCCTTCGGCGAGGGCGGCCTCGGCAAGATGGATGCGCCGGCCATGGAGAAGGTCGCCGCCGATATCTCGCTTGCCGAACGGCGGGCGATGGCCGCCGAGCGCGATACGCTCGACCGGCTCATCGCCGCCTGGCTCTCCGACCAGGTCGGCGCGCATTTTTGGGGTCGCATCCGCGGCGTCACCCGCGCCGGCCTCTTCGTGGAGCTGGAGGAGACGGGCGCCGACGGCTTCGTGCCCATCGGCACGCTCGGCGCGGAGTATTTTGCCTATGACGAGGCGTTGCACCGCTTGACGGGTACCGAAACCGGCCTCAGCTATCAGCTCGGCGAGCGCGTGGAAGTGCGCCTCCTCGAAGCGACGCCCTTCGCCGGCGACCTGAAGCTGGAGATGCTGAGCCAGGGCACCAAGGAAAAGGGTGGCGCTGGCGGCCGGCGGCGCCTGCGCGGCCCGACCCAGAGGCGTCGCCCGCCCAAGGGGGGCAGGCGGCGGCGGAAGTAGGATGGCGGATGTGACGACGAAGAAACGACCCCTGTTGCGGGCCCTGGCGAGCGGCGCGGCCGCCCGCTGCCCGAACTGCTTTCGCGGCCCGATGTTTTCCGGCTTTCTGCGCGTGCGCGAGCAATGCGACCATTGCGGCGAGGCGCTTCACCACCACCGCGCCGACGACGCCCCGCCCTATTTCGTCGTCTTCATCGTCGGCCATGTCGTCGTCGCCCTGGCGCTCGCGATGGAGCTGGCGCTGGTTCCCCCGCTCTGGGTGCATATGGCGTTGTGGTTGCCGCTGACGGTGGCGATGTCGCTCATTCTGCTGCGACCGGCCAAGGGCGCCACCGTCGCCCTGCAATGGGCGCTGGGGATGCATGGCTTCGATCCCGACGCGCCGGAAGCCGCCGACAAATCCGTCGACAGCGCCTGGCGATGAGCGCCAATTTCGCCTTTCCCGGCCCGCAGAGCGCCCGCCCGCACCCGTCGCTGCGACCCAAGGATGCCGCCACGCTCATCGTCCTGCGCCGCGAGGGCGGGCAGACCCGCATCTTGATGGGCCGACGTTCGGACCAGCACGTCTTCATGCCGGGCAAGCTCGTCTTTCCCGGCGGGCGCGTCGAAAAGGCCGATTACCGCGCCCCCGCCGCCAGCGAGCTTGCCGCGCCCGTGGAGATGAAACTGGCCGACCATTGCGGCGCGCGGGCGACACCGCGGCTCGGGCGCGCCCTCGCCCTGGCGGCCATCCGCGAGACCTTCGAGGAGACCGGCTATCTCCTCGGCGACCGGCAGGAAGCCCCGCTTGCCCGCCCCTCGCGCAACCCTTCCTGGCGCGCCTTTCACCAGGCCGGCTATCTGCCGGCGCTGGCGCCGGTGCGCCTGGTGGCGCGGGCCATCACCCCGCCGGGACGGCCGCGCCGCTTCGATGCGCGCTTTTTCGCCGTCTTCGACGATGGCTCCATGCAGCGCGTCGCGGAGACCGATAGGGAGCTTCTCGATCCCAAATGGCTGACCTTCGAGGATATGGAGGAGGCCGACCTGCCCTTTATCACCCGCCGGGTCCTGGCCGATCTCGCCGGCCGGCTGACACGCGATCCTGAGCTTACGCCCGACGGTGGTGTTCCCTTCCATTTTATGCATTACGGACAGACGAAAAGCACGCTTCTCTAAGTACGATTCTCTAGGAGCCGAACCAGGTGAGCCTCAGCGCCGCCGTCAGCAAGCGTTGCGCCTCTCTCGGCCTGACGCGCGGCGCCATGGCGGCGATCGTCACCATGATCGCCGTCGGCATCACCATCAGCCTTCTGTCCCCGCTCCTGGCGCTGACCCTTGCTGAGCGTGGCATCTCCGAGCGCCTCATCGGCATCCTGGTGGCCACCATCGCCCTCTCGGCGCTCTTTGCCACGCCCTACGCCCCTCATATCGCCAGGCGCTTCGGCACGGCCCGCACCATCGCCACCCTTCTGCCGATCGCCGGTTGCCTCATCCCTTTCGCCTGGTACGTGACGGATCTGCGCATCCTTTTCGTGTTCGTCTTCATCTACGGCATGTGCGTGTCGGTGACCTTCGCGCTGTCGGAATATTGGATCAACGCGGTCACGCCGGCCGCCCGCCGCGGCCTCATCATGGGCCTTTACGCGACCTTTCTGTCGGTGGGCTTCGCCTTCGGGCCCATCGTCATCACCCTGACCGGCATCGCCACGCCGCTTCCCTTCTTCATCGGCACGGCGCTCTTCTTCCTCGGCGCCGTTCCGGCCTGGCTGGCGCGCGATGTCTCGCCGGACTTCTCTGAGAGGCCCTCGCGCGGCTTTGCGGCCTTCATCCTCGCGGTGCCGATCGCCACGGTGGGCGTCTTCGTCTTCGCCATGTCCGAATCGAGCGGCTTCGCCTTCCTGCCGCTCTGGGGCCAGCATCTTGGCTATTCCACCGCGATCGTGCCGCTGCTCGCCTCGGCGATGACGCTCGGCAATGTGGCGCTGCAAATCCCCCTCGGCCTTCTCGCCGACCGCATCGACAAGCGCCTCATCCTGCTCGTTTGCGCCCTCATCGGCGCCCTCGGCATGCTGGCCGCGCACCTGGTTTCCGGCAGCTGGCCCGCCCTGATGCTCGTCCTCTTCCTCTGGGGCGGCGCCTCGGCCGGCATCTACACGGTCGGCCTTGCCCATCTCGCCTCGCGCTTTGCCGCCGGCGACCTCGCCGCCGCCAACGCCGCCTTCGTTTTCTGCTATTCGCTCGGCATGCTGGTCGGCCCTATCACGGTCGGCGACGCGCTCGGCCGCTGGCCCTTGAGCGGCTTTCCGCTGGTCGTCGGCGGCGCCTTTGCGCTCTATGCCATCATCGCCGCGGCAAGGCTGGTGCGCGCACGCGCCGAGGCACCTTGACTTCCGTCTCGCGAACGGTCATGTGAGCGACCAAATTCCCGCGCTTGAGCAAGGACGATAAGGATGGCCAAGGCCACGACCGTGAAGATTCGCCTGGTGAGCGAGGAAGGCACTGGCACCTTCTACGTCACCAAGAAGAACAGCCGCACCATGACCGACAAGCTGGTGAAGCGTAAATACGATCCGAAGCTGAAGAAGCACGTCAACTTCAAGGAAGCGAAGATCAAGTGATCGCCGCCACATCTTAGAGTCGAAAAAGGCGCCCCTCGGGGCGCCTTTCTCTTTTGTGCCAGATGTGCAGAGCCTTGAGAGGCGCTGAGTGGCCGGCCGGCCGCGGCAATCGAGGAGGCCACGTGCCGCGACCGGACCGGCCGACCCCACGGACCCAGGAGATGCGGCGGACCTGAGCATATCCATGGGGTATTCGCTAAGGCGAAGCCTCCCGCCCTTCGCGTCTTCTCTAGTAGACTGAAAGCTGCCCGCGAAATCCAGCGATTGGTTTACCTTTGGTAAACTCTTGCGTGAAAATTCGTGTCAAAATGGCACAGGCACGGCGGCGCTGCCCGGCCGGCTGGCGGCGAAGCCCCGCCAGGACGCCGGACCGCCGCGACCGCCGCTGCGATACCCGGCGTCGTCTGACCGAAAGCCCTCCGTGCGGCGACGGCGGGCCCGCAGGCTCAAGCGGGCGCTCTCTTCTTGACGCGAACGGCCTGTTCTTCAGTCGGATAGGCGAAAATACCGTGCTTTTTCCGCGCCCTCCTTAAGGCTTCCGAAACCTTTTGCTCCGGCGATTTTCGCGCCTGTGTGTTTTCGCACGGAACTTACTGGCGGGTTAACGAATTATCCCTGGACATTCCTGAGGCGGAGGCGAAGGCAATGTTCAGTTTGACGGGCGGATGGAGGCGCAACACAGCGATTGCCGCGGTAGGCATCGCCGCCACGATGCTCGTCGGCACGGCCCAGGTGAATTCCCTGAACGCGCCGATGCCCCTGCCTCAAAACCTGCCGCAGGCCGCCGAAAAGGGCGACCGGCTGGACCGGGTCTCCTATCAGCGCCCGATGCCATCCTTGAATGCCGATCAGCGCGGCGCCGTCGAAACGGCCGTTGAGACCTTCGTCTGGGGCCTGTCCAACAAGGAGCCGAAGGCCGTTTGGGTCTTCGCCACCGAGTTCGAGCAGAGCCGTCTCGGCACCGAAGAAGCGGCCTATCAGTTCTTCTCCAAGATCCATCCTCCGCTCGTCCATGCCAAGCGGATCCAGATCGACAGCGTGGCGCTGGAGGGCGAGCTGACGCGCGTCACGACCTATGTCCGCGATCGCATCGGCATCCAATGGTCGGCCGAATTCTCGCTGTTCCAGGACGATGCGGGCGACTGGAAGATCGTCGATTGCGAACTCTCGCCAGCCCCGGGGGTGCTGATCTGATGCAGGACAAGGCTCTGAATGCCTTGGCCTTCGCGGCCAGGGCCCGCCAATTCCATTACGCGCTGGTCTCCACCGCCACCATGGCGGTTCTCATCGCCACGGCGGCCTATCTCGGCGCCCTCGTCCGCTAGAGCCTGTTGCGACAAGGCCGTCGCCTGACGGCCTTCGGCGGCGCTAGACGTCGCCCCTCTCCCAATCCTCTCGCACCATGGCGATGTAATCGCCGAGGCGCCCCTCGCCGATCGCCTGGCGGGCGCCCTCCATCAGGCTCTGGTAATAAGCGAGATTGGCCCAGGTCAGCAGCATTGCGCCCAGCGTCTCCTGCGTGCGGACGAGATGATGCAGATAGGCGCGCGAATAATCCCGCACCGCCGGGCAGTCGCTGGTGGCGTCGAGCGGGCGCTTGTCGTCGGCGTGGCGGGCGTTGCGCAGGTTCACCCGGCCGAAGCGGGTGAAAGCCTGGCCGTGCCGCCCGGCCCTTGTCGGCATCACGCAATCGAACATATCGATGCCGCGCCAAACCGCCTGGAGGATGTCGTCGGGCGTGCCGACGCCCATCAGATAGCGCGGATTTGCCGCCGGCAGCGCCGGCACCGTCTCCTCCAGCACCTTCAGCATCACCGCCTGTGGCTCGCCGACGGCAAGCCCGCCCACCGCATAGCCGTCGAAGCCGATCCGCCGCAGTCCCTCCGCCGAGGCAAGGCGCAAGGCCGCATCGTCGCCCCCCTGCACGATGCCGAAGAGCGCCTTTCCCGGCGCCGGCACGAAGGCGGTCTTGCAGCGCTCCGCCCAGCGCAGGGAAAGCTCCATGGCGCGGCGCATCTCCGGTTCTTCGGCCGGCAGCTTCAGGCACTCGTCGAGCTGCATGGTGATGTCGGAGCCGAGCAGGCGCTGGATCTCCACCGCCCGCTCCGGCGTCAGCCGGTGGGTGGAGCCGTCGATATGCGAGGCGAAGGTGACCCCGTCCTCGTCGAGCTTCCTGAGCTTGGCGAGCGACATCACCTGAAAGCCGCCCGAATCGGTGAGGATGGGATAGGGCCAGCGCATGAATTCGTGCAGCCCGCCGAGCTCGGCAACCCGCTCCGCGCCCGGCCGCAGCATCAGATGATAGGTGTTGGCAAGCACGATATCGGCGCCGAGATCGCGCACCTGATCGGGATACATGGCCTTCACGCTCGCCTGCGTGCCCACGGGCATGAAGGCCGGCGTGCGGATATCCCCGCGCGGCGTCGCGATGACGCCGCGCCGCGCCTGCCCGTCGCGCGCTTGGATGGCAAAGACGAACGCGCTCATCGCGGCCGCATCGCCGGCACGGCCAGCTCCAGGAGGCAGGCATCGCCGTAGGAATAGAAACGGTAGCGTTCGGCGATCGCATGGGCATAGGCCGCGCGCATGCGCTCAAGGCCAGAAAACGCCGCCACCAGCATGAAGAGGGTGGAGCGCGGCAGATGAAAATTGGTGAACAGAAGATCCACCGCTTTGAAGCGGTAGCCGGGCGTGATGAAGATGTCGGTCTTGCCGGAAAAGGCATGCACCCGCCCGTTTGCGTCGGCCGCGCTCTCCAGGATGCGAAGCGCCGTGGTGCCGATCGCCACCAGCCTTCCCCCGCGCCGGCGCGCCGCGTTGATCGCCTCGGCCGTCGCCTCGCTCACCTCGCCCCATTCGGCATGCATGACATGGCTCTCTGTCGTCTCCGCCTTGACCGGCAGAAAGGTCCCCGCCCCCACATGCAGGGTGACGAAGCGCTTTTCGATGCCCTTCTCCTCAAGGGCGGCGAAAAGCTCCTCGGTGAAATGCAGCCCGGCCGTCGGCGCCGCCACCGCGCCTTCGCGCGCGGCGAACACCGTCTGATAGTCGCTGCGGTCCTGCGCGTCCGGCGCCCTGCGTCCGGCGATATAGGGCGGCAGCGGCATCGTCCCGCGCTCACGGATCGCGTCGTCGAGGAACGGACCCTGAAAGGCGAAGGAAAGCGTCACCTCGCCCCCCTCGCCCTTCGCCTCCACCCGCGCGTCGAGCATCTCCAGAAAGCAGGCCTCGCCCTCGCCGCCGAAGCGCAGCCGGTCGCCGACGGCGAGCTTGCGCCCGGGTTTGGCGAGCGCCAGCCAGCGTGCCTCGTCCAGCCGCTCGATCAGCGTCGCTTCCATGCGCGCCTCCGCGCCGCCTTCCTCGCGCGCCAGACGCCGACCGGAAAGCCGCGCCGGAATCACCGCCGTGTCGTTGAGAAGAAGGAGGTCGCCGGGCCGCAGGAGCCCTGGCAAATCGCGCACATGTCGGTCCTTGAGCGCGCCGGCCGGCGGCACGCATAAAAGCCGCGCCGCGTCGCGCGGGCGCGCCGGCCGCAGGGCGATCAGCTCCTCCGGCAGTTCAAAATCGAAATCCTCGACGCGCATCGCTGTGGGCGCGGCTTGCCGCGCCCTGATCTCAGGCGTCGGCCGCCACCTTGACGGAGCGGATGGTGTCCGGCTCGCGCGGCGGCTCGCCCTTGTTGATGGCGTCGACCACGTCCATGCCTTCCGTCACCTCGCCCCAGACCGTGTACTGGCCGTTGAGCCAGGGCGCTTCGGCGAAGCAGATGAAGAACTGGCTGTCGCCGGAATCGGGGTTCTGCGCGCGCGCCATGGAGACGGTGCCGCGCTTGTGCTTCTCGCCGGAGAATTCGGCCTTCAGCTTCTGGCCGGAGCCGCCGGTGCCGGTGCCTTGCGGGCAGCCGGTCTGAGCCATGAAGCCGTCGATGACGCGGTGGAACTTCACCCCGTCATAGAAGCCCTCGCGCACCAGTTCCTTGATGCGCGCCACGTGGTTGGGGGCGAGATCCGGCCGCATGGCGATCGTCACTTGGCCCTTGCTGGTATCCAGGATGATGGTGTTTTCCGGCTCTGCGGCCATGGGAAAGTCCTCCGGTTCGGTCAGATCACTGGTCGGCGGCGACGCGCATGGAGAGGAGCTTGTCGGGGCCCTCCACCATGCCGTTCGCCGCGCGGCTGCCTTTCTTGATGGCGTCGACATGCTCCATGCCCTCCACCACCTCGCCCACCACCGTGTACTGGCCGTTGAGGCCGGGCGCCGGCGCGAACATGATGAAGAATTGCGAATTGGCGCTGTTGGGGTCGCGGGCGCGCGCCATGCCGACGATGCCGCGCTCGAAGGGCTCGGCGGAAAACTCCGCCTCAAGGTCCGGCAGATCGGAGCCGCCCGTTCCGGTGCCGGTCGGGTCGCCCGTCTGCGCCATGAAGCCGTCGATGACGCGATGGAACGGCACGCCGTCGTAAAAGCCCTGGCGGGCGAGCGTCTTCAGCCGCTCCGCGTGCTGCGGCGCAAGGTCGGGCCGCAGACGGATGGTCACGTTGCCCTGCGCAAGCTGCATGATGAGCGTGTTCTCAGGCTCACTCGCCTGGGCATGGGCGGGACCGGCGATCGGCGCGCTGAGAAGCGCGGCGAAAAGCGTCAGCGCTGCAAGGCGTTTCAGCATGTTCGGTGAATCCTCTCGAGGTTGGCGCGGGCGGCGCTCATGGCTTCTGCCGCGCCACCGCCTGGCGCACGGCGTCGGCCGCGGAGGCCGGCACGAAGGGGCCGATATCGCCGCCCATCGTAGCGATCTGGCGCACGAGCGTGGCTGTGATGTGGCGATGATGCGGGCTCGCCGGCACGAAGACGGTCTGCAGCCAATGCGCCATGGTGAGGTTCATGCCCACCATCTGCATCTCGTAATCGAGATCGGTGCCGTCGCGCAGGCCGCGGATGAGGATGGTGGCGCCGACCTCGCGGGCGAAATCGACGACGAGGTTGTCGAAGCTTTCCACCACCAGTTCCACGCTCTCCGCCTCTGCCAGCGGCCCGGCCACTTCCTGGATGAGCGCGATGCGCGTGTCGAGGTCGAGAAGCCCCGCCTTGGTGGGATGCCGGCCGATCGCCACCACCACCCGGTCGACGAGAGCGAAGGCGGCTCGCAGGATATCGATATGCCCGTTGGTGAGCGGATCGAAGGAGCCGGGATAAAGACCTGTACGCGCCATCCGCTCCGCTTATCGTTCCGTGCCGCGAACCGCAACGCCCTTACTGCACGGGTTAGCGGCGGGCGAGCGCCATCCACAGCCCGCCGCCGACCAGGCAGGTGCCGCCGAAAACCTCCACCAGCCGCACATTGCGACGCGACAGAAGCAGCCCCGTGCGGCCCGCCGCCAGGGCGTAGGCGCCGTCCAGAATTGTCGCCACCGCCATGAACACCAGGCCGAGAAAAACCGTCTGCAGCACGGTGGAGCCGCTCGGATCGACGAATTGCGGGATGAAGGCGCCGAAGAAGAACAGCGCCTTGGGGTTCGACCAGATGACGATGAAGCCCTGCCAGAACCAGTTGCGGCTCTTCCCGGCCGCATCGCCGCCGCCGAGCCGCCCGTCGGAGCGCAACAGCTTGATGCCGAGCCAGACGAGATAGGCCGCGCCGACGAGCTTCAGCCAGAAGAAGGCCTCTCCCAGAAAGGCGACGACGGTCGACAGGCCGAAGGCGAGGACGAGGAGCATGATGGCGATTCCGGCCTGCGTGCCGGCGACGTTCAAAAGACCGGCGCGCGCCCCGTGACGCATGGAATTGGCGATGATCACCGTGACCGTCGGCCCCGGCACGATGACGATGGCGATGCAGGCGGCGAGATAGGTGAGGAAGGTGGAAAGCTCGATCATGCCCCGCCGCCCTATTCGGTGCCGTCCTCGCCCGCTTCGCCCTCCTCAGGCCCCTCTTCGCCGACGATCTCGTCCTGCCCGTTCGCCTCGGTGATGCGCTCCACGGAGACCACCTTCTCGTCCTTGGCGGTGGAGAAGACGATGACGCCCTGCGCCGCCCGACCGGTGATGCGGATGCCCTCGACCGGCACGCGGATGAGCTGCCCGCGATCGGTGACGAGCATGATCTGGTCGGCGTCCTCCACCGGCAGGGAGGCGACGAGCGGCCCGTTGCGATCGTTCACCACCATGGCGATGATGCCTTTGCCGCCGCGCCCGGAGATCCGGTATTCGTGCGAGGAGCTGCGCTTGCCGTAGCCGCGCTCCGAAACTGTGAGGATGAATTCCTCCGCCGCGCTCATCTCCGCATAGCGCTCCGGCGACAGCGCGCCGGGCTCGGCCGCCTCCTCGCCCTCCTCGGCGATTTCTTCGCCCTCGCCCTCCACTTCGCCGGCGATCGCCCGGCGCATCTTGAGGTAGGCGCTGCGCTCTTCCGGGCTCGCCTCGAAGTGCCGCAGGATCGACATGGAGATCACCCTGTCGCCCTTGCCGAGATTGATGCCCCTGACGCCCACGGAGGAGCGCCCGGCGAAGACGCGCACATCGGTGACCGGGAAGCGGATCGACTGGCCGAAGGCGGTGGTGAGGAGAACGTCGTCGTCCTGCGAGCAGGTCCACACGCCGGCGATCGCGTCGCCCTCCTCCAGCTTCATGGCGATCTTGCCGTTGCGGTTGACGTTGACGAAATCCGACAACGAATTGCGCCGCACCGTGCCGCCGGTCGTGGCGAACATCAGATCGAGCCGCTCAAATTCCTTTTCGTCGTCCGGCAGCGGCAGGATGGTGGTGATGGTCTCGCCTTCCTCCAACGGAAGAATGTTGACCAGCGCCTTGCCGCGCGCTTGCGGCGCGGCCAGCGGCAGCCGCCAGACCTTCAGCTTGTAGACGATGCCGCGCGAGGAGAAGAACAGCACCGCCGTATGCGTGTTGGCCACGAACAGGCGGTTGACGAAATCCTCGTCGCGGAAGGACATGCCGGAGCGGCCCTTGCCGCCGCGCCGCTGCGCCCGATAGGTGGCGAGCGGCACGCGCTTGATGTAGCCGGCATGCGAGACGGTGACGACCATGTCCTCGCGCTGGATGAGGTCCTCGTCTTCCAGGTCGGCGCCGCCCTCCTCGATCTGCGTCTTGCGCGGGGTGGCGAACTCCTCCCTCACGGCGGCCAGCTCGTCCTTGACGATGCCGAGGATTCTCGCCCGCGAGGCGAGGATTTCCAGGTATTCCTTGATCTCGGCGGCGAGCTTGTTGAGTTCATCGGCGATCTCGTCGCGCCCGAGCGCGGTGAGCCGCTGCAGGCGGATATCCAGGATGGACCGCGCCTGCTCTTCCGAAAGGCGCACCGTCCCGTCCTCGGCCACCAGATGGCGGGGGTCCGCGATCAGCGCGACCAGAGGAGCGATATCCTTTGCAGGCCAGGCCATTGCCATCAATTGCTCGCGCGCCACATGAGGGTCGGGCGCGGCCCGGATGAGGGCGATCACCTCGTCGATATTGGCCACGGCGATGGCGAGCCCGACCAGCACATGGGCCCGGTCGCGCGCCTTGCCGAGGAGGAATTTCGTGCGCCGGCCGACCACTTCCTCGCGGAAGGCGATGAAGCTCGTCAGGATGTCGCGCAGGCCGAGCTGTTCCGGCCGTCCGCCATTGAGCGCCACGAAATTGGCGCCGAAGCTCGTCTGCAGCGGGGTGAAGCGGTAGAGCTGGTTCAGCACCACATCGGCGACGGCGTCGCGCTTCACCTCGATGACGACGCGCACGCCCTGGCGGTCGGATTCGTCGCGAATGTCGGCGATGCCCTCGATGCGCTTCTCGCGCACCAACTCGGCGATCTTCTCGATCATCGCCGCCTTGTTCACCTGGTAGGGCACCTCGGTGACGACGATCACTTCGCGGTCGCGCGCGCCGGTCTCCATCGTCACCTTGCCGCGCATCAGGATGGAGCCGCGGCCGGTCTGATAGGCCGAGCGGATGCCGCCGCGGCCGAGGATGACGCCACCGGTCGGGAAATCCGGCCCGGGGATCATCTCCATCAGGTCGATGTCGGAGAGCGCCGGATCGTCGATGAGCGCCACGCAGCCATCGATCACCTCGCCGAGATTGTGCGGCGGGATGTTGGTCGCCATGCCGACGGCGATGCCCCCGGCACCGTTGACGAGGATATTCGGAAAGCGCGCCGGCAGCACGACGGGCTCGCGCTTGCGCCCGTCGTAGTTCTCCTGGAAATCGACCGTGTTCTTGTCGATGTCGGAGAGCATCGACTCCGCCGACTTGTCGAGCCGGCACTCGGTGTAACGCATCGCCGCCGGCGGATCGCCGTCGAGCGAGCCGAAATTGCCCTGCCCGTCGATGAGCGGCAGGCGCATGGAGAAGTCCTGCGCCATCCTGACCAGCGCGTCGTAGATCGCCTGGTCGCCATGCGGGTGGTAGTTGCCCATCACATCGCCGACGACGCCGGCGCATTTGCGATAGGGCCGATTGGAGGCGATCCCCATCTCGTTCATCGAATGCAGGATGCGCCGATGCACCGGCTTCAGCCCGTCGCGCACATCCGGCAGCGCCCGGCTGACGATGACGCTCATCGCATAGTCGAGATAGGAGGAGCGCATCTCCTCCGTGATGGAGATGGAACGGATATCGCCGCCGCGGCGCCCGTCGGATGGATGGTTCGGGTCGGTCAAGGGGAAGAATCGGTGGTTGTGATTGTGCGCCCTGTTCTAGCCGGAATCGGCCCAAAAGCCAAGCATGGCGAGGCTTGAATACATATTTGAAATCAATGGCTTATAGATAAATTTGGCAAAGCCGTGTCGACGCGGGGCCCCCTTGGTGGAAAATTGCGGCCGCGCGCCCCTGCCCGCACGGCCACCAGCGCCGACCCGTTAACGCCCGCCCCGCCCGCATCTGCGGTTTCCAGCCCCGGCGCGCCCCTGTATGGCTTAAGGCGATGGATCAACTCATCACCGCTTTCGTGACGCTCTTCGTCACCATCGACCCGGCCGGGCTGGCGCCGCTCTTCATCGCGCTGACAGCGGGCATGAGCCGCGCCGAGCGCCGTCAGGTCGGGCTGAGAGCGACCATCATCGCCTTCGTCATCCTCGTCCTTTTCGCGCTGGCCGGCACGGCGATCCTCGCCCTTTTCGGCATCACGCTCGCCGCCTTCCGCATCGCCGGCGGCCTGCTTTTGTTCGTCATCGCCTTTGAGATGATCTTTGAAAAGCGCGCCGAGCGGCATGAGCGCAGCGCCACGCGCCTCACCTCCGCGGAGATGGGGCATCTCGCCGTCTTCCCGCTCGCCATTCCGCTGGTGGCCGGGCCGGGCGCCATCTCCGCCACCATCCTCCTGGCCGGCAAGCTGCCGGGCCTTGCCGGCAAGGCGGAGCTCGTCGGCGTCATTGCGGTGATCCTTGCCATCACCTTCTTCGTCTTCGCCCTTGCCGAGCGCATCGAAAAGCTCATCGGCGATACCGGGCGCATGGTGATCTCGCGCCTTCTCGGCGTCATCCTCGCCGCGCTCGCCGTGCAATACGTCGCCGACGGCATCGTCGCCTTCATCGCCGGCCCCCAACCAACGTGAAAGCGCCAACATGACGAAGCCGGCCGCTTGCGCCGGCCGGCTTCTCTCCTATCCGCAAGGAATGCGTGCTACGCGGCTTGGCGCTGGGTATGGCGGCCCTCGGCGATCTCCTCCGCCACCTTGGCGCAGAAGGCATCGAGGTCGCCCGGATGGCGGCTGGTGACGATGCCCTCATCGACCACGACCGCCTCGTCGTGCCAGTTGGCGCCGGCATTCTCAAGATCGGTCTTGATGGAGGCGTAGCCGGTCATGTCGCGACCTTTGGCGATGCCGGTTTCAATCAACAGCCAGGGCGCGTGGCAGATGGCGCCGATCGGCTTCTTGTCCACATAGAAGGCACGGATGAAGTCGAGCGCCTTCTCCTCCAGCCGCAGAAGGTCCGGGTTGATCTGCCCGCCGGGCAGGACAAGGGCGTCGTAGTCGTCAGCGCGCGCCGTCTCAAGGCTGCGGTCGACCGGCACGGCGCGGCCCCAATCCTTTTTGTCCCAACCCTTGATCTCGCCCTTCTGCGGCGAGACGACGTGCACCTCGGCGCCGGCTTTGCGAAGCTCTCGCAGCGGCACCTCCAGCTCCGATTGCTCAAAGCCGTCGGTGGCGAGAATGGCGACCTTCTTGCCGGTGATGTCGTGCATGGCGAAACTCCATTGGCTTGCGCCCGCCCGTCTCTTCTTCCTCCCCAACGGGGGCGATCGCGGCTCGGTTCCAGCTTCCGCCGATCGGCAGGCTCGGCTAGTCTCCGCTCATGCGCCCCGGCTTCATCGCAACCCTTGTCGGCCTTCTTCTGGCGGCCTGCGCCGCGCAGACGAGCTCCACCTATGACGGCTGGTACCAAGCGCGCGAGGCGCGCCCGCCACAGGGGCGCAAGGTCTTCGTCTGCCACGCTTTCGGCTGCCTGCGGACGACGCCCGTCACCTTCACCGAGGCGGAGGTAAAGGCGCTCACCCTGCCCTTGCGCGATGCGGCGACGCCGGCGGCGGAGCGGGCGGCCATTTCCGATTCCGTCCAGGCCTATGAGCGCATCGTCGGCGCGCGCATCGGCACCTCGGCCGATACCGGCGGCTTTGAGAAGATCGGCGGCGGCGATCCGACGCAAATGGATTGCCTGGACGAGGCGACCAACACGACGAGCCTTCTTCTCCTCCTCGCCGGGGAAGGCGCGCTGAAGCATCACCAGGTGCTCAGCCCCGTGGCGCGCGGCTTCTTCCTCGACGGCCGCTACCCGCACGCCACCGCCGTCATCGGCGAGAAGGGTGGCGGGCCGCGCTATGCCGTCGATTCCTGGCCGAACGCCAATGCCGAACCGCCGGAAATCATGCCGCTGAAGGCCTGGTTCGCCGCCCGCGGCGGCGCTTCCTAGAGCCTTTCATAGCCGTGAACACGGGGCACCGGGCTGAAACGCCGCGCAAAGCAAAACCGCCGGCGGAGGACCGCCGGCGGTTTGGTAGGGTGCTCTGGGAGCGGGAAGCTTAGTAGCTCGCCTCGCGAGCGACGCGGCGGATCTCACCCGGGGTGATGCCGATGTCGTGCAGCTCGCGGACCGACAGGCCCTGCAGCTCCTTCACGGTGCGCTGATAGCGCCGCCAACGGCGGAAGCGGCCCAGAAGACCTTTGGACGACGTGCGCATGGTTGACCTCGATGCGTTCTTGTGTGGTGTTCGACAGCCAGGATATAGGCCCGCGCCCATCCGTTTTGCACTGCACAAAAGTGCATGGCTGCGATGCCCTGGAAGTGGGCGAACTGCATCGTTTTTTCGCAGGCGGACGCGGGCCGGCTGCATGCTTTTTTCACAATTGCCGCTTTGGCATGCGCGCAGCGTTCGAATCCGGGCAGAATCTAGACGAAATCTAGAATCTTCCCTCGTCCGGAATGGCCAGCTGCGTGCCGCAGGCCTTGCAATGGACGGCGTCGATCTCGTGCCGCTGCAGGCCGCAATTGGGGCAGGTGAATCGCACTTTTCGCGGTCGCAGCAAAACCTGCACCAGGCGCAGGAAGAGCGTCACCCCGAAGATCATGATGATGACGGCGATGAGCCGCCCGCCGGTGCCGGCAAGGGTGATGTCGCCGAAACCGGTCGTCGTCAGCGCCGTGACGGTGAAATAGAGCGCGTCGACATAATTGCCGATCGCCGGATTGCGCCAATGCTGCGTCTCGTAGACCAGGCCCGTCATGATGAAGAGAAAGACGCCGAGATTGACGATGGCGATGATCGGCTCCTCGTTGCGCCGGAAGAAGCGGCTGTCGGCTCTGAGCCGCTCCATCAGCTGATAGGTGCGCAACAGCCGCAGCGTGCGCAGGATCCTGAGGAAGCCCGCCCCCTCCCCCACGATCGGCACCAGGAAGGAGACGATGGCGATGATGTCGGCCCAGGTGGAAAGCCGCATGAACTCCGCCACGGGCCGCCGGCTGATATAGAGGCGAGCGGAGAAGTCGACGAGGATGACGATGCCGAAGAGGACGTCGAGCGATTCCACCACCTGCGTGCGAGGTACGAAGGAGGTGCCGACGATGAACAGCACCGTCACGATGTCGAAGGCGAGCAGCGCATAGCGGAAGCGGTGGGCGCGCTGCGAATGGCCCTCGTAGAGTAGTCGCAACTGCCGGTGCAGGCCGCTCTCGCCGCCCGCCCCGGATGGCGCGCGGGTGGGTTCGGCCGGCCGCGCCTTGTCCTTCTCCGGCGCCGGCTTTCCCTGTTTCTTCCCGCCTGTCGCTGCGGCGTGCTTCTCGCTCATCGCGCCCAAATGCCACAGATCGGCGGCCTCGCCCAGCTATTCGGCAACGTCCAGGCCGAGATGCACCGCGAGCGCGCGCAGGATCGGCACTTGGCTTTTCAGGATCTTGCCGCGCGCCTCCTGGATCTGGAACCAGCCCGCCCGGTCCGCTTCCGCAAAGCGCGCCAGGCGCCCGGAGCGCGGCGGCCATTCCATCTCGAAAAGGTTGCTCTTGAAGGCCGCAAGGTCCGCATCGCCCTCCACGGCGAAGGCGGTGACGTGCTTGCCGCCCGCCTGCCGGAAGGTGCCGAGGAGGATAGCCTCGCCCTCCGCCGCAAGGCCCGTTTCCTCGCTGAATTCGCGCAATGCCGCGGCAAGCGGCTCCTCACCCGCCTCCAACAGCCCTTTGGGAATGGTCCAGGCGCCCTTGTCCTTCTTCGCCCAATAGGGCCCGCCGGGATGGACGAGGAGCACTTCCGGTCCCCACGGGCGTCGGCGATACATCAAAATGCCGGCGGAGCGTGGGGGCATGCTTGTCGCCTATCGGCCCTGGTGCCGGTCGTCACGCCGCGCCATGTGACGGAGGCACAAGACGATGGTCCCCTCCGGCGGCTCTTCGCGACAGAACCTAAGATACCGATTAAGGCCGCAGCGCGAAGACCCGAACGCTGCCAAGTTCGGTCGGCTGACTTCCCTACTCCGCCGCCTCCACCTGCGCGCGCGCCCTGCCGCGCTCCAGGATCGGCTTCAGGAACTGGCCGGTATAGGAGCGCTTCTCGGCGACGACCTCCTCCGGCGTGCCGGCGACGACGATCTCACCGCCCCCGTCGCCGCCTTCCGGGCCGAGGTCGAGGATGAAATCAGCGGTCTTGATGACGTCGAGATTGTGCTCGATGACCACCACCGTATTGCCCTGCTTGACCAATTCGTGCAGCACTTCCAGGAGTTTGGCGACGTCGTGGAAATGCAGGCCGGTCGTCGGCTCGTCGAGGATGTAGAGGGTCCGCCCGGTAGCGCGCTTCGACAGCTCCTTGGCGAGCTTGACCCGCTGCGCCTCACCGCCCGAAAGCGTCGTCGCCTGCTGGCCGATATGCACGTAATTGAGGCCGACGCGGGCGAGCGTCGTCAGCTTGTCGCGCACCGCCGGGATGGCGGCGAAGAACTCCACCCCCTCCTCCACCGTCATATCGAGGACGTCGGCGATCGACTTGCCCTTGAAGGTGACTTCCAGCGTCTCGCGGTTGTAGCGCTTGCCGTGGCAGACGTCGCAGGTGACGTAGACGTCCGGCAAGAAGTGCATCTCGATCTTGATGACGCCGTCGCCCTGGCAGGCCTCGCAGCGCCCGCCCTTGACGTTGAAGGAGAAGCGGCCGGGCTGGTAGCCGCGCGCCTTGGCCTCCGGCAGGCCGGCGAACCATTCGCGGATGGGCGTGAAGGCGCCCGTGTAGGTCGCCGGATTGGAGCGCGGCGTGCGCCCGATCGGCGACTGGTCGATATCGATGACCTTGTCCAGATGCTCCAGCCCGGCGAGCCCTTCGAAGGGCGCAGGATGCTCGCGCGCCGCTGAAAGGCGCCGCGCCACCGCCTTGTAGATCGTGTCGACGAGGAGCGTCGATTTTCCCCCGCCCGAGACGCCCGTGACGCAGGTAAAGGTGCCAAGCGGGATATTCGCGGTGACATTCTTGAGGTTGTTGCCGGTCGCGCCGGAAAGCTTCAGCCACTTGCCTTTCTTCGGCTTGCGGCGCTCTTCGGGCACCGGGATCGCCCTTGCGCCGGAAAGGTATTGGCCGGTCAGCGAGGCCGGATGCGCCAGGATGTCGGCCGGCTTGCCGGCGGCGACGATCTCGCCGCCATGGATGCCCGCCCCCGGACCGATATCGACGACATGGTCGGCGGCCATGATGGCATCCTCGTCGTGCTCCACCACGATGACGGTGTTGCCGAGATCCCGAAGGTGCTTCAGCGTTTCCAACAGCCTGGCATTGTCGCGCTGGTGCAGGCCGATGGAGGGCTCGTCGAGGACGTAGAGGACCCCGGTCAGGCCGGAGCCGATCTGCGAGGCGAGGCGGATGCGCTGGCTCTCGCCGCCCGACAGCGAGCCGGAGCCGCGCGACAAGGTGAGATAGTCGAGCCCCACATCGTCGAGGAAGGTGAGCCGCTCGCGGATTTCCTTGAGAATCCGCACGGCGATTTCGCTTTGCTTGTCCGTCAGGCTCTCCGGCAGCGCCTTGAACCAATCCTTCGCCTGGCGGATGGAGAAGGCGGAGACCTCGCCGATGTGATGGCCGGCCACCTTCACCGCCAGCGCCTCCGGCTTCAGGCGGAAACCGCCGCAGGCGGTGCAGGGCGCGCTCGACATGTATTTGCCGATCTCCTCGCGCATCCAGGCCGAATCGGTCTCCTTCCAGCGCCGCTCCAGGTTCGGGATGACGCCCTCGAAGGTCTTCTTGGCCTGATAGGACCTCAGACCGTCGTTGTAGGTGAAGGTCACCTTCTCCTTGCCGGTGCCGTAGAGCACCGCCCGCCTGGCCGTCTCCGGCAGGCTCTCGAAGGGCTCCGTCAGGCTGAAACCGTAATGCCCGGCGAGCGCCTCCAGCGTCTGCAGGTAATAGGGCGAGGAGGAGCGCGACCAGGGATGGATGGCCCCGCGCCTCAGGCTGAGAGCGGGATCGGGAACGATGAGCTCCGGGTCGATACCGAGCTCCGAGCCGAGCCCGTCGCAGGTCGGACAGGCCCCGAACGGGTTGTTGAAGGAGAAGAGCCGCGGCTCGATCTCCGAGATGGTGAAGCCGGAGACCGGGCAGGCGAACTTTTCCGAAAAGGTGAGCCGCTCCGGCTCGCCCCCGCCCTCCGGCGGATCGGCGCATTCGGCGACCGCGAGGCCTTCCGCAAGCTTGAGCGCCGTCTCCAGGGAATCGGCAAGCCGGCTCGCAGCGTCCGGGCGCACCACGACGCGGTCGACCACGATGTCGATATCGTGCTTGAACTTCTTGTCGAGCGCCGGCGCGTCGACGATCTCGCAAAAGGCCCCGTCGATGCGCGCGCGCTGGAAGCCGCGCTTCATCCATTCGGCGAGATCCTTTTTGAACTCGCCCTTCCTGCCCCGCACCACCGGCGCGAGCAGGTAGAGCCGCGTGCCCTCCGGCAAGGCGAGGATGCGGTCGACCATCTGGCTGACCGTCTGGCTTTCGATCGGCAGGCCCGTCGCCGGCGAATAGGGCACGCCGATGCGCGCGAACAGAAGCCGCATATAGTCGTAAATCTCGGTGACGGTGCCGACCGTGGAGCGCGGATTGCGGCTGGTCGTCTTCTGCTCGATGGAGATGGCCGGCGACAGCCCGTCGATCTGGTCGACATCGGGCTTTTGCATCATCTCCAGGAACTGCCTGGCATAGGCCGACAGCGATTCCACATAGCGCCGCTGGCCCTCCGCATAGATGGTGTCGAAGGCGAGCGAGGATTTTCCCGACCCGGAAAGCCCCGTCATCACGATCAGGCTGTCGCGCGGCAGATCGAGATCGACATTCTTCAGATTGTGCTCGCGCGCCCCGCGCACGGAAATCGTTTTGGAGGGATCGGCCATTCTCGTCCCTTGGATGGCGCCGGAGCGGGCGCCGGCTGCGCTGAATGGTGAAAGCTGTGGCTTCGCCGCGCCTCCTATCTAGGGCAAACGGCGGCGGCAAAAAAGGCTCAGCCTCGCCCGGCAAGGCTGACATGACCGGCCTCGTCGAGCGACCAGAAGGGATTGAAGGCGACTTCCCACACATGCCCGTCTAGATCGGCGAAATAGCCCGAATATCCGCCCCAAAAGACCTCTTGGCGGCGCTTGACGACGATCGCCCCGGCCGCCTCCGCTTCGGCGATGACGACATCGACCTCCTCGCGGCTGCGCCCGTTATAGGCGAGCGTGATGCCGGCAAAGCCGCTTGCCTCCGGCGCGATCCCCGCATCGGCGGCGAGCGAGCGGCTCGGATAGAGCGCCAGCACCATGCCATTCAGCTGATAGAAAGCGACCTCCGCCTCGCTGTTGCCGCGCCGCCAGCCGAGCCCCTCCTCGTAGAAGCGCCGCGCCCGCGCCAGATCGGCGACGCCCAGGGTGACCACGCTCATCCGCTGTTCCAACGCCCCCCTCCTTGCCTTCGGCCGACAAAGAACATACAGTGAACACGAGCGAGATGCAAGCTGGCATTTGCAGCCGTCGCCCGCATGGGCAAGAAGGGGCACGACATCGGCCGCCTGCCGGGGCGGCCGCCGCGGACAAGGGAGAGAGTGATGGCGGGCAGCGTCAACAAGGTGATCCTGATCGGCAATCTCGGCGCCGATCCGGAGGTGCGGCGCATGAACGACGGCCGTCCGGTCGTCAATTTGAGGCTGGCCACCTCCGAGAGCTGGCGCGACCGCAATTCCGGCGAGCGCCGCGAGCGCACCGAATGGCACCGCGTCGTCATCTTCAACGAGGGTCTGGCCAAGATCGCCGAGCAATATCTCAGGAAGGGCTCCAAGATCTATGTGGAAGGCCAGCTGCAAACGCGCGAATGGGAAGACCAGTCGGGCCAGAAGCGCTGGACCACGGAGGTGGTGCTGCAGGGCTTCAACTCGGCGCTGACCATGCTCGACGGCCGCAGCGGCGGCGGCGGAGGCGGCTACGACGCGCCGGAGCGCGGCGGGCGCTCCGATTTCGGCTCCTCCGGCCCGATGGATCAGCGCGGCGGTGGAGGCGGTGGAGGCGGCGGCTTCCAGAACGAGATCGACGACGAGATCCCGTTCTAGGTTTTGCCGATCCCCCACGGAGCCTAGCTCGCGGTTTCCTCCCACCCTTCTTCCCGGTGCGGCGCCGGGGCCGGCTCCTTGATCTCTCCGGCCTCTTGCAGGCCGACGCGGGTACGCTCCAGAAGCTTCTCAATCATCGCCCTGTCGGCATCCTCCAGCGGCTGGCGGCAGGCGCTGGCCACGAGCAGCTGCGCATGTTCCACATAGACGGCCCGCGCTGAGGCGCTGCGCGAGGCGATGGCGAGGTCGCCGAGCGTGCCGAGCAGCGCCACGTTCATGACATGCACCTGCGCCGCCGCCTGGCGCAGCGGATGGAAGACGGCCCCGGCAAGGTCGGAAAAGCGAAGCGCCTTCGGCACCACTATGACGTCGCGCGCCTCGTCGAAATAGACCGGCGGCGTCAGATCCCGCCCGTCGAGAAGCGAAAAGGCGCCGGCCAGATGGTTGGCGCAGGCGACCGCCGTGAACACGTCGTTGACGCCGGGCGACAGCGCTCTCAGCGCGATCTCGACGAGGAGCTGAAAGCGCGCCGGGATATCCTGGTAATAGGTGCGGGCATGGCCGAGGATCACCGCCTCGCGCACCAGTTTGGCGAAGCCCTCCGGCGCCTCCTCAAGGTCGATGCGCGCCAGCGCCTTGCGCCGGATGACGAAATCGCCCGGCCGCACCAAAAGCTCCACGGTGCGCATCGCCGGATCGGCGCCGCCGGCGATCGCCGAATAGCTGATGGAGGCGACATAGCCGTCCTCTTCGGCAAGGATCGTCGCGCCTGCCGGCGGCGTCGGCTCCGGCAATGGCGCGCGCGTGCCCTTCTCTGCCCGCGCCGCCTCGCGCTTCAGCGCCCATTGCAGGTTGCCCGCCACCCGCGCCACGATATGGTCGATGCTCACCTGGTCGGAGATGCGGTTGACGAAGACGACCAGGAAGGAAAGCGCCGCCAGCACGAAGCCGATGGCAAGCCCGATGGAAATGGTGCGCGTCTCAACCACGCTGCCGACGTAATAGAGAACCGTCAGCGCATAGGTGAAAGCGGCGAGCTGCACGCCGAGCGTCAGGCGCGTCAGCCGGTCTTGGCGAAAGTCCTGGACGAGACGCGGGCCGAGCGAGGAGGCCGCCAGCGTGCGGATGAGGAGCGACAGCGAGTAGACGATGGAGGTCGCCGAGATCGTCGCCGCGGCGATGGTGGCCAGAATGGAGCGCGCCGTCTCCGCCGCGATCTGCCGGAAGAAGATGTCGCCGAGGCCCGCCTGCAGCGCCTCCCATTGATCGAGGCGCAGCGCCAGAAGCGCCACCGCCCAGCCGCCGGCGCCGAGGACGAGTGGCACGAACCAGAAGCTCGTGAGCACCGTCTGAAGCCGCCGCCACCAGCGCTCCAGCCGCAGAATGCCGCGAATCTCTAGCAAGGTGCGCCGCGCCCCATCACGATAGCCCTCGCCGCGAGCCTATCACCGCGCCCTGCCCCGCGATATCGCCTCACGTCACCGGCAGCGCCAGCGCCGTCGCCGCCGCCGACCTTTGCATCACTTCGCGGTAGTAACGCTCCAAATGCGGTGCCTCGCGTCGCTCCAGCGGCAGGTTCAGCCAACGATGCGCCGCCGCGGCGATGGGTATGTCGCCCATCGTGAAGGCCTCGCCGGCGACGAAGCGGCGCGAGGCCAGCCAGTCGTCGAGGATGGCGGCCGCCGCCTCGCCCTTGCGCTTTCCCGCCTCCACGGCGGCAAGATCGCGCTCGCCCTCCGGCGTGCGCACCAGATTGTGGAAGGCCGGCGTGAAGGCCGGCGAGAAGGTGGTCGTCTGCCAGTCCATCCAGCGGTCGGCGCTGGCGCGGGTCTGAAGGTCCTCCGGCCACAGCCCGCCGGCGCCGTAGCGGGCGCAAAGATAGCGCACGATGGCGTTCGATTCCCATAGCACGAAGCCCTCGTCGTCGATCACCGGGATGAGGCGGTTGGGGTTCATCCGCCCGTATTCGGGGCTGTCCACCACCCCGTGCTCCATGCCGGCCATCACCCATTCATAGGCGATGCCGAGCTCCTCCAGGCAGAAATGCACCTTCTGGGCGTTGATGGAATTGGGGCGGCCATAGGCGGTCAGCATGGCAAGGCTCCTGGCTTGCGGGAAGAGGTCGGCGAGGAAGAGACGAAGGCGGGCGCGGCCTTTCTCAGCCGGTGCGCTGAAAGATCTCCCGCCCGATCAGCATGCGGCGGATCTCGCTGGTGCCGGCGCCGATCTCGTAGAGCTTGGCGTCGCGCAGGATGCGTCCGGTCGGATAATCGTTGATATAGCCGTTGCCGCCGAGGCATTGGATGGCGTCGAGCGCCACCTGCGTCGCCTTCTCCGCCGCGTAGAGGATGGCGCCGGCCGCGTCCTGGCGCGTTGTCTGCCCGGCGTCTGAGGCGCGCGCCACGGCATAGACATAGGCCCGGCAGGCATTCATCGTCACATACATGTCGGCGAGCTTGCCCTGCATCAGCTGGAAGGAGCCGATCGGCTGGCCGAACTGCCGGCGCTCGTGCAGATACGGGATCACCACGTCGAGCGCCGCCTGCATCAGGCCGAGTGGCCCGGCTGCCAGGACGACGCGCTCGTAATCGAGGCCGGACATGAGGATCTTCACCCCCTCGCCTTCCGCCCCCAGCCGGTTCTCCTCCGGCACCTCGCAATCCTCAAACACGAGCTCGCCCGTCTCCGAGCCGCGCATGCCGAGCTTGTCGAGCTTCTGGGCGACGGAAAAGCCGGCAAAGCCCTTCTCGATGAGGAAGGCGGTGATGCCGCGCGCGCCGGCCTCAGGGTCGGTCTTGGCGTAGACGATGAGGGTATCGGCCTGCGGGCCGTTGGTGATCCACATCTTGGAGCCGTTGAGGAAGTAGCGCTCGCCGTGCTTTTCCGCCCTGAGCTTCATGGAGACGACATCGGAGCCCGCCCCCGTCTCCGACATGGCGAGCGCGCCCAGATGCTCCCCGGAGATGAGCTTGGCAAGGTAGCGCGACTTCTGCTCCTCGCTGCCCCAGCGGCGCAGCTGATTGACGCACAGGTTGGAATGCGCGCCGTAGGAAAGGCCGATGGAGCCGGAAGCGCGCGAGACTTCCTCCATCGCCACGCAATGCTCCAGATAGCCGAGGCCCGACCCGCCCCATTCCTCCTCTACGGTGATGCCGTGCAGGCCGAGCGCGCCCATTTCCGGCCAGAGCTCGCGGGGAAACCAGTCCTCGCGGTCAATCTTCTCGGCAAGCGGCGCAATCCTGTCCTCGGCGAAGGAGCGCACCGTGTCGCGCAGCATCTCGGCGGTTTCGCCGAGCTGGAAATTGAAGGTGGGAAGGTCGTTGGCCAGCATGTCGTTCGTCTCAAGCGTTGCCTGCCCCCAGGAGAAATTGCGCGGGCGCCAAGCGCAAGCCCTATTGCGCGCGCACCTTGCTTTCTCCATCTCCATGCCGAAGACAGAGCACAACCCTCGGGCCATCCCATGGACGATTTTTCCGCCGCGCCGAGCAAGGTTCCCTGGCCGCCCGTCATCATGGCCGGCGCCGTCCTGCTCGCCCTTATCCTTTCCTGGCTTGTGCCGATCCCGCTCTCGCCGGAGACCGTGGAGGCCTTCCGCGGCCTCGGCGTCGTCTTCATCCTCCTCGGCCTCGGCCTCGACATCTGGACCTTTCAGACCTTCCGTCGCCACGCCACGACGGTGCGGCCCGACCGCTCGGCCGCCGCGCTCGCCACCGACGGGCCGTTCCGCTATTCGCGCAATCCCATCTATATCGGCAACGGCCTGCTCATTCTCGGCCTCGGTCTCGCCTTCGCCAACTTGTGGCTGGTGCTTCTGACGCCGGCCGTCTTCGTCCTCCTCGACAGGGTGGCGATCGCGCGCGAGGAAAAGCACCTGGAAGCGCGCTTCGGCGAGGAGTACCGCGCCTTCAAGGCGCGCGTGCGTCGCTGGATATAGCCCTGGCCGCCGGCCTATCCGCCTTGCGGCCGGCGGCGCGACCGGGAGCGGTTCAGTAGTTCGGCCAAAGGCCCGGCGTCGCCAGCTCCACCACGTTGCCGTCCGGATCGTGGAAATAGATGGAGCGTCCGCCTTTCGGCCAGGTCACCTCGCTCACCACCACGACGCCATGCGCCTGAAGATGGCGCTTCCATGTGCCGTAGGCGTCCTTGGCGATGCGGAAGGCGAAATGCGCCGGACCCTCTGAGTGATGGCCCGGCACCACGCCGCCCGGCGTCTTGGCGTCCTCCGCCGTCTGGCCGCGCCTGAAGACGAGCAGCACCTCGGCGGGCCCGGCCTCGTAGGTCATCATCCGCGGCGTGTCGATGACGCGCTTCAGGCCGAGCACCTCGCCGTAGAAGCGATGGGCCTCTTCCATGTCCTCCACGTAGACCGCCGTCTCTAGAATGCCGTCGATGCTCGGTGCCATACCGCTCACCGCCGGTATTTGATGAAGGGCGTCAGGTTGGCGAGGCTGTCGTAGAGCCGGCGGGCGTCGTGGTTGAAGTCCTGCGTCAGCCAATAGACCTGGTCGGCGCCCTCCTTGTCGGCCGCCGCGTAGACCGCCTCGATCAGCGCCCGCCCGGCGCCGCGCCCGCGCGCCTCCTCGGCGACGAAGAGATCCTCAAGGTAGCAGCGGTCCGCCAGCGACCAGGTGACCGGATGGAAGAGATAATGGACGATGCCGACAAGCCGCTCGCCGCCGTCCAGAAAGGCGCCGAGGCCATGGATGCGCGTTTCCGGCTGAAGAAGACGTGCCCAGGTTCCTTCCGTCACCTGCGGGGCGAGAGCGGTCTGATAAAAGTCCAGATAGCCCTGCCATAGCGGCTCCCAGCCGGGGCGGTCGGCTTGTCTCAGCGGCCGGATGGCGACGCCCATCCTCTCCTCCTTAACTTGCCCCCTGGCGCCTCAGCCAGCGCTCGAACTCCTTCTCCGAGCCGTTGAAGGCGTTGCGGTCCACCGGGCCGGAAATACCCCGCACGCGCCCGGTGGCGCTGTATTGCCAGATCAAGAACGCGCGATGCTTGTAGCGCTCATGCGGCTCGGCCGCGACGCTGCGCAGCCAGAAATCGTAGTTGCGATAGCGCCCTTCCAGAATGTCCTTATGGAAGGTGATATCGGTGTAGATGATCGGCCGCTTGCCGCTATGGGCCTCCATCGCGGCGAGCATCACGTCGATCTTCTGCAGCGCCTCTTCCTTGGAGATCTTGTGCGGGCAGGTGCGCGACTGGTGGTTCCATTCCAGGTCCAGCACCGGCGGCAGCTGGCTTTTGTCGCGCGGCACCGCCATCTGGTACCACAGCGCCTGCTCGCTCGCGGTCCGGCACCAATACATGAAATGGTAGGCGCCGCGCGGCACCCCGGCGCGGGCGGCCTTCTCCCAGTTCTCGTAGAAGCGCTCGTCGACATGGTCGCCACCTTCGGAGACCTTCATATAGGCGAAGCGGATATCATCGTCGCGCACCTTCGCCCAGTCGATATCGCCCTGATATTTGGAGACGTCGATGCCCTGCACGGGCATGCGATGCGCCCTGGCCACGCCCGGATGCGGGTCGGAATCGGGCAGGTATTGGATGGCCCCGCCGCAGGCGGCGAGGATGAGCGTGGCCGCAAGCGCCAGGCCAAGGCGAAAGGAAGTGGTTGTCTGCCGCATGAAAGCCGTCCCAGGATCGGCTCATTGGTGAAGGCTTAGCCTTTCTGGGTCGTTAACGGCGAGTGCGCGATTGCAACGATTTTTGCGCCCGTGCCCGCTCAGCCGATGCCGAACCACCAGGCGGCAAGGCCGAGGAAGGCGAAGAAGCCGACGACGTCCGTCACCGTGGTGACGAAGACGGAGGAGGCGATCGCCGGGTCGGCGCCCATCTTGTCGAGCGCCAGCGGGATGAGGATGCCGGCAAGCCCCGCCGCCACCATGTTGATGACCATCGCCGTGGCGATGATGCCGCCGAGCTGCACGTTGGAGAACCAGAAGGTCGCCACCACCCCGATGATGACGGCGAAGAGAATGCCGTTGGCGAGCCCGACCAGCGTCTCCCTGGAGATGAAGCGCAAGGGGTTGATGGTCTCGATCTCGCGTGTCGCCAGCGCGCGCACCGCCACCGTCATGGTCTGGGTGCCGGCATTGCCGCCCATGGAGGCGACGATCGGCATCAGCACGGCGAGCGCCACCATCTCCGAGATGGTGGCGTCGAAAAGCCCGATGACGACGGAGGCGAGGACGGCCGTGCCGAGATTGATGAGCAGCCACACGAAGCGCGAGCGCACCGCCGAGACGAAGCTGTCGGAGATCTCCTCGTCGCCGACGCCGGCGAGGCGCTTGATGTCCTCGTCCGCCTCCTCCTCGATGACGTCGACGATGTCGTCGACGGTGATGACGCCGACCAGCCGGTCGTTCTCGTCGACGACGCCGACGGACAGGAGATTGTAGCGCTCGAACAGGCGCGCCACCTCCTCCTGGTCGTCGGTGGCGGAGACCGAATGCGTCACCTCGCCCATGATCTCTTCGATCTTCACCGGCCGCTTGGTGCGCAAGAGCCGGTCCAGCGGCACCGTGCCGAGGAAGCGGAAGCGCGGATCGACGACGAAGATCTCGGTGAAATCGTCCGGCAGCCGCTCGTCCTCGCGCAAGAAGTCGATCGTCTGCCCGACGGTCCAGAAGGGCGGCACGGCGATGAAATGCGTCGTCATCCGCCGCCCGGCGGATTCCTCCGGATAGTCGAAGGAGCGCTCCAGCGCGATGCGCTCCGCCAGCGGCAGGGCGGCGAGGATCTCCTCGCGGTCCTCCTCCGCCATGTCCTCCAGAATGCCGATGGCATCGTCCGAATCGAGTTCGCGGACCGCCTCCGCGATCGCCTCGTTCGGGATCGTCTCCAGGATTTCGTCGCGGACGGCCTCGTCGACCTCCGTCAGCGCCGTCCAGTCGAATTCGCTGCCCAGAAGCTGGATGAAGGCCTCGCGCTCATCGCGGTCGAGCGTCTGCAGGACATCGCCGAGATCCGATTCGTGCAGTTCGCCGACCAGCGCCAGCAGACGCGCCGCCTCGCGCGCCTCGATCGCCTCGGCGACCGCGGCGAGATAATCGCTGTTGAGCGAGCCTTCCTCGTCCCGCACCGCCAGGGCCGGAACCTCTTGCTCACCGTCGCGCTCGAGGGCCTGCGTATCCATCGCTCATCCTTACGGTTCACGTGGGGGCGGGTCCAGCCGCTGCGCCGGGCGGCGGGTCTGTGAGAACGAAAAAAGGCGGCACGAAGCCGCCTTTTTGCCGATTGGTGCGGTCGAGAGGACTCGAACCTCCACGGGTTGCCCCACAGCGACCTCAACGCTGCGCGTCTACCAGTTCCGCCACGACCGCGAAAATCTGCAGCCGGCCACGCCGGCGCGGCGGTCATGTAGCAAATGGCCTGAAGCGAAACAAGGCCGCTCTTGGCCATAAGACGCGGCCCTGCCCTGCCGGCCGCGGAATGTGTGCTCGCGCACTGAACCTTTTTGCCGCTTCGGGAAACTGATGGCCATGGCGACGGCGATGGGCCGACGCTCAAACCCGACAGGAGACGCATCATGAAGAAGAAGATCGTTCTCGCCGCGGCGGCCCTTATCATCGGTTTCGCCGCCTTCCAGCCGGTCAGCCAGGCGCAGGCCGGCGAGGTCTCGCTCACCTTGGTCGGCGGCGGTTGGGGCCACGGCGGCGGCTGGGGCCACGGCGGCGGCTGGGGTCCCGGCGGAGGCTGGGGGCCTGGCGGTCCCGGCGGCGGTTGGGGGCCTGGCGGTCCTGGCGGCGGCTGGCACAAGATGAGCTGCCAGGGCGGCCGCATGCAGCTGCGCGCCCAGGGCTTCCACCGCATTCGCCCACTCGATTGCCGCGGCAAGTTCTACCGCTACCACGCCACCCGCGGCGGCAAGCGCTTCGCCGTGCGCTTCAACGCCTTCTCCGGGCGCTACAACCGGCAGTTCATCGGCATGGCGTTCTGAGCCTGCCCGCTGCCGGCGCGAGAGCGGTCCGTCCCGCCCACCCCCACGGGCCGCTCTCGCATCTTCGCTCCCTTGAAAGCTCTCGCCAGAAGCCCCTTGCGCGCCTATGTGAGGCGCCATGCTGCACTCAGCTGAAGATCGCGCCGCCGAGCCGGCCGCCTGCAAGGCCGGCGCCGGCACGCTCTGGCCTGCCGCGGATGCGGAGCCGGTGGAACTGATCGTCTCCCCGGAGCCCGTCGCCTACCCCGAGGCGCTGGCCTTCATGGACGAGCGCGTCGCCGCCATCCGCGCCGGCAAGGCGCGCGAATGCCTCTGGCTCCTGGAGCATCCCCCGCTCTACACGGCCGGCACCAGCGCCGCGGCCGACGACCTTCTCGCCCCGGATCGCTTCCCGGTCTTCAAGACCGGCCGCGGCGGCCAGTTCACCTATCACGGCCCCGGCCAGCGGGTCGCCTACCTCATGCTCGACCTTCAGACGCGCCGGCCCGACATCCGCTGCTACGTCCACGCGCTGGAGGAATGGCTGATTCGCGCCCTCGCCGCTTTCGCCGTGACGGGCGAACGGCGAACGGGCCGCGTCGGCATCTGGGTGGAGCGGCCGGACAGGCCGGGCCCCGACGGAGCGCCGGCGGAGGACAAGATCGCCGCCATCGGCGTGCGTGTGCGCCGCTGGGTGAGCCTGCACGGCATCGCCCTCAACGTGGCGCCGGACCTGGAGCATTTTTCCGGCATCGTGCCCTGCGGCATCGCCGGCCACGGCGTTACCAGCCTTGCCGATCTCGGCCGCGCCGCAAGCCTGGCGGAGGCCGACCGCGCCCTCCTCGACGCCTTCAGGGCCGTCTTCGGGCCGGTTGAGGCGCCGGGGAACTGATTTCAGGGCTGCGGCGCCAGGATCGTCCAGGTCTTGGCGTCCTTGCGCACGAAAAGATAGGTCTGCGTCTCGCCGCCCGGCGCGCCCTCCGGCTGCATCTCCACCGTCACCGCGATGCGCTTCAGGTCATCGGGAAGCCCCGGCTCCTTCAGCGTCTCCAGGAACGCCTGCCGCACCGCCTGGCGCGCCTCGAAATAGGTCAACGGCCGGCTTTCCGGTCTCAGCAGCACCTTCACCCTGCCGGCGCGCGGATCCCCGTCCGGCTCGAAGCGCAGGCGAACCTCCGTCAGCCCTGGTATTTCCTTTGCGGGGGGCTCGCTCGCGGCGATCTGAGGCCTGTCGCCGAGAGCCGCATAGGCGACGGCGGTTGCGGTCAGGCCGGCAGCCGTCGCCATCAAAGCCGGCGCGAGCCCCCGGCCGAGTTTCGGCAAGACGGACATGACGTCACCCCTGTCGGCCTTTTTCTCTTGGGCTCTGAGATTAGCTTAACGAAGGGTTGACGAACCAATTGCAATTTAAATCGATGTTAACGCGGTGAGCGGGCGACGCGAAAAGCGCCTGTCTCCTTCGGCGCTTCGCCGAGTATCCTCACCTCCTCCACCACGGCGAAGCGCGGTCCCGACGCGCAGCGCTCCAATATGCGTCTGACCGCTTCCTCCTCGCCGCTGAAGACGGCCTCGACCGTCCCGTCGGGCATGTTCGCCACCCAGCCGGAAAGGCCGAGCGCCTGTGCCTCGTCTTGCGTCCAGGCGCGAAAGCCCCCGCCCTGGACGCGGCCGGCGATGCGCACATGCAGCGATTGAAGGGGCACCCTACGCGCGCCGGCTCACTCCGCCGCCGTCGAAAGCGGCCGGCCGGCGGCGAGCCTTGTCTCCGCCTCGCCGATCCAGTCGCGGGTGATCGGCACCGCGTCGCGCTGGCGTGACAGGATGAGCTGGAAGACCATATTGGTGCCGTGCACGAAGCCGAGCTCCACCACGGCGAGATAGAACTCCCACATGCGCGCGAAGCGCTCGTCGTAGAGCTCCACCGCCGTCTCCCGGTTGGCCATGAAGCGGTCGTACCAGCGCTGGATCGTATAGGCGTAGTGCAGGCGCAGGACCTCCGCGTCGTCCACCCACAGCCCGGTGCGCTCCAGCGAGGCGAAAACTTCCGACAGAGCCGGCACGTATCCGCCCGGGAAGATGTACTTGTGCAGGAAGGGCCCGGTCGTACCCGGCGGCGACATGCGTCCGATGGAATGCAGCATCATGAAGCCGTCCGGCTTCAGGATCTGGAAGACCTTGCGGAAGAAGGCGTCGTAATAGCGATAGCCGACATGCTCGAACATGCCGACGGAAACGATGCGGTCGAACGTGCCCTCGATCTCGCGATAATCCTTCTCGATGAATTCCACCCGCCCGGACAGGCCCTCCCTGTCGGCCCAACGCCGCGCCGCGGCGAGCTGCTCGGTGGCCGGATTGACCCCGGTCACCTGCACATCGAAGGTCTGCGCCAGATAGATCGCCAGCCCGCCCCAGCCCGAGCCGATATCCAGCACCTTCATGCCGGGCCTCAGATCCAGCTTCGCGCCGATATGCCGAAGCTTGTTGAGCTGCGCCTGCTCCAGCGTCTCGTGCTCCGGGTCGAGCCAATAGGCGCAGGAATATTGCATCCGCTCGTCCAGGAAGAGCCGGTAAAGGTCTTCCTTGACGTTGTAATGGTGCTTGGCGTTCTCCTTGGCCTTCCACAGCGGGTTGTATTGATGCCAGCGCCGGAGGCTGCGGTAGAGCCCGTTGACGACACTTTGCGCCGGATGCCCGGCGAGATAGTCGCGGTTGACGGAAAAGAGACCGAGAAAATCCTTGACGGTGGCGCCGTCCTCGAAGGTCAGCGTGCCGTCCATAAAGGCTTCAGGCGCGCAGAGTTCCGGATTGATCGCCAGCCGCCAATGCAGCTTGGCATCGTGCAGGCGCATGGTCACGTCCGGCCCCGGCGCCTTGCCGCCGAAATGGTGCTCGCCGCCCTCTGCGTCGATCATCTTCAGGTGACCGTTGCGCACGAAGGATTTGAGGATGCTCTTGAGGAGCCACATGGCCGCCCTGCTCCATTCTCGCTTGCGCGAATCTTAGAACAGGCGAACGAGCGAGTGGAAGCCCCCAAAAGCCATGGCAAGCGCGGTGGCTATTCGAACTCCATCAACACCTGATCGAAGGCGACCACCTCCCCCGGCGCCGAGCAGATCTTCTTCACCACCACGTCCCGTTCCGCCCGCAGCACGTTCTCCATCTTCATCGCCTCGACGGTGGCGAGCGTCTCGCCCGCTTCCACCTTCTGTCCTTCCTTCACCGGCAGCGAGATGACGATGCCCGGCATCGGGCAAAGCAGCCGGTTGTCGAGCTCGCCGGCCTTCTTCTCCGGCATATGCCGGGCCGCCTCCGCCACCGCCGGGCGCAAGAGATGGGTAAGGCGCGAGACGCCGCGCCTTTCCACCCGCAGCGCCGCGCCCTCGCGCGCGATTTGGGCGAAGACCTCGCGCCCTTCGATGCTGCCGTGGAAGGTCAGTTCCCCGGGGCGCCAGACCGTGGAGATGGCGATCGCCGCACCGTCGATAACGAGATCGAGGTCGCAGGGAACGCCAGGGCGTCCGCCGGCGACCCGCACATCCCTGAATTCGCCGTCGAGGCGGATGACCCAATCCTCGCGGATGCGTCCCGAATGCGGCCTCAGCCTGCCGCTCAGCCTGTCGAGCCGGGCGCGCTCGATGAGATGCGCCGTGGCGGCGATGGCGGCCAGGACCCGTGCCTCCTCCTCGCCCGCCGCCGCGCCGGAAAAACCGTCCGGGAACTCCTCGGCGATGAAGGCGGTCGAGAGCCTGCCTTCCTGCCAGCGCGGATGCGCCATCAGCGCGGCAAGGAACGGGATGTTGTGACGGATGCCCTCGACGGTGAAAGCGTCGAGCGCGTCGCTCATCGCCGCCACGGCTGCGGCGCGCGCCTTTGCGCCCTCGCCCGTCGCATGCGTGCACAATTTGGCGATCATCGGGTCGTAGAAGAGGGTGATTTCCGAGCCCTCCACCACGCCGGTATCGTTGCGCAGCCGCGTGCCTTCGCCGGAGGCGCGCTCCGGTGGGCGATAGCGCGTCAGCCGCCCGGTGGAAGGCAGGAAGTTGCGGAACGGATCCTCCGCATAGAGCCGGCACTCGATCGCCCAGCCCTGCATCTTGACCTCCTCCTGGCGGAGCGGCAGCTTCTCGCCATCGGCCACCCGCAGCATCATCTCAACCAGGTCGAGGCCGGTGACGAGCTCCGTCACCGGATGCTCCACCTGCAGGCGGGTGTTCATCTCCAGGAAGTAGAAATGGCGGTGCTGGTCGACGATGAACTCCACCGTGCCGGCGCTGCGGTAGCCGACGGCGGCGGCGAGCGCGCAGGCCTGCTCGCCCATCGCCTTGCGCGTCTCCTCGTCGAGGAAGGGCGAGGGCGCCTCCTCCACGACTTTCTGGTTGCGCCGCTGGATGGAGCATTCGCGCTCGCCGAGATAGATGACGTTGCCATGCGCATCCGCCATCACCTGGATTTCGATATGGCGCGGCTCCTCGATGAACTTCTCGATGAAGATGCGCTCGTCGCCGAAGGAGGATTTGGCTTCCCGGCGCGCCGCCTCGAAGCCCTCGCGCACCTCCCGCTCGTTCCAGGCGATGCGCATGCCCTTGCCGCCGCCGCCCGCCGAGGCTTTCAGCATCACCGGCAGGCCGATCTCCGAGGCGATCCTGGCGGCCTCCTCGCTGCTCTCGATAAGGCCCATATGGCCCGGCACCACGTTGACGCCGGCCTCCTTGGCGAACTTCTTGGAGGTGATCTTGTCGCCCATCGCCTCAATCGCGCCGACCGGTGGTCCGACGAAGACGATGCCGGCCGCCTCCAGCGCGCGGGCAAAGGCGGCGTTCTCCGACAGGAACCCGTAGCCCGGATGCACCGCCTGCGCCCCCGTCTGCCGGCACGCCTCGATGATGGTGTCGATCTTCAGATAGCTCTCGCCCGCCGGCGCGGGACCGATCGGCACCGCCTCGTCGGCCATCTCCACATGCAGGGCATGGCGGTCGGCTTCCGAATAGACGGCGACGGTGGCGATACCCATCCGCTTGGCGGTGGCGATGACGCGGCAGGCGATCTCGCCGCGATTGGCAATCAGAATCTTGGCAAACATTCCCGGCCCTGTCCTCCCCGGTCGAGCCATCCTCTATGCGTGCGCTTGCGCGGTGGCGGCAAGAGAAAACCGCCTTTCGCGTCCAAAGTCGAAGGCCGCACGGGCGCGGACATAACGGCCCTGTCGGCTTGCGGGCTTGCGCCGCCGGGCGAAGGTCGGCAAATGGGCCGAGCAGCTTTGGAGGGACTCTAATGGACGTGCGCGCCGCCGTGGCCTTTGAGGCCGGCAAGCCTCTTGAGATCACCACGGTCCAGCTCGATGGACCGAAGGAGGGCGAGGTGATGGTGGAGGTGAAGGCCACCGGCATCTGCCATACCGACGAATTCACCCTTTCCGGCGCCGACCCGGAGGGCATCTTCCCTTCCATTCTCGGCCATGAGGGCGCCGGCGTGGTGGTGGAGGTCGGCCCAGGCGTGACGAGCCTCAAGACAGGCGATCACGTCATTCCGCTCTATACGCCCGAATGCCGCCAATGCCCCTCCTGCCTGTCGCAGAAGACCAATCTGTGCACCGCCATCCGCTCCACCCAGGGGCAAGGTCTGATGCCGGACGGCACCTCGCGCTTCTCGCTGAACGGCGAGCGGCTGCACCATTACATGGGCACCTCCACCTTCGCCAATTTCACCGTCCTGCCGGAGATCGCCCTTGCCAAGGTGCGCGAGGACGCGCCCTTCGACAAGATCTGCTACATCGGCTGCGGCGTGACGACCGGCATCGGCGCCGTCGTCAACACCGCCAAGGTGGAGCCGGGCGCCACCGCCATCGTCTTCGGCCTCGGCGGCATCGGCCTCAACGTCATCCAGGGGTTGCGGCTGGTGGGCGCCGACATGATCGTCGGCGTCGACCTCAACAACGCCAAGAAGGAATGGGGCGAGCGCTTCGGCATGACCCATTTCGTCAACCCGAAGGAGATCGGCGAGGAGCTGGTTCCCTACCTCGTCGACCTGACCAAGCGCGGCGCCGATCAGATAGGCGGCGCCGATTACACCTTCGACTGCACCGGCAACGTGACCGTCATGCGCCAGGCTCTGGAAGCGTGCCATCGCGGCTGGGGCCAGTCCATCGTCATCGGCGTGGCGCCGGCCGGCGCGGAGATCTCCACCCGCCCCTTCCAGCTCGTCACCGGCCGCGTTTGGAAAGGCACCGCTTTCGGCGGCGCCAGGGGTCGCACCGACGTGCCGCGCATCGTCGACTGGTACATGGACGGCAAGATCGAGATCGACCCGATGATCACCCACACGCTCGCCCTCGACGAGATCAACAAGGGCTTCGACCTCATGCATGCGGGGCAATCGATCCGCAGCGTCGTCGTCTACTGATCGCGCCAAGACAGCTTCTGGGAGAAAGACCCCCGTGAAAACCATCTCAGCCTGGGCCGCCCATGGCGGTATCCAGGGCGTCTACAGCCATGCCTCGGCGGCGACCGGAACGGAGATGACCTTCGCCGTCTATCTACCGCCCAAGGCGCAGGAGGAGCCGTGCCCCGCCGTCGTCTATCTGTCCGGGCTTACCTGCACCCATGCCAATGTCATGGAGAAGGGCGAATACCGCCGCGCGGCCGCCGAGCACGGCCTGGTCGTCGTCTGTCCGGACACCTCGCCGCGCGGCGAGGAAGTGGCCGATGACGAGGCTTACGATCTCGGCCAGGGCGCCGGCTTTTACCTCGATGCGACGCAATCTCCGTGGGGTTCCCATTTCCGCATGGAAAGCTATGTCATGGAGGACTTGCCTCATGTCTTGCACGAGAATTTCGCCGTAGACGATTCGCGCATATCGATTTTCGGCCACTCCATGGGCGGGCACGGCGCCTTGACGCTGGCGCTCAAGCACCCCGATCGCTTTCGCGCCTGTTCGGCGTTCTCGCCCATCGTCGCCCCCGGCCAGGTCCCCTGGGGCGAGAAGGCGTTTACCGCCTATCTCGGCGAGGACCGGGCCGCCTGGCGTCGCCACGACGCGACCGCCCTGGTGGAGGACGGCGCCCGCTTCGCCGATTTCCTCATCGACCAGGGCGAGGCCGACGCCTTCCTCAGCGAGCAGCTTCGCCCGGAGCTCTTTGAGCACGCCTGCACCCATGCCGGCATCGATTTGAGGCTCCGACGGCACGCCGGCTACGATCATTCCTACTTTTTCATCTCCACCTTCATGGCCGATCATCTCGCCTGGCATGCGGAGCGGCTGAAGGCATAGGACGGCCTTTTCGGATCGCTTCCCGCTCTGCCTCGTTAGCTTGAGGCGCAAGCGATGGAGGCGATCCGCCATGTCCAAGAACCGCCATTTCGCCGAACCCGTCATCGCCGCGGCCGAAGCTGAAGCCGGGCTTGCGCTCGACCGCGCGCCGGCCGGCACCATCGATTTCTTCTTCCAGCACCGCGATCGCCTCGCCCATGTCGAGGATCCGATCTTTGAGGACGCGTCCTGCATCGCCGTCGCCGGCTCCAGCATCTTCCTGGCCTGCGACGAGACGGCGACGGTGGAGCGCGTCATTCCCGACCGCGAGACGGGCAAGGCCGCCACGCACGAGAACGTTTCCCTCGGCGATATCTTCGATCTGCCCGACGGGCCCGGCGGCGAGATGGATATCGAGGGGCTCGCCGTCGCCGACGGCTATCTGTGGATCGCCGGCTCGCAATCGCTGAAGCGCGACGAGCCTGAGGACGGCCTTGCCGACCTTCGCGATATCGACTGGGACCCCAATCGTGGCTTTCTCGGCCGCGTGCCGCTCATCGATAGCGGCAATGGCGTTGTCGCGCCGGTGGTTGCCATCGAGCCGATCGGCGGGGAGCCGGCGCGCCGCGCGGCGATGCTGCCCCTGGACGGCAAGAAAAAGACCTGGTTGCGCAAGCTTCTGGCCGACGATCCGCTGCTTGCCCCCTATCTCTACCTTCCCGCCAAGGAGAACGGCCTCGACATTGAGGGTCTGGCGGTTCGTGGCAATACCGTGCTCCTCGGCCTGCGCGGCCCCGTCCTCGGCGGCCACGCCTTCATCCTCGTCCTGGAGCTGAAGGAGACCGCGCCCGGCGTCCTGAAGCCGAAGAAGCTCCAGGGGAAAAGGCGCTACCGCCTGCAGGCCGTCGACATCAACGGCCAGGGCATCCGCGACCTCTTCTGGCAGGAGAGCCGCCTTCTCGTTCTCTCCGGCGCCACCACGGACTTGGAAGCGCTGCAATCGGTCTTCGTCCTCGAAAACTACGACCCGAAAGAGCCGCTTTACGCCGCCGGCGCGGTCAAGCGCGCTCTCGATCTTCCGGCCGTGCGCGTCTCCGATCATGCCGAGGGCATCGCGCCCATCGACATCGACGGCGAGACACGGCTCCTCGTCGTCTACGATTCGCCCTCCACCGAGCGCATCGACAAGGAGGCGCGCCGTCTGACGGCCGATCTATTCGCGCTCGGCGTCCCGGACGCGGACTGACTGCCCCGTTCGCCGCGCGGCGATCTCAGCGGCAGCCGAGCGCCCGCTCCGCGCGCACGATGGCATCGACATTGGCGCGCTCCACGGCGTTCATCTTCACCTGCGCCTGATCGGCCTCCCAGCAATCGGAATTGTCGAAATTCGCCCGCCCGCGAGCGGTCCGGAAGCAATAGCCGTTCTCGTCGAAGATGCGGTTGCGCACGTACCAAAGGTCAGAGCAGCGCATGGTTCGCAGATCGGCCTGGCGGAAGCGATCGACGTCGCTGCAGCCGAGGCCGGAAAAGCATTCTGCCACGGCCGGCCCCGACAATCCGCCCAACAGCAACGCCGCGATCATCAGCCCACGCATCGCTTTCTCCATCAAATCAATCGTTCCGCTGCGGCGCCCGCTCCCGCATCGACCGGCACCCGTTCGCCGCAAATGGCGACAGCCACACGGTGAATTCTACGCCCTTCCCGCACCCATGCCCCTGCGCCGCAAAGCCGCTCGACGCTGACCTGCGGCTGAAGAACAGACAAGCCCACCCAACCGGCCGAAGCAATGCTCGGCCGGCCGCGGCTGGCATGTTGCGCGATTGCTACTGTTGTTTCCGACGAAATTTGTTAGTTTCTGTGAAAGCTTGAGAGGGCGAGCAAGCTGCATGCGTAAATTCCACGTCGAGATCGTCAAGCCGTCGCACTACGACAAGGACGGCTACGTCATCCAATGGTGGAAGGCTTGGATTCCCTCTAATTCCATGGCCTGTCTTTACGCCATCGCCCGCGATTGTTCGGAGCGCCAAGTCCTCGGCGAGGATGTGGCGATCGAAATCAACGCCTATGACGAGATGAATGTGCGCGTGCCCTTGAAGAAGATCGCCGCGCGCATCAACCGGCCCGGACATTCCGGCATCGTCTGTCTCGTCGGCGTGCAGTCGAACCAGTTTCCGCGCGCCCTGGCCATCGCCCGCCAGCTGCGCGCTGAGGGCGTCAAGGTGGCGATCGGCGGCTTCCACGTCTCCGGCTGTCTGGCCATGCTGAAGGAGATGCCGGCGGAGCTGAAGGAAGCTCTCGACCTCGGCATCACCCTCTTCGCCGGCGAGGCGGAGGAGCATTTCGCCGACTTCCTGAGGGATGTCGACGCCGGCGCCGAAAAGCCGGTCTACAATTACATGTCCGATCTGCCGAACCTGCAGGGCGAGACCATCCCCTATCTGCCGCAGCGCCTCGTCAAGCGCTACGACGGCGTCATTTCCTCCTTCGACGCCGGCCGCGGCTGTCCGTTCCAGTGCTCCTTCTGCACCATCATCAACGTGCAGGGCAGGAAGAGCCGCTGGCGCGATGCCGACGACATTGAGCGCATCGTCATGGAGAACCGGGCCCAGGGCATCACCCGCTTCTTCGTCACCGACGACAATTTCGCCCGCAACAAGAACTGGGAAGCCATCTTCGACCGGCTGATCGCGCTGCGCGAGAAGGGCCTTGGCGCCGACTTCCTCATCCAGGTCGACACGCTCGCCCACAAGATCCCGAACTTCATCGACAAGGCGGCCCGGGCCGGCTGCAAGTTCGTCTTCATCGGCCTTGAATCCATCAACGCCGACAATCTCGCGGTGATGAAGAAGAACCAGAACCGCATCACCGAATACCGCAAGATGTTCCAGGCCTGGAAGGAGGTCGGCATCATCACCTATGCCGGCTTCATCATGGGCCTGCCAGGCGACACGCCGCAGACGCTGAAGCGCGACATTGAGATCGTCCAGAAGGAACTACCGGTCGACCTTCTGGAATTCACCATGCTGACGCCCCTGCCCGGCTCGGAGGACCACAAGAACCTCACCGAGAACGGCATTTGGATGGACCCCGATCTCAACAAATACGATCTTGAGACGGTCACTGTCGCCCATCCGAAGATGAGCGCCGAGCTCTGGCAGAAGACCTATCGCGACGTGTGGAACTGGTACTACACGGACGAGCATGTGGCGCGCATCATGCGCCGCAACGTCGCCTACGGCATCAAGCCGGTGAAGATCTGGCGCTCCATCTTGCAGATTTACGGCGCCACCAATTTCGAGGGCGTGCATCCGCAGCAATGCGGCTATCTGCGCCGCAAGGACCGCACGGCCCGCCGCCCGGAGCTGCCGCGACTGCCGGCGCTGCTCTTCTACCCGCTGCATTGGAGCCAGACGCTGGTCAAATACACGCGCTTCGGCCTCTACGCCCTGAAGACGCACCGCCTGCGCCAGCGCATCGCCACCGATCCGGCCTCCAAGACCTATACCGACTTCGCCATCACGCCCGTGACCGACGCGGAGACGGAGGCGCTGGAAATGTTCCAGCTCAACGACAGCGCCAAGGCCGCGGTGGAAAAGGCGCGCCGCCAAGCCGAGGAGCGCCGGCGCCGCGAGGAAGCTCACGAGGGCGGGACCGATGACGAGGTTCTGACGGCGGCCGAGTAGGGCGCGCCATTCTTGCCCCGAAGGCACGAGACGAACAGCAAAGGGATGCGACGAAAGCCATGAGCCGCAAGACCTTCAAGGCCGTTCTTATCAAGCCGTCGCATTACGACGACGACGGCTATGTCATTCAGTGGATGATCTCCTCCATTCCCTCCAACTCGCTGGCGGCGCTTTACGGCCTCATTCGCGACTGCGCCGCGCGCAAGGTTCTCGGCGAGGATGTCGACATCGACGTCACCCCCTATGACGAGACCAACACCGTCATTCCCTTCGAGCGCATCATCCGCGACATCAAGGCGGCCGATGCCGGCTTCGTCGGCCTCGTCGGCGTGCAGTCGAACCAGTTCCCGCGCGCCCTCGACATGACGCGCACCTTCCGTGCCGAAGGCATTCCCGTCGTCATCGGCGGCTTTCACGTCTCCGGCTGCCTCGCCATGCTCGACGAGCTTCCCGACGACATCAAGGAAGCGCAGCGCCTCGGCGCCGTCATCTATGCCGGCGAGGCGGAAGGGCGGATGGACGAAATCGTCGAGGCCGTATGGCAGAACAGCCTGGAGCCGCTCTACAACTACATGCACGATCTGCCGGGGATGAGCCGCGCCTCCCTGCCCTTCCTGCCGCAGGAGACGGTCTCGCGCACCGCCGGCAAGTATACCAGCTTCGATTCCGGCCGCGGCTGCCCCTTCCAATGCTCCTTCTGCACCATCATCAACGTGCAGGGCCGCAAATCGCGCTACCGCACGCCAGACGACATTGAGGAAATCATCCGCGCCAACGCGGCCCAGGGCATCAAGCGCTTCTTCATCACCGACGACAATTTCGCCCGCAACAAGAACTGGGAAGCCATCCTCGACCGCATGATCGAGCTGCAGGCGGAGGGCCTGCGCTTCAAGTTCATCCTCCAGGTCGACACGCTCTGCCACCGCCTGGAGGGCTTTATCGAGAAGGCCGCCAAGGCCGGCTGCAACCGCGTCTTCATCGGCCTGGAGAACATCGACCCGGATGCGCTGATGGCCGCCAAGAAGCGGCAGAACAAGATCTGGGAGTATCGCAAGATGCTCCAGGCCTGGAAGGATGCCGGCGTCGTCACCTATGCCGGCTATATCCTCGGCTTCCCGGACGACACGCCGGAGAAGATCCGCCGCAACATGGAGATCCTGAAGAAGGAGCTGCCGCTCGATCTCGTCGAGTTCTTCTTCCTGACGCCCCTCCCCGGTTCGGAGGACCATCAGAAGCTCACCCGCGAGGGCATCTGGATGGACCCGGACGTCAACAAATACGACCTCAATCACCGCGTCTCCCACCATCCGACGATGAGCGACGCCGAATGGGAGGCGATCTACAGGGAATGCTGGGAGATCTGCTACGACGAGGCGCATATCGAGCGCGTCTTGCGGCGGGCGGCGGCGCGCGGGGTCAAGACCAAGCAGCTCTTCCACGGCCTCGGCGCCTTCTATGGCTCCGTCACCATCGAGAAGGTGCATCCGCTGGAGGCCGGCTTCATGCGCCGCAAGGTGCGCACCCAACGCCGCAGCGGCATGAGGCTGGAAAGCCCGCTCCTCTTCTACCCGCGCTATGCGTCTGAGGTTCTCTACAAGAACTATCGCTGGGCGATGCTCTATCTGCGTCTGCGCCGCATCTGGAAGCGCGTCCACGAGGACCCGAACAAGCTCGCCTATATGGACGAGGCGCTGCGGCCGGTCACCGAGGACGAGACGACCGAGCTGATGACCACCTTCGAGGACGCCATTCCTCAAACGCACGGCGCGCCGGCCAGGCGCAAGGCGGACGAGCCCGCGCATCTGGAGGCGGCCGAGTAGCGGCCCCCCCGCTCAGCACGCACGGCTTGCATGTCGTCGTTCCAAGGCCAGGCCTTTGTTGTCGTCATGGCCGGGCTCGCTCCCCCCGTGTTGTCGTCATGGCCGGGCTCGACCCACGGCTGTCCGGTTTAATTTCACGCCCATTGCAGGAGCATTTGGTTGGGGTCCTTGGACGGCTCTGGGGGTGGCTCGATCAGGCGGTCGATGCGCTTTTTGTGCATGAGGTTGGCGCGCACGAGCCTGGCGAAGGCGAGCGGGCTTTGAATGGCGTTCTGGGCGGCCTGGGCGAGGCGCAGGATGAGGAAGGCGATGAGCGCCACGGCGATCTGGATGCGCACGGCGTTCTCGCCGCGCCCGAGAAAATGCCTGATCTTGAGCGTCTGCTTGACCCACCGGAAGAACAGCTCGATGGCCCAGCGCCTTTTGTAGAGGTCGGCGATCTCG
>NZ_JHZK01000006.1 GCF_000688515.1 Afifella pfennigii DSM 17143 | reverse complement strand
CCCCCGCCAGCCGTTTCTTGCCGGCCTCGAGGAACTCCTTCGACCAGCTGTAGTAGAGGCTCGTCGCAATGCCTTCGCGCCGGCACAGCTCCGCGATGCTCTCCTCGCCACGCAGGCCCTCGAGCACGATACGGATCTTCTCCTCCGCCGAATGATGCTTGCGCGTGCGCCGACGGATGTCTTTCACGACACGATCGGCCGGCAGCTTGGGCGTTCCGGGTTTCTGTCTCATCTCCACTCCTTGGCGGTTACGATGAGCCAGAAACCCTCCTTTACGAAATCACCTCAGATGGCCCATGGGCGCTGATCCCGGACATGACGTGCCGGAGCCGCAGGTCACGCTCCGCTTCGACGACTGCATCGTCATAGAGAGCGAGCCAGCGCATCGCCCGGTCGACCTGCTGCCCATGCGGCATCTCGCTGTCGAGCCGCGCCGTGATCTCGCTCATATCTATATGGACGCCCATATCTCTCCCCGTTTCCTCAGGGAGAGGGTTCGGCGGCCGGGCGAGTGTCGCAAGCCGCCGGCGGATTTCCGCCGGCGCATTTGCAGCTTTCAGGCCGACAGCAAAATCTCCCGGGTGTCCGGGAGGGGCAGCAAGAACGCAGGCCCCGGGATGAAAAGTGGGAGATGAGCGATGAGAGGATTGTGGGCATCAATCGTCGCGGGCGTGAAAGCCGCCCTGAAAACGATGTGGCGGCAGTGCCAGCGCACGGGCCGCTGGATCCAGGAGGAGATCCTGGAGCCTGCTGATCGCATGATCGACGCCGGGCTGGCCGCCGGAGAGGACGCGCTGCGCGGCGCGGGACGCGGTGTCGGGACGCTGCTGGAGACTGTGGCGTCAGTGCCTGAGCGCGTCATGACGGCGCTGGTCGGCCGTCCCGGCGGCGCGGCTGTCGCGCCGGAGCCGGAGGCGGATGACGACGAGCGCGAGGAGGCGTCCTTCCAGAGGTACAGAGATCTCGTCGCGCAGGCGGAGGTCAGCACGCGGCAGACGGAACGTCTCCTGCGTGGCTCGCACCTCGGGCATCTGCAGGCGAGCCGGGGTGGAGCATGTGACGCTCTGATGCGGTATGCGGCCGCCACGCCAATCGAGCGGAGGTACATGCATCTCGACGCGATGCCGGTGGAAATGGCGGAGTGGACGCGCGGCCTGCTGCCGTCGGCTCTCAAGAGAATCTCGATGGCGGGCGGAGACCGCGTCTACGCGCATCTGACCGGAGAGCAGCGGCTTCCCGGTGTGCCGAATCCGCCGGATGATTGGCAGGAGGAGATCGACAAGGCCAGGGCCCGCGCCCGGGTGCCGGGATCGGAGCCTCGACCCGCCCCGGAGCCCGAGCCGACGGCGGCGTTCCGCTGCGCGATGTAAGGAGGACGCCGATGAGCAAACGGCAAATTCTTTCGGCCCTGCGCCGCAAGGGAATCGTGCCGATCGTCTGCACATACGATCGGCAGGCCACGCCGGGAGAGATGGTCAGCGGGTGGGAAATCTATCTCGACACGGAGACGGAAGACAAAATTCTTGATGCCGATGACAGCCTCACCCTGAGTGATCTCGACCCGGATGCGTCGACCGCGGCGGAGGCGCTTGCCTGGGTCGAGACCCTGCCCGACATCCGCGCCGCCGCGGCGTAGCGGACGGAAGCCCCGGGAGATGATCCCGGGGCTTCTTTCATTCATTCATCCGGGCAGTGATTTTCGATGTATCTGATGAGATGCCCGTTGTGTCGCCGGAGCGCCGCGATCTCGCGGTCCCGCTCCTGCACGGCAGTCGTCAGCATCTCGATCTGGTCGAGGAGCCGCCTGCCATGATCGGCGAAAGCGTCCGCTACGACCTCAGCGGACCTCGCCCGCTTCTGCTGCCGCCTCGCATGACGCATCCAGCCCGTCGCCGCTGCAGCCTCGTTTCTGTTCGCGGCGGCGTTTCGCACATCGTTCACGAGAGCGCCTGCCAGCATCCAGGCTGCCGTCTCCCCCGCTCCGATCACACTCCGATGTCCGCTCATGATCTCTGCTCCTCTGGACCGGCGGCCCGTCGTCTTACACATTCGGCATCAGAGATGTACGTACCGGAGTCCCGGGTCAACGGCGGGTCCCCGGGAAGACGATCGAATCGTAAATGGAGGCGGTGTTTTGTTGGCGGGACTGAAGGCCGATTTCTGGTCGATCCAAAAAACGTAGTCTTTTCAAGGCTGATTTTGGTGCCGGCTGAGGGACTCGAACCCCCGACCCCCTGATTACAAATCAGATGCTCTACCAACTGAGCTAAGCCGGCCGGCGCGCTGCGCGTTCAATGCCATATGGGCATGCTTTCCTTGCGCCTCCAGGCTCCCATGGTCAACTCCCGAAGCGGCGGTTCGTGGAGGAAGGCCGTCGGCTCCCCACCGGCATTGCCGCGGCAATCACGCACACAGGCAGGCACACCGGCCTCATGGCGCCGAAGCGATCGCAATTCCGGGCATCGAAACGAGCGCCCCCACCCGGCCCATGCGCCAGGGGACGCACGCCGCGAAGGCGCCGTATTCGGACAGCTATCATCGCGCCACCCGCCGAGGAAGGAGTGCACCATGCCAAGGATCGGATTTGGAGCCTATGCCGCCGCCGCCGTCGTTCTCTTAGGGCTCGCACTGCCCGCCGCCGCGCAGATGAAATCGGAAGTCCAATTCGAAGCCGGCAACGACAATGCCGCCGTCGAAGGCACGATCACGGGCGACGAGTACCGAGACTATATCCTGGGCGCGAAGGGCGGCCAGACGATGAGCGTTTCGCTGATCACCGAAGGCAGCGCCTTCTTCAACATCCTGCCGCCGGGCAGCGACAACGTCGCCATCTACAATGGCTCGACGGAAGGCGAGAATGCCTCCGTGGAGCTGCCCGAAGACGGCGACTACACGATCCGCGTCTATCTGATGGGCAACGACCGCGATAGCGGCGCAAGCGTGCCCTACACGGTTTCCGTCACCATCATGTAGCGATCATCGGGTCGCGCCCGGCCGCCTCCTAAAATGGCTCGCCCTGCCAAGGCCGGCGCATGGTCGGGCGCGCGGTCGCAAGTCGCCAGCCGGACGGCTCGGCGCCGCGCAGATACAACGCATGGGCGCCATGGGCGCTGAGGGCGGCGCGGTCGATCACCAACGGCGCGCGGCAATCGGGCGGGGCGGGCAACGCCGAGACGACGATAGCGGCCCTGGCGCAATCCTCCGCGAAGGCAAAGGGCGAGACGATGTGGGAAAGACGCGCCCCGCCCGCCAGCGTGAACAGGCACGCCATGTCATCGCAGGCAAATCCGGCATCGATGCGCCCGATGCTTGTCTGCTCGGTCTTAAGCCAGACATCGGCGAGATAGGAGCCGGCCCGCGCGCCCTCCACCCGCAGCGCGCCGTCGGGCCCGCGCGCGGCCACCGCCTTGCCGGTCTCATCGACGATGAGATCGGGATGGGCTGCGAGCACACCGGCGAGCAGGACGCCGCCGAACAGCGGAACGAGGCCGTAAAGACGCACAGGCGAGCGCCAGAGGCAGAGCCAGAGAAAGCCGGCCGTCATGACGAGCAGCGTCCAGGCCGGAAAAGGCGCGACGGCAAGGCTCGACCCCGGCAGTTCCGCCACCCAGGCGGCGACGGCAAGAACGCTCTCAATGCCGGCCGCCATCAAGGCGAGCGGAACCGGATCGAGACCGAAGGGCATGGAGAGGAGCGTCAAAAGCCCGGCCGGCATGACGAGGAGCGAGACGAGCGGCATCGCCAACAGATTGCCGAGAAGCGAATAGGCGGCGAAGCGGCCGAAATGGTAGGCGGCGAAGGGCGCGGTGGCGAGACCGGCAATCAGCGTCGTCAGCGCGATGGCGAAGACGGCCTTGAACGCGGCACCCGCCAGGCGCCCCGCCCATCCGGGCGGCTCGGCGAGCCGCTCCACCGGCCTCTCGCGCCAGGCCTCCCAGCCGGCGATCAAGGCGGCGACGGCGGCAAACGACATCTGAAAGCCCGGCTCCACGACGCTCTCAGGCTCCATCAGGACGGTGATGAAGGCGGCGATGGCGAGGTTGCGCAAGGACAGGGCCGGCCGGTCGAGGAGGATGGCGGTGAACATCACCGCGGCCATGATGAAGGCGCGGATGGTGGCGACGTTGCCGCCGGAAATGGCGAGATAGAAGGCGCCGACGGTAAGGGCGAGGAGCGCGGCGACCTTGCGCAGCGGCCAGTTGAGGGCGGCGGCCTGGGAAAGGGCGAGCAGCGCGCGCACCAGCCAGAAGGCCGTGCCGGCGATCAGCATCATGTGCAGGCCGGAAATCGCCAGGATATGGGCAAGGCCCGCAACGCGCAGCACCTCCGCCTCTTCCTCGCCGATCATGCCGCGCTCGCCGACAAGGAGCGCGGCGGCGATGGGGCCGGCCGGGCCCGGCACCGTGTCGAGGATGCGCTGGGCGATCGCCCGGCGAAAGGCGGCAAGCCGCACCAGGGGGCGAATGCCCGCCGGCGCGGCTTCGAGGCGAAAGGCGCCGAAGACGAAGCCGGCGGCGCCGATGCCCTGGAAGAAGGCCGCCCGGGCGGGATCGTAGCCGCCGGGCACGGCGGGGCCGGGCACCGGCGAAAGGCGAGCCCTGCCGCCAACGCGGGCGCCAAGCGGCGGCGGCTCGCCGCGGAAGGTCAGGCGGATGCGCTTCGGCGTTCTTTCCGGCGCCATGCCGGCGATGACAACGCGATCCAGAACCGCGCGCGGCGCGCGGCCGGCGCGCAGCTCCAGCTTGACGACGCGGCCGGAGATGTCGGCGCTGACCGCCCGCTGCAAGAGCGGGGCCTTGACCAGTTCCACCCGCAACTTGGCCGCGCTCGCGCCCGCAAGGAGCACGGCGAGGAGGAGAAAGAGCGAAAACGCCCCTCCCCGCCACCAGGCCGAGATCGCCAGGCCGGCAAAGACGCCGGTCGCCACGACGAGGCCGGCCAGCAGCGGCTCGCGCGGCAGGGCGAAATAGATGAGGGCCCCGACGCAGAAGGCGACGGCGAGGAAGAGAAAGCCGCGGCGCTCGTGAAGATCGCGGGCGAGGTGACGGGCAAGGCGCTGCAGATGGTCGCTCGCGCGCCATTGCCAGCGGCGCAGCCGGCCGGGCGGCAGGTAGCGGGAAAAGCCGCCCGACGCCGTCTGCGTGTGCTCACCCAATCCGCCCTCGGGCGCGCCCCCGATCACCCTTGCAAGCTCCCGGCGCTGTGGCTAGACCAGCCCATCCTAGCGCCGAGCCGGTCGCCCACCAATCGCTCCGGAAGCGCCAAAGAACCTCGACCATCCGCAGGCCACACATGCCCTCCCCCGTTACCCGCTTCGCCCCCTCGCCGACGGGGTTCCTCCATATCGGCGGCGCCCGCACCGCTCTGTTCAACTGGCTCTATGCGCGCGGGCGCGGCGGCAAGATGCTCTTGAGGATCGAAGACACGGACCGGGCGCGTTCCACCGAGGCGGCGATCACGGCCATCCTCGACGGCCTTTCCTGGCTCGGGCTCGACTGGGACGGCGAGCCGATCTCGCAATTCGGCCGCGCCGAGCGGCATGCGGAGGTGGCGCATCAGCTGCTTGAAAGCGGCCATGCCTATCGCTGCTACGCCTCGCAGGCGGAACTTGCCGAGATGCGCGAGAAGGCGCGCGCGGAAGGCCTGCCGCCGCGCTATGACGGGCGCTGGCGCGACCGCGATCCGGCCGAGGCGCCGGAGGACGTGAAGCCGGTCATCCGCATCAAGGCGCCGAAGGAGGGCGAGACGGTGGTCAGCGACCATGTGCAGGGCACGGTCGCCTTTCCCAACAAGGACCTCGACGATTTCGTCATCCTGCGCTACGACGGCACGCCGACCTACATGCTCGCCGTCGTCGTCGACGACCACGATATGGGCATCACCCATGTCATCCGCGGCGACGATCACCTGACCAACGCCGCCCGGCAGACGGCGATCTACCAGGCGCTCGGCTGGAAGGTGCCGGAATGGGCGCATATCCCGCTCATCCACGGGCCGGACGGGGCCAAGCTCTCCAAGCGCCACGGCGCGCTCGGCGTGGAGGCCTACCGCGCCATGGGCTATCTGCCGGAGGCGCTGCGCAACTATCTCGCCCGCCTCGGCTGGGCGCATGGCGACGAGGAGATCTTCTCCACCGAACAGGCGATGGAATGGTTCGACCTTGACGCCATCAACAAGGCGGCCGCCCGGTTCGATTTCGTCAAGCTGCAGAACCTCAACGGCCATTACATGCGCCAGGCCGAGGATGAGCGGCTCGTCGACGCCATGCTCGCCATCCTGCCGGAGATGGAAGCGCCGCCGGCAATCCCGCAAGAGCTCTCAAAGACGGAGCGCGGGCCCCTGATGATGTTGATGCCGGGCCTCAAGGAACGAGCGAAAACCCTTGTGGAACTTGCGCATTCGGCAGCGTTCCTTTTCGCGCAAAGACCCATCCCGCTGAACGAGAAAGCAGCAGCGATCCTCGATACGGAAGCGCGTTCGCGCCTCGCCCGGCTTGGAGACAAGCTCGCCGATGCGCCCTGGAGCGAGGCCGCGCTGGAGGAGACGGTGCGCGATTTCGCCGAGGCGGAAGGCGTCAAGCTCGGCAAGGTGGCGCAGCCGCTGCGCGCCGCCCTCACCGGCTCCAATTCCTCGCCCGGCATCTTCGAGGTCATGCTGGCGCTCGGCCATGAGGAAGCGCTCGGCAGGATCGCCGATCAGGCCAGCGACAAGCGCTAGCGCCGGCGGGGGCCGAGCTCCGCCTGCGGGCGGATGCGTCGTCATCGGCATGCGTTATCTTGCGGTGCAGCGCAAAAACCGATAGCAGTCTCGGCAGCCAAAACCACGGGGCAAGGGGTCTTTTCCGGGGGGAAAGCGCGACGACCCAGTGCGCGGAAGAAAAGGCCTCGTGTCGATCCATACCAGAAGGTGAAGTGTATGAGCGACTCGAAGGCGATCTTGAGCATCGGCAACGAAAGCTGGGAGTTCCCGGTCCGGCAGGGAACGATCGGGCCGGACGTCGTCGATATCGCGTCATTGTATCGCCAGACAGGTCGCTTCACCTACGATCCGGGCTTCACCTCCACGGCGGCGTGCGAATCCGACATCACCTATATCGACGGCGACGAAGGCACGCTCCTCTATCGGGGCTATCCGATCGAGCAGCTCGCCGAGCATGGCGACTTCCTGGAGACCTGTTACCTGCTGCTCTATGGCGAGCTGCCGACCAAGGCGCAGAAGGACGATTTCGACTACCGCGTCACCCACCACACGATGATCCACGAGCAGGTGTCGCGCTTCTTCGCCGGCTTCCGGCGCGACGCGCATCCGATGGCGATCATGTGCGGCGTCGTCGGGGCGCTGTCGGCCTTCTATCACGATTCAACCGATATCGCGGACCCCTACCAGCGCATGGTCGCCTCCCTGCGCATGATCGCCAAGATGCCGACGCTGGCGGCGATGGCCTACAAGTACCATATCGGCCAGCCCTTCGTTTATCCGAAGAACGATCTGGACTACTCCTCCAACTTCCTGCGCATGTGCTTCGCCGTTCCTTGCGAGGAATACGAGGTTGACCCGATTCTCTCGCGGGCGATGGACCGCATCTTCATCCTGCACGCCGATCACGAGCAGAACGCCTCCACCTCCACGGTAAGGCTTGCCGGCTCCTCCGGCGCCAACCCGTTCGCCTGCATCGCCGCGGGCATCGCCTGCCTGTGGGGTCCGGCGCATGGCGGCGCCAACGAGGCGGCGCTCAACATGCTGCAGGAGATCGGCACGCCCGACCGCATTCCGGAATTCATCGACCGCGCCAAGGACAGCAACGACCCGTTCCGCCTGATGGGCTTCGGGCACCGGGTCTACAAGAACTACGATCCGCGCGCGCGCATCATGCAGCGCACCTGCCACGAAGTGCTCAACGAGATCGGCGTCAAGGACGACCCGCTGCTCAACGTGGCGATGGAGCTGGAGAAGATCGCGCTCACCGACGAATACTTCCTGGAAAAGAAGCTCTATCCCAATATCGACTTCTATTCCGGCATCACGCTGAAGGCGCTCGGTTTTCCGACGACGATGTTCACCGTCCTCTTCGCGCTGGCGCGCACCGTCGGCTGGATCGCGCAGTGGAAGGAAATGATCGAGGATCCGAGCCAGCGCATCGGCCGCCCGCGCCAGCTCTATACCGGCGCGACAAGCCGCGATTACGTCGACATCTCCGAACGTTCGTAATCCCCGGCCGGCCCGCTGTCAGAGCGCGGCCGGCCTTTTTCCGCCCTCAGCGTAGCGCAGAACGATCTCCGCCGCCCGCGCGCTCGGGGTGCGCTCGTCCGTCGCCTCCATGACGGCATCGAGGCGGTGAAAGGCCCGCAGCTGCGCCTGGCGGGCCGGGCCGTCGGCGAGAAGCGGCAGAAGACGCTCCGCCAACACCTCCGGCGGGCCCTCGTCGTCGATGAATTCCGGCACCGCGTTCTCATCCAGCACCAGATTGGCGAGGACGATGGAGGGCACGCGCAACAGCCATCTGAAGCGCCGCGAGACGGCATCGACGCGGTAGGCGACGACCATCGGCACGCCGGCAAGGGCAAGTTCCAGCGTCACCGTGCCGGAAGCGGCGAGCGCGGCATGGGCGCGGCGGAAGGCGGAGAGCTTTTGCGCCTCCCCGACGACGATCTCCGGCCTGACCTGCCAGCGGGCGGCACGCGCCTCGATCTCGGCGGCGAGATGGCGAACCGCCGGCAGGACGAAGTGCGCCTTCGGCCTGGCGCGCGCGATCCTCGCCACGGTCTCGCCGAACGGCTCCATCAGGCGCTTGACCTCGCTGTGCCGGCTGCCGGGAAGGACGAGAACGAGCGGGGCTTCATCGAGCGCGCCGCGCTCGCCGGGAGCGGGGCGGATGCGGCCGGTATGCTCGATCAGCGGGTGGCCGACATAGGTGCAAGGCGGGCCTTTCAGGCGCGCATGCACTTCCGGCTCGAAGGGAAGCAGCGCCAGCACATGATCGACATAGCGGGTCATGCGCGGCGCCCGGCCCGGATTCCAGGCCCAGACGGAGGGCGAGACGTAGTTGAGCACCGGCACATCCGGCAGGCGTTTCACCACCCGCTGCGCGACGGAATGGGTGAAGCCGGGACTGTCGATGATGACGAGCGCGTCGGGCTTTGCCTCGGCGATATGGGCGGCGGTCTGACGGATGCGGTAGAGGATGCGCGGCAGCCGCGGCAGCACCGCCGTCAGCCCCATGACGGAAACATCGGAGACCGGAAAAAGGCTCTTGATGCCGGTCTCCTGCATCGCCTCGCCGGCGACGCCGAAGAACTCTGTGTCCGGCCGGCGCCGGCGGATCGCCTTGATGAGACCCGCCCCCAGATGATCGCCAGAAGCCTCGCCGACGACAAGCGCGATACGAAGGGGACGAGACCGGCTCACCGACGCGTCCGAATGCCGTAGAGGAACAGCCGCGCCTTGCGGAACGCGGAGAACGTCTCCTGCCGTCCGGCCAGCATGGAGCGGCCGGCCTCGCAGGCCACCCCGTCGAGGCCCGCCGCCAAGGCGCGCTCGGCCGTTTCCGGTCCGATCGTGGGAATATCGAGGCGCGGATCCTGGTTCGGCTTCATGCATTTGACGAGGATGCCGCCATGGCCCGGGATGCGACGCGCGGCACGCATCTCGCCGATGCGCTCCAAAAGCCCGTTGGTGCCCTCCGCCCCTTCCAGCGCGACGACGCGGCCGCCTGAGGCGACGGCCGCCTGACCGATATCGAGCTCGCCAATCATGCGAGCCGCCTCCACCGCCCGGGCGAGCTCCTCCTCGTCCAGCGCCGCCTTTCCCTCCACGACCAGCCCGGCCGGGCAGGCAAGCTCGGGCGCCACCGAAAGCGGATCGATGAGACGGATGCCGTGCTCCTCGAAAATGCTCGCCGCAGCGGAAAGGGCGCTGTTGTCGCCGCCGGCGCGCAGGATCTGGAAGATCCGCGGCATCAACCGGATGGCACCGAAATCGGGCCTCAACTCCTTCAGCTCCGGCCGCTTGACGGCGCCGACGAAGACGGCCTCCTTGCAGCCATTGTCCTTCAACAGGCGCTCCAGCCGGCCCGCCTCGCCCCAGCGCACCGGAAAGACCGGAAAGTCGGCCGCGCCCTTAATCCCGGCTTGCGCCTCGCCAGCGAGCGGGAACAGAACCGGGCGGCGCCCCGCGCGCGCCGCCGCCTCCGCCAGAAGCTGCGGCAGCCGACCACCTCCCGCCAGGATCGCAAGCGGTGCCCCTGGCGCGCTCTCGACCATCCGAATCAGACCTCGCGCGCCCCGCGCGGCGTGCAGATGGCGCGGTCGCCGCCTTCGCGGATGAAGGAGACGATGCGCTGAACATGCACGTCGTCCGGAAAGGCGGACTCCACGTCGTTGAGACGCTCCTTCAGCGTGCCCTCCTGGGCAAAGAGCAGGCGATAGGCGCGGCGCAGCGCGTGAATGGCCTCACGCTCAAAACCGCGGCGCTTCAGCCCGACGATATTGAGCCCGCCGAGATTGGCACGATTGCCGAGCGCCAAGCCGAAGGGAATGAGGTCGTTTTCCACCCCGGACATGCCCCCTACGAAAGCATGGGCGCCGATGCGCACGAACTGGTGCACCGCCGCGCCACCGCCGATGATGGCACAATCGTCGATCGTCACATGACCGCCGAGCAGGACGTGATTGACCAGGATGACGTCGTTGCCGATGACGCAATCATGGGCGACATGGGCGCCGACGAGAAGCATGCAGCGATCGCCGATGCGGGTGACGAGGCCGCCGCCGCGCGTGCCGGGATTGATGGTCGCATGCTCGCGGATGGTGCAATCGGAACCGATCTCAAGCCGGCTCTCCTCGCCCTCGTACTTCTTGTCCTGCGGCGGGGAGCCGATCGCGGCGAAGGGAAAGACGGTGCTGCCGGCCCCGATGGAGGTGGTGCCTTCGACAACGACATGAGAGCGCAGGCACACGCCGCCGGCCAGCTTGACGCGAGGACCGACGACGCAGAATGGGCCGATCTCGACGTCCTCGGCCAGCTCGGCCTCGTCCGCGACGACCGCGGTCGGATGAATGGAGGTCACGCGCTACTCGTCGAGAACCATGGCGCTGACCTGCGCCTCGGCCACCTTCTTGCCGTCCACCTCCGCGGAGGCGGCGTATTTCCAGATCGTGCCGCGGCGCTTCATCTTGGTCACGTGATACTCCACCGTGTCGCCGGGAATGACCGGATGACGGAACTTCGCCTTGTCGATGGTCATGAAGAAGACACGCTTGGGAACCTTGGTCTCCGAAGCGAGCACGCACAGCGCCGCCGCGGTCTGCGCCATGCCCTCGATGATGAGCACGCCGGGCATGATCGGATAGGCGGGGAAATGGCCCTGGAAATGCGGTTCATTCATGGTGACGTTCTTGATGCCCACACCGCTCTCGTCGCCTCGGATATCGCGGATGCGGTCGACCATCAGAAACGGATAGCGGTGCGGCAGCGCCTCCAAAATGGCGTGGATGTCTGCTGCTTCCAGCCGCGTCGGCATCTCGTTCATCGAATTCTCCGGTACCGGCTGCCCGGCGGGCGCCGTCACTCCTTCTCGTTTAGCCCAAGTTCACGCCGTGCAATGCGCCGCAGAACCGTTTCCTCGCGGAACCAGTCCTTGACCGCCCGCGCCGGCACGCCGCCCCAGCGCACACCAGGCGGCACGTCGCCATGAACGACGCTCATCGACGCGATCTGGGCACCATCACCGATCGCGACATGCCCGTTTATGCCGGTTTTTCCGCCAATCGCAACAAAATCACCCAGCCTGGCAGAGCCGGAAATCCCTACCTGCGCAACGATGACGCAATGGCGACCGATCTCCACGTTATGGCCGATCTGAACCTGGTTATCGATCTTCGTCCCCTCGCCGATCACCGTATCGCGGTTGGCGCCGCGGTCGATGGTGGTGGCCGCGCCGATCTCCACATCGTCCTGGATGACGACGCGGCCGATCTGCGCCACCTTCATATGCCCCTGCGGGCCCATGGCGAAACCGAAGCCGTCCTGGCCGACCTGCACGCCGGGATGCAGCTGCACGCGGTCGCCGATGAGGGCGTGCTGAACGGTGGCATTCGGGCCGATGCGACAATCGCGTCCGATGGCGACGGCTCGCCCGACGACGCTTCCGGCGCCAATCACGGTGCCGCGGCCGATCTCCGCCAGCGGGCCGACGACGGCGCCGGGCTCCACCCGCACGCCTTCTTCCAGCCGGGCGCTGGGATGCACATGGCCGGCAATCAGCGCATCCTCGCCGGCAGAGGCGAAGGCGCTCGGAGCGGTCGCTTCGGGAAAGGCGGCGGCCAGAAGCCTGGCATAGGCGCGGTAGGGCTCGGCAGCCTCCAAGAGCATCACCGCCTCAGGCACCTTGGAGGCGTATTTGGCCGCGCACAGGCAGGCGCTCGCCCGCGTCTTGTCGAGATGACGGGCGTATTTGGGATTGTCGAGGAAGGTGAGATCGCCCTCCCCGGCAAGCTCGATGGGAGCGAAACCGGTCACCTTCGCGGCCGGGTCGCCCCGCCTCAGCTCCGCCCCGGCAAGACGTGCGGCCTCCTCAAGGCGCAGGCCCGAGAAAGGCGGTAAGAAGCGCGATCTATCCATGGAACCCACGAAAAGCTCGGCCGGCCCGATGGCCGGCCAAGAGGATCAGAAGCGCGTGCCGCCGCCAATGCGGAAGAACTGCTCCTTGTCGTAGCTCTCCGCGGTCAGCACGTAGGCGAAGTCCGCGCGGATCGGGCCAAGCGGCGAGGCCCAGAGCAGCGAGGCGCCGACCGAGGAGCGGAGCGAGGCATCGTCGTTCACCGTCACGCCGGGAATGTTGCCCGCATCGGTATCCCAGGCCGTGCCAGCATCGGCGAAGAGACCGGCGCGCAGCCCGAGCTCGCGCGGCAGCAGCGGGAACGGGAAGACCACCTCCGCCGTGCCAGCCACATAGAAGTTGGCACCCAGCGCATCGCCGGTGACGGCATCGCGCGGGCCGAAGCCGGAGGGCTCGAAGCCGCGCACCGTCTCACCGCCCTTATAGAAGGCGTCCAAGAGGCGCACATCGTCGCTGAGCCCGGTGATGTGACCACCCTGGAACTTCACCATGCCGACCACTTCCTGGTCGATCCACAGCTCGCGATAGGCGGCCGCCGTGAAGGTGGAGCGCAGGAAGGTGACGTCGCCGCCAATGCCGGTGAATTCCTGCGAGAACTGGGCGTAGAAGCCGTCGCGCGGGTCACGGCGCTGATCGAGCGAATCGTAGATGAGGTTCCACACCGCCGAGGACAGGATAGCCTCGCCCTCCGCCTGGCAGATGGCCCGCGAAACGGGGCAGCTGGCGAGCGTGCTGGTGTTCCTGTTCCAGCCAGGCACGTCGATGTTCTGCTCTTCGATCCTGTAGCCGAGCTGGACGACGAAGTTCTCCGTGATCGGCAGGCCGAAGGTGATCCCGCCGCCGGTCGTCTGGTAGTCGTAGGAGCGGTAGTCGCTCTCCTCGTAGTTCTTGCGGTAGACGTTGAAGCCCGCGGAGACGCGCCGCCCCAGGAAATAGGGGTCGGTGAAGGCGAACTCGTAGGTCTGCGAATACTGGCCACCGCCGATCGCCGCGCGCACGTAGTAGCCGCGACCGAGGAAGTTGCGCTCCGTCAAGGAGACGTCGCCGAGAATACCCTCGCTGGTGGAATAGCCGGCGCCGAAGGAGAACTCGCCGGTCGCCTTCTCCTCCACAAGGACGGTGACGATGACGCGGTCCGGCGCGCTGCCCGGCTCGGCCCCGATCTCCACCTTCTCAAAATAGTTGAGATTGCGAAGCCGACGCTCGGCGCGGTCGATGAGAACCCGATTATAGGCATCGCCCTCGGCAATATCGAATTCACGACGGATGACGTAGTCGCGCGTGCGGTCGTTGCCGCTGATCTCGATGCGCTCGATATAGGCGCGCGGGCCCTCGTCGACGATATAGGTAACGCTGATGGTGCGGTTGACGGGATCGCGGTCGATGCGCGGGCGCACCTGGGCGAAGGCGTAGCCGGAACCTGCGAGTTCGATGGTGATCGCCTCCATCGACTTCTCGACGGCCTCGCTGGAATAGATGTCGCCCTCATCGCTCACCGTCAGACGCATCAGCCGTCCCGTATCGAGGCCGGGAATGATGGTGTCAATGCCGATGGAGCCGAAGCGATACTGCTCGCCCTCCTCGATCGTGTAGGTGACGAAGAAGGCGTTGCGCTCGCGGTCCAGGTCGGCCACCGCCGAGATGACGGCCAAATCGGCATAGCCGCGATTGAGATAGAAGCGCCGCAGCCGCTCCTCGTCGGCCGCCAGCTTGTCCGGGTCATAGGAATCGCTGGAGCGCAGGAAGCTGAGCAGGCCGCTCTCGCGCATCTGCACGACGTTGCGCAGCCGGCCGTCGCTGTAGCTCTTGTTGCCGATGAAGGTGATGCGCGCGACGCCGGTCTTCGGGCCCTCGGAGATCTCGTAGACGAGGTTCACGCGATTGGACGGCAGCTTGATGATCTTGGGGGTCACGGAGCCCTGGAAGCGGCCGGCGCGACGATAGAGCTCAAGGATACGCTGGACGTCGGTCTGCACCTTGGCGCGCGTGAAAACACCGCGCGGCTTGGAGGTGACGGCGCTTTCCAGCTGCTCGTCCTTGTACTTCTTGTTCCCCTCAAAGCTGATCTTGTTGATGATCGGGTTCTCTTCCACGCTCACCACGAGCGTGCCGCCGCGCTGCACGATCTGCACGTCGGAGAACAGGCCCGTCTCGAACAGGGCCTTCAGCGATTCATCGACATCGGCAGCGGTGAAGCTGCGTCCCGGCTTGACGAGAACGTAGGCGCGGATGGTCTCGGCATCGACGCGCTCATTGCCTTGAACGGCGACGGAGCTCACCACCGCCGCCTGAGCCGGCGTGACACTCATCTGCGCCAGGAGAAGAGCCGCTCCGATAACGGCCATCACCATAAGGGCCCTGACGCGGACCAATCCCGCCAACGAATTATATCTCATGTGCCGTTTGCCCGGTCTCTTGTGTGCGGAGAATGCCCAAAACGCTTAGGGCGCCGCGGATTCGCATCGCCCGTATCGCAATCTTTCCGGAGCCGTGCAACCGGACAGGGGCTGGCGTGAGGTGTTTTTGCCCGTCAAGTGGCTATTCGGCAACGACGCTCAAATGCCCGTCATTCTTACGATATCGTTGAACGTGACGAGCACGAACAACATGATGACGAGGGCAAGGCCGATGCGAAAGCCCATCTCCTGCGCGCGCGCCCCGAGCGGGCGCCCGCGCGCCGCTTCGATGCCGTAGAAAACCAGGTGGCCGCCATCGAGCATGGGCACCGGGAAGAGGTTGAGAAGGCCGATGCTGACCGACAAGATGCCGACGAGGTGAATGAGGCCGACGACCCCGCCGGAAGAGGCCACGACGCCGGAGACCTGCGCCACCCGCAGGGGACCGCTGAGCTGATCGGCCGTTTCCTGGCCGGAGACCAGACGCCCGACATAGGTCAGCGTGCGCTCGATGATGACATAGGTCTCCTTGACGCCCTCGCCGACGGCATCGATCGGACCATAGCGCTGCAACCGCCTTTCGGCCTGACGCGACACGCCAAGCACGCCGATGCGCTGCGTGCCGCCGAGACCGTCCGGAATCTCCTGACGCCTGGGCGTGGCAATGAGGTCCATCTCGGCGCCGTCGCGCTCCACGGTGAAGGTCAGCGTCTCGTCAGAAGCCAGCGCCACGACACGCTGCACATCGGTGAAGGTGGACATCGCCTTGCCGTCGATGGCGAGGATGGTGTCGCCGGGCCGGAAGCCCGCCTCCTCCGCGGCGCTGCCGGGATTGACGACTTCCACGATAGGCGTGGTGACGGGTTTGCCGACGATGCCGAAGATGCCGGCGAAGATCGCAATGGCGAGCAGGAAGTTGGCGAAGGGCCCGGCCGCCACGACGAGAGCGCGCTGCCAGACCGGCGCGAAATGAAACAGGCCCTTGCGCTCGGCCGGCGGCGTCTCCTCCAGCATCTCCGCATCGGGAATGGAGGCGCCGTTCTCGTCGCCGACGAATTTGACATAGCCGCCGAGCGGGATGGCACTGAAGCGCCAGCGCGTGCCTTGCCGGTCGAAGAAGCCGAAAAGCTCGCGTCCGAAACCGATGGAGAAGGTGGCCACCTTGATGCCGCACCAGCGGGCAACGAGGAAATGGCCAAGCTCGTGCACGAAGACGACGACTGTCAGGACGATCAGCGCCGGCACCGCATAGCCGATCACGACGCTGCCGGTGGAGCTCAGATATTCCAGCATCAGCTCGGCTTTCCTTCCTTCTCGGCGACAGACTGCAAGTCGGCCGGATACGCTAACATAGGGTACTAAGTCGTGAACGCACCCACGGCAGGCAAATGGTATCGGCGGATTTTTCCCGGCACCAGGCGCGAAGAGGCAGGAAATGCCGGCATCTCCGAGCCTTCACCACGATATCGCGGGTTTAAACCGCCATATCCCTCCATGCAGAAAAAAGGGAATGCGAAACGGCCGCAAGCCGCCTTGCGGCGCCCCTGGAGCGGGCATCGGCGCGGCGCCCCCGCGCCGCCCCTTGGCCGCTCCTTTGCATCCTCTTGCCGTTTCAGCCGCCATTTTAGCAGCCTGCTAGGCGGCCTCCGTCAGACGCAGCTTGGCCAATTGCCGCGCCCGCCCATCGAGCGCCAGCGCCGTCTCGACGCTTTCCGGCTCGTGCAGCAGGCCGGCCCTGTCGGCGGCTTCCAGCACCTCCTCCACGAGGGCCGGGATCGCCATGAAGGATATCTGACGTCCCAGGAAGCCGGCAACGGCAACCTCGTTGGCCGCATTCAGCACCGTCGTGGAGCCCCCGCCCCGCGCCAATGCCTCACGCGCGATGCGCAAGGCGGGGAAACGCTGCATGTCCGGCTTTTCGAAGGACAGCGTGCCGATCTCGGCAAGATCAAGATGGCTGGTCGCCGTCTCCGCACGCTCCGGCCAGTTGAGGCAATAGGCGATAGGCCGGCGCATATCGGGCGCACCGAGCTCGCCATGCCAGGAGCCGTCGCGGAAGACGATGAAGGCGTGCACCTTCGATTGCGGATGGATGAGGACGTCGAGCTGCTCCGGCGGAAAGGCGAAAAGGTGATGCGCCTCAATGAGCTCCAGGCCCTTGTTCATCAAGGTTGCCGAATCGATGGTGATCTTCGGGCCCATCGACCAGGTGGGATGGCACAGCGCCTCCTCCACGGTGACCCGCGCCAGATCTGCCGCGCTTCTGGCCCGGAAAGGGCCGCCGGAAGCCGTGAGGACGAGCTTGTCGATGGCCGCCGGATCGTGGCCGGCGAGGAGCTGGTGAATGGCGTTGTGCTCCGAATCGACCGGCAGGATGCGCACGCCCATCTGGCGCGCCAGCGCCATGAAGGCGGCGCCGGCGCAAATAAGGCATTCCTTGTTGGCAAGCGCCACATCGTTGCCGGCGCGAATCCCGGCAGCCGTCGGAGCAACGCCCGCCGCGCCGACGATCGCCGAGATCAGCCTGTCGACCGGAAGGGCCGCCGCCTCGCAGACAGCCTCCTCGCCGGCCGCAACGTCGATCCCGGTGCCGGCGAGCGCTTCCTTGAGGGCGCGATAGCTTCCGACATCGCGGATGACCGCCATCTCGGCGCCCAGCCGCCGGGCCACGGCAGCAAGCTCGGCCACCTTGGTGCCGGCGGTGACGGCGCGGACCCTGAAACGCGCGCCGGCGCCGAGCCGCCGGTCGCGCTCCAGGATATCGGCGGCGCTCTCGCCTATCGAGCCGGTCGCGCCGAGGATGGATACGGTGCTTTGCAAGGCTACGGTTCTCAGCCGGGAAGCGGCTCGCTAAGGCCCATGAAGGCGAGGATGACGGCCGCTATGGCGGCCGCATACAGCCCGTCGACACGATCCATGAAGCCTCCGTGGCCGGGTATGAGGTTGCCGGTATCCTTCACGCCGAAACGTCGCTTCAGCCAGGATTCTCCAAGGTCGCCGGCCTGGGCGGCAAGCGACAGGACCACAGCGGCGAAAATGGCGGCAACCAGACCCGCCCGGGTGAAGAGCGCGAAGACGATGCCGGTCATCACCGCGGCGCCAAGGCCGATGAGCGCCCCGGAGATCGTCTTGGAGGGCGAAATCCCGGGGGCCAGCTTCTGCCCGCCGAGCGACCTGCCGCCGAAGAAGGCGCTGATGTCGGTGACCCAGACGATCAGAAAGACGAAAAAGATCGCCAAGAGGCCTACTTCGGGATCGGCGCGCAGCGCCAGGAGCGCGGCGCTCGGCAGTCCGGCATAAAGCACGCCCAGGGCAAGCCATCGTGGGCGCCGATCGGCAGCGGGATCTTCCAGCCCTTCCTCAAAGACGATCGTGCCACTGCTGATCATCGGGATCGTCAAGAGCGGCAGCAGCAGCAAGATCACCGCTCCCCAGAAGAAGCCCCCCGTGGCGATGACGAGAGCGAAGGCCATCAAGGCGCCCATGCCGATACGCCAGGCGAGCGGCGTCTCGGCGCCGGTCATGCGGGTGAATTCCACGTAAACGATAGCGGCGAGCGCGAGAATCAGCGCCAGAAACCAGACGCCGCCCAGCCATGCGGGAATGATGGCGAGCGGCAACAGAAGCAGGGCAGAGATGGTGCGGATCTGCACCTCCCGTGGGGAGCGCGGAGGTTCCCCTGTCGACGAACCCGTCGTCGACGTCTCTTGCGTTGCAGCCGTTTGCGTCTCTTCAACCATGAAAAAGCCCTCCGAATCGACGTTCGCGGCTATGGAATTCAGCGATCGCCGCATCGAACTCGGTTTCATCGAAATCAGGCCAGCAGACGGGCAAGAAGACGAATTCGGTGTAGGCGAGCTGCCACAGCAGGAAATTGGAGATCCGCGCCTCGCCGGAGGTGCGGATCAGAAGATCGGGATCGCAGATCCCGGCGGTATCGAGGTGCTCCTCGAAGATGCGCTCGTTGACATCGGCCGGGTCGATGGCGCCGGCGAGCATCTTCTCCCCGACCAGCCGCGCGGCACGCACGAGTTCGTCGCGGCCACCGTAATTGAAGGCGACCTGCAAGGTCAGGCCTTGATTGGCGGCCGTCTCGCTCTCCGCCTCGCGCACCAGATCGCCGATATCGGGCGGCAGGCCCTCGCGGCGCCCAATCACCTTGATCCTGACGCCGTTGGCCTTCAGCTCGGCCAGGTCGTTGCGGATGAAGAAACGCAGGAGGTTGAAGAGATCCTCCACCTCCGACTTCGGCCGCGACCAATTCTCCGAGGAAAAGGTGAAAAGGGTCAGGGCCTTGACACCCCGCCTGCCGGCATGGCGCACGGTGCGGCGAACCGCCTCCACGCCTCGCCGGTGGCCCTCGATCCGCGGCAGGCCGCGCGCTGCCGCCCAGCGGCCATTACCATCCATGATAATGGCCACATGAACGGGTATCTCGCCGCCGGATTCGGTGAGCGGCAACGATTCGATCTGCGCTACCTTGCCCATCACCTTCCCTGCCGCCTCTCCAGGCGCATTCAACGCCTGATGGTAGAGCGATTCTCGCCCCGATGGGGTCTTTCTTTGCCGCACCGCAGAGGCGGCCTATCAAGCTGCCGCGGCCGAGGCAGGCCTCCCTGTTGTCGCAGCGGGAGCCCGGCCGCCCGTCAGACCTGCATGATCTCCTTTTCCTTCTGGGCGAGCATCTCGTCGATCGCGACAATATGCTCGTCCGTCAGGCTCTGGATGCGCTCGCCCTCGACGCGGCTCTCGTCCTGGCTGACGCCGCCTTCCTTCTCGTGCTTCTTCAAGGCTTCCATGCCGTCGCGGCGCACATGGCGCACCGCCACACGCGCGCTTTCGGCATATTTGTGCGCGACCTTGACCATTTCCTGACGACGCTCAGCGTTCAACTCCGGAATCGGGATGCGCAACAGATTGCCCTCCACGATCGGGTTGAGGCCGAGATTGGCATCGCGAATGGCCCGGTCCACGGCGCCGACGAGCGACTGATCCCAGACCTGGACGGAAAGCATGCGCGGCTCCGGCACGCTGACGGTGCCAAGCTGGGAGATCGGCATCTGCGAACCATAGGCCGAGGCCGTGATCGGATCGAGCAGCTGCGGCGATGCGCGACCGGTGCGCAGGCCGGAAAGCTCGGTACGCAGAACCGAAACCGCCCCGTCCATGCGCCGCTTCAGATCCTTAAAATCTACCCCAGAACTCATATGTCTTCCCCCGGAAGAATCAGCCCAGGCCGTCGTCCGAAACCAGCGTTCCGACCGGCTCGCCGGCGATGATGCGGGCGAGCGCCCTTGGCTCGTGAATGTTAAATACGATTATCGGCAAGCCGTTATCGCGGGCAAGGGCGAATGCCGCCGTGTCCATGACGGCCAGACCCTTCTCAATGACCTCCTTGAAGGTCACCTGGTCGTAGAGCTTGGCGTCGGGATGAAGCCGCGGATCGGCCGAATAGACGCCGTCGACCTGGGTGCCCTTCAAGAGCGCGTCGCATTCCAGCTCCAGCGCGCGCAGCGCCGCCCCCGAATCGGTGGTGAAGAAGGGATTGCCGGTGCCGCCAGCGAGCACCACCACCCTGCCCTCGTCCATATGCCAGGCGGCGCGGCGATGGATATAGGTCTCGCAGATGGATGGCATCTCGATCGCCGACATCGCCCTGGCGGCGATGCCGAGCCTTTCCAGCGCCGCCTCCACGGCGAGCGCGTTCATGACCGTGGCGAGCATGCCCATATGGTCGCCGGTCACGCGGTCGCCGCCCTGGGCGGCGATCGCCATGCCTCGGAAGATGTTGCCCCCGCCAATGACGAGGGCAAGCTCGGTGCCGGCGTTGCGCACGGCGGCGATCTCTTCGGCAAAGCGCCGCACGGTGCCATCGTCGATACCGAAGGCCTGCGAGCCGATGAGGGCCTCGCCGGAAAGCTTGAGGAGAACGCGTTTGGGTCGCGGCCGGCCGCTCATGGGCGCGTCAATCCTCTTGACGGCATGCGCCTTGGCACGCGCATCCTCCTCCTTGCGGCCCCGGCGAGCGCCGCAGGCCTTACGATTGCCCCTCAGCGTCCGCCGGCGGCGGCGGCAACCTCGGCGGCGAAATCCTCTTCCTCGCGCTCCACACCTTCGCCGAGGCGGAAGCAGGCGAAGCCGGTAATGGCGATCGCGGCGCCCGCATCCCTCTCCGCATCGGCCAAAGCGGCCTCAACGGGGCGATCGGGATCCATGACGAAGGCCTGCTTTAAAAGCACCGATTCCTCATAGAATTTGCGCATGCGGCCATCGACCATCTTGTCGATGATCTGCGCCGGCTTGCCCGATTCGCGCGCCTGCTCGGCAAACACGGCCCGCTCGCGCGCCACGGTGTCGGCGTCGAGGCCATCGATATCGACCGAAAGCGGATTGGCGGCGGCGACATGCATGGCGATCTGGCGGCCGAAGGCAGCCAGCTTGTCCTTGTCGCCATTGGACTGAAGCGCCACCAGGACGCCGATCTTGCCAAGCCCAGGCGCGGCCGCGGCATGCGCGTAGCTCGCCACGACGCCCGGCTCGGCGGAAACGACCGCGGCCCGGCGCAGGATCATGTTCTCGCCGATGGTGGCGACCGCATCGGTGAGCGCGGTCTCCACATCCTTGCCGGAGCCGTCCGGCATCTTGGCGGCTTTCACCGCCTCCACCGACCCGTCGGTGGCGAGCGCCGCCTCGGCGATTTGCAGCACCAATGCCTGAAACACCTCGTTGCGGGCGACGAAATCGGTCTCCGAATTCACCTCCACCAACGCCGCCTTGCCGGCGGCCTCGGCGATGCCGACAAGGCCCTCGGCCGCCACGCGGCCGGCCTTCTTGGCGGCCTTGGCAAGACCCTTGGCGCGCAGCCAGTCGACCGCCGCTTCCATGTCGCCGCCGGTCTCCGTCAGCGCGGTCTTGCAATCCATCATGCCGGCGCCGGTCTTGTCGCGCAGCTCCTTCACCATCTGGGCCGTAACAGCCATCGATCGGTCCTCTTTCCTGTCTCAGGCCGCCTTGTCGGCCGCCTTCTGTTCCTTCACAAGCGCCTTGGCCTGGGCGACCCAATCCTCGCGCTCCACGCGACCCTTGGAGCCAAGCGAATCGTTGAGGCGCTCGATCTCGGCCTTCTTCAGCGCTGCGACCTGGGCGAATTTGATGATGCCGAGAGCGTTCAACCGCTCCTCCACCTTCGGGCCGATGCCAGTGATCTTCTTCAGATCGTCCGGCTCGCCCTCCGGCCGCTCAAACAGCGGCTCTTCGTCAGCGGCCTCGCCGGCGCCGGCCTGCGGCGCCGCATGGCCCGGCGAAGGCGGCGCCTTGTCGGCCTGTACGTCGGACTGCGGATCGGGATCGGCGCCCTCAGCCTCGGCCGCCTCAAGCACCTCGCGATTGGCGGCGCTTTCCTCCGTCACCGGCCCGGCCTCGGGAGGCTCGAACTCCGCCTGCTCTTCCAGCGCAGCCTCGCTCACCTCCTCGGCGGCGCCAAGATCGATGCCCATATCGCCCTGGCCGCGCGAGATGCCGTCCAGAACCGCGCGCGCCACCAGATCGCAGTAGAGCGCCAGCGCGCGACCGGCATCGTCGTTGCCCGGGATCGGATAGGAGATGCCTTCAGGATCGGAATTGGTGTCGACGACGGCGGCGACGGGGATGTTGAGGCGACGCGCCTCGGCGACGGCGATCGATTCCTTGTTGGTGTCGATGACGAAGAGCAAATCCGGGATGCCGCCCATATCCTTGATGCCGCCAAGCGCGCGCTCCAGCTTCTCGCGCTCGCGCGTCAAGGAAAGCAGCTCCTTCTTGGTGAGGCCCTGGACGCCCTCCTCCAACATCTGCTCCAGCGTCTTCAGCCGCTGGATGGAGTTGGAGATGGTCTTCCAGTTGGTCAGCATGCCGCCGAGCCAGCGGGAATTGACGTAATACTGGGCCGAGCGGCGCGCCGAATCGGCAACCACATCGGAAGCCTGACGCTTGGTGCCGACGAAGAGAACGCGCCCGCCCTGCGCGACAACATCGCTGACCGCCTGCAGCGCCCGATAGAACATCGGCACGGTCTGGGCGAGATCGATGATGTGGATGTTGTTGCGCTCGCCGAAGATGTAGGGAGCCATCTTCGGGTTCCAGCGATGTGACTGATGACCGAAATGAACGCCAGCTTCCAAGAGCTGGCGCATGGAAAGATCAGGAAGCGCCATATTCGTCTCCGGTTATGCCTCCGCAGGGGTAAGACGGCGAACCGCCACCGGATGCTCGCCAAGGAGCATGAGTCAGCCCTGCGTGTGTGATGGGCGGCCCTATACGTGCAAGGGCGCGTTTTTGCAACGGTGAAATGGTGCAACGCGGAAAGGAATGCAAGCCGGCCTGGCCGCAGCCCCGCGTCCCCGCGCCAGGGAGAAGGACAGTTCCGCCGCGCCGGCCGGGCGCTTGCCGCGTCTACTGAAGCTCTACGTGAACGACGCCCGGCATCGCCTTGATGGCGCTCGCAACCTGCGGTGTGACCTGGTACTGACCCGGCAAACGGATCTCAATCTCCCGGCGCTCGGCGCGGCGCATCAGGACGAAGGAGACGCTGGCCTCGCCGGTTCCGGCAAGATGGCTTGCCACGCGCTCCACCTGACCGCCCTCCTCCAGATAGACGGTCAGGGCGCGCGACAGACGCGCCGCCGCCTCTTCCAGGGGCTCCACGCCGAGAACGCGCACGCGCAAATCTTCCGTTTCGTCCTCAGCTTCGGCGGAAAGGCGCAGAAGATAGGACTGGCCCGGCTCCAGCCGGTCGCGCCATTCCACCAAACTCTCCTGATAGAGCACCGCCTCGAACTGTCCGGAGGCATCGGAGAGCGTCAGGATACCGATGCGGCCACCGGAACGGGTGCGCTTTTCCTGCTTGCGCACCAGCGTGGCGGCGACAAGGTCCGCGCCGGAGCCCATGCGGCGCACCGAAACGGCGAAATCCTCCCAGCTCCTGCCGCCCTTCTTGGCGACGACCTCGGCATAGGCATCGAGCGGATGGCCGGAGAGATAGTCGCCGACGGCGGCGAGCTCGCGCATGAGTTGTTCCGGCTTGGGCCAGGGATCGGCCGGCAAGAGCGTCAGATCGGGGGCGTCACTCGGCGCGGCGAAAAGGTCGACGACACCGGCTTCGCGGCGGGCATGGTGCTCAGAGCCGCTGCGCACCAGGCGGGCGACATTGGCAAACAGCGTCGCCCGGTCGAGCCGCATGGAATCGAAAGCGCCGGCCTGGATGAGGCATTCCAGGGCGCGCCGGCCGATGAGGCGCGGATCGGTGCGGGCGACGAAATCGGCAAGGCCGGCAAAGGGCCTGTCGCCGCGGCGCTCCACGATATGCTCCACCACCTGATGGCCGACGCCCTTCAGCGCCGCAAGGGCGTAGACGATGGCGCCCTCCTCCACGTCGAAGACGACGCCGGAGCGGTTGATGTCCGGCGGCAGGACGGAGATGCCGAGGCGCTTGGCCTCCAGGCGAAACTCCGACAGCTTGTCGGTATTGCCCATGTCCAGCGTCATGGAGGCGGCAAGAAACTCGGCCGGATAATTCGCCTTCAGATAGGCCGTCTGGAAGGCGACGAGCGCGTAGGCGGCGGCGTGCGACTTGTTGAAGCCGTAGCTGGCGAATTTGGCGACGAGGTCGAACACCATGGCCGCGTCCGCCGCCTTGACGCCGCGCGCCTTGGCACCCTCCACGAAGCGCTCGCGCTGGGCGTCCATCTCCGCCTTGATCTTCTTGCCCATGGCGCGGCGCAGAAGATCGGCCTCGCCGAGCGAATAGCCGGAGAGGGTCTGCGCGATCTGCATCACCTGTTCCTGGTAGATGATGACGCCGTAGGTCTCCTTCAGGGTCGGCTCCAGCTCGGCGAGCAGGTAGTCCGGCTCCTCCTCGCCGTGCTTGCGGCGGTTGTAGGTCGGGATGTTGTCCATCGGGCCGGGCCGATAGAGGGCGACGAGGGCGATGATGTCCTCAAAGCGGTCGGCACGCATGCCGACGAGGGCACGGCGCATGCCCTGGCTTTCCAACTGGAAGACACCGACCGTCTCGCCCCGGGCGAGCATCCGATAGGTGGTCGGATCGTCGAGCGGCAGGGCGGCGAGATCGCATTCGATAGCGCGCTTGGCCAGGAGCCGGCAGGCGCGATCGAGGACGGTCAGCGTCTTCAGGCCGAGGAAGTCGAACTTCACCAGGCCGGCCTGCTCCACCCATTTCATGTTGAACTGGGTGACGGGAAGCGGCGAGCGCGGATCGCGATAAAGCGGCACCAGCTCATGCAGCGGCCGGTCGCCGATGACGATGCCGGCCGCATGCGTGGAGGCATGGCGATAAAGCCCCTCCAGACGCGTGGCGATGTCGATGAGACGCTCAACGACCGGCTCGCGCTCCACCTCCTCGGCAAAGCGCGGCTCGTCGGCGACGGCCTGGGCGAGGGAGACGGGATTGGCCGGATCCGCCGGGACCAGCTTGCACAGCCGGTCGACCTGGCCGTAGGGCATTTCCAACACACGGCCGACATCGCGCAACGCCGCGCGCGCCTGCAACGTGCCGAAGGTGATGATCTGCGCCACCTGGTCGGCGCCGTAGCGCGACTGCACGTAGGCGATCACCTCGTCGCGCCGCTCCTGGCAGAAATCGATGTCGAAATCGGGCATCGACACGCGCTCCGGGTTGAGGAAGCGCTCAAAAAGGAGGCCGAAGCGGAGCGGATCGAGATCGGTGATGGTGAGCGCCCAGGCGACGACGGAACCGGCGCCGGAGCCGCGCCCGGGCCCGACCGGGATGCCGCGCTCCTTGGCCCATTTGATGAAGTCGGCGACGATGAGGAAGTAGCCCGGATAGCGCATGCGCTCGATGATGGAGAGTTCCGTCTCCAGCCGGTCGCGGTAATCGGCCTCATCAAGGCCAGGCGCCAGGCCGAGCTTTTCAAGACGCTGCGCAAGCCCTTCCTCGGCCTGGCGGCGGAGCTCGGCCGCCTCCAGCGCCTCGGCGGCCTGCTCGTCGACAAGCTCGCCGACGCGCTCTTCCTTGACGAAGCGCGGCAGGATGGGGGCTCGCGTCTTCGGCCGGACGAGGCAGCGCAGGGCGATTTCGACCGTATTGTCCAGCGCCTCGGGAAGATCGGCAAAGCGCGCCCGCATCTCCGCACCGGAGAGAAAGGCATGGGCGGGTGTCAGCTGACGGCGATCGTCCTCCGAAAGCACGCGGCCTTCCGCAACGGCGAGCAGCGCGTCATGCGCCTCATAATCGTCGGCGGAGGCGAAGAAGGGCTCGTTGGTGGCGACGATCGGCACGCCCTCCGCATAGGCGAGTTCCAACACGCCGGCCTCGCCGATACGCTCGGCCGCCATGCCATGCCGCTCGACCGCCAGATAGAGGCGGTCCTCGAAGATGGGCAAAAGCGCGGCAAGGCGCGCGCCCGCATCCTCCGGCCGGCCGGCGGCGAAGGAGGGGTAGAGAACGCCGTCATGGCCGCCGGTCAGCGCAATCAGCCCCTTGCCATGCTCGGCAAGCAAAGCCGGCGTCAACGGCAGGCCGGCTCCGTCGCCGCCGAGATAGAACTGCGTGACCAGAGCAACGAGGTTCTGCCAGCCAGCCTCGTCGGCGGCGAGCAGAAAGAGATGCTCGTGCGCCGCGGCGCGCCAGGTTTCGCGTCGGCCGTTGGGGACGGCAGGCGGCGCCAGACAGACGGGAAGCTTGCAACCGACAAGCGGCTGCACGCCGCAAGAAGCCGCCTTCTCGGAAAACTCCAGGGCCCCGAAGAGATTGGCGGTATCGGTGACACCGACCGCCGGCATTTCGGCGGCGACGGCAAGGTCGATGAGCTTCTTGACCGGGAGGGCGCCTTCCAGCAGCGAATAGGCGGAATGGCAATTGAGATGGATGAAGCCCGGTCCGTCCGGCATGCGAATCCCTCCCCGTGGCGCATCCTTGATAAAAGCTCGCCCGGAGCAAGGCGAGGCTTGCGGCCCGATTTCCCCGCTATTGCCCGACGTCGCCGGAGAATTCAGGAAAGGGCCACAAGCTCGGCGCGCAGCCGGGCCGCCTCGCCGCCCGACAGGAGGTCTTCGAGCGCGGCATGCTCGCGGCGCCAGATCGGCACCGCCTCGCCAAGCAGCGCATGTCCGGCCGCCGTCAGGCGCAGATGGCGGCGACGGCGGTCGTCCCGCCCCCTTTCCACCGCGACGAGGCCGCGCCGCTCCAGGGGCTTGAGATTTGCCGTCAACGTCGTGCGGTCCATGGCAAGAAGCTCCGCCACCTCGCCGAGCGCAGGCGGCTGCGGCCTGTTGAGCGACATCAGCAGCGAGAACTGGCCGTTGGTGAGATCGAGCGGGCGCAGCGCCGCGTCGAAGCGGCGTGCAAGGGCGCGCGCCGTCCGCTGCACGAAGAGGCACAGGCACGTGTCGCGGACTTCGCGCGTGGTGGCAAAGGTAGGCTCGGGGGTGGGCCCGCCGGTGAGCTCGGAGCTTTTTGACATGCTGCAAATACGTTGATATCAATATAATGCACTGCGACGGCGCGGTCGAGCCAGACGACAAACGGCCGCAGGTGGCCAAAGGGCAGCCGGAAGCCGAGCCGGTGCAAGGTGGAAGGTGGGCGCCATGACCGGGATTGTCCTTCTTATCGGCACGACCAAGGGCGTCTTCATCCTCACCAGCGACGCGGCGCGGCGCGACTTCGCGCTGAAGGGCCCCTTCTGCGAGGCCTGGCCGATCAACCATGTCGTCGGCGATGCGGCAAGCGGGACGATCTATGCCGGCGGCGGCCATGCATGGGTGGGCCTCGATGGGTGGAAATCGGCCGATCTCGGCCAAAGCTGGACGCGCTCGGGCGATGGCCTTGCCTTCGATGACGGCGAGGGCGAGAGGGAGGATGAGGAGGCGATCCAGTCGGTATGGAGCCTTTGCCCGGCCAATGGTTCGCTTTATGCCGGGGTGAAGCCGGCCGGGCTTTTCCGCAGCGCGGATGACGGGGAGAGCTGGCAGCATGTGACGGGGCTGAGGGCGCATCCGACACGGCCCCAATGGGCGCCGGGCGGCGCCGGGCTGACCTTGCATTCCATCGTCGTCGACCCGGCCGATGACGCACGGATCTGGGTCGGCATCTCCACCGCGGGCGTGTTTCATTCCGCCGACGGGGGCAGGAATTGGGAGCCGCGCAATCAAGGCACGCGCGCCGATTACCTGCCGCAAGAGCAGCGCTATCCCGCCTTCGGCCAGTGCGTGCACAATCTCGCCAAGGCGCCGGGCAAGGGCGAGCGGCTCTACCAGCAGAACCATTGCGGCATGTACCGCAGCGAGGATGGCGGCCGAGCCTGGGAAAGCATCGAGCAAGGCCTGCCCTCCTCCTTCGGCTTTCCGGTCGCAACGCATCCGCGCGATCCCGACACAGTGTTCTTCGTGCCGCTCAACGGCGACATCGCCGGCCGCTACGTGCCGGAAGGCGCAGCCGCCGTCTGGCGCTCGCGCGATGCCGGTCGTTCATGGCAGGCGATGCGCAACGGCCTGCCGCAGAGCCATGTCTATTTCGCCGTCCTGCGCCAGGCGATGGCGACGGACGCGCTCGACCCGGCCGGCGTCTATTTCGGCACCAATACCGGCTCGCTCTATGCCAGCGCCGATGAAGGCGAGAGCTGGCAGCGCCTCGCCGAGCATCTGCCGACCATCCTCTCCGTAGAGACGATGACGCTCGCCGACTGAAACCGGGCGGAGGCTTCCCCACCCGACACGGCAGCGTCAGCCGCGCACCGGCAAGCCGACTACAGCGGCGCGAAAAGCCCCAAGCTCAGAAGATAGAGGCTGCCCGTGAAAACGGCGGTAGCGGCCAAGGCAAGCGCTTCAGAAGCCCATGTATTCATTTTTCACTCCCTCTTTGTTTTTATTTTGTTCTCATCCATCCTCCTTGTCAACCATACCCTTGCAAGAGCCTATCGGTTCGCGGGCGTGCGAGGCTTGCGCCTTGGGTCTTGGCGGCGAAAGGCCTCTTGCGCGGGAGCGGAGCAGGCGTGGGACAGGGATCGCAAGGCGCCAGCCCGGCAAGCCTCGGCGCCAGCCGCGAGGCCGTCTCAGCAGGCTCTTGGGGCGCGCCCCGCGGGCTCAAAAGTAGCCGACCAGGCGACCGAGAAGGATCGCCGTCGGCCACAAGAAAAGAGAAAGGGCGGCGGCAAGGCGGACGACCAGGCCGGGGCCTTCGGCGACGGGGGCCGCGACGGGGAAGAGGTCGCCGCCCGGCCGGCGCAAGGCTCGCCAGGAAGGCGCAAGGCGCAGGGCAAGGGCGTTCGCCACGGCGAGGAGAACGACAAGCATCTTCGCCTGGAAGAAGCGCGAGCCGGCGTAGTCGCGCGCATCGGTCACGAAGAGGAGGCTTCCGGCGGCGGCCGCGAGCACGAGGCCGAAGACGGCGACCGGGACGAGAATGCGCGTCAGGCCAGCGACATCGACACGGGAAAAGGCACCGAGCAGGCGCAGATCCAGCGGTGCGATCGCCCCGAAGAGCAGCGCGATGCCGAGGATATGGGCCGCGTTGACGAGCGGATAGGCCCAGACGGAATCGCGCAGCGCCGCAGCGAGAGGCAGCGCCTCAAGGGCCGCTAAGGCCGCCGACACGCCGTGCTGCCGAAGAGGCGGGCGTTCACCTCGCCAGAACCTTGCATGAGGCTACGAGGTCCGGCCCGGATAAAGGTCGTATTCCTTGCCGGCGATGACGAGACGCTCCGCCTTCATCAGCCGCTCGCCTTGCCGGGCCGAGCGGTGGCCGTGCACGGTGACTTCCGTGCCGTTCGCGAGCACATCCTCGGTGAGGCCGGCGCGCTCGTTGCGCCAGGGCTGGCCGATCTCCACCAGCCATTCGGCCTCATCGGCCTGCAAGGTGAGCTCGCCATGCGGGTTGCCGAGGCGCTTGCCGGTAATGGTACCGGTGAGCTGGAACTCCTCATCGGTCGCCCAGCCCCAGCCGTGATGGGCCCGGGCAAGGTCGGCAAAGGCGCCGGCAAGCGGCAGGGACAGCGCCAACATCGCTGCCAGGAAAAACGATCGCATCAGCTTTTCTCCCTTTCCTTGTTGTCGTCGTGGCCTTCTTGCCGTCGTGGCCTTCTCGTCGTCATGTCCTTCTTGTCGTCGTGGCCGCCCGCCGCGCGGCAAGCCCGTCAGGGGCGAATGCTGATCTTCCCCGCCACCTCGACGCGCCCGTCTTCGTCCATCTCGACGACGACCACCTCGCCGGACGCCGGATAGACCTCGGTCAAGGCAGTGATGTTCACCTGGTGCGTCACCAGAAGGAGGGCCCCCTGCCCGCTCCGTCCGGCAAGGAAAGCGCGCAGCCGCTCGGTCTGGCCGGCGCCCTTGCCGCGGTCCCGGAAGAAGGAATTGAGCGGCTGGAACTCTTCCACCGGGCCAAGGCCGAGGAGCTCCGCCGTCTCGCGGCTACGGCACCACTCGCTGGTGAGCACCCGATCGATCTCAATGCCGTTCTGGCGGAAGGCGCGACCGATGGCGCCCGCCTGCGCGCGTCCGGCATCGCTGAGATTGCGCTGCGTGGCGCAATCGCCAAGGCGAAAGCCGGCCGGATCGCCGGTGCCGGGCGCCAAGGCATGGCGCATCATCGCCACCGCGCCGGGCTGGCGCAGCGCCTCCCAGGCCGCCGGCGAGGCAGCCGCGCCGGCCGCCACAAGCAAAGCGGCCCAAAGCGACAGGAAAGCGGCAAGAAAAGGCCGTATGGTGCGAAGGTCAGCCATCCTGCTTAACGACCTAGCCCCTCGCCAACCGGCTTCCAGGGCAGGAGGCGGGACTTCAAGCGGATGTGAGGCGGCCGGCGCGTTCGCGCGGCGCTTGGCCGTCAGCCGTCCTCATAGGGCACGATCAGCCCCTCGCGCAGCGTCACGGTGCGATCCATGCGGGCGGCCAGCGCCAGATTGTGGGTGGCGACGAGGCCGGCAAGGCGCGTCTCGCGCACCAAGGTCGCGAAAGCCTCGAAGACGCGGTCGGAGGTCTTGGGATCGAGATTGCCGGTCGGCTCGTCGGCGAGAAGCAGCCGCGGCGCGTTGGCGAAGGCCCGGGCGATGGCGACGCGCTGCTGCTCGCCGCCGGAAAGCTCGGCCGGGCGATGCTCGGCCCGCTGATCGATCCTCAGATAGGCCAGAAGCTGGCGGGCCCGCTCGCTCGCCTCCTGCCGCGACAGGCCCGCGATCATCTGCGGGATGACGCAGTTCTCCAGGGCGGAGAATTCTGGCAGGAGATGGTGGAACTGATAGACGAAGCCAATCTCGGTGCGGCGCAGCGCGGTGCGGGCGTGATCGTCGAGACCGCCGGCCGCCGTGCCGGCAATGTAGACGTCGCCGCCATCGGGCCGCTCCAGGAGACCGGCAAGGTGCAGAAGCGTCGACTTGCCGGCCCCGGAAGGGGCGACAAGAGCGACCAATTCGCCGGGATAAAGCGCCAAATCGGCGCCGCGCAGGACCGGCAGATCGCCCGCGGCGGTGCGATAGACACGCTCCACCTTCTGAAGACGCAGCGCGGGCTGTGAGGAGGAGCTCATTCGTAGCGCAGCGCCTCGACCGGATCGAGCCGCGCCGCCCGCCAGGCGGGATAGAGCGTCGCCAGAAAGGTCAGGACGAGCGCCATGACGGCGATGGAGGTCGTCTCCGCGACGTCCATATCGGCCGGCAGGCGGGAGAGATAATAAAGCTCCGGCGAGAAGACCTCCGTGCGGGTGATCCACGTCACCGCCTGGCGCAGGGTCTCGATATTGGCGCAGACGATGGTGCCCAGGACGATGCCGAAGAGCGTGCCGACCACGCCGATGGAGGCGCCGGTGATGAAGAAGATGCGCAGGATCGCGCCTTGCGTGGCGCCCATGGTGCGCAGGATGGCGATGTCGTGGCCCTTGTCCTTCACCAGCATGATGAGGCCGGAGATGATGTTGAGCGCCGCCACCAGGACGATCAAGGTCAGGATGATGAACATGACGTTGCGCTCCACCTCAAGGGCGGAGAAGAAGGTCACGTTGCGCTGTCGCCAATCGGTGGAATAGATCGGCCGCGCGGCCGCCTCCTCGATCACCTCGCGCATGTCGCCGACATCGTCGGGATCGTCCAGATAGACCTCTATCGCCCCGACTTCCTCGCCTTGATTGAAATAGGCCTGCGCCTCGGCGAGCGGCATGAAGACGAAGGTGGAATCGTATTCCGACATGCCGATCTCGAAGATGGCGCTGACCGGATAGGCCTTCACCCGCGGCGCCACGCCCATGGGCGTGACCGCGCCGCGCGGCGAGACGAGGGTGAGGTTGTCGCCGACAAAGAGCCCCAGCGACTGGGCAAGCCGCGAGCCGATGGCAACGCCGCCGGCGACATCGAAATCGTCGAGGCCTCCAGCCTGAAGATTGCCGGCAACGCCCGGCACCTTCTTGAGGTCGGCGGCGCGCAAACCGCGCACCAGAACGCCGGAGCCGCCGCTGGTCGCCCCGGAGGCGAGCGCCTGGCCTTCCACCAAAGGCAGGGCGGCGACGACGCCCGGCACGCCGGAGACGCGCTTTGCCACGGCGTCGTAGTCGGTGAGCGGGCGGTCGATCGGCTGCAGGATGAGGTGCCCGTTGATGCCGAGGATCTTGTCGAGCAGTTCGGCGCGGAAGCCGTTCATCACCGCCATGACGATGACCAGCGTGGCGACGCCCAGGCTGATGCCGAGGAAGGAGAAGCCGGCGATGACGGAGATGAAGGCTTCCTTGCGGCGCGGGCGCAGATAGCGCAGCGCCAGCATCCACTCGAAGGCGGAAAAGGGCCGTGTGGCCGCAGCCGCCCCTGCCTCCGTCCCCGCGCCGCTTGCCGCCGTCTCGCTCAAGACGCGCCTCAGGCCTTATCGTGGACGAGGCGGTTGACCGCCGCATCGAGCGACAGCGTCTCGCGCTCGCCGGTGGCGCGGTCCTTCACCTCCACCTCGCCGGCGGCGGCGCCACGCGGGCCGACGACGACCTGCCAGGGAAGGCCGATCAGATCCATGCTGGCGAATTTGGCGCCCGCGCGCGCCTCCACATCGTCGTAGAGGACCTCCAGCCCCGCCCGCTCCAGACGGGTCAAAAGCCCGTCGGCGATCTCGTCGGTCTTCTCATCGCCGGGCTTCAGATTGATGAGCCCCGCATCGAAGGGCGCCACGCTCTTCGGCCAGACGATACCGGCCGCATCGTGGCTCGCCTCGATGATGGCGGCGACGACGCGGGTCGGGCCGATACCGTAAGAGCCCATATGGACGGGCACCATCTCGCCCTCCTGATTCGCCACCAGCGCTCGCATCGGCTCGGAGTACTTGGTGCCGAAGTAGAAAATATGGCCGATCTCGATGCCGCGCGCCGAAACCCGCCGCTCCTCGGGAACCTCGCCGAAGGCCGCCTCGTCATGCATGTCGTCGGTCGCCGCGTAGGCGCCGGTCCAGGCATCGATGACGGGCGACAGATCGCGCGTGAAATCGGTGTCCTCGCCGGGGATGGGCAAGTCCAGGAGGTTCCTGTCGCAATAGACCGCGCTCTCGCCGGTCTCCGCCAGAATGACGAATTCGTGGGAGAGATCGCCGCCGATCGGCCCGGTCTCGGCGCGCATCGGGACCGGCTTCAGGCCGAAGCGGTGGAAGGTCCTGAGATAGGCGACGAACATGCGGTTATAGGAGGCGCGGGCGCCCTCCAGATCGAGGTCGAAGGAATAGGCGTCCTTCATCAGGAATTCGCGCGAGCGCATGACGCCGAAGCGCGGACGCACCTCGTCGCGGAACTTCCATTGCAGATGATAGAGGTTGAGCGGCAGGTCGCGATAGGAGCGCACATGGGCGCGGAAGATGTCGGTGACCATCTCCTCGTTGGTGGGGCCGTAAAGCAGCGCCCGGTCGTGACGGTCCCTGATGCGCAGCATCTCCTGGCCGTAATCGTTGTAGCGCCCGCTCTCGATCCACAGATCGGCCGACTGGATGGTCGGCATCAAAATCTCCTGCGCCCCGGCGCGATTCTGCTCCTCACAGATGATGGCGTTCACCTTGTCGAGGACGCGCTTGCCGAGCGGCAGCCACGAATAGATGCCGGCGGCCTGCTGGCGAATCATGCCGGCGCGCAGCATCAGGCGGTGGGAGACGATCTCCGCCTCTTTCGGGTCTTCCTTGAGGATGGGCAGGAAGTATCGGGAGAGCCGCATTCTTAGCAATCCGAGGTCAGGGAAATGGTGGGGCACACAAACCGTATCGCGCATCGCTTGGCAAGCGGCCGTCCCGCATTGCCCCCCGCTGAGGCGCCTGCAAGGCGCGTGTGCAGCCACAGATTAAAAAACGCGCAAACTTCGTGGAGGAGTGGTGACAAGACGGTGACGCTCCGATAATGTGCCGCCCGCCTCATGCGATGATAGATCGCAGCTAAGGCGGCCGGTCTAGGAAGGAAACGGTAACTTCCCTCCTCCGCCAAGAGAGGGGGTAGAAGGCAAAAGCCAACTGAATTCAAGGGCAAGGCCGTGGCCTTGCCTTTTTTCATTTATCGAGCCGGGATAAGTTCCTGGCGACGCTGGCAGCTTTCTCGTTCAGATCACGTTTCTCGTTCAGATCACGAAGTCTTCGAGCGTCAGGCCGAAAACGGCAATCGCCACATAGACCAAGGCGAAGACGACGGCCGCCAGGAGCGAGTTGACGAGGAGCTTCCTGCCCATGCCCGGCCTTTCAGGCGCCGCGCGCTCGGTGCCGAGCGTCACGCCGCCTTCCTCCTCCTGGCTGCGCACGCCCCAGGGCAGCACAGCAAAGAGGCAGAGCCACCAGATGACGAAATAGATGGCGATGGCGGCGACGAGAGACATGGGAGCCTCTTAGGCCTGTTCCAGCTCGACAAGAGTGCCGCCGAAATCCTTCGGATGCAAAAACAGCACCGGTTTGCCATGGGCGCCGATCTTCGGCTCGCCGTCGCCGAGAACGCGCTTGCCTTCGGCGCGCAGGCGATCGCGGACGGCCAGGATATCGGCGACCTCGTAGCAGATATGATGGATGCCGCCGGCCGGGTTGCGCTCCAGGAATGCGGCGATGGGAGAGGCCTCGCCCAGCGGGGCGAGAAGCTCCACCTTGGTGTTGGGCAAGCTCACGAAGACGACGGTGACGCCATGCTCGGCCAACGCCTGCGGCGCGGAGACCTTCGCGCCGAGCGTGTCGCGATAGAGCGCGGTGGCGGCCTCAAGGTCAGGAACGGCGATGGCGATGTGGTTGAGGCGGCCCAGCATGAGGTTCCTCACATGTAGCTGACGGTGACGGCGACGAAAGGCTTCTTGCCCCAAATCTGCCCCACCTGGCTACGCACGGCGCGCCGCACCGCCTCGCGCAGGCTCGCTTCGTCGCGGCGCTTGGGCTTCGGCAATTGCTCCACCGTCTCGTCGACGACGTCCTCCAGGAGCGCCTGCATGGGCTCGCCTTCGCCGTCGCGGCCTGGCAGGCCGACCAGGACGAGCTCCGGATCGTCGGCGACGGCGCCCTTCTCCGTCATCACCAGAGAGACGAAGACGGCGCCGGCGAAGGCCAGCTTGCGCCGCTCCTCCACGCCGCTGCGCTCCGGCTCCAGGAGCAGGCGGCCGTCGCGGTAGAGCTGGCCGGCACCCACCTTCGACAGCACCTCGCCAGGCGAGGGCCACAGGCGGGCAAGGTCGCCATTCCTCACCTCCACGACCTCGCCGATGCCGGCGGCGCGCCCCAGCTTGGCGTGCTCGTGCAGATGCAGCGCCTCGCCGTGGACGGGAACGAGCACCTGCGGCTTCACCAGATCATAGAGCCGCCGCAGCTCCTCGCGCCGCGGATGGCCGGAGACATGGACGAGGCCGAGACGATCGGTGATGACCTCGGCGCCGAGATCGATAAGGCCGTTGATGATGGCGTTCACCGCCCGCTCGTTGCCGGGGATGGTGCGGGAGGAAAAGATCACCGTGTCGCCGGCCGAAAGCGCCACCGCCGGATGGTCGCCGGAGACGATACGCGCCAGGGCGGCGCGCGGCTCGCCCTGGCTGCCGGTCATCAGCGCCACGACCTTGTCGCGCGGCAGGTAGCCATAGGCGTCCTGGCGCAGGAAGGGTGGCAGGCCGTCGAGATAGCCGAGCTCGCTCGCCACATCGACGGCCCGCTGGATGGCGCGTCCGACGATGACCACGTCGCGCCCGGCGGCGGCCGCCGCCTCCGCCACCGCCCTCAGCCGCGCCACATTGCTGGCGAAGGTGGTGACACAGACGCGGTGACGCGCCTTGGCGATGATGTCCTTCAGGACCTCGGCGACATCGGCCTCGCTCGGGCTGATGCCCTCGCGCACGGCATTGGTGGAATCACAGACGAGCGCATGCACCCCCTCCTCGCCGATGGCGGCAAGGCGCGCCTCGTCGATGGGAAGACCGAGGCCGGGGGTGGGGTCGATCTTCCAGTCGCCCGAATGCAGGACCGTGCCGGCGAAGGAACGGATGACGAGCGCGTTCGGCTCGGGAATGGAATGGGAGACCGGGACGTATTCGACCTCGAACGGGCCGGCGCTCACACGCTCGCCCTGGCGCACCACGGTGACGGGAATGTCCGGCGCCCCCGGCTCGCCGGCGCGCTTGGCTTCCAGAAGCCCGGCGGCGAAGGCCGTCATATAGACCGGCACCTTGAAGCGCGGCCAGAAATCGAAGAGCGCGCCGAAATGGTCCTCGTGGGCGTGGGTGACGAAGATCGCCTCCAACCGATCCGCCCGCTCCTCCAGCCAGGCGATATCGGGCAGGACGGCTTCCACGCCCGGCAGGTTCTCATGGCCGAAGGCCACGCCCATATCGACGGCGATGTAGCGCCGGCGCCGACCCGTGCCGAGGCCGTAGACGGCAAGGTTCATGCCGATCTCGCCGACGCCGCCGAGGGCGAGGAAAACGAGATCGCCTTGCTTGTCGCTCGTCTTGCCCGCCATCAGGTCCTCATCGTCGCGGCAGCGGAAAAATGCACCTCGCCCGCCGCAATGGCGCGCAGCTCGCCCGCCGAGGTGCGCACCAGAAGCCGGCCATCCTCGTCGATGGTGTCGAAGGTGCCACGGATGACCTCGCCGCCGAGTTGGACGGCGACCGCCTCGCCGATGCCGGAGGCGCGCTCAAGCCAGGCACGGCGGATATCGGCGAAGCCGCGCCCGCCGGCCCAGAGCGCCTCCTCCTCCACCCAGGCGTCGGACAGCGCCGCAAACACGGTCTCGGCCGAGGCGGGCGCGCCCTCCTGCGCCAGCGAGGTCGCCGCATAGGGAAGACCCGTCGGCGCATGGGCGACATTGACGCCGATGCCGATGACGACGGCACTCAGCCCGCCATCGAGGTCGCCGGCCTCCAGCAGGATGCCGGCCAGCTTGCCGCCGTCGAGAAGGAGATCGTTCGGCCATTTGAGCGCCAGCCTGGCGCGCTCGCCGCCCTCGCCTCTCCCCGCCGCGTCGAGGCCGACGGAGATATCCAGACCGGGCGCGGCGGCGCCAAGCGCGCGATGCAGCGCCAGCCCGGCAACGAAGCCGAGATTGGCGGCATGGGCAAGGCGCGGCAGCACCAAGAGCAGGCTGGCGGCAAGATTGCCGCGCGGCGTCGACCAGGGCCGGCCACGGCGGCCATGCGCGGCGGTCTGTTCCGACGAAACCACCCACAGACGGCCGGGATCGCCCTCACGGGCACGCCGCATCGCCTCCGCGCTGGTCGAGCCAACGGTGTCATAGGCGGCCAGCCGATAGCCGTCAGCCGCAGCCCTGGGCCCAAGCGCGAACGGCATGCTTCTAAAAGAAACTGCTGGCGGCGTTGCCGGCTGCCACCACGACCGGCGAGGCGAAGAACACGAAGAAGATGACGAAGACGCCGGAAATGCCGAGAACCGTCTTCAGCTCCGTCGGCATCGCCTCGAAGCTCGCCTCCGGCTCGTCGAAGTACATCAGCTTGACGATCCTCAGATAGTAGAAGGCGCCCACGACGCTGGAGACGACGCCGATCACCGCAAGCGCATAAAGGCCCGCCTCGATCGCCGCCAGGAAGACATAGTATTTGGCGAAGAAGCCGGCGAGCGGGGGGATGCCGGCCAGCGAGAACATGATGGCGGCGAGAAAGAAGGCGGTCACCGGCTGGGTCCGCGACAGGCCGGCGAGCGAATCGATGTCCTCCACCATCTGGCCGCGACGGCGCATCGCCAGAATGCAGGCAAAGGCGCCAAGCGTCATCGGCACGTAGATGACCAGATAGATGATGACGCCCTGCACGCCGGAGGGCGAGGCCGCGGCAAGCCCCACCAGCGCGTAGCCGACATGGCCGATGGAGGAATAGGCCATCAGCCGCTTGATGTTGCTCTGGCCGATAGCGGCAAAGGCGCCGAGCACCATGGAGGCGATGGCGATGAAGGTGACGATCTGCTGCCAGTCCGGGGTGACCGGGGCGAAGGCATCCATCACCACGCGCACCGTCAAGGACATGGCGGCGACCTTCGGGGCGGCGGCGAAGAAGGCCGTCACCGGCGTCGGCGCGCCCTCATAGACATCGGGCGTCCACATATGGAAGGGGACGGCGGAAATCTTGAAGGCGAGGCCGGCCATGACGAAGACGAGGCCGATGACAAGGCCGATGGAGCGGCCGTCCTCGCTCACCGCGGCGGCGATCTCGGTGAAGCCGGTATGCCCGGTGAAGCCGTAGACCAGCGAGGCGCCGTAAAGCAGCATGCCGGACGACAGCGCGCCAAGGACGAAGTATTTCAGGCCCGCCTCGGTGGAGCGCACCGAATCGCGGTGAATGGCGGCCAAGACGTAGAGCGACAAGGACTGCAGCTCCAGCCCCAGATAGAGGCTGATCATGTCGTTGGAGGAGATCATCATCAGCATGCCGAGCGTGGCGATGAGGATGAGGATCGGATACTCAAAGCGCTGGAATCCGGCCTGGCGCGCATAGCCGACCGACATGGCGATGGCGACGCCGGAGGCGATCAGCGTCAGCGCCTTCATGAAGCGCGAGAAGCTGTCTTGCACGAAGGCGCCGTTGAAGGTCTCGCCGTCGGCTCCGCCGAAGAGGACGAGAACGAGGGCGATCGCCAACAGCCCGATCGAGATGCCCGTGACCGTCGGCGCCGAGCGCTCGCCGGCGAAAACGCCGAACATGAGCAGCGACAGCGCGCCGGCGGCGAGCACAATCTCGGCGAAAAGCGGCGTAAGGGTGGGCAGGACCGCAAGCTCCATCAGCGCGCTCTCCTTATTCGCCGAGCATAGCGGCCGAGGTGGCGCTTGCGCGGGCGGCCTCCACCTGCGTGACAAGGTTCTCCACCGACGCAGCCGTCACGTCCATAAGCGGCTGGGGATAGACGCCGAAGAAGATGATGAGCACGACCAAGGGGACGAGCAGCAGCTTCTCGCGCTGCGACAGGTCGAGCATGGATTTCAGACTTTCCTTCTCAAGCCGGCCGAAAATCATCCGGCGATAGAGCCAGAGCGCATAGGCGGCGGAGAAGATGACGCCCGTCGTGGCGAAGATCGCCACCCAGGAATTGATGCGGAACGTGCCGATCAACGTCAGGAACTCGCCGACGAAGCCCGACGTGCCGGGCAGGCCGACATTGGCCATGGTGAAGACCATGAAGGCGAAGGCGAACCAGGGCATGCGCTCCACCAGCCCGCCATAGGCCTCGATCTTGCGGGTATGCAGCCGGTCGTAGACGACACCGACGCAAAGGAAGAGCGCCGCGGAGATGAGGCCGTGCGAGAGCATCTGGAAGATGCCGCCCTGCACGCCCTGCATGGTCACCGTGAAGATGCCCATGGTCACGAAGCCCATATGGGCGACGGAGGAATAGGCGATGAGCTTCTTCATATCCTCCTGCGCCAGGGCCACCAGCGAGGTGTAGATGATGGCGATGACGGAGAGCGCGTAGACGAGCGGGGCAAGATCGGCGCTCGCCAGCGGGAACATCGGCAGCGAGAAACGCAGGAAGCCGTAGCCGCCCATCTTCAACAGGATCGCCGCCAGGATGACGGAACCGGCCGTGGGCGCCTCCACATGCGCGTCCGGCAGCCAGGTATGCACCGGCCACATCGGCATCTTCACCGCGAAGGAGGCGAAGAAGGCGAGCCACAGCCAAGTCTGCATCCCCGCCGGGAAGGAATGGGCGAGCAGATCCGGGATCGACGTCGTGCCGGCCTCCCAGAACATCGCCATCAGCGCGAGCAGCATCAGCACGGAGCCGAGCAGCGTGTAGAGGAAGAACTTGAAGGCCGAATAGACGCGCCGCGCCCCGCCCCAGACCCCGATGATGAGGAACATGGGGATGAGGCCGCCCTCGAAGAACAGGTAGAAGAGCACCAGATCGAGGGCGCAGAAGACCCCGATCATCAGCGTCTCCAGCACCAGGAAGGCGACCATGTATTCCTTGACGCGCGTCTTCACCGACCAGCTCGCCAGGATGGCGAAGGGCATCAGGAAGGTCGTCAGGATGACGAACAGCATCGAAATGCCGTCGACGCCCATCCGGTAGCTCATATAGCCGCCGAGCCAGGCCGCCTCCTCGGTGAACTGGAAGCCCGGATTCTCCGGGTCGAAGCCAATCCACAAGAGCAGCGAGACGAGGAAGGTAACCACCGTCACGCCGAGCGCGACATGGCGGATGTTGCGGCGGTGAACCTCCTCGTCGCCGTGGATGAAGAAGAAGATGATCCCGGCGCCGATCAGCGGCAGGAAGGTGATGGTGGAAAGAATCGGCCAGCTCAACATCTTCGTTACCCAGCGAACATCATCCAGGTGACGAGGACGGCAACGCCGATCAGCATCACGAATGCATAGTGATAGAGATAGCCCGACTGCAGCTTGACGACGCGGCCGGTGATATCGACGACGCGGGCGGAGATGCCGTCGGGACCGAGCCGGTCGATGGTTCCCTCATCGCCGCGGCGCCAGAGGAAGCGGCCGAGAGCGAAGGCAGGACGCACGAACATGGCGTCGAAGAGCTCGTCGAAATACCACTTGTTGAGGAGGAAGCGGTAGAGCGAGCCCATCCGCTGAGCGAGCGCTTTGGGCGTTTCGGGCCGCAAGACGTAGAAGAACAGCGACACCAGGAAGCCGAGCGCCATGGCGATGATCGGCGAGGCCTTCACCCAGGCCGGCACATGGTGCAACTCCTCCAGGATGTCGTTGCCCGGCGCGGTGAAGATCGAACCCTTCCAGAACTCCACCGAACGCTCCGGATCGATGAAGGCGGCGGCAAAGAGAAGTCCGCCGAAGAGCGCGCCCGCCGCCAGGATGTAGAGCGGCATCAGCATCACCTGCGGGCTCTCATGGACGTGGCTCATGACCTCGGAGGAGGCGCGCGGCTTGCCGTGGAAGGTCATGAAGATGAGGCGCCAGGAATAGAAGGAGGTGAAGGCGGCGGCGACGACCAAAAGAACGAAGGCAATGCTCGCCATGGGATTATGGCCGACGAAGGCGGCCTCCACGATGGCGTCCTTGGAGAAGAAGCCGGCCGTCATCGGAAAACCGGTCAGCGCCAGCGTGCCGACCAGCATCAGCGCATAGGTGAGCGGGATCTTGCGCCACAGGCCGCCCATCTTGCGCATGTCCTGCTCGTCGGAAACGGCATGGATGACGGAGCCGGCGCCCAGGAAGAGCAGCGCCTTGAAGAAGGCGTGCGTGAACAGGTGGAAGATGGCGACGGAATAGGCGCCGATACCCAGCGCGACGAACATGTAGCCGAGCTGCGAGCAGGTGGAATAGGCGATGACGCGCTTGATGTCGTTCTGCACCAGGCCGACCGTGGCGGCGAAGAAGGCGGTGGCGGCGCCGATGAAGGTGACGACGGTGAGCGCGTCGACGGAGAACTCGAAAACCGGCGACATGCGCGCCACCATGAAGACGCCCGCCGTCACCATGGTCGCGGCGTGAATGAGGGCGGAGACCGGGGTCGGGCCCTCCATGGCGTCGGGTAGCCAGGTATGCAGCGGCAGCTGTGCCGACTTGCCCATGGCGCCGAGGAAGAGAAGCAGGCAGACGACGGTCAGCGCCGCCTCGCCGCTCCATACCGTGCCAAAGACCTCCACACCGGCCCCCTCACCGCGCGCCACCGCCGCCGCGTTGGCGAAGATGGTGTCGAAGGAGATGGAGCCGAAGAGGACGAACAGGCCAAAGATGCCGAGCAGGAAGCCGAAATCGCCGATGCGGTTGACGATGAAGGCCTTGATGGCGGCGGCGTTGGCGGACGGGCGCTGATACCAGAAGCCGATGAGAAGATAGGAGGCGAGGCCCACGCCCTCCCAGCCGAAGAACATCTGCAGGAGATTGTCGGCGGTCACCAGCGCCAGCATGGCGAAGGTGAAGAGGGAGAGATAGGCGAAGAAGCGCGGCCGGTGCGGATCGTGGCTCATATAGCCGATGGAATAGATGTGGACGAGCGCGGAGACGGTCGTCACCACCACCAGCATGACCGCGGTCAGGGCGTCGATGCGCAGCGTCCAGTCGGCCGCAAGATCGCCCGATTGCACCCAGGTCAGCACCGAGACGGAAAAGCCCTGACGCTCGCCGAGCGCCACGTCGAAGAAGGCGATCCAGGACAGCACCGCGGAGATCACCAGGAGGCTGGAGGTGATCATCTCGGCAGCGCGCGAGCCGGCCGCGGCCGGGTGATGCTCGCCCTCATGCGCCTCGTGGGCGGGCTCGCGGTGCGCACGACGCTCGCGCGCCGGCTCCGCCGGATGGCGGGCGCCCGCGCCGAAGAGACTTATCAGCCCGGCGATGATGGCGCCGAGCAGCGGAAGAAAGACGATTGCCGTATACACGCCGCTCAGCCCCGCATCATGTTGATGTCTTCCACCGCGATGGAACGACGGTTGCGGAAGAACACCACCAGAATCGCCAGCCCCACCGCCGCTTCCGCCGCGGCGACCGTCAGCACGAAGAGCGCAAAGATCTGGCCGACGAGATCGCCGAGGAAGGAGGAAAAGGCGACCAGGTTGATGTTGACGGCCAGAAGCAGCAGCTCAACGGACATGAGGATGATGATGACGTTCTTGCGATTGAGGAAGATGCCGAAGACGCCGAGCGTGAACAGCACCGCGGCGACCGTCAGGTAATGGCCGAGCTCGATTGTCATATTCCCTGCCTCGACTTGACCTTGACGACCTCGATGGCCTCATCGCGGGTGCGGCCGACCTGGGCGCTGACATCCTGGCGCTTGACGCCCTCCTTGTGGCGCAGCGTCAGGACGATGGCGCCGATCATCGCCACGAGCAGCACAAGGCCGGCCATCTGAAAGAAGAAGACGTATTTGGTGTAGAGCAGCGAGCCGATGGCCTCGGTGTTGCTCATCTGCGAGAGCGGGGGGGTCGGCTCGGCCACCCGCGCCGCCGTCTCCGGGGCGATATAGACGCCGGCCAGAACGGCGATGAGCTCGGCCAGGAGGATGATGCCGATCAGCGCCCCCACCGGCAGATATTGCAGGAAACCCTGGCGCATCTCGACGAAATCGACGTCCAGCATCATCACCACGAAGAGGAAGAGGACGGCGACGGCGCCGACATAGACGACGACCAGGATCATCGCCAGGAACTCCGCGCCGAGCAGGATGAACAGCCCGGCGGAGTTGAAGAAGGCGAGGATGAGAAACAGGACTGAATGGACCGGATTGCGCGCCGAGATGACCATGAAGGCAGCGGCGATAGTGACGGCCGAAAACAGATAGAAGAAGAGCGACTGGAGGATCATCTCGTCCGGGATAAGGTGGCGTGCGGCGGCAGTTGTTTAGCGAAGGCCCGGCGGAGCGTCCAGCCGTGCCTGCGCGGATTTGGCCCAGCTCGCGGATTAGCGATAGGGCGCGTCGAGAGCGATGTTGCGCGCGATCTCGCGCTCCCAGCGATCGCCGTTGGCGAGCAGCTTGAACTTATCGTAGTAGAGCTCCTCGCGCGTTTCGGTGGCGAATTCGAAGTTCGGCCCCTCCACAATGGCGTCCACCGGGCATGCCTCCTGGCAGAAGCCGCAATAAATGCACTTCACCATATCAATATCATAGCGGACGGTGCGGCGGGTTCCGTCGTTGCGCCGGGGGCCCGCCTCGATGGTGATGGCCTGCGCCGGACAGATCGCCTCGCACAGCTTGCAGGCAATGCAGCGCTCCTCGCCATTGGGGTAACGGCGCAGCGCATGCTCGCCGCGAAAGCGCGGTGAGATGGCGCCCTTTTCGTGCGGATAGTTGAGCGTCGCCTTGGGTGCGAAAAAGTAGCGCATGGCCAGCGCAAGGGCGACGACGAACTCCTTCAGAATGAGCGATCCCGCCGCCTGGCGAAGAGCCGCCATCACGAACCTCCGAAACTTCTGACAAGCAGCGGCGCCACAAACCAGCCGACGACCGGAAAGAGCACAAGCTGCAGCTTACGGGCAAAATCGAGCGCGGCCATGCCGGAGCCGCCTTCCCCGCGGCGTCTCGCGCGGTCCATCACCACACCGAACAAGATATAGTCGGCGATGCTGAAAGCTAGGCCCACGGCGCCACCGATCCAGGACAACTCGCTGTCCGAAAGCATCTCGGCCTCATCCCGCCATCGGCACGCCGCCCCAGCCCGTGAGCTGCAGAACGAGGGCGACGATGACGACGGCGGCAAGCGAAAGCGGCAGGAACACCTTCCAGCCGAGCCGCATCAGCTGGTCGTAGCGATAGCGCGGCACGATCGCCTTGACCATGGCGAACATGAAAAAGACGAAGCAGAGCTTCAGCACGAACCAGACGACGCCAGGCACCCAGTTAAACGGGGCGATATCGACCGGCGGCAGCCAGCCGCCGAGGAAGAGCGTCGTCGTCAGCGCGCAAATCAGCGTGATGGCGACGTATTCGCCAAGCATGAAGAGCATGTAGGGGGTGGAGGAATATTCCACCATGAAGCCGGCGACGAGCTCCGACTCGGCTTCCGGCAGGTCGAATGGCGGGCGGTTGGTCTCCGCCAGCCCGGAAATGAAGAAGATGACGAACATCGGGAAGAGCGGCAGCCAATGCCAGTCCAGCAGGCTGCTCGGCATGCCGATCGAGGTGCCGATGCCTTCCGTCTGCGCCAGCACGATGTCGGTGAAGTTGAGCGAGCCGACGCACAAAAGCACGGTGATGATGACGAAGCCGATGGAGACCTCGTAGGAGACCATCTGCGCGGCCGAACGCAGCGAGCCGAGGAAGGCGTATTTGGAGTTCGACGCCCAGCCGCCCATGATGACGCCATAGACTTCCAGGGAGGCGATGGCGAAGACGTAGAGCACGCCGACATTGATGTCGGCGATGACCCAGCCGGCATCGACCGGGATCACCGCCCAGGCCGCCAGCGCCAGCACCGTGGAAACGAGCGGCGCCAAGAGGAAGATCGTCTTGTCGGAAGGCGCCGGGATGACCGGCTCCTTGAGGACGAATTTCAAAAGGTCGGCGAAGGATTGGAACAGGCCCCAGGGCCCGACCACGTTCGGGCCGCGCCGCAGCTGCACGGCCGCCCAGATCTTGCGGTCGGCGTAAAGCAGATAAGCAATGATGACCAGGAGCACGCTCAAAAGAAGCAGGCTCTGGCCGACCATGATGGCGCCGGGAATGAGATAGGTATCGAGGAAGCCGTTCATTTGCCTATTCCGCCGCCTCTGCGCGCGGACCGAGGCGCAGCGCGGAGCATTCGGCCATCACCGCGGAGGCGCGGGCGATGGGGTTGGTCAAGAAATAGTCGACGATGGGGCTGGCGAAAGGCGCCTCGCCCAAATCCCCCGCCCTGGCGCGGGCCAGCTTCCTGAGGCCGGAGGGGGCCTCTTGCGGAATCTCATCGAGGGCAAGGAAGCGCGAATCGGCCTCGTAAAGACGGGCGCGCAGCTCCGGCAGCGAATCAAAGTGCAGCTTGACGCCGAGAACCTCCGAAAGCGCCCGCAGGATCGACCAATCCTCGCGCGCATCGCCCGGTGGGAAGACGGCGCGGTTGGCCATCTGCACCCGGCCCTCCGTGTTGACGTAGGTGCCGGACTTCTCCGTATAGGCGGCACCCGGCAGGATGACGTCGGCGCGGTGGGCGCCGCGGTCGCCATGGCTGCCGATATAGACAAGGAAGGTACCGCCAAGCGCATCGAGCGGCATCTCGTCGGCGCCGAGCAGGAAAAGGACATCGAGCGGCGCTTCGCCCTCAAGCCCGAGCATGGCGGCGCTGGCATGGCCCGCCTCGCCCGGCACGAAAGCGAGATCGAGCCCGCCGACGCGCGAGGCGGCCGTGTGCAGGACGTTGAAGCCGTTCCATTCCCCGCCAAGGGCGCCAACGCGTTCCGCAAGCGCGGCGGCGGTCGCAAGAATCGCCTCGCCGTCGGGACGGGCGAGAGCCCCCTGCCCCAGAACGATCATCGGCCGCTCGGCCGTCTCCAGCACCTTCAGGAAATCGATCTCGCCGGCCGCCAAGGCGGCGAGCGAGGCCGGGCCGGCGCCCAGATGCTGATAGGCATAGGTGAGATCGGCCGGCTCGCCGATGACGCCGACGGGCGTGCCGGCGGCGCGCCAGGCCTTGCGGATGCGCGCATTGAGGACGGCCGCCTCAAGGCGCGGATTGGCGCCGACGAGAAGGATGGCATCGGCTTCCTCGATGCCGGCGATGGTGGAGCCGAAAACATAGCTGGCGCGCCCGTGCCTTGGATGCAGCGCCGAATGGGGCTCGCGGCAATCGATGTTCTGCGAACCGAGCCAGTGCATCAGGCTCTTCAGCGCGAACATCTCCTCCACGCTCGCCATATCGCCGGCGATGGCGCCGATGCGCTCCGCCGGCGCGGCCTTCACCTTCTCGGCGATGGCGGCGAAGGCCTCCTGCCAACTGGCGGGCCGAAGCTTGCCGTTCTCGCGAAGATAGGGCCTGTCGAGCCGCTGGGTGCGAAGACCGTCGAAGATGAAGCGGGTCTTGTCGGAGATCCACTCCTCGTTCACCGCCTCGTTGGTGCGCGGCAGGACGCGCATCACCTCGGTGTTGCGCGAATCGACCCGGATGGCGGAGCCGAGCGCGTCCATGACATCGACCGATTCGGTCTTGTTGAGCTCCCAGGGCCGCGCCTTGAAGGCATAGGGGCGCGAGGTCAGCGCCCCGACCGGGCACAGGTCGATGACGTTGCCCTGCAGCTCCGACGTCATGGCGCTTTCGAGATAGGTGGTGATCTCCATATCCTCGCCGCGCCCGGTGGCGCCGAGTTCGGAGACGCCGGCGACCTCGGTGGAGAAGCGGATGCAGCGCGTGCAATGGATGCAGCGCGTCATGATCGTCTTGACCAGCGGGCCGATATATTTGTCCTCCACCGCCCGCTTGTTCTCCTGGAAGCGCGAGGAATCGACGCCATAGGCCATCGCCTGGTCCTGCAGGTCGCATTCCCCGCCCTGGTCGCAGATGGGGCAGTCGAGCGGATGGTTGATGAGCAGGAACTCCATCACTCCCTCGCGCGCCTTCTTGGTCATCGGCGAGCGGGTCAAGACCCGCGGCGGCTCGCCATTGGGACCGGGGCGGCAATCGCGCACGGCATAGGCGCAGGAGGCAACCGGCTTGGGGGCGCCCTTCAGCTCCACCAGGCACATGCGGCAATTGCCGGCAATCGACAGCCGCTCATGGAAGCAGAAGCGCGGGATTTCCGCGCCGGCCGCCTCGCAGGCCTGCAGGAGCGTGTAGGTCGCCGGGACCTCCACCTCCACATCGTCGATAATGAGCGTCTTCGTCTCTGTCATACCGTATCCCGTGCGCCTCGCCCGTCAGCGGGCGGCAGCCATCAGCCTCTGGGCCTGGGGCAGCCAGTCGCTGCGCTTCACGCGGCCCTTGAAGTGGAGGTAGTCGTCGATCCAGGCGATCTCCGCCTCGCTCCAGGCGGCGATCTGGTCGAAATGATAGATGCCGAGATCGTTCAGCACCGTCTCCAGCCGCTCGCCGATGCCGGAGATAAGCTTCAAGTCGTCCGCCTTGCCGGCGCGCGGCGCCTCAAGCCCGTAAGGCCGCTTGAGCCGCACGGAAGCGGCGCGGCGAGCGCCGGTGGCCTTGCCCGTCTTGCCGTCGGCGGGCTTGCGCACAAGGCGCACGGTGCGGTTGGCCGATTGGCGCATGGCCGGCCGCTTGCGCGGCGCTCTCGCCGGCGTCTCTTCCGCCGACTTGGCCTCCTCGGCCGCCTGCTCCAGCGCCGCGTCCAGGATCGGCCGGGCGAGCGCTTCGACCGGCGGGGCCTGCAGATCCACCTCCAGGGCACAGGGTGCCGAAGCGGCGCCCCCCGAAGCGGCGTCCCCAGAAGCAGCGGGAGCCGAAGCAGCGGGGGCGGGGCGCGAGGCGGCAGGCGCGCCATGGAGCGGCGAGGCGAAGCCGGTGCGGCGCGCGAAGGCCTCGCTCATGCCAAGCACCGTGCCATAGGAAACGGCAATGCCGGCCGCCAGGAAAGCGAAGGGATTGGCGAGCGCGAGAAGATCGGCATGCGTCTCGGACGGGCCGCCGCCCTCGCTCGGCCTCTTCCTCTGCATCATGGTCGAGCCCCTCCTGTGCATCCGTCCGGGCAATCCGCTCGCCTCATTCCGCCGCCTCCAGGACGACACGTGTCTCCGTATTCGGATTGGCCGTGTAGCGGTCGATGCGCTTTTCGATCTCCGGCCGGAAATGGCGGATGAGGCCCTGGACGGGCCAGGCGGCGGCATCGCCCAAAGCGCAGATCGTATGGCCTTCGACCTGATAGGTCACTTCGAGCAGCATGTCGATCTCGCGTTTTTCCGCCTCGCCGCGCGCCATGCGCTCCAGCACCCGCCACATCCAGCCGGTGCCCTCGCGGCAGGGCGTGCACTGGCCGCAGCTCTCGTGCTTGTAGAAATAGGCGATGCGGGAGATGGCGCGGACGATATCCGTCGATTTGTCCATGACGATGACGGCCGCCGTGCCGAGGCCGGATTTCAGCGCGCGCAACGAATCGAAGTCCATCGGGCAGTCGATGATCTGCTCGGCCGGCACCAGCGGCACGGAGGAGCCGCCGGGGATGACGGCGAGAAGATTGTCCCAGCCGCCGCGGATGCCGCCGCAATGGCGGTCGATGAGCTCGCGGAACGGGATCGACATCGCCTCTTCCACCGTGCAGGGCTGGTTCACATGCCCTGAGATGCAGAAGAGCTTGGTGCCGGTGTTGTTCTCCTTGCCGATGCCGGCGAACCAGTCGCCGCCGCGGCGCAGGATCTCCGGCGTGACGGCGATGGATTCCACGTTGTTGACGGTGGTCGGGCAGCCATAAAGGCCGACATTGGCCGGGAAAGGCGGCTTCAGGCGCGGCTGGCCCTTCTTGCCCTCCAGGCTTTCCAGGAGCGCCGTCTCCTCGCCGCAGATATAGGCGCCGGCGCCATGGGCGATGTAGACGTCGAAATCCCAGCCGTTGAGGTTGTCCTTGCCGATGAGGCGCGCCTCATAGGCCTCGTCGATCGCCCGCTGCAGCGCTTCGCGCTCGCGGATGTATTCGCCGCGGATATAGATGTAGCAGGCATGCGCGCCCATGGCGAAGGAGGCGATGAGGCAGCCTTCCAGGAGAATATGCGGGTCGTGGCGCATGATCTCCCGGTCCTTGCAGGTGCCGGGCTCCGATTCGTCGGCGTTGACGACCAGATAATGCGGTCGGTCCTCTGATTGCTTGGGCATGAAGGACCATTTGAGCCCGGTCGGGAAGCCGGCCCCGCCCCGGCCCCTGAGACCCGACTTCTTGACCTCGTCGATGATCCAGTCGCGGCCCTTGGCCAGAAGCTCCTTGGTGCCGTCCCACTGGCCGCGCTTTTGCGCCGCCTTCAGCCCCGGATCGTGGAGGCCGTAGAGATTGGTGAAGATACGGTCCTTATCGGCGAGCATGATCTCGGCTCTCTTCGTCGTCGCGCCGGCGCAAGGCGGCCAGGCAGGAATGCGGCCGGGCAACGGCCGGCGGCCAGGTTGCGGACATCAGGCTTGCCCGCTCTTCTCGGCCAGCCTCTCGGCCTGACCCACCCAGTCGTCGCGCTCGATGCGGCCCTTGAAATGCAGGTATTCGTCCATCCAGGCGATCTCCTCGCCCTTCCAGGCGGCGATCTGGCGAAAATGCCAGATACCGAGGCCGTTGAGCTTTTCCTCAAGCACCGGGCCGACGCCGGAAATCTGCTTCAGATCGTCCTTCTTGCCCTCTGGCTCGGCGAGCGCGGCGGGGCGCTTGCCCGCCGCGTCGGCGCGCGCCTCAGGCTCGTCGTCGTCCTCCGTCTCGGCTTCGATGCGCTCCTTGGTCGTCGCCTTGTGCGGCCCGGCGGCGAGGTTCTCGCCGTTGTCGGTGGGGCTGGAGCGGGCGGCCTCCTCGTCGGGGCGGCCCGTCGCGGTCGGCCGGCCGGCCTTTTGCTGCTTGCCGTTGGGCGAAGCCGCCTTTTCCTCGCGCCCGGTGGCCTCGCGCGGCGTGGCGGGGGCGCCGCCGGCCACGTCTTCCGCGGCCGGGTTGGGCGCCTTGTCACCGAGCGCAGCGCCATTGCCGGAAGTGGCGCTCTCGCCGCCTTGCGGGTAAGGCGCCGCCTTCCATTGGCGCGGCGTGCGCTCCGAGCCGCCCTCCACGTCGAACAGCGTCGTCGGGCCGGAAGCCGGGGCGCCGAATTGGCGGTCGATCTGCGGGCCCGGCGTCGGCTCGTCGCCGCGCGCGATCGCCTCCAGCACGGCTTCGAAGCTTTCGGGCGTCAAATCCTCGTAGGTATCGGCGAAAATCTGCACCACCGGCGCGTTCACGCAGGCGCCGAGACATTCCACCTCCTCCCAGGAGAAACCGCCATCGGCGGAGACTTCGTGCGGGTGCGGCGCGATGCGCCGGCGGCAGACCTCCTTGATGTCCTCCGCCCCGCGCAGCATGCACGGCGTGGTGCCGCAGACTTGCACATGCGCCTTCTTCCCGACGGGGGCGAGATGGAACATGGTGTAGAAGGTGGCCACCTCCAGGACGCGGATCTTGGGCATGTGGAGCATGTCGGCGATCACCTCGATCGCCGGCTCCGACACCCAGCCTTCCTGTTCCTGCGCCCGCCACAGGAGCGCGATCACCGCCGAGGCCTGCCGCCCCTTGGGGTATTTGGTGATCTCGCGCTCCGCCCAGGCGGCGTTCTCCGCCGTGAAGGCGAAGCTTTCGGGCTGCTCTTCGGCCAGACGACGAACGGCCATCAGCGATCCACCTCTCCGAACACGATGTCGATGGAGCCGAGAACGGAGGCGACATCGGCCAGCATGTGGCCGCGCGACATCAAATCCATACCGGCCAGATGCGCAAAACCCGGCGCGCGGATCTTGCAGCGATAGGGCTTGTTGGTGCCGTCGGAGACGAGATAGACGCCGAATTCCCCCTTGGGCGCCTCAACGGCCGCATACACCTCGCCGGCCGGCACGTGATAGCCCTCGGTGTAGAGCTTGAAATGGTGGATGAGCGCTTCCATGGAGCGCTTCATCTCGCTGCGCCGCGGCGGCACGACCTTGCCGTCATGCGTGGAAACGGGCCCCGCCCCTTCCGGCGAGCGCAGCTTCTCCAGGCACTGCTTCATGATGCGGATCGCCTGGCGCATCTCCTCCATGCGGATATGGTAGCGATCGTAGGCGTCGCCGTTCTTGCCGACGGGGATGTCGAATTCCATCTCCTCGTAGCATTCGTAGGGCTGCGCCTTCCTGAGGTCCCAGGCAGCGCCGGCGCTGCGCAGCACCGGGCCGGAGAAGCCGCGGCGCCAGGCCTCCTCCAGCGTGGTGACGCCGATATCGACGTTGCGCTGCTTGAAGATGCGGTTCTCGGTCAGAAGCGCTTCCAGGTCGTCGCAGACCTTCAGGTAAGGATCGCAGAAGTCCCAGATGTCGTCGATGAGCTGCGGCGGCAGATCCTGATGCACGCCGCCGGGCCGGAAATAGGCCGCATGCATGCGCGCGCCGGAAGCCCGCTCGTAGAAGATCATCAGCTTCTCGCGCTCTTCAAAGCCCCAGAGCGGCGGCGTCAGCGCTCCGACATCGAGCGCATGCGTGGTGATGTGGATGATATGCGACAGGATGCGGCCGATCTCGCAGTAGAGGACGCGGATGAGCTGGCCGCGCCTGGGCACTTCCAGACCCAGAAGCCGTTCCACCGCCAGGGCGAAGGCGTGTTCCTGGTTCATCGGCGCGACGTAATCGAGCCGGTCGAAATAGGGCACGGCCTGCAGATAGGTCTTGTGCTCGATCAGCTTCTCGGTGCCGCGATGCAGGAGCCCGATATGCGGATCGACGCGCTTGACCACCTCGCCGTCGAGCTCAAGCACGAGGCGCAGAACCCCATGTGCCGCAGGATGTTGCGGGCCGAAGTTCACATTGAAGTTGCGGAGATCAGCTTCAGACATGGGACAAGCAGTCCGTGATCAGTTCGTCAGTCGTCAATCGCCTACAGAGCCGGGCCATCGCTCGCACCTTTACCGCGCCGTGATGCGGGAGGCGCATGCGGGACCGCAGCCCGCGCCCGTGCGCATCGCGCCTTTTCCAACAATGCCTACCCATCCGCCTTCTCGTCGCCGGGCAGCACGTAATCGGGGCCTTCCCAGGGGGAGAGAAAATCGAAGCTGCGGAATTCCTGCTGCAGCTTCACCGGCTCGTAGACGACGCGGCCGACATCGTTGTCGTAGCGCACCTCCACGAAGCCGGTCAGCGGGAAGTCCTTGCGCATCGGATGGCCGCGGAAGCCGTAATCGGTGAGGATGCGGCGCAGATCGGGATGGCCGGAGAAGAGAATGCCGTAAAGGTCGTAGGCCTCCCGCTCGAACCAATCGGCGCCCGGAAACACCTCCATGGCGCTCGGCACGGCGGTGTTCTCGTCCGCCTCCACCTTGACGCGGATGCGGGCGTTCTGGCGCGGGCTGAGGAGATGGTAGACGACATCGAAGCGGCGCGGGCGCTCCGGGTAATCGACGCCGCAGATATCGATGAAGCAGATGAACTGCAGCCGCGCATCGTCACGCAAAAAGCGCAGCGTCTGGATGATATCCATCGGATCGACGGTGATGGTCAATTCGCCATAGGCGATGACGGAATCCTTCACCCTCTCGCCGAGCTGGGCAGCGATATGGGAGGCCATGTCCTCCAGGCTTTCACGATCGGCCATAGCTGCGCTCACCGTTCAATCGTGCCCGTGCGGCGGATCTTCCGCTGCAAAAGCAGGACGCCATAAAGCAGCGCCTCGGCGGTCGGCGGGCATCCTGGCACATAGATGTCGACCGGCACGACGCGGTCGCAGCCGCGCACCACCGAATAGGAGTAATGGTAGTAGCCGCCACCATTGGCGCAGGAGCCCATGGAGATGACGTAGCGGGGCTCCGGCATCTGGTCGTAGACCTTGCGCAGAGCCGGCGCCATCTTGTTGGTCAGCGTGCCGGCGACGATCATCACGTCGGACTGGCGCGGCGAGGCGCGCGGGGCGAAGCCGAAGCGCTCGGCGTCATAGCGCGGCATCGACATATGCATCATCTCAACCGCGCAGCAGGCGAGCCCGAAGGTCATCCACATCAAGGAGCCGGTACGCGCCCAGTTGATGAGCTCGTCGGTGGAGGTGACGAGAAAGCCCTTATCGGCGAGCTCGTTGTTGACCTCGGTGAAGAACGGGTCGCCGGGAGCCGGCAGCCTCCCCTCCTGGCCAAGAGGACGGGGATCGTCGCTGCGCGGCCGCGTCTCCGTCAATCCCATTCCAAAGCTCCCTTCTTCCACTCGTAGATAAAGCCAATCGTTAGAACAGCTAAGAACAACATCATGGACCAGAAGCCGAACCACCCGATGGAGTGGAAGGCCACAGCCCAAGGAAACAGGAAAGCCACTTCAAGATCGAATATGATGAACAGGATGGCGACGAGATAAAAGCGCACATCGAATTTCATGCGCGCATCGTCGAAAGCGTTGAAGCCGCATTCGTAGGCAGAAAGCTTTTCTGGATCCGGCGAACGATAGGCGACGATGAACGGCGAGATAAGCAGAGCCAGCCCGATCACCAGCGCGATGGCGATGAAGACGACGATGGGAAGATAGCTTAGAAGTAACTCGTTCATGCTGACGGCCGGAGCATCCGGTACCCCGTATCTATTGACGCTCCGAGAAGGGTCAATGGTTGCGCTGCGGTGATCGGCGGGAGAGACCCCTCTGCCCAGCCAAGCGTCAGTTAGACCGCATGCCGGCCGGGCGCAACCCTCCCTCACCCGCCGGCGCTCAGATAGAAGAAGCCGCCGAGGCCGATGGTGAAGGCAAGAGCGCCGTAAAAAGCGTGTTCCAGCCAGACCGGCCAGAAGGAACGGCTCGTCTCGTAGCGCCACGCCAGGAGCAGCCCAAGGGCGAAGGAGCCGGCCACCGAGACGGCGCTGCCGAAGATGATATGGGCGAAGCCGAAAAGCCCGGCATTGGCGAGGATGGCGACGGCCCGGTGGCCGCCGAACAGCGTCCGGTAGCGGTGGAAGAAGAGGACGCGGTAAAGCAGCTCCTGCGGCGCGGCGGAGACGAACGGATAGAAGGCGAGAATCAGCAGCCAGAGCTCCGGGCGAAAGCGCGGCAAGGACAGGAAGCGGCCCGGAAAGAGCCCGTAGGTGAAGAGCGCGATCAAGGGCGCGGCTAACAGAAAGGTGAGGAGGACGCGGCGAAAATGCCGGCCGGTCCCGCCGATGTGGAAGGCGTGGCGCCGGTCGAAAGAGCCGTCGAGCCAAAGGATGAGCGCCAGAACCGGCAGCGCCGCCGCCAGCAGGACGAAGACGCGCAGGTTCCAGACAACGACCCCGTAATGGATGGCGAGCGGACCGCCGAGATAGAGGAGCGCAGCCTCGGCCGTCAGGCGGGCGCGACGCGCCGGGCCGGGCGGAGGCGCAATTTCGGCAGCCTTGTCGGATGCAGGTGCGCGGGATGCCGGTCGCACGCTCCCTCCCTCGTTTTTGGCGAGGCTATGGAAACACTTGCCGGCCATGGGCGCCAGCACGTGCGTATCGCGAGCGATAAGCCGCTGGCGGCGAGACGCGCCCTCATAGCCGCGCTGCGGGCGTCGGTCGAGACGGCGGATCCGATGCTATCGATGGAGAGAAAATGGCGGGAGTGACGGGGCTCGAACCCGCGACCTCCGGCGTGACAGGCCGGCACTCTAACCAACTGAGCTACACCCCCGCGGGTGGCGCCTGCGACTGCCGGAAGCGATGTCCTGCAATGTGTGGCGCGACGGCGAGATAGGTCAGCCAGAGAACCCTGTCAAGCGAAGCGATGCAGCTTGCTGCGCGGTTCCAAAGTTTTCTGGAAACTGCCTTGCCGTAGCATACCAGACCCGCACAAAACGCGCCGGTCATGGTGGTGGGCGGTGACAGGCTCGAACTGCCGACCCTCTCGGTGTAAACGAGATGCTCTACCAACTGAGCTAACCGCCCGCCCCGCCCCCGTCTAAAGGGCAGGCTGGTCGCTGGCAAGAAGCCGGCTGACGAGACGTCCGCCAGCAAGGAAGCGGGAGAGGCCGTATCGCCCTCCCGTCCGAAGAGCTGATCCGGCGTCAGCCGTTCACCGCATCCTTCAGGCCCTTGCCGGGCTTGAACTTGGCCTGCTTGGAGGCCTTGATGTCGATCTTCTCGCCCGTTTGCGGATTGCGGCCGGTGCTGGCTGCACGATGCGAGACGGAGAAATTGCCGAAGCCGAGGACACGCACTTCTTGCCCCTTCTTCAGCGCGTCGGTGATGCTGTCGAACACCGCGTCTACCGCCTCACTGGCCTGCGTTTTCGACAGATTCGTCTGCTCGGCCACGGCAGTAGCCAGATCGCCTTTATTCATCATCAGTCTCCCTTTAAGTGGACCAGCGATTCGGTGCGGCAGCTTATCATTTCGGTATGATCGCCCACGCGGAAAAGTATCGAAATCCTCAAAAAGCAGCGCTTTTTCGGGCTCTTGAACGGCAAACGGCCCGGAATGTTCCGGGCCGCTCCCAAACTTTCGCGCACTTAGTGCGCAATCATGCCAGTGGAGGCCTCCTCATCGGCAACGTCGGAGCGTTTGGGCTCGCTCTCCACCTCGGTCCATTCGATAGCCTCCGGCTCGCGGATGAGGGCGTGCTTGAGCACTTCCTCCATGCGCGAGACCGGAATGATCTCCAGGCCGCTTTTCACGTTGTCCGGGATCTCGGCGAGATCCTTGGCATTGTCCTCCGGGATCAAGACGCGCTTGATGCCGCCGCGGAGCGCCGCCAGAAGCTTTTCCTTCAGCCCGCCGATGGGCAGGACGCGGCCACGCAGCGTGATCTCACCGGTCATGGCGACATCGCGGCGAACCGGAATGCCGGTCATGATGGAGACGATGGCAGTCACCATGGCGATGCCGGCGGAGGGCCCGTCCTTGGGCGTGGCGCCCTCCGGCACGTGGACGTGGATGTCCTTCTTGTCGAAGAGCGGCGGCTCGATGCCGAAATCGACCGCGCGCGAGCGCACATAAGAGGCCGCCGCGGAGATCGATTCCTTCATCACGTCGCGCAGATTGCCGGTGACGGTCATCTTGCCCTTGCCGGGCATCATGACGCCCTCGATGGTCAGGAGATCGCCGCCGACCTCCGTCCAGGCAAGCCCGGTGACGACGCCGACCATATCCTCGCGCTCCGCCTCGCCGAAGCGATAGCGGGGCACGCCGAGGAAATCGCCGAGATTGTCGGCGGTGACGGAAATCGTCTTCTCCTCGCCCATGAGAAGGCGCTTGACCGCCTTACGGGCGATGGTGGCGAGCTCGCGCTCCAGGTTCCGCACGCCGGCCTCGCGGGTGTAGCGGCGGATGACGGTGCGCAGCGCCTCGTCGTCGATGGCGAACTCGCCCTTCCTGAGGCCGTGATTCTTCTCCGCCTTCGGCAAGAGATGACGCCGGGCGATCTCGATCTTCTCGTCCTCGGTGTAGCCGGCGATGCGGATGATCTCCATCCGGTCCATCAGGGCCGGCGGGATGTTCAGCGTGTTCGCCGTGGTCACGAACATGACGTCGGAGAGGTCGTATTCCACCTCCAGATAATGGTCCATGAAGGTGGCGTTCTGCTCCGGATCGAGCACCTCCAGAAGCGCGGAGGAAGGATCGCCGCGAAAATCCATGCCCATCTTGTCGATCTCGTCGAGAAGGAAGAGCGGGTTGGACTTCTTGGCCTTGCGCATTGACTGGATGACCTTGCCGGGCATGGAGCCGATATAGGTGCGCCGGTGACCGCGGATCTCCGCCTCGTCGCGCACGCCGCCGAGCGACATGCGCACGAAATTGCGGCCCGTGGCCTTGGCGATCGACTTGCCGAGCGAGGTCTTGCCGACACCGGGCGGGCCGACGAGGCACAGGATCGGCCCCTTCAGCTTGTTCGCCCGGCTCTGCACGGCGAGATATTCGACGATGCGCTCCTTGACCTTCTCCAGGCCGTAATGGTCCGATTCCAGAACCTCCTCGGCGTTGGCGAGGTCGTTCTTGACGCGCGAGCGCTTGCCCCAGGGAATGCCCAGCAGCCAGTCGAGATAATTGCGCACGACGGTGGCCTCGGCCGACATCGGGCTCATCTGGCGGAGCTTCTTCATCTCCGCCTCGGCCTTCTCGCGCGCCTCCTTTGAGAGCTTGGTCTTGGCGATGCGCTCTTCCAGCTCGCGCAACTCGTCGCGACCGTCTTCGGAATCGCCGAGCTCCTTCTGGATCGCCTTCATCTGCTCGTTGAGGTAGTACTCGCGCTGCGTCTTCTCCATCTGGCGCTTGACGCGCGAGCGGATGCGCTTTTCCACCTGCAGGACGGAGATCTCGCTCTCCATCAGCCCGAGCACCTTCTCCAGCCGCTCGGTCGCGGAGGTGAGCGCCAGGATCTCCTGCTTTTCCGGGATGCGGATCGCCAGATGCGAGGCGACGGTATCGGCGAGTTTGGCGTAATCCTCGATATTGGCGATGGCCGTCAGAACCTCCGGGCTCACCTTTTTGTTGAGCTTCACGTAGTTCTCGAACTCGGCCACGACGGAGCGCGCCAGCGCCTCCACCTCGACCTCATCGCCAATGGTCTCGGGGATCTCCTCAGCCTCGGCCTCGAAGATGTCCTTGCGCTCGGAGAAGCGCTTGATCTCGGCGCGGCTCTTGCCTTCCACCAGGACCTTCACCGTCCCGTCGGGAAGCTTCAGGAGCTGCAGCACGGTGGCCAGCGTGCCGACCTCGTAGATCCGCTCGGGCGAGGGATCCTCGTCGCCGGCATCCTTTTGCGTGGCGAGCAGGATCATCTTGTCCGCGCGCATCACCTCTTCCAGCGCATTGATCGACTTCTCCCGCCCCACGAAGAGCGGCACAATCATGTGCGGAAAGACGACGATGTCGCGAAGCGGAAGGACGGGGTAGACCCCGTTCCCTTCAGCCGATCCCAGGAAACCTGTGGGTTCTGTCATAAGAAGTCCTTCGCATTCGCCGGACGGGCCGGCGAATCCCAGTGTAGTGGATGCTCGCTTCGGGGGCCACTGCTGCGGTGGACAAGGCCGCCGCGCGCTCGCGGCCAGCTCAGATGAGGCGAGCGCTCTGCGTTGTCAGGTAGGTGGAGAGCAGCACCCGCCTTGTCAACCTGGCGGCCGGGCTGGCGGCCGGGCTGGCGGGCGGGCGGGCGACCGGGCATGCCTCGCTGCAGGCGGCGAGCGGCAGGCTCCGCGCTAGGCGGAGCGGCCGGCGTTCTGGGTCTCGCTGTGACGCTCGGAGTAGATGTAGAGCGGGCGGGCATTGCCGCCGACGACATCGGCGGAGATCACCACCTCCTCCACGCCATCAAGGCCCGGAAGGTCGAACATCGTCTCCAGGAGGATCGCCTCCATGATGGAGCGCAGGCCCCTGGCGCCGGTCTTGCGCTCGATCGCCTTCTTGGCAATCGCCGTCAGGGCGTCCTCGTGGAAGGTGAGCTCCACATTCTCCATCTCAAACAGGCGCTGGTACTGCTTGACGAGGGCGTTCTTCGGCTCCGTCAGGATGGAGACCAGCGCCTTCTCGTCCAGATCCTCCAGCGTCGCCACCACCGGCATGCGGCCGACGAACTCTGGGATGAGGCCGAACTTCAGAAGGTCCTCCGGCTCCACCTGGGCGAAGAGCTCGCCCACCTTGCGGTCGTCGGGCGAGGCCACCTTGGCGCCGAAACCGATGGAGGTCTTGCGGCCACGGTCGGAGATGATGCGGTCGAGGCCGGCAAAGGCGCCACCGCAGACGAAGAGGATGTTGGTCGTATCGACCTGCAGGAACTCCTGCTGCGGATGCTTGCGCCCGCCCTGCGGCGGCACGGAGGCGACGGTGCCTTCCATGATCTTCAGAAGCGCCTGCTGCACGCCCTCTCCCGACACATCGCGGGTGATGGAGGGGTTGTCGGATTTGCGCGAGATCTTGTCGACCTCGTCGATATAGACGATGCCGCGCTGCGCCCGCTCCACGTTGTAATCGGCCGATTGCAGCAACTTCAGGATGATATTCTCCACATCCTCGCCGACATAGCCGGCTTCCGTCAGCGTGGTGGCGTCGGCCATGGTGAAGGGCACGTCGAGAATGCGGGCCAGGGTCTGGGCGAGGAGGGTCTTGCCGCAGCCCGTCGGCCCGATGAGCAGGATGTTGGACTTCGACAGTTCCACATCGTTGTTGCGGGCGGCGTGGTTCAGACGCTTGTAGTGGTTGTGCACGGCGACCGAAAGCACCTTCTTGGCGCCCTCCTGACCGATCACGTAATCGTTGAGAACGTTGTAGATCTCCTGCGGCGAAGGCACGCCATCGCCGGATTTCACCAGCGAGGATTTGTTCTCCTCGCGGATGATATCCATGCACAGCTCAACGCATTCGTCGCAGATGAAGACCGTCGGCCCCGCGATAAGCTTGCGCACCTCATGCTGGCTCTTGCCGCAAAAGGAGCAATAAAGCGTGTTCTTGTTGTCGCCGCTGCTACCGCTGATCTTGCTCATCGGTCACCTCATCCGCCGGCCAGTCCGGTTCAAACGCAGGCTGGCACCGACTTTCGCCGCACCCGGCTCATAGCGTTTATCGAACCATCTTTGGCCATTCGGTTTCAAGATAAACTTAACGTCTTCCAACCTTCGACCATCGGGGCGCCTCAGCCCTCCACGGCCGATTCCAGCATGGCGCGGTTGGTCATAACCCGGTCAATCAGCCCGAACTCCTGAGCCTGCTCCGCCGTCATGAAATAGTCACGGTCGAGCGTGCGCTCAACGGTCTCGTAGTCCTGGCCAGTATGCTTGACATAGACCTCGTTGAGCCGACGCTTCATTTTGATGATGTCCTCGGCGTGGCGCTCGATATCGGAGGCCTGGCCCTGGAAGCCGCCGGAGGGCTGATGCACCATGATGCGCGCATTGGGCAGGGCAAAGCGCATATCCTTCTCACCGGCGCACAGGAGCAGCGAGCCCATGGAGGCCGCCTGGCCGATGCACAGGGTGGAAACCGCCGGCTTGATGAACTGCATGGTGTCGTACATCGCAAAGCCGGAGGTCACGACACCGCCCGGCGAATTGATGTACATGGCGATCTCCTTTTTCGGATTCTCCGCCTCCAGAAAAAGCAGCTGGGCGCAGACGAGGGTCGCCATGTGATCCTCGATCATGCCGGTAATGAAGATGATCCGCTCCTTCAGGAGACGGGAAAAAATGTCGTAAGCGCGCTCGCCCCGGTTGGTCTGCTCGACCACCATCGGCACGAGGTTCATATAGGTTTCAACAGGGTCTTTCATGAAAGGCCTTCGCTTGCCGCGCCTTCGCGCGGGAATGGGGACCGATTCGGCTTGAGCGCAGAACACATAGCAATCTGACCAAGCGCCGACAAACATGGCGGGGTTAAGGCCACAGGAAAGCCCTCTGGCCGCTCCCGGCGGCGCGATGTGGTGACGCAGGCGATTGCGCGCCGGCGACGCCGCGTCGCCGGCCGATCAAGGGGCCGATCAAGGGTCAGTGATCGTGATGGTGGTGCTCTTCCTCTTCCTCCTCGGCGAAGAGCTCTTCGCGGCTCACCGTCTTGTCGGTGATATCGGCAAGCTCCAGGAGGTAATCAACCACCTTCTCCTCGAAGATCGGCGCGCGCAGCGCCTGCACCGCATCGGGGTTGTTGCGGTAATGCTCCACCACGCGCTCTTCCTGGCCCGGATAGCGGCGCACCTGATCGTAGAGGGCGCGCTGCATCTCCTCCTCGGTGACCTCGACCTTCGCCTCCTCACCGATGCGTGACAGGACGAGGCCGAGCCGCACGCGTCGCTCGGCGATCTTGCGGTAGTCGGCGCGGGCCGCCTCCTCGCTGGTGCCCTCGTCCTCGAAGGAGCGACCGTGATGCTCCACGTCGTGCATCACCTGGCGCCAGATATTGTCGAATTCCTGCTCCACCAGCTTCTCGGGCAAGGGAAAATCGTGCTTGTCGTCGAGCGCGTCGAAGAGCTGGCGCTTCACCGCCTGGCGGGTGGCCGAGCCGTGCTCGCTCTCCAGCTGCGCCTTCACCGCCTCGCGCACCTTGTCGATGGATTCCACACCCAGGCGCTGGGCGAATTCGTCGTCGAGCTTGATTTCCTGGGGCGCGGCCACCTCCTTGACGGTGACGTCGAAGACGGCCTCCTTGCCGGCCAGATGGGCGGCCGGGTAGCTCTCGGGGAAGGTCACCTCGAGGGGCTTCTCGTCGCCTTCCTTCAGACCCTTCAGCTTATCCTCGAAGCCGGGGATGAACTGGCCGGAGCCGATGACGATCGGGGTGTTGTCGTCGGTGCCGCCCTCGAAGGCCTCGCCGTCGATCTTGCCGATATAGGCGATGGTGACGCGGTCGCCCTCCTTCGCCTTGCGCTTGACGGCCTCGTAGGAGCGGCCGCTCTCGCCGATCGACTGCATGCGCTCCTCGATCTCCTCCTCGGAGACCTCGGCGACGGGACGCTCGATCCAGACGCCCTTGATGTCGACCACCTCGAACTGGGGCAAGACCTCGTAATTGAGGGTGAAGGTGAGATCGGCGCGCGCGGCGAGGATTTCGTTCGCTTCCGCCTCGTCCTCCGTCATCTCCACCTGCGGCTGCATGGCCGCCTTCTCGCCGCGCTCGGTGAGCGCGCTACGGGTGGTCTCGGCGACGATCTTCTCCACGATCTCGGCCATGGCCGCCTTGCCGTAGAGGCGCTTCAAATGGTCGGTCGGCACCTTGCCCGGCCGAAAGCCCTTGAGCTGCACCTGCCCGCGCAGCTCCTGAAGCCGCTCGGCAAGCCGCTCGTCGAGCTCGTGCGCCGGCACCGTCACACGCAGCTCGCGCTTGAGGCCTTCGGAGAGGGTCTCGTTGATTTCCATATCCGTTTCCCGATCGTGGGGCGAGAATCTCGCCGCGTTGTCAGCCCATAGGCCGCTTCTTGAATTGGAGACTGGCCGTGCCGCGAAAGGTTTGGCGGTGTGGTGCGGGCGGAGGGACTCGAACCCCCAAGCTGTTAGGCACTTGGACCTAAACCAAGCGTGTCTACCAGTTCCACCACGCCCGCCACTCCTCAGAGCCGGCGCGCCCTGCCAAGGCGGGGGCTCTATATCATGTCCATCTTGGCGCACAAGGTGGCGTCGGAACACGCAAAAGAAAAGCCCTCCGAAGAGGGCTTAAAGTCGAATTCGGTGCAGTGAGTTGAAGTCTCCGGTCTCGCCGCCGGGCCTCGATGGCGGCAGACCGCTCCGGTGCCACCTTCATAGCGTAAACTCAGCCTTAACGATACGGCGCAGTTAGCGCGTGGTTAACGGCGGAGAGCGTCCGCCGAAGCGCCGTCCTCAGCCTTGCGGCGCCAGCGCCGCGAGGACTTTGGGAAGCAGATCGGCCAAATCCTCCGAGATGAGCCCCGGGCCGAAGGAGCGAGCCGCCTCGCCGTGCATCCATACGGCGGCCGAGGCGGCCTCGAAAGCGGGCATGGCCTGCGCGGCAAGGCCCGCCGCCATGCCGGCCAACACATCGCCGGTGCCGGCAGTGGCGAGAAACGGCGCATCCGCGGCGGACAGGCTGGCGCGGCCATCCGGCGCGGCGACGACCGTATCTGCGCCCTTCAAAAGAAGAATGGCGCGGGAGCGGGCGGCCGCCAGGCGCGCCTTCTCCACCTTGTCCTCGTTGTCGGCGAGATCGGGAAACAGACGCGCGAACTCGCCGTCATGCGGCGTCAGGATGGCAGGGGCGCCGCGCTTCGCGATGGCGGCGAACAGACGGTCGGGCGCGGCCGCGAAGCTGGTGAGAGCATCGGCGTCGAGGACAACGGCCGCTTTGCTTTCCAGGCAGGCGAGCACCTTGGCGCGCGTTGCATCGCCCGTTCCGACGCCCGGCCCGATGAGGACGGCGTTGAGCCGCGTGTCGGAAAGAAGCTCAGCCAGGGCCGCGGCATCTGCGGCCGGCTTGATCATCACGGCGGTGAGCTGGGAGGCGAGGACCGGCACCGCCTCCGGCGCGGCGGCAACGCTCACCAGGCCGGCGCCGATCCTCAGCGCGGCGCGCGCGGCAAGACGGGCGGCGCCGGCCTGATGCGCCGGTCCGGAAACGACGACGGCGTGGCCGCGGGAATATTTGTGGCCGCCGGGCTGCGGCCAGGGCAGCGCATCGCGCCACAGCGGCGGCGCATTGCGACAAAGGCGGATGCGGAGCGGGCGGAGAACCTCGTCCGGGATGCCGATATCGGCGACGCTCAGCCGCCCGGCATGCAGCCGGCCGGGGAGCAGAAGATGGCCGGGCTTGGCGCGAAAGAAGGTGACGCTTTCCGCAGCAAGGATGGCGGCGCCCCGCACCTTGCCGGTGCGCCCGTCGATGCCGCTCGGCAGATCGACGGCAAGCACGGGCACGCGGCAAGCGTTCACCCGCTCAACGAGGGCCGCCACCTCCCCCCGCAGCTCCCGGGCGAGACCGGCGCCGAAGAGCGCATCGACGATGAGCTCGGCTTCAAGGTCGAGATCGGGGCGCAGCGGCTCCACCTCGCCGTGCCAGCGCGAAGCCGCCAACGCGGCGTCGCCGACAAGCTTTTCAGGCGCGCCAAGCAGGGCAAGGCGGACAGGATGGCCGCGCTCCGCCAAAAGGCGCGCTGCGACGAAACCGTCGCCGCCATTGTTGCCGGGACCGGCGAGCACCAGAACATGCCCGCCAAAGCGGCACATCTCGCCGGCCCGATGGGCGACGGCGCGACCGGCATTCTCCATCAGCTCGATGCCGCAGATGCCGCCCTTTATGGCTGCGCGGTCGGCCCGGCCCATCTCATCAGGGGTGAGCAGGGCGAGATCGTCCAGGCTTTGCAGGTGCTCCTTAACCATCAGCTGCCCAATCCTTGTGCAAACGCCTAGCTCTTGGGCGTCATTTGCGTGCCGAATTCCGCGCCATTTCGCGATCCCCCCTCCATGCCGGCTTGCGGTGGCCGATTTTCGCCTTCCGCGAGCTGGCATGGTTCCTGCTGAAGGGCGTTGAGAGCGAAGAGGACGATTACGACCCAGGGAGTTTCCCTCGAAATGAAGAAGATCGAAGCGATCATCAAACCGTTCAAACTCGATGAAGTGAAGGAGGCGCTACAGGAAGTCGGATTGCAGGGCATCACCGTCACGGAGGCCAAGGGCTTCGGCCGTCAGAAAGGCCATACCGAACTTTACCGCGGCGCAGAATACGTCGTCGACTTCCTGCCCAAGGTGAAGGTCGAGGTGGTCCTTTCCGACGATCTGGTCGAGCGGGCCGTGGACGCCATCCGCACCGCCGCTCAGACGGGCCGCATCGGCGACGGCAAAATCTTCATTTCCACTGTCGAGGAAGCCATCCGCATCCGCACCGGCGAAACCGGAGCGGAGGCCATCTAACGCCCCGCCCGCCCTCGCCTCATTTCTCATCGTAACCCCGTTTCTCCCGTTCCAATAGAAGGTGACACTCATGAGTAACGCTTCCGACGTCTTGAAGTCGATCAAGGACAATGACGTCAAATTCGTCGATCTGCGCTTCACCGATCCGCGCGGAAAGATGCAGCATGTGACGATGGACGTCGCGGTCGTCGACGAGGACATGTTCGCCGACGGCGTCATGTTCGACGGCTCCTCCATCGCCGGCTGGAAGGCCATCAACGAAAGCGACATGACGCTGATGCCGGACCCGGAGACGGCCGTCATGGACCCGTTCTTCGCCCAGCCCACCCTGGCGATCTTCTGCGACATTCTGGAGCCGTCGACGGGCGAGCCCTATAGCCGCGATCCGCGCACCACCGCCAAGAAGGCGCTCGCCTATCTGCAGTCGACCGGCATCGGCGACACGGCGTTCTTCGGTCCGGAAGCGGAGTTCTTCGTCTTCGACGACGTGCGCTTCTCGGCAACGCCCTACAATACCGGCTTTCTGCTCGATTCCGTCGAGCTGCCGACCAATCAGTGGACGGAATACGAAGGCGGCAATCTCGGACACCGGGTGCGCACCAAGGGCGGCTACTTCCCGGTCCCGCCCATCGATTCGGCCCAGGATCTGCGCTCCGACATGCTGATGTACATGGCCGAGATGGGCGTTGAGGTGGAAAAGCACCACCACGAGGTCGGCTCCGCGCAGCATGAACTCGGCATCAAGTTCGACACCATGGTGCGCATCGCCGACAAGCTGCAAATCTACAAGTACTGCATCCACCAGACGGCGGCGGCCTACGGCAAGACGGCCACCTTCATGCCCAAGCCCGTCTATGGCGACAACGGCACGGGCATGCATTGCCACCAGTCGATCTGGAAGGACGGCAACCCGGTCTTCGCCGGCAACCAATACGCCGACCTGTCAGAGGAGTGCCTCTATTACATCGGCGGCATCCTGAAGCACGCCAAGGCGCTCAACGCCTTCACCAACCCCTCCACCAACTCCTACAAGCGTCTGGTGCCGGGCTTCGAGGCGCCGGTTCTGCTCGCCTATTCGGCGCGCAACCGCTCTGCCTCCTGCCGCATCCCCTACACCACCTCGCCGAAGGCGAAGCGCATGGAGATCCGCTTCCCGGACCCGGCCGCCAACCCCTATCTCGCCTTCTCGGCGATGCTCATGGCGGGCCTCGACGGCATCAAGAACCGCATCCATCCGGGCGACCCGATGGACAAGGACCTCTATGACCTGCCGCCGGAAGAGCTGAAGGACATCCCGACCGTCTGCGGCTCCCTGCGCGAGGCGATCGCAGCCCTGGAGGCGGACCACGAGTTCCTGACCGTCGGCGGCGTCTTCGACGAGGACCAGATCGAGGCCTATCTCGACCTGAAGCGCGAAGAGAACATCCGCTACGAGCACACGCCGCATCCGGTCGAGTTCGAGATGTACTATTCGGTGTAAGCGGCGCGGGCTTGCGGCCCGCTCTCCGCCGAAGATGCTTCAAGGGGAGGCCTAGCGCCTCCCCTTTTCCTTTGCCGCCGCTCTTTCCTTCCCGTCCTTGTCACTTGCGCGCCGCCTCGCCCTCGGCCCCCGCCGCCGGGGCGCAAGCGTCCCCTTTGTCGTGGCCATGCGATCGAGAAGCGCGAATCAGAGCCATGCCACCGCGTCCATCCCAAAGCCCCTCGCGGCGCGCGGAAACGGACGAAAGCCCGGCTTGTCGCCGCTCCCGGCGCCTCTCATCTGTGGGAAAGCGCGTTTTTGGGCCGCTGTGTCGAAGCGCGCACAGCCCTTCGGCGTCGATTGATGTATCGTCCCATCGTCAGGAGGTGGTCGACTAGGACTTCGCGCGCACCCGAAAAGGCCCTCATTGCCCTGCCGACCACCTCCCGCCATTTCCTCTTGCGCCCCCGACGTTCCCTCTTGCGCCATTGCCTCTTGCGCCCCGGCCGCCCTCGCCCGGCCGTTCTCGCCTGCCGGCGAAAAGCTCTGCCGCGCCGCGCAGGGCTTGTCTTGGCGCCCGGCTTCGTCCACCTGAAGCCCGGCACGGTCGCGGCAAGAGAATGAGCGTGGCAAAATCGCAACCTGATTCGCACAGCAACGGAAGCGGCATGGAAAGAGCCGACGACCTGTTCTCCCAGGAGGCGCGTCCCAGCGAGGAGCGCGCCGCAAAGCCCGCCAGCGGCAGCCGGCGCGGCCAGAGCAGGCGCGCCGGCGATTTCGGCGCGGGTCAATATTCGGCGGCCGAGATCGAGGTGCTGGAGGGCCTGGAGCCGGTGCGCCGGCGGCCGGGCATGTATATCGGCGGCACCGACGAGAAGGCCATGCATCACCTCTTCGCCGAGGTGATCGACAATTCCATGGACGAGGCGGTCGCCGGACATGCCAGCTTCATCGAGGTGGCGCTGGAAGCGGACGGCTTTCTCACCGTCACCGACAACGGCCGCGGCATTCCCGTCGATCCGCACCCGAAGTTTCCCGACCGTTCGGCGCTGGAAGTCATCATGACGACGCTGCATGCCGGCGGAAAGTTCAACTCCAAGGTCTACGAGACATCCGGCGGCCTGCACGGGGTCGGCGTGTCGGTGGTCAACGCGCTATCGGAAACCTTGGAGGTGGAGGTGGCACGCGGGCGCCGCCTCTACCGGCAGGATTTTCAGCGCGGCAAGCCGGTCGGCGCCCTGAAGGAGATCGGCGAGGCGCCGAACCGGCGCGGCACGCGCATCCGCTTCAGGCCCGACCCGGAGATCTTCGGCCCGCGCGCCGTCTTCGAGCCGGACCGGCTTTATCGCATGGCCCGTTCCAAGGCCTATCTGTTCGGCGGCGTGGAAATCCGCTGGTTCTGCGAGGCGAGCCTCATCGCCCCCAAGAGCGAGGTTCCGGAAAAGGCGGTTTTCCGCTTTCCCGGCGGCCTGCGCGACTATCTGGAGGCGCAGCTTGCCGGCGAGACCCGCATCGGCGAGATCTTTTCCGGCAGGACGGAGAACCGGGGCGGGCACGGCGCGGTGGAATGGGCGCTGTCCTGGTTCGCCGGCGACGGCTTTCTGCGCTCCTATTGCAACACGGTGCCGACGCCGGAGGGCGGCACGCACGAAGCGGGGCTGAGGACCGCCCTCACCCGCTCGCTGAAGGCGCATGGCGAGCTCACCGGCAACAAGCGCGCGGCCGCCATCACCTCCGACGACGTGATGACCTCGCTCGGCGGCATGCTTTCGGTTTTCATCCGCGAGCCGGAATTCGTCGGTCAGACCAAGGACAGGCTGGCGACGGCGGAAGCGGCGCGCATCGTCGACACGGCCATCCGCGATGCCTTCGACCATTTCCTGGCCGCCTCGCCCAACCAGGCGGCGCAGCTTCTCGACTGGGTGGTGGAGCGCGCCGAGGAGCGCCTGCGCCGCCGCCGGGAGAAGGAGATCTCGCGCAAGAGCGCCACGCGCAAGCTGCGCCTGCCCGGCAAGCTCGCCGATTGCACCTCCTCGGCGCGCGAGCAGACCGAGCTTTTCATCGTGGAAGGCGATTCGGCCGGCGGCTCGGCCAAGCAGGCGCGCGACCGGCGCAGCCAGGCGATCCTGCCCTTGAGGGGCAAGATCCTGAACGTGGCCAGCGCCGGGCGCGAGAAGCTGTCGCAGAACCAGCAGCTTTCCGACATCGTCCAGGCGCTCGGCTGCGGCACGGGCGCCAAATACCGCGAGGCGGATCTGCGCTACGGCAAGATCATCATCATGACGGACGCCGATGTGGACGGCGCCCATATCGCCGCGCTGCTCATCACCTTCCTCTTCCGCGAGATGCCGGAGGCGATCCGCCAGGGCCATGTCTATCTCGCCGTGCCGCCCCTCTTCCGGCTCTCGCAAGGCGGCAAGGTGATGTATGCGCGCGACGAGCGCCACCGCGACGAGCTTCTGGCAACGGAATTCTCCAGCCGCGGCAAGGTCGAGGTGAGCCGCTTCAAGGGGCTCGGCGAGATGATGCCGGCGCAGCTGAAGGAAACCACGATGGACCCGGCGCGCCGCACCCTCCTGAAGGTGGTGGTCCTGGAGGAGGACGCGGCGGCGGCGAAGGAAGCCGTCGCGGCGCTGATGGGCAACAAGCCGGAGGCGCGCTTCGCCTTCATCCAGGAGCGCGCGGCCTTCGCCTCCGAAGAGCTGATCGACGTTTAAGATCCAGGCACGCCGCGCTGTTCGCAGCGGCACACCTTGCCGACAACGCGCCGGCGGACAGTGCCGCCGGCGCGCATCCAGTTCAACGTTCGACAGCCTTTCGGCCCGCCATGCCCTCGCCTATCCGCCGAAGCGGTAGCTGACGCCCACCATGAAGGTGTCGAGCTCGGGCTGAAGCTTGACGCGCGAGGTGAAGGGCGCGCCGATGTTCATCTTCGTCTCCTCAAACCAGGTGTGGCGGTATTCGCCGAAGAGGGAGACGTTTTCCGTCAGCGCGGCCTCCAGCCCGGCGCCGAGCGTCAGGCCGGTATAGCTGGCATCGGCCTTGGCGCTGAAGGCGGCGTTGCGGGCGGTCGATTCGCTGTCGAGGAAGGTGACGCCGCCGAGCAGATAGGGATGAAAGCGATCCACGGCGACGCCGAGGCGGCCCGTCAGGCTCGCCGTCCAGTTCGTCTCCCAGACGCCGCGCACGCCAAGAACCGTGGTGCTGGCCTCGTAGTCGCTCCAGGCAAGGTCGCCGCGCACGCCGATGACGGCCCAGTTCCACTGCCAGTCGTAGCCGAGATGCAGACCGGCCTGCCAACCGTCGATATCAAGGCTGGGCAGGGCCGTGTAGGCGCCGAAGGGCGCGATGTCGTAGTCGCCGGTCAGATCTCCGGTGGCGAAGGCGCCGTGAAGGCCGGCATAGAAGCCCGTCCATTGATAAGCACTCGCCGCCGCCATCGGCATCGGCGCCGGATCGTAACTCGGCAGGTCGGCCGCCGCGGCCGTGCCTGCAAGAAGAAGGGATGACAAGGATGCCACCAGCCAGCGTTGCATGCGTTGCTCCGTCTTTAAAGCATTCTAAAATATAGCGAATTCGACACGTTTGGTCGTGAGGATAGAAGCTTGCTCAGGTCGCATTGCGATGCAAGGCCTTACCCTTACGTCAGGACGAGCTCGGAGAATGGCGAGAGCGAAGAGAAGCATAGCGGCAAGACGCCGGGCCGACCGGCGTGCGCCGCCAAGCCTCGGTTTCGACGCGATTATTCCGGCCGCCGACCGCCCTTGTCGCCGGCCGCAGCCGGCTGGCGCCCCGGGTGAGACACAGGGTCACGCGGCCCGGGAACTCGTCTGAACGGAAAGACGGGTCGGCGGGCACGGCACGGTGCGCCGCGCATAAAAAAAAACCGGCGGCCAAGGCCGCCGGCTGAAGTCTGACCGGTGTGGAGAAATCAGTAGGCAGCCGTGACCGGAAAGGCCGGACCGCCGAACTTCCAAGCGACACCAAGCTTGATGGTGTGCACGTCGTCGAGCTCGTGACGGAAGGTGAAGGGCGCGCCGCCGGCCGTGGTGGCCGTGTGGCTGACGTCGCCGAAATCGGCGTACATGTACTCAGCACGCACCACGACGTTGTCGGTCGCCGCGACTTCCACGCCACCGCCGAGGGTCCAGGCCGCCAGCCAGTCGTCGTTGCTCGTTCCGGCAACCAGCGTCGTGCCCGTCGCATTGGTGTCGACGTAGGAGAAGTCGGTGTTGAGGAAAGCGACACCGCCCTTGGCGTAGACCAGGACACGGTCGAGGCCGATACCGAGGCGAGCCGTCAGCGAGCCGTAGAAGTCGCTCTCGACGGAGGCGACGCTGTCGCCCGCCCGGCCGGGAACGCCGACGAAGCCAGGGAACTGCGCGTTGTCGTCGAAGTTGAGCCAGGCCGCCTCGGCTTCCAGACCGGCAACCACCCAGTTCCACTGGAAGTTATAGCCGCCATAGAGGCCGCCATAGAAGCCGTCCGTGTCGTAGCCGAAATTGCCTCCCGGAGGGGCAGCGTTGTAGCCGTTGATGTCCGACACGTTGACGTCGCCCCAGCCCCAGCCGGCGAAGAGGCCGACATAGCCACCGGTCCAGTCGTAGGTCGGGGTCACGACCGGGGCGACCGGAGCGGGCTCGTAGGTCGGCAGATCGGCAGCAACCGCCGTGCCACCAAGCAGCGCGACCGCCGCAGTTGATAACAGAAGCTTCCGCATCACTTCCTCCATGAAAGATGCCTCAAGTTGCATTGGACTTACCAGACGCGGCTCAACCTGTCTGTCGCTGGAGAGCAACACTCCGACAGAACAGAAACCAAGGCTGAGCGAGAGAACGGCCATGGTGGGATCGCGACATCTCGGCGGGCCGATCCGGCACCTGCGCGGATAGTCTTGAAATTGCTCTAATGTAGATTATTCAATCCACGCTTGCATATGGGATAGCGCTTCCTTGGCCCCTTTCCCGCCGCCTCACTCCGCGCCAGGCATCGAAGCGTCAAGCATAGCGATGGCCGCCTTGAGCCCGCCATCGGCGCAGCCACAGCGGAAAGACCTGAATGCGCCAAAGCGCTTGCTTGACACATGTCGCATGGCACCTATGTTGCGCCTGACGTAAAAAGCCCGACGTCGATCCTTTCCGGCGGGCGTGAAATTTCCCATGAGTTTCGATCAACTTGGTCTCAGCGATAAGGTCTTGCAGGCCGTTAACGCCGTTGGCTATGCGGAGCCGACGCCTATTCAGGCGCAGGCCATCCCGCATGTTCTGACCGGCCGCGACGTTCTCGGCCTCGCCCAAACCGGCACCGGCAAGACCGCGTCCTTCGTTCTGCCGATGCTCACGCTTCTGGAACGCGGGCGAGCGCGAGCACGTATGCCGCGCACGCTCATCCTGGAGCCGACGCGCGAACTGGCCGCGCAGGTGGAGGACAACTTCACCCGCTACGGCGCGAATCACAAACTGACCGTGGCGCTGCTCATCGGCGGCGTCTCGTTCGACGAGCAGGACAAGAAGCTGACGCGCGGCGCCGACGTGCTGATTGCCACGCCCGGCCGGCTTCTGGATCATTTCGAGCGTGGGCGGCTGCTTCTGACGGGCGTGGAAATCCTCGTCATCGACGAGGCGGATCGCATGCTCGATATGGGCTTCATCCCCGATATCGAGCGCATCGTCGGTCTCATCACCGCGACCCGCAAACCGCAGACGCTGCTTTTCTCGGCGACGATGCCGGGCGAGATCGCCAAGCTCGCCAAGAAGTTCATGAACGATCCGGAGCGGATCGAGGCCTCCCGCCCCTCCTCCACGGCGGAGAATGTCAGCCAGCACAAGGTGGCGACCGGGCGCAAGCCGCACGAGAAGCGCGTCACCCTGCGCGCCCTCATCAACCGCGCCGACGACCTTACGAACGCGATCATCTTCTGCAACCGCAAGCGCGACGTGGCCACGCTCTATCGCTCGCTCGCCCGCCACGGCTATTCGGTCGGGGCGCTGCACGGCGACATGGACCAGCATGCGCGACTCGCCACGCTGGAATCCTTCCGCGACAACAAGATCAGCCTTTTGGTGGCCTCCGACGTCGCCGCGCGCGGCCTCGATATTCCGGCCGTCAGCCACATCTTCAATTTCGACGTCCCGACCCATGCGGAAGATTACGTGCATCGGATCGGGCGCACGGGACGCGCCGGGCGCAAGGGCGCCTCCTTCACGCTCGTCACCCCCGAGGAGCGCAAATACGTCTCCGCCATCGAGAAGCTGATCGACCACGACATTCCCGCGCTTTCGGGCTTCGAGCCGCCAGCCGACGACGACGCGGAGGAGGAAGATCAGCGCCGCCGACGTTCCTCGCGCCGCTCCGGCAAGGACGGGGCGCGCGGCCGCAGCAGGGCAAAGGCGGACGCCGGCGAGGAGAAGAAGGAAGACGCGGCCAAGGAGGAGCGTGCCTCAAAGCCCGATGGCGGCAAGGAGGAGCGCGGCAAGGACGAGCGCGGCAAAGGCGAGCGCAGCCGGGGCAAATCCCGACGCCAGCGCGAGGAAGAGCCGGTCGGCTTCGGCGATCACGTGCCCGCCTTCCTGCTCCAGCCGGTGCGCATCGGCGGTCAGTGAGCGGCCCGGCAAGCGCCAGCCGGAACGTCCGTCCGCCGGAACGTCCGTCCAAAGCCGGAAATCGAAGATCTAAAGCGCTAAGCGCCCGCCCCCTGAAAGCGGGAGAGATCGGCTGCGGCCAGCTCTACCGATTCGCCGCAGCCGCAGGCCGAAGTCTGGTTCGGGTTCTTGAAGACGAAGCCGGTCCGCAGCTTCGTCACCTCAAAATCCATCTCCGTGCCAAGCAGGAAGAGCGTCGCGGAAGGGTCGATGAAGACCCTGGCGCCTTCGCCCGCTTCCACCACATCGTCGGCCGCATCCGGCTCTTTGACGAGGTCGATGGTGTATTCCATGCCGGCGCAGCCGCCCTTCTTGATGCCGACACGAATTCCGGCCGCGCCATCTTCGGCATTGTCGACGATCTCGCGCACGCGCGTGGCAGCGGCGTCGGTGAGGGTCAGAACCTGAAATCCGGGAAAAGCCATGACACTAATCTAAGTCCTTTGCGGCCCGATTTCCACCGCGCCGTCCGCGCGCCCGCCGCATCGGCGAGGAAATCGGCGCCGGCCTCACCACCAGCCGATGGCGACCTTGGCCTCATCCGACATTCGGTCCGGCGTCCAGGGCGGGTCGAAAACCATATGGGCGGTGGCCCCGGAGACGCCTTCCACCGAGGCAACGGCGTTCTCCACCCAGATCGGCATCTCGCCCGCCACGGGGCAGCCCGGCGCCGTCAGCGTCATGTCGATATTCACATGCCGGTTGTCGTCGATATCGACCTTGTAGATGAGGCCGAGCTCGTAAATGTCGGCGGGAATCTCCGGATCGAAGACCGTCTTCAAGGCGGCGACGATGTCACGGCTCAGCCGCTCCACCTCCTCAGGGGCGAAGTGCGTCGCCTCGAAGGCGGGCGAGTTCGGCGTCTCCTCGCCAGCCTCAATGGCATCCGATACCGGCGCCCCTGCTTCTCGCTTGACCGTCTCGTCGTTCGTCTTGGCTTCGTCCATCACGCGTTCCTCAAGCCAGAAGAGCCTTAGGCGAAAAAGGTTTGCGCCTTCCTCAGCGCCTCGGCAAGCTTATCGACTTCCGCCTTCGTATTATAGAGGCCGAAGGATGCGCGGCAGGTGGCCGTGGTGCCGAAGCGCGTCAACAGCGGCTGGGCGCAATGCGTGCCGGCGCGCACGGCGACCCCCTCCCGGTCGATGATCATCGACACGTCGTGCGGATGCGTGCCCTCCAGATTGAAGGAGACGATGGCGCCCTTGTCGGGGGCCTGGCCGTAAATCCTCAGCGAATTGATCTCGCCGAGGCGCTGATGGGCGTAATCCTTCAGCTCCGCCTCGTGCGCGGCGATGGCCTCGCGGCCGAGCGATTCCATGTAGCGCAGCGCCGCCGCCAGCCCGATCGCCTGGACGATGGGGGGCGTGCCGGCCTCAAATCTGTGCGGCGGATCGCCGTAGGTGACCCCCTCCTCCGTCACGTCCTTGATCATCTCGCCGCCGCCGAGGAAAGGCGGCATCCGCTCCAGCCATTCGCGCTTTGCCCAAAGCGCGCCGATGCCCGTCGGGCCGTAGGTCTTGTGGCCGGTGAAGACGTAGAAGTCGCAGCCCAGTTCCGCAACGTCGACGGGAAGATGCACCGCCGCCTGGCTGCCGTCGACGAGCACGGGAATGCCGCGCGCATGGGCGATACGGCAGACTTCGCGAATCGGCACGACGGTACCGGTGACGTTGGAAAGATGAGTCACCGCAACGATCTTGGTGCGTTCGTTCAAGAGCCGCTCGAAGGCCTCAAGGTCGAAGCTGTCATCCTCGCGAAGCGGTACCCAGCGGATGACGGCGCCGGAACGCTCACGGTGGAAGTTCCACGGCACGATGTTGGAATGATGCTCCATGATGGAGAGCACAATCTCGTCGCCCTCGCGAACCGCCATGCGGCCGTAGGAGTCGGCGACAAGATTGATCGCCTCGGTGGCGGAGCGGGTAAAGATAATCTCTTCGGCCGACGGGGCGTTGAGAAAGGCGCGCACCGTCTCGCGCGCTTCCTCATAGGCTTCCGTCGCCGCGTTGGAGAGATAGTGCAGGCCGCGATGGACGTTGGAATAGGTTTCCGTATAGGCGCGGGTGATCGCATCGATCACCGCTTGCGGCTTCTGCGCCGAGGCGCCGTTGTCGAGATAGACAAGCGGCTTTCCGTAGACGTTGAGGGCAAGGGCCGGAAAATCGGCGCGGACCGCCGCTATATCGTAGGCCGCCTTGTCGGCCAGACCGGCTTCGTTCGTCAGCATCGCTTCCATCCAGGTTGTGGCCGAGCGACCCGCCTTACGGGGGCAGGCCGCCCGCCTTTCGACCTTCCCCTCAGCGGACCTCGCTGCCGAGCGACAGCCAGCTTCGCGTGCGCGCCTCCAAGGCCGCGATCACGTCCTCATCGCCGATCTCCTCGATCGCCTCGGCCAGGAAGGCGTGAACAAGCAGGCGCTCGGCCTCCTCCAGCGGCACGCCGCGCGCACGCATGAAGAAGAGCATCTCCTCGTCGATCTCGCCACAGGTGGCGCCATGGCCGCAGACAACATCGTCGGCGAAGATCTCCAGCTCCGGCTTGTTGGCGAACTCCGCCCCCTCCGACAGGAGGAGGGCCTGGCTCATCATCTTGCCCTCGGTCTTCTGGGCATCGGGCCAGACATTGATGCGCCCCTGAAAGACGCCCTTCGCCTCGTCGTCGATGGCCGACTTGAAGAATTCCTGGCTGGTGCAATGCGGCACGGCGTGATCGACGATCAGCGTCGTGTCGATGTGCTGGCGGTCGCGGGCGATGGTGGCGCCGCGGATGCCGGCGCTCGCCCCCTCCCCGTCGAAAACGAGGCGGATCTCAGAGCGCGCCACGGCGCTGCCGGCGGCGAAGAAGAACGGATCGAACACCGCCCCGGCGTCGACACGCGGCAGGACGAGCCCGAGATGAAGGGCCGCGTCGCCCTCTTCCTGCGCCTTCACCCATTTCACCTTGGCACCCTTGGCGATACGCAATTCGGCGACGGCGTTGGTGTGGTAGGCCACGCCGTCCGGGCCGACATAGGATTGCAGGATGACGGCCTCGGCGCCCTCGCCGACGCTCACCTGATGGCGCAGCGTCTGCAGGCCGGGCTCCTCGCCGGCAAAGGCGGTGACGATCTCCAGCGGCCGGGCGAGCTTCGCTCCGTCGCGGATGCGGATCACCGCCCCGTCGGTGACGAAGGCGCCGTTCAGCGCCAGGACCGGGGCCTCCGATTCATCCGCCTGATCGCAAGCGCGATCCAAAAGCGCGCCGCCATCGGCGAGAAAGCGGCCGAAGGAGGCAAATTCGACATCTTTCTCCAGGCCCGACAGATCCGACAGGGCCGGCACGAAATGGCCGTTGACGAAGACGATGCGGGCGCGGTCGATCTCGGCGAAGACGTCGGCGTTCGCGAGCGCGGCCTTGGCGGCCTCCGGCGCGGCGGGCGCGGCCGGGCCGGGCGCATCGCGCATCAATGCGCGCAGATCGGTGTACTTCCACTCCTCGATGCGCCGGTGCGGCAGACCGCGCTGGAGAAACGCGTCGAAAGCGCTGGCGCGCTGCTCGCGCATCGGGTCGTCGCCCGACAGGGCGGCGAAATGACGTGCCAGCGCCTCCTCGGCCGCCGTGCGCTTGCGTTCAGCCTCGGCCATCACGCCGCCTCCACGTAATCGGCGTAGCCCTTCTCCTCCAGCTCCAGTGCCAGCTCGCGTCCGCCGGACTTCACGATGCGGCCGCGCGACATGACATGGACGAAATCGGGCACGATGTATTCCAACAGGCGCTGGTAATGGGTGATGACGACGATGGAGCGCTCCGGCGAGCGCATCCGGTTCACACCATCGGCGACGACGCGCAAGGCATCGATGTCGAGGCCGGAATCGGTCTCGTCCATGACGCAGAGCGAGGGCTCCAGAAGCGCCATCTGCAGGATCTCGTTGCGCTTCTTCTCGCCGCCGGAAAAGCCGACATTCAAGGGCCGCTTCAACATCTCCGGGGTGATGTTGAGGCTCGCCGCCACCTCGCGCACCGTGCGCATGAAATCGGGCGTCGACAGCTCAGGCTCGCCGCGCGCCTTGCGCTGGGCGTTCATGGCCGTCTTCAGGAAGGTCATGGTGCCAACGCCCGGAATCTCGATCGGATACTGGAAGGCGAGGAAGAGCCCGGCGGCGGCGCGCTCGTCCGGCTCCATCTCCAGAAGGTCCTCGCCCTTATAGGTGACGGAGCCGTCGGTGACCTCGTAATCCTCCTTGCCGGCGAGGATATAGGAGAGGGTGGATTTTCCCGAGCCGTTCGGCCCCATGATGGCGTGCACCTCGCCGGCGCCGACCTTCAGGGAAAGGCCGCGCAGGATCTCAGCTTCGTCCTCCGCCACCTTGGCGTGCAGGTTGTCGATCTCAAGCATCGTCTATTCGCTGTCTCTTCGGTTTGCGCCAATGGCGCGATGTCGTTGCGGCCGGCCTAGTCCACCAGGTCGAGCCGTTTCTCAATGCGATCGAGCCGCAGCTTCAAGGCGGCGATATCGGAGTGGTCGTGCTCCTGGATGGTCACGACCCCGGAAAAGTGCTGGCGGATCGCCGTCATCTCGGCGCTCAGCGTCTGCATGCCGTCGGCGAGCTTCGCCATGTCGCCGCGGATGGCGCGCAGATGTTCAAGGATCAGGTTGTCGGGTTCGTCGGTCATTGCCCACCCTTCTTGCTGGCTCTTCGTCAAGGCAGCGTAATCCATTTTCGCCATTCACTCGTCGTCTTCTTCAGCCTCTCTCTTGGCGGCATCCATCATCTCAAGCACCGCCCTCACGTTCGCTTGTATGTCCTGATGTGAAAAACCGAGCTCATCAAAGATGCGCATGTAGAACACGTAGAACATGCTCTGGACGAGAGCAGGCTGACGTATATCGGTTTCGGCTTGTATGGCGACCATCGCATCCCGCATCAGTTCGTCGAACTTAGGCGAGGTGCCCAACCGAAACTGGCCCATTAGCCCACGCTTCCCTCCAGCGAGATGCCGATGAGGCGCTGCGTCTCGGCCATGAATTCCATCGGCAGCTTCTGGATGACCTCGCGGGCGAAGCCGTTGACGATGAGCGCCACCGCCTCCTCCTCGCTCATGCCGCGCTGCAGGCAGTAGAAGAGCTGCTCGTCGGAAATCTTGGAGGTGGTCGCCTCGTGCTCGAAGATCGCCGAGGCGTTCTTCGATTCAATGTAGGGGATGGTGTGGGCGCCGCATTTCTCGCCGATGAGCAGGGAATCGCACTGGGTGAAGTTGCGCGCTCCGCAAGCCTTGCGGTGCGCCGAAACGAGACCGCGATAGGTGTTGTTGGAAACGCCCGCGGAGATGCCCTTGGAGATGATCCGGCTTTTCGTGTTCTTGCCCAGATGGATCATCTTGGTGCCGCTGTCGATCTGCTGATGACCGTTGGAGATGGCGATGGAATAGAACTCGCCCTCCGAATTGTCGCCGCGCAGAATGCAGGAGGGATACTTCCAGGTGATGGCCGAGCCGGTCTCCACCTGCGTCCAGGAGATCTTGGCGTTCCTGCCGCGGCAATCGCCGCGCTTGGTGACGAAATTGTAGACGCCGCCCTTGCCGTCGGAATCGCCCGGATACCAGTTCTGGACGGTGGAGTACTTGATCTCCGCATCGTCGAGCGCGATCAGCTCCACCACCGCCGCATGCAGCTGGTGCTCGTCGCGCATCGGCGCCGTGCAGCCCTCCAGATAAGAGACATAGGAGCCCTCGTCGGCGATGATGAGGGTGCGCTCGAACTGGCCGGTATTGCGCTCGTTGATGCGGAAATAGGTCGACAGCTCCATCGGGCAGCGCACGCCCTTGGGCACGTAGACGAAGGAACCGTCGGAGAAGACCGCCGAATTGAGGGTGGCGAAGAAATTGTCGGTGATCGGCACGACGGAGCCGAGATACTTCTTCACCAGATCGGGATATTCGCGGATCGCCTCGGAGATCGGCATGAAGATGACGCCGGCCTTGGCGAGTTCCTTCTTGAAGGTGGTGGCGACGGAGACGGAATCGAAGACGGCGTCGACGGCCACGGGACGCATCTCGCCGTTGCCGGCGGCGCCGTCGCCGTCCACCTCCATGTCGGAGAGCTCGCCGGCCTTCCTGACGCCCGCCAGGATCTCCTGCTCCTTCAGAGGGATGCCGAGCTTTTCGTAGGTCCTCAGGATCTCAGGATCGACCTCGTCGAGCGAGGCCGGCCCGCTCATCGATTTCGGCGCGGCGTAGTAATAAAGATCCTGGTACTTGATCTGCGGATATTTGACGCGCGCCCAGGACGGCTCCTTCATGGTGAGCCAGCGCTGATAGGCGGCAAGGCGCCATTCGGTCATCCATTCCGGCTCGCCCTTCTTGGCGGAGATGAAACGGATCGTATTCTCGTCGAGGCCCTTCGGAGCGCGCTCCGATTCAATCAGCGTCTCGAAGCCGTACTTGTACTTGTCGACATCAAGCGCCTTGACCTGCTGGATCGTCTCCTGAACGGCTGGCATTCAGTTCTCCTTCATTATCCTCAAGCCGCCCGGCCCGGCGCCATCCGATGATGGATCGCCCGCCAGACGTCAAGAAACCTGTCCACATCCGCATCCGTGGCATTCCACGGCAAGCTGACCCTCACGCCCGACCCGACCGGGAAGCCCATCGCCGCAAGAACGTGGCTTTGCGCAACCTTGCCCGACGAACAGGCCGAGCCGGAGGAAAGCCCGACGCCTTCCAGATCGAAGGCGATCACGGCGGTCTCGCTGGCCAGGCCGGGCACCGCGAAAAGCACGGTATTGGGAAGCCTCTCAGCGTCTTCCCCGGCAAGAATCGCGCCAGGCGTAAAGGCGCGGATCGCTGCCTGAAGCCGGTCGCGCAGCGCGGCCATCTGGTCTCTCTCGTCCAAATGGTGACGCGCCTCATGGGCTGCAACGCCAAATCCGACTATAGCAAGCATGTTTTCCGTGCCGGCCCGGCGGCGCTTCTCCTGGCCGCCGCCCTTGACGAGCGGGCTGGGAAAATCCTCCTCGCGCGCCGCCAGAAGCGCGCCGGCGCCGTGCGGGCCGCCAAGCTTGTGCGAGGAAAGGAAAAGAAGGTCGGCGCCGAGCCCCGTCATGGAAACGGGAATGCGGCCGGCCGCTTGAACGGCATCGCAGATAAGGCGACCGCCGGCTTGGTGAACCATCGCGGCGGCCTCGGCGACCGGCTGGAGGACGCCGGTTTCGTTGTTGGCCAGCATCAGCGCCAGAACGGGCCGCCGACCCGCCTCGGCGCAGGCGCCGAGCATCCGGCGAAGCTTTTCCAGATCGACGATCCCGGCAGCGGTGACCGGCACGCTCGTCACGCGCTGCGGCGCGAAACTGCCGCCGGCCAGGACGCAGGGATGCTCGATGGCGCTGACGAAAAGCTCTTCCGCGTCGTTGAGCGGTGTCAGCGCCCAATTGGCCGCCTCCGTCGCGCTTGAGACGAAGACGAGCCGTTCGGGGGCTCCGCCGACGAGCGCGGCGACCTGTTCGCGCGCCTCCTCGATCAAGCTCCTCGCCTGCCGGCCTTCCAGATGCACCGAGGAGGCGTTGCCGACGACGTCAAGAGCGGACAGCATCGCAGCGCGCGCCGCAGGCCGTAACGGCTGCGTCGCATTGGCGTCGAGATAAATCCTGTCGCCGCTCATCTTCGCCCCTGCCGGGCCAGCCGCTTTGTTCTTGCAACCGGCCGAACACATAGTGTTTAGATACCGCCCGCCCTTTGCGGCGGCCATACGCCATTCTTTTGAATTATTCCAAACTAAGTTGTAGGGAGGGGCGTAGGCTGTGTCAAGAATCCTCCCGCTGAGAGTCATATAACATGCCAGAAGTGATTTTTCCCGGCCCGGACGGCCGCCTCGAAGGGCGCTATCAGCCGGGCAAGTCCAAGACCGCGCCGATCGGAATCGTGCTGCACCCGCATCCGCGTTTCGGCGGCACGATGAACAACCAGATCGTCTACCGGCTTTTCTACATGTTCCAGGAGCGCGGCTTCACGGCCCTGCGCTTCAACTTCCGCGGCGTGGGGCGCAGCCAGGGCTACTTCGACCATGGGGTGGGCGAGCTTTCGGACGCGGCCGCGGCGCTCGACTGGGTGCAGACCCTGCATCCGGATGCGCGCGGCGTTTGGATCGCCGGCTTCTCCTTCGGCGCCTGGATCGGCATGCAGCTTTTGATGCGCCGGCCGGAAGCGGAGGGCTTCATGTCGATCGCCCCGCAGCCGAATATCTACGACTTCTCCTTCCTCGCCCCCTGCCCTTCTTCCGGGCTCATCATCCATGGCGAGGCGGACCGGGTCGCTCCGCCGGAAGCGGTGCAGACCCTGGTCGACAAGCTGAAATCGCAAAAGGGCATCACCATCGAGCAGCAGCTGGTGAAGGGCGCCAACCACTTCTTCGAGGGCCAGGTCGACGACCTTATCGAGCGCTGCTCGGTCTATCTGGAAAAGCGGCTAGAGGAAGTGACGGCATAGGACGCCGGGCGGCTCTCAGGCCGCCTCGTCCTCGCGCTGCGGGTCGGCCCCGGCCGCCTTGCCCTTGCCCTTGCCGTGCGAGCGCGCCTGCGCCTCGCGGGTGCCGACACGGATATCCTTGGCAATCATCGTCGGCACCTCTTCCTTCGGAACCGGCCAGCCGAAGAGGAAGCCCTGGACGTGGGCGCAATCGTTGGAGAGCAGGAAATGGGCCTGCTCGGCGCTCTCCACGCCTTCTGCCGTCACCTTCAGGCTGAGCGACTTGCCGATCATGATGATAGAGCGCAAGAGCCGCTCCACATGCCGGCCGGCGCCGACGCCATGGACGAAGGAACGGTCGATCTTGATGCCGTCGAAGGCGAAGCGCCAGAGATAGGAAAGGCTGGAATAGCCGGTGCCGAAATCGTCCATGACGAGGCCGACGCCGAGCTTCTTGATCTCGCGCAGCTGCGACAAGACGCGGTTGGAGCTCTCCAACAGCAGCCCCTCGGTGATCTCCACCTCCAGACGTTCCGGCTTCATGCCGCTCGCTTTGAGGGTATTCTTGATGAGGTTCGGCAGATTGCCCTTCTTGAACTGCGCCGGCGAGAGATTGACGGCCAGCGTCAGCGGCTCCGGCCACAGGCTCGCCGTGCGGCAGGCCTCGCGCAAGATCCATTCGCCCAGCGGCTCGATCATGCCGGTCTCTTCGGCGACCGGAATGAACTCCGCCGGCGAGACCACGCCCCTTTCAGGATGCTTCAGCCGCAACAGCGCCTCAAAGCCGGTCAGCCTGCGGGTGGCGAGATTGTACTGCGGCTGGAAGTAGAGAACGAACCACTTCTCACGGAAGGCGCGGCGCAATATCGCCTGCATCTCCAAGCGGCCCTGCATGGAGGATGTCAGCTCGGAGGTGAAGATGGACACGTCGTTGCGCCCGCCGGACTTCACCTTGTTGAGGGCAAGGTCGACGTTCTTCATCAGCTCCACGGCGTTCTCGCCATGTTCGGGCGCCACGGCCACGCCGATGGAGGCGCTCGCCACCACTTCCTCGCCGTCGATGCGATAAAGGCCGTTCAGCACCGAGCCGATGCGACGGGCGTGAATCTCGGCGTATTTCACGCCGCCCGCCTGTGTCTGGATGATGGCGAATTCGTCGCCGCCAAGCCGGGCGACATGTTCCGGCCGGTCGGCAAGATCGCGCAACCGCTCGGCGACCTGCTTCAAGAACTCATCACCCACCAGATGCCCATGGGTGTCGTTGACCTCCTTGAAGCGATCGATATCGATGTAGTGCAGGGCGAGGCGCTGACCCTGATCGGCATGGCGACGGATCTCCACATCCAGCGTCGCCAGGAACTGCTCGCGGTTGGAGAGCGCCGTCAGCGTGTCGTGGTCGCGCACATAGGTCAGCTTCTCATAGACATCGCGCTTCTGCTTGGTGCGCAGCAACAGGCTCACAGCCGGAATGGTGAAGGCGATCATCGCCAACGCCAGGATGGCGCCAAGAATGCCGCTCAGCCATTGCCAGAAGAGCGCCCTTTCGGAGCCATGGTCGATAAACAGGGCAAGCGTCTCGGTCGGCTCCGCGCCGGCGACCGGGACCAGCGTGCCGCTGTAATAGGCCGGTGTGCGCAGCCCGTCGCCATGAAAGCCGCGCCAGGACGTACCACCCGCAGCCGGCTCGGTAAGGCTGGCCAGGGCACCCTCCGCCGCGACGCGGCTCGGGCTCGGGCTGTCTTCATCGCTGAGGACGCGCAACATCTCGCCGTCGGCGCCACGCAGCTCAATCCGGAAGACGTCCGACTTGGCGAGCGTATCCTTCAGAACCGCCTCGGCCTCGCGCGAGCGCGCGCTGCCTGAAAGCGACTGCCCGGCAAGACGCTCGGCGAGAAATTCCGCCCGCTCCACGGCCTCGCCGCGAACACTGGCCTCAAACAGCCGCTCGGCCTGAAGATAGACAATGCCCGTCATGGTGACGGCGACGAGAAGGCCGACGACGATCACCACAACAGAGACGGTGCGGTCGCCGGAGGTAGCCCGCCGCTCGCGCGGCAGCTTCGGCGCAGATGGCTGTTTGCGAGCGAAGAGACGTCGCTGCTTGCCTCTTGCCGGTTTCTTCCGCTTCTTGGCCCGACCCGGCGCCGGATCGGCGCCCCGATCGGCTTCCTGGCCGGCCTGCGCGTCCTGTACCTGCGGCTGAGCCGGCTCGTGCGCCTGCATCTCTTGCGGCGTTTTCTGAGCCTCGGGCGCTCGCCCAGCCTCGTCGGTCGATGGCGGCACCTGCGCGGGCTCGGACATGTCCTCGCCAGGGCTGCCGCTGATCTGGCTCAGCCGCGCCTTTGCCTTCGCTCCGGCAAGGATATGCTCTTCCGCTTTGTCCGATGTCTTCAACTTCTTCGGAAACGGAAGCTTAATCATACGCATAGAATACGGACCCGAGCTCACATACTCGTGCCCGATAATGCGCGCAAAGACTTGATCTGAGGTTAATCGACGGTGACCGGCTCGCTCCAACGTCCACCGGGCATGGGCGCTTGCACGCCGGTGGTACCCGGGAAGGTGAGCGGCAGTCCCTCCGCGACGCGCAGGGCCATATAGGCGAAGGCCTGCGCCTCGACAGCATCGCCGTCGAAGCCAAAGCTCTCCGCCGGCGCCACCTCGGCCGGCGCCAGTGCTTCGGCGAGGAGGCGCATCAGACCGCGATTGCGGCGCCCGCCCCCGCAGACCACGAAGGTGCGGCAGGGGGCCGGAAACAGCTCCGTGCCACGGGCAATCGCCGCAACGCAGAATGCCGCAAGGCTCGCCGCGGCGTCCTGGGTCGTGAGCCGGTCGAGACCTTCGAGCGTGAAGTCGTCCCTATCGAGCGATTTCGGCGCCGGACGGGCGAAGAAGGGATGGCGCATCCATTCTTCGAGGAGCGCCTTGTCGGGACTGCCCTGGTCCGACAGTTCTCCATCGGCGTCGAAGCCGCGGCCGAGACGAGCGCGGACGAGATCGTCGATCGGCGCGTTGCCCGGGCCGGTGTCGAAGGCGATCAGCGTGCCGTCCTCGCCGACATAAGTTAGATTGGCGACACCGCCGATATTGACGAAGGCAATCGGCAGGCTCTGCCCCATGCGAAGCGCCAGAGCCTGATGGTAGACCGGCACGAGGGGCGCGCCCTCGCCGCCGGCGGCCATGTCGGCGCTGCGGAAATCCCAGGCGACGGGCCGGCCGAGCCGGCGCGCGAGCGCCGCGCCGTCGCCGAGCTGCACGGTCACGCCCCTTTCCGGCGCATGAAAAATCGTCTGACCATGAAAGCCGACGCAATCCACCTTGTGCAGCGGGACGCCGTGATCGGAGACAAAGCGCCGCACGGCCGCCTCGTGCGTGGCGTTGACGGCGCGCTCGGCCTCGGCGATCGCTGGATCGGTCCGCGCGCCTTGATCCTGCCGCGCCGCCGCCATGGCCCGCCGCAGCAGCGCACGGTCCGCCTCCGGCAGCGGATAAGTCGCGGTCGGGCCGAGCTCTTCAAGGGCGACGCCGTCGGAGCGCAGCAATGCGACATCGACGCCATCCATGGAGGTGCCGCTGATGATCCCGATGGAAGTGCAAATTTTCGCCACTCTCTTCGCGCTCCGGTCGCTGAAGTGATAAGGGAAGCGCCCATCTTCGCATTCAGACAACCGACATGCCCAGCTTCAAATCCGATTTTCTCAACGTTCTCTCCGAGCGCGGCTTCATCAATCAATGCTCCGATCCGGAGGGGCTCGACGCGCTCGCCGCCAAGGGCGGCGTGACCGCCTATGTCGGCTACGACTGCACCGGCCCGTCCCTGCATGTCGGCCATCTCTTGTCGATCATGATGCTGCGCTGGCTGCAGAAGACCGGCGGCAAGCCGATCACGCTGATGGGCGGGGGAACGACGCGCGTCGGCGACCCCTCCGGCAAGGACGAGGCCCGTCGTTTCCTCAGCCTGCAGGACATCGAGGACAACAAGGAGAGCCTGAAGACCGTCTTCGCCCGCTTCGTCGACTACGAGGGCGAAAACGCGGCGGTGATGATGGATAACGCCGGATGGTTGGCGCCGCTGAACTATATCGATTTCCTGCGCGATGTCGGCCGGCATTTTTCCGTCAACCGCATGCTCAGCTTCGAATCGGTGAAGATGCGGCTGGACCGCCACCAGGAGCTCTCCTTCCTGGAGTTCAACTACATGATCCTCCAGGCCTACGACTTCGTGGAGCTGCATCGGCGCACCGGCTGCGTGCTGCAGATGGGCGGCTCGGACCAATGGGGCAACATCGTCTCCGGCATCGATCTTGGCCGGCGCATGGGCACCGACCAGCTCTACGCCCTCACCTGCCCGCTGATCACCACCGCCTCCGGCGCCAAGATGGGCAAAACGGCGCAAGGCGCCGTCTGGCTGAACGAGAAGTTCATGCCGGCCTACGGCTACTGGCAGTTCTGGCGAAACGTGGAGGACGCCGATGTCGGGCGCTTCCTGCGGCTGTTCACCGAAATGCCGCTTGCGGAGATCGCCAAGCTGGAGGCGCTTGGAGGCTCGGAGATCAACGAGGCCAAGAAGGCGCTCGCCACGGAGGCGACCGCGCTCCTGCATGGACGGGAGGCGGCGCTGGCGGCGGAGGAGACATCGCGCCTTACCTTCGAGGCGGGCGAGACCGGCGCGGATCTGCCCACGGTGGAGGTGCCGCGCGCGGAGATCGAGGCCGGTATCGGCGTCCTCGCCGCCTTCGTGCGGGCCGGGCTGGCGAGCTCCAACGGCGAGGTTCGCCGGCTGATCCGCAGCGGCGGCATCAAGGTGAACGATGCGGCGGTGAGCGACGAGCGCGCAACGCTCGGCCCGGCCGACCTCAACGAGGCGGGCGCCATCAAGCTCTCCAGCGGCCGCAAGCGCCACGCCCTGCTGCGCGCTTCTTGAGCTTGCCCTCTCAGCGATACTCGAAAATGCGCCGGAAGATGCCCGGCGCGATCGCCGACATCAGGTTCATCTCCGAGACCGGATCGTCGAGCGGGCCGTAGAGCTTGAAGGTCACGCCGACGAGGCCCTCATTGTGCCCGCCGCCGAGGATCTGGCCGATGATCGGGATGGAGCCGGCCAGATTGTTGATCCCGAAAGCGGGGATGAAGGTGCCGGAAAGGGCGATCTTGCTGTCCGTCAGATTGATGGTGCCGCTGGCGGTGGCGCCGAGGACAGGCCCACGCAGATAGGCCTCGTCGATCGAGACGACGCCCTTGGCCATGCGGAAGGGGATGCGCAGCTTGGCGAAGCCGAGATCGCTGGCATCGATGTCCGGCAGGATCTCCTCGCGGGCGCGCGTGCCGGAACGGGCCACCGGCTTCACCGCCTCGGCAAAGGTCGCCTCCTCCACGATGCGGAAATCGTGAATGAGGAGCTCGCCGGCCGCTGCATCCTCGCCAAGCGGCCCGCGCATGGCCAGAAGCATCCGCCCGCCGCGCACGCGCCCGTAGAGATCGGCAAATTGCAGCACAGCCCCCGCATCGCTGGCATTCACCGTCTGCTCGCGGGCCGATCCGCTCTCGGTTATCTTCCATTCCACCTCGCCCACGCCCATGCCGGCCGTCAGCGCGACGGCGCGCAGGCGCCCCGCCGCCACGTTCATCGTGCCCTCAACGGCGCGCGCCATGACGCCGTTCTCGCCCTTCACGCGCGCCAGATCGATATCGAGCCGCATGGGCAGCATGTCGCCCTCAGAGCCGCTCTCGCTCTCCTTCAGCGTCCGCACCAGGCCGCGCGCATCGAGTTGCTGGCCGCTGACGCGCACCTCCAGCCTCTCGCCGTCCGAGCGCGCCGTAACGGAAAAATCGTCGCCCGGCCGCAGCGCGACCTCGCCGAGATCGACGCGCATGACATTGCCATCGCCATCAAGGGCGAAAGAGCCAGCGGCATGGAAGCCGTCGCCCATCACCGAGAGCTCGCTGATCTCGCGCCCGCTCTCGTTCTCCACCATGCGGAAATCGGCCCTGGCGGCAACGCCCGGCCCCTTTTCCCAGGCGAGCGAGGGAAAGCGCACGCGCGCCTGGGTGAGGTCGAGGCTGATGAGCTCCGCATCGCCTTCGGTACGCGTCACGGAGACGCCGATCGGCCCGGAAAGATACTCGCCGGTATCGATGCCGAGGCGCTTGCGCGCCGCGTCGTCGAGAACGAGATCGACGTCGCTGCCGCCTTCCCCCTCGCCGGCGGCTACGTCGATCGAGGCCTCGATGCCGTCCAGCCGCGCCTTTCCGGTGATGCGATAGGAATCTGGCGTGCCGCTCAGCGTGATATCCGCCTCGGAGATCTCCCGCCCCTCGATCTTCGCGGTGCTGGAGAAATCGCTGAAGGCAAGGCGGAAATCCGGCACCACCGACAGCATGGAGGCGTTCTTGTTGAGAGGGATGGAGGCCGAGAGCGACAGATCCGCAACGCCCGAAAGCTCGGAGGGATCGATGCCCTTGGAGCGCGCCACGTCCAGCGGCCCGGTATTGGAGAGCGCGGCCAGGCCGTCCGCCGGCCCGACCAGCCGCAGCGTCAAGTCGCCGGTCGCATCCGGCCCACCGAGATCGGGCACGATGAAGAGCGAGCCGGCGGCGGAGAGCGCCGGATAGGGTGGGCTGGCGATGTCCGCCTCGCTCACCGAAATGGTCGCCGTGGCGTTGGCGAGCTGCACCGTGCCGTCGGCATTCGCCACCTCCGGCAGATCGGGGGTCGGCGTGAAGCGGGCGTCACGGAACGGGATGGTGCCGGAAAGCGCATAGTCGGGCAGCACCTTGTCCTTTCCGGCCGGGCCGAGATGATCCGGCGGGAGCGCGATCTGCAAGCTGCCGGGGCCCACTATCCCGGCCTTGACGTTGTCTTGCAGCCACCGGATGGTGCCCGGGGCGATGAAGCTCGGCCACAGGTCTACGAGGAGCGAGGCGGGCATCTCGCTTGCCGACAGAGCGAGCGCAAGACCCGCCGATTCCCCGCTTTGCCTAAAGCTCCCGAGGATGCTGAGATTGCCCTGCGGATTGACGAGGATAGCGCGGTCGATGGACAGGTTGCCGGCGCTGTCGAGAGCCAAGGCGAAGTCTCCGCGCACGGGCCGCTGGCTGCCGTCGCGGGCGAAGACGATGCCTTCCGGCATGCGCATCCTAAGGGCGATCGGCTGCTCCTTCCCAGGCAGATCCAGCACGCCCGCCAGACCGAAATTCCCGGCGGAGGTGGCGACGAGCGCCTGGCCGAGGAGGAGCCTTTCGCCCTCCGGCGGCAAGGCGAAATCGAGCTGGGCGCTGGCGAGTTGGAAACTGCCGTCGTTGTCGATGACGACGAGACCGGGGCTGAGCGCCATTTCGCCATAGGCCTGCACGCTCGCCGCATCGACACGCAGGCGCGTGCGAAGCTGCAGCGTCCCGTCATAGCTCTGCGGCGTCTGCGGGTTCGTCAGGGTCGGCGCCAGGGCGCCCAGCGGCAGGTCGGCAAGGCTCACCTCCACGATATCGGCCCTCGCCTCGCGATTGCGCTCCACCGTCAGCGACCAGAAGCCGCCCGCAGCGCTTGCCTGCAGCCACAGCTTGCTGCGATCGGGGCCGAGCGGCTGCCAGCTGAATTCCGTGATCTGGCCGCCGAAAGACGCAAGCTCCGATTGCGGCAGCGACAGCTCCACATTCTTCACCTCGAACTCGCGAAAGCCGATCTGGCGCATGGCGGTATCGGCCTCCACGAAACCCTGCGCGAAAGCGCGGGCAAAGGAGCGCAGCCGATCGGCGCGCGTTCCCACATTCTCCGTCTCGGGAAGTTCCATGGAAACCTTGACGTGCGAGATGCGCACACGCTCTGGACGCAGCCAGTCGCGCCGCCAACCCGGCAAGGGCGAGGTGACCGATACGGAGCGTGCCTGCACCGCCAGAGCCGGGCCGAAGCTGAAGGCGACGTCGCTGCCTTCCAGGACGATGCCGACGCCGTTCTCCCAATAGGCGCGCGCATCGCCAAGGCTGACCTCCGCCCCGGGCGGCAGGCGCCTGCCGAGCTCGGCCTCGATGCGCTCTCCAAGCCAGGCGGACCTCATCCCCTCGCCACTCAGGCTCCAGGCGAGCGCGCCCAGCGCCAGCGTGACGACGAGGGCGAAGACGGCAACGAGGACAACCAGAGAGCGCAAGCCTGGCCTTAGACGGCGCCGGGCCGGGCCAACGCCATGTGAGGCCGGGCTTTCGCCAGTTGACTTGGCGGTCTCGGACAGCTTCTCCTCCCGGATCGGGTCCCGCTCGGCCCGAAGCGGTGGCTGAGTGTAGTCGCTTTAGCGGATCGGCACACGGCCATTCCGCTCTCCCTGCTCAGCAAAGAAGACGAAAGGATGACCACATGGCGAAGGCACTCGACGTCGGCGACGAGGCCCCCGACTTCACTCTGCCGACCGATGGCGGCGGCTCTTTCTCGCTTTCAGCCCAGCGTGGCAACCCCGTCGTCGTCTACTTCTATCCGAAGGACGATACCAGCGGCTGCACGAAGGAGGCGATCGCCTTCTCAGAGAATGCGGCGGCCTTCAAGGGCGCCGATACGCGCATCGTCGGCATCTCCCCGGACAGCACCGCCAGCCATGACAAGTTCAAGGCCAAGCACGGCCTCGCCGTCACCATCGCCTCCGACGAGAAGAAGGAAGTGTGCGAGGCCTATGGCGTGTGGGTGGAGAAATCCATGTACGGGCGGAAATATATGGGCGTGGAGCGCTCAACCTTCCTCATCGACCGCGACGGCCTCATCGCCCGCATCTGGCGCAAGGTGAAAGTCCCCGGCCATGCGGAGGATGTGCTGGAAGCGGCCCGCATGGTCGCCAATTAACGCGAGGCACAGGCCGCCGGAAACCAGACGTTAACCACAAACTGCGAGGTTCGGGACGCACAGCAATCAGGTTCCTCAACCCGCGCCGATGCGTCCCTCACAAGCTCAACACGTTCCCTTTGGCCGCCGCAAAGAACCCCCGCGCCTGTTCATCGCCCGCGGCGGCAAGCTCAAGGCCTATCCGTTCCGGCCATGGCTGTTCGGCACCGTGGCAGGTGTCTTCATCACCTTCGGTCTCGGCTATGTCGGTGCGACCGGCTATCTCATCTACCGTGACGGCCTCCTGGATGCAGCCGTCGCCCGCCAGGTCGATCTGCAATACACCTACGAGGACCGTATCGCGCGCCTCAGGGCCGAACTCGACCGGATGACCAGCAAGCATCTGGTGGAGACCCAATCGATCGAAGAGCAGGTCGCCACGCTTTCGGACCGCCAGCAGGCGATCCTGCGCCGCCAGGCGCTCCTCGATCAGGTGATCGACAGCGCCAGCGCCGCCGGCCTGCCCTTCCCCTCGCTGCCGGTGGCAACGCCCAAGCCGCGCCCTGACGGGCCGGGCGTGGCCGAGGCGCGGGCCGCGAGCGCGCCCGCAGAGGCAGCGACCGGGCATGCCCTCTCCTATGCCGGCGAAAGCGCGTCGCAGGCCAGCCTCATCACCGGCAGCATCCTGCGCCGCTCCACGGCCGACGCCCCGCCCACCGATCCCCAGCTGGAGCCTGAGCGCACAAGCGCCGTCCATGGCGAGCATTTCCGGCCGCTGCTGCGCGACATGGACACCGCCCTGAAGAGCACCTTGCAGGTTCAATCGAATGCCGCGGCCGCTCTCAGCGCCGCTTCGCTGCAGGAGACCGTTCGGCTGGAAGCGGCGCTCTCCAAGATCGGCTTTGCGCATCTGGTGCCGCCCTCCGCGCGCGACGCGGCGGCCACCGGCGGCCCCTTCATCCCGGCCGATTCGGACGCCGCCCTCAAAGGCCTCGCCTTCGTGGAAAGCATCGATGCCATTTATGCGCGGCTGGAGGATCTGCGCGTCATGCGCTCCAATCTCGCCGCCCTGCCGCTCGGAAGCCCGATCAAGGCTCGGCGAAGCTCCGGCTTCGGCTACCGCACCGATCCTTTTCTCGGCCGTCCGGCGCTGCATTCGGGTGTCGATTTCAGTGCCGCGACCGGCACGGCGGTGCGCAGCACCGGGCCGGGAAGGGTCGTCAAGGCCGGCTGGAACGGCGGCTATGGCAAGATGGTGGAGATCGAACACGCCCACGGCATCGTCACGCGCTACGCGCATATGTCGCGCGTCGAAGTGAAGGCCGGCCAGCGCGTGGAGGCGGGCGAGATCATCGGACGGGTCGGCTCCACGGGCCGCTCCACCGGCCCGCATCTGCACTACGAGACGCGCCGCAACGGCAAGGCCGTCAATCCGAACCCGTTCCTGCGCGCCAGCCGCAAGATCTGAGGGGCGCGGCGCGCCCGGCTGATCAGTCGCCGGCGAGGCGGGCGAGATCGTCCCAGGCGATGCGGTAGCACGACGTCGTGTTGCCGAAGGCGTCCTTCTCCACCAGTTCGCCCCGGCGTCCGCCCAGGCGCTCGTAGAAGCGAATCGCCCCCTCGTTGCCTGCCACAACCCAGAGATAGACGCTGGCATGGCCGGCCTCCAGGAGGCGGCGCGCCGCTTCCGCCATCAGCCGGCGGCCCGTTCCCTTGGAGCGCAGGCCCGGCCGCACATGCAGGTTGTCGACGAAAGGCGTCGGCCGGACCCAGACGGAGATGAAGCCGGCAAGCTCGCCGTCCATTTCGGCGACCAGGACGATATCCTCGTCGCCGATCTCGACCGCCCGCCAATGACGGGCGATATCGGCATCGAGGCGATGGGCAAGATAGTCGGCCGGCAGGATGCCCCGATAGGCATCGCGCCAGCTTTGCGCCTGGAGCGCGGCGACGCGCGCCCGGTCGCTCGGCTCAGCCCGACGGATGATCATGCCCCCCTCCCAAGCGTCACGGCGACCTCAGCCGAGCGCGGACGAGAACGGCGCATCAGGGTCAAGTGCCGCGGGTCTTCGCATCCGACAGCCTATTCCGCCGCTTCCTCGCCCTCGCTCTGGCCGCTGCCCACACGTTCGGCCAGCGCCGCCTCCATGAAGCGGTCGAGATCGCCGTCGAGCACTTCGGAGGGCGTGGTGTGTTCCACGCCGGTGCGCATGTCCTTCACCAGCTGATAGGGCTGCAGCACGTAGGAGCGGATCTGGTGGCCCCAGCCGATCTCCGACTTCGCCTCATGCTGCTCCTGGATCGATTCCTCGCGCTTCTTCAGCTCCAGCTCGTAGAGACGCGACTTCAGCGCCTTCATGGCGTTGGCGCGGTTCTGATGCTGCGACTTCTCGGAGGAGGTCACCACGATGCCGGTCGGCAGATGGGTGATGCGTACCGCCGAATCGGTGGTGTTGACGTGCTGTCCGCCCGCGCCGGAGGAGCGGTAGGTGTCGATGCGGATATCCTTGTCCTGGATCTCGATCTCGATGTTGTCGTCGATGACCGGATAGACCCAGACGGAGGAGAAGGAGGTGTGGCGGCGCGCCTGGCTGTCGAAGGGCGAGATGCGCACCAACCGATGCACGCCCGATTCGGTCTTCAGCCAGCCATAGGCGTTGTCGCCCTTGACGAGGATCGTCGCCGCCTTGATGCCCGCCTCCTCGCCATCGGTGTGCGAGATGAGCTCGACGGTAAAGCCGCTGCGCTCGCCCCAGCGCATGTACATGCGCAGGAGCATGGAGGCCCAGTCCTGGCTCTCCGTGCCGCCGGCGCCTGCATGCACCTCCAGATAGGCGTCGGAATGGTCCGCCTCGCCGGACAAGAGCGCCTCCACCTGGCGGCGCTGGGCTTCCTTGTGGAGGGTTCCCAAGGCTTTCTCCGCCTCGGCGCGAACCGTCTCGTCGCCCTCCTCCTCGGCCAGCTCGACAAGCTCGATATTGTCGGTGAGAGCGGTCTCCAGCTCGCGCACGGCGCCGAGGGAGGTCTCCAGGCGCTGGCGCTCGCGCATCACCTTCTGGGCCGCCTGCGGATCGTCCCAGAGGCCGGGATCCTCAACCCGGGCGTTGAGGGCAGCTAGACGTTTTTCGGCCGTATCCCAGTCAAAGATGCCTCCTTATCAGGGTCACGGCTTCCCTGATCTCGTCGACCATGGCTTCGATTTCGGCGCGCATATGCTCCTCTTTGCGGCATTGGCCCCAAGGGGCCGGTTGCGGCACGGATGGTCGGGCGGGCGCGGGCGGCGAGGCTCTTCACCGCCCTCGCCGGTATCGCCCTGCCCGGAATATAGGTTTGGCTAGTAAAGCCCGCCGGTGCCGGTTGCAATGGCCCGGTCGGCCTCCGGCGTCACCGTCAGCGGCTGGCCCATGGAATCCTGGTAGCCGATGATGGAATAGGTGGAGGGCGGCGCCGTGCCCGGCTTGAAGGCCTCCATGATGACGGCTTCGCCCTCCGCGCCGGTGGCCCTGAGGCCGGTGCGCCGGTCGATCGGGATGAGCTGGATGCCGGGCGGAACCTGGAACGGCTTGGCCGGCTCGTCGGCCAGCGCCACCTTCATGAAGTCGGTGAAGATCGGCGCCGCCAGCCTGCCGCCGGTCATGCCGCGGCCCATCGGCTTGGGCTGGTCGTAGCCGACGAAGACGCCGACAACGAGATCGGGCGAAAAGCCCATGAACCAGGCGTCCTTTTCCTCGTTGGTGGTGCCGGTCTTGCCGGCGATCGGCTTGCCCACGGCCTGGACGCGGGTGGCGGTGCCGCGCTGCACTACGCCTTCCATCATGGAGGTGATCTGATAGGCGGTCAGCGGGTCGAGGATCTGCTCGCGCTGGTCGATCAGCTCCGGCTCGGCCTGGCCCTGCCAGCTCTCAGCTTCGCAGCCCTGACACTCGCGCTGATCGTGCTGGTAGATGGTGCGGCCGTAACGATCCTGGATGCGGTCGATCAAGGTGGCGTTGATCTTGCGCCCGCCATTGGCAATCGTCGCATAGGCGGTGGAAAGGCGCAGCACGGTGGTCTCGCCGGCACCGAGCGCCATCGGCAGATAGGGCTTCAAATCGTCGTAGATGCCGAAGCGCTCGGCATATTCGGCCACCAGCGGCATGCCCATATCCTGGGCAAGGCGCACCGTCATGACGTTGCGCGACTTCTCGATGCCGAGGCGCAGCGTCGACGGTCCGTAATATTCGCGCGAATAGTTCTGCGGCCGCCAGACTTCGTCGCCGACGCGGATCTCAATCGGCGCGTCCATAACCACCGAAGAGGGCGTGTAGCCGTTGTCGAGAGCCGTCGAATAGACGAAGGGCTTGAAGGAAGAGCCGGGCTGGCGATAGGCCTGCGTGGCCCGGTTGAACTTGGTCTCGTCGAAGGAAAAGCCGCCGACCATGGCGCGTACGCGGCCCGTATAGGGGTCTATCGCGACGAGCGCGCCCTGGATCTTCGGCGCCTGGCGCAGGCGGTAGATCCCCTCCTCGCCCTTCACCTCCTCCACATAGATGACGTCGCCGGGAGCCACGACATCGCTGGCGCGGCGCAGATTGCTCTTCGCCCAGCGCATCTGCTCCAGCGGCACCACGCCCGTCTTGCGCTCCTCGGAGAGATCGCCGGAGACGAGCCGGCTCGGCCTCAGACCGATATCGGCTTCCTGCTCGTCGGCGCCGAGCACCACGGCCAGCTTCCATTCCGGAACGTCCGCCAACTCCCTCACCTTGCCGAGAGAAGCGCCCCAATCGCCAGCGATGTCGATACGCTCTACGGGCCCGCGATAGCCGCGCTGTTCGTCGAAGGCGATAAGTCCCTTGTGCAGGGCGGCGCGCGCCAGAGCCTGAAGCTGCGGGTCGAGCGTCGTACGCACCGACAGACCGCCCTCGTAGAGCTTGTCGGCGCCGTACATGTCGATCAAGCGGCGACGCACCTCTTCGGCAAAGAACTCGGAGGCGAAGAGATAGCCGCCGCGCGGGCGCGGATTGACGCCGAGAGGCGCGGCCTTGGCCGCGTCGGCATCGGCGGCGCGGATATAGCCGTTCTCCAGCATCTGATCGAGAACCCAGTTGCGGCGCTCGATCGCCCGCTCCGTATCGCGGAAGGGATGGTAGTTTTCCGGCGCCTTCGGCAGGGCGGCGAGATAGGCGGCCTCCGTCAAGGTCAGCTCATTGACGGACTTGTCGAAGTAATTGAGCGCCGCGGCGGCGATACCGTAAGAGCCGAGGCCGAGATAGATCTCGTTGAGGTAAAGCTCCAGAATGCGGTCCTTGGAATAGGCCTGCTCGATGCGCAGCGACAAGAGCGCTTCCTTGATCTTGCGCTCATAGGTCCGCTCGTTGGAGAGCAGGAAGTTCTTGGCGACCTGCTGGGTGATGGTGGAGGCGCCCTGCAGCTTGGCGCCGCGGTTCTTCAAATTGGTGACGACGGCGCGAGCGATGCCTTCCACGTCGATGCCGGGATGGGAGTAGAAATTCTTGTCCTCGGCGGAGAGATAGGCCGCCTTGACGAGATCGGGGATGGCCTGGATCGGCAGGTAGAGACGACGCTCGCGCGCATATTCGGCCACCAGCTGGCCGTCGGCGGCGTGGATACGCGTCATCACCGGCGGCTCGTATTGCGCCAGCACGTCGTAATCCGGCAAGTCCTGGCTGTAGCGGTGCAGGAGAAAGCCAGCGACCGCTGCCACGCACAGTGCCAGGAGGGCACCGATGCCGAAAAGGTAACCGATCAGCCGCAAGAGCATGAAAAACGCGCCCTATCTTCTTGCATCATGCCGGAAAAGCGATCTCCCCGCTTCCTCCAGCTTTGTGATGAAACTGAGGCCAGCCGGCCGATTTGCGGCCGATCGCCCACATTTTCCTCGCTCGATCACAAGGCGTATCCGCTCATTCAGCGCCCGGCAATGCCTGGCAAAGCGAGATATTTTTCCACCGAGCTCGCCACGGCCTCTGTCGCGCGCACCTGCCATTCTTCCGATTTCAACAGCTTGGCATCAAGCTCGTTCGACAAATAACCGAGTTCCAGGAGCACCGAAGGCACGTCCGGCGCCTTCAAGACCCGGAAAGAAGCGCCGCGGCGCGGCTTCTTGTTCAGCGTCATGGCCGCGCCGAGATCGGCGACAAGATCGGAAGCAAAACGCATGGAAAGATTGCGCGTCTCGCGCCGGGCGAGATCGAAGAGGATGTTGGCGACCTCGTCGGGCTGATCCTCAATGGCCAGACCGGCGAGAACATCGGCGCGGTTCTCGCGGGCGGCGAGCCGTGCGGCCAGGACGTCGGAGGCTTCTTCCGACAGCGTGTAGACCGTCGCGCCGCGCACGTAATCCTGCGGCACGGTATCGGCATGCACGGAGATGAAGAGCGCCGCGCCGCGCGCACGCGCGAATTCGACGCGTTCGCGCAAAGACAGGAAGATATCCTCCTCGCGGGTCAGGACCGGCCGTGTCTTGCCGCTCTTCGCCAGAGCTTCCGCGAGCGCCTTGGAAAAACGCAAGGTGATGTCCTTCTCAAAAAGGCCGTCGCTGCTTCGCGCCCCCGAATCGATGCCGCCATGGCCGGGATCGATGACCACGACCGGCTTGCCGGCGGCGCTCTGGCCAAGCCGGTCGCCCTTGCCCAGCGAGGCGAGCTTCGGCGCCGCCTGCGCCCGGTCGGCGCGCGTCGCCTCCTGCCCGACATCCTTCAGAAACGTCTCGCGGCTCGTCGGAACCAGATCGAGAACCAGCCGGCCCGGCTGGTCGCCGACAGAGGGAAGCAGGTAGGATTTCTCCACCGCTACCGGACCCGCCAGATCAAGGACGATACGCCCCTTGCCAGGCGCTATCTGCCCGAAACGGTAATCGGCGACGAGACCCAGCGCCTGCCTCTTGGCGGCCTCCGCCTCAAAGGCCGTTTCCGGCAGATCGACGACGAGGCGATAAGGCGCATCCAGCTTCAGGATATGAAAGCGCGGCTCGCCGGTAAGCTCCACCACCATGCGGGTGCGAGCCTCGTCACCGACAACGCGGATGTCGGTGACATCGGCCGCGAGGACACCGGCAGCGGAAGCCAGGTACAAGGCCGATGCGGCGAGATAGGCAGCCAAACGGAGCATTCGGGCATCTCTGCGGTCAAAGCGGAACGCAGCTTTGTTGCGGGTGGATGTGGCGAGGCGAAGGCGGGCCCTTTCGCAGCTTTTGCGTCCGCCCGGCCGCAACGTTCTCTTGAATCGGACGAAGCTCGTTTATAATAGAAGCATGACGGATTCTTCCCCATCTGTCATCGGTGCGGCGTCGGGTAACGAAAAGACGCCCTTCTCACCGGGCGGGTCGGGGGCGAAGACGGACCAGCGTAAAAGGCTGGTCAGGGGCGGCCGGATGCCGCCCGAAACTTGCGAAAGGCAGTCCATGGGTGACCGCGCCCGCACCGCTCAGCAGCTGACCCCCCCGCCCGCGGCATACGCGGCCGGGCTGCCAGAGCTTCGGCGGCGCGTGCCTCAGGCACGTCTCAACTTTTCATTCACTTACAGTCCCGGCCGCGCGCGAGGAGCGTTCGCGCCTACCGCTTATCCGGCCAGGGGCGGAGTCACACACTATGTCGAACAAGATGCTCATCGACGCGGCCCACCCGGAGGAAACCCGGGTTGTGGTGCTGCGCGGGGACAAGGTTGAAGAATTCGATTTCGAATCGGCGGAAAGGCGACAGCTCAGGGGCAATATCTATCTAGCCAAGGTCACGAGGGTCGAACCCTCGCTCCAAGCCGCCTTCGTGGATTACGGCGGCAACCGTCACGGCTTCCTCGCCTTTTCCGAAATCCACCCCGACTACTACCAAATCCCCTATGCCGACCGGCAGGCGCTGCTCGCCGCCGAAGCCTCCGACAGCGACGACGACAACGGCGCGGACGAGGAGCCCGATAGCCCCACCGGCAAGCGAGATGAAGCCGCCGGCGATGACGAGGATGGCGGCGACGGCGAGGCGGGAGCCGGCGAGGACGGCGAAAACGACAGCGTGGAGAGCGTCGGCGCCGAGGATGCCATGGAGGAGGTGCCGGAGCGGCGCCGCTCGCGCCCGCGGCAATACAAGATCCAGGAGGTGATCAAGCGCCGACAGGTTCTGCTCGTCCAGGTCGTGAAGGAAGAGCGCGGCAACAAGGGCGCGGCGCTGACAACCTATCTCTCGCTTGCGGGCCGGTATTCCGTTCTCATGCCCAATACCGGGCGTGGCGGCGGCATCTCGCGCAAGATCACCGATCCGGCCGACCGCAAGCGTCTGAAATCGGTCGCCCAGGAGTTGGAAGTGCCGCCCTCCATGGGCGTCATCCTCAGGACCGCCGGCGCCTCGCGCACCAAGACGGAGATCAAGCGCGACTTTGAGTACCTTCTGCGCCTGTGGGAGAATGTGCGCGAGCTGACGCTGAAATCCAGCGCGCCGACGCTGGTCTACGAGGAAGGCAGCCTGGTCAAGCGCTCCATCCGGGACCTCTACTCGCGTGAAATCGACCAGGTGATCGTCGCCGGCGAGGAGGCCTATCGCGAGGCCAAGGACTTCATGCGCATGCTCATGCCGAGCCATGCCAAGAACGTGCAGCCTTACCGCGAAACCGCTCCCCTGTTCTCGCGCCACAGCGTGGAGAAGCAGCTGGAAGCGATGTTCCTGCCGCAGGTCACCCTGCGCTCCGGCGGCTATATCGTCATCAACCAGACGGAAGCGCTGGTCGCCATCGACGTCAATTCCGGCCGCTCCACGCGCGAGCATTCCATCGAGGACACGGCACTCAGAACCAATCTGGAAGCGGCCGAGGAGGTCGCCCGCCAGCTCAGGCTGCGCGACCTTGCCGGGCTCATCGTCATCGACTTCATCGATATGGAGGAAAAGCGCAACAACCGTTCCGTGGAGCGCAAGCTGAAGGAATGCCTGCGCTTCGACCGGGCGCGCATCCAGCTCGGTCGCATCTCGCATTTCGGCCTGATGGAGATGTCGCGCCAACGCCTCAGGACCGGCGTCCTGGAAAGCTCCACAGCCACCTGCCATGCCTGCCACGGCACCGGGCAGGTGCGTTCCGTCGCCTCCTTGGCGCTGCAGATCTTGCGCATGCTGGAAGAGCATCTGTTGCAGGACAGGAGCCGCAATCTCGTCGTCTCCACGCGGCCGGACGTGGCGCTTTACGTGCTCAACCAGAAGCGCACGCATCTGGCCGAGCTGGAGCAGCGCTTCGGCGTGCAGATCACCGTGACGGGCGATGCGCCCGGCGCGGCTTCGGGCTTCGCCATCGACAAGGCCGAGAGCTCGGAAGCGCCGCCGCCGACGCGCACATCGGCCGTGGCGATGCTCGACGTCTCCGACCTGGAAAAGGAAGCGGCCGAGAAGGCCGAAGAGGAGGAGGAGGAGGAAGGCGGCGAAGGCTCGCGTCGCGGCCGGCGCCGGCGCCGGCGGCCAAGCCGCCCCGACAAGGAGAAGGTCGAGGCCGAAACCGCCGAGGAGCCCAGCGAGGAAGCTCAGGAAGCGCGCGGCGAGGAAGACGAGGACGGCGAGGAAACTCCGCGCAAGAAGCGCAGGCGCGGAAGGCGCGGCGGACGTCGGCGCAGCCGCAGCCGTGACGATAAGGCCGAGATGACGGGCGAGGACGGCGAGGAAGGCAGCGAGGAGAGCTCGCAGGAGAGCGAGCCCGCTCCGGAGGCCGAGCCGCAGCGCGAGGAACCGGCCGAAAGCGCCGAGACGCCTGCCGTCACCGCCGAGGCCGTCGAAATCGTGGAGAGCGTGCCGGCACCGGAGCCTGCCGAGGTCGCCGCTACGCCGGAACCGACCGAGGCCGAGCCGGTCGCCGCCGTCGCAGAGGCCGAAAAGCAGCCCGCCGAAGCGGTAGCATCGGCTTCCTTTAACGGTCCGGGGCCCGCCGCCGAAGCCGGTGAGGAAGAGCCGAGCGAGCCGGAAGGCACGGCCGAAGAGCCGGCGGAGGAAGAGGAGAAGGAGCCGGAAAAGGCGGGCGCGGGAACGCGCGCCGAAGAGGCGGACCGCCCGAAACGGGTCGGCTGGTGGCAGCGCCGCTCCTTCCTCTAGGAACGGCGCGCCGACTGAGAAGAAATTTGCGGGCCCTTCGGGGCCCGCTTGTCGTTCCGGCTAGGGGAACAGGGGAAGCTGCAAGAGCCCCTCGCTCTCCTCCAGGGCGAAAGCGACGTTCATGTTCTGCAGCGCCTGGCCGGCGGAGCCCTTCACCAGGTTGTCGATGACGGCGACGACGATGGCCCGCCCGGCGATGCGGTCGGCGAAGACGCCGACCTGCGCGTAGTTGGAGCCGCGCACATTCTGCGTCTGCGGGACGACGCCTTCCGGCGCCACCTTGACGAAGGGCTCGCCGGCGTAATCCTCAGCGAGGCGCTGGCGCAGATCCTCCGCGCTCGCCCCGCCAGCAAGGCGCAGATAGCAGGTGACGAGCTCGCCCCGGCTCATCGGGATGAGGTGCGGGGTGAAATTGACGGTGAGGTTTTGTCCGGCGGCGCGGCCAAGCTCCTGCTCGATTTCCGGCGCGTGCCGGTGCCTGGCGACCGAATAGGGCGACAGCCCCTCCCCGGCTTCGGCAAAGAGCGTGTTCTGCTTCAGGCCCCTGCCCGCTCCGGTCACGCCCGATTTGGCATCGATGAGGATATCCTCGGCCACGACGAGACCGGCGCGCACCAGCGGCAAGAGCGCCAGCAGCGCCGCCGTCGGATAGCAGCCCGGACAGGCGATCAGCCGCGCATCGCGGATCTCCGCACGGTAATGCTCCGTAAGGCCGTAGACGGCCTCTTCCTGCAGCGCCGGCGCGCGGTGCTCGTGACCGTACCATTCGGCGTAGGTCGCGCGCTCGCGCAGGCGGAAATCGGCCGACATGTCGATGATGCGCGCTTCGGGATTCGCCTCCAGTACGGCGGCGGTGATCTCCTGCGTGGTGCCGTGCGGCAGGCCGCAGAAGACGGCGTCGAGCTTTGTCCAGTCGACCTCTTCCCAGGGCGTGAGGCGCGGCAGATCGAGAAGGGCAAGATGCGGAAAGACCTCGCCCATCGCTTTGCCGGCATGGGTGTTGGCGGTGAGCGCGGCGATGTCGACCTTCGGATGCCGGGCGGCGAGCCGGACGAGATCGGCGCCGGTGTAGCCGGAGGCGCCGAGGACGCCGATACGGATTTTCTCTGACACTTTGGGGACCTTTCTGGTCCCGCGCTTTAGCGGCGAGGAGCGCCCGCCGTCAACTTGGCGGCGCCCCCTGCCAGCGGCGCAGCATGTCGGCGACATGGGCGATGCCGGCGAGCGCCAGGAACAGCGCCACCGCCTGCCAGCCGGCGTCGGTCAGCGAAGCGCGCAGAGCCAGAAGCAGGAAGAGCCCCGCGGCAAGGTTGAAGAGAAGGTCGAGCGGGGCGAGCCCCTGTCCGGTGCGCCGCCGCCACAGGAAGATGGCGATGCCCTCCACCAGCATCAGCGCCGCGATGGCGTCGACGACGAGACCGCTGGCAAAGAACTCACTCATCAAATCGGCCCTCGGCGCGCCGCCCTTGCTACGACCTGGAGGCGTGCCCCGGCGAGATGAGGCCGAGAAGATGCGCCACGTCCTTGAAGAAGATGCGCATATGGGCGCCCGGCCGCGCCTTGACGAGGCGCTTGTTCATATAGGCCTCCCAGGTGAGGCGCTGGACGTCGGGGTCGGCGCACATCGACACGAAGCGCTCGCGACGCTTGTCGCTGGAATACCAGAAATGCTGCATCATCCCGAGGATCCAGAAGACGCGGCCATGCTCCTTCATGAAGCGCTTGCGCGCCATGGCGAGCTCGCGCGCATCGCCCGTCTGCAGGAAGACCTCCACCGCCTCGCCGGCAAGACGGCCGCAGACCATGGCATAATAGATACCCTCGCCGGAGGCCGGCGCGACGACGCCCGCCGCGTCGCCGGCCAGAACGACGTCGCGGTCGTTGTCCCACTTCTTGCGCGGCTTCAAGGGGATCGGCGCGCCCTCCTTGCGGATCGTCTCCGATAGATCGAGGCCGGAGATCTGGCGCAGATCGCCGACGGCGTCTTTCAGCGAGAAGCCCTTATGGGCCGAGCCGGTGCCGACGCTGGTGGTCTCGCCATGCGGGAAGATCCAGGAATAGAAGTCCGGCGACATCTTGCCGTTGTAATAGACGTCGCAGCGCTCGGCGTCGAAATGCGCCGCCCCGTTGTCCGGCGAGCGGACGATCTCGTGATAGGCGAAGACATAGGGCACCTTGCCCGATTTCGGCACCGCCTCGCGGGCGACGTTGGAATTGGCGCCGTCGGCGCCGATGACGGCCCGCGCGCGCACCGTTTCCAGCGCATCGCGATCGGCGCCCTTGGGGCGATAATGAATGAGGGCGGTGCCGTCCGTGTCGCGGCTGAAATGCTCGAAAGTGCCGGCGCGGCGCTCGGCGCCGGCCTCGGCGGCCCGCTGGCGCAGCCATTCGTCAAAATGCTCGCGGTCGACCATGCCGACATAGCCGTTCTCGATCGGCATATCGATGCGCCGATCGGTGGGCGAGACGATCTGCGCGGAGGTGACCTCGGCCACCAGCATGGAGCGCGGCACGTCGAAATCGCGCAACAGCCTCGGCGGCACGGCGCCGCCGCAAGGCTTGATGCGCCCCTCACGGTCCAGAAGCAGAACGGAGACGCCCTTGGCGGCGAGATCCATCGCCGCGGTGGCGCCGGCCGGCCCGCCGCCGACCACGACTACATCGTAGGTTTGATTGGACATGGCACTCACTGCCCCCTTAATCCGACGAGCGTTTCCTTGCCGACGGCCGTCAGATCGACCGGTGCGGAGGTCACCTTGCCTCCCCGATCGACCCGGAAGGCCAGCCAGGCCGAGACGATGAAGACGAGCCCCTCGACCGCGAAGACCAGCGTATAGGCCGGCACCGGCGAGGCGAAGATCGCCCTCGTCACATCAATCGCCACCGTGCCGAGAAAACCCCCGAGCCCGAAAGCGACACCCTGAGCGGCGCCCCAAAGGCCCATGCGCACGCCCTCGCGCCGGGCTCGTCCAGCCCCGGCAAGCCCCATCATCGAGGCGATGGCGGCGACCGCAAAGGCGCCATTGGCCGCACCCAGCGCGAAGACGGAGGTGCGGATCGGCCAATCCGGGCCGACGAAACCGCCAACGACGAGACCGAAGAGAGCCAGCGCGGAGGCAAAGCAGCCGCCGATGGTCCAGGTCTTCATGGTGCCGATACGGCGGAAGAGAAGATTGCTGCCGAGCAGCCCGACCGTGAGCATGCCGAGAAGCACGCCGGAATGCTGCACGCCGGCGAGTTTGGTCGATTCGCCAGGCGTCATGCCGAAGACGGTGCCGGCGAATGGCTCCAGCACCAAATCCTGGGCACTGTAGGCGAGCATGGAGACGAAGATGAAGATGGTGAAGCGCCGTGCCGTCGTCTCGCCCCAGACCTCGCCAAGCGCCTGGCGGAAGGTTGGCTTGGCCTCGCCGCCATCGCGCCCGGCCGGATGCGGGTCGTCCGGATGCGCCACGCCCCGCTCCACGCCGAAGACGGCAATGACGGTCAGGATAAAGGCGCTGAGCGCGACGGCGCCCGTCACCGCCACGAGACGTGACGGAGAGAAGGGATCGAGAAAATGCCCGGCGGAGGTAGCGGTGATGACGAAGCCGACGATCATCATGCCCCAGACCAGCGTGGCGGCGGCGGCGCGCCGGCCGGGATCGACCTTGGCGGCCAAAAGCGCCAGGAGCGAGGTGCCGGAAGCGCCGACACCGATGCCGATGGCGAAAAAGGCAAAGACCGCCAGGGCGATGCCGGCGGCGGTGTCGCTCGCCATCCAGGCGGTGGCGAGAGCGGCGAGGAAGCCGCCGGCGCACAGAACGGCCATACCGCCGATAATCCAGGGCGTGCGCCGTGCCGTCATGTCGGAGCCGTAGCCCCAGCGCGGACGCAGCATCTGCACGGCGTAGTGAACGCCGACGAGAGCGCCCGGCAAGGTGGCCGGCAGGGCCAGCTCCACCACCATGACGCGGTTAAGCGTGGAGGTAGTCAGAACGACGATGGCGCCGAGGCAGGCCTGGACGAGGCCGAGCCGGACGATGGAAACCCAGCCAAGGCCCGCCCCACGCATGTCAGCCCCCAATCGCGCGCAGCGCGAAGGCCGAAGCCAGCATGCCGAAGACGTATAGCGTCGTGCCGGTGGCGTTGTACCAGGCGGCCCGCTCGCGCGGCGCCTGCAGGAGCCGCAGCATCAGGAAGAACTGAACGAGGAGGAAGGCGCCAACGATGCCGGCATGGATCGGGGCGCCCCAGAGGAGAAGCAGGCCAATCACCACGACCTGCGGCACCGCCATCACCCAGCAGGCGAAGCGCGCCGCCCGATCCACGCCGAGCTGGGCCGGCAGGGAACGGATGCCCATGCGAAGATCGCCTTCCACCGCCTTGAAATCGTTGAGCGTCATGATGCCATGGGCGCCTACCGAATAGAGCGCGGCGAGGACGACGATGCGCCAATCCGGGAAGGCGCCGACCATGACGGCGGCGCCGGTGAACCAGGGAAGGCCCTCGTAGCAGGCGGCGACGGCGGTGTTGCCCCACCAGCCGTTCTTCTTCAGCCGCACGGGCGGCATGGAATAGAGCCAGGCCAGAACGAGGCCGATCACCGCCGCGGTGAAGACCCAGGGGCCGAGCAGCGCGGCCAGGGCAAGCGACAGCCCCGTCCAGAAGAGCGCGATGTAAAGGCCCCAGCGGCCGGGAATGCGGCCGGAAGGAATCGGCCTGTCCGGCTCGTTGATGGCGTCGACATGGCGGTCGTACCAGTCATTGGCGGCCTGGCTGGTCGCGGTCACCATCGGGCCGGCGAGAACGATGCCGGCGAGCATGACCGGCCAGCGCTCCGAGATCGGAACGCCGGACGACACGACGCCGCAACCGAAAGCCCACATGGGTGCGAACCATGTGATGGGCTTCAGCAATTCCAGGACTGCCGACGGCGCCGGCCGGCTTGCGGATGAGGTCGCCATCGAGGCCGAGCGAGACATGAAGTGGACGATATGAGTGTCACCGCGAAGCGTCAACTCAACTTTACAGTCGTTACAGTCGCAGGCTACGGAGCGGCGCCAGCGGCCGCCGGAACCGCCAGCCATTGCCTCACGTTTGTCGAGAACCGATATGCAAGAAGACCCACAGGAAAGGGCCCGAACGATGAACGCCACGCAAAGACAGGCGAGCGAGCCACACCCGGGCGGCAAGGGCTCGCTGGAACCTCGTGCCTCCGTCGGCCAGCCGGGCCGGCCAGTCGAGGGCCTGCCCGATTCGCTGCCCGCGGAGCGTTTTGAGACGCAGGGACGCTCCGGCCGCCTCTCCTACTATGTCGCCGGCAGCGGCAGCCCGCTGCTGCTCATCCATTCCATCAACGCGGCCGGCTCAGCCTACGAGGTGCGACCGGTCTTCCAGCATCTGCGCGACAGCCACCGCGTCTATGCGGTCGACCTGCCGGGCTTCGGCTTCTCCGAGCGCTCCGAGCGCGATTACAACATCCGCCTTTACGTCGATGCGGTGCACGACATGCTGGACGTCATCGCCGCCGACCCGCAGGCGCGGGGCACGGCGCCAATCGACGCGCTAGCCGTGTCGCTGAGCTCGGAGTTCCTCGCGCGCGCCGCCAGCGAACGGCCGGAGCGCCTGCGCAGCCTCGCCTTCGTCACCCCGACCGGCTTTGAGAGCGGCGCCAGCAAACGGCGCGGGCCGCCGGAGGCCAGCCGCCAGGTACCATTCCTTTATGGCGCCCTCACCTTCCCGCTATGGAGCGAGGGGCTCTACAACCTCCTCACCAGCCGGCGCTCGATCCGCTACTTCCTGCAGAAGACCTTCGGCGACAAGGAGATCGACGAGGAGCTGCTGGAATACGACTACATCACCACGCATCAACCGGGCGCGCGCCACGCGCCCTATGCCTTCGTTTCGGGCCGCCTGTTCAGCCAAGATATTCGCAACGTCTACGAATCGCTTGAGATGCCGGTGTTTCTGGCGCACGGCACGAGAGGGGATTTCGGCGATTTCAGCGAGGCGGACTGGGCCCGCGCCAAGGACAACTGGACGGTGAAGCCGTTCAAGACCGGCGCGCTCATCTATTTCCAGGCGCCGGCCGCCTTCCTGGCCGCCTACGAGGCGTTCCTCAACGAAAGCGCGGCGCCGGCGGAAGCTGCGTAGAAGGCTCTAATGGCCACTTGAATCGTCGTCCGGCGCGACATCGACCAGACCGTAGCGGCGGAGCTTGGAATATAGGCTCTGGCGCGACAGGCCGAGGATTTCGGCGGCCGAGGCGCGGTTGTCGCCGGTCAGCTCCAGCGCCGCCTCGATGCACAGCCGCTCGATCACATCGGTCGTCTCGCGCACCAGTTCCTTCAGCGGCACGCGCCCGACGAGTTCCGTCAGCTGATCGACGGAACGCGGCATCTCCGGGGCGAACGGCCGCGTCTTGGTGATGCGCGCGCCGACATCGCGAAGAACGAAGCCGAAGCAGGGTTGCTCGCCTTCCAGGACGGAAACGGCTGCCACCTCCACCTCCGCCTGCGAGCCGTACTCGCCGCGCAGGATCGTGCGGAAATGGCGTACCGAGCCGTGCTCGCGCAGATTGGCGATGAGAACATCAAGCTCGATGCCGTGGCGGCCAAGCCAACGCTCCAGCCGCTCGCCGCGCACCTGCTCCTCGCTCGCCATCTGAGCAAGGTCGAGAAAGGCGATATTGGCCGCAAGAACACGCCGGTCGGGATCGGTGACGAGAAAGGCGTCGGGGAGGTTTTCCACCACCTGAATGAGCGCCGATGCGACGCTCGGCTCGCTTTCCGCCGCCGCGCCGGCGGTGAGCGGCGACAGACGGATGAGGAAATGCGAGGCCTGCTCCTGACGGAACAGGGAAGCCGAGGCAATGAATTCGCGTTCATCCTGCGGCAGGCGCAGGCTCACATCCTCCGCGTGGCCGGCGGCGCGCACCATGGCAAGAAGGGCCTGCAGCGCGCGCTCGGCGTCCTCGGCGAAGAGGCCGCGCAAACCGCGCCCGACGAGGCGCTCCACGGGCTGGCCGATCAGATGGCTCGCCGCCGGATTGGCCTCCACCACCTTCTGCGTCGTCGCATCGACGATGAGGACAGCCTCCGAGGCGATCTGGAAAAGCAGGCGGTAGCGCGTCTCCGCCTGGCGCAGGCGCGCATATTCGCGTTCCACCGCGATCTGCGCCTCGACCAGACGCTGCTGCAGGCTGGCGACGGGCCGCAAGTCGCGACCGATGGCGATGACGCGGCCGCCTTCTGCAAGCTGAATGGCCGAATAGCGTACCGGCAGGTCGAGACCGCGGCTGGAGGGATGGTTGACCTGACGCCAACGCGGATTGGCCTTGCTCGCCGCCGCCTCCAGCATCTCCTCGACCTTCGGACGGCTTTCCACCGTCACGGTCTCCACCCAGGGGCGGCCGAGCCAGTTGCCGAGCCCCTCCCTGGAGAGGTCCTGGTCGGCATAGGCGAGATCTTCGATGACGCCGTCCTTGTCGAGAACCAGCGCAATATCGGCCGCCGTGGAGATCAACCTGGCGGCAATCTCGGCATCGACATCGCTGAGCGTCTCGTTGGGAAATTTGAAACTTCCGGGGCCGGCTGGCGAGATGACGCTTACCATAACCCCTCCAGGCCCCGGAGGGGCGGCATCACCAGCGCATCGAAACCGCGCCCAGCATGCGTTCTGCGTGAAGAACCGCCTGACGCGCATCGGATGCGGCCACATCCGCGCCAACGAGCGCCACCAGCTCCGGGCGGTCGAAGAAAAGCTGCCCGCCGACCATGATGCCGATCGACTGGTTCCGCGACTTCTGCCGTACCGCCTCGATGGTGACGGCAAGCTCGTTCAGCCAACGCTCCCCCGACAGGGAGAAGCCGACGATGGAGAACCATTCGGTGCGCACCGTGTCGGCGATCTCCTGCGAGGACAGGTCCAGCGCCGACATGACCTGCCAGCCGGAACGACGGAAGAACTCCTCGGTGATGAACAGACCGAACGTATGCTGTTCGCCCGGGGCCGGCACGAGCAGCGCCCGCCGCCCGCTGGTGCAATCGGAAAACGCGCTCTGAAAGGCTGGGCCGAATTCGCGCAGCAATTGCTGCAGGCGGGAAAGTCCAATGGTCACATCGGTAAAGTCGCACTCGTCCGCCTTCCAGAGGTCTCCAAGCAGCCGTGCCGTCGGCGCCATCAAATCGATGAAAATCGTCTCTAAGGTGATACCACGGGCGCGCATCATATCGATATGCGCGCGCACTAGCGAGAAATCCGGTCCGATAACGAGACGCGCAAAGTCCGCGATTTCGTGGCTGCCCAGTCGCCCCTGATGCGGGTCGGCCTTGCGACCTTCCACTGCACTGGCGCCGTGCGCCAGAAGCAGGCGAGGAATAATCTCTCCCTCGATGGTCGTCACCAGGCTGCCGAGCCATGCCTCGCTCCCGGAAACCGAATGTGCTTTTTCCGCGTCACTGCGCGGATCGTGCGGCTCGTTCCAGCGCTGCTCCCTGTTCCACCGCCGACGCCCTTCCGCGGTTTGTCTCAGGTCAGCCATCTACTCGCCCTCCCCCTCGTTCGCACCCGACCGGGCAAGATACAAAAGCCTCCCGGATCGACGAGGTGCGCCCACTTTGAAGGAGCGCCGACGCCGGATGCAGGCGAGCACTATAATCACTTTCCTGCACCCAGCGATAGGGAGGGTGAGCTTAGAACCGCCTCTTCGATGTTGTAAAGTTAGATTTACGTCTAGTGTTGTTGACAGTGACGGAGGGGCGGTCCTAGAGTCCGGTTTGCGATATGCCGCTCAGGAGGCAGCCGCGGTGCCAAGCCACGGAAAAAAAACGATTTCTCTCTATACCGAGGAAGAACGCAAGCGGCGCGATGAGTCCCCCTGGACCATCGTTCAGGGCGTGCTCGCGCCTGTGCAGTTCATCGTCTTCCTGGTCTCCACCTGGCTCGTGATCCGCTACCTCGCCACGGGCGAGGGCTATTTTGTCGCAACGGTCTCGATCGTGGTGAAGACCCTCATCCTCTACACGATCATGATCACCGGCTCGATCTGGGAGAAGGTGGTCTTCGGGCGCTACCTCTTCGCCCCCGCCTTCTTCTGGGAGGACGTGTTCTCCATGCTCGTCCTCGCTCTGCACACGGCCTATCTGGTGGCGCTGTTCACCGGCGCGCTCGGCGCGAGCGGGCTGATGATTCTCGCCCTCGCCGCCTATCTCGCCTATGTCGTCAACGCCGCGCAGTTCGTCTTGAAGCTGCGCGCGGCGCGCCTGCAGGAGCAGGCCAATCGCGCGAAATCCCAGGCAGGCGGCAAGACGGGCGATATGGAGTTCGCCCAATGAGCGCGCTCGCCAATTCCGCCGCCCCCCCGCAGCCCGGCTGCACCGACGCTCCGGTCCTGCGCGAGCGCGGTCAGCGCGAAGTTTTCTGCGGGCTGACCGGCATCATCTGGCTGCATCGCAAGATCCAGGACGCCTTCTTCCTCATCGTCGGCTCGCGGACCTGCGCCCATCTCATGCAATCGGCCGCCGGCGTGATGATCTTCGCCGAGCCGCGCTTTGCCACCGCCATCATCGAGGAGCGCGATCTCGCCGGCATGGCCGACGCCAACGAGGAGCTCGACCGCGTCGTCACCCAGCTTCTGGAGCGGCGTCCCGATATCCGGCTTCTCTTCCTGGTCGGCTCGTGCCCCTCGGAGGTCATCAAGCTCGATTTGTCGCGCGCCGCACAGCGCCTCAACACCAGCTTCGCGCCGCGCACGCGCATCCTCAACTATTCCGGCTCCGGCATCGAGACGACCTTCACCCAGGGCGAGGATGCGTGCCTTGCCGCGGTGGTGCCTGAGCTTGCCCAGGCGCCGACCGATGCGGCGCCCTCCCTGCTCGTCGTCGGCGCCCTGGCGGACATCGTAGAAGACCAGTTCCGCCGCCTCTTCGCCGACCTCGGTATTCCCGTCGATTTCCTGCCGCCGCGCTCCTCGCAGGAGCTGCCGGCCGTCGGGCCCAATACCCGTTACCTTCTCGCCCAGCCCTTCCTCGGCGACACTTCCAAGGCGCTGGAGCGACGCGGGGCCGAGCGGCTCACCGCCCCCTTCCCCTTTGGCGCGGAAGGCACCACGGAGTGGCTGCGCGCCGCCGCGGAGGCTTTCTCGGTCGATACGCAGCGCTTTGAGACGGTCACTGCCATGGGGCGCGAGCGGGCCAAGCGGGCGCTCGCCCGCTACCAGGAAGAGCTTGCCGGCAAATCCATCTTCTTCTTTCCCGATTCGCAGCTTGAGGTGCCGCTCGCCCGCTTCCTGTCGCGCGAGCTCTCCATGAAGCTGACGGAGGTCGGCACGCCCTATCTGCACCGCCAGAACCTCGCCGCCGAACTCGCTCTCCTGCCTGAGGGCACGACGCTGTCGGAAGGTCAGGACGTGGACAAGCAGCTCGATCGCGCCCGCGCCGCGCGGCCGGACCTCACCGTCTGCGGCCTCGGCCTGGCCAATCCGCTGGAGGCGGAGGGGCTGAGGACGAAATGGGCGATCGAGCTCGTCTTCACGCCCATCCACGGCTACGAGCAGGCCGGCGACCTCGCCGAGCTCTTCTGCCGCCCGCTTATGCGGGCCGAAAGGCTGGAGGTGTAGCCATGCAGCTCACCGTCTGGACCTACGAAGGCCCGCCGCATGTCGGCGCCATGCGCATCGCCACGGCCATGGAGGGCGTCCATTACGTCCTGCACGCGCCGCAGGGCGACACCTATGCCGACCTGCTCTTCACCATGATCGAGCGGCGCGACAAGCGCCCGCCGGTCACCTACACGACCTTCGAGGCACGCGATCTGGGTGCCGACACGGCCGAGATCTTCAAGACCGCCGCGCGCGAGGCCTATGAGCGCTTCAAGCCGGAGGCGATGCTGGTCGGCGCTTCCTGCACGGCCGAGCTCATCCAGGACGATCCGGGCGGGCTCGCCAAGGCGCTCGACCTGCCGCTGCCGGTGGTGCCGCTGGAGCTGCCCTCCTATCAGCGCAAGGAGAATTGGGGCGCCTCGGAGACCTTCTACCATATGGTGCGCGCGCTCGCCTCGCCGCATGCGCCGCCGCCGGGCAGCGAGCGCCCGGCGCGCGATCCGGCAAGGCGCCCGCGCTGCAACCTCCTCGGCCCGACGGCGCTCGGCTTCCGCCACCGCGACGATGTCGCCGAAGTGACCCGGCTTCTGGACCGGCTCGGCGTCGATGTCGCCGTCACCGCGCCCCTCGGCGCCCGCCCGGCCGATCTCGCCCGTCTCGGCGAGGCCGATTTCAACGTCGTGCTCTATCCGGAGATCGCCGCCACGGCGGCGCGCTGGCTGGAGCGAACCTTCCGTCAGAAGGCGACGAAGACGGTGCCGATCGGCGTCGGCGCCACCATCGATTTCGTCAACGAAGTCGCCGAGCTCGCCGGCGTCGATCCGACCCCGGTGCTCGCCGGCGCCCATTCGCGCCTGCCCTGGTATTCGCGCTCCGTCGATTCGACCTATCTGACCGGCAAGCGCGTCTTCATCTTCGGCGACGCCACCCACGCCATGGCGGCCGCGCGCATCGCCGATAAGGAGCTCGGCTACAAGGTCGTCGGGCTTGGCACCTATAGCCGCGAATTCGCCCGCGAGCTTCGCACCGCCGCCGAGGCATACGGCGTTGAGGCGCTGATCACCGACGATTATCTGGAGGTGGAGGCCAAGGTCGCCGAGCTGCAGCCGGAGCTCGTTCTCGGCACGCAGATGGAGCGCCATATCGCCAAGCGGCTGCGCATCCCCTGCGCCGTCATCTCCGCGCCGGTGCATGTGCAGGACTTCCCGGCCCGCTACTCGCCGCAGATGGGCTTTGAGGGCGCCAACGTCATCTTCGACACGTTCGTGCACCCGCTGATGATGGGGCTGGAAGAGCATCTCATCGGCATGTTCCGCGGCGACTTTGAGTTCCACGACGAGGCGCAACCCTCGCATCTAGGACATGGCGCCGCACCGTCCCCCAGCCCGACTCAGATCAAGGACGCGGAGCCGGAGAAGGCTCAGCTTGCCCTGGTGAGCAAGGAAATCGCCTGGGCGGCGGAAGCCGAACAGGAGCTGAAGAAGATACCTTTCTTCGTGCGGGGGAAAGCTCGGCGCAACACCGAGCGTTTTGCGGAGGAACGCGGGCTTTCCACGATCACGGTTGAGACATTGTACGATGCCAAAGCCCATTTCGGCCGATAGCACGACGCCGATCCGCGTCGTGATCGTGACGCTCGACAGCCATCTGGCGAGCGCCGTGGAACGCGCCCAGCCGGTGCTGGAGCGCGAAATGCCCGGCCTTATCCTCAACCTGCATGCGGCGACGGAATGGGGCGACGACGCCACCGCGCTCGGCCGCTGCCAGGCCGACATCGCCGAGGCCGATATCGTCCTCGCCAACATGCTGTTCATGGAGGACCATATCCAGGCGGTGCTGCCGGCGCTGCAGGCCAAGCGCGAGACCTGCGACGCCATGGTCGGCTTCATGTCGGCCGGCGAGGTCATCCGCCTCACCCGCCTCGGGCGCTTTGCCATGGATGGGCCGCAGCGCGGCATCATGGCGCTTCTGAAGCGCCTGCGCGGGGCGGAGAAGAAGACCGACACCAAGTCGATGAGCTCCGGCGCCAAGCAGATGGCGATGCTGCGGCGCCTGCCGCAGCTGTTGCGCTTCGTGCCCGGCACGGCGCAGGATCTGAGGGCCTATTTCCTGACCATGCAGTACTGGCTGGCGGGCTCGGAAGACAATATCGTCAATATGGTCCGCCTGTTGGTGGAGCGCTACGCCGACGGGCCGCGCCGGCATTTGCGCGCCAGCGTCAAGGCCAGAGCGCCGATCGTCTATCCCGATGTCGGGCTCTACCATCCGCGCCTCAAGGGCCGGGTCACGGACCGGCTCGACGCCCTGCCCTGCCCGGTGAAGAAGCGGCGCGGGCGCGTCGGGCTCCTGGTCATGCGCTCCTACGTTTTGGCGGGCAACACCGCCCATTACGACGCGGTGATAGCCGCGCTGGAAGCGCGCGGGCTGCAAGTCCTGCCGGCCTTCTCCAGTGGCCTCGATAGCCGCCCGGCGGTGGAGGCCTTCTTCCTGGCGAACGGGCGGGCGACCGTCGATGCCGTCGTCTCGCTGACCGGCTTTTCGCTGGTCGGCGGGCCGGCCTACAACGATGCGCGGGCCGCCGAGGAGATGCTGGCGCAGCTCAACGTGCCCTATCTGGCCGCGCAGGCGGTGGAGTTCCAGACGCTGGAGCAGTGGCAGGCATCGGAGCGCGGGCTTCTGCCGGTGGAGACCACCATGATGGTGGCGATCCCCGAACTCGACGGCGCCACCGGGCCGATCCTTTTCGGCGGGCGCTCGCAGGAAGCCGAGCAAAGCCGCGACATGCAGGCCTATCCGGAGCGCGCGGAAATGCTGGCGGCGCGCGTCGACAAGCTGGTCTCGCTGCGCCAGAGGGAGCGGGCGGAGCGCAAGCTCGCCATCGTTCTTTTCAATTTCCCACCCAATTCCGGCGGCGTGGGCACGGCGGCCTATCTCTCCGTCTACCAATCGCTGTTCAACACGCTGAAGGCGCTGAAGGCCGCCGGCTATGCGGTGGAGGTGCCGGAGAGTGTCGATGCGCTGCGCGAGAAGATACTCGGCGGCAATTCGGCCCGCTACGGCACCGACGCCAACGTCCATCACCGCATCGCCGCCGACGAGCACGTCAAGCGCGAGACGTGGCTCAAAGAGATCGAGGCGCAATGGGGCCCGGCCCCCGGCCGCCAGCAGAGCGACGGGGCTTCCATCTTCGTGCTCGGGGAAAGCTTCGGCAACGTCTTCGTCGGCATCCAGCCCGCCTTCGGCTACGAAGGCGACCCGATGCGGCTGTTGTTTGAGAAGAGCTTTGCGCCGACGCATGCCTTCTCCGCCTTCTATCGCTACCTGAAGGAAGATTACGGCGCCGATGCCGTCCTGCATTTCGGCATGCACGGGGCGCTGGAATTCATGCCCGGCAAGCAGACGGCGCTGTCGGATGCGTGCTGGCCGGACCGGCTCATCGGCGATTTGCCGAACTTCTATCTTTACGCCGCCAACAACCCCTCGGAGGGCAGCCTGGCCAAGCGGCGCTCGGCGGCGACCCTCATCTCCTATCTGACGCCGCCGGTGGCGCGCGCCGGGCTCTATCGCGGGCTTATAGACCTCAAAGCCTCGCTCGACCGCTGGCGCCAGCTGCCGCCAGACGAGACCTCAGAGCGCGAGCAGCTCGCCCCGCTCATCCAGGCACAGGCGGCCGAGCTCGACCTCGCCCCGGCCGAGCCGGCCTGGGAGAACCCGGACGCTGAGACCGCCAAGCTCGGCGAGGCGATCCTCGACCTTGAATACACCCTCATCCCGCATGGCCTGCACGTCGTCGGCGAGCCGCCTTGCGCGGAGGAGCGCATCGACCTTCTCCTTGCCGTCGCGGAGGCGCGCCATGGCCGCAAGCCCGCGCGGGAGGGCATTGCGGCGCTCGTGGAAGGCAAGTCGCCGCGCCAGGCGCTGGTCACGGCCGGCCTGCCGGAAGACGAAGACGGTATCGCCCTCTTCACCGAACTTGCGGAGACCGACCGACTTCTTTCTCACGATCACGAGCTTGCCTCCCTCATCGATGCGCTCGACGGTCATTTCGTGCGCCCCGCCCCCGGCGGCGACCTCCTGCGCACGCCTGCCATCCTGCCGACGGGACGCAACCTGCACGGCTTCGATCCGTTCCGCATGCCGAGCGCGTTCGCCGTCGCCGACGGGGCGCGCCAGGCGGAGCGGCTCCTGCAACGCTATCTCGACGACGGGCATGCCCTGCCGGAATCGGTGGCGCTCGTGCTTTGGGGCACCGACAACCTGAAGAGCGAAGGCGGCCCGATCGCGCAGGCGCTCGCCCTTCTCGGCGCGCGGCCGCGCTTCGACAGTTTCGGCCGGCTGTGCGGCGCCTCGCTCATCCCGCTGGAGGAGCTCGGGCGCCCGCGCATCGATGTGGTGATGACGCTTTCGGGCATCTTCCGCGACCTCCTGCCCCTGCAGACGCGGCTTCTCGCCGAGGCGGCCTTCCTTGCCGCCAGCGCGGAGGAGCCGGTGGAGGCGAATTTCGTGCGCAAGCACGCCCTCGCCTATCAGGAAGAGCATCAATGCGATCTGGAGACGGCGGCTCTGCGCGTCTTCTCCAACGCCGACGGCGCCTATGGCTCGAACGTCAACATGCTGCTCGATTCCGGCCGCTGGGAGGACGAGGACGAGCTCGCCGACGCCTATGCGCGGCGCAAATGCTTCGCCTATGGCCGCCAGGGCAAGCCGATGCAGCAGGCCGCGCTCCTGAAATCCATGCTCGGCGACGTGGAGCTCGCCTATCAGAACCTGGAATCGGTGGAGCTCGGCGTCACCACGGTCGATCATTACTTCGACACGCTCGGCGGCATTTCACGCTCGGTGCGCAAGGCCAAGGGCGGCGAGGTACCGGTCTATATCGGCGACCAGACGCGCTCCGAAGGCCAGGTGCGCTCGCTCGCCGAGCAGGTGGCGCTGGAGACGCGCACGCGCATGCTCAATCCGAAATGGTACGAGAGCATGCTGAAGCACGGCTATGAGGGCGTGCGCCAGATCGAGGCGCATGTCACCAACACGATGGGCTGGTCGGCGACGACCGGACAAGTGGCGCCGTGGGTCTACCAGCAGATTACCCAGACCTATGTGCTCGATCCGGAAATGCGGCGGCGCATGGCAGAGCTCAACCCGGTGGCCTCCGCGAAGGTCGCCCACCGGCTCCTGGAAGCGCATGAGCGCAAATACTGGGAGCCCGACGAGGCCGTGGTCGAGGCATTGCGCCAGGCCGGCGAGGAGCTGGAAGACCAGCTCGAAGGCATTCCCGTGGAGAGAGCTGCATGAACATTCCCCTGAGACCTATGCCCCCGGTCGGCAAGAACGAGGACGGCGAAGGTTCCGTGCAGGTTCGCCTCGACCCCTCGATCCAGATCGAAACGGCCAAGGTCTTCGCGGTCTACGGCAAGGGAGGCATCGGCAAGTCGACGACCTCCTCCAATCTGTCGGCGGCCTTCTCCAAGCTGGGCAAGCGGGTCTTGCAGATCGGCTGTGATCCCAAGCACGATTCCACCTTCACGCTGACCAAGCGGCTGGTGCCGACCGTGATCGACGTTCTGGAGCAGGTGAACTTCCATTCCGAGGAGCTGCGCGTCGAGGACTTCGTCTACGAGGGCTACAACGGCGTCATGTGCGTGGAGGCGGGCGGCCCGCCGGCGGGCACGGGCTGCGGCGGCTATGTCGTCGGCCAGACGGTGAAGCTCCTGAAGGAGCACCACCTTCTGGAAGACACCGATGTCGTTATCTTCGACGTTCTCGGCGATGTGGTGTGCGGCGGCTTCGCCTCGCCGCTCCAGCATGCGGAGCGGGCGGTGATCGTCACCGCCAACGATTTCGATTCCATCTTCGCCATGAACCGCATCGTCTCGGCCATCCTCGCCAAGGCGAAGAATTACGACGTGCGTCTTGGCGGGATCATCGCCAATCGCAGCGCCGCCACCGACGAAATCGACCGCTTCAACCAAGAGACCGGGCTGAAGCGCCTCGCCCATTTCCCCGACCTCGACGTCATTCGCCGCTCGCGGCTGAAGAAGTCGACGCTGTTTGAGATGGAGCCGTCGCCGGAGCTGGAAGCGGTGCAGAAGGAGTATCTGCAGCTCGCCGCGCAGCTTTGGGCCGGCACGGAGCCGCTGCAGGCCAGGCCGATGAAGGATCGCGAGATCTTCGACTTCTTGGGATTCGATTGATGCAGAACGCCTCGTATCTGGAGCGCCGCGGACAGCTTGAGACCTACTTCGACCGTACGGCGGCCGATGCCTGGTCCCGGCTGACTTCCGACGCGCCGGTCAGCCGCATCCGCGCCACGGTCCGCGCCGGCCGCGACGAGATGCGGGGCGTGCTCCTGTCCTACCTGCCGGAGGATCTGACCGGCGTCAGGCTCCTGGACGCCGGCTGCGGCACGGGCGCGCTGTCGCTGGAGGCGGCGGCGCGCGGCGCTGAGGTGGTGGCGAGCGACCTGTCGCCTTCGCTGGTGGAGCTCGCCCGCGAGCGCGCCAAGGACAAGCCGGGCGCGGAACGCATCGACTTCCGGGTCGGCGACATGCTGGATCCGGCTCTCGGCAGCTTCGACTTCGTGGTGGCGATGGATTCGCTCATCCACTACAAGCCCGCCGATCTCGCCGACATCCTCGCCAGGCTCGGCAAGCGCGCCGGCGCCGGCATCGTCTTCACCTTCGCGCCGCGCACGGCTTTGCTCGCGGCCATGCACGCGGCCGGGCGCTTCTTCCCCAAGAGCGACCGGGCGCCGTCCATCGAACCCATCAGCGAGGAAAGACTGCGCCAGCTGGTCGCTGCGACACCCTCGCTTAGCCAATGGCAGCCGGGCCGGTCCCGGCGTATCGTAAGTGGATTTTATACGTCACAGGCAATGGAGCTCGTGCCGGCATGAAGCGGTTTAACGAGGCCATGAGCAAAGCTTGGCTCCAAATGGGGCCGCAGTTTCTGCCGTTCGCGGATGCCGCGACGACCGAGCTTCCGCTCGGCCGGCTTTTGCGCCTGTCCTTGTTCCAAGTTTCCGTCGGCATGGCCGTGGCGCTGCTCAACGGCACGCTCAATCGGGTGATGATCGTCGAGTTGGGCGCGCATGCATGGCTCGTCTCGTTGATGGTCTCTCTACCGCTGGTCTTTGCGCCCTTCCGGGCGCTGATCGGCTTTCGTTCCGATACCCATCGCTCGTTGCTCGGCTGGAAGCGCGTGCCCTATATCTGGATGGGCACACTCTTGCAGTTCGGCGGGCTTGCCTTCATGCCCTTCGCGCTTTTGGTGCTTTCGGGCGACGGGCACAGCGCGGCGCTCTATGGCCAGATCGGGGCGGCGTTAGGCTTTCTGCTCATCGGGGCCGGCCTGCATACAACGCAGACCGCAGGATTGGCGCTTGCCAACGACCTGGCTCCGCCCGAAGCGCGTCCGCGGGTGGTTGCCCTCCTTTATGTCATGCTACTTCTCGGCATGGTGGTAAGCGCACTGGTCTTCGGCGCGCTGCTGGAGGATTTCGGCCCAACACGGCTTGTCCAGGTGATCCAGGGCGCGGCCTTGCTGACCTTCGTTCTTAACGTCGTGGCGTTGTGGAAACAGGAGGCGCGCGATCCCTCCAGCACCCGACCCGACCAAGAGCGGCCGCGTTTCCGCGATGCTTGGGCAAGCTTTGCGAAAGGTGGACGCGCAAGCCGGCTGCTGGTGGCGGTTGGGCTGGGCACTGCGGGCTTTTCGATGCAGGACATCCTCCTGGAGCCCTACGGAGGCGAGGTGCTGAAGCTTTCCGTCAGCGCCACGACGCAGCTGACAGCGCTTCTTGCCGGTGGTTCGCTTGTCGGTTTTGCGTACGCCGCGCGATCGCTCAGCCGCGGCGCCGATCCTTACCGGCTTGCCGCCTACGGCGCCCTTGCCGGCATCTTCGCTTTCGCTGCCGTCGTTTTTGCGGCACCGCTTGAATCTACCATGCTTTTCCGAATTGGCACGGCGATCATCGGCTTTGGCGCTGGCCTCTTCGCGGTCGGCACGCTGACGGCGGCGATGGATCTTTCCAAGGCCGGACAGAGCGGGCTTGCGCTCGGCGCCTGGGGCGCTGTGCAGGCAACCGCTGCAGGCTGCGCCATCGCGCTCGGAGGCGTTATCCGCGACGTCTTCTCCTCGCTTGCGACGCAGGGGCTGCTTGGCCCGGCCCTCACCGGTCCGGCTGCCGGATACAGCATAGTTTATCACATCGAGATCGCGCTGCTCGCCGCCACCCTCGTGGCGATAGGGCCGCTCGTCGGGTCGGGGGGGCAAACACGCTCCGATCCATCATCGTCGTTCGGTCTGGCCGAGTTTCCCGGCTAGCCGTTGCTAATGGAGGTTATCAATGCCCGCCGGAGCACTTACAGGTTATATGGATGTCGCCCAGATGACGTTATACGCCTTCTGGATTTTCTTTGCAGGTCTAATCATCTACCTGCGTCGCGAGGACAAGCGGGAAGGCTATCCGCTGATGTCTGAGCGTCCGGGCGGTGAGGCCGTCGTCGGCTTCCCGGATATGCCAGCTCCCAAGTTCTTCCGTATGCCGGATGGCAGCATGATCCAGTCCGGCCGCGGGGACACGCGCGAGCCGCGTCTTACCCCGAGCCGGCCCACCCCCGGTGCGCCATATGCACCAGTCGGCAATCCGTTGGTCGATGGCGTCGGCCCGGCTAGCTACGCCGAGCGCGCCGACGAGCCGGATCTGACTTTGGGAGGAGAGCCCCAGATCGTGCCGATGTCGAGCGTCGACAACTTCTTCCTGGACCCGCGTGATCCAGATCCGCGCGGCATGCTGGTGGAAGCGGCCGACCGTGCCATCGTCGGCACCATCGACGATGTCTGGATCGACCGTTCCGATCCGATGATCCGCTACCTGCAGGTCGATCTCAACGAAGGCGGCAGGGTTCTTGTTCCGGTCGTGCTAGCCGACATCGATTCTCGCCTACGGCGGGTCAAAGTGAAGGCGCTGATCGCTCGCCAGTTCGCCGACGTGCCGCGGACCGCCAGCTCGACGCAGATTACGATGCTTGAGGAGGATCGCATCACCGGCTACTACGGTGGCGGTTATCTTTATGCTACGCCCGCCCGGCAGGAGCCGCTGCTGTGAACGAATTTGACTCTGAACCCATCCGCGGCGTGCCTGGCAAGCTGCCGGAAGGGGAACGGGTCCTCTGGCAAGGGGAGCCGCGCCGGGGCCTTTTGGCCCGGCGCGCCTTCCATCTGCCAACGCTAACGCTTTATTTCGGCATTCTTCTCGCCCTGCGCATCGGCACAGTGCTCGGGGCGGGAGGGTCGCTCGCGGACGCGGCGATCGCCGGCAGCTGGTTGCTGACTGCAGCCGTCGTCGCGCTCGGCATTTTCTATATCTATGGCGTCTTAATCGCTCGCACTTCGGTGTACACAATAACCAATCGTCGCCTCGTTTTTCGCTCGGGACTGGCGGTGCCTCTCACCATCAACATCCCCTTCAACGAGATCGAAGCGGCGGCCGTTAAAACGTACAATGACCGCGGTGACGGCGAGATCGTCCTGACACTCCTGCCTGGACGGCACATCGGCTACTTCCCGCTGTGGCCCCATGCCAGGCCCTGGAAGATCAAGCGTCCGGAGCCGATGCTGCGGGCGATCGCAGACGCGGCACGTGTTGCAGAGATACTCTCTGAGGCGCTCGCCAAATCTGCAGCCGACAGCAAGGCGACCGAGGAAAGCTCGACCGAAACATCGAAGGGCGAAAGTTCCCAGAAATGGCAATCGCAAGCCACCGAAGCGGCGGCTTAGGAGAAAAAGTCCAGTGAGCAGGTTGACCCACCCAGCTCCGTTTCCTCGCGGCCCGCTTATCGCCGTCGGGATATTGGTCGGCGCTGCGATCCTGCTCGCTGCCGTCGGCCAATATACCGGCTTCGGTAAGACCGATCTGCCTCAGAGCACCGCCGTGGAAGAACGGCAGCTGATATTCGTCGACCAGGAGGACGGCGGCGTCGGTGTCTACGATGCCGACAGCGACGATTTGATCGCTGTCATGGAGCCTGGCACCAACGGGTTCTTGCGCGCCACGCTGCGTGGGCTCGCCCGCGAGCGCAAACTGCAAGGCCTCGGCCAGGACGCGCCCTTCCGGCTCACCCATTGGGCCGATGGACGGCTTTCTTTGGAGGATACAGCGACAGGCCGCCGCTTGGAGCTGCACGCTTTCGGACCCACCAACGCGCAGGTTTTTGCGCGGCTGCTTGGTGATGGGAGCCAGGTACAGTGATAGACCGGCTCGCGGGTCCACCCAAGAAAATTACCGTGCCCTGCACTATCGAGGTAGAGAACACCTTCGACAGCTTGCACGCCCATGTGGAACTCGACGGGGGGCTTGAGATCCAGCCGGGCGATGCGGTGCGTGTCGATGGCGAGCCGATTGTCGTGCCCTATGGCGAGAAGGCCACCTTCCGCCGCATGGCAACCGTGACAAGGGCGAGCGCCCTGGAACGGTTATGGACACGCATGACCGGCGACCTGGAGTTCATGGAACTCCTGGAGTTCAGTTTCTCCTCGGAAAGCAGGCTATGACTATCGAACATCTCTCCATCGCTCCCAACGACACCACCCGCCAGGCGCAGGAAAGCACGGTTCTCAGCCCGCGCTTCTACACCACGGATTTCGACGAGCTCGACGCCATCGACGTCACCCCGGTGCGCGCCGAATGGGACGCTCTCATCGAGGAGATGCGTTCAGACCCCAACAAGAACCATTTCCGCCGCACCGAGGCCTGGGACGACGTGAAGCTGAGCGACCTGCCGGAGGGGCTCAGAAAGGAGTTCGTCGACTTTCTGGTCAGCTCCCTGACGGCCGAATTCTCCGGCTGCGTGCTCTATGCGGAGATGAAGAAGCGCGGCAAGAACCCCGATATCTGCGAGCTCTTCCGCTATATGAGCCGCGACGAGGCGCGCCATGCCGGCTTCATCAACGATGCGCTGAAGGATTTTAACATCGGCGTCGACCTCGGCTTTCTCACACGTACCAAGAAGTACACCTTCTTCCGGCCGAAGTTCATCTACTACGCCACCTATCTGTCGGAGAAGATCGGCTACGCCCGCTACATCACCATCTATCGGCACCTGGAGAAGCATCCCGAATATCGCTTCCATCCAATCTTCAAGTGGTTCGAGCAGTGGTGCAACGACGAGTTCCGCCACGGCGAGGCCTTCGCGCTGTTGATGCGGGCGAACCCGCATGTCACGAGCGGCCTCAACAAGTACTGGGTGCGCTTCTTCGTGCTCGCCGTCTTCGCCACCATGTATGTGCGCGACCATGCGCGGCCGGAATTCCACAAGGCGCTGCACATCGACCCGACCGAGTACGACTTCAAGGTTTTTCGCATCACCAGCGAGATTTCTCGGCAGGTCTTTCCGCTGACGCTCGATATCGACAATCCGCGCTTTCGCTCCGGCCTCGAAAGCCTGCGCCAGGCCAGCGAAGCCATGGCGGCGGCCAGGGAAGCGGGCGGCATCGCCGGCGCGGCCCGGCAAGTTCGCTGGGGCGCCGTCGCGGCCTTCTCCCTGGCACGGCTCTATCTGATGCCGACCAAGGAAAACGCGCCGCCGGCCGAAAGCCGGCTGGTCCCGGCTTGGTAGGGAGGCAGCGAGGGTGGCCCTTTACGCCCTTACCATCATCTACGCGCTGTTCGTCTGGTGGTTCTCCACCGGCGCCATTCTCTATCTGGACGGCCTGCCGCGTTCCACCTTCCGCTGGAGCATGCTGGGGGCCACGGCGCTGCTCGCCGCAGCGCTCTACGGGCTCGCCGCAACGGCGAACGACACCACGGTGGGCGGGGCGTTCCTGGCCTTCAGCTTCGGCATCCTCGCCTGGGGCTGGCACGAGATCAGCTTCCTGATGGGTTATGTCACCGGGCCGCGCAAGAGCATCTGCCCGCCGGAGGCGACGGGCGCGAAGCGCTTCTTCTTCGCCGTGCAAACCATCCTCTATCACGAGCTTGCCATCCTCGCCTCGGCCGCCGCCATCCTGGCGCTGACCTGGCAGGGCGAGAATTTCGTCGGCGTCGGCACCTTCTTCACCCTGTGGGGGATGAGGCTTTCGGCCAAGCTCAACCTGTTTTTAGGCGTGCGCAATCTCGGCGAGAAGCTCCTCCCGGAGAGCCTCCTTTATCTGAAGAGCTTCATGCTGAAGAAGCCGATGAACCCGCTCTTCCCCTTCTCCGTCACCATCGCCACGGGCATTGCCGTGCTGCTGGCGGCGAGCGCCATTAGCGCACCGGCGGGCTCTTTTGCGGCCAGCGCCTTCACCTTCCTGGCGACGCTGATGGCACTTGCGGTGCTGGAGCACTGGTTCATGGTTCTACCGCTGCCGGCAGAGGCGCTGTGGAAATGGGGCATGCGCTCGCACGAGGCGCACAGGCCCGACAAGAAGCAGGCCGGCGGCCAAGCAGGCGGCCGGCCGGGTCCGCCCGCCTTCAGCCATCTTGGCGCGGCGAGCGCCTCAACCAGCTTGCCCGCGCGGCCGGTCTTCGGGACGGCCGGCGCGCCACCTCCGGGAGAATGAGATGAGCAACGAGGATCGCGTCAGCGGAGGCCAGACGATGAACTACGAAGCCTTCTTTCAGAGGGAGCTCGACGGGCTCCGCCAGGAAGGGCGCTATCGCGTCTTCGCCGATCTGGAGCGCCATGCCGGCGAATTTCCCAGAGCCACGCATTACCGCGAGCGCGGCCGCGCCGAGGTCACCGTCTGGTGCTCCAACGACTATCTCGGCATGGGCCAGAACGCGGTCGTCATCGATGCGATGCATTTCGCTCTCGGGCGCTGCGGCGCCGGCGCCGGCGGCACGCGCAACATCTCCGGCACCAACCATTATCACGTGCTCCTGGAGAAGGAGCTCGCCGACCTGCACGGCAAACAAAGCGCCCTCATCTTCACCTCAGGCTATGTCTCCAACTGGGCGAGCCTGGGCACGCTGGCGGCGAAGATTCCCGATTGCGTCGTGCTCTCGGACGCCAAGAACCATGCCTCGATGATCGAGGGCATTCGCCACAGCCGGGCCGAGAAGGTCATCTTCGAGCACAACAGCCCGGAGGATCTGGACCGTAAGCTGGCGGCGCTGCCGCCGAAGCGACCCAAGCTCGTCGCCTTCGAATCGGTCTATTCGATGGATGGCGACATCGCCCCGATCGCGGAGATCTGCGACGTGGCGGAGGCGCATGGCGCCATGACCTATCTCGACGAGGTGCATGCGGTCGGCCTTTACGGGCCGCGCGGGGGCGGCATCTCGGAGCGCGAGGAGGTCGCCGAGCGGCTCACCGTCATCGAAGGCACGCTCGGCAAGGCCTTCGGCGTCATGGGCGGCTATATCGCCGCCTCCACGGCGCTGTGCGACTTCGTGCGCAGCTTCGCCTCAGGCTTCATCTTCACCACCGCCCTGCCGCCGGCCGTCGCGGCCGGAGCGCTCGCCTCCATCCGTCACCTCAAGGCAAGCGAGGCGGAGCGCGAGCGCCAGAAGGAGCGCGTCGCCACGGTCCGCAGGCGCCTGGATGAGATCGGCGTGCCGCATATGGCCAATGAGAGCCATATCGTGCCGGTGATGGTGGGCGATCCGGTCCTGTGCAAGCAGATCAGCGACCGGCTCTTGTCGCAGTACGCCATCTATGTGCAGCCGATCAATTACCCGACGGTGCCGCGCGGCACGGAGCGGCTGAGGATCACCCCTTCGCCGCTGCATTCGGACTGGGATGTCGACCATCTCATCGACGCGCTCGCGACCATCTGGTCGGAGATCGGTCTGTCGCGGGCGGCCTGAGGAGGGCGCGGCGTTCTCCGGCCACGCCTTTGAGCCTTCTGTAGCGAGGTTGAACCGTTCTGCCGGAGCGCCTTGGCGACAGGGCCCTTCGCGGATCGGCAAGGCCGTAGCGGATGCTACGGACGAGCCGGCCGCCGCCTCATCGCACCGCGTCGAGAAAGCGATAATAGGCGGAGATTGCGGCAACGGCGCCACGCCTGAAACTGTGTAGCGGGATGGGACGAAGGGGACGGGCTTTCACCTCGATATCACGTCCGGTCAGGCGTTCCGCGGCCAGTTTTCCGAAGGCGGTCGACATGGCGATACCGCGACCGTTGTAGACCGTTGTAGCCAATGGGCACCAAGAGGCCCAACTGCGGCTCGTAAAGATGCGGCAGGAAGTCAGGCGTCATGGCGATACGTCCGAACCATCGGTGGGTGATAGCAACCCTCTCCAGCTGCGGAAAGATCCGCGTGTTCTGCGGCTCCACACCGCGAAAGGCGGCGGGCTGGCCGGCCGGGTGAACCTGCCGCGGCCGCCGATCACCAGCGGAGGCGCGATAAGCCTGCGCGAGGGGCCATCCACGTTCGCGGAAGCGCGGGCCGCCATGCGGATCTCGCTGCGCCTCGGTCATATCCCGACCGACACCATCTCGCTGAGGCGCGAGCCCATCGCGCTCGGCCGCCGATGTGCCGGCGACGGCGGTAAGCTGCGAAGCTTGTAGCCGGCCCCGCTGGCGGGGCGACATACGAAAAAGCTTCGTCTTGAGAGTCGCTTAAGCCGGGTTCTTGCGAAAGAGAATCGCGTTCCGCTCGGCATTCACCTTGGCGCTTGGCATTCAGCTTGGCGCATCGGTGCGCCGCCAAGCGCGCATGAGCGCAGCCCCTCAGACAAAAAAAACGGGAGGCCGTAAGCCTCCCGTTTCAGGTTCTTGGGGGCAGCGCCACGGAAGGTGGCGCTGCCATGCTTGTCTTACTGCTGCTGCATCTGCTCCTGCATCTGCTCCATCTGCTGCTGCATCTGCTGCTGCATCTGTTGCATCTGCTGCTGCATCTGCTCCATCTGCTGGCGCATCTGGTCGGGCGTCAGCCCTTCCGTCGGCGCCGCAGCCGGGGCCGTTTCAGCCTGGGCCGGCGGCGCCTCGGGCGCCGCGGACGGAGCCGCCTGGGCCGCGACCAACTCCGGATAATCCTTGATCATCGGGAACCGGCCGAGCGGGAACGGCTCGCCCTGGTGGCAGGTGGCGCAGTTTGCCTTCGGAGCATCACCCAACGGACCAAGACGCTCCGGCGGGTATTCAGGCTGCAAAGGCGACAGATAGTCGGCGTTGATGGTCCTGACCAGGTCGAGGCCGGTGAAGGCCGTCACCCGCGCCGGATTGCTTTCCTCCCAGTTCATGAACGACCGACTGTTGTGGCAGTAGGTGCAGTTCACGCCGAGGGCATCCGACAGATGGATCATCAAAGCGTAGGTGTCTTCGGCAGCCTTGATGCTCGGACCCATGCCTTCTCCCGTCGGCAGAGCCGTGGTCGGGATCACGCGCGGGTTGGACGGACCAGCAAGATAGAGCTCCATCGGATTGGCAGCCATCGAGGTAAGCCCCGCGACTTCGTTGCGATGGTTCTGCCCATTCGGGCTGTAGCCCGCATACTTCGCCATGATCGGATTGTCGCTATCGAACCAAATTTCGGTCGGTATCGGCTGCCCGCGATGGCAAGTGTAGCAAGTCACGCCCGTCTGAGCGACGTGGTTCGTCCAGTCAGCGTTGATGTGGCGCGTCATTTCAATCATGCGACGCGACACGATCTTGGTATAGGGCCTTTCAGCGGCGAGGTCGTTCTCGTCGTGGCAGTAGGCGCATCCCTGTTCCGGCGAGACCCATTCCGTGATGACGGTCATAATCCGCAGGAACTGTTCCTCGCTGAGGTCGCCGAGAGCTGGAACGTTCTCGTAGACTTCCGAGGCACGCGGGCCTTCCGCAGAAACCTCCGGGAAAGGCTCAGGGATTGCCGCAACGGCCTTCTGCAGGTCGGCGACTGCCGTCACCTGTACCATGCCGGTTCCGCGATACCCTTGCTGCTGCGACGCTGCAAACGGCCAGATATGGTTGATCGGTGGCCATTGGAAGGTCAGCAGCAAGAGCCCGCCGACGAGGGCGCAGATCGCCAGGGAAATCTTCATTGCGAAGGTCATTGCCCCACTCCCGTCGTCAGAGCCGGATCCGTCACGACCTCAGTCCCAGTCGGGTAGACCGGCACCAGACCGTGCTTGATGCCCCACAGGTACCAGTTGTCGACAACCGTGCCCGTGAGCAGCATGCCGATACCACCGGTGAGCGGCGTCAGAACCGCGAACCACCAGGCCCAGCGATGGATGGATTCCATGGTGGCATTGAAGCCCATGGTCCACCGCCAGAAGAGTGCGGCACGCTCGGCGGCCGTTCCGCGATCGACGATCTGCTCTGCTTCCCGCTCACCGCCGAAGCGGCTCACCGCCAGGATCGTCCCCGCATGCATGGCAAACAAAAGCGTCGAGCCATACATGAAGGCGATCGAAAGCATGTGGAACGGGTTGTAGTACAGATTGCCGTAGCGGATCGAGAACGCCGCGGTCCAATCAAGGTGCGGGAAGATGCCGAAGGGCACCGCTTCCGACCAATGGCCCAGGAGAATCGGCCGCAGAAAGCCGATCACCAGAAAGAGCCAGATCGCGGAAGCAAAGGCCCAGGCGACATGGGTTCCCATGCCGAGCGCTGTCGCCCGACGATAGGTCCGCACCCACCACAGAAGAACCGACAACGTCAGGAAGAAGCCGGCCATCTGCCACCAACCGCCCTGGTCGAGCGGGCAAAGCGGCAGACAAAGTCCAAGCTCCTGAGGCGGCGGCTCAAGGCCGAGCCAGAAGAACTGCCGTGCGAACTCAAGCGGATCCCAGTTCACTGAGGCCAGCATGTTGAGCCCGATGATCTCAAAGGCGAGAAAGCCAAAAAAGATCGAGGCAATTCCCGAAAGGCCGAGATAGACCGGCCCAATCTGCGCGTCGCCAATCTTACCCAACCAGTAGGAGAGGGTCGGCTGCCCAGCCCGGCCAGTCGCCGAAACGCCCGCCGGGACACCGGCGTAGACAGGTGCGTGCACCTGCACCCGGTTAAAGATATTTTGGTATTCAGCCATGGTAACCCCCCCTAGCTCCAGACCGGGAGGTTGAGCCACCAACCCCACCACTCAGGCCATCCGCGCGTCCACAAGGGACCGCTGATGACGATGCAGACAGCGCTCCAGAAGGCGGCCGACACTGCCAGGAAAAGGCCCAGGCGATGAATGCCAAGCGCACCGATGGAGTAGCCCACCACATCGCGGAAGTAGGTGTTCTCGTGCTCCGATCCCTTCACAGCCTCACCCGGCTGCGGGTTGACGGTGGACAGGATCACGCCTCCGTGCAGCGCCAACGCGAGCGTCGTCGCGAAGAAGAAGCTGATGGCGATCATATGCGCCGGATTGTAGTGGAAATGCAGGTACTGGTACCCAACATTCGACACCCAATCGAGATGGCTCATGATGCCATACGGAAAACCGTGCCCCCATGCCCCCATCAGCACCGGCCGGACGACGACCAGGGTGAAGTAGGCAAGAATCGCAAAGCTAAAGGCGAAGGGGATGTGATACCCCATTCCAAGCTTGCGGGAGATTTCGACCTGGCGCAGAGCCCAGCACACAAACGCGCCAAGGGCACAGATAGTGATAATCTGCCAAAGGCCGCCCTCTTCGAGCGGCGCCAACGCCAAGCCGTACGACAGATCCGGCGGAGCGATGTTGATCCGCCAGACGTTCCATGTCCCTCCCAGCGCCGCGCCCCAGAGAATCAGCCCGGTGCCCAACGCTGCGAAGAAGGCCGTCGCCACGCCGAAGAACCCGACGTAAAGCGGCCCGATCCAGAAATCGAAGAGATCCCCTCCGATTAGCGTACCGCCACGAATGCGATACCTCTTTTCAAAGCTGAGCATCGCCATTGCTCAATCCTCCGGTCAACGAGACGCGAAGCGAAATCGCTTCGGCGCAAAGATGGCAGCGGGCTGAAATCCCAGCGGGCTGGAATCCAGTCCGCTGCCATTCGCAAAAAACAACCGTCTCGTCGCTCAGGCGAGCGGCGTGAACAACTCGGCCTGGCTCGCCTGCGCCTTGGTGGCAGCCGGGTTGCCTTCCAGCCAGTTGAAGCGCTCGGTGCTGAGGCAAATGAAGTGAATCAGCAGAGCAAGGACGGTGAGGAACGTGAACAGTGCGACCAGCGTACGACGCGGATCGAACAGGAGCCAAACTTTCCACATTTCTTTTCCCCCTATGCGAGCGTGGACGCCAAGGACGCGACGGTCGGCAGGTCGAGCGACACCCAGCCCTCAGGCCCAGGCCAGAACGGACGCCACATCCACGCCAGGATGTGCGCAACAATCACCACGACAAAGAAAATCATCGCGGAGGTCATGAAGACGCCGTGAAACTCTCGAGCCTCACCTTCCGTCAGACCCGACAGCGAGACCGGCCTATCGATTTCAGCCATTGATCTACCCTCGTTAATGAGCCTTTCGGCCGTTACCGCGCACCTCCCGCGCGGCTGGGAATGGTCACGACGAATGTCGCGACGCAGCTCCGCCCGGCGAAACGCCGGACGAATTCGACAATGCGCTCAGCGCATAAAAGCGAACGGGATGGTCGTATTGGCCGCCACCCGGGCATCCTCGATCACCGACCGTGGGCCATTCGGCCCCGGCGGGAACGGCCGCCAATGCGGCGGCAAGAGCCGGGCGAAGACGCTGACGACGAGGAAGAACACGAAGCTCACCATAAAGATGAGCCGGAAATCGCGTTCTTCCTTCGAGCGCAGCACCGCGGCGTTGGATTTGTCGATTGCAGCCATATGCCCTCTCCATACCAGCCCGGGTAGAAAGGCAGCTCTTGCGCCACCACCTACCGTGGGAATTCTTGCTACGGACGACCCCCGTCATGCGAGCACGTCCTCTTTTATACCGCCTGCGACGCGCCGCATACGCGCAACAGTGACGCGCCCCTCCCCAGCCTGACGCGCGTCCATTTCTGCCTTATCTCTCAGACGCTTAGCGGCAGAGATGCGGATCAGGACAGGCTGAGATTCAACGATTTCGTCGAGCAGGCGCTTGGCCTCGTCTTCCCAAGGCAGCTCCTTGTGAAGCCGCGAGGGAGTCGCCTCGATCTCGTCGAGATTCGTGGCGAGCGGCAGGATGTGGAAAAGCGCGTCGAAGAGCGCGTTGCACACTTCCTGGACGAGATAGGTGGCGCCGGCATAGCCCATGAAGGGCGTGCCCGTATGGCGCCGGATGATCGCTCCCGGGAAGGAAGCGGGAATGTAAACGCTGCGCGCGCCGATCTCCGACAGATACATCCTCTCGTTGTAGCTGCCGAAGAGGACGAGCGGCGTCTTGTCGCGCACCGCGGCCCGCACCGCCTCGTTGTCCGGCTTCACGCCGGCACGGCGGGCGAAGGAGAAGGTGCAGGGCAAGCCCATCTCCTCCTCCAGAAAATGGCGCAGACCGCGCGCATATGTCTCGTTGGCCACCACGGCGAAGCTCGCCGTGCCGAAGAAATCCTGCGTGACGGAACGCCACAGATCCCAAAGCGGCTTGATGGTCGTGTGCTTCTCGCGCTCGATGAAGGGCTCCGGATCGAGGCCCAGGAGCTCGCCGAGAGCGCGCAGGAACTTGGTGGTGGAATGCAGCCCGATCGGCGCCTGCAGATAGGGCTTGTCCAGCGCCTCGCAGAGCATGCGTCCGAATTCGCGGTACATGCAGATATTGACATCGGCATCCACCAGGCGCGGCACCTCCGACAGGTGGCTGCCGAGCGGGAAGACCAAATTGACTTCCGCGCCGATGCCTTCGACGAGGCGGCGTATCTCGGCCAGATCGGAGGGCGTGTTGAACATGCCGTAGATCGGGCCGATGATGTTGACGCGCGGCTTGTCGCCCTCCTGGCGCGGCCGCGGCTTGGGCATCTTGCCCTTCCTGGCGCCGTATTCGGTCCACAGCCAATACATGGCCCGATTGGCGCTCTGCCACTGATCCTCGTCGATGGTGCGCGGCAAAAAGCGCTGCAAATTGGTGCCTTCCGGCGTCACGCCGCCGCCGATCATTTCGGCGATGGAGCCGGTGACGACGACGGCCGGCAGCGCCGGGTCGAGCGTTTGATGGGCGCGGCGCATGGCGCCCTCGGTGCCGGTCTTGTTGAGCTCGTCCTCCGACAGCCCGGTGACCACGATGGGCAATTCATGCGGCGGCAGAGCGTCGGTGTAATGCAGCACCGAGGTGACCGGCAGGTTTTCGCAGCCGACGGGACCGTCGATGACGACCTGCAGCCCCTTCATCGCCGTGAAGACGTAGACAGAGCCCCAGTAGCCGCCAGCGCGATCGTGATCGAGAACCAGCATCAGACCACCGATTCCGCGACCTTCTTGGGGTCAGCGGCCTTTCTGGCTTTCTGTGCCTTGGCAAGCTCGCGCCGGCGAAAGTCGGAGCGGTCGGCGGGAACATCCTCCCACACGCCGGCGGCATCACCCGTGCCGACGCCTTCGAAGAATTCCCGCATCTCGTCGAAGCGGGCCTTGTTGGCGATGGCGGCGTTGACGACCTGGGCCAACGAGCCCGCCCCGGCCACGCCCATCAACGGGCGGGCGGAGATGAGATTGGTGAAATAAAGCCCAGGGATGGCCAGTTCCTTGGCCTTCTGCACGACGGGCGTCGTGCCGATGGCCAGATCCGGGCGATGCTCCTCCATGGCCGCGATATCGGCCTCCAGCGAGGCGCGATAGGTGATCTTGACGCCGCGCGCCTGCAGCCATTCGCGGTCGGGATCGGAATAGGGCGTCTGCGGGCAAGCGGTGCCGACATAGGGCACCTCGGCGCCGCTCTCTATCAGCAGGCGCGCCACCAGAAGCTCCGAGCCCTCATAGCCCGACAGGGTGATGCGGCCCTTGATCGGCGCATTCTCCAGCGCCTGCTTGATCATCGGCAGGAAACGGTTCTTGGCCGCATCGACGCTCTCGCGGGCGACGCCGCAGGCCTCGCCGATGGCCGTCAGCCACGCCTCGGCACCGTCGTGACCGACGGGAGCGGAGCCGACGACCGGCCGGCCGGCCGCCTGAAACTCGCGCATGGAGGCACGGTAGAAGGGATGGATCGCCGCCGCCGCGGCGCAATCGAGCGCGGCGTAAAGCTCGCGCCATTCGCGCGTCGGCACGACCGGGCCGACGGCCAGGCCGAGCGGCTCCAGCATCATGCCGATGCCGACCGGATCGGCCGGGAACATCTCGCCGAGCAGCGTCACCGTCGGCTTCTCGCTGGGCCCGCCGCGCGGCGCCTGAACCGGGCCCTGCTCGGCCTCGGTGCGGGCGTAATGCAGCATGGCGCCGGCCAGAACGTCCTTGGCCTCCGCATGGGTCGGCACGCCGAAGCCGGGAACGTCGATGCCGATGATCCTGACGCCGTTGATCTCCTTCGGCAGCAGGCGCAGCGGCACGCCGGAGGCCGTCGGCACGCACAGATTGGTGACGACGATGGCGTCGTAATGGTCCGGATCGGCGAGCTTGTAGACGGCCTCGCGGATGTCCTCGAAGAGCTTGCCGGTGACCAGCGTTTCAGAATCGAAAGGCACATAGCCGACGGAGCGGCGCGCACCGTAGAAATGCGAGGTGAAGGTCAGGCCGTAGACGCAGCAGGCGGAGCCGGAGAGCACGGTCGCCGTGCGGCGCATCCTCAGCCCGACGCGCAGCGAGCCGAAAGCCGGGCACATGGATTGCGGCTGGTCGTGCGGCCCGGTCGGGTAATCCTCTGCGTAGCGCTCAAGAACGTCGCTGTTGCCGGCCGCCTCGGCGGCGCGGCGCATCTCGTCCTTGCCGGCATGACAACCCATGCCGTCGTCCCTGGTGGCGGCGAGATCGACATTGGCGGGTGCGGCATCGGCCGATGCGGCGGCAGGGGCGTCGCCAGAGACGACGCGCTCCGCCTGCCCCTGGCGCTCATTCGCCAGCGGGGCAGCGGCGGCGGCGTCGTAGACGACCTCCGCCGTCGGGCGGTGCGCCTTGCTCTGCCGGTCTGTCATGTCCTACGCCCCCTCCCTACTTGCGTCAGACGGTGTCGTAGATGACTTCGAGCGATGGCTTATCGACCGTGTCGGAGCCACACATATCGGCCATCGTCGCCGGCTCCAGCACCACGTTGCGGCCCACCTCGTCGCTCTTGAAGAGGCCGAGAAGCCCCTCCTGGCTGAGCGGCGTCGGGCGCACGGGCGGGGCGTCGGCCACATTGGTCGCCAACTCCTCAAAGAGCGGCGCCCATTGCGAGCCGGGCCGGCCGATGATCTGGTAATTCGCGCTCTTGCGGCGGATATCCTCGTCCGCGGGAATGGCGGCAAGGACCGGAATGCCGACGGAGCCGGCGAAAGCGGCGGCCTCGCCGGTGCCGTCGTCCTTGTTGATGACCATGCCGGCAACGCCGACATTGCCGCCGAGCTTGCGGAAATAATCGACCGCCGAGCAGACGTTGTTGGCGACGTAGAGCGACTGCAGGTCGTTGGAGCCGACGACGATGACCTTCTGGCACATGTCGCGGGCTATCGGCAGGCCGAAGCCGCCGCAGACCACATCGCCGAGGAAATCCAGGAGCACGTAGTCGAAGCCCCAATCGTGGAAGCCGAGCTTCTCCAGAAGCTCAAAGCCATGAATGATGCCGCGTCCGCCGCAGCCGCGGCCGACCTCCGGCCCGCCGAGCTCCATGGCGAAGACGCCGTCGCGCTTGAAGCAGACGTCGCCGATGGCGACCTCCTCGCCGGCCGCCTTCTTGGCGGCGGAGGTCTCGATGATGGTCGGACAGGCGCGGCCACCGAAGAGCAGCGAGGTGGTGTCGCTCTTGGGGTCGCAGCCGATGAGCAGGATCTTCTTGCCCTGCTGCGCCATCATGTAGGAGAGGTTGGCGAGCGTGAAGCTCTTGCCGATGCCGCCCTTGCCGTAGATGGCGATGATCTGGGTTTCCTTCGTCACCTCGCCGGCCGCCGGCGGATCCGGCTCCACCGCCGCCTCATCGCGCAGATAGTCGGTCATCGAGCGCCGGCTGAAGCCGCGCTGATTGCCGTCCAGGGTCATGAGGCTCTCCAATCGAGAATCATCTTAAGGCAGGCTGCATCGCCGAAGGCGGTTCGATAGGCATCGCCTGCCTGCCGCGCCTCGCAGCGATGGGTGATGAGGCCGTCGAGCGACAGGCGCCCCGCCTCGACGAGTTCCTTGACGGCGAGAAGATCGGGCTCGCGCCATTCGGCGGCGATCCTGATGCGCGCCTCGCGCATGAAGGCCGGCGGGAAGGAGAAGGAAAGCGGCGCCGAATAGAAGCCGGCAAGAACCACCTCTCCCGCAGGAGCCAGGCGCGCGATGAGCTCATCCAGCAGAGCAGAATCGCCGCTGACATCGTAGATGGCGCGATAGTCGCGCCGCGTGTCGTCGGCGGGATCGAGGATCGTATAGCCCTCGGCGCCCCCCGCTCGCTCAGGATTTGTTTCCCATACCGCCGGCGGCTCGCCGCCCATGGCAATCGCCAGACGCGCCAGGAGCCGGCCGAGAACGCCGTGACCGACGATGAGATCGGGACGCGCCTCGCCGCCCGCGGCGATGGCGTGATAGGCCGTGGCGGCAAGCGCCAGAAGCGTGCCGCGCTCGGCGAGATCCTCGCGAATGGTGATCGCCCGCGAGGCCGGCACGACCAGCCGCGCCGCAGCGCCACCGAACAGGCTGCGCACATCGGCGAAGCAGCGCGCGCCGGGAACGAAGACGCGCTCGCCGATGCGCGCACGCGCCGCCTCCCCCGTCTCGCTGACCCGGCCAACGGATTCGTAGCCCGGCACGAGCGGATAGCCCATGCCCGGAAAGTGGGGCATCCGGCCCGACCACAGAAGACGCTCCGTGCCGGTGGAGATGCCGCTCCACTCAATGTCGACAACGACATCGTCCGCGCCGGGGGACGCGAGCGCGACCTCCTTGAGCGCGAGGCGCTCCGGCTCTTCCAGGACGACGGCGAGGGTGTTCATCGATGCCTCAGCTCGCTGCAACATGCTTCCGCGGCAGCGCTTTATCAGAGGTGTAAGTCTAACTTGACCACCTCAGACGTCAAGCCAGATTTACACATTGGAATGATCCGGGGTGGCGACCAAAACGCGCGCCAGGACGGGTGTCGGGCTCGGCAGAAGGCGGGTGCGGGCGAAGCCGGCGCGGCGCAGCATGGTGCGGATTTCCGGCACGGAACGGGGCCGTCCGCGGCCCATCGCCATCAGGTAAAATCCGAAATAGGCGTCGCTTGCAGGCTCGCTCGCCGGGCTTGCCGCCATCGGCTCGGCGATCAAGAGCTTGCCGTCTTGCGGCAAGGCGACACGGGCGGCGCGCAAGAGCGTCATCACCGCCTCGTCGGGGTGGTCATGAACGATTCGGACCAGGGTAATGAGATCGGCGCCCTGCGGCAGCGGATCGCGCAGGAAATCGCCGCCCAAGGCCAGCGCCCGCTCGCCCAGCCCCTTGTCGGCGAATCGCTGCTGGGCCCGCGCCGCCACCGGCGGCAAATCGAAGAGCATCAGCCGCAGATGCGGCGCCTTCTCGCCGGCCGCCATCAAGAACGTCCCGTCGCCGCCGCCGACATCCAGGACGGCGCGATGCTTGTCGAGCGGATAGGCGGCGAGGATCTCCTGCGAGATCATCGTCTGGGAGGTGCCCATCAACTGGGTGTAGGCGCCGACCCTCTCGGCCGGCAGGTTCGCCGGTTCCTCGGCCTTGGCGTAGGACCAGTAATTCTCCAACTGGCGGGCGCCCCCCTCCTGGCGCAGCAGGGCGAGCGGCTCCTTGAGGTCGGCATAGAGCATGGCGTGATGCTCCACCATCGCGGCGATGCCGGGATTGCCGATCATCGCCGCGCCGAGAGGCCCGAGGCCCCAGCGACCGCCGCGGCGGCGCGAGACAAGGCGCAGCGAGCCGGCCGCCTGGAGAAGACGCGAGGTCGCCTCCTCGCTAAGGCCGAGGCGCTGGGCGAGCACCGGCACGCTCTGCGGGCCGGCCGCCAGAACGTCGAAGAGCTGCAGGCGCACGCAGGCGGCCAGCACCTGGGAATAGACGAAGCCGGCGGTGATATCGAAAAGCGAGCGCGCCTGGCGCCGCGCGATCGGTCGGGTCAGCGGGTTGGCGGCCGCCCATTGCCTGAAGCGCGGGCTCGCCACCAGCCGGTCGCGTAGCGACAGGACCGGCTCCAGCCAGAACGTCGCAAGATCGGAGGCCTGCATCTTCGTTTTCCGAGGAGCACCGAGCTCCTGTCGGCCTTACGCCGCGACGCGGTCGGAAAGCTTCTTGGGCACCAGCCGCTTGGCTTCGGACATGACCAGCGCCTTCAACTCGTCGGCGCCCTGGCAATCGGGCACCGCCTCGACCGCTCCGGAAACGAGACGGGTGAGCTTTTCCACCGTGCCGTGTACGCCGAGCTCGCGCACCGTGCTCGGACGTCCGAGCCGCGCATCACAGCCGACCGGCTTGCCGAGCTCATCCTCGGCCGCCACGGCATCGCGCAGATCGTCGGCCACCTGATAGGCCTCGCCGAGCCGCTCGCCGAGCGCCCGCCAGGGGCCGGGATCGGCACCGGCCGCCACCGCGCCCGACACCGTCGCGGCGACGAAGAGGGCGCCGGTCTTGGCGCGGTGATATTCGGCGACGGAAACGCGCGGCTCGCTCTCCCAGCCCTGGCCGGCGACGATGCCGGAGGGCATGCCGACGGCGCGCCCGAGCGTCAGGACCAGCGAGGCCAGACGATTCGGCGAGCCCGCGCCGGCGCGCGCCAGCGTCTCAAAGGCAAGAACGATGAGGCCGTCGCCGGCGAGCACCGCCAGGGGCTCGTTGAAGGCGCGGTGCACCGAAGGCCGGCCGCGCCGCAACTCCGCATCGTCGAAGCAGGGCAGATCGTCATGCACCAGCGAGGCGCAGTGCATCAGTTCCAGGGCGGCGGCGGCGGCGCTGGCCAGCGCCGGCTCGTCGTCGCCGCAGGCGCCTGCGGCCGCAAGACACAGGCGCGGGCGGATGCGGGCGCCGCCGGGAAAGACGGCATAGCGCATGGCCTCGGCCAGTTGCGGCGGCGCGCCGGCCGCTTCGGCATGGCTCACCGCCATGTCGAGAGCCTGTTCGATACGGACCATGGCTTCCATGACGCTCCCCTAAGCTCCCGTTCTGTCAGTCTTTGTTGTCACAAAGAAGTGTCAATCAGGATGGACAGATGCTACCCGTAAGTCAATGCTTTGTGCGGGTCTTGCGCAGGAGGAAATGTCGCGGTGCGCACGCAAAAGGTGATCGTCGTCGGGGCCGGAATCGGCGGCCTGGTGGCCGCCCTCAGGCTCGCCGCGGCGGGTGCCGACGTCACCCTCATGGAGAAGGAAAAGGCGCCAGGCGGCAAGATGCGCGAGGTCGCAGTCGGCCATGCGCGCATCGACGGCGGGCCGACGGTCTTCACCATGCGGCCCCTGTTTGAGGAGATCTTCGCCGCCGCCGGCCTTTCCATGGAGGCCGAGCTCGCCGTCAAGCCGGCCCACATCCTGGCGCGCCATGCCTGGAGCGAGGATGAACGGCTCGACCTCTTCGCCGACATGGAGGCGAGCGCGGAGGCGATCGGCGCCTTCGCCGGGCCTGAGGAGGCGCGCGGCTATCTCCGCTTCTGCGCGCGCGCCAAGCGCATCTTCGAAACGCTCGAGGAGCCGTTCATCCGCGCCGCGCGGCCGAGCGTCGCCAGCCTCATCCGCAGGGCCGGCCTCGCCGGGCTTCCGGGCCTCATGCAGATCAGCCCTTTCACGACGCTCTGGCAGGAACTCGGACGATTCTTCAAAGACGAGCGGCTGCGCCAGCTCTTCGGGCGCTATTCCACCTATTGCGGCTCCTCCCCCTTCCTCTCCCCGGCGACGCTGATGCTGATCGCCCATGTGGAACAGGAGGGGGTGTGGCTGGTGGAGGGCGGCATGCATCAGGTGGCGGCGACGCTCGCCCGCCTTGCAGGCGAGAGGGGGGCGCAGATCCGTTACGGCGAGGCGGTCGGCGAGATCGTCGTCGAAAACGGGGCTGCCCGCGGCGTGCGGCTTGCCTCCGGCGAGAGGCTCCAGGCCGACGCCATCGTTCTCAACGCCGATGTGGCGGCGCTCGCGGGCGGGCATTTCGGGGCGGATGCAGCGAGTGCCATCCGCCTGCCCGGCGGCGCAGAGCGCTCGCTTTCGGCCCTCACCTTCTGCCTTCTCGCCGAGACGGAAGGATTTCCGCTCATCCGCCACAACGTCTTCTTCTCGCGCGACTATGCGGGCGAGTTCGAGGCCATCTTCAAGGCGGGCGAGTTGCCGGAGGTGCCCACCGTCTATGTGTGCGCCCAGGACCGTGACGATGCGGCGGATCGACCTGCAGGCCCGGAGCGGCTTTTCATCCTGGTGAACGCGCCGGCCCGCGGCGATAGAAGGCCCTTGGAGGTCGAGGAGATTGCCCGATGCGAGGAACGGACATTGGCCCTGATGGAAAGATGCGGCCTGAAGTTTCAGGGGCCGGCCGCAGCGAAGGTGCTGACGGGGCCGAACGAGTTCGAGAGGCTGTTCCCGGCGACGGGGGGAGCGCTCTACGGCCAGGCCTCGCACGGATGGAAGGCCTCCTTCGAGCGTCTGGGAGCGACGACACGGCTGCCGGGCCTCTATCTGGCGGGGGGCAGCGTGCATCCGGGAGCGGGGGTGCCGATGGCGGCCCTGTCGGGGCACATGGCGGCGGAGCGGCTTCTCAGCGACTTCGCTTCGACGCCAAGGTAGAGTCTGGCGGCTATCGCTGGTGGTATGTCGACGCGCTCAGCGACGACGGACGTCACGGCCTGACGATCATCGCCTTCGTAGGCTCCGTCTTCTCGCCCTATTACGCCTGGGCACGGCAACGCGGCACGCCCGATCCGGAGAATTTCTGCGGTCTCAACGTGGCACTCTACGGACGGGGAGGCAAACGCTGGTCGATGACGGAGCGCGGGGCTTCCGCGCTCAAGCGCAGCGGCGAAGCGATGGTCGTCGGCCCGAGCGCGCTCACTTTCGACGGTACGGCGCTGACCATCCGCATCGAGGAAGTGACGGTGCCGATCCCCTCGCGCCTGCGCGGCGTGGTGCGCATCGAGCCCGCGGCGATGACGCCGGGTCCCTATGCGCTCGACGAGGCCGGCCGTCACCAATGGTGGCCGATCGCGCCGGCCGGACGCGCCATCGTGCGCATGGAGCGGCCGCAACTCGCCTGGCAGGGCAAGGCCTATCTGGACAGCAATTGGGGAAGCGAGCCGCTGGAAGACGGCTTCGTCTCATGGGACTGGTCGCGCGCGCCACATCCAGACGGCGGAGCGGTCCTTTACGACATGCAACGCCGCCAAGGCGGGCAAAAGACGCTGGCGCTTCTCTTCGACCAACAGGGAGGCGCTGCCCCCTTTACGCCGCCGCGCCCGGCGCCGCTGCCGACGGCGCCCGTTTGGCGGATCGCCCGCGCCATCCATAGCGAGGGCGAGGCGAAGGTCGTCAAGACATTGGAGGATACGCCCTTCTATGCCCGCTCGCTGGTGAAGACCCGGCTCGCGGGCGCCGAGGTGACGGCGGTGCATGAGAGCCTGTCGCTGGAACGCTTCCGCAGCGGCTGGGTCAAGATGCTCCTGCCCTTCCGCATGCCGCGCGCGGGATAGCTCCAGCCGAATCGCAAGCTTCAGCGCTTGCGGCCGCTGCGCAATTTGTAGACGATGAAGACGATCGCCAGCGCGATGAGACCGCCGATGGTCATCAGCGTTAGCGATTGAAGCAGTGCCATCTCACCCATTGCCCTTCTCCCTTGTTCTCACTGGGCGCGCGGAGAGTAAGGAGCCTGGTTGCGTGTCACAAGCGGCGCAGCGACGCGCGGCACCCCGCCCGGAGCCTGCTCAGCCGGAAAGCTCCGTCTTCTCTTCCCGCTCCGCCTCGCGCTCCATGCGCAGCCGGTCGCGCCGCAGCGAGACGAGTTCCCAGATACAGAAGGCAACCACACCGCCGAGGATGACGACCTCGAAAAGTATCATCGGGCCCGGGCCCATTCGCTCCTCCACTGCTGCCTGAATCATCCAGTCCTTGCTTCCTGGTCTTTAGGAAACTTGGGCAGTGAGAACCAAAATCAATCCACCTCGGTGGAAGCGGATCCGCCCGATAGCGCCGCCGTTACGCGTCAAGCCCCGGAATCTTGAATCGCCGGCGCATGTCGTAACAGGCCTTGCTGTCCAGCCGGGTTGTCGCTCGTCATGGCGTCGCGCTCGGCAAGCACGGTGAAGAGGTCGATCACCCACTCAGCATGTTCGCCAACGCCGCGGCGACGAATGCTGCGCCTGAGATACGGCGAATGGGCCGCCGTCATGGCCGCGTCGACAAGGAACTGCGTCTCGGCCAGCGGCTCGAAGGCGAGGCCCTCGGCGCCGGAAAGCCGCGTCGTGGAGGTGCGGGCAAGAAGCCAGGCCTTGCGCGAGGCCGGTACGACGGCCCGCTGGGACACCGAATCGAGACCGCGCCGCTCCAATTCGCGGCCGATCTCGGCATAGAGCCGGCAGGCGGCGTGGATCGCCGGGCGGCAATGCCAGGGAAGCCGGGCGATGCCGCTGGAAGCGCGCAGGTAAAGCTCGTCGGCCGTGCGCAGGAGGCGGTGGATGACGGCACCGAGCTCATCACTGAACTGCGGGTTCTCGAGCCAAGCATCCGGATCGATGCCGGCCTCGCGCATCCAGGAGAGCGGCAGATAGATGCGCCCGTTCCTGGCATCCTCGCCGACATCGCGGGCGATATTGGTGAGCTGCATGGCAACGCCGAGATCGCAGGCGCGGGCGATGACGGGATAGCCGCATTCGCCCATCAGCATCGCCATCATGGCGCCGACGGAGGCGGCAACGCGGGCGGCATAGGCGTTGAGCTCGCCCAGCGTCTCGTAGCGGCGCCCCTCCAGGTCCCAGGCGAAGCCGTCCAAGAGAGCTTCCGGCAAGGCGCGCGGGATGCCGTAGCGAAAGACGATATCGGCGAAGGCGCGGTCGGCGGAGATCGGCACCGGACGGCCGGCATAGGCCGCGTCGAGGCGCTGGCGCAGGCGGTCCAAGGCCGCCGCCTCGCCGTCGGAAAGGTCGATGGCATCGTCCGACAGCCGGCAAAAGCCGTAAAGCGCGTAGGAAGGCCCGCGGATCTGCGGCGGCAAGAGCATGGAGGCGGCGAAGAAGGTGCGCGAGCCGGTGCGAATCAGCTCGCGGCAGGCCGCGTGATCGGCCGGGCTCGCCAACGGCTGGTCAGGCAAAAGCGGCCGCATCGGGCACCACCTGGTCGAGGACTTTCGCGGATGAGAGAACGCCGGGTATGCCGGCGCCCGGATGCGTGCCGGCGCCGACGAGATAAAGGCCTTCCACGTCCTCGCTCTTATTGTGCGGGCGGAACCAGGCGCTTTGCAGGAAGACCGGCTCCAGGCCGAAAGCGGCGCCCTTGAAGGCCAGAAGACGCTCGCGGAAATCCACCGGCGTCACGACCCGCGAGGAGACGAGGTTGTCGGCAAGGTCCGGCAGGACGGTCTGCGACAGGAAGCTCTCGATCTTATGGCGATAGGGCTCGGCGGCGACGGCCCAATCGGTCTGCGAATCAAGATGCGGCACGGGCGAGAGCACATAGAAGGCGTCGCAGCCGTCGGGCGCCAGCGAAGGGTCGGTCGCCGTCGGCCGATGCAGGTAGAGGCTGAAATCGGGAGCGAGATGTTTCTTCTCGAAGATGTCGTGGAGCAGCTCGCGGTAGCGTGGGCCAAGCAGGATGGTGTGGTGCGCCACGTCCTCGTAGCGGCGTCTGGTGCCGAAATACCAGACGAAGAGGCTCATCGAATATCGGGCCTTGTCGATCTTGCGGTCGGTCCAGCGCTTGCGGGCCGAGGCCGGCAGAAGATGCCGGTAGGTCCAGGCCGAATCGGCGTTGGAGACGACGATGTCGGCCTCGACGGTCTCGCCGCTCTTCAGCCGCACGCCCTTGGCCCGGCCGTTGCCCAGAAGGATCTCGCCGACCTCCGCATTGGTGCAGACATAGCCGCCCTGCCCCTCAATGAGGCCGACAAGGCCCTCCACCAGCTTGCCGGTGCCGCCCATGACGAAGTGCACGCCCCAGTGACGCTCCAGATGGGCGATCATGGCGTAGATGGAGGTCGTGCAGAAGGGGTTGGCGCCGATGAACAGCGGATGGAAGCTGAGGGCGATCCTCAGCCGCTCGTCCTTCACGTAGCGGGCGACGCAGCCATAGACGCTGCGGAAGCTCTGCAGGCGCACGAAATCCGGCAGCACCTTGGCCATGTCGAGGAGGGAGCCGAACGGCACATGCGCCAACTCCTGGAAGCCGACTTTGAAGATCTCCTCGCTCTCGGCCATGAAGCGCTCGTAGCCGGCGACATCGGAAGGCGAGAAACGCGCCACCTCGCGCCGCATCGCCTCAGCGTCGGCGCAGCATTCGAAGATCTCGCCATTGTGGAAGCGCAGCCGGTAGAAGGGCGTCAGCGATTTCAGCTCAACATCGTCGGAGAGCTGGCGCCCGCAAAGCTCCCAAAGCTCCTCCAGGAGGAAGGGCGCCGTGACGATGGTCGGACCGGAATCGAAAGTGAAGCCATCCTGGCGGAAGACATAGGCACGCCCGCCCGGCCTATCGAGCTTTTCCAGGACGGTGACGCGGTAGCCGCGCGCGCCGAGCCGCACCGCCGCGGCGAGTCCGCCGAAGCCGGAGCCGATGACCACGGCATGCGGCCGGCGCTTCAGATCGTCGGAAACGGGCAGATGGGGCGAGGCGCGTGTCAACATGATTGGACATCTAACCCTGTCCAAGCGCCGCTGGCAACGCGACATGCGCGTCCCGGCACCCGAATTCAGGCGGCGATGCCGTGGCTCCTGGCAAGGCGCAGGAAAAGCTCGGCCATCGCCTGCGGATCCTCCTCATGCGCCAGATGGCCGAGCCCGGTCACGTATTCGACCTCGGCGGCGGGAATCTTCTCCTTCACCCGGAAGGCCGTCTCCGGCGAGATGGAGCGATCCTCGCCGGCCGCGATGAGAACCAGCGGGGTCTCCAGCCTGGTCATGTCGCGCTCCAGGGGGCCGAGTTCCCAATTGGCCATCATGTTGATGGCGGCCCAGACATGACCGGGATTTCGCGCCAGCATCTCGTACCATTCGATGTCCTGGCGCGGCAGCTTGGAGCCAGTGCCGTCGATGAGGCGGGTCACGGAGCGGCGGTCGCGGGTGGCGCTCCAGGAGAAGAAATGCGCCGAGAGCGTGGAGCGCGCCATCGCCTTGGCCATGGGCGAGAAGAACTGGCCGGCCATGCCGGAGAGCGGCAGAAGCGCGCCGTTGAGGCTGACGAGAAGCTTCGGATGGGCGAGCCCGTCGAGGCACATGCGCATCAAGATGGCGGCGCCAGCGGAATGGCCGACGACCATCTGCGGCTTCAACTCCAATGCGTCGAGGAGGGCGGCAAGGTCCTTCGCCATGCCCGGCATCGACAGGCGACGCGCCGCCGGCTTGTCGGTGAAGCCGTGGCCCGGCAGGTCCATGGCGACGACGCGGAAATGCGCCGAAAGCAGCGGCAGGATGGCGGCCCAGGAATGGGTGGTGGCGCCGGTGCCGTGGACGAGGAGGAGAAGCGGCCCCTTCCCCATCTCCTGGACATGCCAGTTGAGGCCCGCCGCCTCAACGAAACGGCTCGCCTCGCGGTTCGGCCAGCCAAGGCCCTCGCGGTCCCAGCGCAGTCGCTCGGTCATGAAGGTTTCACCGCCCCGCCACCTGACGCTCCATGGCCCAAGGGTGCCAATCCAATGCGAGGCGGCCAAGCCCTTTCATGGCGCTTTCCTCAAGCCGCCGCCGGCACGCCGCGCCCTGGCGCCACCGCCTGCACGGCGCGCGACATCGCGGCCGCGTCGGCATAGGGCAGCGGCAGGTAAAGCGCGCCCATCTCGCTTGCAAGACGCGCCGCCCGCTCCTGCGGCTTGGGCGAGGTATCGATCAGCACCGACTTGAAGCCCATCGCCTTGAAGGCCCTGGCGGCGGCGAGCGCATCTTCCTCGGCCTTGGCGCGGCCGGGCTCGCCGTCGCGGGCGATGTTCGCGCGCCCGTCGGTCAGAAGCACGACGCTCGGCGTCTGGCCCTTGCGCTTGACGCTGTCGCAGAGCGCGGCGGTGGCGTCGAGGGCGGCGGCGAGCGGGGTTCCCCCGCCGCCGGGTATGCCGGCGAGGCTGCGCTTGGCGCGGGCCAGCGAGCGCGTCGGCGGCAGGATGATTTCCGCCTCAAACCCGCGAAAGGCAATCAGCGCCACCTGGTCACGGCGGACATAGCAATCGGCCAGCACCAGTTCCACGGCGCCCTTGGCCTCGGCGAGCCGGTGCAGCGCCGCGGAGCCCGAGGCGTCGACGACGAAGATCGTCACGGTCTCGGAGCGTTCCTTGTAGCGGGCGATGCGGAAATCGTCGCGCCGAACCTCCACGCGAGGCCGTTCGGCCTTCTCGCCCATGGAGCGGCGAAGCGGCTGCCAAGGCGCGGCGGCCCGCAAGGTCTCCACCACATTGAGGCGCACGCCGTCCCTAAGGTCGCCGGCGCGCGAGCCTATCGGCCTTCCGCGCAGGCCCGACTGGCGCTCCGCCCCGGCCTTGCCGCCCTGCGCCCCGCTTGTGCGCCGCCGCTCCATGCCGGCCGCGAGCGCCGCCAGGAGACCGGCGGGAATCGCCGCCTTGGCGGCATCGAGGACGACATCCTCCAAAGGCTTGTCCTTCGCCTCGTCCTTGTCGCGCTCCTCGCCCTCCTCCTGCGGCTCGGGCGGGTCCGGCGGCTGTTCGGGCTGCGGCTCTTCCTCGCCTTCCTCCTCCATCATCGGCAGGACGGTGGCGCGCGGGGCGAGCACCAGCCGCGCCGCGACGGCCAAATCGGTTTCGCAGATTTCGCTTTCGCCGCAGAGGGCGGCATGCGCCCTTGCCACTCGCCCGGCCAACATGGGCGCGCGCAGGGAGCCGATGCCGAGCGCCATCGCGGTGCCGCAAAGCACTTCCAGCGCCTTGTCGGAAAGGGCGATATCGGCAAAGCGGCCCGCCGCCTCCCGCACCTCCTCGCGCGTCACTTGCGGCGGCTCCAGCCGGCGCAGCGACAGAGCGGAAAGGTCGATGTGGAAGGCGAGCCGGTCGAGCAGCGCCGCCGGCGGGGCCTCGTCTTCTCCAACGCTCTCATCGAGCGCGACGACGCCGAAGCGCGTCGGGGTGCGCAAGGTCAGGCCGTCGCGCTCCAGAACCACCTCGCCGGCATCCATCGCGGCGACGAGATGCGCCGCCTTGCCGGAGGGAAAGCGCTCGGCCATGGCCAGGACGAGGAGACCGCCATCGGCCGAGGCGAGAATGCCGCGCTCGGCAACCGGGCGACCGGCGCTGAGCGTGGCGGTGAGATCGAGGCCGCCGAGAAGCCTGCTGTCGGTGACATGAAGGGGAACGCGCCGAAGCGGCGCCTTGTCGCCAAGCAGCGACTTGAAGGCATCGAACCAGGCCTCGCGCGCCGGACCGGAAAGGCCGCGTAGCGCCGCGCCGCCAAGCTCGGCCGGGGCGACGGCCAGAAGCGCCGCCGAAAGCGCCGCATCCGCCCAGGCAGCCCTTGCCGCATCCTCGCCCGGCCGCTCGCTCATGGTTCAGCTCACCTCCACCATCCCACCGGACTGCGGCCTACCGGCCTCAGGCGCCGAAAATCTCCTCCAGGGCGCGGTCGACGCGCACGCCGGAGCCGGCATCGTCGAGAACGTTGCGGCGCAAGCGATGGCGCAGAGCCGGCGGGGCGATGCGGCGCAGATGCATATCGCTCACCGCGTCCTCGCCCTCGAAGGCGGCGAGCGCGCGGGCGGCGCGCATCAAGGTCAGCTCGCCGCGCAGCCCGTCAGTGCCGAGCGCGATGCACAGTTCGGCCGCCCGCTCCAGCGCCTTGTCGGAAACTTCCACTTGCGGCAGGCGCTCCTTGGCGGCGGTGATCTTGCGGCGAAGCTGGCCGTCCTTGCGCTTCCACTTCTCCACGAAGGCGGCCGGGTCGCGCTCGTAGATGTCGCGCCGGCGCACCACGTCGATGCGGGTGGGCAAATCCTCCGGCGTCTTCACCTCCACGGAGAGGCCGAAACGATCGAGAAGCTGCGGGCGCAACTCGCCCTCTTCCGGGTTGCCGCTGCCGACGAGGACGAAGCGCGCCGGATGGCGCACGCTGAGGCCCTCGCGCTCCACCACGTTCTCGCCGGAGGCGGCGACGTCGAGGAGAAGATCGACGAGATGATCCTCCAACAAGTTCACCTCGTCGATGTAGAGAAAGCCGCGATGGGCCCTGGCCAGAAGCCCGGGCTCGAAAGCCTTCTCGCCGCGCGTCAGCGCCAGCTCCAGGTCGAGCGCGCCGACGACGCGGTCCTCCGTGGCGCCGAGCGGCAGGTCGATGACGGGAACCGGCATCATCCGGCTCTTCATGTCGCCCTTGGCGGCGTGCTCGCGACAGGCGTCGCAAAAAGCCCGCGGCACGTTGGGATCGCAGCCGTAATGGCAGCCGACGACCACCCGCATCTTGGGCAGAAGCGCGGCGAGCGCGCGCACGGCGGTCGATTTGCCGGTGCCACGGTCGCCGAAGACGAGGACGCCGCCGATGGACGGGTCGATCGCCGCCAGAAGAAGGGCCGTCTTCATCTCGTCCTGGCCGACGATCGCGGAGAAGGGAAATGGCTGCGCCATGATCAGACCTTGAGGCTTCGTCTGTCGAGAAATGCGGTGCGGACGCCCTGCCCGCCCCCACCGGCAAGCGCGCGGAGATGAGGAGAACCTTTCCGGGCGCGCTTGGCGATGTACATGAACGAGATCGTCTTCAAAAGGAAAGCTGTCGGGTGAGGGCTCGTCCCCAAGATTGCAGCGGATCCCCCCGCCTGCCGTCGCCGGCCTGCAAGAGGGTCGCCGGAGCCTCTTGAAGTGCACCCTTTCTTTGATCGCGTCCAGGGTTTCGACGCGCCTGTGCGGAAAATTCGCAGGCAAATCAAGCGCTCACCCGGCAGCGGCATGGCCTCAGCCGGCCGCCTTGACCGGCTTTTCCTCCTCAAGCTCGCGCAAGATCTCCTCGGTGTGCTCGCCAAGGCGCGGCGAGCGCCTGCCGGAGCTGGCCGGCGCGCCGTCGAAGAGGATGGGCGTCCTGAGGCCGGGCACACCGTCCGCCTCAATGGCCATGCCGCGCGCCTTGACCTGCGGGTCGGCGAAGACCTCCGGCAAGGTGTTGATCGGCCCGGCCGGAATGGCGTCCTCCTGAAGCCGCTTTAAGAGCGCGTTCTTCTGCCAGCCGGAAATCCTTTCCGCCAACAGCGCCACCAGCGCCTCGCGGTTGGCAACGCGCGCGGCATTGCCGGCAAAGCGCGGATCGTCGGCCCATGCCTCCGCGCCGAGAATGCGGCAGAGGCCGCCGAACTGGCGGTCGTTGCCGACGGCCAGAATGAGGTGGCCGTCGCTGGCGGCGAAGACCTGATAGGGCACGATATTGGGATGGGCGTTGCCCCAGCGCGCCGGGGCGCTGCCGGAGACGAGATAGTTCATCGCCTGGTTGGCCATGACGCCGACCATCGCGTCGAGAAGCGCCATGTCGATATGGGTGCCCTCGCCCGTGCGCTCGCGCTCGCGCAGGGCCGCCTCGATGGCGATGACGGCATAGAGCCCGGTGAAGATGTCGGCGAAGGCAACGCCCATCTTCATCGGCTCGCCGCCGGGCTCGCCGGTCAGGGACATGACGCCCGACATGCCCTGGATCATGACGTCGTAGCCCGCCCGCGGCGCATAGGGGCCGCTCTGGCCGAAACCGGTGACGGAACAGACGATGAGATGCGGAAAGTCGCGGCGCAGGGTGGCGGCGTCGAGGCCGTATTTCCTCAAGCCCCCCAGCTTGAAATTCTCGATGAGGACGTCGGAGCGCGCGCACAGCCGGCGGACAATCCGCTGACCTTCCTCGCTGGCGATGTCGACGCCAATGGAGCGCTTGCCGCGGTTGCAGGCATGGAAATAGGCGGCGCCGATCTCCTCGCCGTCCGGGCCGGCGACGAAGGGCGGGCCCCAGCTTCTGGTGTCGTCGCCGCGCCTCGGCTCCTCGACCTTGACGACGTCGGCGCCGAGATCGGCCATCACCTGTCCCGCCCAGGGGCCGGCGAGGATGCGCGCCAGCTCCACCACGCGGATGCCGGCCAGCGGCTTGTCGCTCATCTTCGTTTCCCCGCGCGGCTCAGAAGAAGGCCTGGATGCCGGTCTGGGCTCGGCCGAGGATCAGCGCGTGGATGTCGTGCGTGCCCTCATAGGTGTTCACCGTCTCAAGGTTCTGGGCATGGCGCATGACATGGTATTCCTCCTGGATGCCGTTGCCGCCATGGATGTCGCGCGCCTGCCGGGCGATATGGAGCGCCTTGCCGCAATTGTTGCGCTTGATGAGGGAAATCATCTCTGGCGCCATCTTGCCTGCGTCGAAAAGCCGGCCGACCCTCAGCGCCGCCTGCAGGCCGAGCGCGATCTCCGTCTGCATGTCGGCGAGCTTCTTCTGCACCAGTTGGGTGGCGGCGAGCGGCCTGCCGAACTGCTTGCGCTCCAGCGCGTAGCTGCGCGCCCGGTGCCAGCAATCCTCCGCCGCGCCCATGGCGCCCCAGGCGATGCCGTAGCGCGCCCGGTTGAGGCAGCCAAAGGGGCCCTTGAGGCCGGAAACGTTCGGCAACAGCGCCTCTTGCGGCACCACCACCCCGTCCATCACCACCTCGCCGGTGACGGAGGCGCGCAAGGAGAGCTTGCCGCCGATCTTCGGGGCCGAAAGACCCTTCATGCCCTTCTCCAGGACGAAGCCGCGGATCGCCCCCTCATCGGCCTCCGACTTCGCCCAGACGACGAAGACATCGGCGATCGGAGCATTGGATATCCAGGTCTTGGTGCCGGTGAGGCGGTAGCCGTCCGCCACCTTCTCAGCCCGCGTCTTCATGCCGGCCGGATCGGAGCCGGCATCGGGCTCCGTCAGGCCGAAGCAGCCGATGAGCTCGCCGCTCGCCAGCCCCGGCAGGTATTTTTGGCGCTGCGCCTCATCGCCATAGGCGTAGATCGGATGCATCACCAAAGAGGACTGCACGCTCATCATGGAGCGGTAGCCGGAATCGACCCGCTCCACCTCGCGCGCGACGAGACCGTAGGCGACATAGGAGGCGCCGGCGCAGCCATACTTCTCCGGCAAAGTGAGGCCGAGAAGGCCGAGGGCGCCCATCTCGCGGAAGATATCGGGGTCGGTCTTCTCGCTCGCATAGGCCTCCAGAACGCGCGGCAGAAGCTGCTCCTGCGCATAATCATGCGCGCTCGCCGCGATCAGCCGCTCCTCCTCGCCAAGCTCCTCGCCAAGCAGGAAGGGATCGGACCAGTCGAAGGCCGGCTTTGCCGTCACATTATCTAGCTTCTGCGCCTCGCTCACGCTCATGCCGCTTACCACCCTTCATGCTCCGGATGTTCTCGCCCCGGATGTTTCGTGGTGGGTCCGGCAGGACTCGAACCTGCAACCAAGCGGTTATGAGCCGCCGGCTCTAACCAATTGAGCTACGGACCCTTATGGCGGAGGTAAGCCATCGCCACGGCGCGGGCAAGCGGCGCTTGGCTCCAACCGCCTCAGCCGGCTCGCATCCGCTCGCCACCTCGTCGGCAAGAAAGGCCATCGCGTTTGCCGGCCGATGGCCGGTTCCGTTCCCCTCCCCCGCCGGAAAGATGAGGGATGGCGTCCCATGCCGCGACCGCCCCATGCCATTGCCCTCCTGGAGAGCGCGGCCCGCAAAAGCGCCGCATTCGCCCGCCATCGGCACGCTTCCTTCGGTAAAACAGGAGAACCGCCATGCCGGCAGCCCGCCATCTCGCCCCTTACGCACTCGCCCTGGCCGCGCTTTTTGCCGCGCCGGCGCTGGCACAGGAGGCGCAAAAGCCGCGCCCCAGCATCTCCGTCACCGGGACGGGCGAGGCTTCCGGCGCGCCGGACATGGCGGTGGTGCGGATCGGCGTCGTGGAGGAGGCTGAAAGCGCGGAGGCGGCGTTACAGGCCAATTCGGAAGCGATGGCGAAGGTGACGGAAGCCCTGAAGGCCGCCGGTATCGCCGAACGCGATCTGCAAACCTCCGGCTTTTCCATCCGCCCGGTCTACGCCAACGAGCGCCCGCAGCCGAATGCGCAGCCGAGCGCGCCGGAGATCACCGGCTACCGGGTGGAGAACCTCTTGACGGTCCGCATCCGCGAGCTTCAGAGCGCCGGGGCGCGGCTCGACGAGGTGGTGAAGCTCGGCTCCAACCGCATCGAGGGGCTCACTTTCACGCTCGACGACGCCAGGCCGCTTCAAGCCGAGGCGCGCAAGAACGCGGTGGAAGACGCCAGCGCCCGCGCCAAGGAACTGGCGGAAGCGGCCGGCGTCGCCCTCGGGCCGATCCTTTCCATCAGCGAGCAGAGCTTTGGGCGACCGCAGCCGCAGATGATGTCGATGGCGCGCGCGGAGGCGGCCGGCGGCGCCGTGCCGATGGAAGCGGGCGAGGTGAGCGTGAACGTTCAGGTGAACATGGTCTGGGAGATCGGGGAATAGGGCGCGTCCCCTCCTCCCTCGCCAGCAGGCGAGAAAACCTTCCGAGACGAAAAAGCCCGGCGCATCGGCCGGGCTTTTTTTTGCTTTCGCGTCGGGCGCCTCAGCTATCCAAGAAGCTCCTGAGCTTCCTGGACCGCGACGGATGCTTCAGCTTCCTCAGGGCCTTCGCCTCGATCTGGCGGATACGCTCTCTCGTCACCGAAAACTGCTGGCCGACCTCTTCCAGCGTGTGATCGGTGTTCATGCCGATGCCGAAGCGCATGCGCAGCACGCGCTCCTCGCGGGCCGTGAGAGAGGCCAGCACGCGGGTGGTCGTCTCGCGCAGGTTCGACTGGATCGCCGCGTCGATGGGAAGAACGGCGTTCTTGTCCTCGATGAAGTCGCCGAGATGGCTGTCTTCCTCGTCGCCGATCGGCGTTTCCAGGGAGATCGGCTCCTTGGCGATCTTCAGAACTTTTCGGACCTTTTCGAGCGGCATCTGGAGCTTTTCGGCCAGCTCCTCCGGCGTCGGCTCGCGGCCGATCTCGTGCAGCATCTGGCGCGAGGTCCTGACGATCTTGTTGATCGTCTCGATCATATGCACCGGGATGCGGATGGTGCGCGCCTGATCGGCGATGGAGCGGGTGATCGCCTGGCGGATCCACCAGGTGGCGTAGGTGGAGAATTTGTAGCCGCGGCGATACTCGAACTTATCCACCGCCTTCATCAGGCCGATATTGCCTTCCTGAATCAAATCAAGGAATTGCAGGCCGCGGTTGGTGTACTTCTTGGCGATGGAGATGACGAGGCGCAAATTCGCCTCCACCATTTCCTTCTTCGCCTGGCGGGCCTCGCGCTCGCCCTTCTGAACCTTCTGGACGATGCCGCGGAACTCGCCGATCTCAAGGCCGGTGGAGGCGGCGAGCTCCTGGATATCGGTGCGGATGGTGTGAATCTGGTCCTTGCCATTGGCGACGAAATCGCGCCAGCCCGGCGAGGTCAGCCGCGCCACGCGGCGTACCCAATGCTGGTCGTGCTCGTAGCCGCGATAATGGGAAAGGAATTCCATGCGGTCGACGCCGTAGCTCTCGGCAAGGCGCAGGAGCCTTGTGTCGAGGGCAACGAGGCGTTTGTTGATGTCGTAAAGCTGCTCCACCAGCGCGTCGATACGCGCCTGGTTGAGGGAGAGCGACTTCACCTCCACGATGATCTCGTCGCGCAGCTTCTTGTAGCGGCGCTCCTGGGGCGGGGTGAGGGCGCGGCTCTGCATATCGTTCTCGACGAGCGTGTCATGCAGTTTTCTCAGACGCTTATAATTGTCGGCGATGGCGTCGAAGGTGGCCAGCACATTCGGCTTGATCTCCGCCTCCATCGCCGCCAGCGACAGATTGTTCTCGTAATCGTCGTCGTCCTCGTCGCCGTCCTCGCCGCCCTCGCCATCGGCTTGCGGCTCCTCCTCGCGCGCCTCCGGCTCGGCCGGCTGGACGGAAGGTTCCGGCGCCTTGGCGTCGGGCCCGGCATAGGTGGCTTCCAGATCGATGATGTCGCGCAGCAGCGTGTCGCCGTTGTTGATCTCGTCGCGCCAGATGATGATCGCCTGGAAGGTGAGCGGGCTTTCGCAAAGGCCGGCGATCATCGCCTCGCGGCCGGCCTCGATGCGCTTGGCGATGGCGATCTCGCCCTCGCGGGAGAGAAGCTCCACCGCGCCCATCTCGCGCAGATACATGCGCACCGGATCGTCGGTGCGGTCGGAGGGCTCGCGCTTGGTGGTCTTCTTGGTGATGGCGGTGGAACCGGCCTCCACGAGGTCGCGGCCTTCCGCCTCTTCCTCCTCCTCGCCCTGCTGCTCGGCCTCTTCGGCCTCCTCCGCCTCCACCACATTGATGCCCATATCGGAGAGCATCGACATGGTGTCCTCGATTTGCTCGGAGGTCACCTCTTCGGAAGGCAGAACGGCGTTGAGCTGATCCACGGTCACATAACCGCGCTTCTTGGCCTCCTTGATCATCCGCTTGACGGCGGCGTCGGAGAGGTCGAGAAGCGGGCCATCCGTGGTCTGGCCTTCGCGCGTCTCTTCCTTGGTGTCGGTCGTCTGGGTCTGGTTCGCTGTCGTCATTGATCCGTCGTCTCGGCCGCGCGACGCCCGATCGCCCATGCTATCCGTGTCGCGGTCGTGTTCCAATCTATGCCTTCACCGTAAAGCGCCACTTAACCATAGGACGCAGAAGCGGCAATTTGAAATTTCTCAGCCTTTCGCGCCGGCGGGACTGCGCGCTTCTTAAGAGCGAGCCTTGAAGGGGTGTAAAAGGACTGCCTCAGTCCGGTCTTCTTCCAAAACACGATGGCGCAGCCGCAGGTCTTCCTCTTGGATATCCTTCAGTCGGGTAAGACCGCCTTCGACCACTTCCTCGGCAAGATCGCGTGCGGCAGCCCGGCGAGCGTTAGATAGAGTTGTCGTGCGGCGACGCAAGAGGTGTGCGTCATCCCAGATCGCCGCGGCCCTCTCCCCGCTCCCGCCCGGCAAGAGGTCGAGGAGCCCCGCCGTGGCCAGTTTCTCGCGCAAAGCGGCGATGGGCAAGGCCGGACGGCGGGCGGCGAGCCGCGCGGCCAGCGCCTCGCCGGCAAGGTCGGGCTCGTGCGAGATTTCGAAGGACAGCGCGGCGGCAAGCTCGGCCAAAGCGGTATCGGCGAAATCGATCTCGCCGAGCCTTTCCAGCCGCTCCGCTGCCAGTTCAGGATGGAAGACCAGGGCGCCGAGGAGGATGGCGTCGGCGAGCGTGATGGCCGCGCCGGAGCGCCCGGCCGCCCGCACCAAGGCCGTCGACAGGAGCGACGGCGAGGCCTCGCCCCAATCCGGCCCGGCGCCAAAGCCCCCTGCCCGCCCCTTCGCAGGCACGCGGCCACCGCCGCGCGAGGGCGCGCCGCGAAAAGGCGCGGCCGGCGCGCTCCGCTTCTGCCGGCGCCGCTCGAAAAGCCGGTCGCGGTAAAGCTCGTCGTAATGGCGGCGCACATCCGCATCGCCGATCCGCCCCACCGCCTCTTTGAGCGCCCGCTCCGCGCCCGCCAGACGTTCCGGCGTGTCCAGGGGCGCGCGCGTCATCTCACGGCGCCAGAGCATCTCCGCAAGCGGGCTCGCCGCCTCCAAGACGGCGGCGAAACCTTCCGCCCCAGCCTCGCGGATGACATCGTCCGGATCCTGGCCCTGCGGCAGGAGGGCGAAGGCAAGGCTCCTGCCCGGCTTCAGGTGCGCAAGGGCAAGGTCGATCGCCCGGTCGGCCGCCTTCAGGCCGGCCTCGTCGCCGTCGAAACAGAGGATGGGCTCGTCGCCCATCTGCCAGAGAAGATGCAACTGCTCTTCCGTCAGCGCCGTGCCGAGCGGGGCGAGGGTCGCCTCAAAGCCCGCCGCGACGCAGGCGATGGCGTCCATATAGCCTTCCACGACAAGAAGCCGCCCGCCCTTTGCGGCAGCGGCGCGCGCCACCTGGCCGTTGAAGAGGACGCGGCTTTTGGAAAACAGCGGCGTTTCCGGCGAGTTGAGATATTTCGGCTGCGCGTCCGGGGCGAGCGCCCGGCCGCCGAAGGCGATGACCTTTCCGCGGAAATCCAGAATGGGAAAGATCAGCCGGTCGCGGAAGCGGTCGTAGCTTACCGGCACGTCCTCGCCGGCGACGAGGAGGCCGGTCTCGGCCATCTCCTGCGGGCCGATGCCGGCTTCGGCGAGGTGGTTCTTGAGCGCGTTGCGCGAGGCCGGGGCATAGCCGAGACCAAAGCGCGTCACCGTCTGGGGGCTGAGGCCGCGCTCGCGCAGATAGGCGCGCGCCCGCGCCCCTTGCGGCCTGGCGAGCTCGGCCTGGAAGAAGGCGGCCGCCTTTTCCATCACCTCCACAAGGCTGGTGCGGCGGGCGGCGCGCGCCTCCTCGCGCGGGTCGGGATCGGGCAGCGGCAGACCGGCGGTCTCGGCAAGATCCTTGACCGCCTCGGGAAAGCTCATCCCCTCCAATTCCGTGAGGAAGGTGAAATGGTCGCCGGAGGCGCCGCAGCCGAAGCAATGGTAGCGGCCGCGACGATTGTCGGCGTGGAAGGAAGGCGTCTTCTCGCCATGGAAGGGACAGCAGGCCCAATAATCGCCGCGCGCAGGCTGCGACTTGCGCTTGTCCCAGGAAACGCGCCGCCCGACGATATCGGCGATGGGGATGCGCGCCCGGATGGCGTCCAGAAAGGATGGCGGAAAACGCATAGCACTCCCTAGCACAGGCGCTGGCGCGAAAGCATCCACGATGCTCGCGCTCCCCCGCTCTCCACCTCTGCCCACAGCCGGCGCGGCCCGCGAACCGGCGCGAGGGGGAGCGCTAGCGGGTCAGCATTTCCTTGATCTTGGTGCTGGCCTGGCCGAAATCCATGCGCCCGGCATAGCGCTCCTTCAAGGTGCCCATGCATTTGCCCATGTCGCGCAGCCCCTGCGCTCCGACCTCGGCGACGACCTCGCGGCACGCGCCCTCGATCTCCTCCTCGCCCATCTGGCGGGGCAGGAAGGAGCGGATGATCTCGATTTCCTCGCGCTCCTGCTCGGCCATCTCCAGGCGGCCGTTCTCCTCGTAGATTTGCGAGGATTCCTCGCGCTGGCGGATCATCTTGGCGAGGATGCCCATGATCTCCTCGTCGCAGACGCCGTCCTGGCCCTTGGTGCGCGCCTCGATGTCGCGATCCTTGATGGCGGCGTTGATCAGGCGCAGCGTCGCCGTGCGCACGCGATCGCGCTGCTTGATGGCCTCCTTCAGGCCGTCATTGACTTCATCGCGGATTCGGTCGCCCATGACTTACTCCTCGCTCGGGGAGCGCGAAAACGACATGCTGGAGAGAACGGAGCCGGCGCGGTGCCGGCCGTGAATTCGGCCATTCCTCGCGTTGACGCGGCATGATCAGGCCACTACCTAACGCGCGCTCCCCCAATGCGCCTCAGCCGCGTCGATATAGGCATTCGCTGCGGGGACGCAAGACAGCCGGCCTTAGCCGGTCACCACACAGCCCAAGCGCCGGGATTTTTGCAGATGCCAGACATTTCTCCTGACCCCGCAACCGGCTGGCCCGAAGCAAGGCCGACCGCCTGTCTGGTGCTTGCCGACGGAACGGTGATCGAAGGCGAGGGCATCGGCGCCATCACCACATCCACCGGCGAAGTCTGCTTCAACACGGCGATGACCGGCTACCAGGAGGTTCTGACCGACCCTTCCTATGCCGGCCAGATCATCACCTTCACCTTCCCCCATATCGGCAATGTCGGCGCCAACGAGGAAGACGTTGAGACGGTGAGCCCGGCGCAAGGCTCCGGCGTCGCCGGCTGCGTCCTGCGGGCGCCGATCGGCGAGGCCTCCAACTGGCGCGCCACGCGCCGGCTCGACGAATGGCTGAAGGCGCGCGGCATCGCCGGCATCACCGGGGTCGATACCCGGGCCCTCACCAACCGCATTCGCGAGAAGGGCATGATGAACGCGGTTCTCGTCCACGACCCGGCGGGCAATTTCGACTACGAGGCGCTGAAGAGGCAAGCGGCCGCCCTGCCCTCCATGAGCGGCCTCGACCTCGTTCCCGGCGTCACCGCCGCCCAGCGCTACGACTGGTCGGGCACCACATGGCGGCTCGGCTCAGGCTATGGCCAGCAAGAGGGGGGCGAGTATCATATCGTCGCGGTCGATTATGGGATCAAAAGCAACATTCTGCGCCTGTTGGCCGAAGAGGGCTGCCGGGTGACGGTGTTGCCGGCGAGCGCGAGCGCCGAGGAGGTGATGGCGCTTCAGCCCGACGGCATCTTCCTGTCCAACGGGCCGGGCGATCCGGCCGCCACGGGCGCATACGCGGTGCCGAACATCCGCAAGCTGATCGATACCGGCACGCCTATCTTCGGCATCTGCCTCGGCCATCAGATGCTCGGCCTGGCGCTGGGCGGCAACACCGCGAAGATGCATCAGGGCCATCACGGCGCCAACCATCCGGTCAAGGACCACACCACGGGCAAGGTGGAGATCGTCTCCATGAATCACGGCTTTGCCGTGGAGCGCGACAGCCTGCCGCCGGACGTGGAGGAGACGCATGTCTCGCTCTTCGACGGCTCCAATGCCGGCATCCGGCTGAAGGGAAAACCGATCTTTTCGGTGCAATACCATCCGGAGGCCTCGCCCGGCCCGCAGGACAGCCACTATCTCTTCGAGCGCTTTATGGAGAATGTGCGCCAAGCGAAGAAGGCGCAGGCCAGCAAAGCTGCGGTCGGGGCCTAGGATCGAGAGCCTAGCCGGTCGCGCCCTTCGGGCTGGGGCGAAAGAAGACCAGCCGCAAGACGCGCGCCAACACCCAGCTTAGAAAGCCGAGGGCGAAGACACCGGCCGCCGTCCACAACGCCCCGACAAGGGTCAGCGGCACGGCCGGCTGATAATCTCGCCAAGCGCCTTCGGCGATGCGCGGGTCCGGGTGACGAAGCACGACCATCGGTCTTAGCGCCGGATTGGCCACCTGAAGCTCCTCCTTCTGGCGCATCAGGGCGCTGAAGCGGTTGAGAAGCTCACTCATGGACACGCCGCGGTCACGCAGGAAGGTGTCGGGCGAGCGCTCGTAGATGTCCAAAGCCTCGTCGCGATCGAGGCCGCTGCGCCGGGCATCGGCGTCGAAATCGGCGACGACGATCTGCAGCTCCTCCACGGCGCCGCCCAGACGCTGGCTATATTGCTGGGCGAATTCGGGAGCCTGCGAGCCCAGGAGCCCGCCGACGATCGCCATGGCCGCCACCGCGGTTCGCCTGATCAGTGCCACCGTCTTGCCTCAGACGAGATCCTGGCCTCAGATGAGATCCTGGCCTCAGATGAGATCCTGGAAGGTGTCGCAGGCATCCAGCGTTCCTCTCTCGTAGCCACGCCGGAACCACGTGGCGCGCTGCTCGGCGCTGCCGTGGTTGAAGGCATCGGGCACGACGTAGCCTTGCGTTCGCCTTTGTATCATGTCGTCGCCAAGCTGCCCCGCGGCATTCAATGCCTCGCGGATGTCGCCTTCTTCCAGATAACCCTTCTTGGCGGTGCGGTTCGCCCAGATGCCGGCGAAGCAATCGGCCTGCAGCTCCACACGCACCGACAGGGCGTTGGATTCGCGCTCGCCGAGCCGGCGGCGCATTTCCGTCGTCTTGGGCAAAATCCCGAGCACATTCTGCACGTGGTGGCCGACTTCGTGCGCAATCACATAGGCCTGGGCGAAATCGCCCGGGGCATCGAAGCGCCGGCGCAGTTCCTCAAAGAAGGAAAGGTCGATGTAAAGGCGCTGGTCGCCTGGGCAGTAGAAGGGGCCCGTGGCGGCGCCGGCAAAGCCGCAGGCGGAACGCACTTGCCCCTCGAAGAGAACCAGCGTCGGCTCCGGATAGTCGGAACCGCCTTGGCGGAAGATCGCGCCCCAGACATCCTCCGTATCGGCCAGCACGGTGGCGACGAAATCGTCGACCTCACTCTCGGTCGTGGCGACGCCGCCGCCATTGCGCGGGGCGCTCTGCTCGCTCGGCGCCATCACCTGCGCGTCGCCGAGAAGCGCGAGCGGGTTGATGCCGAAGACGAGCCAGAGAACGACAGCGATAATCAAGATGCCGATACCGCCGCCGCCGGCGCGTCCGACGCGGATCACGCCGCCTCCGCCCGTCCCACGGCGATCCTCGACATTGGCCGACTGCCTTCTTCCCCGCCAACGCATCGCTCAGGCCCTTCCGCTCGCCGTGATGGCGCATGGACAATCACGATCGCGGCGGCAGGTTCCCGAGCCGGCGAAACATTTGCCGCGCGCCAGGACGGGAAATGCAAAAGGCGCGGCCAGTGGCCGCGCCTTTCGCGTTCGATCCGTTGCGGTGGGACCCTCTGCGCCGTTTAGCCGAACCAACGGCTGACGCGGCGGAAGAGACGGCCGACGCCACAGCTGAAGGTGGCGTAACGATGTACGTCGACACGGTCGTGTCCCAGCCGAGCACGGGTCAGCATGATATCACTCAACATGACAGCCCTCCTTGGCTTGGGTTTCGGTGCGTGGTTCCCGACAGACCGTCCTGCTCGATTCGGGAGCACTGTTTGCGCCTTGAGGGTCAATATGTGCACCTGGTGCGCTTTCGTCAAGCGATAAAAGGCACTTTGTGCGCATTCACGATTTCGATATAGGCTCAAAGGTAAAATCACACTAAGGTTTGGCGACGATGGACAGGCGTGGGCGTGACAAGCATGACCCCTGATCAGTTCAAGGCATGGCGCAAGCAGCTCGGCATGAAGCAGAAAGAGGCCGCCGAGCGGCTCGGGCTGAAAAAGCGCATGATCCAGTATTACGAGACCGGCGAGCGCGACGGTAAGAAGGTGAAGATCCCGAAGTCGGTCCGCCTGGCCTGCTACGCGCTGGCCATGGGCGTGGCCGATTACGACGGCGAGAGCGCCGTCTTCGAGGATGGCGAGACGCGCGGCGAGCCGCAAAGCGAGACGCCGCCGCGACCGGCTCTCGTGGAGGTCAGCTAGCTTTTCTTTCGCAGCGCAAAAAAATCGCGTGAATGCGTGGCCGGCATGCGGTCGGAGCGCTTTGCGTTGGCGGCGAATTCCTCTATAAGCGCGGCCACTTTCCACTCACCACGGAAACGGCCGGGCCTCGCGGCTCGCCTCCCAACACGCCTCCATGCCGAAGAGAACCGACATTTCCTCCATCCTGGTGATCGGTGCCGGGCCGATCATCATCGGCCAGGCCTGCGAATTCGACTATTCGGGAACGCAGGCCGTCAAAGCCCTGAAGGCCGAGGGCTACAGGGTCATCCTGGTCAATTCCAATCCGGCGACGATCATGACCGACCCGGAGCTGGCCGACGCCACCTATGTGGAGCCGATCACCCCCGATATCGTCGCCAAGATCATCGAAAAGGAAAGGCCCGACGCGCTGCTGCCGACGATGGGCGGGCAAACGGCGCTCAATTGCGCGCTGTCGCTGCAGAAGGCCGGCATCCTGGACAAATTCGGCGTCACCATGATCGGGGCACGCGCGGAGGCGATCGACAAGGCGGAGGACCGCGAGCTCTTCCGCGAGGCGATGACCACGATCGGCCTGGAGACGCCCCGCTCCAAACTCGCCCATTCGCTTGCCGAAGCGCTGGCGGCGCTGGCGGAGGTCGGCCTGCCGGCGATCATCCGGCCCTCCTTCACCCTCGGCGGCACCGGCGGGGGCATCGCCTATAACCGGGAGGAATTCCTCGACATCGTGGAGCGCGGCATCGACGCCTCGCCGACCAACGAGGTGCTCATCGAGGAATCGGTGCTGGGCTGGAAGGAGTATGAGATGGAGGTCGTCCGCGACAGGGCGGACAATTGCATCATCATCTGCTCCATCGAGAACATCGACCCGATGGGCGTGCATACCGGCGATTCCATCACCGTCGCCCCCGCCCTCACACTCACCGACAAGGAGTACCAGGTGATGCGCGACGCCTCGATCGCGGTATTGCGCGAGATCGGGGTGGAGACGGGCGGCTCGAACGTGCAGTTCGCCATCAACCCGCAAGACGGGCGCATGGTGGTGATCGAGATGAATCCGCGCGTGTCGCGCTCCTCCGCCCTGGCCTCCAAGGCCACCGGCTTTCCCATCGCCAAGGTCGCGGCGCGGCTTGCCGTCGGCTACACGCTCGACGAGCTCGACAACGAGATCACCGGCGGGGCGATGCCGGCCTCCTTCGAGCCGACCATCGATTACGTGGTCACCAAGATCCCGCGCTTCGCCTTCGAGAAATTCCCCGGCGCGGAGCCGACGCTGACGACCTCGATGAAATCCGTCGGCGAGGTGATGGCGATCGGCCGCTCGTTCGCCGAATCGCTGCAGAAGGCCCTGCGCGGCCTGGAGACCGGGCTTGCCGGCCTCGACGAGGTGGCGATTGCCGGCATCGGCGAAGGCGACGACAAGAACGCCATCCGCGCCGCGCTGGGGCGTCCGACGCCGGACCGGCTCCTCAAGGTGGCCCAGGCCTTCCGCCACGGCGCCAGCTGCGAGGAGGTGCACGAGGCCTGCCGCATCGACCCCTGGTTCCTGCGCGAGATCAAGGCGCTCGTCGACTGGGAGGAGAAGGTGCGCGCCAACGGCCTGCCGCAGGACGCGACCACGCTGCGGGCGCTGAAGAGCCTCGGCTTCTCCGACGGGCGACTGGCTTCGCTCGCCGGCCGCGAGGAAGCGCAGGTGCGGGCGCACCGCGAAAGGCTCGGCGTTCATCCCGTCTTCAAGCGCATCGACACCTGCGCCGCCGAGTTCGCCGCCTCAACGGCCTATATGTACTCCACCTACGAGCGCAGCTTTACCGCCGGGGCGCCCGCCGAGAACGAGGCGCGGCCTACCGAGCGCACCAAAATCGTCATCCTCGGCGGCGGGCCGAACCGAATCGGCCAGGGCATCGAGTTCGACTATTGCTGCTGCCATGCCGCCTTCGCGCTCGCCGATGCGGGCTACGAGACGATCATGGTCAACTGCAACCCGGAGACCGTCTCCACCGATTACGACACCTCCGACCGGCTCTATTTCGAGCCGCTCACCGTGGAGGACGTCCTGGAAATCCTCAGGGTGGAGCAGCAGGCCGGAACGCTGAAGGGCGTCATCGTCCAGTTCGGCGGCCAGACGCCGCTGAAGCTCGCCCAGTCGCTGGAAGAGGCGGGCATCCCCATTCTCGGCACCTCGCCCGACGCCATCGACCTTGCCGAGGATCGCGACCGCTTTCAGAAGCTCCTGGCCAAGCTCGGGCTCAAGCAGCCGAACAACGGCATCGCCCGCTCGGCCGAGGAGGCGCGCCGGATCGCCGCCGAGATCGGTTTTCCCGCCGTCATCCGCCCCTCCTACGTGCTCGGCGGGCGGGCGATGGAGATCGTGCGCGATATGGGCCAGCTGGAGCGCTACATCGCCGAGGCGGTCGTGGTCTCCGGCAAGTCGCCCGTCCTCATCGATTCCTATCTGGCAGACGCCATCGAGGTCGATGTCGACGCCCTGTCGGACGGGGAGAGCGTCGTCGTCGCCGGCATCATGGAGCATATCGAGGAGGCCGGCATCCATTCCGGCGATTCGGCCTGCGCCCTGCCGCCGCATTCCCTGTCGAAGGAGGTGATGGCGGAGCTGGAGCGCCAGACGGCGGCGCTCGCGCGCGGCCTTGGCGTCGGCGGCCTGATGAACGTGCAATACGCCGTCAAGGACGGCGAAATCTACGTCCTTGAGGTCAATCCGCGCGCCTCGCGTACCGTGCCCTTCGTCGCCAAGGCGATCGGGCGGCCGATCGCCAAGCTGGCGGCGCGGGTGATGGCCGGGGAAAAGCTCGCCGAGCTACACGCCGCCCCGCAGATTCACGGCCATATCGCCGTCAAGGAGGCCGTCTTCCCCTTCGCCCGCTTCCCGGGCGTCGATACGGTGCTCGGCCCGGAAATGCGCTCCACCGGCGAGGTGATGGGGCTCGATTACGACTTCTCCGTCGCCTTCGCCAAGAGCCAGCTGGGCAGCGGCGTCGCCCTGCCGACGCGCGGCACCGTCTTCGTCTCCGTCAAGGACGCCGACAAACCGCGCATCGCCGCCACGGTGAGAATGCTGGTGGAAAGCGGCTTCAAGATCATCGCCACCAGCGGCACGCAGCGCTATCTCGGCGAGAATGGCATCGAATGCGCGCGCATCAACAAGGTACTTGAAGGCCAGCCGCATATCGTCGATGCTATCAAGAACGGGGAGATTCAGCTCGTCTTCAACACGACCGAAGGCGCGCAGGCTCTCGCCGACAGCCGGTCGCTGAGACGGGCGGCGCTTCTGCACAAAGTGCCGTATTTCACAACCCTGGCCGGCGCCCATGCCGCCGCTCAGGGCATAGAAGCCCTGCTCAGCGGACAGCTTGAAGTCAGGCCGCTGCAATCCTACTTCGTCAGCGCCTGACAAAGGCTTGTTATGATCAAAGGGTGTTCCTCCCAGGCCGGGCGGAGCGCCCGATTTTTTGCTGCGCCCCCCTGCCCCTCAACAAGACGAGACGGCACACCGGGCGACGTGGAGGAGATGATGGAAAAGATTCCGATGACTGCAGCCGGCTATGCGCAGCTGGAATCGGAGCTGAAGCGACTGACCTCGGAGGAGCGGCCGCGCATCATCCAGGCGATCGCGGAGGCGCGTTCGCATGGCGATCTGTCGGAGAACGCGGAGTACCACGCCGCCAAGGAGCAGCAGAGCCTCAACGAGGGCCGCATCGCGGAGCTTGAGGACAAGCTGACGCGCGCCGAGGTCATCGACGTGTCGAAGCTCACCGGCTCGACGGTGAAGTTCGGGGCGCGCGTGCGCCTCGTCGACGAGGATACGGAGGAGGAGAAGAGCTGGCAGATCGTCGGCGATCTTGAGGCCGATGTGCGCCAGGGCCGCATCTCCATCTCCTCGCCGATCGCCCGCGCCCTCATCGGCAAGAGCGTCGGCGATTCGGTGGAGGTCGCCGCCCCCGGCGGCGCCCACAGCTACGAGATCCTCGACGTCCATTACGGCTGATCCGATGGCAGGCCCGAGGCCGCGAGCTTGCGGCCGGGCCGCGCACGTTGCTAACTGGCCCGCCTTGTCTCAAGGTGGGCCTTTTTGATGATCGATCTCTATACCTGGACGACGCCGAACGGGCGCAAGGTCTCCATCGCGCTGGAAGAGATGGGCCTTGCCTACGAAGTGCATCCCATCGACATTGCCGCGGACGAGCAGTTCCGCCCGCAATTCCTGAAGATCAGCCCGAACAACAAGATCCCCGCCATCGTCGACCACGAGGGCGGCCTCAGCCTGATGGAATCGGGCGCCATCCTTCTCTACCTCGCCGAAAAGACCGGCAAGTTCATGCCGCAGGATTCGGCCGGGCGCTGGCGAGCGATGGAATGGCTGATGTGGCAGATGGGCGGCTTCGGCCCCATGCTCGGCCAGGCGCATCATTTCCTGAAGTTCAATCCGGGCAAGGCGCCCTATGCGGAAGAGCGCTACGCCAAGGAGACGGCTCGCCTCTACAAGGTGCTCGACCGCCAGCTCGCCGAGCACGACTACCTCGCCGGGGAGTATTCCATCGCCGACATGGCGACATGGCCCTGGGCCTCGCGCTTCGAGTGGCAACAGATCGACCTTGCCGACTTTCCGCATGTGCGCGACTGGTATCTCAGGATCGCCGAGCGCCCCGCGGTGCAGAAGGGCTATCACGTTCCCAAACATGCGGGCGAAATGCCGCTGCCCTGAATGAGAAACCCCGCGCCGACGGCGCGGGGTCCCAACACCTTGAGGGTGAAGAGCCTCAGTTGCCGGGTGCCGGCGCTGCCGCTTCGCGCGTCGCCTCGATCAGGCGGATGGCCGCGTCGACGCAGGCCTCGGCCGTCTCGCGCGGCGAGCAGTTGACGCGGATGACGGAATCGCCGCGGCGCATGGCAAAGCTCGTCGACATGCCCCTGCCGGCCATCGTCCCGCGCTGCCCCTGGCGTGCGGCCTTGCCCCATTGGCCATGCGGCCCGCGCCCGCGCATGCCCGGCCCGCAATCGCCGCTCCAGCCGCCGCGCTGCCAATTGCCCTGGCCGCGCCCGCCCGGACCCCAATCGCCCCAGTTCGGACAGTTGCCGGGTCCCCAGCCGGGGCGCGCCTGCTGGGTGTTGCCCGTGCCGGCCTCCGACGCCGTCTCGTCGATGACGATTTCGTCCTGCGGGGAGGCATCGGTCTGGGCATAGGCCGCAGAGGAAAGGCCGAGGGCGAGAGCCGCGCCAGCGGCAAGAAGGATGCGCATACGTGTTCTCCTGATTGTCAACGCCGCCCCACTCGCGGCGACTATACGCCCAGGGGAATGTCCGTGGCGTGAAATCTCCGTAAGGAACGCGGATCGGCGGTGCGACGCGACGCCCTGGTCGCCGTTCAAGCCGGCGGCGCGGTGAGCCCTGCCTCGCATTCGCGCCGCAGCTCCAGCGCCCGGCTGTCGGGAAGCGCCTCCAGATCCGCCACCGCGACGACGCTGCCCTCACCCACCGGCCGCTTCAGCCGCACGCCATGGGCAAGGCCGATGGGAAGGGCGCCGGCGGCGAGACTTTTCTCCGCCGGCATCAGCCGGCCCCAGACGGCGTAGCCGCCCTCCCCGTCCAGCGTCTCGCCGGCGCCAAGATCCTTCTTGGCGACAGCCACGACGTCGCCGCGAAAGGCCGCAGTGCTGCCGGTCGGCTGGCCGGCGAGAGCCGCCGCGTAGACGGAGACGCCGAGCTCCAGGCCGATAAGGTGATAGGGCCGATAAAGCGCCGCATAGGTGCCTGTCGCGTCGGTGGCGAGGCCGTATTCGGCAAAGCAGGCGGCGGTATAGGCGTTCGGCGCCTTCATGACGACATAGACGCCCCAGCGCAAATCGCGCGGCACGGTGCGACCGTCGCGCTCCATCGAGGAGACGACTTCCACCAGCCCCTCGCCGGCAAGCTGGCCACCCTCGGCGCGCGGACGCAGGATATGGGCAAGCTGGTCGGCGCCGCAGGACGGGAAGGCAAGACCCTCTTGCGGCACGGCGAGATCGCAGGCATTGGCGACGGCCGCCATCTCGATGGCCGATTTGGTGCCGTCGACGAAGGAGTTGAACATCTGCGGGTTCATGCCGCCGGCGCGCGCATCCTCAGCGCGCATGCCGAGATTGTCCCAAACGGTCTCAGGCGTCGATTGGTGAAAGCGCGGCAGGTATTTCGTGCCCTTGCCGGCAGCGACGACAGAAAAGCCGCAGGCACGGGCCCAATCGACCAATTCGGCGATAAGCGCCGGCTGGTCGCCATAGGCCATGGAATAGACGAGGCCGGCGCGCCTCGCCCGCTCCGCCAGCGCCGCGCCGCAAAGCACGTCGGCCTCCACATTGACCATGACGAGATGTCGTCCGGCCTCAATCGCCGCCAGGGCATGGGCGGCGCCGGCGACGGGATCGCCGGTCGCTTCCACGACGACCTCCACGCCCTGCGCGCCGATGGCCGCCAGGGCGTCCTCGGTGAGGGGCGTCGCGGCGATGCGCGCGGCGTCCCAGCCGATGGCGGCGAGCCGGCGGCGGGCGCCTTCGACGTTGAGATCGGCGATGGCGACGACCTCGATCGCCGGCATCGTCGGCAGCTGGGCAAGGAACATGGATGCGAACTTGCCGCAGCCGAGAACCGCCACCCGGATCGGCCCCTGCTCGGCGGCGCGCCGGGCAGCCCATCTCATCCAGTTCATAGCCTGTCTCCTCGCTTACCCGCCTGTCCTGGCATGTGGCGGCAGAACGGTGTTAGCTGTCGAAAAAGGCGAGCGCCAGGTTGTCCATCCGGCTTGCGCCAGCCCCACCTTCAGCCTAGTTTCCGCGCCCGTTGCCAACCCTTGAGCTTCGGAAACCTCGCACCATGGCCCTTCTTGCCGATTCACTCTCCCGTGTTCAGCCTTCCCAGACCATCGCCGTCGCGGAGAAGGCGCGCGAGCTGAAGGACGCCGGCCGAGACGTCATCGGTCTCGGCTCGGGCGAGCCGGATTTCGACACGCCGGACAACATCAAGGAAGCGGCGATCGCCGCCATCCGCCGCGGCGAGACCAAATACACGCCGGTGCCGGGCATTATGGAGCTGCGCGCCGCCATCTGCGAGAAGTTCAAGCGCGAGAACGGGCTCAGCTACAAGCCGGCGCAGACCATCGTCGGGACGGGCGCAAAGCAGATTCTCTACAATGCCTTGGCGGCGACGCTTAACCCGGGGGATGAGGTGCTGATTCCCTCCCCCTATTGGGTCAGCTACCCGGACATGGTGCTGCTCAACGGCGGCGAGCCGCGCTTCGTGGCGACGACGCTTGCCGACAAGTTCAAGCTCAAGCCGGAGACGCTGGAAGCCGCCATCACGCCGAAGACGAAATGGCTCATCTTCAACTCCCCCTCCAACCCCTCGGGCGCGGCCTATACGGAGGCGGAGCTGAAGGGGCTCGCCGAAGTCTTGATGCGGCATCCGCAGGTATGGATCCTCTCCGACGACATGTACGAGCACCTGCTCTACATTGAGGAGCCCTTCGCCACGCTGGCGCAGGTGGAGCCGGGACTATGGGAGCGCACGCTGACGACCAACGGCGTCTCCAAGGCCTATGCCATGACCGGCTGGCGCATCGGCTATGCCGGCGGGCCGGACCGGCTCATCAAGGCCATGACGATGATCCAGAGCCAGCAGACTTCGGGCGCCTGCTCCATCGCCCAATGGGCGGCGGTGGAGGCGCTGAACGGGCCGCAGGACTTCGTGGAAACCTCGCGCCAGATCTTCCAGAAGCGGCGCGACCTCGTCGTCTCCATGCTCAATCAGAGCTCGATGCTTGAATGCCCGGAGCCGGAGGGGGCCTTCTACGTCTACCCGTCCTGCGCCAAGGCGATCGGCAGGAAGGGGCCCTCGGGCAAGACGATCGAGACGGACGAGGATTTCGTCACCGAGTTGTTGGAGGCGGAGGGCGTTGCCGTGGTGCATGGGTCGGCCTTCGGCCTCGGCCCGAACTTCCGCATCTCCTACGCCACCTCCACGGAGGCGCTGGAGGAGGCCTGCGGGCGCATCCAACGCTTCTGCAACAGCCTCAGCTAGCGCCTTCGGCCAGCGGCGGCGCCTTGGAACGGCGCCCGCCGCGCCTCGTTGTCCCCTGCAAACGAGGAGACAGCGATGACCCGCGAGACGAGACGGGCGGCCGAGGCGAAGAACGCCAACCGGCGCGCCAACGAACGCGTTAGAGCATCTTCGATGAACTTAGAGTCGGTTTGAGGCTTCACGCGGTCTGGCTTGTCTGATTCGATGCTGCTGGTGATTTGCCAGGAGGTGAAGATGTCGAGGAGCCTGAGCGGCGACCTTCGCGGCCGTGTGATCGCGGCGATTGAGGATGGAGTTTCGACGCGCGAGGCGGCGCGGCGCTTTTGCATCGGGATCTCGACGGCCGGGGCCTGGTATCGCCGCTATCGCGAGACCGGCGAGACGGAGGCTCGCAAGCAGGGCCAGCCGTCACGCTCCAAGCTCGATGCGCACGAG